>NZ_JACIJD010000009.1 GCF_014199205.1 Muricoccus pecuniae | reverse complement strand
CTCCCCAGGCCAGCCAAGAGGCCAGCACGCAACAGCGGCCCCATACACCCGTTCACGAACACGGCACAGAGCCCTCGTCAGGCACCACGGCTCAACGCGCGCGCGGGCGACGACCGGCCAGCCCTCAGGCCGGGCGGCGCGCCCGCAGCGCCGCGGCGAGGGTCCCGTCGTCGAGCACGTCCAGCGCCCCGCCCATGGGCACGCCCTGGGCGAGCCGGGTGACGGGCACCTCCAGCGGGCGCAGCCGGTCGGCGAGGTAGTGGCCGGTGGTCGCGCCCTCCACGGTGGCGGGGAGAGCCAGGATCACCTCCTGCACCTCGCCCGAGGCCACGCGCTCGACCAGCGGGGCGATGGAGAGATCCTCCGGCCCGACGCCGCCGAGGGCGGAGAGCGTGCCGCCGAGCACATGGTAGAGGCCGCGATGCGCGCCCCCGCGCTCCAGCGCCCAGAGATCCGACACCCCCTCCACCACGCAGACGAGCCCGCGCTCCCGCCGGGGGTCGCGGCAGACATGGCAGGGGTCCGTGGCGTCGAGATTGCCGCAGACGCGGCAGGGGCCCACCGCCTCGGCGGCGGCGTCCAGCGCGCGGGACAGCGGCAGCATCAGGCGCTGCGGCTCTTGCAGCATCTTCAGCGCGGCGCGGCGCGCGGAGCGGCGGCCAAGGCCGGGGATGCGCGCCAGCAGCACCACGAGCTGCTCCACCGGATCGTTCGGCGGGACGGGATCGCGGCGCGCGCCCGGCAGGTCGGAAGGGTCGAAGGGCATGCCTCTCATATAGGAAGGACGCCCTTCGGCCGCATCAGAAAGGCAGCTTGAAGCCGCCGAGGCCCCCGCCGCCCATGCCCGGGATGTTCAGGCCGGAGGTGGCCTTGGACATCTCCTCGGACATCATCGCCTCCACCTTCGCCTTGGCGTCGGCATGGGCGGCCACGATCAGGTCCTCCAGCACCTCGCGCTCATCGGCGACCATGAGGGAGGGGTCGATGACGAGGCCCTTGAGGTCGCCCTTGCCGCTCAGCGTCACGCGGACCATGCCGGCGCCGGCCTGGCCTTCCATGGTGGCGGCCTCCAGCTTCGCCTGCATCTCCTGCATCTTGGACTGCATCTGCTGCGCCTGCTTCAGCATGTTGCCCAGGTTCTTCATCGGCGTTCCTTGCGTCTGCTCAGGGGTGCGGGGGATGGCCCAGGCGCTACGGCCTGTCCATCCCCGCGGGCTCGGCGTCCAGCGGCGCGAAGCCGGGACCGTCGTCGTCGAGGGGGGTGAAGCCGTCGCCCTCCACCGGCTCACCGTCAATCATCGCCTCGGGGGGCATCGCCTCGGGCGGGGGCAGGCCGTAGGCGTCGAGCGAGGCGTCGCGCACCTCGCGGATCTGGGCGCCGGGGAAGGCCTCCATCACCGCGAGCACGAGGGGGTGGCTGCGCGCCACCTCCAGCCGCGCGACGGCCGCCGTGCGCCCCTGCTCGGCGAGCGTCGGCTCGCCCCCGGCATTGGAGAGGGAGACGGTCCAGCGCGCGCCCGTCACCTCCTGCAGCAGGGCGGTGAGCTGCCCGGCGAGGTCGCGCGGGGCGTCGGGCCGCGTCCGCAGCTCGATCCGCCCGCCCTCGGGGCGCGCCTCGAAGCGCACGAGATGGACGCTGTGGACGAGATGCGCGTGCAGGAAGGGCTTCCGGCCGGAGGCGAGGGCAACCACCTCGCGGAAGGTCGCGGGCATCGGGGCGGGCGCGACCTCGGCCTCGGTCACGGTCTCAGGCGCGACGGCCGCCGCCGGGGCGGCCACCGCCCGCATCGGGGCACCGCCCGCCACCGCGCGCAGCCCGCCGCCCGGGGCGGTGGGACCGCCCGAGGCGGTGGGACCGCCCGGGGCGCCAGGGCCGCCCGAGAGCGAGGCGCCGCCCACCGCATCGGCCATCGCGCCAGCCGGCACGCCCGCGCCGCCACCGGATGCGCCACCACCGGGCCCGCCATTCGGCACGCCACCGCCCCGGCCCGCCGGGGCAGGAGCGCCGGAGAGGCGCCGCACGATCTCGCCCGGGGTGGGCATGTCGGCGAGATGGGCGAGGCGGATGAGCACCATCTCCGCCGCCGCGCGCCGGTCCGGGCTCTCCGCCACCTCGTTGATGCCGCGCAGCAGCACCTGCCAGGCGCGGCCGAGAACGGGGATGGTCAGCGTCTCGGCAAGGGCGCCGCCGCGGGTCCGCTCGGCCTCGGGGATGGAGGGGTCGTGCCGCAGCGCGGGCACGGCGCGGAAGCGGGTGAGGGTGTGGGTCAGCTCCGCCATGTCGGCCAGCACCACGCCGGGATCGGCGCCGCGCTCATGCGCCCGGTCCATCGCCGCCAGCACGGCGGGCAGGTCGCCGCGCATCGCCGCCTCCATGAGGTCGAGCACGAGGGCGCGGTCGGCGAGGCCGAGCATGTCCCGCACCTGCTCCGCCGAGACGCCCCCACTCTCGCCGGGCATGGCGATGGCCTGGTCGAGGAGCGAGAGCCCGTCGCGCACGGAGCCGTCGGCGGCGCGGGCGATCATCGCCAGCGCCTCCGGCTCGATGAGGGCGCCCTCCTTATCCGCGATGCCCGCGAAATGGGCGCGGAGCGTCTCCTGCGGCACGCGCTTGAGGTCGAAGCGCTGGCAGCGGGAGAGGATGGTGGCCGGGACCTTCCGGATCTCGGTGGTGGCGAAGAGGAACTTCACCTGGGGCGGCGGCTCCTCCAGCGTCTTCAGCAGGGCGTTGAAGGCCGCCCCCGAGAGCATGTGGACCTCGTCCAGGATATAGACCTTGAAGCGCCCCTGGCTCGGCCGGAAGCGCACGGCCTCCCGGATCTCGCGGACATTGTCCACGCTGTTGTTCGAGGCGGCGTCCAGCTCCATCACGTCGGGGTGCCGGTCGGCCAGGATGGCGCGGCATTCCGGGCAGACGCCGCAGGGATCGGCGGTCGGCCCGCCCGTGCCGTCCGGCCCGATGCAGTTCAGCGCGCGGGCGATGATGCGGGCGGTGGTCGTCTTCCCCACGCCGCGCACGCCCGTCAGCATGAAGGCGTGGGCCACGCGGTTCTGGGCGAAGGCGTTCCGCAGGGTGCGGACCAGCGCCTCCTGCCCGATCAGGTCGTTGAAATCCTGCGGCCGGTACTTCCGCGCCAGCACGCGATAGGGATGCGCGGGCGCCGCCTCCGCCGGGGTGGCGGGCCGCGCGGGGCCCGGCACGGTGGAGACGGGCGCGGCCGCCGGCGGCGGCGCAGCCGCCGGAGGGGGCGAGGGGTCGCCGAACAGGCCCGGCCCCTCCATCGGGGGCTCGGGCAGGTCGTCCTGCGTGTCGGGCGAGAGGTCGGTGTCGCTGGTCATCCGGGCCGCATGATACGCGGCCTCTGCCGCGACCCGCGGCATGGGCCGTCGGGCATCAATGGAAGAGGGGTGGAAGACCGGACCGCGACCCGGGCGGAAACCCGCCTCGGCTGCTTCCTTCCGGACCTGACCGGGTCGACAGGGCGCCCGTCCGCGACCGGCCTTCCGCGGCGGAATATGGGGGGTGGCGGGCCCAGAGTCCACGGGGTGTTCCACGGGGGTGTCCCCGGGAGTGTCCCCGGGCGGGTGGCCATGCGGGGTGCCCACCGGCTGCCCCGCCCCGGGCGGGGGGTTGCCCCGCCACGGGCGGGCGGTTGCCCCGCCCCCACCCGCATGCGAGTTTCCGCCCACCCATGCTCTCCATCCCAGCCAGCCGCCCCAACGCCTATACAGGCAGCCCGCTAGACCGCGTCTCGGACCGGCGGGACGACGAGGCCTTCGTCGCCACCGCCCTCGCCGCGCCGGACAGCCTCGTCGTCCCGGTCTGGCGGTCGAGAAGCCTCCTGCGCGGGGTCGAATCCGGCGCCCCGGAAGCGGTGATGCTGACGCGGGAGGCGGCCGAATCCGTCCTCATGGCCGGCGGCCCCTGGGCGCTGCTCGGGCTGCGGGAGGGTACGCCGGTCTTCGCCGTGGACCTCAGCGCCGCCGAGGACCCCCTCCCCCTGCTGCCCCAGGGCTTCGGCGAGTTCCACGACCTCCGCGCCGTGGCCGGGCTGCTGCCGCCAGGGGAAGCCTCGCTCCTCGCCCATGCCCGCGGCCTCATGCACTGGCGCGTCCGGCACCGCTTCTGCGGCGTCTGCGGCGGCGCCTGCGAGCCGCGCTCGGCCGGCAACGCGATGGCCTGCACGGCCTGCGGCGCCCAGCACTTCCCGCGCACCGACCCCGCCGTGATCATGCTGGTGGTGGACGGGGACCGCTGCCTCCTCGGCCACTCCACCCGCTTCCCGAACTCGACGATGTACTCGACGCTCGCGGGCTTCGTGGAGCCGGGCGAGAGCCTGGAGGAGGCCGTGCGGCGCGAGGTGCTGGAGGAGACGGGCGTGCGCGTCGGCGCCGCCTACTACCACTCCTCCCAGCCCTGGCCCTTCCCCGCCTCCATCATGCTCGGCTTCCATGCCGAGGCGCTGAGCCGGGAGATCACGGTGGACCCGGCCGAGCTGCGCGACGCCCGCTGGTTCACCCGCGACGAGATCCGCCACCCCGAGAGCGCCGGCTTCTCCCTGCCGCGGGTCGATTCCATCGCCCGCCGCCTGATCGAGGACTGGCTGGAAGCGACCCCATGATCCGCGCCCTGCCCGCCCTGCTCCTCCTCGCCGCCTGCGCCGCGAACGACCCCCTGCCCCGCGCTGACAACCCCGCCGAGGCCGAGTGCCGCCGCGAGGCCCAGAACGCCCCCGGCGCGAAGGACGCCTTCCAGCGCCTGCAGATCCAGAATCCTACCGCCCGCGAGCGCGTGCTGGCCGAGGCCGCCGCCGCCGAGCGCGGGGCCTATCTCCGCTGCATGCGCGCCAAGGGCTTGGCCGCGCCGGGCGGGGTGGAGCCGGTGCGCCGGCCGCAGTAGCGGCCGGGCAAGAGGAGCATCGTCAGGGTGCGCCAGTCTCGGCTGCGGCCGGCGCATGCCCCTGCCGCCCCAGCCGGGAGGAGAGCCGGCGCGTCGGCTCCTCAACGAACCGGTGGAGGAGGAGCGCAGCCCCGAAAGACCAAGCCACCGCAGCGGTGAAGAGAGCGAGCGGTGACAGCCCGTAGCGCGACAGCACGATCATGATCGCGTAGCCCGAGACGCCGTGAACGACGTAGAGCGAGTAGGAGATGGAGGCGAGCCGCGTGGGCCATGTCCAGGCCGGAATCCGGGCGCGGAGCAGGAAGGCGGCGGTGAAGAGGGCGGCCATGATCAGATAGGACGGCACCTGCGCCGCCATGCTGCCCCGCGGCCACCAGACCAGCAGGATACTGAAGGCCAGGAGCAGGACGGGCACCAGCAGCAGCGCGGGGCGACGCCAGCGCACATCCTGCTCGGCAAGGTGCAGCACGGTGCCGACGCTCATGAACAGGATCATGGGTGCGGCGATGGCAAGGCCGGTGAAGAGACCGAAAAAGGGCGATACGGGTTGCGTGGTCCAGCCCGGAAAAAGGGTGAGTACCGCGCCAGCCAGCCCCATGACGGCCGGGATGGCCAGCACGCCGGCGGAGCGTGCGAGCAGTGCCGGTGCTGCGAGAGCCGCGAGCAGGTAGAAAGCCATTTCGATGTCGAGCGTCCAGAGAATGCCGTCGAGGCTGGGTGACCAGACGAGCAGGTGCAGGCCCGGCATCAGATTGAAGGCCACCTCGACGGCGGAGCGCGGAAAATGGCCGCCCATCAATGACTGAGCGGCGACCAGCACGGAGAGCTGTATGGAGAAGCCCACCCAGTACGTCGGGAGCAGGCGCAGCAGGCGCGCCAGCGCAAAGGAGCCCCGGGTCCGCCCTCGCAGGCTGTAAGGGATGACGTAGCCGCTGATGAGGAAGAACAGGGCGACGCCTGCAGACCCAAACTGGAAGGTGCCGCTGACGAGTGGGACGAGAAAACCGGTACTCTCGGGCGGCACGGAGAAGGCAGGCGGCAGCCCCGTTATCTCGGCCACCACGGGATGAGCATGCCAGAAGATGCCGGCATGGTGGGAGAGCAGAACGAGCAGCGCCGCAATGCCGCGCAGCTGGTCGGCGAAGGCGACCCGGTGCCCGCGTTCCGCCACGGCGATCAGCGCGTCGGCCTCGGCGTCTCGCCGGCGTAGTCGTAGAAGCCGCGCCCGGTCTTGCGCCCGAGCCAGCCAGCCTCGACATGCTTCACCAGCAGCGGGCAGGGGCGGTACTTGCTGTCGCCCATCCCCTCGTGCAGCACGCGCATGATGGCGAGGCAGGTGTCCAGACCGATGAAGTCCGCCAGTTCCAGCGGCCCCATCGGCTGGTTCGTGCCGAGCTTCATCCCGAGGTCGATCGAGGCCACGTCGCCCACGCCCTCGTGCAGCGCGTAGACGGCCTCGTTGATCATCGGCATCAGGATGCGGTTCACGATGAAGCCGGGGAAGTCCTCGCTCGTCGCCGTGGTCTTGCCCATGCGCCGCGCCAGCGCCTCGGTCGCCTGATAGGTCGGCTCGTCCGTCGCGATGCCGCGGATCACCTCCACGAGCTTCATCACCGGCACGGGGTTCATGAAGTGCATGCCGATGACCTGCGCGGGCCGGTCGGTGGCCGCGGCCAGCCGCGTGATGGGGATCGACGAGGTGTTGCTCGCGAGGATCGCCGAGGGCTTCAGATGCGGGCAGAGCGCGCGGAAGATGGAGGTCTTGAGGTCCTCCCGCTCGGTCGCCGCCTCGATGACGATGTCGGCCTCGCCGAGCATCGCCATCTCGGTGCCGGTGGCGATGCGCGCCAGCGCCGCGTCGCGGTCCCCGGCCGTGAGCGCGCCCTTGGAGACCTGGCGCTCCATGTTCCTCGCGATCGTGGCGCGCGCCTTGTCCAGCGCGCCCGCGTTCACGTCGATCATGGTGACGGGCAGGCCGGCCGCGGCCGCGACATGCGCGATGCCGTTGCCCATCTGCCCCGCGCCGATGACGCCGACGGACTGAATGGCCGGCGCCAAGGCCACCGTTCCCGCGCCCTCGGGCGCGAGGCTCACTTGTTCAGCTCCGCCTCGATCTCCGGGATGATCTTGAAGATGTCGCCGACCAGGCCGTAGTCGGCCACCTGGAAGATCGGCGCCTCCTCGTCCTTGTTGACGGCCACGATCACCTTGCTGTCCTTCATGCCCGCGAGGTGCTGGATGGCACCCGAGATGCCGAAGGCGATGTAGAGCTCGGGCGCCACGATCTTGCCGGTCTGCCCGACCTGCTGGTCGTTCGGCGCGTAGCCCGCATCCACCGCGGCGCGCGAGGCGCCGACGGCCGCGCCGAGCTTGTCGGCGATCCCCTCCAGCAGGTGGAAATTCTCGGCCGAGCCCATGGCGCGCCCGCCGGAGACGACGATGCGCGCCGCCGTCAGCTCCGGCCGCTCGCTCTTGACCAGCTCCGCGCCGACGAAGGTGGAGACGCCGGGATCGGCCGCCGCCTGCGCGGCCTCCACCGCCGCCGAGCCGCCCTCGGCCGCCACGGGGTCGAAGGAAGCGGCGCGCACCGTGATCACCTTCACCGCGTCCGAGGACTGCACGGTGGCCAGCGCGTTGCCCGCATAGATCGGGCGCACGAAGGTGTCGGCGTCCACCACGCCCGAGATGTCGCTGATCGGCTGCACGTCGAGCAGCGCGGCGACCCGCGGCATCACGTTCTTGCCCAGCGCCGAGCCCGGGGCGAGCAGGTGGGTGTAGTTGCCGGCGAGCGACTGGATGAGGGCGGCGGCGGGCTCGGCCAGCAGGTGCTCGGCCGGGGCGTGCAGCACCTTGGCCACGCCCCCGAGCTTCGCGCCGGACGCCGCGACGGCCTCCGGCCCGATCACCAGCAGGTGCACCTCGCCGAGCTTCCCGGCGGCGGCCACCGCCGAGCGGGTGGGCTGGTTGATGGCGGCGCCGTCATGGTCGGCGAGGACGAGGACGGTCATCTCAGATCACCTTCGCTTCGGTGCGCAGCTTCGAAACCAGCTCGGCGGCCGAGCCCACCTTCACCCCGGCCTGGCGCTTGGGCGGCTCCTCGACCTTGATGACCTTCAGCCGCGGCGTCGTGTCCACGCCGAGATCGGCGGGCTTGACCGTCTCGATCGGCTTCTTGCGGGCCTTCATGATGTTCGGGAGGCTGGCATAGCGCGGCTCGTTCAGGCGGAGGTCGGTGGTCACCACCGCCGGCAGCACCAGCCGCACGGTCTCCACGCCGCCATCCACCTCGCGCGTGACGTTCGCCGCGCCGTCCGCGATCTCCACCTTGTTGGCGAAGGTGCCCTGGCCCCAGCCGAGGAGGGCTGCGAGCATCTGACCGGTGGCGTTCATGTCGTCGTCGATGGCCTGCTTGCCCATGATGACGAGCTGCGGCCCTTCCTTGGCCACGATCGCCTTCAGGATCTTGGCCACCGCGATCGGCTCGACCACCCCCTCGGCCTCGACCAGGATGCCGCGGTCGGCGCCCATGGCGAGCGCGGTGCGGATCTGCTCCTGCGCCTGGGACGGGCCGATGGAGACGGCGACCACCTCGGTGGCCACCCCCTTCTCCTTCAGCCGCACGGCCTCCTCGACGGCGATCTCGTCGAAGGGGTTCATGGACATCTTCACGTTCGCGGTCTCAACGCCCGTGCCGTCCGGGCGAACCCGGACCTTCACGTTGTAGTCCACCACGCGCTTGACGGGGACGAGGAGCTTCATGCCGGACGACAGTCCTCTGCGGGTCCGGCACCCCCGGGGGCGGGGGCCGGAGCGTTGCGGGACCGATGAGGCCCCGTAGAGACGGGCGCGCGGCCTGCACCGGGCCTCGCATCCGCGGAATCAAGCGGGGTCTATACGTCTCGCCCCCGGGCGCGGCAAGCCGCGGTAGGGGCGGCTTTCGGCCCCGGGAAACGCCGCAATCGGGCGGCACAACGAGAGGCGGTGCGCGCTCATCACAGGCTCGTGACAGGCTACTCCGCCGGCGCGGGCCACGCAGCCCCGGACGGATGCTGCGCGGCCCTCGGCCGGTCGCGGACGCGGAGCGCGGGTCCTGGCCGCGTGTGACGCAGCGACTTTCAGCCGAACGGATCGCGCAGCCTTCAACTGGACACGTCGCGCAGGTCTCAGCCGAACGCGCCGCGCGGCCTTCAGCCGACCGCGTCGCGCGGCTAACCGCGCGAGACGTAGAGCAGCAGCGCGAAGAGGACGAGGGTGACGCCCTGGATCGTCACGCGCCAGCGCATCAGCGCGTTGGCGCGGTGCGTGTCCTCGCTGCCCCGCACCATCCCCGCCATGCCGACGAAGAGCGTGGCCAGGGTGGCGAACATGCCGATGACGACGAGGATGGTGAGGAGGGTGACCATGGCCGGCTCCGTCTGGGGTGGGCTGCATCTGGGGTGCGGTCCACGGGGCGCAACGCCCCGGCACCGGCCCGGTTGGTGAAACGCGTCTAGCCCCCGCGGCGGCGCCCCTTGGCGGGCACCTCCGGCACCGGCTCGGGCGCGGACATCTTCCGCACCACCGTCAGCAGCGCCGCCTTGGTCGGGAAGTCGAGGGCGCGGTAGGCGCGCAGCAGGGCCTCCTCGTCGCCCGCCAGCAGGCCGAGGCTGCCCTGCTCCTCCTCCAGCACCTCCTGGGGCGGGGCGACATCCGGGTCCAGCCCGACGAGCCAGGAGACGGAGGTGCCGAGCACCTCGGCCAGCCGCACGAGGCGGGCGCCGCGCGGCACGGGGGCCGTGCCCTCGCGCAGGCGCGGCAGCAGGTCGGGCGGCAGGCCGGCCTGCTTGAAGGCCTCCTCGGGCGAGAGGTCGAGCCGCTCCAGCCTGGACTCGATCAGCTCCACCATCGGCGGGGGGTCGTTATCCGTCACGCGCTCACCCGGCGGGCAGGGCCCGCGCCGTGGCCGCGGCCTGGCCGAGATCCTCGACGAAGCGGTCGTACTCCCGCGCCTTCGCCGCGGGGTCGGGCAGGCGCAGGAGGTAGGAGGGGTGGACGGTGGGATAGAAGGGATGCCCCTCGGGGTCCCGCAGCAGCGATCCCCGCAGCTTCGTCACCGGCATGGCGCGGCCGGAGACGGCGCGGAGCGCGGTGGCCCCCAGCGTCACGATCAGCCGCGGCTGCACGAGCCCGATCTCGCGCCCCAGGAAGGGGCGGTAGAAGGCGATGTCCCCCGCATCCGGCGACTGGTGCAGCCGCCGCTTGCCCGTGGGGGTGAACTTGAAGTGCTTCACCGCATTGGTGACGTAGGCCTCCTCCCGCGCCACCCCCGCCTCCTCCAGCGCCCGGTTCCACAGCCGCCCGGCGGGGCCGACGAAGGGGCGGCCCGCGATGTCCTCCTCGTCCCCCGGCTGCTCGCCGATGAACATCAGCAGCGGCTCGCGGGGCCCCTCGCCCATCACGGGCTGGGTGGCGTTGGCCACCCAGGGCGGCAGGTCGTTGCGCGCCAGCAGGTCGCGCCGCAGCGCGGCCTGGCCTTCGGCGAAATCCGCGGCGTCGGGGGCGAAGAGGTCGGCGGGCATGCCCTCCTGAACGCCCGGGGCCACGGGCGGATGCGCGGGACCGTGGAGGGACCCGTGGAAGGGCAGGTGGACGGGCCGCTGGCGGCGCGGCGCGGCGGGCGTCGCCCCGCGCGCCACCATCTCCGCCACCCGCGCCGGCGCCTCGGCCATCAGCCGCGGGATGTCCCGGGCCTCCGGCAGGTTGCGCCAGAACTTCTTCGGCATCTCCGCCCGCATCGCCTCGGGCTTCAGCCGGGCAGGGTTGAAGATGGAGGCGAAATAGGCCCGCCACAGGGTCTCCGCCGCGTCCTCGGCCGGCGCATCGGTGCGGCGCCCGCCGGGGCCGAAGCGCAGCGCCGCCCCGTCCCAATGGGCGGAGAGGCCGGGGGTGAGGATGGACCAGCGCAGGCTCGCGAAGCGGCGGACGAAGAAGTCGGCCTCCGCGCGCAGGATGTGGTGGTCCGGCTCGTACCAGGCGACGAAGCGGGAGGCGGGCGGGGGCGGCACAGGGGTTCCCGCCCCGGCCTCCACGGCCACGGCCCCGTCCGGCACCAGGGGACCGGGCGGCGGCACGGGATCGCCCGGCAATCCGGGATCGCGTGGCGATCCGGGATCGCGTGGCGATCCGGGATCGCGTGGCGATCCGGGATCGCCCAGCGAGCCGTCACCGTCCAGCACCCCGAGGTCGCGCAGCGGGGCGGCCCCTGCCACCCCTGCCCGGCGCGACACTTCCGGCAGCGGCGCGGCGAGGGCCCCGCCCTCCACCGGAACCTCCCGGAAGCGGACGAAGGCGTGCATCTTGTGCGCGTCCCGCCGCACCGCCCGGGCCATGGCGAGCGCCCGCGCCACCTCGGGATCCGCCGCGTCCTCCAGCAGCCCGCGCTCCGATTGCAGCCGGTGCAGCAGGCGGTGCAGGAGGGCGAAGCGCTCGGGATCGCGGTGCTGCGCCACGCGCGCCGCGAGGGCGGGGAAGTCGCGCGGCGCGCGCGGGGGCGGCGCGTCCCCGGGCGGGACCGGCGGCGGCCCGCCGCCGAAGAGGGGAGCGGGATCGCCCAGGACGCGCCAGGAGACCCCCTCCGGGGCCACCCCGGCCATCACCAGCGCCCGGGCGGCGTCGCGCCAGCCCTCGAAGTCGTCCGGCGCGGCGAGGACCACCTCGCAGCCCGTCATGCTCCCTCCCCCGGCGCGGGGCGAGGGCCCCTCCCCAAGGGGTCTTGATGAGGATCGCGGCAAGGCCGGGTTGCGGTCCCCCGCGCCCTGCGCCGACAACACGGGCGCCCCCGGGCCGGGGCGGTGCGCCGCCAGGGCCCGGGGCCGGTCAGGGGAGACATCAGACCCATGCGAAACATCCACGGCGCCGCCCTCGCGGCCCTGCCCATCGTCGCGCTTCTCGCCGCGGCGCCGGGCGCCCGAGCCCAGGTGACGCCCAGTCAGACGACGCCCAGTCAGACGACGCCAAGCCAGGCCTCGCCAGGCCAGGCGGCGCCCACTGCCGTGTCCACCACAGCGGACCTCGCGGCGATCTGCCTGCCCGGCACCACCGGCGTGCAGCGGCTGGAAGCCATCGCCTACTGCCAGGGCTACGTGACGGCCATCGGCCACTACCACGCGATGCTGCATCCCGCGGGCGGGCGCGTGCCGCCGCTCTTCTGCCCGCCCAGCCCGGCGCCGAGCGTGGCGCAATCGGCCATCGCCTTCGCGAACTGGGCGAAGGGGAACCCGCAATACGGGAGTGAGCCCGCGGCCGACGGCCTGCTCCGCTGGGCCCAGGCCACCTATCCCTGCCCCGCCCAGCCCGCGGCGCGCGGCGCCCGCACTTCCCGCTGAGATGAGGACGACCATGACCCTTCGCGCCGCCCGCCTCTCCCTTCCCCTGCTCGCCGCCCTGTCCCTCGGCGCCTGCGCCGACGCGACCCGCAGCGAGCGCAACCTCGGCGTCGGCGCCCTCGGCGGCGCGGCGCTCGGCGGCCTCGCCGGCTCCTTCTCCGGCAATGCCGGATGGGGCGCGCTGCTCGGCGGCGGCGTCGGCGCGGGCGCGGGCTATCTCTACGAGCAGTCCCAGCGGGCGCAGGACCGCGCCTACCTCCAGGGCCGCGAGGACGGCCGGCGCGTCCGCCGCCGCTACTAGAGCAAACCCCGAACGGGCCGCGTCACCGGAAGGGGAGATTTGCTCGCTCGACAGAGGTCTGGAGCGTTTTCCGTGAGCCAAGGCGAACGGAAAACGCTCCAGCCCCGGCGGAACGGGGCGCGGGCCCGGCGGCCCGTGCCCCCCTCTCGCGGCACCGCCCCTCACGCGGCGCCGAAGAGCGGCAGTTGCACCGGGCGGGAGGGCAGGCCGAGGGGCAGCAGCCCCGCCCGCTCCGCCAGCCCTCCTTCCGGCAGCAGCAGCCCGCGCAGGTCGGCGCGGTCGAGCAGCCCGGCGCGGGGGCGGTGGTCGGCGGCCGTGATGAAGGGCGCGACCTTCCTCAGATTCACCCGGAGGCGGGCGAGGTCGGCCATGCGGAACGACCGCACGCGACGGGCCGACAGGATCTTCTCCACCGTCTTCGCGCCGAGGCCGGGTACGCGCAGCAGCGCCTCGCGATCCACCCGGTTCACGTCCAGCGGGAAGATCCAGCGGTTCTTCAGCGCCCAGGCGAGCTTGGGGTCCAGCTCCAGGTCGAGCATCCCGCCCTCCCCGCCCGAGATCACCTCGGCGGCGCTGAAGCCGTAGAAGCGCAGCAGCCAGTCCGCCTGGTAGAGCCGGTGCTCCCGCACCAGCGGCGGGGCCACGGGCGGCAGGATGGCGGCGGCGTCGGGGATGGGCGAGTAGGCGGAGAAGTAGACGCGCCTGAGGCGGTAGGAGCCGTAGAGCGTCGCGCTCGTGTTCAGCACGGTCTCGTCGGTCGAGGCATCGGCGCCGACGATCATCTGGGTGGACTGCCCGGCGGGCGCGAAGCGGGGGGCCGCGGCGCGCGGGCCGCCCGACATCGCCACCCTCACCTTCGCCGCCTCCGCCCGCGCCTCCTTCGCCTCCTCGATGCGCGAGCGCAGCCCGGCCATGGCGACCCGGATGCGCGCCCCGTCCTTCTCCGGCGCGAGCGCCTTCAGGCTCTCGGCCGCCGGCAGCTCCACGTTGATCGAGAGGCGGTCGGCGTGGCGCCCGGCCTCGGCCAGCAGGGCGGGGTCGGCGTCGGGGATGGTCTTGAGGTGGATGTAGCCGCGGAAGCCGTGCGTCTCCCGCAGCTCCCGCGCCACGCGGACGAGCTGCTCCATCGTGTAGTCGGGGGAGCGGATGATGCCGGAGGAGAGGAACAGCCCCTCGATGTAGTTCCGGCGGTAGAAGTCGAGCGTGAGGTTCACGATCTCCCGCACGGAGAAGCGCGCCCGCCGCACGTTGGAGGAGGCGCGGTTGATGCAGTAGGCGCAGTCGAAGACGCAGGCATTCGTCAGCAGCACCTTCAGCAGCGAGATGCAGCGGCCGTCCGGCGCGTAGGCGTGGCAGATCCCCATGCCCTCGGTGCTGCCGAGCCCGCCCTCCCGGCTGTCCCGCTTCTCCGTGCCGGAGGAGGCGCAGGAGGCGTCGTACTTCGCCGCATCGGCCAGGATCTCGAGCTTCTCGCGCAGCTCCACGTCACGCCTCCGGATGGTTCCGGGATATGGGGTCATCCCGGCCCGCGGGCAAGCACGAAAGGGGAACGAACGGGGCCGCGGAACCCGCCCCGGGCTTGGGGAATCACCCCCGCGGCGCTATGTGCTGCGACGCATCACCAGCCGAGCCGAGGTCCATGCCCGACAACACCTATCCCCAGCTCCACTTCATCTGGGGCGGCATCTTCACCGACGCCTCCTTCTCCGAGCTGGAGCCCGGCACGGAGGAGAGCTACGGCCCCTATCACGACGTGAAGACGGCCGACCGCGTGTGGAACGAGAAGGCGCGCCGCAACATCGACATCGCGAACCACCGCCTCTTCGTCCTCTCCGTCCCGCGCCCGGGCGGCCGGCTGGGCTGAGGGAACAGGCGGGGGCCTCAGGCGCCGAGCAGGCGCTCGATCTCCCCCGCCAGCTTCTCCGGCGCGGTGGCCGGCGCGTAGCGCGCCACCACCCGCCCCTCGCGGTCCACGAGGAACTTGGTGAAGTTCCACTTCACCGCCTCCGTCCCGAGCGCGCCCGGCGCCGCCTTCTTCAGCAGCCGGAACACCGGCTCCGCCCCGGCCCCGTTCACCTCCACCTTGGCGAAGACGGGGAAGGTGACGTCGTATTTCGTGGTGCAGAAGTTGGCGATCTCCGCCGCGTCGCCCGGCTCCTGCTTGCCGAACTGGTTGCAGGGAAAGGCCAGCACCTCGAAGCCGCGCGGCCCGAAGCGCCGCCGCAGGGCCTCCAGCCCCTCGTATTGCGGGGTGAAGCCGCAGCGGCTGGCCGTGTTGACGACCAGCAGCACCTTGCCACGGTAATCCGAGAGCGGCTGCGCCCCGCCCCCGGGGAGCGGCGCCGAGAGGTCCAGCAGCCCGCTCATTCCGCCGGCTCCAGCCGCAGCACCCGGCCGCGATCCTCGTCCGTCAGGACGTAGAGCAGCCCGTCCGGCCCGCCGAGCACCTGCCGGAAGCGCGTGCGCCCCCAGAGAAGCCGTTCCTCCCCCAGGATGCGGTCCCCCTCCATCGTCAGCCGCACCAGCCCGGGGGGCCGAAGCGCCGCGAGGAAGAGGTTCCCCTTCCAGCCGGGAAAGGCATCGCCGGTGAGGAAGTTCCCGCCCGACGGACTCACCGCCGGGGTCCAGTGGCGCAGCGGCTCCTCGATCCCCGGCGCGCTCGCCTTGCCCGTGCCGATCGCGCTGCCGTCGTAATCCGTGCCGTAGGAGACGAGGGGCCAGCCGTAATTCGCGCCGGCGCGCAGGAGGTTCACCTCGTCGCCGCCGCGCGCGCCGAACTCGATCTCGATCAGCGAGCCCGTGGCGGGGTTCACCGCCAGCCCCTGGGGGTTGCGATGGCCATAGGAGAAGATTTCCGGCCGCGCGCCCGTGCGCCCGAGGAAGGGGTTGCCCTCCGCCGGCCGTCCGTCCCGCTCCAGCCGCAGCACCTTGCCCGCGAGGTCGCCCAGGCGCTGCGCCCGCTCCTTGTCGTTGTAGCGGTCGCCGGTGGAGAGAAAGAGCTTGCCGTCCCGCCCGAAGGCGATGCGGCAGCCGAAGTGGTTCCGTCCGGAGGACTGGGCCGGCGCCGCGTCCAGCAGCGCCCGCGTGCCCTCCAGCCGGGTGGCATCGGCCGAGAGGGTCGCGCGCGACAGCCGCGTCAACGCCCCGCCGCCGGCGGGGGCGGAGTGGCAGAGATAGACCTCGCGCGTGGCGGCGAAGTCAGGGGCCAGCGCCACGTCCAGCAGCCCGCCCTGGCCGGCGGCCACAACCTCCGGCACGCCGGGCAGCGGGGGCGAGACCGCCCCGTCCCGCCCGACGATCCGCAGCCGCCCGGGCCGCTCCGTCACCAGCAGCCGCCCGTCCGGCAGGAAGGCGGCGCCCCAGGGACGGTCGAGCCCGGTGGCGAAGTCCCGCACGCGGAAGGCGGCGCGCTCGCTCCGCACCACCTCCTGCGAGGCGACGGGAGCGGCACAGGCGGCCAGCCCCCACCCCAGGAGGAGGGCGAGGGAGCGCGCGCCGGCCAAGCGGCTCAGGCCCCGAGCGCCTGGTCCACCCAGGCCCGGAGCTGGCCGCGGGGCATGGCGCCCACCTTCATGTCCACGGGCTTGCCGTCCTTGAACAGGATCATGGTGGGGATGCCGCGCACGGCGTACTGGTTCGGCGTCATCGGGTTCTCGTCGATGTTCACCTTCGCGACCGTCAGCTTGCCCGCATAATCCTTGCCGATCTCGTCGAGGATCGGGCCCACCATGCGGCAGGGGCCGCACCACTCCGCCCAGAAGTCCACCAGCACGGGGCCGGGGGCCTGGAGCACGTCCGTCTGGAAGGTCTCGTCGCTGACGGCCTTGGTGTTCTCGCTCATCTCGTCCTGCGTCCCGTGAATGGGGGTGTCGCGGGGGAAGGTCGGCATGCTCGGGGCCGCGGTCAAGGCGGGGCCATCGCGGAGCACGGGGCGGGCAGGGCACGCAGGGAGGGTGTCTCAATTACATGACTGGAGATCGAGTTTTCTGAATTCTTATATAATGTTAACATCACAACCTATTCACCAATCGCGTCTCCAAATTGGGAAATAATGGCGGCATTAGCCTGGGAAGAAGAAAGACCGGGCTTGTTCATATCGAGCGGGTTGTAGGTCCGGAGGAGTTGGGATGGTCGGGACACAACCGGACGGCACGATGGAGAGGCTGCGCGGCCTCTTCGACGCGCTCGAGAGCCATGGGGACGCCCTCGCCGTCATCGACGAGACCGGCCGCCCCTGGTCCCATGCCGAATTCGCCGCCCTGGCCGATGCGGAATGCGCGGCCCTGCCCCGGCAGCGCTGCCTCGTCGCCCTTCGGGCGGCGAACGGGCTGGGGGCGCTGGCCGCCTATGTCGGCGCGCTGCGCGGGGGCCATGCCGTGCTCCTCCTCGGCGAGGCCGAGGAGAACTCCCCCCTGCTCGCGCGCTTCCGGCCGGACTTCCTGCATGCGGGAGAGGGCTGGCGCGCCCTGGCCGGCGGCGTCCCGGCGGGCGGGCTGCATCCCGACCTCTCCGTCCTGCTCGCCACCTCCGGCTCCACGGGCGAGCCGAAGCTCGTCCGCCTCTCCGTGGAGAATGTCCGCTCCAACGCGCTCGCCATCGCGGAATACCTGGAGCTCGCCCCGGGCGAGCGGGCCATCACCACCCTGCCCTTCCACTATTCCTACGGCATGTCCGTCATCAACTCGCACCTCGCGACGGGGCACGCGCTGATCCTGAACGAGGATTCCGTCGCCGAGCCCGCCTTCTGGGCCTGCTTCGAGGCGCATGGGGCGACGAGCTTCGCCGGCGTGCCCCACAGCTTTGCCCTGCTGGAGCGCTCGGGCTTCCTCTCCCGCCCCGCGCCGCCCTCGCTGCGCTACTTCACCCAGGCCGGCGGGCGGCTGCCGGAGGAGCGGGTGCTGCGCTTCGCCGATTTCGCCGAAGGCGAGGGGCGCCGCTTCTACGTCATGTACGGCCAGACCGAGGCCGCCCCGCGCATCGCCTATGTCCCGCCCGCCCTGCTCCGCCAGCATCCCGGCGCGATCGGCCTGCCCGTGCCGGGCGGGCGGATCACCCTGCTGGACGAGCGCGGCCGGCGCATCGAGGCGCCGGGGGTGGAGGGGGAACTCGTCTATTCCGGCCCGAACGTGATGATGGGCTACGCCACCCAGCGGGAGGACCTCGCCCGCGGCGCGGAGCTGACGGAGCTGCGCACGGGGGACCTCGCCGTGCTCGGCACGGAGGGGCTCTTCACCATCACCGGGCGCAAGAGCCGCTTCATCAAGCCCTTCGGCCTCCGCATCGGGCTGGACGATGTCGAGGCCCTGCTGCGCGCGGCCGGGATCGAGGCCGCGGCCACGGGCAATGACGACGGGCTGCAGATCGCCGTCGTCGCCCCCGCACGGACGGAGGCGGTGCTGGAGGCCGTGCTCGGCCGCTATCCCGTCTCCCCCGCGAGCGTGCGGGTGCTCCAGCTCTCCGAGCTGCCGCGCCTCGCCTCGGGCAAGATCGACTATGCCGGGCTGCGCGGCAGCTTCGCCGCCACCGATACCGGCCTGCCCGCCGGCCACCTCTCCCTGCAGGACGCCTTCGCCGAGCTGCTCGGCCAGCCCGGCCTCAAGGCGGAGGATTCCTTCTCCTCGGCGGGCGGCGACTCCCTCAACTTCATCAACGCCTCCCTCCTGGTGGAGGAGCGGCTGGGCTTCGTGCCCGAGGGATGGGAGCGGATGAGCCTGGGCGAGCTCTCCGCCATCCCGCCCCGCATGCCCGAGGCGAGGCCGGCCGGCCAGTCCCGCCTGTTCTTCCTCGACCAGGCGCGGACGGGGCTGATGCTGCTCGGCATCCCCTACCATGCCGCCCTGGCCTATATGGACTACCCCTGGATCGTGAAGGCGGGCCCGGTCTCCACCCCCCTCACCCTCTTCGCGGAGGTCCTCAACACCTTCCGCATGCCCGGCTTCTTCGTGCTGGCCGGCTTCTTCGCGATGATGTTCATCGACCGCGAGAGGCCGGGGCCGTGGTGGCGCAACCGCGCGATCCAGCTCGGCATCCCGCTGGCCGCCACGATGCTGCTGCTCAACCCCCTCATCATGCTGGCCCACGCGCTCAACATGGGCGCCGACGACCAGGTGATGGCGAACTGGCTGGCCCAGCTAGCCCGGCCGGGCGAGCACTGGATCGTGCATGTCTGGTTCCTCGTCTTCCTCATCGCCTATTACGGCGCCTTCGCCTGGGCCTGCAGCCTGTGGCGGCGGCGGTCGATCATGCGGGACGCGGCCTCGGCGGCCGACATCATCCTGTCGAGCGGGGCGAGCTTCACCCTCACCACCATGGCGGCCGGCCTCGTCACCGTGCTCGGCGTGGCGGTTCTGAAGGCCCTCGGCCTCACCTTCATCCTCTGGGACTCACTCTATCTCAGCGAGATGGTCTCCCTCTTTCCCGCCTTCGCAATGGGCTGCCTCCTGGCCGCGCGGCGGGACCTGATCGGGCGCTTCGCCTCGGCGGACCTGTGGACCGTGGCGGTGGCCCTGGCCTCCACGGCGGTGCTGGTGGCGATCCGCTACCGGGAGGAGACGCTCTTCCGCGCGCTGAGCTTCTTCCTCTCCCCCATGGCGGGCCTCTTCTGGGCGCGGATCGTGCTCTACGTGGCGCTGCGCTGGTTCGACCGCTCGACGCGCTGGGGCCGCCGGCTCGTGGACGCCTCGATGACGATCTACCTCGTCCACCTCGTCTTCGTGGTGTTCCTCGGCGCGGGCTTCGCCCGGCTGGACCTGCCCGTCCTGCTCGAATTCGCGATCATCGTCCCCGCCACCCTCGCCCTGTCGCTCGGCTTCCACGCGGTCGTCTCCCGCAACCCGGTGACGATGCTGCTCTTCACCGGCGTCGCGCGGGGCCGCCGCGGCCCGGCCGCCCCGGTGCGGGACGGGGCAGGTTCCCTCCCCGTCCTCAAGGCCTGAGGACGGGCGGAAAGGCCGAGAGGCAGAGGGCCGTCCCGTCGGGGGCGGCCCTTTTCTTTCGCCGCCACGCCGGGTGGGTGCCGCCACCGGGCACCCGCCCCCTTCCGCGGAACCGGGATGGCGCAGCCGCCTGACCTCTCGTGGCGAACTCGTGGGCCGCGGGCGTGGCAGGGGCAGGGAGGGGCCCGCCCCGCGCCGCCAGGAATCGGCGCGCCTTCCTCGCCAACCCCCTCCCGGCGTCCCGGCACCGGGCGGACCTTCACCCTCCCGCGCCGGGGGCCCGCGCCGGGGGCGCTCAACGAAAAAGGGCCGCCCCGAACGGGACGGCCCTCTCTCTCTTTCTCCTGGCCCTTGCGGGCCGGGAGGATCACTCGTCCGAGGACAGGTTCCGGCGGCGGATGGCCGCGCCGAGGATGTCGCCCAGCGAGGCGCCGCTGTCGGAGGTGCCGAACTCCTTCACCGCCTCGCGCTCCTCCTCGATCTCCTTGCCCTTGATCGTCAGGGCCAGGCGGCGGGCGGCGCGGTCCACGGCCGTCACCTTCGCATCGACCTTCTCGCCGATCGCGAACTTCTCGGGCCGCTGGTCGTTGCGGTCGCGGGCCAGCTCGGCGCGGCGGATGAAGCCGGTGAGGACCTCATCGACCTTCACCTCGATGCCGTTGGCCTCGACCTTCGTCACGACGCAGGTCACGACCTCGCCCTTGCGGACGCGATCCAGCACCTCGGCGGCCGGGTCGGCCTCGAGCTGCTTGATGCCGAGGGAGATGCGCTCCTTCTCGATATCGATGTCGAGCACCTTGGCCTTGACGGTGTCGCCCTTGTTGTAGTTCGCCATCGCCTGCTCCGGCGACAGGTCCCACGACAGGTCGGACATGTGGACCATGCCGTCGATCTCCGGGGCCAGGCCCACGAAGAGACCGAACTCGGTGATGTTGCGGATCTCGCCCTCGACGATCGTGCCGGGCGGGTTCTGCTCCATGAAGACCTCCCAGGGATTGCCCTGGGCCTGCTTCAGGCCGAGCGAGATGCGGCGCTTCGGCTCGTCCACGTCGAGGATCACCACCTCCACTTCCTGCGAAGTGGCGACGATCTTGCCAGGATGGACGTTCTTCTTCGTCCAGGACATCTCGCTCACATGGACGAGGCCCTCGACGCCCGGCTCCAGCTCCACGAAGGCGCCGTAGTCGGTGATGTTCGTCACGCGGCCGGAGAACTTGCCCTGCACGGGGTACTTGGCGGCCACGCCCTCCCACGGATCGGCCATCAGCTGCTTCATGCCGAGGCTGATGCGCTGGGTCTCCGGGTTGAAGCGGATCACCTGCACCTTCACGGGCTGGCCGATGGTCAGGGCCTCGCTCGGGTGGTTGATGCGGCGCCAGGCGATGTCGGTCACGTGCAGCAGGCCATCGACGCCGCCGAGGTCCACGAAGGCGCCGTAGTCGGTGATGTTCTTCACCACGCCGTCGAGCACCATGCCTTCCTTGAGGCCCTGGATCAGCTCGGAGCGCTGCTCGGCGCGCGTCTCCTCGAGAACGGCGCGGCGCGACACCACGATGTTCCCGCGGGCGCGGTCCATCTTCAGGATCTGGAAGGGCTGGGGCGAGCCCATCAGCGGCCCGACATCGCGCACGGGGCGGATATCGACCTGGGAGCCGGGAAGGAAGGCCACCGCGCCGCCGAGGTCGACGGTGAAGCCGCCCTTCACGCGGCCGAAGATCACGCCGTTGACGCGGACGCCGGCCTGGAACTGCTTCTCCAGGTTGGTCCAGGCCTCCTCGCGGCGGGCCTTCTCGCGCGAGAGCACGATGGAGCCGTCACGGTCCTCGTAGCGCTCGACGAAGAGCTCGATCAGGTCGCCCGGCTTCACCTCGGGCTTCTGGCCCTGGGGAGCGAACTCGCGAAGCGGCACGCGCCCCTCGCTCTTGAGGCCGACATCGACGACCGCGACGTCGTCGTCGATGCGGATCACCTTGCCCGTGACGACCGAGCCGGCGAAGCCGGTGTCGGCGCCCAGCGTGGCGTCGAGGAGGGAGGCGAAGTCCTCGCCGGCGGCAGCGCCGCGGTCGAGGGTGGTGGCAGAAGCCATGTAGCGATGTGTTCCTGAGAGGCGGCGCGAAGGGCACCGCCGGGGGTCTGCGCCCCATCCGCCGGGCCGCCCCCTCTTCCGAGGTGTCCTGGCTGGCCGGGATGGCACGTCTTGCCCGGGATGCCCGGGCCCATGGGGGATGCACCCCTGATACGGGTGCGCGGCCGGGAGCAGAACCCCCGGCCGCGAGGGTGCTTTTATCCCGGGGAGGCGGGAAATCGCAAGGGCCGCGTGGGCCCGGGGGCGCCAGGGCCGCGGCGCGCCCCGGCGGCCACGATCGCCCGCGCGCCCGCCCGCGCGCCCGACGGAACCTGGGATGCTGAGGCCGGGGAGGCCCCCGGGCTCACTCCGCCGGGGCTCGATGGAGCATGCGGGACAGACCGGGCGACCTGTCCAGGGCACGGCGGGTCGCGACCTGGGCGACGGCGAGCAGGGCGATGGAGGAGAGGAAGACGGCTTCGAACATGGGTTGGATCCTCACTGTTGATCCTCCCCAATCCCGTCCGGACAGGTTGTGCTGCACTGCAGCATGACAAGGCACGAAAGCGCGACCGGGCGCGGCTCCCCGCTCCATGCCCGGCGCCTCATGCCGGTAACGTGCGTCCAACATGCGCCCGCGCTGGCCCGGCGCGTGCTAGGTTGATCGATGTTCCAGACGTCACAGGCCGCCATACCGATCCTCCACTGGCTGCGCGCCGCGAAGCGTGCCTTCGCCGTGAACACGCTGCCGGTGCTCGGCCTGCTGGGCGGTGCGCTCGCGGTGCTCATCCTCGCTGGCCTGATGACGCCGTGACCGAGGCAGGCAAGATCATCCTCGCCGCGCCGCGCTCGGGCCAGGGCTGCGTGCTGTTCGAGGTCGAGAACCAGGGCGAGGCCGTCGCGTGCTCGGTCTCCCGGGCGGCCATCCAGGATGCGAGCGGGTGCCGGACGGGTCTCCCCGGCGCGCTGCTGGCACAGTTCGTCCATATGCAGGACCGGATCATGCTCGCCGCCCTCCAGAAGCTCCGCTCCCGCTCGGCCGTGACCGGGGTGCTCCACATCTGGTCCAGCGACCTGGAGGAGGAGCCGATGGCGCCCGTCCAGGCCGCGGCCCCAGGGGTTCCGTCCTGAACCATGGCGCATGACGCAGCGAGCCGGGCGGCGGACGCCATCCTCGACGTGCTCTCCGGGCCGCTCGACGAGTGCCGCCACGCCCTGCACGAGGGGAATCCCGAGCGGGCCAACCTCGCCCTGAGCCTCGTGGCGGACCAGCTCCGGCGCATCCGCAGGGACCTGCGGGAGGAAGGCCACCCGGCCGAGGAAAGCCCCGGGGACCTGCCGGGCTAGAGGGGGCGGGCAGGCCCTAGAGCCGATCCCGTTCCGGTGGGATCACCGGGATGGGTGAATCGGCTTTTCAGACAACATGCTAGAGCGGTTGCCGTGAGCCACGGCGAACGGAAACCGCTCTAGACCCCCAGCTTCGCCTGCACGAGCGTCATCGCCTCCCCGAAGGCCGCCTCCGCGTCCAGCGCCGTCGTGTCCAGCAGGGCCGCGTCCTCGGCCGGGCGCATGGGGGCCACGTCGCGGGCGGCGTCGCGGGCGTCGCGCACGGCCATCTCGGCCGCCACCTCCTCCAGCGGGATCGCCTCGCCGCGCGCCTGCCGCTCCAGCCAGCGGCGGCGGGCGCGGGCCTCGGGCGAGGCGGTGACGAAGAGCTTCACCCGGGCATCGGGGCAGACCACCGTGCCGATGTCGCGCCCGTCCATCACTCCGCCGTGGCGGGCGGCGAAGCCGCGCTGGAAGTCGAGCAGCGCCGCGCGCACGGCGGGCTGGGCGGCCACCTGGCTCGCGCCCTGGTCCACATCGGGGCCGCGGAGGTCGGTGCGCTCCAGGTCGGCGGGGGTGAGGGCGCGGGCGGCGGCCTCGGCGGCGGCGGGGTCGGTCGGCAGGCCGCCCTCCAGCAGCACGCGGCGGGCGACGGCGCGGTAGAGCAGGCCGGTGTCGAGATAGGGCAGGCCCAGCTCGGCCGCGAGGCGCCGGGCCAGCGTGCCCTTGCCCGCGGCCGCCGGCCCGTCCACCGCGATGACGACGGGCTCGGTCAGCCCCTCGGGTGGGGTGGCTCCGGGGGCGCTCTCGCTCATGCCCTACTCCCTCAACCCTGACGGCGGCGCGGCGATGGCCGGCCCGCCGGCCAGCCCGTTCATCAGGCCGGTGAAGCCGGGGAAGGAGGTGTCGATGAAGCCGGTGTCGTCAACTGCCACCGGCCGCGTCGAGGCCAGCCCCATCACCAGGGCCGACATGGCGATGCGGTGGTCCATATGGGTCTCCACCGTCCCGCCGCCGGGGGCGGGGGCGCCGTCGCGCGCGATGATGAGGTCGTCGCCCTCCACCTCCGCCCGCACGCCGTTCGCGGCGAGCAGGGCGACGGTCGCGGCCAGCCGGTCGCTCTCCTTCACCCGCAACTCCGCCAGGCCCCGGAAGCGGCTGGTCCCGCGCGCGAAGGCGGCGGCCACCGCCAGCACGGGATACTCGTCGATCATGGAGGGCGCGCGTGAGGCCGGCACGTCCACCCCTCGCAGGGCGGAGAAGCTGGCCGTGAGGTCCCCCACGGGCTCCCCGCCCTCCACCCGCGCATTCGTGACGGAGAGGCCGCCCCCCATCTCGCGCAGCGTGTCGAACAGCCCGGTGCGGAGGGGGTTCAGCCCGACGCCCGCCACCGTCACCTCCGATCCCGGCACGAGGAGGGCGGCCACGAGCGGGAAGGCGGCCGAGGACGGGTCGGCGGGCACGGCCACGGGGGCGGCGCGCAGCTCCGGCTGCCCCTCCAGCTCGATCACCCGGCGGTTGCCCTCTGCCGCCACGCGCACGGTCGCGCCGAAATGGCGCAGCATGTTCTCCGTGTGGTCGCGGGTCGCCTCGCGCTCGGTCACCCGCGTGGTGCCGCGGGCGCAGAGCCCGGCCAGCAGCAGGGCCGACTTCACCTGGGCGGAGGGCACGGGAACCTCGTAGTCGAGCGGCATGGGCTCGGCCGCCCCCTCCACCGCCAGCGGCAGGCGCCCGCCCGCGCGGCCGGTGAAGCGCGCGCCGGTCGCCAGCAGCGGCTCCGTCACCCGCCGCATCGGGCGGCGCCGGAGGGAGGCGTCGCCCGTCAGCACGGCGAAGAGGGGGTGCCCGGCCAGGAGGCCGCAGATCAGCCGCGCGGCGGTGCCGGAATTGCCCATGTCCAGCACGTCGGCCGGCTCGACCAGCCCGCCCACGCCGCGGCCCGCGACGCGCCAGTGGCCCTCCCCCAGCCGCTCCACCTCGGCGCCGAGCGCCCGCATGGCGGCGGCGGTGCGGAGCACGTCCTCCCCCTCCAGCAGCCCCGTGATCTCGGTGGTGCCGACCGCGAGCGCCCCGAACATCAGCGCGCGGTGGGAGACGGACTTGTCGCCGGGAACGCCGATCCGCCCCTTCAGGCCCCGGCCCGGCGCGGCGGAGCGCATGGGGGCCGGCGCGGGCGCCGCGCCCGGATGGGGCGCCGTCGGCGCGGGGAGATGGGGCATCGGCAGCCCTTGCGTCAGGAAAGAGGTGCCGCGGCGTTTGACACGCCCCGCCCCCCATGGCAATCGGCGCCGCCCTTTCGCACACCCCCGGTCCGCGGCCCGCCCGGACCCCTTCGAGGCTTCCCTGATGGCCCTTGCCGAACTCGGCCTCAAGCGGACCTGCGTCGCCTGCGGTGCCCGCTTCTACGACCTGACCAAGAACCCTGCCGTCTGCCCGAAATGCGGCACCGAGCAGCCCGCCGAGCAGCCCCGCGCCCGCCGCGCGGCCGCCCCGCTGCCGGAGGAGAAGGTCCGCAAGCGCCCCGCCGCGGTGGAGGGCGCCGACACGGATGAGGTTGAGGTGGACGACGCCGACGCCGACGTGGCGGAGGACACGGACGACCTGGACGAGGACGAGGATCTCGGCGAGGAGATCGGCGTCGAGACCGGGGAAGACGAGGAGAGCTGAGGCCCTCTCCCGCGCCACGCGCGGCGCGGGTTGCCCCGGGGGAGGCGACGCCTCCCCCTGCCCCTCCACCGGGGAGCCTGGAGGCTCCCCGGACCCCACCATCTGTTCGGCGGTTACGCTGGCAGCGCGCCTGAGGTCCGTGATCTCAGGCGACTGTCACCGCAGCCCGTGCTGCCCAGAGTCTACCCTTCGATCATCGTATCCGCGGCAGCCCCGACGCGGGGTCCGGGGAGCCCGCTGGCTCCCCGGTGTAGGGGGGTCAGGGGGAGGCAACGCCTCACCCCTGGGGCCGCCGCCGCCCCCGCGCCCGGTGCCACAGGGCGAGCGCCGCGTCATAGGGCAGCGCGGGCATCTCCCGCAGCCGCCAGCGCCACTCGGCGAAGCCGGGCCCGGCATGGGCCGCGCGCCCGCGCCCGAGCCGCAGCCCCATGAGCCGCAGCAGCAGCCCGCAGCGCGGCAGGTGGTAGCCCGAGGAGACCGGGTGGACCCGCCCCTCCCATCCCCGCAGCAGCGCGGCCACGGCGCGGGCGGAGGAGAGGGTGTCGGTGCCCGTCGGCTCCTCCAGGATGCGGTCGGGATCGATCCCCCAGTCCCGCAGCAGCTTCGCCATCACGGCCGATTCCGCCGGCCCGTGCCTTCCCTCCCCGCCCGTGGGCACGAAGAGCGCGTTCCCGCCCAGCATCTCCCCCAGCTCCACCGCGGCCGTCACGCGCCGGCGCATCGTCTCGCTCGGGCGGCTGTCCGGGCGCACGGCGGCGCCGAAGATGACGATGGCCGGGCGGGACGGGGGGCGGGAGGCGCCGCTCATCGGGCGCGGGGAGCGGAGAGGAGGAGGCGGTTCACCGGCTCCATCGCCGCGCGCAGCGCCGCCATGTCCCGCGCCACGGCGGCGGGGGCGGCCCCGCCCTCCTCCACCGCCCGCGCGATCTCGGCGAGCGTCCGCACCCCGTCGATGCGGGTGAGGATGGCGGCGGCGAGCGGCGGCACGGGCACCGCGATCCTCAGCCCGTCATAGGTGATCGGCAGGCTGCCGCCCCGGATGCCCTTCGCCCAGGTCGCGCCGTCGCCCCCGCGCAGCACGGGCACGGCGTCCGGGTCCTCCCAGTCGGCGCGCGGGGCGGGCTCCTCCGCGCGGGAGAGATAGGCGATGTGGATGCCCATGTTCCCCGCCAGCGCCTCGGCCAGGGCGGCGCGCTCGACCATGCCCATGGCGGCCGTGCGCGCGCGCAGCCGGGGGTCGGGCAGCAGGGGGTCGGGGTCGTAGCGCACGGGCTCGACGAGAAGGGTGATCCGCATCCCGGCATCCCGCACCAGCGCGTCGAGCTGCGGCACGGTGAAGGAGACGTCGCGCGGGTTCAGCAGGAGGTCGTAGAGGCCGGGATCGCCGCCCCCCTGCGGCAGGGGAAGGTGGTCGGTGATCCAGGGGTTCTTCCGCAGCCAGGCGGTCTCGGGCAGGTGGCGCATCACGCGCTTGGCCAGGTCCACCCGCGCGGCCGGCGGCTCCTCCACCGGGGCGATCAGCCGCAGCGCGTCCTGCAGCATGTAGACGCCCGTCCGCCCGTGCGGGGCATAGACCATGATCCCCATGCCGCCCCCCGGCGCCAGCACGGAGGAGAGGCTCCGCAGCCCGGCCAGCGGGTCCGGCAGGTGGTGCAGCACGCCGCAGCAATCGACGTAGTCGAACTTCCCGATCTCCGGGAGGTCGAGGATCGAGCCCTCGACGAAGCGGATGTTCCCCAGTCCCCGCGCCGCCGCCCGCGCCTCGGCCACGCGGCGCGCGGCGCCGGAGCGGTCCAGCCAGACCACCTCGCCCGGCCGCCCGGCCCACGCCAACTGCTGGGCGAGCATGATCGCCCCGTCCCCCGTGCCGCCCCCGGCCACCAGCGCGCGCAGCGGCTCCGAGGCCGGGCGCCTCGCCCCGAAGACCCAGTGGTCCACCTCCAGCAGGTGCGAGGGGCTGCCCACCACCAGCCGCTTCGCCTCGTCCCGCGGGTCGCGGGCGGGATAGGGAAGCGCCTCGTACTGGGCGGCGAGCTGGGCGTCGGTCGCGTCGGACATGGGCGGGGGAATAGGGGGAGCGGGCGGTGAGCGGAAGCGGGCATCGCCGCCTTCCCCGCGCGCCGCGTGCCGCGCCCGGCGCGCGGCCCCCTCATAGGCTGGTGCGGGCAACGCCGCGGCGTGACAGACGCTCAGCCCTTCGCGGCCCGGCAGCGCCGGCCGGGGCGCAGCAGGGGAAGCCCATGACCCTTTTCAGCTACCACGTCTCGCACGAGCAGTTCTCCCCGCGCGACCTCCTCTCCCTCGTCCGGGAGGCCGAGGCCGCCGGCTTCGACGCCGCCTTCTCCTCCGACCACCTCCAGCCCTGGTCCCCCTCCCAGGGGCAGTCCGGCTTCGCCTGGGCCTGGCTCGGCGCCGCCATGGCGAGCGCGGCGCGGCTGCGCTTCGGCGCCATCAGCGTGCCCGGCGGCTGGCGCTACAGCCCGGCGGTGCTGGCGCAGGCCGTCGCCACGCTTGGGCAGATGTTCCCGGGCCGCCTGCCCTGGATCGCCCTCGGCAGCGGCCAGGCGATGAACGAGGCCGTGACGGGCGGGCCCTGGCCCGAGAAGGAGGAGCGCAACGCCCGGCTGCGCGAGGGGGCCGAGATCATGCGCGCCCTGCTGGCGGGGGAGACGGTCACGCATCATGGCCGGGTGAGCGTGGTGAACGCCCGCATCTGGTCGCGCCCGGAACAGCCCACCCGCCTCGTCGGCGCCGCGACGAGCGAGAGGACGGCGGAATGGCTCGGAAGCTGGGCGGACGGCTTGCTCACCGTCGGCACCGATCCCGGGACGCTCGCGCGCACGGTCGAGGCCTTCCGGCGCGGCGGCGGCGAGGGGAAGCCGATCTACCTCAAGGCCGACCTGTGCCTCGCGCGCACGGAGGAGGAGGCGCTGCGTCAGGCCCATGAGGGCTGGCGCTTCAACCTTCTCGGCGGCGACGTGAACTGGGAACTGCGCACCCCCGCGCAGTTCGAGGCCGCCGCCCGCTTCGTCAGGCCGGAGGACATGCGCGGGGCCGTGCTCGTCTCGGCCGACCCGGCGGAGGTGGCGGACCGGATTGCCGCCCTCGCCGCGCTCGGCTTCGAGAGCATCGACCTGCATCAGGTCGGCGGCGACCAGCGCGCCTTCATCGCGGCCTGCGGGGAGCGCGTCCTGCCGCAACTCCGGGGTTGAGGCGCCCGCCGGCGGGGCGGGCAGCGGCCCCGCCCCGAACCGACGGCACCGGTCCGGGGAGAAGCCGCCCGGCGATGGCCGGGCCAGCCCCCACTCCGCCCCGCGCTCCCCGCCTCAGCCCCCGTCCTTGCCCGGCGCGATCGGCAGGCAGATGCGGCATTCCAGGCCCTCGGGGCGAAAGTCGAGCTTCACCGTGCCGCCGAAGTCATGCGTCAGCCCCCGCTCCAGCAGCCGCGAGCCGAAGCCCCGGCTCGCGGGCGGCGCCACGGGCGGCCCGCCGCTCTCGCGCCAGCCGATCTCCACGAGCCGGGTGCCGCTCCTGCCCCGCCGCAGGCTCCACTCGACCTCCACCCGTCCCTCCGCCACGGAGAGGGCGCCGTACTTGGCGGCGTTGGTGGCCAGCTCGTGGAAGGCGAGGCCGAGGATCTCCACCGCATGCGCCGGCAGCCGCACGGGCGGGCCGCCCAGCCGCGCCCGGTCGCCATCGACATAGGGCGACAGCGCCCGCTCCACGACATCGGCCAGCGCCGCGCCTTCCCACCCGCCGCGCAGCAGCAGGTCGTGGGAGCGCGCGAGGCAGATCAGCCGGTCGGTGAAGGCCGCCTGGACGCCGGGCGGCACGCCGGCGCGGTGCAGCGTCTGGAGGGCGACCGCCTGGGCCGTGGCGAGGGTGTTCTTCACCCGGTGGCCCATCTCGGCCAGCAGCAACGCCCGGCGCTCCTCCTCGGCGCGGGCCTCGGTGTTGTCCCGCATGATGTTGAGGAAGCCCGCCGGCTGCCCCTCCTCGTCCAGCAGCGGCAGCATCGCCCCGCTGGCCCAGAAGCGGCTGCCGTCGCGCCGGAGGTGCCAGCGCTCGTTGGGCGCGCGGCCATTCTCCAGGGCGAGGCACAGCTCCTGCACGAACACGCCCCTGTCCCGGTCCTCGGCGGGGAAGAACACCTCGCCCGAGCGGCCCAGGATCTCGGCATCGCCGTAGCCGAGGATGGCGCGGGCGCCCTCGTTCCAGCCGGTGATCCTGCCCTCGAGGTTGAGGGGGATGATGGCGTGGTCCGTGGCGCTGTCCATCACGCGCCGGAGCCGCTCGGCCTCGGCCCGCAGCGCCCCGTTCTCCGCCTCCAGCTCCGCGATCCGCCGCTCCGCGCCGGTCGGACCGCAGCCCTCCGCCGCGCCGTCCGGCCGCGCCATGGGGGGTCCGGGGCGGTCCGGGAAGTCGGTGCTGTCGCCACCCTGTCCAGGGCGGCACCGGGCCTCGGATGACATGGCCGCTTCCTGACCTCTCGGTGAAAGCAGGCCTTCTGGCCGAGGCCGCCCGGCCATGCTGTCGGGTCCCGTACAGGCGGGTGGCGGCCGCGCGCCTCCCCGCATCACCGGCATGCACGATGTCGTGTTGTACGCGCGCTCGCGCGGCCCCAGATGATGCATATCGCCCGCCGCGGTTTTCGGCGCGGGCGGCTGAGAGATCCTTGTGCTCCCGCCGACATCATGTCCGGGAGCCTTCCTTGGCCTATCCGCAATCCGCCATCACGGCGCCGCGCAACCGCCTGCTCGCCGCCCTGCCGCCCGAGGACCTTGCCCACCTCCGGCCGCAGCTCGAGCCGTTCGACTTTCCGGTGCGCCAGATCCTCCAGGCGCCGGACGAGCCGATCACGGCCGTCTACTTCCCCGAGACCGGCTGGGTCTCGATGCTGGCCCTCCTCGCTGACGGACGATCGGCGGAGGTCGGGGTGGTCGGCAGCGAGGGCATGGTCGGCCTGCCGCTCCTGCTCGGCAGCGACACCAGCAGCGTGGAGGCCATGGTCCAGTGCCCCGGCACGGTGCTGAAGCTGGAGGCGGGCGCGTTCCGGCGTGCCCTGGACGAGATCCCGGCCCTCAGGACGCTCCTGCTCCGCTACACCCTGGCCTTCCAGCAGCAGGTGGCTCAGACGGCGGCCTGCAACGGCAATCACGCGCTGGACCAGCGCCTCGCGCGCTGGCTGCTGATCGCGCATGACCGGGCGGAGGGCGACGAGTTCCCGATGACCCAGGAATTCCTGGCCATGATGCTCTGCGTCCACCGCCCCGGAGTGACCCTCGCGGCGCGGCTGTTCCAGCAGGCCGGGCTCATCCGCTACGGCCAGGGCCAGATGAGGATCATGGACCGCGAGGGGCTCGAGGGGGCGGCCTGCGAGTGCTACGGCACCGTCCGCCACCAGTTCGAGAAGCTGCTCGGGGCCCCGCGGGGGTAGAAGGGCGCGCCCGGGCCGCGCCCGGGCGGGCTCACCCCGGGAACTTCACCCCGGGTGCTCACCCGGGGACTTCACCCCGGGGTGCTCACCCTGGCGGGGCGAGCTTGTCCTGCGTCCTCGTCTCGAAGTCGCCTGCCTCATGCCGCTCGTGGAGCTGGCTCGCGGGGTCGCCGGAGACGCGGTTGACCATGCGCCCGCGCTTCACCGCGGGCCGCGCGTATACCGCATCGGCCCAGCGCTGCACGTTCCTGTAATCCTGCACCGAGAGGAACTCGGCGGCGTCGTAGAGCCAGCCCTTGGCCAGCCCGCCGTACCAGGGCCAGATCGCCATGTCCGCGATCGTGTAGTCCGGCCCCGCCACGTACTCGCTCTCCCCCAGGCGCTTGTCGAGCACGTCGAGCAGGCGCTTCGTCTCCATGGCGAAGCGGTCGATCGCGTACTCGATCTTCGTCGGCGCGTAGGCGTAGAAATGGCCGAAGCCGCCGCCGAGATAGGGCGCGCTGCCCATCTGCCAGAACAGCCAGGACAGGCACTCGGCCCGCGCCGCGCCGCCGGCGGGCAGGAAGGCGCCGAACTTCTCCGCGAGATAGGTGAGGATCGCGCCGGATTCGAAGACGCGCACGGGCTCCGCCCCGCTGCGGTCCACCAGCGCGGGGATCTTCGAGTTCGGGTTCGCCGCGACGAAGCCGCTGCCGAACTGGTCCCCCTCGCCGATGCGGATGAGCCAGGCGTCGTACTCCGCCCCCGCATGGCCGAGGGCGAGCAGCTCCTCCAGCAGGATCGTCACCTTCTGCCCGTTGGGCGTGGCGAGGGAGTAGAGCTGGAGCGGGTGCCGCCCGACCGGCAGCTCCTTCTCATGCGTGGGGCCGGAGACCGGGCGGTTGATGCTGGCGAAGCGTCCGCCGCTCTCCTTGTTCGGGGTCCAGACCTTCGGCGGCGTGTAGGCGGGCGCGTCGGCCATTGCTGATCCTTCCGGGCTGCGGTCCGGTCCGCGGCGGGCGGCCCGGGATAAGGGGGCGGAGCCTAGAGGAGGCGGCCGGGGCTGGGGAGGGCGCCCCCCATCAGACCGGCGCGAGCCGCGCGGCCGCGCGTCACCCGCCGGCCATGGCGACCGGCGGCGCCCCATCGGGCGGAGGGGAAAGGGCGAGGCCGAGCCGCGCCGCCATGGCCTCGCGGCTGGGCGGGGCCAGCAGGTCGGCCAGGCTGCGGGCGTCGAGCACGGCCATGAAGGCGCCCAGCGCCTCGCCCAGCAGGGATTGCAGCCGGCAGGCATCGATCAGCGCGCAGCCCCCGCCCTCGCCCGGCGGCTGGAAGCAGGCGACGAGGGCCATGTCCTCTTCGGCGTAGCGCACGACATCGCCCACCCGGATCTCCTCGGGCGGCCGGGCGAGGCGGAGCCCGCCCCCCTTCCCGCGCGTCGTCTCCACGAAGCCGCCGCGGCCGAGATTGTGCACCACCTTCACCAGGTGGTTCTCCGAGATGCGGTGCGCCTCGGCGATCTCCCGGATGGAGACGCGGCGTTCCCGGCGCAGGCCGAGATAGATCAGGGCGCGCAGGGCGTAGTCGGTGTGGAGGGTGAGGCGCATGGAAAAGATGTAGATCGTTTACATCTTCGCGCCAGGGCTTCATAAGGTGTCTCGTTCGTACACCTACAGAGGCAAAGAATGCCCCGCCAGCTCAGCGACCACACGATCTCGGTGGTGAAGGCCACGGTCCCGGCCCTGGAGGCCCACGGCCTCGACATCACCCGCCGCATGTACGAGCGCATGTTCCGGAACGAGTCGATCCGGGACCTGTTCAACCAGTCCCATCACGGCGAGACCGGCTCCCAGCCCAAGGCCCTGGCCGGCGCCGTGCTCGCCTATGCCCGGAACATCGACAATCTCGGCGTGCTCTCCGCTGCGGTGGAGCGGATCGCGCAGAAGCATGTCGGGCTGAACATCCTGCCCGAGCACTACCCCTACGTGGCCGAGGCCCTGCTCGGCGCCATCGAGGACGTGCTGGGCGAGGCGGCGACGCCCGAGATCCTGGCGGCCTGGGGAGAGGCCTACTGGTTCCTCGCGGACGTGCTGATCGGGCGTGAACAGCAGATCTACGCCGAGCACGCCACCGCCCCCGGCGGCTGGAGCGGCTGGCGGGACTTCACCGTCACGGAGAAGAAGGCCGAGAGCGGGATCATCACCTCCTTCACCCTCGCCCCGGCCGATGGCGGCGCCGTGCTGCGGCACCGGCCCGGCCAGTACCTGACCTTCTGGCTGGAAATCCCGGGCCGCCCGCCGCTGAAGCGGAACTACAGCATCTCCTCCGCGCCGGATGACGCGCATTACCGGATCACCGTGAAGCGCGAGCCGCAGGGCATCGCCTCGAACTGGCTGCACGATGCCGTCGGGCCGGGCGCCCGGCTGAAGGTCGCCGCGCCGGCGGGCGAGTTCTTCCTGCCCGACCGCCCCGAGGGCCCGGTCGTGCTGCTCAGCGGCGGGGTGGGCCAGACGCCGCTGGTGAGCATGATGCACGCCATCGCCGCCCGCCCCGGCGCGACCGCGCAGTTCGTCCACGGCACCCTCTCCGGCGCCACCCACGCGCTGGGGGCGGAGGCGCGCGACCTGGCCGCGGCCTCGGGCGGCCGGATCACCACCACGACCTTCTACGAGGCCCCGGGCGCGGCGGACCGGCAGGGGCGCGACTACGACCTGGCCGGCCGGATCACCCCGGACTGGCTTCGCGCCAACACCCCGGTCGGGGAGGCGGAGTACTACCTCTGCGGCCCGCGCGAGTTCCTGCGGATCTTCGCGGGCGGCCTCGCGCGGCTCGGTGTGCCGGCCTCGCGCATCCACTACGAGTTCTTCGGGCCGGCGGACGAGCTGCTGGCGGCGTGATCCTGCCCTTCGCCGGCATCGACCTCCGGGCGGTGCCGGCGAAGGGCGGCTGCGCCGCGCGGCTCGCGGGCCTGCTCGTCGCTCTCCGCGGGACCGGGCGGATCGCCCGTCCGCCCATGGTGGCATGGCTGGCCGCCGTGGCGCGCGACAGCCGGGCGGGCCCTGCCCTATCGCTCCCCACCGCCTCGGGCATGCTCGCCCCGGGCGCCGCCCTCGATTCCCGCCTGTCGCCTCGAAGGAACCCAGCATGACCTGGACGGACCGCCGCATCCTGGACCTGTTCGGCATCGAGCTACCCATCGTCCAGGCCCCCATGTCCGGGCCCACGACGCCCGAGATGGCCGCGGCGGTGAGCGAGGCGGGCGGCCTCGGCTCGCTGGCCTGCGCCCAGTACACGCCGGAGGGGGCGCGCGAGGCCGTGCAGAGGGTCAGGGCCCGCACGTCGCGGCCGTTCAACATCAACTTCTTCTGCCACGCCTCGCCGGAGCCGGACCCGGCCCGCGCGGCGGCCTGGCACAAGGCGCTGGAGCGCTACTACCTCGAATTCGGCCTGGACCCCGACGCGCCGCCGCCCGCCAGCGGCCGCGCGCCCTTCGACGAGGCGTTCTGCGCCGTCGTGGAGGAGGTCCGCCCGGCGGTGTGCAGCTTCCACTTCGGGCTGCCGGAGCCCTCCCTGCTGGAGCGCGTGCGGCGCACCGGCGCCCGCGTCATCTCCTCCGCGACCACGGTGGCCGAGGCGCGCTGGCTGGAGGAGCGGGGCTGCGACGCCGTGATCGCCATGGGGCTGGAGGCGGGCGGCCATCGCGGCAACTTCCTGACGGAGAGCATGACGTCGCAGCTCGGCACCTTCGCCCTGGTGCCGCAGGTGGCCGACGCCGTGCGCGTGCCGGTGATCGCGGCGGGCGGCATCGGCGACGCGCGGGGCATCCGCGCCGCCCTGGCCCTCGGGGCCTCGGCCGTGCAGATCGGCACCGCCTACCTGTTCACGCCGGAGGCCAAGGTGCCGCCCGTCCACCGCGAGGCGCTGCGCCGGGCGGGGGAGCACGAGACGGCCCTGACCAACATCTTCACCGGCCGCCCGGCCCGCGGCATCCTGAACCGCGCCATGCGGGAGCTCGGCCCGATCTCGCCCCTCGCCCCGGCCTTCCCGGGCGCTGGTGGCTCGATGGCCCCGCTGCGGAGCCACACGGAGGCGCTCGGGCTGGGCGACTTCATGAGCCTCTGGGCGGGCCAGACGGCGGCGCTGGGGCGGGAGATGCCCGCGGGCGAACTGACCCGCAGGCTGGCGGCGGAGACACTGGGACTCTCACCGGCCGGACAGGCCTGAGGCGCCGCCCGTGCCGGCTCCCCTGGCCCTCGCGTCCGCCGCCCTCCTGTCCGGCCTCTTCGGAAGGGCGGGCGGCTAGAGCAGCCCCTCCTTCGTCGCGTTGACCGGCTTGTCCTCGCGCAGCGCGCGCTTCTGCCGGCGGAGCTGCTTCGCCACCCGCTCCAGCGCCATGGAGAAGGCGGTGTAGGCGTTGCGGGGGTCCTCCCCATGGCCGTCGAAGAACAGGTTGCGCCCGGCATGAACCCGGACATTGCAGCCGAAGCCCGCCCCCTTGCTGTTGGGGGAGAAGGTGATGGTGATGTCCTCCGCCCCGTTGAAGTACTTCGCGGAGAGCCTCGTCGCCTGCTCCGTCGCGTGGGAGCGCAGGGCCTCGCCCACATCCGTCTGGTGACCCGAGACGATGATGCGGCCCTCGCGTTCCGTGGCGTCGATGTCCGGAGCTGCCATAGCGTCCTCCTCCTCGTTGCAGGCGATAGAGGGGATCAACGCGGCGAGGCGCGGTGCGTTTTCGCCCGGCTTCCGGAATGATGCCCCTGCCTTCCGGCGAATGGGGGCCGGGCATGCGGCAAGAACGGTTGAAGCGGGGGCGGGGTGAGGACTATCTGCGGGCCATGATCCGCCATGCCCTCGTCCCCGCAGCGCTGTGCGCTGCCGTAGCGCTCAGCGCCGCCGCGGCGTCCCTCGCCGCCGCCCCGGCACTCGCGCAGCAGCGCGCCCAGCCCGCCCAGAACCAGGCCGCCCAGAACCAGCCGGCCCAGGCCCAGAACCAGGGCGCGGCGGCCTCGAACGGCCCGCAGCGCCTGGGCAGCTTCGGGGAATGGACGGCCGCGACGCATCAGGAGAGCGGCGGCAAGGTCTGCTACGCCTTCACCCGGATCGAGGGGCGCAACAACGCCCTGCTCACCGTCACCCACCGCCCGCAGGGGCGGGACCAGGTGGCGCTGAAGATCGGCCGCCCCTTCCCGCGCAACGCGGAGGTGAAGGTCGATGTCGGCAACCGCGAGCTCGACTTCTACACCGCCGGGGACAACGCCTTCGCCCGCGACGGCCGCGCCGCCGTTGCCGCCTTCCGCGGCGGCCGCGAGGCCGAGGCGAAGAGCCCGGCCGCCAACAACCGCAGCACGACCGAGACCTTCCCCCTCGCCGGCTTCACCGCCGCCTACGAGGCGATCTCCCGCGAGTGCCCCGCCGGCGCCGCGCCGCGCCGCTGAACGGAACCCCGTGAACGCCATCCTCCCCAGCGCGGCCCCCATTGCGGCCGAGACCCTCACCGAGGGCGAGCGCGCCCGCATCCTGGCCAAGTCCGCGATCTTCGCGCCCCCGGCGCAGGTGGACGAATCGGGCCGGCGCGACCTCGTCGGCCTCACGCGGGAGGAACTGACGGAGGCGGTCGTCGGGTTCGGGGAGAAGCCGTTCCGGGCGAAGCAGATCTGGCACTGGATCTACCACCAGGGCGCGCGCGACTTCGCGCAGATGTCGAGCATCGCCAGGCCGATGCAGGCGAAGCTGGCCGAGCGCTTCACCATCGGCCGCCCGGGCGTGACGACGGAGCAGACGAGCACGGACGGCACGCGGAAATGGCTCCTCCGCATGCGGGACGGCCAGCAGGTGGAGACCGTCTACATCCCCGATGACGACCGCGGCGCGGTCTGCATCTCCACCCAGGTCGGCTGCACCCTCTCCTGCCGCTTCTGCCACACCGGCACGCAGCGCCTGGTGCGCAACCTCTCGGCCGGCGAGATCGTCGGGCAGTTCATGGCGGCGCGGGACAGCTACGGCGAGTGGCCGAGCCCGCAGTCGGAGACGCGGCTGCTCTCGAACATCGTCGTCATGGGCATGGGCGAGCCCCTCTACAACTACGAGGCCGTGGCCGCAGCGCTGAAGATCGCCATGGACGGGGAGGGCATCGGCCTCTCCCGCCGCCGCATCACCCTCTCCACCTCCGGCGTCGTGCCGATGATGGACCGGGCAGGGGCGGAACTCGGCGTGAACCTCGCCGTCTCGCTGCACGCCGTGACGAACGAGCTGCGCGACGAGATCGTGCCGCTGAACCGCAAGTACCCGATCGCGGAGCTAATCGCGGCCTGCCGCCGCTATCCCGGCGCGAGCAACGCGCGCCGCATCACCTTCGAGTACGTCATGCTCGACGGGGTGAACGATTCGGACGCCGAGGCGCGGGAACTCGTCCGCCTGCTCGACGGCCTGCCGGCGAAGGTGAACCTCATCCCCTTCAACCCCTGGCCCGGCAGCCCCTACGCCACCTCCAAGCGGGCCCGGATCGAGCGCTTCGCGGCCATCCTGAACGAGTCCGGCCTCTCCTCCCCCGTCCGCCGCCCGCGTGGCAAGGACATCATGGCCGCCTGCGGCCAGCTCAAGACCGAGAGCGAGCGCGCCCGGAAGACGGCAGCCCCGGCTGCCTGAAGCGGCCCGGCCGCCCGCTTCCCGCGAGAAAGGGCAGGGCCATACAATGTAGCCTTGTGTTCGCTACCAGCGCTCACGCCACAGTGGACGGGAATGGCGGGGCGCACGAAGCCAGAGAGCGAGATCGCGTAGAAAAAATGGTATAGTTCTCATTTTGAGACGATCTCCCTTCCCCGTCAGGTTACTGCAACACGCCGCTGCCGTTTGTTCTTAATTGTCGGGAACAGCTTTCGTTGCATTTCCCGGCATTGGTCCACTGACAATCGCGTGGCCTACCTCCCCCTCGCTGAAGGCGGGGACCCCGGCCGCGCTGCACCGGCCAAGGAGCCGGGACGGCCGGCCCCCGTCAGGTCCTGGCACCGGAGATAGGGGCCGGCGGGAGCCGCGGCCGGGACGGGGCCCTTAATCCAGCATTTACGGCACGGGATCATTCTTTTGCGGACGCAACGCCGAGTCCCCAACCATGTCCCTCCTCGCCAACCTGAAGATCGCCCACAAGCTCCTCATCGCCCTCTCCCTCACCTTCCTCGCCTGCCTCGGCACGGCCTGGTACGGCGGGCGAAGCCTCCTCGCGACCGATGCGCTTTATCGTGGCCTGCTCGATCGGGAGGCGGACGCGACGATCTGGCTCTCCCGCGCCAACACCGCCTACACGGACGCCCCGCGGCTCCTCGCCCTTATGGTGCTGGAGGACGACCCCGCCCGCATCGCCAAGGTCACCCAGGATCTCATGGGCGTGCGGCGCACGATGGACGAGCGCCTGGCGAAGGCCGAGAAGGCCATGCCGGAACTGACCGCGGAGCTGGTCCCCTTCCGCGCGGCCCTCGCCCGCGGCCGGGAGATCAGCGGGGAGGTGATCAAGGCCGCGACGGAGAACCGCGACGCGGAGGCGGCCAGCCTCGTCACCGAGCGCTACAACCCCGCCCAGGCCGAGGCCCGCGACTTCCTCATCGCGCAGCTTAACCGGCTGCAGGAGCGCATGGACTCGGTTGCGGAGGCGACCGGGGAGGCGAGCCAGGCGACCTATCGCAACCTGCTGATCGCCGCCGGCCTCGGCGCGCTGGTCTCGGCGGGCCTCGCCCTGCTCCTCATGCAGTCCGGCGTGTCGCGGCCGATCATCGCCCTCTCGGCGCGGATGCGCGAGCTCGAGGCGGGCGACAAGACCTCCCCCATCCCCGGCACCGGCCGGCATGACGAGGTGGGCGCGATGGCCGCCGCGGTCGAGATGTTCCGCGAGGGCCTGATCGCCGCCGACCGCCTCGCCGCCGAGAGCGCGGAGGCGCGGGCCGCGCGCGAGAAGCGGGCCGCCCAGGTGGACACGCTGGTGCGCGGCTTCGAGGAGCGGGTGAGCGGCATGGTCGGCATCCTCTCCTCCGCCTCGACCGAGCTGGAGGCGACCGCCCGCAGCATGTCGGGCATCGCCGAGCAGGGCAGCACCCGCGCCGGCGAGGTGCTGGCCGCCGCCGAGCAGGCGGGGGACGGCGTGCAGACCGTGGCCTCGGCGGCCGAGGAGCTGAGCGCCTCGATCACCGAGATCAGCCGCCAGGTGACCCAGGCCTCGGGCGTGGCCCAGCGCGCCGTGAGCAACGCGCGCCAGACCGACGCCACCGTGCGCGTGCTGGCCGAGGGCGCGAGCCGGATCGGCGAGGTCGTGCAGCTCATCACCAGCATCGCCGGCCAGACGAACCTGCTGGCGCTCAACGCCACGATCGAGGCCGCGCGGGCGGGCGATGCGGGCAAGGGCTTCGCGGTCGTCGCCTCGGAGGTGAAGAGCCTCGCCCAGCAGACCGCCAAGGCGACGGAGGAGATCGGCGCCCAGATCGCCGGCATCCAGGCCGCGACCCAGGAGGCGGTGAGCGCGATCGGGGGCATCGCGCTGACGATCGACGAGGTGAGCGCCATCACCGTCACCATCGCCGCGGCGGTGGAGGAGCAGAGCGCGGCCACCGCCGAGATCGCCCGCACCGTGCAGAACACCGCCCAGGCCACGGGCGCGGTGACGCAGAACATCGGCGCGGTGAGCGAGGGCGCGAACGAGACGGGCGCCGCCGCCGCCCAGGTCCTCTCCGCCGCCTCCGAGCTGTCCCGCCAGGCGGAGGGGCTCACGGGCGAGGTGAAGGGCTTCGTCGCGGAGGTCCGCGCCGCCTGATCCCGCGGCGGCCGCCCTCCCGCGCGGGGGCGGCCGCCGAGGATGATCTTGACAACAAGGAAAGTATTCCTCTAGGTTGCACCCCCTACCGCGGAGGTGCAGCCACCATGTCCCGCCTCACCCCGCCCCGGCCCTGGTCGCCGCTCACCGACCTCCAGTGGCACGCCCTCGCCCCCTACGTCCTGCCCCGCGCGCCCCAGGGCCGGCGCATCGCCGATCTCCGCCACCGCATGGACGCGATCTTCCACCTCGCCTCCACCCCGGGCGATCCCTGGCGCCTCCTCCCCGAAGCCTACGGCCGGCCCGGGACGGTGGCCCGCTTCTTCCGGCGCCTGACGCATGCCGGCCTCTGGCACCGCCTCCTCGAAGCCCTTGCCGAGTGCGGCCCGAACCATCCCCTGCGCGGGATCGAGTACGCCATCTGTCGCGCCACGCGCCGGGCCGCGCGCCTCGGCGGGATGCCTCTCCTGCTCCTCATCCGGAAGCTCGGGCTGCGCACGGCGCTGAACGGGCCGCCCTGGCTGCTCCCCGACCCGCTTTTGTCCGAAACCCTCCGCCGGGCCCCCATGCCCCCCGCGCCGCGCACGAGGGCGGAGCTGGAGGCCGCCCGGCAGAGGCTCGGGAGCCTCTCCTGGCTCGCCCGGGCCGCGCTGGGCCGGCGCCGCATCCCGCGCCTCGTCCGCCTCGCATGGCCGTGACCACCTTGCCCCCGCCGCCCCGCTGCGGCACACCCGGCCCACAGCGGAACGCGCCAGCGCCCCCGCAAGGGCTCGCCCAGCCACGCCCTCGCGCCACGCGCCCCGGTCCGCGAAGAAATTCCGGAAGGTCCCTCCCGCGATGCGTGTGAAAGACGTGAAGAAGGTTGTCCTCGCCTATTCCGGCGGCCTCGACACCTCCGTCATCCTCAAATGGCTCCAGACGGCCTATGGCGCGGAGGTCGTCACCTTCACCGCCGATCTCGGCCAGGGCGAGGAGCTCGGCCCGGCCCGGGACAAGGCCCGCCTCCTCGGCATCAAGGAGGAGAACATCTTCATGGACGACCTGCGTGAGGAGTTCACGCGGGACTTCGTCTTCCCGATGTTCCGGATGAACGCGCTCTACGAGGGCTGCTACCTGCTCGGCACCTCCATCGCGCGGCCGCTGATCGCCAAGCGCCAGATCGAGATCGCGGAACAGGTGGGGGCGGACGCCGTCTCCCACGGCGCCACGGGCAAGGGCAACGACCAGGTCCGGTTCGAGATCGCCTACTACGCCCTCAAGCCCGAGGTGAAGGTCATCGCCCCCTGGCGCGAATGGGACCTGACGTCCCGCACGCGGCTCATCGCCTTCGCCGAGGAGCACCAGATCCCCATCGCGAAGGACAAGCGCGGCGAGAGCCCCTTCAGCGTGGACGCGAACCTCCTGCACAGCAGCAGCGAGGGCAAGGTCCTGGAGGAGCCCTGGGACGAGCCGCCCGAGATCGTCTGGCAGCGCACCGTCTCCCCGGTGGACGCTCCGGACAAGGTGACGGAGATCGTCATCGAGTTCGAGCGCGGCGACGCGGTGGGCATCAACGGCGAGCGCCTGTCGCCCGCGGCCCTGCTCACCCGCCTGAACGCGCTGGGCAAGGAGAACGGCATCGGCCGGCTGGACCTCGTCGAGAACCGCTTCGTCGGCATGAAGTCCCGCGGCGCCTATGAGACGCCGGGCGGCACCATCCTCTATGTCGCCCACCGCGCGATCGAGTCCATCACGCTCGACCGCGAGGCCGCGCATCTGAAGGACAGCCTGATGCCGCGCTATGCCGAGCTGATCTACAACGGCTTCTGGTTCAGCCCGGAGCGCCGGATGCTGCAGGCCATGGCCGATGCCAGCCAGGCGAGCGTGACGGGCGAGGTGCGGCTGAAGCTCTACAAGGGCAACACCATCGTCACCGGCCGCCGCAGCCCCAACTCCCTCTACTCGATGAAGCACGTGACCTTCGAGGAGGACCAGGGCGCCTACGACCAGTTCGACGCCCAAGGGTTCATCAAGCTCAACGCGCTCCGGCTGCGCCTCGGCGCCATGGCCGGGCGCAAGGGCGGGGCGCTCTGATCCCCGCGCGCCTCTCCGGCGGGCGCGCCCCGCGCGCGGCCGCCGCGCGCGGGGGGGCGCTTGCTTCCCTGCCCGGCCGGGTGGGCGGGTTCGGAGGCGCGGCGTGATCCCCCGCCCGGGCCGGGCCGGCATCATCGCCGCGCTCGATACAGGGGCGGTGGAGAGGGCGGAGGCCTGGGCCGCGGCCCTCGCCCCGCATGTCGGCTGCCTGAAGCTCGGGCTGGAGTTCTTCGTGGCGCACGGCCCCGCCGCCGTCGCCCGCATCGCCCGGCACGCGCCGCTCTTCCTCGACCTGAAGTTCCACGACATCCCGAACACGGTGGCCGGGGCCGTGCGCTCCGCCTGCGCCCTGCGCCCGGCCATGCTGACGGTCCACGCCTCCGGCGGCGCGCCGATGATCGAGGCGGCGCGGCGGGCGGCCGAGGCGGAGGGCGGTGCGGGGCGGCCGGCCATCCTCGCCGTCACCGTTCTCACCAGCACGGACGCCGCCACCCTGGCCGCGACGGGGGTGCCGGCCGATCCCGCCGCGCAGGTCCTCCACCTCGCGCGCCTCGCCCTCGATGCCGGGGCGGACGGGCTGGTCTGCGCCCCGCCGGAGGTCGCGCCGCTGCGCGCGGCGCACGGGCCGGGGCCGCTGCTCGTCGTGCCCGGGGTGCGCCCGGCCGGCAGCGCGCGGGACGACCAGTCGCGCGTCGCGACGCCCGCCGAGGCCGCGGCGGCCGGGGCGAGCTGGCTCGTCATCGGGCGGCCGATCACCACCGCCCCCGATCCGGCGGCAGCGGCGGCGGCCATCGCGGCGGAGATCGCGGCGTGACCGCGGTGAAGTTCTGCGGGCTGAACGACACGGCGGGGCTGGAGGCCGCGGTGGCGGCGGGGGCGGCGATGATCGGCCTCGTCTTCTTCCCGCCCTCCCCGCGCCATGTCACCCCGGCGCAGGCGGCGGCTCTTCTCTCCCGCGTGCCTGGGGAGGGAGGGCCACGCCGCGTCGGCCTCTTCGTCGACGCGACGGACGACGAGATCGCGGGCGTGCTCGCCAGGGCTCCGCTCGACATCCTCCAGCTCCACGGGGAGGAGAGCCCCGCGCGCAGCGCCGCGATCCGCGCGCGCTTCGGCCTGCCCGTGATGAAGGCGCTCGGCATCGCCTCGGCGGAGGACCTGGCGCTGCTGCCGGCCTATGCCGGGGCGGTGGACCGCTTTCTGCTGGACGCCAAGCCGCCGCCGGGGGCCAGCCTTCCCGGCGGCAATGCCCTGTCCTTCGACTGGTCGCTCCTCGCCGGCCGCGCCGTGCCGCGCCCCTGGCTGCTGGCGGGCGGGCTGACGCCGGGGAACGTGGCCGCCGCCATCCGCGCGACGCGGCCAGAGGGGGTGGACGTGTCCTCCGGGGTGGAGGCGGCACGGGGCCGCAAGGACCCCGCCCTGATCGCCGCCTTCGCCGAGGCGGTCCGGGCGGCCGAGGAAGATGCGGCCGGCTAGCCCGGCGTTATCTATAACGATCGCGAAGCACCGGCCGGCACTCCTCCGAAAGGACGAGTGCTGCCCGACGTTCACGACTTTCACGCGAACGTGTCCGGGTTAACGCCCCGAAACGCTGTTCATTCCAGGGATAACGAATCATTCTTGGGAACAGAGCACGTTAATTCCAAACTTTGAGGATGAGGCCGAGTCCCATCCCAGGCCGGGACGGATATCCTGCCGGCCATGAGTTGTAGATCGCCCGATCGCGCGGCCCGACCCGGGCCAAGGCGCGAGAGGGCCCCGAGAGCGGGCGGTGCCCGCTTCCACGCCGGGGGGACACACTTCCCCCTCCCCCTCGTCCCCCCGGCGTGGACGCTTCCCCCGGCCTGGGCTAGGCGGTGGGGGTGACTGGCCCCCTTCCCCCGGCCGCCGAACCGCCCCGGGGCGGCCGGTGAGCCCCGCCCATCTCGCCCTCGCGCTGCTGACGACGATGCTGTGGGGCTTCAACTTCGTCATGATCCGAATCGGGCTGGAGAGCGGGCTGCCGCCCCTGCTGATGGCCGCGCTGCGCTTCGTCGTGGCCGCGCTTCCCGCGCTCTGGCTGCCCCGCCCGAAGATCGCGTCGCGCCGACTCGTCGCGATCGGGCTCTTCCTCTTCGTCGGGCAGTTCGCCCTGCTCTTCACCGGCATGCAGGCGGGGATGCCGCCCGGGCTCACCTCGGTGGTGCAGCAGTCCCAGGCCTTCATCACCGGCCTCTTCGCCGCGCTGCTGCTGCGCGAGCGGCTGCGGGGCCGCGCCCTCGCCGGCATGGCGGTGGCCTTCGCCGGCCTCCTCCTCATCGCCACCACCGCGGGCGGGGGCGGGGTGACGGGGACGGGGCTCGCCCTCTGCCTCGGCAGCGCGGCCTGCTGGGCGATGGGCAACGTGCTGCTGCGCGGGGCCGGCTCCTCGCCGGGCGGGGCGCTCGCCTTCATGTCCTGGCTCAGCCTCGTGCCCATCCTGCCGCTCTTCGCCCTGTCCCTGGCGATCGAGGGCCCCTCCGCGGTCGCGCATGCCCTGGCCCATCCCCGGCCGGGGGGAATCGCGGCGGTGCTCTACGTCGCGGTGGCCGCTACCTCCATCGGCTACGGCATCTGGGGGTTCCTCATGGCCCGCTATCCCGCCACCACGGTCGCGCCCTTCGCCATGCTGGTGCCGATCACCGGCGCCGCCTCCGCCGCCCTCGTGCTGGGGGAGGGGTTCGGGGCGGTGCGGCTGGCGGGCATGGCGCTGGTGCTGGCGGGGCTGGCCGTCACGGCCCTGCCCTGGGGGACTCGCAAACGCCCGAAACCGTCATAACTGCCGCAGGCGGCGTTGCCGCCCCAGGCGGCCGTCACCGCCGGGCCGGTAGCAACCGCCCGGGGCCGGTAACACCGTCCGGGGGCGGTCGTAACCGCCCGGGGCGGTAATGACCGCCCGGGGCGGAGGTGGCGTGACCGCGCCCCCGCCGCGCGCTAAGACACGCCCGCCCGCCTCCGCCATGGGCCAACCAGACACGGGAAACCCCCGCCGTGAACAAGCCGCTTCCCAACTCCCTCCGCATGGGTCCCGACAACCGGGGCCGCTTCGGCGACTTCGGCGGCCGCTTCGTGGCCGAGACGCTGATGCCCAACATCACCGAGGTGCAGGAGGCCTATGAGGCCGCCCGCAAGGACCCGGAGTTCGAGCGGGAGTGGCGGCGGCTGCTGAAGGACTATGTCGGCCGCCCCTCCCCGCTCTGGTTCGCGGAGCGGCTGACGAACCATCTCGGCGGCGCGAAGGTCTATCTCAAGCGCGAGGAGCTGAACCACACCGGCGCGCACAAGATCAACGCGGTGCTCGCGCAGATCATGCTGGCCAAGCGCATGGGCAAGACGCGCATCATCGCCGAGACCGGCGCCGGCCAGCACGGCGTGGCCACGGCCACCGCCTGCGCGCTGTTCGACCTCCCCTGCACCGTCTTCATGGGCGCGACCGACGTGGAGCGGCAGCAGCCGAACGTGTTCCGCATGAAGCTGCTCGGCGCCGAGGTGAACGCCGTCACCTCGGGCGCGGCCACGCTGAAGGACGCGATGAACGAGGCCCTGCGCTACTGGGTCGCGAACGTGCACGACACCTACTACTGCATCGGCACCGTCGCCGGCCCCGCGCCCTACCCGCAGATGGTGCGCGATTTCCAGTGCGTGATCGGCGAGGAGACGAGGGAGCAGTGCCTCGCGATGGAGGGCCGGCTGCCCGACGTGATCGTCTGCGCCGTCGGCGGCGGCTCCTCGGCCATGGGCATCTTCCACCCCTTCCTCGACGACGCGGAGGTGAAGCTGGTGGGCGTGGAAGCGGCGGGCCACGGCATCGAGAGCGGGGCCCATGCGGCCGCCATCAACGGCGGCTCGCCGGGCGTGCTGCACGGGAACAAGACCTACCTGCTGCAGGACCGCCACGGGCAGATCACCGAGGCGCACTCCATCTCCGCAGGCCTCGACTATCCCGGCATCGGGCCGGAGCACTCCTGGCTGCACGAGATCGGGCGCGTGGAGTACACGGCGGCGACCGATGACGAGGCGCTGGACGCCTTCCAGCTCCTCTCCAAGCTGGAGGGGATCATCCCCGCGCTCGAATCCGCCCACGGCCTGGCCGAGGTGATCAAGCGCGCGCCCACCATGCCGAAGGAGAGCATCATCGTGCTCAACCTCTCCGGCCGCGGCGACAAGGACATCTTCACCGTCGCCCACCACATGGGGGCGTCGCTGTGAGCGAGACGGCCGAGCCGGCGGCCAAGGGCTGCGTGGAGCCGGTGCCGGGCGGGCGCATCGCCCGGCGCTTCGCCGATCTCAGGGCCGAGGGCCGCGGGGCGCTGATGCCCTTCCTCATGGCCTACGACCCCGATCCCGCGACCAGCCTCGCCATCCTGCGCGGCATGCCGGGGGCGGGGGCGGACCTGATCGAGATCGGCGTTCCCTTCACCGACCCCGCGGCCGACGGGCCCACGGTGCAGAAGGCGGGGCAGCGGGCGCTGAAGGCGGGCGGCTCGCTCGCCGGCGCGCTCGCCATGGTCAGGGACTTCCGGCGCGACGACGAGGACACGCCCCTCATCCTGATGGGCTATCTCAACCCCATCCTCGCCTACGGCCCCGAGCGCTTCTGCGAGGACTGCCGCTGCTCCGGCGTGGACGGGCTGATCGTCGTGGACATGCCGCCGGAGGAGGCGGAGGAGCTGCAGCCCTACGCGCAGGGGCTGGACATGGTCCGGCTGGTGGCGCCCACCACCCTCGAATCCCGCCTGCCCACCGTGCTCGATGGCGCGAGCGGCTTCATCTACTACGTCGCCATCACCGGCATCACCGGCACGCGCTCGGCCGAGGCCGCCGACCTCGCCGCCGCCATCCCGCGCGTGCGGGCGGCGACCGATCTCCCCGTGGCCATCGGCTTCGGCGTGCGCACGCCGCAGCAGGCGGCGGAGGCGGTACGCGCGGCGGACGGCGCCGTCGTCGCCTCCTCCCTCATCGAGATCCTGGTGGGGACGCTGGATGACCAGGGGCGCGCGACGAAGGGCACGGTGCGCGCGGTGCTCGACGGCGTGCGGGCGCTCGCCGAGGGCGTGCGCGGCGCGCGGGAGTAGGGGCCAGAGCATTTTCAAGCCGGGTGGAAACACCCGGCGGCTCGGAAAATGCGACAAAGCAAGAGGCTAGAGCGGTTGCCGTGAGCCAGGGCGAACGGAAAACGCTCTAGCCCGACAGCAGGCTCGCCGCCACCCGCGCCGCGACCTCGATGGAGAGGAGGATCGGGCAGCGGAGGTGGCGGGCCATGACCGCCTTGTCCTCCCGCCGGTAGGACATGCAGTCCAGCACCACGAGGTCGGGGCCGCGGGCCGCCATGTCCCGCGCCGCCGCCTCGACCGCCTCCTCTTCCGAGAGCGGGGTGAGGGGCAGGGCCACCACCTCCAGCCCCGGCCGGGCGCGCCCGGCCGTCAGCACGGGCACCTGCTCCTCCACCGGCACGAAGAGGCCGAGGCGCCCCGCGGGCAGCAACACGGCGGAGAGGGCGTTCAGCACCTCCGAGGGCAGGACGAGGCCGGCCCGCCGCGGCAGGCCGGGGAAGGCGCCGGTGCAGAGGAGCAGCGCGGGGCCGCCATCCCCCAGCCTCCCGGCCAGGCGCTCGGTGACGGCGGCCTTGGAGATCTTCGCCGTCTCGCCCGAGGGGAGCACGGTGAAGAGCGTGTCGGCATCGCCCCGCGGCGCGGCGTCCCGCGCGATCGCGTCCCGCGTCATGCCGTCCAGCGCGCCCTCCAGGCGGATGGGCAGGCCCGGCACGGCGAGCGCGATCTGCCGCTCCACCTCCGGCCGCGGCGCCTGGCCGACGACGAGGACGCGCAGGGGCTGGGGCATGGGCGGGCACCTCGTGGCGGCCGGGGAGTGATCGCCGGGGCGCCGGCCCCGCAGCGCCGACCATGGCGGGCGGCGGCCGGGCCTCGCAAGCCCTCTCCCTCACGGGCTGGACGGCCGCCCGCGGGGCCCGCTTAATCCCGCGACGCGCGCCGAGGATGCGGCGTGCCCGGGAAGGAAAGCGCCATGTCCAGCCTCAGCACCGCCGTCGCCGCCCCCATCAAGGCTCTGCGCGGGCTCGCCCTCGCCGCCGCGTTCGCTCTGGGCGGCACCAGTGCCCAGGCCCAGTCGCAAGCCCCGTCGCAAGCCCAATCGCCCCGCCCCGCCGTGACGGCGCTGGAGGAGCGCCCGGCGACGGCGATCTTCATCGGCAACAGCTTCTTCTACTACAACAACTCCATGCACGGTCACCTGCGCAGCCTCATCACGGGCGCGGGCGACACGCGGCCCTTCTCGGGCGTCTCCGTCACCATCAGCGGCTCGGGCTTCGACTGGCACGACGTCGAGTCCTATTTCCGCCCGAACGCGGTGGGCGGCTACAGCTTCGACGAGAGCAACAACATCGTCTTCAACAACCGCGCCCGGCTGTTCGACATCGCTGTGATGATGGATTGCAGCCAGTGCCCGATCCATCCGCGCCTGTCCTCGGTCTTCACCGACTACGCGAAGCGCCACAGCGACACCGTGCGGCGCCACGGCGCGAAGCCGGTGCTGTTCATGTCCTGGGCCTATGCCGACAAGCCGGAGATGACCGAGCAGCTCGCCGAGGCCTATACCCGCGCGGGCAACGACAACAACGCGCTCGTCATCCCCGCCGGCCTCGCCTTCGCCCGCAGCGTGAAGGAGCGGCCCGAGCTGAACCTCTACGTCTCGGACAAGCGGCATCCGAGCCTTGCCGGCACCTATCTCGCGGCGGCCACCACCTATGCGGCGATCTTCGCCGCCTCGCCCGAGGGCAACCGCTACACCGCCGGGCTGGAGCCGGAGACGGCGCGCTTCCTCCAGTCCGTCGCCTGGGCGACGGTGCGCGACTATCTCGGCACGCGGCGCGCGGCGAACTAGCGGCTCGCTTCACCCGGCAAACGGCGGGGCGAGCGGCAGGGCGATCCGGCAGGACAGGCCGTCGGGACGGAGCTCGATGCCCGTCTCCCCGCCCAGGGCGAAGGCGAGCGTCCTCTCGATCACGTCCCAGCCGAAGCCCTGCCACTCGCCCGGCGCCTCCGGGCGCGGCGCCCCTCTCTCCTGCCAGTCGATCAGCAGGCGGCGCTCCGCCCCCTGCCCCTCCACGGCCCAGGCCACGCGGAGCCGCCCGGCGGGGGAGGCGAGGGCGCCCCGGCGCGCGGCATTCGCGGCCAGCTCGTGCAGCGCCAGGGCGAGCGGCTCGGCCATCCCTGGCGGCAGGAGGACGGGCGGCCCCTCCAGCACGGTTCCCTCCCCGGCGCCGCCGAGCGAGGCGATCTCCTCCAGCAGCAGGGTCTCCAGCCCGATTCCCGCCCCGGCGGGAAGGCTGCGGGCGCGGCCGAGGGCGGCCAGCCGGTCCTCCACCGCGCGCCCCTCCTCGGGCGAGGCGAGGCCGCGCGCGGCGATGGCGCGCAGCGTGCCGAGCAGGGCGCGGGTGCTCTCGCGCAGCGCCTCGGCGCGCGGGTGGGGGCCGCCTCCCCTCGTCGCGTCGCGCTGGATGGAGAGCCAGTGCGTCACCGCCCCATCGGGCCCGAGGACCGGCAGCACGATCCACTCGTTGAGATAGGCCGTGCCGTCCCGCCGGTAGTTCATCGTGGCGCCGATGAAGCTCCGCCGCTCGTCCAGCTCCCGCCGCAGCCGGTCCAGCTCGGCCCTGTCGGTCCGCTCCCCCTGGAGGATGCGGGGCGTGCGGCCGAGAAGCTCGGCCGCCGGATAGCCCGTGACCCCCTCGAACTGCGCGTTGACGTAGCGGATGACCGGCCCCGGCGGGTCGAGCGGCGCGTCGGTGATGACGACGGCGAGGCCCGCGACGTCGAGGGCCGTGCCCAGCACCGCGGCGCTCAGCGCGCCGACGCTGCCGGACAGGTCCGGCAGGCCCGCCGCTTCAGCCCCCGCCGCTTCAGCCCCCCCCGCTTCAGCCCCCCCCGCTTCAGCCATTGCCGGCGGGGCCGGGGGCGCCACCCCCACGCTCCAGCGCCTCGGCCAGGCGGCGGAGTTGCCGGCGGGTCTGGTGAAGCTGGTCGAGCAGGCCGAGCACCACGGGCATGGCCGATTCGCCCACCTCCATCTCCTCCTCCAGCTCCAGGATCAGGCGGCAGCGCGCCACGTCGATCTCCTGGAACAGGAGGCGCCCGGCCCGCCGGTCCGGCCGCACCCAGCCCTCGCCGACCCAGGCCTCCAGCCGCGCGGCGTCCAGGCCCGAGACGCGCGCCAGCACCGCCTCGAAGCTGATCATGCCTCCCTCCGCATGGATGCGCGGGGGTCGAAGGGCCGCTCGGGCTCCCAGCCCCGCAGGAACTCCTCCAGCCGCCCGTCCACGGGGCCGAGGACGAGGCGGAGCGTCACGGTCAGGTCGCCCGCCGGCGTCCCGCCCGCTTCGGCAACGCCCCGCCCGCGCAGGCGAAGCTGCGTGCCGGCATCGGAGCGGGGCGGGACGGTGAGCATCACCTCGCCCCGAGGCGTCGGCACGGGAACCCTTGCGCCCAGCACCGCCTCGCGGAGCGTGACGGGCAGCCTCATCCGGAGGTCGCGGCCGTCCCGCTCGAAGAAGGGGTGGGGGCCGACCGCCACCTCGATCAGCGCGTCCCCGTCCGGCCCGCCGCCGCTGCCGGGGGAGCCCCGGCCGCGCAGGCGCAGCACCTGCCCGTCCTCCAGCCCCGGGGGAATGCGGACATCGAGGTCCCGCCCGTCCGGCAGGTTGAGGCGGCGGGTGGCGCCGTTCACGGCGTCGAGGAAGTCCACCGCCAGCCGGTAGTGCGCGTCCCGCCCCCGGCGCGGGCCCGCCCCGGTGCCGCCGGTGCGGAACATGCCGAGGATCTCCTCCAGCTCGTCGGGGTCGAGGCCGCCCGCCTCGCCGGACCAGCCGCCCCCGCCGAAGGGCCCGGCACCCGCGCCGGCCCCCGCACCCGCCCCCGCACGGTAGCGGGCGCCCTGCGCGCCCTCGGCATAGTCGCGGTAGTAGCCGCGCGGGGGCACCTCCTGCCCGCTCGCATCGATCTCGCCGCGGTCGTAGCGCGCGCGCTTCTCCGGGTCCGAGAGGAGGTCGTGCGCGGCGTTGGCCGCCTTGAACCGCGCCTCGGCCGCGGCGTCGCCGGGATTGAGGTCGGGGTGGTTCCTCTTCGCGATCGCGCGGAAGGCGCGGCGGATCTCCTCCGCGCTCGCGGTCCGGCTCACGCCGAGGGTCTGGTAGGGATCGTCCGACGCCATGGCGGGAAGATAACGCCCAACACCCCGCCCCGGTCCATGGGGGGCCGGGCCTCAGCCGCCGGCGAGCGGGGACTCGTCGAGGCGGGCCAGCAGGTCGGCGGGGTCCTTGTAGATCGCCACGCAGCCGGCCGCGCGCAGATCCGCTTCGGGGAAACCGCCGCAGAGCACGCCGATGCTGCGAAGCCCCGCCTTGCCCGCCGCCTCCGCGTCATAGGGCGTGTCGCCGATGACGACCGCCTCGGAGGCCTCGATCCCCTCCAGCCGCGACAGGGCGGCCTGGAAAATATCGGGGAAGGGCTTCGAGCGCTCGGCATCGTCGGAGGAGGTCTCGATGTCCACGAGGTCCGTGATGCCGGCCCGCTCCTTGTAGGTCTGCAGCTCCTCGGCCTTGGCGGAGGAGGCGAGGGCGATGCGGATGCCCCTCTCCCGCAGGCGGAGGAACAGTTCCCGCACGCCGGGGAAGCCGCGGACCTCGGGGAGGTAGCGGGTCTTCATCACCTCCGAGCGGTGCTTCTCCAGATCCTTCCCCCTGGCCTCCAGCTCTTCCGGCCCGAGGAAGACGGGCATGAGCTGGTCCCCGCCCTTGCCGATCTGGCCGCGGACCTCGTCGAAGCCGACGTCGTGGCCGAAGTCGCGGAAGGCGTCCTGCCAGGCATGGGCGTGGAGGTCGACGGAATCGACCAGGGTTCCATCGACGTCGAAAATGGCGGCACGGACCATGGCCCTGAACTCCCGTTGCATCCGGCGTAACGCGACGGCGCGCAGGGAGGCGCCTCACCTCTGCGTGGCCGCCCAGAGGGCGGGTGCGTGGCCGCCCGGAGGACGGGTGCGTGGCGGTCGGGAGGACGGGTGCATGGCCCGCCCGGGGACAGGGCGCGACCGCCCGAAGGGCCGCTGCATGGCTGCCGGGAGGCCTGCCATGCCGCCTGCCTCTTGCGCGCCGCGGCCGGACGCGACTACCTCCGCCCGCCGGCACCCCGACGGGCCGGCGGATAGGGCTTGGGATGAACTGGATCTCCGACTGGGCGCTGCCCAAGATACAGACGCTGTTCGGCGCCAAGCGCGACGTGCCGGAGAACCTCTGGATCAAGTGCCCCCATTGCGGGGAGATGATCTTCCACCAGGATCTCGAGCGGAACCTGCATGTCTGCCCGAAATGCGGGCACCACATGCGGATCGAGGCCGCGCGCCGCCTGGACTACACCTTCGATCCCGGCTGGCAGCGCATCGAGCTTCCCCGCGCGCCCGCCGACCCCCTCCGCTTCCGCGACCAGCGCCGCTACGGCGACCGGTTGCGGGAGGCGCAGCAGAAATCCGGCATGGACGACGCGATCGCCGTCGCCCACGGCATGATCGAGGGCCACCCCGCCGTCGCCGCCGCCTTCGAGTTCTCCTTCATGGGCGGCTCCATGGGCGCGGGCGTGGGCGAGGGCATCGTCACCGCCGCGCGGCTGGCCGTGCTGCAGGACGCGCCGCTGATCGTCTTCACCGCCTCCGGCGGGGCGCGGATGCAGGAGGGCGCGGTCTCCCTCATGCAGATGCCGCGCACGGTGATCGCGACGCGCATGGTGAAGGAGGCCGGGCTGCCCTTCATCGTGGTGCTCTGCGACCCCACGACGGGCGGCGTGACCGCGAGCTTCGCCATGCTGGGCGACATCCAGATCGCCGAGCCCGGCGCGCTGATCGGCTTCGCCGGCGCCCGCGTGATCGAGCAGACCGTGCGCGAGAAGCTGCCCGAGGGCTTCCAGCGCGCGGAGTACCTGCTGGAGCACGGCATCCTCGACATGGTGGTGCGCCGCCAGGAGATGCGCGCCACCCTCGCCCGGCTGATCGGCTTCCTCCGCCCGCCCGCCCCCGCGCCGCTGGCCGAGGAGGTCGCCCCGCCCCCGCCGCCCGTCCCGGCGGCGGAGTAGCGAGCCCCGCCCCCGCCCCGGGGGCGGCCCCGGCCGGGGCGCGCCGGCCCCTCTGACCCGGACACCCGTCCATGGCCGATGCCTCCGCTACCTCCCAGGACACCAGCCCGGGCATCTCTGGCGGCACCCCGGGCGACACTCCCTGGGGCGCCCCCGCCGGGCTCCGCGCCGCGCCCGGTGCCGGCCGGTCCGAGGCGATCATCGACCGGCTGCACGCGCTCCACCCCAGGCTGATCGACCTCAGCCTCGACCGGCTGCGGCGCCTGCTGGACGCCATGGGCAATCCCGAGCGGCGCCTGCCGCCCGTGGTCCATGTCGCCGGCACCAACGGCAAGGGCAGCACCTGCGCCTTCCTCCGCGCGGTGGCCGAGGCCGCGGGGCAGCGCGTGCACGCCTACACCTCCCCCCATCTCGTGCGCTTCCACGAGCGCATCCGCCTCGCCGGACGGCTGGTGGAGGAGGATGTCCTGGCCGCCGCGCTGGAGGAGGTGGAGGCGGCCAATGCCGGCCAGCCGATCACCGTCTTCGAGATCACCACCGCCGTCGCCCTGCTACTTTTCAGCCGGGTGCCCGCCGACCTGCTGGTGCTGGAGGTCGGGCTCGGCGGACGTTTCGACGCGACGAATGTGGTGGACCGCCCGGCGGCCTGCTGCATCGCCTCCATCTCCATGGACCACACGGATTTCCTCGGCGACCGGCTGGAGGCGATCGCGGGGGAGAAGGCGGGCATCATCAAGCCCGGCATCCCCGTGGCAACCGGCGACCAGCGCCCCGAGGCGATGGCGGTGCTCGAGGCCGAGGCGGCCGCCCGCGGCGCCCCCCTGCTGGCCCGCGGCCGCGACTGGTGGGCGGAGTGGGAGGGCGAGGGCCTTCTCTTCCGCGACGCCCGCGGCACCCTCCGCCTGCCCCGCCCCTCCCTGCCCGGCCCGCACCAGGCCGACAACGCCGGCATCGCCCTCGCCGCCCTGCGCGCCTGGAACCCGCCCTGGCTGACCGATGAGGCCCTGGCGCGGGGAATCGCCTCGGCAAGCTGGCCCGCCCGGCTGCAGCGGCTGCACGGCGCCCTGGCGGCCCGCCTGCCCGAGGGCTGGGAGTTGTGGCTGGATGGCGGCCACAATGCCGGGGCGGGCGAGGCCCTGGCCGGGCAGCTCCGTGCCTGGGGGGACCGGCCGCTGCACCTGATCGTCGGGATGAAGAAGTCGAAGGCGGTGGCGGACTTCCTCGCCCCGCTGCTGCCCCATGCCGCGGCGCTCTGGGCCGTGGCCGAGCCCGGCCAGCACCTCGCCGTCCCGCCGGAGGAGATCGTCGCGGCCTCCGGCGGTGTGGCGCGGGTAGGGCCGCGCGTGGCGGAGGCGCTGGCCGCGCTTCCGGGGCCGCCGGGGCGCGCACTGATCTGCGGCAGCCTCTATCTCGCGGGCGAGGTGCTGAAGGCGGACGGGAGCCTGCCGGAGTAGGGGAACGCGGCCGCTCCGGAAGGGCAGACCCCGGCCCCGGCCCGAGCGGGTTCCGCTCTCCCCCGGCGATTTATCGCCTCAGGCGATCAGCTCGCGTTGATGACCCGCACGGCCCGGCTGCCCGTGCCGGAATACATGGCCTGATCGCGGGCGACCGTCTCCGCCTCCACCCGCTTCGCCTCGCGGGCGCGGAGCGTCTGCAGCTCCGCCTGCGCGGCTTCGCCGACGCGGATGCGCGCCCGCGCGCGGCGGCGACCCGGCCCGCCGGCCGCCCAGGAGATGAAGGCGCCGAGCAGGAAGGCGAGCGCCGAGACGAGCAGCACGGCCAGCGCCAGCGGCGTCTGCCAGGTCAGGTCGAAGGGCCAGAACCCGACCGAGACGGGCTGCATGTTCGACACGGCGAAGAGCACGAGCACGAGCATCAGCGGGAGGATCAGCAACCAGCGCCACATGGGGCGGAACTCCTGTGGTGTCAGCCGTTGGAGGCGGTGCTTCCGCCCCGGGACTGCTGCAGCGGGCCGCCATTCACCCGCTCGCGCAGCTCCTTGCCCGGCTTGAAATAGGGAACGGCCTTGCCGGACACCGCAACGGACTCGCCGGTGCGGGGGTTGCGGCCCGTGCGCGGGTCGCGCTTCTTCGCGGAGAAGGCGCCGAAGCCGCGCAGCTCCACCCGGTCCCCGCGCGAGAGCGCGGCGGTGATCTCCTCGAAGATCGTCGCCACGATCAGCTCGACGTCGGGCTGCCGCAGATGCGGGTTGGCCGCCGCCAGGGCCGCGATGAGTTCCGACTTGGTCATCCGGCGCGCGTCATCCCCAACCCTCGCTACTGCCGCGCAGGCTGCCAAAGCGCCCAGGCGCCGTCAACGCGAAGTCCTTCTGAAAGAAGGCTTTTCAGCGATTCGGCCAGGGTGGCCCCGAGGGTGGCCCCGAGGGCGGTCCCGAGACTCTCCCCCACCAGGTCGCCCAGGCCGCGATCGGTCAGGTCCCGCGCCCGGAGGTCCCGCACGGGCAGGTCCTCCTCGATTCCGTGGGCTGAGGCGAGATGGGCGCGCGCCTCCGGCTCGCCCCCGATCGCGTCCACCAGCCCGGCGGCGAGGGCCTGGCGGCCAGTCATGATGCGGCCGTCCGCGATGGCGCGCACCCGCTCCTCCGGCATCCGGCGGCCCTCGGCCACCATGCGCACGAACCCCGCGTGCAGGTCCTCCACCACGGCGCGCAGCGCGGCGCGGCCCTCGTCGGTCAGCGGGCGGAAGGGGCTGGGCTGATCCTTCAGCGGGCCGGAGGTGATCGCCTCCGCCCGCACCCCGAGCGAGCGCAGCGCCTCCTGCCCGTCGAAGGACTGGAGGAGCACGCCGATGGAGCCGGTCACGCTGCCCTCGCGGGCGAAGATGCGCTCGGCCGGCATGGCGATCATGTAGCCGGCCGAGGCGGCGGTGCCGCCGAAGACGGCGACGAGCGGCTTGGCCCGGCGGAAGCGGGTGAGCGCGGCGTGCAGCCCTTCCCCGCCGGCCACCGTGCCGCCGGGGCTGTCCACCGCCAGCACCATGCCGCGGACGTTCGAGGCCTTGGCGGCGCGGTCGATCGCCTCCACCAGACGGCGATCGTCGGTGATGGTGCCGGAGACGGTGAGGCGCAGCAGGTGCGGGCCGCGCAGGGCAACGAAGCCGCCCGCCTCCCCGCCCCTGCTGCCGAAGGCGAGGGCCAGCCCGCCGAGGAGGGCGAGCACGGCGAGCGCCCGCCAGAGGCCCCGGCTGCGCTTCAGACGGCGGCGGTCGAGCAGCAGGTCCGCCTCCAGCCCGCCGGTTCCGGGCCGCGGGGTCACGTCCGGCCGCGGGGCGTTCCCGGGGGGCGCCGCATCCCAGGGCCGTGCCGCAGGGGCGGAAGGAGCGGCGGGCTGCGCGGCGGCGCCGGGCGGGATCGGGGAGGCGGGGGGTGGCTCGGGGCTTGCCATGCCCGCTCTATGCGCGAGGCCGCCCGTCCGCGCCAGGGGCGGCCATGACCGGCGGCCAGGGCGGGCGATCAGGGCCGCTCATCACGGCCTACGTGACACGGCGCCGCGCCGCCCGGTATGACGTCGCCCGCCGCGGCCGGGGCGGGCGGGCGATCCGCTCCTCCCCGCCGCGCCGGACACCCTCGTCGGGAAAAGCCCATGCGCCCCCTGCTGCTGGCCCTGCCGGCCCTTCTCCCCCTCCTCGCGCCCGCCGCCCTCGCGCAGGAGGAGGTGCAGTCCCGCGCGGTCGCCAGGGGTGTCACGCCGCGCTCGACCGGGGATGCGGGCTGCGACGAGGCCGCCTCCGCTTGGCGCGCCTGCATCGCCGCCTCGCCCAAGCCGGCGCCGGACAAGGTCCAGGCGAATACCGAGGTGGACAAGTTCGTGCGCGACGTGTTCGACGCCCGCGGCGCGCATCGCGACAACCTTCTCCGCGCCTGCGGCCGCACCGCCTCGGGCTACCGGCAGATGGTGGGGAACGGCACCTGCGCGGCCAACATCACCGGCGCGCGGGACGACCAGGCCACGCGTGCGGAGGCGCCGCCCGGGTCGCTCGCGGCGCAGCGGCGGCAGCGCTAGGTCACTCTCAATGCCGGGTGGAGTCACCCGGCGCCTCGGAAAATGCGACAAAGCAAGAGGCGGGAGCGGTTGCCGTGAGCCACGGCGAACGGAAACCGCTCTAGGGCGGCACCCGCCGGCGCGGCCCGGCGGCGGGCAGGCCCGCCGCCGGAGCCCCCGCGATCAGGTCACACCTCCATCCCCGCGGTCTGCAGCAGCGTCGCGAAGGCGAGCTGCATGTCGTGCAGCGTGCGCTCGGGCTCCACATCCACCCACTCGTCCAGCGAGTGCGCCCCCGCCCCGGCGCCCGCGCTGAGGGCGATGCCGGGGATGCCCAGCGAGATGGGGATGCTCGCATCGGTGGAGCTGGCGACGGTCTTGGGCGTGAAACCGAGGGCGCGGGCGGCGGCGGCGGCGTTGGCGACCAGCTCGCTCGCCCGGTCGATCGCGCCGGCAGGGCGGTCGCCGATCTTCTTCCACTCCGCGGTGACGGCGCCCTTGGCGGTGCTGCGCGCCGCGTTCTCCGCCTCCACCGCGCGCGCCACGATGCCCTTGAAGGCGTGGTCGATGCGGGCGAGTTCCTGCGCGGAATCCGAGCGCAGGTCCACCTCCAGCCACACCTCGTTCGGGATGGAGTTCACCGAGGTGCCGCCGCCGATCACGCTCGCGCTGAAGGTCGTGCGGGGCTCGCGCGGCACCTCCATGCGGGAGAGGCCGGCGATCGCCTCGGCGAGGGCGAAGGAGGGGCTGACGAGGCCGAAATCCATGAAGCTGTGCCCGCCGGGGCCCCGGAAGGTCACGCGGTAGCGAAGCGAGCCCGTGGCGCCGGAGACGATGGTGCCCATCCCCATCGGCCCCTCGACCGAGATGAAGGCGCCGATCCGCCCGGCATAGCGCCCCTTGGTGAACAGGAAGCGGATGCCGCGCAGGTCGCCCAGCCCTTCCTCGCCCACATTGCCGACGAAGAGGATGTCGTGCCGCGTGCGGATCCCGGCCGCGTCCATGGCGCGGAGGAAGGCGAGGTTCATCGCGAGGGAGCGCGTGTCGTCCCCGATGCCCGGCGCGTAGAGCCGCGTGCCCTCCCGCCGCACCTTCAGGTCGGTGCCGGGCGGGAAGACGGTGTCGAGATGCGCGGCGAGGACGATGAGGGAGCCGTTGCCCGTGCCGCGGCGGAGGCCCATGACGTTGCCCTCCGCATCCATCTCGCACTCCTCCAGCCCGGCCTCGCGCAGCATCTCCAGATAGGCCCGGCCGCGCTCCTCCTCGCAGAAGAAGGGGGCGGGGATCTCCGTCAGGCGGATGGTCTCCTCCACGAAGCGCTCGTGGCCGGCGGCGAGGTGGCGCAGCGCCTCCCCATAGGCCGCGCTCTTCATCACCGTCTCGACCATGCCGGGCCCCCTCCGCAGAAGGCTTCCGGGATGCGACGGACGGCGCGCGATGTCCAGCCACCCGGCCCCGCGAGCCCGGTTGCGACCCTCCACGCAGGAATGCCCGGCCCTCCACAAAGCGCTTGCAACCCCACCTCCCCAGGGCCTGTTATGAGGGCTTCGGGCGGAGGGTAGCGTTGGACGCGGCGCGGCTTCTCATCGAGCTGGCGGGGGAGGCGGCGCTCCTCCTCTTCGGGCTGCATCTCGTGCAGCGGGGCGTCGAGCGCGCCTTCGGGGCGGGGCTCCGCCGCGTGGTGCGGGTGGCGCTGGGGTCGCGGCTGCGCGCCTTCCTCGCCGGGCTCGGCCTCACCGCCGCGCTCCAGAGCAGCACCGCCGCCGCGCTGATGATGGGCGGGCTGGCCGCCCAGGGCGCGCTGGCGCTGGGGCCGGCGCTGGCCGCCATGCTCGGCGCCAATGTCGGCACCGCGCTCATCATCCAGCTCCTCTCCTTCGACGTGCGGGCGGTCTTCCCGGCGCTGCTGCTGCTCGGCTGGATGGCCTTCCGCCGCCCGGCCGTGCGGCAGAGGGAGGCGGGGCGGGCCGTGATGGGGCTCGGCCTCATGCTCGCCGCGCTGCACCTGATGCTGGACAGCATGGCACCCCTCGCCGCCTCCCCCACCTTCCGCGAGGCGCTGCACCTGCTGGAGGGATCGCCCTTCCCGAGCCTCCTGGCCGCCGCGCTGCTCGCCTGGGCCATGCACTCCTCGGTGGCGGCGGTGCTGCTGGTGGGCTCGCTCGCCGGCACGGGGGCGATCGGGCCGCAGGCGGCGCTGGCCATGGTGGTGGGCGCGAATCTCGGCAGCGCTGTCACCCCCGTGCTGGCCGCGCGAGGGGAGGCGCGGGACCCCTCGCGACTGCGCCTGCCGCTCGGCAACCTGCTCAACCGCCTCGCCGGGGCGCTGCTGGCGCTCGCGCTTCTCGGCCCGCTGGCCGAGGCGCTGCGGGCGCTGGACCCCTCCCCCGCGCGGCTGGTGGCCAACGCGCATCTCGGCTTCAACCTCGTCCTCGCCCTCGCGACCCTGCCCCTGCTCGGGCCGCTCGCCCGCGGGCTGGAGCGGCTGCTGCCCCCGCCGCCCGCGGCCGCCGATGCCGCGGCGCCGCGCTACCTCGACCCCGGGGCCGTCTCCACCCCGGCGGTCGCCCTCTCCAACGCCGCGCGGGAGGTGCTGCGGATCGCGGACGAGGTGGAGGCCATGCTGCGGGACGCCTCGGCCGCCCTCCGCCGCGCCGATATCGACCGCGCCCGCGCGACCGCCCGGCGGGACGACGTGGTGGACGGGCTGCACCGCGCCGTCCACGCCTATCTCGCCGGCCTCCCGCGCGAGGACCTCTCCCCCGCCGAGGTTGCGCGGCTGGAGGAGATCCGCGACGTCGCCATCCTGCTGGAGCATGTGGGCGACATGGTGGAGCGCGGCCTTGCCCGCCACGCGACCCGCGCCGCCCGGCGCGGCACCGCCCTGCCCCCCGGTCTCGCCGAGGAGCTGGTCGGGCTGCACGGCCGGGCCATCGCCCAGCTCCGCCTCGCCGTCGCGGTCTTCATGGGCGGGGACGCGGCCGCGGCGCGGGGGCTGGTGGAGGAGAAGGAGAGCTGGCGCCTAGCCGAGCGCGCCGCCGCGGCCCGCCTCGGCGCCTGCACCGACGACGCCTCCGCCGCCACGGCCCGGCTGGCGCTGGATGTGACGCGCGACCTCAAGGGCATCGCCGGGCATCTGGCGGCGGTCGGCCACCCCGTGCTGGAACGGGAGGGAATGCTGCGCGTCAGCCGGCTGCGCGCGGCGCCGGCGGCTTAGCGGGAACCGGTGTGGCGGTGGAAACCCGTCATCCGAAAATCCGGCCCTCCCCGAGCGCGGACGGGAATGCACGGCCTCGGGACGGTGGCCTGTCCCGGCCCCGCGCGGACAGGCTCAGGGCCGGTTCAGGCGCTGCACGGTGGCCCGGATCTCGGCCGCTCCACCGACCGATGGATCATCAGCCCTTCGATGAGGGCATCCAGCACCAGCCGCATGTTCCCGGCGGTCCTCCCGCCGAGATGGACGCTTGTACGCATCCGGGGAACACTCCGGCGAGCGGGGAAGGAGAAGGACGGCCATGCGCACCGAACGCGAGAAGATGCTGGCCGGAGAGCTCTACGATGCCCTCGACCCCGGCCTCGTCGCGGACAGGGCCAGGGTCCGGGACCTCTGCCAGCGGCTCAACGCCTCCCGCGAGGCGGAGGAGGAGCTGCGCCGGGACCTCTGCCGGAGGATCTTCGGCCAGGGCGGGGACACGGTCTGGATGCAGCCGCCCTTCTACTGCGACTACGGCACCAACATCGAACTGGGCGAGCGCGTCTTCTTCAACTTCAACTGCGTGGTCCTCGATGTCTGCCGCGTCCGAATCGGCGCCTACACCTTCTTCGGCCCCGCCGTTCAGATCCTCACGCCGATGCACCCGATGGATGCGGCCCTCCGCCGCCAGCAGGAATACGGCAAGCCGGTCGAGATCGGGTCGGACGTGTGGGTCGGGGCGGGGGCGCTCATCCTGCCCGGCGTGACGGTCGGATCGGGCAGCGTGATCGGGGCGGGCAGCGTCGTGACGCGCGACATCCCGGCCGGGGTCTTCGCGGCGGGCAATCCCTGCCGCGTCATCCGGACCATCACCGCGGACGAGCGCGCCTCGCACGGCTGATGCCCAGGGCGGGCCGGTGGCCGGTCGGGGCGCCGCGCCGGGGCTCCACGGCACGGTTGCCCACGCGAAATCTATCCCGCCCGCCGCCTTCCCGTGGCACCCTGGGCGCATGAGTCCGCGCGCACTCTCCAACGATGCCTTGCAGGAGGCGATCCGGGACGCTTTCGAGGCCCTCGACGCCGCGTCGGAACGGGCGCTGGAGGCCCAGAACATTGCGCTCCTCCACTCGCGGCGGGACGTTCTGATGGAGGAGGCCCGGCGGCGCGGGATCCGGGTGCCGCTGCATCCCCGGCCGATCTGCATCGAGCCCTGGTGGGTGTCCTACACCCCCGAATACGACGACCCCATCCGCGCCGCCCTCGACGCCTACAAGGCGGCCTCGCGCGCCGGGGCGGAGCCGGCAGAGCTGGACCGCCTCTGGGCCGTGCTGCGGCGCGCGCAGGCGGCCAAGCTGGCGGTGATCTACCCCTCCCAGCCCGGACCCTACCGCCCGCTTCCCTTCACCCCGGCGGCGCCGCGCTTCATGGCGCGCGTGCAGCGGCGCGCCTGACCCCGCCTATTCCAGGCGCTGCGTTCCCTCCCGCATCGCCCGCTCGGCCAGCACGCCCTCCAGCAGGGCGAAGAAGTGGCGGCCGTCATTCACGAGGTAGCGGTGCGCCGATTCGGGGTGGTGCTGCAGGTTCAGCGTCATCCCCGGGGAGGCCAGCCACACCTCCATGAAGCGGCGCAGCGCGTCCACGTCCATCGGGTGCCGCCCGTGCAGCCAGGCGATGGAGCAGGACCGCGCGCCGTAGACCCCCTCGTCCAGGTTCACGCGCCGGGGGATACGGAGGATGTTCGCGCGCAGCTCCGGCCAGCCCAGCGCCGCCGCGGCGTCCAGGTTCACCTGCGGGTTGCTCACCAGCGCGTTCGCGTTCCAGCGGAGCGCCCAGCGCAGCGCGGCATAGCCCGCCATGGAGGAGCCGAAGAACACCACCTTCTCTGGCGCGTAGCCCGCGAGCACGCCCTCCACCACCGCGTCGTATCCCGCCCCCGCGTCCTCGCCGAGGTAGAAGCTGTTGGCGGGGTCGCGCAGCGCCAGCAGGTCGCCCTTCCAGGACCGCTCCGCCGTCTCCAGCGCGGCGTAGCGCTCGCCGTTCTTGTGGGTGGCCATCGTCACGAGCAGGCGCGGCGCGCCCTCATCCCCCTCGCGCGCCAGATGCACGTAGGGGATCGCGCCGAGGCGGCGCTCGTGCCGGGAGAGAATGGCGTCGTATGCCTCAGCGTCCCTCACGCCCGCCTCTCTCCAGCACCGCCCGCATCTCCGTCACCGCCTCGGGCGGCAGCGCCCGGATCGAATCGGCCAGCCGGTTGGCCAGCTCCGTCACCTCCGGCGGGAGGCCCGCCGTGTCCAGCACCACCCGGGGGCGGGAGAGCCGGGCCAGCCGCGTCAGCTCGTCCGCATCGTCCCAGATGAGGCCGAGATACTCGCAGACCTGGTGCACCAGCCCCACCGAGGGCGCGCCGCGCCGCCCGTGCTCCAGCGCCGAGAGATAGGCGGCCGAAACCTGCATGGCCGCGGCCATCTGGGCGAGGGTGACGCCGCGCTCCGCCCGCCAGCGCCGCAGCCGCGCACCGAAGGGCGTCACCGCCGCCGGCGCAGCAGGAGATGGACGGCCCCCGTATTCGCCCGGTGCGGATGCGCCGCCCCGAGGATGAGCGGGCGCAGCGAGGGCAGGTTCAGCCAGTGCGGCAGCTCCCGCCTGAGAATGCCGCCCTCCCCGCCGCCCTTGCCCGTGACGATGGCGACGCAGCGCACGCCGTCCGCATGGGCGTTGCGGAGGAAGGCGAGGGTGGCGCCATGCGCTTCCTCGGCCCGGCGGCCGTGCAGGTCCAGCGTGCGCTCCGGCCGGGTCTTGCCGCGCCGGAGGTCGCGCCAGCGGCGCTCGTCCATCCCCGCGCCGGGCTGGCCCACGGCGAGGGCCGGCACCGGGGCGGCGAGGCGGGCGCGCGGGGCCGGCGCGGCCTCCGCCGGGGCGGGCGGCGCGGGGGAGGCATCGGGCGGCGGGGGCGCGGGCGGCGGCGGCGCGTCGCGCCCGGGCAGCGCCTCCACCGCGTTCAGCGAGAGATAGGCGTGCCAGAGCGCCCGCTCCGAGGCCGTGACGTTGCGGGGGCGGCGCGCCATCAGTCCGCCGGGTTGGCGATCTCGCCCGGCCGCGCCACGGGCTCCCGCGCCGCCTCCGGGCGGGGGTCCGCGATCTCGGAAAGGATCGTGCGGGCGGCGGGTTCGTCCTCCACCAGCACGACATGCAGGCGGCGCGGGCCGTGGGCGCCGAGCTCCAGCGTCTGCTCGATATCGGCCGAGCGGGAGGGGCCGGTGACGAACATGATGTTGCGCGGCATGAAGCCGCCCGAGGGTTCCGCCCCCGCGCGCTCCGCCCGCAGCCGGTCCCAGGCCTCCTCATAGGCGCCGACGATGGCCGAGGCGCGGATCACCGCGATCTCCGTCTCGGGCAGCAGGTTCAGCGTCGTCGGGCGGGTGGGGTCGGAGGGGAAGAGCAGCGTCCCCGTCTCGGCCACCGCCGCCCAGGCGTGCTGGACGGAGACGGCGTCGTCCGCCCGGGCGCGGCGCGTCTCGAAGGCGAGCATCGGGCGCTCGGACCAGGGCAGCTCCGTCAGCTCCGGATGCGGCGCCATGACGAAGCGCGGCTCCAGGTTCTGGGCGGCGAGGTAGTCGGCGACGGCGGCGGGGACGGAGGCGGCGTCCGGCACGCGCTCGATCGTGCCGAACTCCTTCTCCACGTTGCGCACGAAGAGCGCGATCTGCTCGGCCCGCGGGACGCGGGAGCGGGCGGGGATGAGGTGGCGCGGATGGGTGGCGAGCCGCCCGTCCAGCATGGCCCTCTGGTCCGCCGGCAGCGGCCCGCGCTTCAGCCCGCGCCGGATGGCGCCGAGGATGCCCTCGCGGCTGCTCATCGGTGCCTCTGCTGCGCGGCGTAGCGTGCCATGAAGGTGCCGCCGGGCTCCGGCGCCGGCAGGTCCCGCCCGCGGGTCCAGCCCCCGGCCAGCGGCAGGCTGCGGAAGCGCCCGCGGCCCCGGCCGAGCAGGGCGAGCGCCCCCATGCCGAGGCGCGAGGCCGCGCGGTACAGAGACGGGCGCTTGGCGAAGAAGGCCCAGACGCCCAGCCCGTTGCGGATGGTCGAGGGCGTCAGGTGCCGCTCGAACTCCCTCTCCCGCCAGTGGCGCATCATCTTGGGCAGCGGGATCTTCACGGGGCAGACGCTCTCGCAGCGGCCGCAGAAGGTGGAGGCGTTGGGCAGGTGCCCCGCCTTGTCCACCCCGACGAGGGAGGGCGTCAGCACCGACCCCATCGGCCCCGGATAGACCCAGCCATAGGCGTGCCCGCCCGTGACGCCGTAGACGGGGCAGTGGTTCATGCAGGCGGCGCAGCGGATGCAGCGGAGCATCTCGCCGAACTCCGTGCCCACCATGTTCGAGCGACCGTTGTCGATGAGCACGACGTGGTAGGCCTCGGGCCCGTCGAGGTCGCCCGCGCGGCGCACGCCGGTGGAGAAGGTGGTGTAGACGGAGAAGTCCTGGCCCGTGGCGCTGCGCGCGAGCAGCCGCAGCAGGGAGGTGCAGTCCTCCAGCGTCGGCACGACCTTCTCGATGCTGGCCAGCGCGATGTGGACGCGCGGCAGCGTCTGCGTCAGGTCCCCGTTGCCCTCGTTCGTCACGATGACGGAGGTGCCGGTCTCGGCGATGAGGAAGTTGGCGCCGGTGATGCCGACATCGGCGGCCAGGAAGCGCTGCCGCAGCTTCGCCCGCGCCTCGGCCATGATGTCCCGCCGCTCGTTGAAGACGCGGTCCTTCGGCAGGTCGGTATGCGCGGCGCGGAAGCGCTTCTCCCAGTCCTCCCGGTTCAGGTGGAAGGCGGGGGCGATGATGTGGGAGGGCGGCTCGTCCACGAGCTGGAGGATGTACTCGCCGAGATCGGTCTCGACGGGGGTGATCCCGTTCCTCTCCAGGTGCTCGTTGATCCCGATCTCCTCGGAGATCATGGACTTGCCCTTGGTGACGGTGCGCGCATCCGCCTCCCGGCAGATTCGCAGCACGGTCGCCCGCGCCTCCTCGGCGTCCCGGCACCAGTGGACCTGGCCGCCATTGGCGATCACGTTCCGCTCGAAGGTCTCGAGGTAGTGGTCGAGATGGGCGAGGGCGTGGTTCTTGATGTCGCGCCCGATCTCGCGCAGCCGCTCGAACTCGGGCAGGGCCGCGACCGCCTGGGCGCGCTTGGAATGGAAGCCCGACCCGCCCCGCTTCAGGGCTTTCTGAAGCTGCGGGTCGGCCAGGGCGCGGGCGGCGCGACGCTTGAAATCGGGGGAGGTGAGCGCGACCATCCCCCCTATCTAGCGCGCCGCCCCGCCTTTCGGAATGGCTGCCCTGAGGGAGCCGTCAGGAGCCCTCAGGAAAGCATCGTGCCGCCGGGCGCCCCGCCCTGGGACCCGCCGGCGCCCTGGCCGCGGCGGGACTGCCACAGCGCCACGAAGTCGATCGGCGTCAGCGCCACGGGCATGAAGCCGCCGTCCCGCGTGACGTCGGAGAGGATGTTGCGCGCGAAGGGGAAGAGCAGGCGCGGGCACTCCACCAGCAGCACGGGCTCCAGCACGTCCGGCTGGACGTTGATGGTGAACAGGCCGGCATAGGCCAGCTCCGCGATGAAGGCGGTGGCGCCGTCGCCCGTCTTGGCGTCAGCCCGGATCTGCAGCGTCACCTCGAAGAGGTTGCCGCCCTCCTGCAGGGCGCGGGCCTGCACGTCGAGCGCCACGTCGATCCGCGGCTGCTCGCGCATCGTGGTGTAGATCTCCGGCGCGCCGGGCACCTCGAAGGAGAGGTCCTTCACATATTGCAGGTTCACCACCAGCGGCGCCTGGGGCTGGCCCGGGTCGCCGTTGGGAAGGTTGGCGGGCGGCGGCAGGTCGGACATGGGATCGGGCCTTGCTGGTCTGGCGTGGGCGGGTGGTGGCGTGGCGCGGCGGGGTAGCACGCGCGGCACGCGCTGTCAGGCGGGGACCGCCCCCCCCCGGAGGGTGGCGCGGCCCCCGATAGGGCCCGCGCCGGCCCGCTCAGGCCCGCAGCCGTGCCGCGAGGCTCCCGACGGCGTCGCGCAGGGCCTCGCCCTGGCGGGAGACCTCCTCGGCGGCCCCGTGCAGCTCGGAGGCGGCGGCGGTGGTCTTCTCCGCGCCCTGGCCGAGCTGGACCACCGCATCCGAGACCTCGCTCGTGCCGCGGGCGGCCTGGGCCACGTTGCGGGCGATCTCCTGCGTCGTCGCGCCCTGCTGCTCCACCGCGCCGGCAATGGCGGCCGCGATCTCGCTGGACCGGTCCACCGTGGCGCCGATGCCCCGGATGGCCTCCACCGCGGAACCCGTGACGGTCTGCATCTCGGCGATCTGGCGGCTGATCTCCTCGGTGGCCTTGGCGGTCTGGCTGGCGAGGGACTTCACCTCGCTCGCCACCACGGCGAAGCCCTTGCCGGCCTCGCCCGCCCGCGCCGCCTCGATCGTGGCGTTGAGCGCCAGCAGGTTCGTCTGACCCGCGATGTCCCCGATCAGCCGCACCACGTCGCCGATGCGCTGGGCGGCCTCGCTGAGCCCGCGGATGGTGGCGTCGCTGGCGCTGGCCTCGGCGGCGGCGCGCTGGGCGACGCTCGCGGCCTCGCCCACCTGCCGGGTGATCTCGCCGACGCTGGCGGCCATCTCCTCGGCCGCGGCGGCCACGGCGCCGACATTGCCGCTGGCCTCGCCCGCGCCGATGGCGGCGGCGCCGGCCTGGGCGGCGGTGTGCTGCGCGTTCTCGGAGACCGTGCCGGAGGAGCGCCGCATGACGGCGGCGGAGGCGACGAGGGAGGCCGCGACCCCGCCGAGCGAGCGCTCCACCTCCTCGGCCAGGGCGAGCTGGGCCTGGCGGCGCTCCCCCTCTCCCCGGGCGCGAAGGGCCGCGGCCTCCTGCTCCAGCGCGCGCGCCTGGCGCGAGGCGTCCCGCAGGACAAGAAGGGCGGAGGCGAGGCGGCCGACCTCGTCGGCGCGGCCCGTGGCGGGAAGCTCGGTTTCCAGCTCCCCGGCGGCGAGGCGGTCGGTCGCGTCGGCCAGGGCCGAGAGCGGGCCGGTGACGCGGCGGAGCACGATCCAGCCGGTGCCCGCGGCAACCGCCAGGGCAAGGGCGAGAAGCGCAAGGGCGAGGGAGACGCGGCCCCTCTCCTCGGCGACGATCGCGGTGGCCCGGGCCTCGCTCGCGCGCCCCGCCGCGTGCATCACCTGGAGCAGCGTGCCGAGCTGGGCGGTGGTGGTCTCCACGAAGCGGGCAGGCTCCATGGGATAGCTGCCCATGACGGCGCCGGCGCGGACCATCTCGTCGGCCAGGTTGCGGAAGCCGGTGAAGTACTCCCTCTTCGCGGTGGCGACCGCCTCGACGAGGGCCGCGTGGGTGGCGGGATCCGTCTCGTTGGCGAGGTTGCCGAGCATGTTCCAGAGCAGGTCCACCCGGGCGCGGATGGTGGCGTTCTGGGCGACCCTGTCGGGCGCCACGGGCTGCCCCGCGCTCATCGCCGACGAAACATTGGAGCGCTCGGCGCCAGCGACGTCCCGCAGGCGCCAGCCGATCTCCTTCACCACGGCGAGGCGGGCGAGGACCGGGTCGCTCGCCGCGACGGCGTGGGAGGCGGGGAACCAGACGGCCAGCGCCGCCTCCACCGAGGCGGAGATCGTGGGGATGAAGTCACGGCGCAGCGCCTCGTCGCGCTGCTCGCGGGGAAGGCGGAGGGCGGCGTCGGCGCGGCGGCGGAAGTCATCTGCGCGGTCCAGCGCGGCGCGCAGCTTGCCGAGCAGGGCGTCGCGGTTAGGGAAGTCCTGGGCGGCGAGGGTTTCGAGGCCGGGGGCGAAGTTGGCGGCCACGGCGGCGCGGCGGGCCTCGATCTCGCGCAGCACCTCCGGGCCGGCGGGTGCCGGGGCCTGGAGGGCGTTGTTGGTGGCCAGGCGCTCCATCAGCACCTCGAACAGCCCGGCGGCGAAGCGGTTCGCGCCCTGGTCGGCCTCCCGCGCGGCCTCGGCCTCATGGAGAGCGGCCGTGTCCCGCGCGACGAGCCAGCCGAAGGCGCCGGCGGCCAGGACGGAGAGCGCCGTGACCGCCCCGAGCAGGGAGGCGCGGATCGACAGCCCGCGCCGGCCCGGCATGGAAGAGGTTGCAGTGGACATGAGGACTCCCGCCTGGGTGATCGAACCGGGCGGGGGCTTACGGAGCCATCCGTTTCACAGTCGTAAACGGGAAGAGCGGTCGGCCCCTATCCGTGGTGCCAGTTCACGCTCTCCGGCCCCTCCTCCATCGGGTCCACCCGCACCCACTGCCCGTTCATCAGCGACTGGCCCGTCATCGCCAGGATGAAGCCCCAGTGGCAGACGACGACGGTGTGGGCCCAGTCCGGCCTCTCCCGCATCTCCTGGCGGAAGAGCCTCGCGCGGGAGATGATGGAGTCCGCGCTCTCCTCCCTCTCCGGCCACCACACGGCTTCCAGATGGGCGAAGTCGTGCTCGGGCCAGGCCTCGGCGAGGGCGTCCCGGTGGGAGCCGATGTCGCAGGCGAAGGCGAAGCGCTCCCGCACCAGCGGCTGCACATGCACGGGAACCCCCAGGCGGCGGGCCAGCGGGGCGGCGGTCTGCAGCGCGCGGGTGTAGGGGCTGGCCATGATGTGCTTCACCCCCTCCTCGGCCAGCGCCTCGGCGGCGGCCTCGGCCTGCTGGTGGCCGAGGGGGGTCAGGCGCGGGTCCTCGATGCCGGGGTCGCGGCGCGTGGCGCTGAAATGCAGGTTGAACTCGCTCTGGCCGTGCCGAAGCAGGATCATCAACGCCTCCGGGATCTCCCGCCTGAGGTAGAGGCAAGGTGCGCTACCCGCAATGAGGGGCGCCCCGGCTGTTGCGGTCCCGCCCTGCCGCGCCTAACTGTCCTGTCATGAGGAGATCATGATGCAGGGCGGCGGCTTCCCGATTGACCTGATCCTGTTCGGGATGGTTGCGGCCTTCCTGGTGCTGCGCCTGCGCGGCGTGCTGGGGCGCCGGACAGGCTATGAACGCCCGCCGGGCGACCGCGCGGGGCTTCCCGTGCCGCCCGTGGCCGGGCCGGTCCCCGCCGCGCCCGCCACCCCGCAGCGGGGCGTGCCGGACGCGCGCGGCCCCGTGGGCCAGGCGCTGGCGCGGATTCGCGGGGCGGACCCGAACTTCGACCCCATGGGCTTCCTCGGCGGGGCCGAGGGCGCCTTCCGCATGGTGGTGGAGGGCTTCGCCGCCGGAAATCGCCAGCTGCTGCACGACCTCCTCTCGGACGAGACCTATGCCGGCTTCGAGCGGGCGATCACCGAGCGCGAATCGCGCGGCGAGGTGCAGCGGACCGAGCTTCGCGAGATCCGCGAGGCGGCGATCGAGGCGGCGGACCTTCGCGGCACGATCGCCGAGGTGACCGTGCGCTTCGTCTCGGACCAGGTGAACATGACCACCGACTCCGCCGGCAAGCCGGTCGCCGGCACCGATGCCGTGACGGAGCTGACCGACATCTGGACCTTCCAGCGCGACGTGCGGAGCCCCGACCCCGCCTGGAAGCTCGTGGGGACCCGCTCCGCCTGATCCCCCGCGGGCTCAACGCCGCCCCCGGCCTCGCCCTCCTGCTGCTGCTCACCGGCTGCGGCGGGCTGCCGGGCTGGGAGCGCGACCGCGTCTCCGAGGCGCTGCCCGCCTTCCGCGCGGGCTGCGTCGCCATGGCCGATCCCGGCCCGCTGGCCGCCGCCTGCGCCGAGGCCGCGAGGCTGCCGGATGGCGACGAGCGCGCCGCCCGCGCCTTCCTCGCCCGGCATTTCGAGCCGGCGCCCGCCGGCGAGGGGCTGATCACCGGCTATTACGAGCCGGTCCTGGCCGTCTCCCCCATCCCAGCGCCCGGCTTCACGGCCCCCCTTCTCGCCCCCTCTCCCGGCGCCCCGGATCTCGAACGCGCGGGGATCGAGGCGGCGGTGGCGGGCGGCGCCTGGCCCGGCGAGGTGCTCGCCTGGGCCGATCCGGTGGACGCCTTCTTCCTCCAGATCCAGGGTTCCGGCCGCGCGGTCTTCCCCGACGGCACGGTGCGGCGCCTGGGCTACGGGGGGAAGAACGCCCACCCCTACGTCCCCGTGGGGCGGCTGCTGATCGAGCGCGGGGCGATGGCGCGGGAGGAGGTCTCCATGCAGTCCATCCGCGCCTGGCTCCGCGAGGCCCCGCCCGGCGAGGCGCGGTCATTGATGGAGGCGAACCCCTCCTGGGTCTTCTTCCGCTGGCGAGATGACTTGCCCGCCGTGGGCGGCCCCGCCGGCACGCTCGGCGCGCCGCTCGTGCCCGGCCGCTCGGTGGCGGTGGACCGGGCGCACACGCCCCTCGGCACGCCCCTCTGGATCGCGACGCGCGACCCCGTGACGGGGCGGCGGCTGGAGCGGCTGGTGGTCGCCATGGACACGGGCGGCGCCATCCGCGGCCCGGCGCGGGCCGACCTCTTCTGGGGCTGGGGCGACGAGGCCGGGGCAGCCGCCGGGCGGATGCGCGAGACCGGCCGCGTCTGGGTCATGCGGCCCCGCGCGCCCTAGGAACCCTTTTTCCGCGCCTCCCCCCTGGGCGCCGCGCCGCGCCCGGTGCTAGACGCCCGCCCTCCCGGCCCCTCCCGGCCGGGGAGGGCAGACGGCCGCGTTCGCGCCGGTGCAGCACAGGGGAAGGGCCGCGCATGGCAGGGCAGAACGGGTTCCGTCGGGGGAACCGCAAGCCGAAGGGTCGGCCGCTGGACGGCTGGCTCATCGTGGACAAGCCCACCGGCATGGGCTCCACCGACGTGGTCACGAAGCTCAAGCGCGCCTTCGAGGCCCAGAAGGTCGGCCATGGCGGCACGCTGGACCCGCTGGCCACAGGCATCCTGCCCATCGCCTTCGGTGCCGCCACCAAGGCCGTGCCCTATGTCATGGACAGCACGAAGGTCTACCGCTTCACCCTGAGGATGGGCGACGAGCGCGACTCGGACGACGCGGACGGCAAGACGATCGCCACCTCCGACCACCGCCCGACGAACGAGCAGATCGAGGCGGCGCTGCCCGCCTTTCGCGGGGACATCATGCAGGTCCCGCCCATCTACTCCGCCATCAAGGTGAACGGTGAGCGCGCCTACGACCTCGCGCGCGAGGGGCAGGTGGTGGAGCTCCAGCCCCGCCCGGCGCGGGTGGACCGTTTCGAGCTGGTGGAGCGGGTGGACGACGACACCGCGGTCTTCCACGTGCAGAGCGGCAAGGGGGTGTACATGCGCTCCCTCGCGCGCGACCTCGCACGGGCCTGCGGCACGGTGGGCCATATCGCCGCCCTGCGCCGGCTGCGGGTCGGACCCTTCAACGAGTCCCACGCGATTCCGCTGGACAGGCTGGTCGTTACGGAGGATACCCCGCCCCCTTCCCCGGCGCTTCTGCTGCCGGTGACGACCGCGCTGGACGACATCCCGGCCCTGGCCGTCACCGAAGCCGAGGCCGCCCGGCTCTCCTTCGGCCAGGATCTCTCCCTGGTCGAGTTCATGGGCCGGGTTCCGCAGGCGGCCAACCCCGATGGGGGCCTGGTCCGCGTGCTGTCGGGGGAGCGCCTGATGGGACTGTGCCGCCTGGGGGAGGGGCTTCTCCGCCCCGAACGCTGGCTCGCCCGCAGCGACCGCTGAACCCCATTCCTTAGGACATCCCGATGTCGATGATCACTCCTGAGCGCCGCGCCGCGCTCATCCAGGAATACGCCACCGCCCCGGGCGACACCGGCTCGCCGGAGGTGCAGGTCGCCCTTCTCTCCGAGCGCATCTCATCGCTCACCGAGCACATGAAGGTCCATCCGAAGGACTTCCACTCCCGGCGCGGCCTCCTCGTCCTCGTCGGCCAGCGCCGCGGCCTGCTGGACTATGTGAAGCGCAAGAACCAGCAGCGCTACGAGAGCCTCATCGGCCGCCTCGGCCTGCGTCGCTGAGAACGGGTCGCTGAGGACGGGCCTCCGGGCCATCGCCTCGAAAGGGCCTCCGGCGCGAGCCGGGGGCCCTTTTCCGTTCAGCGCTCCCGTCAGCGCCCCTGCCAGACGGGCTTGCGCTTCTCCAGGAAGGCCGCGACCCCCTCCTTAAAGTCCGCGCTGGTGAAGGTCAGCGCCACCATGTCGTCCGCATTCGCCCCCTTCACCGCGTTCTCCCGCAGGCGCTTGAGCGTCGTCTTCGCGGCCTGAAGGGTGAGGGGCGCGTGGCCGCCGATCGTGCGGGCCAGGGCCTCGGCGCGGGCGAGCAGCGCCGTCTGGTCCGGCAGCACCTCGGTGACGAGGCCCAGCGACCTGGCCTCCTCCGCCTCCACCAGCCGCGCGGTGAAGATCAGCTCCAGCAGCCTCCCGGGGCCGAGCAGGGCGGAGAAGCGCGCGTAGTTACCGAGCGAGAGGGTGTTCCCCAGCGTGCGCGCGATGGGCACGCCGAAGCGCATGGAAGCGGAGGCGATGCGGATGTCGCACACCCCCGCCACCCCCGCCCCGCCGCCGGTGCAGGCGCCGTTGATGGCGGCGATGGTGGGCTTGGGGCAGTCCTCGATGGCCGAGAGCACGCGCCCGATGCGCTCCTCGTAGTCCAGCGCGTGCTGGGCGGTGGTGAAGCTGGTGAACTGCCCGATATCCGTGCCCGCCGCGAAGGCCTTCTCGCCGCCGCCGGTGATGATCCAGGCGCGGATGGAGCGGTCCTCCCCGATCTCGGCGGCCTTGGCGGCCAGGCCCTCATACATGGCGAAGGTGAAGGCGTTCATCGCCTGCGGGCGGTTGAGGGTGGTGAGCAGGATGCCGCCCTCGCGCAGTTCGTGGATCAGTTCGTTCTCGGCCATGGCGGCGCCCCTCGTTTCCCGGCGCCAGCCTGCCCCCGCGCCCCGCTTCGCGAAAGGGGGCGGCGGCGCGTTGCCCGCGCGCGGCGCGCCCGGCATCCTCCCGCCATGCCGGACGGTGCCGCCACCCCTCCCGACCCCAGCGCCCTGATCGCGGCGGTCGCTGCGCGCTATGCCGGGGCCTCGCGCTTCACCCGGGGCTATGTCGGCTCGAAGCTGCGGCGGGACCCCTCGACGGCGGCGATCCTGGCGCTGGCCGGGCGCGCGGGGGGACTCGGCCATGTGGCGGATCTCGGCTGCGGGCGGGGGCAGCTCGCCCTGGCGCTGCTGCTCTCCGGCGCCGCCTCCCGTGTCACCGGGCTGGATTACGAAGGCGCGAAGGTCGCGGAGGCACGGGCCGCCGGAGCCGGCCTTGCCGCGGATTTCGCCCGCGCCGACCTCACCGCGGCGGAGGTGCCGGATTGCGACACGGTGCTGATGGTGGACGTGCTCTACCAGCTTCCCGAAGCCGCCCAGGCGCCGCTGCTGGCCTGCATCGCCGGCGCCGCCCGCCGCCGCGCCGTGCTCCGCCTCTTCGACCCCGAGCGGGGCTGGCGCAGCCGGTTCGGTATGGCGATGGAGCACGCCGGGCGCGCCATCCGGGGCGACGGGGCCGCGGTGCGGCCGATGCGGGTGGCCGAGGTGGCCGCGCCGCTGGAGGCCGCCGGGTTCCGCTGCACCGTCTCCCCCTGCTGGGCGGGGACGCCGCTGCCCAACGTGCTGCTGGTGGCGGAGCGCGGGGCGTGAGGCGGCCGGTTCTCCTCTGGCCCTTCCTGGCCGGGCTCGCCGCGCTTCTGGCCCTGCCCGCCCGGACGGCCGTGGCCCAGGGGGCGGCCCAGGGAATGGCGCAGGCCGCACCGGCGGCGCCCGAGGTCCGGCTGCCGGAGTTCGAGGCCGGGCTGGCGGGCGGCGGCGGCTGGCTGCCCGACTATCCCGCCGCCGGGCAGAACCACTTCCGCGGCATCGCCGTGCCCTATCTCATCTATCGCGGCGAGGTGCTGCGGGCCGACGACCAGGGCGTGCGCGGCCGCGTCCTCCGGGGGGAGCGGCTGGGGCTGGACCTGTCCTTCTCCGGCGCCTTCCCCTCATCCTCGGACGACAACCGCGCCCGCCGCGGCATGCCGGACCTGGACTGGCAGGGGGAGGTCGGGCCGGCCCTGCGCCTTACCCTCTGGCGGGACCGGGCGCATCCGCGGCGGGTGAACCTGGAGCTTCCCGTCCGGGCCGTCTTCTCCAGCGACCTCTCCTCGGTCAGCTATCGCGGCCTCGTCCTCTCGCCCGAGCTGGCCTTCGAGGACAGGGAGATCGGCTTCCCCGGCGCGCGGCTCCGCATCGGGCTCGGCCCGATCTTCGCCACCGCCCGGCTGCACCGCTACTTCTACGATGTGGCCCCGCAATACGCCCTGCCGGACCGCCCGGCCTATCGCTCGGAGGGCGGCTATCTCGGGACGCGGCTGCAATTCTCGTATCGCGTGCCGATCACGGAGCGGATCTCCTTCGTCGGCGGCGGGCGGGTGGAGAACTTCGCGGGCGCGGCCAATGACCGCAGCCCCCTGCACCGGCAGGACTGGAACGGCACGGTGGCCCTCGGCTTCGCCTGGTCCCTCTACCGCTCCGAGAGGCTGGTCGCCTCCTCGGCGGACCCGTTCGACTGAACCTCGCCCAGCCTCTCTCCGAGCGGCACCGAGACGCGCCCGCGCAGCATCGCGCGCAGCCGCCGCAGCGTCGCGCCGCGGTTCATCAGGAGGAAGAGGCTGCTCACCGCCCCGACCTCCCGGGAGAGGCGCAGCGGCTCCGCCGCGTCGATGTCGTAGGGGTGGCAATAGGTCCAGGCCAGCGGCCCCTCCAGCCGGGCGAGCATCCGGCGCAGGTCCCAGCCCGGGATGTAGCGGAGATACATGCCCCCGAGCGCGGGCAGGTGCATCGGGCCGAGGCGCGCGACGGGGGCGGGAAGCTCGACCAGCCCGCCGGGCCAGGCGAAGGGCCGCCGCGGCGCGCCGGGATGGCCGTGCATGAAGCCGCGCGCGGGCAGGACGGAGGAGGAATAGGCGTGCCCGGCCTCCCGCAGGACCTCCGCCGCCCATTCCGTGCGCGGGGTGAGGGAGAAGTAGGGCGCGCGGAAGCCCGCCACCGCCTGCCCCGAGAGGTCCTGCAGCAGGGCGCGAGCGCGGCGAGCCTCGGCGAGCAGCCCGGCCGGGCCGAGGGCCTCCAGCGCGCGGTGGCTGTGGTTGTGGGAGGCGATCTCGTGCCCCCGCGCCGCGATGCCCCGCACCAACGCCGGCGCGGCCTCGGCCGTCTCGCCCAGGACGAAGAAGGTGCCCCGCGCCCCTGTCTCGTCCAGCAGGTCCAGCAGGGCCTCCGTCGCGGCGAGATGGCGGTTGCCGGTGGGGTCGGTCGGGCTCGGCTCGATATCGGCGGTGAAGGTCAGCCGCTCCGGTGCGGACTCGAAGACGCAGCGCCCGGGGGCGGACGGGGGGATGTGGCCTTCCGGCCAGCCCCTGTTGCCAAGCCGCACGCTCATGGCAGATTCTTGCGGCGCTTCACCATGCCGTGTGCTTTATCGGTATGTGGCTTTCGGGACCAGGGTGAGGACAGCAGGCGTGAGTTCGACGACCGCGATGACGGCCCTCGAGGCGGAGCTGGCGGCGCTGATCGTCGGCGCCCTCCAGCTTGAGGTAACCCCCGAGGAGATCGACCCGGAGGCGCCGCTCTTCGGCGAGGGGCTGGGGCTCGACAGCATCGACGCGCTGGAGATGGCGCTGGCCATCTCGCGCAAGTACGGCTTCCAGCTCCGATCGGACGACGAGCGCAACGGGCGCATCTTCGCCTCCCTGCGCAGCCTCGCCGCGCATGTCGAGAAGAACCGGGTGGGGTGAGCGTGCCCGTGGCGGGCGGCGCGGCGCGGCGGAGGGCTTTGTTGCGGCTGGCGGCCTCCGCCCCGCTCCTGCTGCTCTGGGCGGTGCCCGGCGATGCGTGGCCGGGCGGGATGGGCGCGGCGGTGGATCTCTTCTGGGCGGTGCTGCCGGGGCTGGCCTATGCCGGCATGGCCCTGGGCTTCGCCCGCTCCCTCCTCCCGGGGCACGAGCCGGTGATCGCGCGCTACAACCGCTTCGACGAGACGAAGGACCCGGCGGAATGCGCGGGCCACGCGCGGAGGCTGACGCTGTTCTGGGCCGTGGCCCTCGCCCTGGCGGCGGCGGCGGACCTGCTGGCCGTGGCGCGCGGGGTGGATCTCGGCTGGGGGCCGGACGCGGTGCTGCTCGCCCTCTTCCTCGGGGAGCACGCGTTGCGCAGCCTGCTCTTCCCCGCCGGCGGGATCGCTTGGCCCAGCCAGACGCTGCGGGCCATCATGCGGGCGGAGAGGGCGCGCCATGGCTGACATCCCCTTCCTGAACCGCGCGCCCGGCGAGATCCTGGCCCGGCGCGGCGCGCGGCCCGTGACGGCCGGGGAATACCTCGCCGACGTGGCGGCTCTGGCCGCGCGGCTGCCCGGGGCCCCTTACGCCCTGAACCTCTGCGAGGACCGCTACCTCGCCCTCGTCGCCTTCGGCGCGGCCCTCGCCCGGGGCGTGGTCACGCTGCTCTCCGCCGACCGCTCGCCCCACCGGCAGCGGGAGCTCCTCGCCCGCTATCCCGGCACCATCGCCCTCGCCGACGGGGTGGAGACGGTCATTCCCGCCGTGACGGCCGGCGCCTGGGGCCGGGGAGGCGGCGAGAACTTCGACCTGCCCGAAGAGAGGGTGGCCGCCATCGGCTTCACCTCCGGCAGCACGGGGGAGCCGGCGGCCCATGCGAAGCCCTGGGGCGCGCTGGTGGCCGCCGCGCGCTCGGCCGCCGCGCGCTTCGGGCTGGACGACCCCGAGGACGGGGCGACTGTCATCGGCACCGTCCCCGCCCAGCACATGTACGGCTTCGAGACGACGGTGATGCTGCCGCTACGCGCCCCCGTCGCCGTGCATTCCGGCCCGCATTTCTACCCCGTGGAGGTGGCCGAGGCCCTCGCCGCCGCCCCCGGCCGCCGCGTGCTGGTGACCACCCCGCTGCAGCTCCGCGCCCTCGTCGCGGGCGGCGTCTCCGGCGCCTCGGCGGTCATCTCCGCCACCGCCCCCCTCTCCCCCGCCCTGGCCGCGGAGGCCGAGGCGCGGCTGGGGGCGCCGGTGCTGGAAATCTACGGCGCGACCGAGATGGGCTCCATCGCCAGCCGGCGCACGATCAAGGGCGAGGGCTGGACCCTCTACGACGGCGTGGCGCTGCGGGCGGAGGGGGGCGAGGAGGCCGCCGCCCTCGTCCCCGGCCTGCCCGGCCCCGTCCCCCTCTCGGACCTCGTGGAGATCGGGGCGGACGGCCGCTTCCGGCTGATCGGGCGGCGCGGGGACATGGTGAAGCGCGGCGGCAAGCGCGCCTCGCTCGCCGGGCTGAACCGGGTGCTCACGGAGATCGAGGGGGTGCAGGACGGCGTCTTCATCGCGCCCGAGGACCTGGAGGCCAACCCCGCCGCGAGGCTGGCCGCCCTTGTCGTCGCCCCCGGGCGGACACCCGCCGAGATCGTCGCCGCGCTGCGCGAGCGGGTGGAGGCGGTGTTCCTGCCCCGCCCCGTGGTGCTGGTGGAGCGGCTGCCGCGCAACGCCGTGGGCAAGATCACGCGCCGCAGCCTGGAGGCGCTGCGCGATACTCTCGCCGATGGGCGGGACGGATGAGCGACCTGACCGCCCGCTTCCGCATCCCCGCGGACCATCCCTGCCTGCCCGGCCATTTCCCCGGGCGCCCGGTGGTGCCCGGCGTGGTGCTGCTGGACCGCGTGATCGCGGCGGCACGGGACGCCGGGCTGGAGGCCGGGTCGCGCTTTCCCTCGGCCAAGTTCCTGCGCCCGGTGGGCCCGGAGGAGGAGGTGGAGGTCGCGCTCCGCCGCACCCCCGCCGGCCGCCTCGCCTTCACGGGCCATGTCGGCGGCAAGCTGGCCTTCCAGGGCGAGCTGGCATGACCCCCCCGGCCTTCCCCCTCCCATGAGCTGGCTGAAGGAGCGCGAGCGCGGCGGCGCCGCCCTGCGGCTGATGGCCTGGATCGCGCGGGCGGCCGGGTGGCACCTCTCCTACGCCCTGCTCTTCCCCGTGACGGCCTATTTCCTCCTCACCGCCTCCGCGCGGCAGAAGGAGGCGGTGCGGCGCTTCGGGCGCCGCGCCCTCGGGCGGGAGCCGGGCTGGCGCGACCTCTGGCGCCCCTATTTCGCCTTCGCCGCGACGATGCTCGACCGCGTCTACCTCCTGCGCGGGAAGACGCGGGGCTTCCGCATCACCGTCACCGGGCTGGAGGCGCTGGACGCGCATATCGCGGGGGGCCGGGGCTGCGTGCTGCTGGGCGCGCATCTCGGCAGCTTCACCGCCATGCGCGCCCTGGCGGACGGCGCCTCCGCGGGCTGCGGGAGCTGCCCCGTGGAGGTGATGGCCTTCATGTACGAATCGAACGCGAAGCTCGCCAACGCGGTCTTCGCCGCCCTCTCGCCGGAGAAGGCGGACATGGTCGTGCCGCTCGGGCGGGCGGATTCCATGCTGCGGGCGAAGGAGTGCCTCGAGCGCGGGGGGCTGGTGGGCATCCTCGCGGACCGCCGCCCGGCAGTGGGGGAGGACCGGGTGATCCCCCTGCCCTTCCTCGGCGCCCCCGCGCCCTTTCCGGCCGGACCGCACATCCTGGCGGCGGTGCTCGGCGCCCCCGTGATGCTCGCCTTCGGCGTCTGGCGCGGGCCGCGCCGCTACGAGATCCGCTTCGAGCCCTTCGCGGATCGCGTGGTGCTGAACCGGGCGAGCCGGGAGGCGGACCTGCGCGCCGTGACCGCGCGCTACGTCGCGCGGCTGGAGGAGGTGGCGCGGGCCCATCCGGACAACTGGTTCAACTTCTACGACTTCTGGGAGGAGATGGAGGAGCCCGCCGCCGAGGCCGCCACCGAGGCCGCCCTGGGCGCCGATGACTGCCCCCCCGAGGCCGCCGCCGTCGCGCGGCGCGCGGTGCTCGGCCTGCCCCTTCTCGCCCTGCCGGCGCGGGCGCAGCCGGGCGGGCTGGAGGCGGTGATGGCCGCCCTGGCCGCCGTGCGGCGGAGCGAGGCGGATTTCGAGGAGAGCAAGTCCATCGCCGGCCTCGCCGACACCCTGCCGAGCCGCGGCACCCTTCTCTGGCAGGCCCCCTCCACCCTGGAGAAGCGGGTGGAGGAGCCCTTCCGGGAGCGGGTGACGGTCTCGGGCGGCCGCCTCGTCTACGAGCGCGAGGGGCGGGAGAGGCAGGAGGTCAACCTCGACCAGGCGCCGGAAGTGCGGGCGCTGGTGGAGGCCATCCGCTCCACCCTGGCCGGGGACCTCGCCACGCTGCGGCAGCACTACGAGATCGGCTTCGAGGGATCGGTCGAGAGCTGGACCCTCCGCCTCTCCCCCCTCTCCCACCGGGTGCGCGCGGTGGTGCAGCGGGTGGAGATCCGGGGCGCGGGCGGCGCCATCCGGCGCTTCGAGACGGTGGGGAACGAGTCCTCCGTCATGCAGGTCACGCCGCGCCCGTGAGGCTCTCCATGCTGCCCCGTGGGGCCGGCATCGCGGCGCGGCCGCTCCTCGCGCTGCTCGCGCTCGCCCTGCTCGGGCTGCTCCTCTTCCGGCTGATCGAGATCCGCACGGACATGGCGGATTTCCTCCCCCCCGCCGAGACGCCCGAGGCCGCCTTCCTCCTGGGCGAGCTGCGCGAGGGTGCGGCCACCACCCTGCTGCTGGCCGGCATCGAGGGAGCGGAGGAGGCGGAGCTGGCCCGCCTCTCCCGCGCCACGGGGGAGGCGATGCGCGCCACCGGCCGCTTCGCCTTCGTCGGCAACGGCACGGCGGACCTGACGGAGGCGGAGGGGGAGATGCTCTTCCGCTACCGCTACCTCCTCGCGCCGTCCGAGGGCGCCTTCGAGGTGCCGGCCCTGCGCCGGGGGCTGGAAGCGCTGCTGGACGGGCTGCGCTCCTCCCTCTCCGGCGTGCTCTCCCGCCTCGGCTTCGCCGATCCCACGGGGATCTTCATGGGGACGGTGAAGGGCTGGCTCGGCGCCAGCACGGTGGAGGTGCGGCGCGGGGTCTGGTTCGCGGGCGGGGACGGGCCGCCGCGGGCGCTGATGGTCGCGCGCAGCCGGGCGCTCGGCACGGATACGGAGGCGCAGCGGGAGGCGGCGGAGGCCGTGCGCGCCGCCTTCGCCGGGGCGGAACCGGGGCGCGCGCGCCTGCTTCTCGCCGGCCCCGGCGTCTTCGCGGCCAGCGCGGCGGCTTCCGTGAGGGCGGATGTGGAGCGGGTCTCGCTCCTCGCGGGCGCACTGCTCCTCGCCTTCCTCCTCTGGCGCTATCGCTCGCCGGCGATGCTTCTGGTCGCGGGCGTGCCGCTGCTGGCGGGGACGCTCGCGGGGGCGCTGGCCGTCGCCCTCGTCTTCGGCCGGGTGCAGGGGGCGGCGCTCGGCTTCGGGGTGACGATGCTCGGCGTGGCCGTGGACTACCCCATCCTGCTGCTGACGGGCCGCGAGCCCGGGGAGGCGCTGGGCGCCGCCGCCCGCCGCATCTGGCCCACCCTCCGCCTCGCCGCCGCCGCCGCCGCGCTCGGGCTGGTGGCGATGATGGCCTCGGGCTTCCCGGGGCTGGCGCAGCTCGGCCTGTTCGGCGCGGCGGGGCTGCTGGCGGGGGTGGCGGTGACGCGCTGGGGCCTGCCCCTTCTCGTGCCCGGCGAGGGGGTGACGGCCCGCCCCCTGCCCCTGCCGGTGATGCGCGCCCTCGGCGCCGCGGCGGGACGGCCCGCCCTGGCGGCGGGGGCCGTGGCGCTGGCGCTGGGCTGGATGGCCATCGCCGGCCCGCCGCGCTGGGAGGATGACATCGCCCGCCTCAGCCCCGTGCCGGAGGCCGACCGGAACCTCGACACCGCGCTGCGCGCCCAGCTCGGCGCGCCCGACGTGCGGCACCTCATCGCCATCCGGGGCGGGACGGAGGAGGCGGTGCTGCGCGCCTCGGAGCGCGTGGCGGGGGCGCTGGCGCCCCTGCTGGCCGATGGACGCCTCGCCGGGCTGGACCTGCCCGGCCGCTACCTGCCGAGCCGGGAGACCCAGGCCGCGCGCCAGGCGGCCCTGCCCGGCCGCGCGGCGCTGGAGGACCGGCTGGCGGAGGCGATGCGCGGCCTGCCCTTCCGCCCCGGCGCCTTCGCGCCCTTCCTGGACGGCGTGGAGGCGAGCCGATCCCTGCCCTTCCTTGATTCCGCCTCCCTGGGTGCCGCCCCGCTGATCTCCACCCGCCTCTCCCCCCTGCTGTCGCATCGCGGGGAGGGCTGGCACGGGTTGGGGCTGCTGGCCGGGGCGCGCGATCCGGCGGCGGTGCGGGCGGCCGTGGCGGGGCTCCGCGACCCCGCCGTGCTCTTCGTGGACGTGAAGGGCGAGACGGAGGGGATGATCGCCGCCACCACCCGCGGCGCCCTCCTCTGGTGCGGGGTGGGGGCGGCGGCGGTGCTCGGCCTGCTCGCCCTCGGCCTGGGCGGGATCCGGGCGGCGCTGCTGCGCGTGGCGCCGATCGCGGGGGCGGTGCTCGTGACGCTCGCCGCCCTCTCGGCCCTGGGCGAGCGGCTGACGCCCTTCCACCTCGCCGCGCTGCTCCTCATGGCGGGGGTGGGGCTGGACTACGCCCTCTTCCTCGGCCGGCGCGAGGCCGATCCCGAGGCCTCGGCCCGCACCCTCTCCGCCGTGCTGACCTGCACCGTGACGACGCTGCTCACCTTCGGGATGCTCGCCCTCTGCGAGACGCCGGTGCTGCGCGGGATCGGGCTGACGGTCTCGGTGGGGGTGGCGGCGGCGTTTGGCCTGGCGCTGCTGCTGGTGCCCAAGGGGCGATAGGCGCCCGGGGGACGGCTTCCGGACTCCCTGGCCGGTTTCACGGGAAACAGTGGCCGGCCGCCGCGCCTCCAACAGGGCTGCACAGGGGACCTCCCCGGTGCGATACAAGGCCGGGATGACGCCGCCACTTGCACCCCTCGCCATGCCCGCCTTCACGGCCACCAGCGCCATGGGCACGGGCCTCGCCGCCACGCGGGAGGCGCTGCACGCGCGGCGCGGCGGGCTGGCGCCCTGCGACCTGCCCGGCATGCCGGAGGGCATCTGGGTCGGGCGCGTGCCGGGGCTGGAGGAGGTGGCGCTGCCGGAGAGCCTCGCGCGCTACGACTGCCGCAACCACCGGTTGGCGGAGCTGGCCCTGCGGCAGGACGGCTTCGCGGAGGCCGTGGCGGAAGCGGCCGCGCGCTTCGGGGCGCATCGCGTGGCCGTGGTGATGGGGACCAGCACCTCCGGCATCGCGGAGACCGAGGCCGCCTATGCCCGGCGCGACGGGGACGGCGCCCTGCCGCCCGAATTCGACTTCACCCACACCCACGACCTCTATGCCCTGCCCCGCTACCTCCGCGCGCGGCTGGGGCTGCGCGGGCCGGCGGTGGCGGTCTCCACCGCCTGCACCTCTGGCGCGCGCACCTTCCTGGAGGCGCAGTCGATGATCGCGGCGGGGCTCTGCGATGCCGCCGTGGTGGGCGGGGTGGACACGCTCTGCCGGATGACGCTGCACGGCTTCAACTCGCTCGAACTTCTCTCCCGCGGCGCCTGCCGGCCCTGCGCGGCGGACCGGGACGGGATCTCGATCGGCGAGGCGGCGGGCCTCGCGCTGCTGGTGCGGGCGGAGGACGCGCCGGAGGGCACGGTCGCGCTGCTCGGCGCCGGGGCGAGCGCGGACGGGCACCACATGTCCTCCCCGCATCCCGAGGGCCTCGGCGCCATCGCCGCCATGCGCGCGGCGCTGGAGGCGGCCGGGGAGGCTCCGGGGGAGCACGGCGTGGACTACATCAACCTCCACGGCACAGGCACGCGCGCGAACGACGCGATGGAAGGCAATGCCGTGCGCGCCCTGTTCGGGGACCGCGTGCCCTGCTCCTCCACCAAGGGCTGGACCGGCCACACCCTCGGCGCCTCGGGCGCGCTGGAGGCGGTGATCGCGGCGCTCTGCGTGGCCGACGGGCTGGTGCCGGGCTGCCTCGGCGTCGAGACGCCCGATCCCGGCTTCGGCGTGGACGTGGCGGTGGCGAACCGCGCGGCGCCGGTGCGGCGGGTGCTGAGCAACTCCTTCGGCTTCGGCGGCAGCAACCTCGCCCTCGTCATCGGCCGGACCTGAGTTCGGAGGGCGCGCTGTCGTGAGGTGCGGGATCATCGGGGTGGGCCTGCTCGGCCCCGGCCTGCCGGGCTGGGCGGCGAGCCGCGCCGTCCTGGCCGGGGAGGCCCCCTGGGAGCTGGGGGAGGTGCCCCTGCTGCCGCCCGCCGCCCTGCCGCCCACCGAGCGGCGGCGGACGAGCGCGGCGGTGCGCCTGGCCCTGGCCGTGGCCGCCGAGGCCGCCTCCGCCTCCGGCCTCCCCCCGGACGGGATGGAGACGGTCTTCGCCTCCTCGAATGGGGACGGCGCGGTGGTGGGCTCCATCCTGGAGGCGCTGCACACGCCCGGCGGCGCCATCTCGCCCACCCAGTTCCACAACTCCGTCCACAACGCGGCGGCGGGATACTGGGGCATCGCCACTGGCTCCCACCGCGCCTCGGTCAGCCTCGGCGGTCATGACGACAGCTTCGCCACGGGGCTGGTGCAGGCCGCGGCCGCCGTGGTGGCGCGGCGGGTGCCCGTGCTGTTCTGCTGCTCCGACGCCCCCCTCACCCCGCCGCTGGACGGGCGCCGCCCCACCGGCGCCATCTTCGGCGCGGCCCTCGTGCTCGTGCCGGGCGATGCGGGCACGGTGCTCTCCGTGGAGATGGCGGACCGCGCGGAGCCCGCCTCGGCCGGGGCGCTGGGGCCGCTGATGGCCGCCAACCCCGCGGCCCGTGCCCTGCCCCTGCTGCAGGCCCTCGCGGCGGGCCGCGTTGCGCGGATCGGGCTGCCCCTGCTGGACGGCGGCGCGGTGGTGCTGGGCGTGGAGCCCGGCGCCGCGTGACGCCGCGGGTTCCGCATGCCGGGGCGATGCGCCTGCTGGACCGCGTGCTCTCGCACGACGCGGAGGGTATCCTCTGCTCGGCCGTGTCGCATCGCGACCCCGCCAACCCGCTGCGGCGGGACGGGGTGCTGCCCGCCATCTGCGGGGTGGAGTACGCGTTGCAGGCAATGGCCGCGCATGGCGCGCTGACGGGAGGCGGCGAGGCGCAGCCGCCCGGCTACCTCGCCAGCCTTCGCGGCGTCGCCCTGCACGTCCCCCGGCTGGACGACGTCGCCGGGGAGCTTTGCGTGGAGGCGCGGGCGCTGTCGCGCGCGGCACGCGGCTTCGTCTACGAGTTCCGCGTGATGGCGGGGGATGAGACGCTGCTCTCGGGCCAGGCCGCCATCATCATCCCGGGCGATGCTTCGCCTCCGGGCGATCTTTCGCCTCCGGGCGATGCTTCGCCCCCGGGCGAAACATCGCCCGCGCAGGAGACGCCATGATCCGCGCCATCGTCAGCGGGGGCGCGAGCCCGATCGGCGCCGCCATCTCCCGCGCCCTCGCGCGGGACGGGCACCACGTGATCGTCCATGGCAGCGGCAATCCCGACCGCGCGCGGGCCGTGGCCGAGGAGATCGTCGCGGCGGGCGGCAGCGCCGAGGCCGTGGCCTTCGACCTCACCGACGCCGCCGCCTGCGAGGCCGCGCTGGCGCGCTTGCTGGAGGGCGGCCCCGTGCAGGCGGTGGTGCACAATGCCGGCACGCATGACGACGCGCCGATGGCCGGCATGTCGGCGCATCAGTGGCACTCGGTGATCGACGTCTCGCTGAACGGCTTCTTCCACCTCGTCCAGCCGCTGCTGCTGCCCATGATCGGCACGCGCTTCGGGCGCATCCTCGCCATCTCCTCCGTCTCCGGCGTGATGGGGAACCGGGGGCAGGCGAACTACGCCGCGGCCAAGGCGGGGCTGCACGGGGCGGTGAAGTCGCTCTCCATGGAATGCGCCCCGCGCGGGGTGACGGTGAACGCCGTCGCGCCCGGCATCATCGAGAGCCCGGCGACGGAGGGCTTCACCAAGGAGGCGATCCGCGCCGCCGTGCCCGCGCGCCGCGCCGGCCGGCCGGAGGAGGTGGCGGATCTCGTGGCCTTCCTCGCCTCCGGGCGCGCGGGCTACATCACGGGGCAGGTAGTCTCCATCAACGGGGGAATGGCGTGACGATCGAGACCCTTTCCACGCGCGTCGCCTACGAGAATCCCTGGACCCGCGTGCGCGAGGACATCATCCGCCGCCCGGACGGGTCGGAGGGTCTGTACGGCGTCGTCGAGCGCTCGGACTTCGTGGTGGTGGTTCCCGTGCAGGACGGGCGCGTGACGCTAGTGGAGCAGTTCCGCTACCCCGTGGGGGAACGCCTCTGGGAGTTCGTCATGGGCATGTGGGAGACGCGCCCGGGCACGGACCCCGCCGCCATCGCCGCCGGCGAGTTGCGCGAGGAGACGGGGCTGGTCGCCGGGCGCATGACCTATGCCGGGGAGATGTTCCAGGGCGCGGGCTACTGCAACCAGCGCGGCCACGTCTTCCTCGCCACCGAGCTGGCCCGCGGCGAGACGGCGCGCGAGACGACCGAGCAGGACCTCGTCTGCCGCGACTTCGCCCTCGCCGAGGTCGAGTCGATGCTGCGGGACGGCGTGATCCGCGACGCGATGAGCATGGCCGCCTTCGGGCTGCTCCGGCTGAAGGGCCTCGTATAACTTAGGTTAGTTCTCTTCACTCTTTCTTGGTTTGATGGCGCGACACTCGCCCCATGTCCGCCCAGACCGAACGGCATCTCTCCCGCTACGCCGTGGAAGATGCCCGCCCGGTGACCTTCCTCGAGCGGGGGGTCACCGTACCCTTCACCACCCCCATCCTCCTCGGCAGCCGCGTGCGGCCGGGGCAGAGGAGAGGGCTTGAGCTTTCCGTGCCAAGCCCCGGGGGCGTGCGCGGCTTCTACGTCATGCCGCTCCGCGCGCTGGACGCGATCTGCAACCCCACGCTGCACGACCGCCTCGTCACCGAGATGATCGAGGAGCTTCCCGTCATCACGCCGGACGACATCCTCCGCATCGCGCGCGCGGTCGCGCATGAGGGGCTGGTCGGCCGCGCGGCGGCGGCGGCGGCCGGGGCGGCGGAGAAGGCCCTGGCCAACCAGCGGCTGCTGACGAACTACCGCCTGCTGATGCTCCTCATCCGCCAGACCGAGGCGCCGGGCGAGCACGCCGTGCCGCCCGAGGGCGATGCCCCGGCGAGCGTCAAGCGGCGCGGCGAGCGGGCCGTGATGCGGGTCTCGCAGCGGACGGGGCTTCCCCTCGCCGACGTCATCTCCGCCCTGGACGGGCTGACGGAGGCCTTCATCTCGGTCGGCCTCCGCGGCAATCCGACCGCGGCGCGCCACCAGAACGAGCTGGACGAGCTGGAGCGGCTCGCGGCCGATGTCTCCGGCTGGGCCGAATCGGTGATGGACGCGCAGCAGGCCGGCTCGGCGGGCCTCATCGCGCGCTGCGCGCGCCTCACCCTGGACGCCGGCCGCATCGTGACCGACCGGCTTTTCCCCCTTACCGATGATCTCAGCGCGTTGATGCAGCGCTGGAGCGCCAACAGCCAGGCGATTCGCGAGGAAGCGGCCCGGCTCGCCTGGCTGCTGGACGGCTGGTCGGTGATCCTCTCGATCTGGAAGCACGCGGAGGTGGTCGGGCGCGCGGCGGCGATCCGCGAGATGGCCGTCATCGTCCCGACCATGCCCATCGAGATCAGCCGCTGGACCGGAAGCACGGCGGAGGAGGAGATCCACGCCAGCACGCACCGGATGCGGAGCCGCTTCGTCTTCCGGCTGGAGGACTGGCGCACGGGCCGCACGCTGGAGGTGATCGCGCGGAACGAAATGCTCGTGAGGGAATTCATATGAGCCCGCGCAGCAGCCTTGCCGCGCCGGCGGAGCTTCGCCTGCTGGGCGGCGCGGTGGCGGGCGCCACCCAGGCCCAGCTCGAGCGCGTGGTCGCCCTGATCGACGAGCTGGCGGACCGCGCGGAGGCCGACCGCATCCTCGAGCGCGTGCGCCCGCGCCTGCGCGAGCTGCGCCTGCCCCGCCGCATGGGCTTCTCCCGCGTGCTGTTCCTTCCGCTGGACGGGGTGATCGTCTCTCCCGCCAAGTGGCAGCCCGGCCTGCCCCTGCTGCCCCGCACCGCCCTCACCCCCCTGGCGGCGGCGGTCCGCACCGCGCTCGGCCCCTCGGCGGAGGCGATCACCGCCCGCTGCGCCGGGCGAAGGGGGGAGGGCAAGGCCGGGCTCGGCGCGATCGGGGCGGATCTCTGGTCCGCGGCCGCTCGGCTTCTCCCGGAAGCCGTGCCCGCGGGCTGGCGGAACACGGGCCTCGCCGATCGCGACTACCCGCCCCTCCGCGCCCTCTGCATCGCTACCTGGCGCCATGCCGGGACGAGCTGGCCCGCCCTGGAAGCCGCCGCGGAGGGTCCGCCGGAGGAGCTGATCCGCGAGGCGCTGGAGCCGGCCGCGGCCGAGGGCGGCGTGGCCTTCGAGGTGGTGCTCCGAACCCTCATGGCCGCGGCGGCGCGGCCGGCCAGCGTCGCGGCCATCGCCGCGCGGCTCGCCCCCCCGGTTCCGCGGCGGCCCTGGGCGTCGCGCAGCGCGCCGTGGACGATCTCCTCCAGGCGAAGGACACCGCCGCGCTATTCCCGGAGGCGGACGGGGACGCCGCGAGCGTCGCCGCCGCCGCCCTGGCGGTCTGCACCCTGGTGGAGGACTTCGAGACCTCCAGCTTCCTCAACCTGCCGGCGCGGCGGGAGCGGGTGCGGACGATCCGCAAGGCGGCGGACGAGGCGTGCCGGAGCAGCTTCAACCGGCTGCTCAACACCAACCTGCTGGAAGCGCCGCAGGGGCTCGCGGCGGCGACGCCGGGGGAGGCCGACGCGATCGTCGCCGGCATGGAGGGTGCGGCGCGCGCCCTGCGCCGGATCGAGGCGAGCGGGCGCCGGCTCGGCGGGGCGGAGAGATACGACGCCGCGCTGCGCGCCGCGGCGGCCGCCATCGTGAAGGGGGGCGCGGAGGGCAACGGGCTGACCCGCCCCGACATGCTGCGGCTGGTGGAGATCCTGCTCGGGCCGCAGGCGGCGCTGGAGATGGTCAACCAGCCGCGGCGGCCGGGCAGCACCCCCGCACCGGCACGCGGAACGCCGGTCTTGCAAAGGGCGTGAGGCGGGGCCCCCACGCGCCCGGACACATAGAAAAGGGGGCCGGAACCCGGCCCCCTTCCCCGTTCGGTGCGAGCGGCTCCGCCCTCAGCCGGTCTGCTGGATGGCGGAGAGCAGCCAGGGCTCGCGCGGGCGGCGCACGAAGGTCCAGACCTCGGTCGTGGTCTGACGGGCATTCGGATCGCCCTCGACCACCTGCCCGCGGGCGTCGCGCGTCACGTCGACCAGGCTGAAGCGCATGGCGACGGTGGCGTATTCCAGCCCGCCCTCGGCCCAGGCCTCGGAGAGGTCGCCGGCCTCGAGCCGCACGTCGCGCGTCTCGTTCTGCCAGCCCCGCGCCTCCAGGTCGCGCAGGTCGCCTTGGAAGTAGCGGGCCATCTCCGGCGTGGTCAGGCGCCCGAGCGCGGCCATGTCACGGCGCGACCAGGCCTCGTTGATGCGGACGAGGCTTTGCTCGAAGGCCGAGAAGTCAGCCTGGCCGACCTGGATCGGCTGCGCGGCCACGCGGCCCGCGCCACCACCACCGGCAGTGCCGTCCATCTCACGCGCGAAACGGCCACTCGCCGGGCCGCCCATGGGGCCACCTGCGCCCGCGCCCGCCATGGCCGGCTGGCCCACCGGCGCCGCGCGGCGGTTCCGCAGGACCCGCAGCACGAGCCAGATCAGGCCGGCGATGATGCCGAGCTGCAGCAGGAAGCCGAGGAAGCCGGCGCCGCCCGACATGCCGCCGAAGGCGCCGCTGCCGAACAGCATGCCCACGAGGCCGGCGCCGAGCAGGCCGCCCATCAGCCCGGACATGAAGCCGCCGCCGAACATCCCGCCCCGGTTGGGCGTGGTGTAGGAGGGCGCCGGGCGCGGCTGGGCGTAGCCGGGCGCGGTGGTGCCAGGGGCCTGGCGGGGCGCCTCGCTGCGGTTGAACGGCGTGGCGGTGCCCGGCGCCGCCCGCGTGGAGGGCGGGGCGCTGTAGGTGCGGCTCCCCCGGCTGCCCGAGGAGAAGCCGCCGCCCGGGCGGGCCTCCGCGATGGCGGGGCCGAGCGCGAGCGCCAGGGTGGCGAAGGCGGCCAGGAGACGGGCGCGGCGGCGCATGGGGGTGGTCCTCCCGAAGGTATTTCTCACAGGGATGTAATATAGGAGGCGCGCGGGCGGTTTCACGGGGGGTTCAGGCGGGTTCCGCAACATCGACGGGCGCCGCGATGATCTCCCCGGCCGCGAGCAGCACGTCCTCCCGGTAGCGGCCGCCGACGAGCTGCACGCCGAGCGGCGCGGGGCCGGAGAGGTCGGTGGTCACGGTCAGGCCGGGCAGGCTCATCAGCGGCAGGCCGAGTTGCGGCAGCAGAGCCTCCACCACGCGGTCGAAGGCCTCGGGGGATTCGAGGTCCAGCAGGTCGGGGAAGGGCGGCTCGGCCGAGACGGGCATGAGCGCCACGGGATAGCGCTCGAGGAAGAGGTTCCACTCCCGGGCATAGCCCATGCGGGCCTGGAGCGCGTCGGTGAAGGCGTCCAGGTCCGGGGCGGGGCAGAGGCGCTCCATCTGGGCGAAGACGAAGTTGGCGTCCGCGTCGTTCTCGGCGGCCAGGGCGCGGTTGAGGCCCCGCCGGCTCTCGGCCAGCCAGAGCATCGCCTGCAGCCGCGCGGGCTCGCGCAAGGGAGGGATGGGGGTCTCGGCCACCGTCCAGCCGGCATCCTGCAGGCGGCGGGCGGCGGCGCGGAGCGCGGCCTCGACCTCGGGCAGGGTGTTCATCCCCTCCGGCCGGACGCAGAGGGCGGCGCGCCGGGGGAAGGCCGGCCCTTCCAGCGGGGCGGGGGTCCACCAGGGATCGCGCGCGTCCGGCGCGGCCATGGCGTGCAGGGCGAGGCGGAGATCGGCCACGCTGCGCGCGAGCGGCCCGGAGACGGCCATGAGCTGCGCGCCGATTGCCCGGTCCGGCAGGGAGGGGTTCCAGGCGGGGATGCGCCCGATGGTGGGCCGCAGCCCGTGGATGCCGCAGGCATAGGCGGGGTATCGGACGGAGCCGCCGATATCCGTCCCGTGCCCGATCGCCCCGATCCCCGCCGCGACCGCCGCCGCCGCCCCGCCGGAGGAGCCGCCCGGGGTGAGGGCGGGGTTGCGCGGGTTGCGCGTGTGGCCGTGCAGCGAGTTGCGCGTGAACCAGTGGAGAGAGAAGGCCGGGGTGTTGGTGCGGCCGATGATCACCGCGCCAGCCTTGCGGAGGTTGGACACCACGGGATTGTCCGCCTCGGCGACGAGGTCCTTCTGGATCCGCAGCCCGTTGGTGGTGGCGTGGCCGCGCTGGTCCACGTTCACCTTCGTCGTCACGGGCACGCCGGCCAGCGGGCCGGGATCCTCGCCCCGCGCAATGGCCGCGTCCACGGCGCGGGCGGCGGCCAGCGCCTCCTCCGGCATGAACTGCACGACGGCGTTGATGGGCGGGTTGGCGGCCTCAAGCCGGGCGAGGGCGTCGCGCGCCACCTCCTCGGCGGAGAGGTCGCGGGCGCGGATGCGGGAGGCGATGTCGCTTGCGGTGAGGCGCCAGGGCTCGGTCATGGCAGAGATGAGACCCTGGTCACCTGCCTTTGGCAAATGTCTGCTCGTGCGCCTTCACACCTGCGGAGGAAGGTGAGAAAAGGCATTTGAGGTACCGGCGAATCAGCAGTCCAACGTTTCATGGGACCTTGGATTAATTGGTTGGTGCTCCGACCACCAAACTCGAAGAGGTTCTGGATTTCGACGATGCGGAAACTTGAGGAACCGAGAGAAGTCTCCGATGCATCAAAACAGCGGCAGGAACCTATCTTTACGCTTAGCCTGAGGTTAGTGGTATTTCTCGCGTCAATCGCTTGTGTCTATTTTATTTGGGGAAACGAGTACTACACTCGCTCATCCGATCTCGCCCTACATTATGGACTAGCAGAATTCATTAGCGCCAGCAAAACGTGGCCAGATCGCTTTTGGCCGCATTTAGAAGTCATGAGTAGCTACCCGCCTGTTACGCATACGCTTGGCGCTCTCATCGGTGTTTTTACGGGAACCACCTTTACCGGAGTAAATACGATTGCACTTCTGAGCGTGTTCGGAATTTATCTTTGTTTTTTGCGGTTGATGCAATCCGATCGAATCGGCGAAGTGGCGGCATCATACATTGTTTTTTTGGTCACGATATATCAACTTCACCCATACAATATCATCTCCGGAGGGGAAATTAGAGGCTATAATTTCTATTACGGGCAGATTGTCTCCTTCGCTATGTATCTCATGCTGACCACGCCGATTTTTCTGTCAGAACTTCGGCCGCTCGTTCTCGCGCCATTGATGTCTCTGCTCGTTTTCGCTTTTGGTTGGGTCTATCCCATGGCTGTTGTTCAGCTTGCATGCGCAACGCTGGCCTTCTTCGGGCTTCAAGTTGGGCAGCATTTCGTTCGGAATCGAAATATCTCTTTGAATCGGATCGCGCCACTTGCTTTGACTTCTCTTGCTTTTCCGTTACTAATTGTCGGCCATCCAACTTTTGCGGACATGCGCGCAAACGCTCAATACGAAGGCGGAATCGACATAGCCCTTCCGTTACACCTCGTCCAGATCACGGTACTGATCTGTGGCCTACCACTGTGCGTTCTGGCTTTATTGTCGATCTTTAGCAGAACCATAAATCACCGCGAGATTGTATTCTCTGCCGTCTCACTTGGCATATTTGGCGCTGCTCTGGTGCAAATCTTAGCGCTCAACTTTGGAATTGGCTCGAACTACGGAGTTTCCAAGCACATTTTCGGCGTTGTCACCGTCACGGCCGCGGTCACAAGCTACCTCCTAAGTAAGAGTGTGTTCGGATTGTTAAGACCGTCGCTTTGGCAACCCGATAGTGGCTTTGTCAGATTCGCGCCGGCCTTTGTCGCAGTCGTTACGATTTCCATAGTGATGCACGGCTCTTCCTACTCGCAGCAGCCATTTCTGCGGGCTCGTGAGTTCCTCATAGAAAATCTCCCTGCCGATGGTCGGCATCAAACTGCATCGGTTTCCAAAAATCTTTCTCCCGCTGAAAATTTCGCCTTGAGTCTTGGGGATATGCAATACAACAAGGTGGCAAGCGCCGTTGTTGCTTTGGGTGACAATATTGTAGCCGACCCCCAAATTGCGGCGAACATACGGAGTCGTTCGCCACTCCGATACATTGCATTCAGTTCCCGTTCAACACCATCCTTTACAGAGCCTTGCCTCATCGCACAGTCAGAGAACGCGGGACTAGTATTGGCCCGGGCGGAGTGCACTGGAGATAAAACGGTTTATACCGTGGGGCAATGGATTACGGTTCCCGATCTGAGGGAGGATAAGCCCTTTTTAAGGGACGGCTGGAGTAGTGTAGAAAGCTGGGGAGTCTGGAGCGATGGTGCAGAAGCTCGATTATCATTCCTTCTCGATATGCCCGTGGAGGGACGTCTGAGGTTAGAAATGCGGGCTCATGCATTTCTTAATGCTCAAACATTGAGGCAGCGCGTCCAAATTGCCGTTAATGGGCGCGATGTGGGGCAATGGGTTTTTGACAACAACGCAAACTCATCGGAGCGAACCATATCCTTCCCAGGATCCTACATCTCCGGCGACGTTCTGGAGATCGATTTCCGTTTTCCCGATGCTGCCAGGCCCTCACCTGATGAGCGACTTTTGGGCATGGGTGTTGTGGCTTTCCGGCTGCTCAAGGATTGATCGCCGCCAGAACAAACCGGAATATCAGGAGCGGTTATTCAAGCAAAATCGAGGCTGAACTGTAGGTATTCGGCCACCCGCTCACCCGGATTATAAAGTTCGCTCGCCAGCACCAGCAGCGCGGCATCGGTGCTGTGCCCGTACTGGAGGGTCCAGACGCCGGGCGGCACGTGGAGGCCCGCATCGGGCCCGGAGAGGCGCAGCACGTGGCGAGACCGGCCATCATCCATCGCCACCGTCACCGCGCCCTGCGTCACGATCAGGAACTGGTGCGAGCGGCGATAGGCGCCGCCGCCCCGTGCCCAGCCATCGGGCGCGCCGTCGATGACGTATAGCCGCCGCGGCGTGAAGGGCAGCGCCGCTTCCAGCGGCCAGTGGGAAAGGCGGCCGCGGGGATCCCGGTGGGTATCCGCGCGAATGAGGCGGCACGGGGCGCCCGGGGGCAGTCCCTCCGAGAGGATGACTTCCTCGGCCCCGGCATAGCCGACGATCCGCGCGGGGTTGCCCACCACCACGGCATTGGCCGGCACATCCGCCGTGATGACGGTCCCCGCCCCTACCATGGCGCCCGGCCCGACCGTCACCCCCGGCAGGATGGTGGCGTTCGCGCCGATGGAGCAGCCGCGGCGCAGGGTCGTGGGCGGCAGCGCGTCCCGCTGCACGCGGCTGCGCGGGAACATATCGTTGGTGAAGGTGGCGTTGGGGCCGATGAAGACATCGTCCTCCACCCGCAGCCCGTCCCAGAGCTGCACGCCGCACTTGATCGTCACGCGGTCGCCGGTGACGACGTCGTTCTCGATGAAGACACCGTCGCAGATGTTGTTGTCCGCGCCGATGACGGCCCCGGGCAGGACATGGGCGAAGGCCCAGACGCGCGTGCCCGCGCCGATCGTCCTGCTCTCGCAGAGCGCCTGGGGATGGATGAAGGGCTCGCTCACGCGGAGGGTTCCGCGATGAGGCTGCCGTCATTCAGCTGGCGGCGGGCGACGATGGCGTTCGGCCGCCCTCGCACGTTCTCGCTGATGCGCCAGACATAGACGCCGATGATGCCGAGCGAGAGCAGGGTCATGAAGCCGAAGAACAGCACCGCGATCATGATGGGGACGTAGCCTTCCACGGGGATGTCGTGGAACAGCCAGGCCAGCATGACCACCGCGGCGACCAGGACGGAGAGCGCGCCGCCGACGGCGCCGATTCCGACGAGGAGCGAGATCGGCAGGTCGGAGAAGGCGAAGACGCTGTCCACGAAGTAGCGAAGGCGCTTCGAGAGGACCCAGGCGCTGGTCCCCTTCGTGCGCGCCCGCCGGTGATAGGGCATCTCGAGCCGCCGGAAGCCGACCCAGAAGAGCTGGCCGATCAGGGAGCCCGAGCGCTCGTCGAGGGAGAGGAGCGCCGTGCGGACCGCCTCGTTGCAGCCGAAGATGTCCACCCCGCCCGCGGGCACCTCGCGCATCACGAAGCGGCGGTAGAGGCCCCAGTAGGTCTTCGAGAGGAAGCGCGAGAGGCCGGGATCCTGGCGGGAGGCGCGGACGCCGAGGCAGAGATCGGCCCGGTCGTCGCGCAGCGCCTCGAAGAAGCTCTCCGCCAGTTCCGGCGGTTCCTGCAGGTCGGCCGCCATCACGGCGAAGAAGCGGCCGCGCGCCGCGGCTAATCCCTCACGGATGGCGGCAAAGGCGCCGAAGTTGCGGGACAGGGCGAGGAGCTGCGCGGGAAAGCCGAGATTGGGCAGGGCGGCGCGCAGCAGCGCCTCGGAATTGTCGGGCGAGGCGTCCACCACCAGCACCGCCTCGAAGCCCGGCACGCGCGCCGCCATCCGCGTCAGCGCCTCAATGAGATCGGGCAGGTTTTCCTCGTTCCGGTAAATGGGAACGACAAGAGAGCAGGTAATCATGGAACCCATGGCGCCGAGGCGCCGCTCCATAACAGCCCTCCCCCGCCCGGGCAACGGCGGGAGGACCCCTGCGCTCAGCCCGCGGCCGTCTCCCTCGCATCGCGCGGCGGCGCGGCGGTTGCCTCTCGCAGCGGCGCGGCGGTGACGGCGCGCAGCTCCTCCATCGTCACCCCCGGCGCGAGGTCGCGCACGGCGAAGCCCTCTTCCGTCACGTCCAGCACGGCGAGGTTGGTGTAGACGCGCGCCACCGCCCGCATCGCCGTCAGCGGGTAGGAGCAGCGCTCGACGAGCTTCGGGCGGCCGTCCTTGGTGGTGTGCTCCATCATCACCCAGACGCGCTTCGCGCCGGCGGCGAGGTCCATCGCGCCGCCCACCGCGGGGGCGCTGTCGTTCTCGCTCGTCGCCCAGTTCGCGATGTCGCCGTTCGCCGCCACCTCGAAGGCACCGAGGACGCAGAGGTCGATATGGCCGCCGCGGATCATCGCGAAGCTGTCGGCGTGGTGGAAGTAGCTGCCGCCGGGATGGAGGGTGACGGGCTGCTTGCCCGCATTGATCAGCCAGGCGTCCTCCTGGCCCTTCTCCGGCGCGGGGCCCATGCCGAGGATGCCGTTCTCCGAGTGCAGCACCACCTCACGCCCCTCGGGGATGTGGTCGGCGATGAGGGTCGGCATGCCGATGCCGAGATTGCAATACCAGCCGTCCGGGATGTCCTTTGCGGCCCGGGCGGCCATCTGGGTGCGGGACCAGGGTTGCATGGATCGTTCCTCCGTCATTCCCGGGGCGTCACGCCGCGTCCGCCTCGCCCCAGGGTGCAGCGCGCTTTACGTTGACCACCCGGTCCACGAAGATGCCGGGCGTGACCACGCGCTCCCCGTCGATGGCGCCGAGATCCACGATCCTCTGCGCCTGCACGATGGTGAGCTTCCCTGCCATCGCCATCACGGGATTGAAGTTCCGCCCGCTGCGCCGGTAGGTGAGGTTGCCCCAGCGGTCGGCCTCCCAGGCCTCCACCAGCGCGACGTCGCCGGGCAGGGCAAGCTCCATCACGTGCGGGCGGCCGCCGAACTCGCGCACCTCCTTGCCCTGCGCGAGCTTCGTGCCGGCGGCGGTGGGGGTGTAGAAGGCGGGCACGCCCGCGCCAGCGGCGCGCATCCGCTCGGCCAGCGTGCCCTGGGGCACGATCTCCAGCTCCAGCCTGCCGGCCTTGTACAGCTCCTCGAACACCACCGATCCCGCGCTGCGCGGGAAGGAGCAGATGATCTTGCGCACCCGGCCCAGCTCCATCAGCCGGGCCAGCCCGGTGCGCCCCGTGCCCGCGTTGTTGGCGACGATGGTGAGGTCCTTCGCCCCCTGCTCGATCAGCCCGTCGATCAGGTCGTCGGGCTGGCCCGCCGCGCCGAAGCCGCCGACCAGCACGGTGCTGCCGTCCCGCACGCCTTCCATGGCGGCGGCCATGTCCCGGACGATCTTGTCGATCACGTCGGACCCCTTTCCCTGGTCAGGCCGCCATATCCCCTGCGCGGTCATTGGTGAAGCCGTGCAGCCGCATCGGCGCGGGGGGCAGGCCGTGGAGGGCGCGCAGCAGGTTGGCGGCGAGCCAGGCATCCTCCAGCGCCCCGTGCAGCGCCGTCTCCCGCGCCAGGCCGCAGGCGGCGGAGGCGTGAGCGAGGCCCGACTTTTCCCTGGGCCGCTGCCGGCGCCAGGCGAGCATCGTGCAGAACTCGCCGGACCAGGGGCGGGGCATGTCCAGCCGGTCGAACTCGGCGCCGAGCATCCGGCGGTCGAAGGACATGTTGTGCGCGCAGCCGAGCGCGCCGCCGAAGAAACCCGCCACCTCCTCCGCGTGCTCGGCGAAGCCGGGCTGGCGCGCGAGATAGGCGTCCGAGAGGCCGTGGACGCGGAAGGCGCCGAAGTGGCAGCGGATGCCGGGGGCGAAGACGAGGTGCAGCGTCGCCTCCGGCTCCAGCGCGGCGTCCAGCCGCACGGCGCCGAGGGAGACGACGCGGTCCGTGCCCGTGCAGCCCGTGGTTTCCGTGTCGAAGACGATGACGGGCTGGCCGGCGGCACCGGGCCCGGGGCTGCGAAGGGGCAAGGCGGGTCCTGGGAGAGGGGGCGGGATGCGGCCATTCTCGCCCATCGCGCCCCGCGACGCCAAGCCGCGGGGCGTGGCCGCCCCCGCCCGGAGGGAGCTAGCCCTCGTCCTCCTCGTCCTCCTCGTCCTCGTAGGACACCTCCGCCCCACCCACGACGGCGAGGCAGTCGGCATAGGTGGAGAGGATCCAGTCGCGGTCGTGCTCCACCCCCTCCTTCGAGTTCTCCATGATGATCCGCAGCAGGGCGAGGGCCACCACCGGCTCGCTCTCGCCCTCGATGTCGATCTTCGGCTGCTCGGACATGGTCTTCCCTTTCCCGTGGGCGTGCAGCGCTTCCTACGCCCCAGCCCCGGGCGGGATGCGCGGGGCCGGGTGGATCACGGGGAGTTGGGCGCCGGTTGAGATGCAATTGGTTCTCAACTTCGTTGCATCCGCTTCGCATCCGCGGTAGAGCGCCCACCTCCGGCCGGCGCATCGCGGCCCGGCGCCCCCCGCCGAGGCCCCCATCCCCGATCGCGCCGGCCGGGAAAGCCCCTCGCGGGGCGCCACGCCGCGAGACGCCCGTGGGGCAACCCGCCGCGAGAGAAGGATGCGCAGAGACATGCCCGTCGCCCGCTCCCTGCCGAAGCCGCGGACCGCCCTCCCGACGGTGCTGCTGGCGGCCGCGGCGCTGGCCGCCGCGGCCCTGCTCCCCCGCCCGGCCCTCTCCCAGCCCGCGCCCGTCACCCTCGAGCTGAACCGGCTGGAGGCGCAGGCCCAGGGCTGCCGGGTGTGGATGCTCGCGCGCAATCCAGGCGCCCCGGTGGATCCGCTCCGCCTCGACCTCGTGGTCTTCGGCCGCGACGGGGTGGTGAGCCGGCGCCTCGCCCTCGATCTCGGCCCCCTGCCGGCCGAGAAGACGATGGCCCGCATCTTCGACCTCGCCGGTACGCCCTGCGACGGCGTGGGCCACCTCCTGCTGAACGACGTGCTCGCCTGCGGGCCGGACGCCCCGGCCGCCTGCCTGTCCCGCCTCACCGTCTCGTCGCGCGCCCAGGGCGTGGCGCTGGAGAAGTGACCCCGATGAACCCCGCCGCCCAGCACGACCTCTCCCCCCTCGCCCTGTTCCTGCAGGCCGACCCGATCGTGAAGGGGGTGATGCTCCTCCTCGCCCTGGCCTCGGTCGCCTGCTGGGGCATCATCATCGAGAAGATCGCCGCCACCCGCCGCCTGCGCGCCGAGGCGCGGCGCCTGGCCTCCGCGGTCGCCGGGGGCACGACGCCCGAGGGCGGGCTGGCCGCCGAGGTCGTGGCCGCCGGCGCCCGCGAGTGGCACGAGGGCCGGGACGCCGACGAGAGCCGGGGCGAGTACCGCGAGCGGATGGAGCGGGCGATGCGCGCGCCGCTCACCACCGCCCTGCGCGCCGCCGAGCCCGGGCTGCCGCTGCTGGCCACCATCGGCGCCGTCGGGCCCTTCATCGGGCTGTTCGGTACGGTCTGGGGCATCATGAACTCCTTCTCCGGCATCGCGGCCAGCGGCGACACGAGCCTCGCCGTGGTGGCGCCGGGCATCGCGGAGGCGCTCTTCGCCACCGCCATCGGCCTCGTCGCCGCCATTCCCTCGGTGATGGCCTACAACCGCTTCACCACCGGCTTCGCCCGCATCCGCCAGGCGGCCCAGGCCTCGATCGCGGAGCTGGCGGCGGGCATGTCGCGCCGGCCCGCCCCAGGCCGCAGCCTGCGGGCGGCGGAGTAGCATCGCCATGGCCATGTCCCTCGGCGGCGCGGGCGGTGACGAGGACGACGCCGCCCCGATGGCGGAGATGAACGTCACCCCGCTGGTGGACGTCATGCTCGTGCTGCTCATTATCTTCATGGTGGCGGCGCCGATGATGACGGTCGGCGTGCCGGTGAACCTGCCGCGCACGGCGGCGGCCCGCACCGCCTCCTCCAACCCGCCCGTGGTGCTCACCGTCGCACCGGGCGGCAAGCTCTACATCCGCCAGGACGAGGTGACGGAGGAGGCGCTGACCGAGCGCCTGGCCGCCCTCCACGAGGCCGATCCCGAGGCCCCCGTCCATGTCCGCGGCGACCGCGCCGTGCCCTATGGCGACGTGCTGCGCGTGATGGGCCGCGTGACCCGCGCGGGGATCACCAGGGTCTCTCTCATCGCCGAGGCCGACGCGGCCGCGCCCGCCGTCCAGGCGCGCTAGGGGCGGGCGCATGGCCACACTCCTCGCCGACCGGCCGCGCAGCGCCGTCCTGCCCCCGCCGCGGGCCGCGGCCGCCCCGCCCGCCGCGGTGGTGGACGCGGCGATGCGGGCCGCCTCCGGCCAGGTCGCGCCCGCGGCCCGGCCGGGCCGGCGCCGGCTGCTCGGCCCCGCGGCCTGGGTGATCTCTGCCCTGCTGCATCTCGGCGCCGCCGTGCCGCTGCTGATTCCCGCTTCGACGCAGGAGGCCTCGGTCCCGCCGATCGAGCTGGAGACGGTCGCCCCGCCCGAGCCCGTGCCCGCCGCCACCGAGGAGCCCGCGCCCGTGACCGAGCCGGCCACCGCCGCCCCGGTACCCGAGGCCCTGGCCGCCACGCCGCCCCCGCCCGAGGCCGCACCGCCCGTGCCCCTGGAGGCCGCCACCCCGCCCCCGCCGGAAGCGGTGACCTCCGCGCCGCCGGAGGCGGTCGCGCCCGCACCGCCCGAGGCGGCGACCGCCCTGCCGCCCGAGGCGCTGACCCCCGCACCGCCTGAGACGGTGGCGATGCTGCAGCCCGAATCCGTGGCGCCGCCCGAGCCCGAGGCCCTTCCCCCGCCCGAGGAAGCGCCCGCCGAGGTCGCCGAGGCGGCCGAGCCGGTTCCCCTGCCGCCACCCCCGGCCCCCGCGCCCCCGCCGCCGCCCACTCCCGCGCCGCAGGCGGCCCGGCCGCCCCGCCCCGCCCCGCCGCAGCCCCGCCGCGCGCCGGTGGCCGAGAGCGCACCCGCCTATGCCCCGCCCGTCGCCGCCGCGCCGGCCACGCCCTCGCCGGCCCCCGCCGCCGCCTCGGCGGCCCCGGCGCGCGCCTCCTCCATCCCGCCGAGCTATGTCGGGCTGATCCAGGCCGCGCTGCGGCGCGCCCAGCGCTACCCCGCCGGGGCGCGGGCGCGGCGCGCGGAGGGGGTGGTGACGATGGCCTTCGTCCTCGCCCGCGACGGTCGGGTGGTGAGCGCGCGGCTGGCCCGCGGCTCCGGCGACGAGGAGCTGGACGAGGAGGCGGAGGCGATGATCGGGCGCGTGAGCATGCCGCCCCTGCCGGACGACTATCTCGACAGCACGATGAGCCTCGTCGTGCCGATCCGCTTCAGCCTGCGGTAGGGCGGGGCCGGAAGGCCCCCCTCACGCCGCCCCGCAGAGCCGGCGCACATCGGCCACCAGCGCCTCCCCGTCCCAGGCGGCGGCGCCCTCCAGCCGCCCGCGCTCCCGGCCCCCGCGGTCGATCAGGATCGTGGTCGGCAGCCCCCGGGCGCCGAGGGCGCGCATGGCGGCCGAGACCGGGTCCAGCCAGATGCCGAGGTTCCTGATCCCCGTGCGGGCGTAGAAGGGCTCCACCTGCGCCCGGCCGCCGCGGTCGGAGGAGGCGGGGATCACCAGGATCTCCTCGGGCGCGAGGAGGGCGGCCAGGCGGTCCAGCGCCGGCAGCTCCTCCACGCAGGGCGGGCACCAGGTGGCCCAGAGGTTCAGCACGATCCCCTTGCCCGCGAAGAAGGGGATCTCCCGCTTTTCCCCGCCGGGATCCACCAGGGAGAAGGCGGGCAGCGGCTTCGGCCCGTCCTCGCGCAGCGTGCCGATCGCCTGCGCCCGCGCTGGACGCGCGGCGGGGCCCGCGCCTAGTGTCCCGCCGGCCAGAAGGCCCAGCGCGCCGCGGCGGCCAAGTGTCACCACTGATCGAGACCCCCTCACCCGTGCCCGACGACCACGCCAAGCCCAATCCCGCCCATGTAAACACGGCATGGGGCGGGCGCTACGCCGCCGGCCCCTCGGCGATCATGCAGGCGATCAATGCCTCGATCGGCTTCGACCGCAAGATGTGGCGCCAGGACATCCGCGGCAGCCTCGCCCATGCCGCGATGCTCGCCCATGTCGGGATCATCTCCGCCGAGGACGAGGCCGCGATCCGCGAGGGGCTGGAGGCGATCGGCGCCGAGATCGAGGCGGGCGGCTTCCCCTTCAGCGAGGCGCTGGAGGACATCCACATGAACATCGAGGCGCGGCTGACCGAGCGCATCGGCGAGGCCGGCAAGCGCCTGCACACCGCGCGCAGCCGCAACGACCAGGTGGCGCTCGACGTCCGGCTCTGGACGCGGGACGCGATCGACGGGCTGGACGCCCAGCTCGCCGACACCATGCGCGCCCTGGTGGAGAAGGCGGCCGAGCACGCGGGCACGGTGATGCCGGGCTTCACCCATCTCCAGCCGGCCCAGCCCACCACCTTCGGCCACCACCTCCTTGCCTATGTCGAGATGCTCTCGCGCGACCGCGGGCGGCTGGCGGATTGCCGCCGGCGCCTGAACGAGAGCCCTCTCGGTGCCGCCGCCCTCTGTGGCACGGGCTTTCCCATCGACCGCCAGATGACGGCCGCCGCGCTCGGCTTCGACGGGCCGACGCGCAACAGCCTGGACTCCGTCGCCTCCCGCGACTTCGCGCTGGAGTTCCTCTCGGCCGCCGCCATCTGCGCCACCCATCTCTCCCGCTTCGCGGAGGAGGTGGTGATCTGGACCAACCCCTACTTCAACTTCGTCAAGCTGACGGACGCCTTCACCACGGGCTCCTCCATCATGCCGCAGAAGCGCAACCCCGACGCGGCGGAGCTGGTGCGCGCCAAGCCCGGCCGCATCGCGGGCGCCCTCGTCGGGCTGCTCACGGTGATGAAGGGCCTGCCGCTGACCTACGGAAAGGACATGCAGGAGGACAAGGAGGGCATCTTCGACGCGGCCGAGAACCTTGCCCTCGCGCTGGCCGCCACCGCCGGCATGGTGCGGGACATGCAGCCCGTGGTCGGGCGCCTGGCCGATGCGGCGGGCGCGGGCTTCTCCACCGCGACCGACCTCGCGGACTGGCTGGTGCGCGAGCTGAAGCTCCCCTTCCGGGACGCCCATCACGTCACCGGCCGGCTGGTGGCCAAGGCCGAGAGCCTGAGCGTCGACCTCGCCGGGCTGACCATCGGCGAGATGCAGGCGGTGGAGCCGCGCATCACCGAGGCGGTGTTCGGTGTGCTCTCCGTCGCGGCCTCCGTGCGCTCCCGCACCTCCTATGGCGGCACGGCGCCGGCCAATGTGGCGGCCATGGCGAAGGAATGGATGGAGCGGCTGGCATGAGGCGATCACCCGCACTCCCGGCGCGCCTGGCGCTGCTGGCCCTCCTGGTCCCCCTGGCCGGCTGCGGGCGCGTGGGCCCCATCCAGCCGCCGGGGCCGCCGAGCGCGCTCGTCTATCCCCGCGCCTATCCCTACTTCCCCCCCGGGGCAGTGCCGGGCGCGGTGCCGGGCGCGGCGTCGGTCCCGGCTGAATCCCTCACCCCCGGCGCCCCCACCGCCGAGCAGCCCGTGGAGCGGGGGGACATCCCCATCGCCCGCCCGGCCAGCCCGCGCTAGCGGTGGGCGCCCTTTCCACCCCCCTGCTGCTGGCCGGGGCGGCGGGGGTGGTCGCCACCTTCGTCCTCGCCTTCTCCGGGGACACGCCGGGCGCGATGCGGATGGCCGGCATCGCCTCCACCGCCCTCGTCCTCGGGATGATCCTGCGCCGTCGCTAAGGGGCGGCGCTGAGGGGCGGCGCAGGGCTGGGATGCGCAGCCGCCGGTTGCGGACGGCCCCTCCCTGCCCGATATGGGGGCCATCGGGTCGCTATGGGCGGCCCCTCCCCACGCGCCGATCCCCCGCGCCGAGCCCCTCATGGAGAGGGGCCGCCGCGCCCAGGCGCCCTTCTTCCGGACGTCTGGACATGGCCTTCGACACCCTCCCCCCGCCCCTGCGCGACGCGCTCTCCGCGCGTGGCTACGCCAACCCCACCCCCGTCCAGGCCGCGGTGCTCGCCGAGGGCACGGCCGGGCGCGACCTGCTCGTCTCCGCCCGCACGGGCTCGGGCAAGACGGTCGCCTACGGCCTCGCCATGGCCGGGGAGCTGCTGGGCGAGGCCCCGCGCCTGCCCGCCCCCGGCGCGCCGCTCGCCCTCATCGTCGCCCCCACCCGCGAGCTCGCGCTCCAGGTGAAGACGGAGCTGACCTGGCTCTACGGCCCGGCCGGCGGCCGCGTGGCCTCCTGCGTCGGCGGCATGGACCCCGCCGCCGAGCGGCGCGTGCTGCAATCCGGCGTGCATATCGCCGTCGGCACCCCCGGCCGCGTGCGCGACCATATCGAGCGCGGCAACCTCAAGACCGACGCCGTCCGCGCCGTGGTGCTGGACGAGGCGGACGAGATGCTCGACCTCGGCTTCCGCGAGGAGCTGGAGGCGATCCTCGGCGCCCTGCCGGCCGAGCGCCGCACCCTTCTCTTCTCCGCCACCGTTCCCGCCCCGATCGCGAGGATGGCCAAGCAGTTCCAGCGCGACGCGCTGCGGATCGAGGCGACCTCGGGCGACGAGCCGCACGGCGACATCGCCTATCGCGCGGCCCTCGTGGCCCCGGGCGACGTGGAGCGCGCCGTGGTGAACGCGCTGCGGCTGGAGGGGGCGCCGATCTCGATGGTGTTCTGCTCCACCCGCGCCGCCGTCGCCCGGCTGCACGGCAACCTGACGGAGCGCGGCTTCCACACCGTCGCCCTCTCCGGCGAGCTGTCCCAGGCCGAGCGCACCCGCGCCCTCCAGAGCCTGCGCGACGGCCATGCCCGCATCTGCGTCGCCACCGACGTGGCCGCGCGCGGCATCGACCTGCCGGAGCTGGACCTCGTCATCCATGCCGAGCTGCCGCGGGACCCGGAGACGCTGCTGCACCGCTCCGGCCGCACGGGGCGCGCGGGGCGCAAGGGGGTGAGCCTCCTGATCGTCCCGCCCTCCCGCCGCCGCATCGCCGAGCGGCTGCTCTACGGCGCGAAGATCGAGGCGGAATGGGGTCCTGCCCCCTCCGCCGAGGCCGTGCGCGCGAGGGATGCCGAGCGCATCGCGGGGCGCGCGACCGAGATCCTGGGCGAGGAGGCGGCGGAGGAGGATCTGGCCATCGCCCGCACCCTCACCGGCCTGAGCGGCGACCCCGCGGGCTGGAGCCGCCCCGAGGACGGGGCGGCCCCCAGCGGCATCGACCCCCTCGCCCTCGCGGCCGCGCTGGTGAAGCTCATCCGCGCGCCCCTGCCGGCGCCCGAGGAGCTCTCCTCCATGGCCGATCGCGGCCGGCGCGCGCCCGGTTCCGAGCGGGGCTTCGAGCGGGATGGCGGGCGCGGCCCCGATCGCGGCTACCCCGATGGCCCCCGCGGCGCCGGCGGCCCGCCGCCCCCCTCGGAGGGCGTGTGGTTCCGCGTCAGCGTCGGGCGCGACGGGCAGGCCGACCCGCGCTGGATGCTCCCCTTCCTCTGCAAGCGGGGCGACGTGTCCCGCGCCGAGATCGGGCGCATCCGCATCCAGGGCCGCGAGAGTCAGGTGGAGATCGCCCCCTACGCCGCCGCCCATTTCGCCGCCGCCGTCCGCCGTCCCGGTGGGGAGGACGCGCATATCCTGGTGGAGCCGATGCAGCCCCTCCCCCGCGCGCCGCGCCAGCGGCGGGCCTGAGCCACCGCCGAGGGCGCCCCGCTCCCCGGAGCGGCGCCCGTGGCGCGTTTCTCCCGGCGGGCCTATCTTGGGTGGGATGTCCGAGATCCCGCAGAAGCCCCGCGTCGCCCTCTTCGTCACCTGCCTCGTGGACCTCTACCGGCCCACCGTCGGCTTCGCGGCGATCAAGCTGCTGGAGGAGGCGGGCTGCCAGGTGGAGGTGCCGCCGGCCCAGACCTGCTGCGGCCAGCCCGCCTACAACACGGGGGACCGGGCGACGGCCCGGGACCTCGCCCGCCCGCTGATCGACAGCCTCTCGGGCTACGACTACGTCGTCGCCCCCTCGGGCTCCTGCTCGGGCATGATCGCGCATCACTTCCCCGGCCTCTTCGCCGACGATCCCGCCTATCGCGGCCGGGCCGAGGCGCTGGCCGCCCGCACGCACGAGCTGACCTCCTTCCTCGTGGACGTGATGGGGATGGAGACGGAGCGCGCGCCCTATGACGGGGTGGCCGCCTATCACGATTCCTGCTCCGGCCTGCGCGAGATGGGCGTGCGCGCCCAGCCCCGCCGCCTGCTCGCCCGCGTGCCCGGCCTCACGGTGAAGGAGCTGGCCGAGCCCGATGTCTGCTGCGGCTTCGGCGGCACCTTCTGCGTGAAGTACCCCGACATCTCGACCCGCATGGTGACGGACAAGGTGGCCGACATCCGCGCGACGGGCGCGGACACGCTGCTGGCCGGCGACATGGGCTGCCTGATGAACATGGCCGGCCGCCTGAAGCGGGAGGCGAGCGACGTGCGCGTGCGCCATGTCGCCGAGGTGCTGGCCGGGATGACCGGCGAGGTGCCGCCGATCGGGGAGACGGAGCGGGAGCGCCAGTAGCGCTGGAAGCGCCGGGGCGGCCCTACTCCGCCGCCGCCATCGCGGGCCGCGCCTCCGGCATGGCCGGCCCCATCCCGTGCCGGTGCATCCACGAGAGGACGTGGAATACCGCCTTGAAGGACAGGATCGGCAGGATCGCGCGGGGGTCGCCGAAGCGCCCGCCGGCGAGGTTGCCCGCCAGCATGTTGATGATCCCGTCCCGCATCCACAGAGTGTTCTTCGGCGCCATGAAGAGGCTCCGCATGACGGGGTCGTTGATGCGGTAGATGAGCCAGCCGATGCGGTCCATCGCGCGGGCCAGCTCCTTGTTCGTCGCGCGGCAGGCGGCGGCGCCGCGGACGGGGTCGTCCAGCCAGGTGCTCGCGGCCTTCGCACCCAGCTCGCCCGCCGTCATGGCCATCAGCACGCCGGTGGAGAACATGGGGTCCACGAAGCCGAAGGCGTCCCCGATCATCAGGTAGCCCTCGCCGCTGCCGGAGGTCGCGCGGTAGGAGTAGTTGGCGGTGGAGTAGATCTCCGAGGTGATCTCGGCGCCCCGTGTGCGGGCGGAGACCGTCGGGCTGCTCGCGATCCGCTCCAGGAACAGCTCCTTCGCGCTTCCCTTCCGGCCCTTCCAGGCGGACTGGTTGCCGACGAAGCCGACGCTCATCACCTCGCCCGGGAGCGGGATGAGCCAGAACCAGCCGTCCTCGGCGAGGTGGATGGAGATGTAGCCGTCCAGCTCCCCCTCGCGCCGCTCCACGCCGGTGAAGTGCGCGTACATCGCGGCGGTGTTGTTGTACTTGTTGCTCTCCTTCAGCCGCAGCTTGCCTGCGAGAAAGGTGTCGCGGCCGGAGGCGTCCAGCACGAAGCGCGGGCGGAAGGCGAGGTCCACCCCCTCCTTCGTGCGCGCCGTCACCCGCGCCCGCTCCCCGCGCGCGGCGAAGACGATGTCCGTCACCCGCGTCTCCTCCAGCGCCGTCGCGCCGAGGCGGCGCGCATTGGCGAAGAGCGCGGCGTCGAAATCCGAGCGCCGGACCTGCCAGGAATGGGTGCGCGCCTTGTTCAGCGCCTGGGCGAAGGGGAAGGCGCAGGACCGCCCCGTGCGGTCGGAGACGAACTCGGCACCGGGCTTGTGGACCCCCATCTCCCGCACGGCGTCCAGCATCCCCAGCCGCTCCAGGATGTCGAGGTTCCGGGGCAGCAGGCTCTCGCCGATGTGGAAGCGGGGATGCGCCTCCTTCTCCACCAGCACCACGTCCCGCCCGGCTTTCGCCAGGAGCGCCGCCGCGGTCGAGCCCGCCGGGCCGCCGCCGATGACGAGGACGTCGGGTGTCGCGTCTTGTTCCATGCGGGCAAGATTCCCGGCCTGGGGCAGGCTGGTCAAGCATTCGCGAGAGGGAAGCTCTTTGGCCCGGCCGCTTCCTCGGCCAGGATGGCGGAAAGAGGGAGGGCCCGCCGATGCTCAGGGATCCGGCCACGCGTCAGGTCTGGCTGATCAACGCCGCCCATGCGGTCTGCCACTACACGCTGCTCATCCTGGCCACCGCCGTGCTCGGCATGGTGGCGAGCGATGCGGGGATCTTCGGGGCGGAGTACGGGCCGGTGCTGGCGCTGGGGACGGGCATGTTCGTCCTCTACGGCATCGCCGCCCTGCCCATGGGCTGGCTGGCCGAGAAGGTCGGCCGGCACGCGCTGATGGTCGCCTTCTGCCTCGGCGTCGGCGCCTCGCTGATCCTCGCCGGGCTGGTCTCCGGCCCCTGGGGTCTGGCGGCGGCGCTCGCCCTGGCCGGGCTGTTCAACGCCATCTACCACCCCATCGGCACGGCCATGCTGGTGGAGGCGGCGGGGGACCGGGTGGGGCGTGCCATGGGCAACAACGGCGTCTTCGGCAATATCGGCGTCTCCTGCGCCCCGGTGCTGACCGCGCTGATCGTCGCCTCCGCCGGCTGGCGCTGGGCCTTCATCCTGCCGGGGGTGGCGGCCCTCGTCCTCGGCGCGATGTGGCTGCGCGAGCCGCCCTATGACGCCCGGCTGCACGCGCGCGGCGCCCGCCCCTTCCCCGAGATCCCGCGCGCGATCGTGCGGCAGGCGGTGATCTCCCTGCTGCTGATGGCGGTGTCCTCGGGCTTCGTCTTCAACGCCTTCACCCTGCTGATCCCGAAGCTGATGCAGGAGCGCATGGCGGACAGCCCCAGCCTCCTGCCGCTGGTGGGCGCCCTGGCCTTCACCGCCACCCTCTTCGGCGGCCTCACCCAGTTCACCGTGGGGCGGCTGATCGACCGCACCACCCTCAAGCGCGTCTTCCTGCCGCTCGCCATCGCCCTGGTCCCCGCGCTCCTCGCCCTCTCCTTCCTCCAGGGCTGGGCCGTGCTCCCCGTCGCCGCCATCGCCGCCGCGGCCATCTTCGGCCAGGTCACGGTGAACGAGACGATGACCGCACGCTACGTCGCGCCCGCCCTGCGCGCGAAGCTCTACTCCATCCGCTTCTTCGTCGGCTTCCTCGGTGCCGCCGCGGCCTCCCCGGTCATTGGCTACCTCCATGACCGCTTCGGCAACCTCGCCGTCGCTATGATCACCCTCGCCGCTTTCGGCGCGGTCACCCTGGCCTGCGCCCTCCTCTTCCCGGACCGGCGCGAGGAACTCCACCCCGAACTCTGGGCGGACCCCTCGCCCAAACCTGTCGCGGTGGCCGCGGAATAGCCGTGGAGCAGTGACGGAGGGCTCCGCCCTCCACCCGCCAAGGGCCTGAGGCCCTTGGAACCCCGTCTGACTGCCGTGGATACGATGATCGAAGGGGTTTCCGGTTGAGGTCGCCTGTTCCGGCCTTTGCAGTCGCCTGAGGTCGATGACCTCAGGCGCACCGTCAGCGGAGCGATCCCAACTCGGAGAAAGAGATGATGGTGAGGGGTCCGGGGAGAGGAAGAATTCCTTCTTCCTCTCCCCGGGACAGACCAACACCCGAGGAAATCAAACCCCGAGCCGCCCTGCCGCCCCGAAAGGCCGCCCGCGCAGCCGCAGCACGATCCAGCCCGCGATGGCCAAGTTCAGCAGGTTCCAACCGATCCCATTCACCAGCGCCAGCCGGTAGCTGAAGGTCGCGTCGAAGATGGCGCCCGAGAGCCACCCGCCCAGCCCCATGCCGGCCAGCGTGGCGGAGAGCACCAGGCTCACCCGCAGCCCCGCCTCCGCCGGCGGGAAGAACTGCCGCACCATCACCGCGTAGCTCGGCACGATCCCGCCCTGGAACAGGCCGAAGACCGCCGAGAGCACATAGAGCGCGAGCAGCCCGTCGAACTGCAGGAACAGCAGCAGCGCCACCGCCTGCAGCCCCGATCCCAGCAGCAGCATGAGCGGCGCCCCCACCCGGTCCGTGATCGCGCCCGAGACCAAGCGGCTGACGACCCCGAAGCCGAGCATGAGGGACAGCATCTCCGCCCCGCGGGCCGGCCCGTAGCCGAGATCGGCACAGTAGGCGACGATATGCACCTGCGGCATCGCCATCGCCACGCAGCAGGCCAGCCCCGCCAGCATCAGCAGCGATTGCAGCGCGCCTTTGGAAACGCCCAGCCGCGCCAGCCCGCCCGCCGCCTGCGCCCCGCCCCCGGCGGCCTGCACCGGCGGCGGCCGCCGCAGGGCGAGCGCCAGCGGCAGCATGGTCACCACGCAGAACAGGCCGATGCCGACATGCGTCGCGCGCCAGCCATGGGTGGCGATGAAATGCTGCAGGATCGGCGGCCAGACGGCGCCGGCGAAGTAGTTGCCGCTGGCGCAGAGCGCCACCGCGATGCCGCGCCGCCGGTTGAACCAGAAGGAGGTATCCGCCACCAGCGGCCCGAACACCGCGCAGCTTCCCAGCCCACCGACGAGGACGGCATAGAGCAGCCCGAACTGCCACAGCTCCCGGACGAAGGCGGTGGCCACATAGCCCGCGCCCAGCGCCAGCGCGCCGATCACCACCGGCAGCACGATGCCGAACCGGTCCGCCAGCCGCCCCATCGCCACGCCACCGACCATGAAGGCCAGCATGGTCAGCGTATAGGGCAGCGAGGCCCCGGCCCGGTCCACGCCGAACTCCGCCTGCACCGCCGGAAGCGCCACCACGATGGACCAGAGCCCGATCCCGCCGATGGTCGCCAGCAGCACCGCCGCGACCAGCCGCCACCAGGCATAGGCGGATTCCGCTCTGCTCTCCTTGGCCACCCGTTCGCTTCCTCACCCCGACACCGCGCAGCCTAGCGCCGGAGGGGAAGCGGCCACCAGCGGGGGCGGGCCGCCCGCACCCCGCGCAAAGAAAAAGGCCCGGGGATCTCTCCCCGGGCCCCTGGCTCACGCCGCCTCGCTCTCCGAGCGGCGGGCATGCTTCTTCCGCTCATGCGGATCCAGGTAGCGCTTGCGGAGCCGGATCGCCGAAGGCGTCACCTCCACCAGCTCATCCTCCTCGATATAGGCGATGGCCTGCTCGAGGCTCATCCGGCGCGGCGGAACCAGCAGAAGCGCCTCGTCCTTGCCGGCGGCACGGATGTTGGTGAGCTTCTTCTCCTTGATCGGGTTCACGTCGAGATCGTTCTCGCGCGAGTGCTCGCCGAGGATCATGCCGACATAGACCTTCACGCCGGGGTCCACGAAGAGCGCGCCGCGCTCCTGCAGGGCGAAGAGGGAGTACTGCACCGCCTCGCCGTCGGAGTTGGAGATGAGGCTGCCCTTGATGCGCCCCTCGATCGGCCCGGCCCAGGGCTGATAGCCGATGAAGAGGCGGTTCATCATGCCGGTCCCGCGCGTGTCCGTCATGAACTCGCCGTGGTAGCCGATGAGGCCGCGCGAGGGGATGTGGAAGGTCAGCCGCACCTTGCCGCCGCCCGAGGGACGCATGTCCTGCATCATCCCCTTGCGGAGCGACATCTTCTCGACGACGACGCCCGAGTAGCTCTCGTCCACGTCGACGAGCACCTCCTCGAAGGGCTCCTCCTTCTCGCCCGTCTCCGGGTTCACCTGCGTCAGCACGCGCGGGCGGCCGATCGTCAGCTCGAAGCCCTCGCGGCGCATCGTCTCGATCAGCACGCCGAGCTGGAGCTCGCCGCGGCCCGCCACCTCGAAGGCGTCCACTTCCTCGGACACCTTCACCTTGATGGCGACGTTGCCCTCGATCTCCTTGAACAGGCGATCGCGGATCTGGCGCGACGTGACCTTCTTGCCCTCGCGGCCGCCGAGCGGGCCGTCATTGATGCGGAAGGTCATGCTCAGCGTGGGCGGATCGACGGGGATGGCCGGCAGCGGCTCCGTCACCTCGGGGGAGGCGATGGTGTCGGGGATCGTCGCGTCGGACAGGCCGGCGATGGCGATGATGTCGCCCGCCTGCACCTCATCGACCGGCACGCGCTCGAGGCCGGAGAAGGTCATCAGCTTCGTCAGGCGCCCGGTCTCGACCACCGTGCCGTCCTGGCGCAGCACGCGCACGGGCATGTTCACCCGCGCCGTGCCCTGCTCCACGCGGCCCGTCAGGATGCGGCCGAGGAAGTTGTCGGCCTCGAGGATGGAGGCGTTCATCGCGAAGGGGGCGTCGCGGTCGACCGTCGGCTCCGGGACGTGGCTCAGGATGAGGTCGAACATCGGGGACAGGTCCTTGCGCGGCCCGTCCATCGAGAGATCGGCCCAGCCCTGGCGGCCGGAGGCGAACATGGTGTGGAAGTCCAGCTGCTCGTCCGTCGCGCCGAGGGCGGCGAAGAGGTCGAACACCTCGTTCAGCACCTCGTCCGCGCGGGCGTCCTGGCGGTCCACCTTGTTGATGACCACGATCGGCTTGAGGCCGCGGGCGAGCGCCTTGGTCAGCACGAACTTCGTCTGCGGCAGCGGGCCCTCGGCCGCGTCGCAGAGCACGATCGCGCCGTCCACCATGGACAGGATGCGCTCGACCTCGCCGCCGAAGTCGGCGTGGCCCGGCGTGTCCACGATGTTGATCTTCGTCCCCTTCCACTCCACCGCGGTGGACTTGGCGAGGATGGTGATGCCGCGCTCGCGCTCGAGGTCGTTGCGGTCCATGGCGCGCTCGGCGACCTGCTGGTTGGCGCGGAAGGCGCCGGCCTGCTTCAGCAGGTTGTCCACGAGAGTCGTCTTGCCGTGGTCGACGTGGGCGATGATCGCCACGTTGCGGAGGTTTTGTGTCACCGCGCGATGTCCTTTCCTGCCGGGGCATCCCCCCGGCTGCGCGCGATGCCGGCCCCGTGAGGGGGTCCACCGCGCCCGTTTCGCCCCTCCACCGGAGGGGCGGCCCTGCCCGAAGATCCAACCATATGGAAGGCCCCGCGCGCTTGGGCGGCGGGGCCTGTCTTCGGGCGGTTCGGCGTGTTGCGGCGCAGAGATAGCGTGCCACCCGCCGGATTGCGAGGGTTTCCGCCGCCCGCCCGCGCCGCCCGCCCATGCGCGCGGTGCGGGTCGGCCCAGGGATGGCCCAGGGGTGGCTGGGAATCAGCCCCGCGGCATCGTCTCGGTGGCCATGCCCGAGGGCGGGGCGGGCGGCACGGCCGGGCGGGTGCCCTGGCGCAGCATCCGGTCCCGCTGCTGGGAAGGAGGCACGGGCGCGGGCGTATCCACACCCGTCGGCACCGTCTCCGGAAGCGGCTGGGCGCCCGGGCCGGTCGGGGTGGCGATCAGCGCTTCCTCGGCCCGGTCCAGGGCGTGCAGGGCCGAGCGCGTGTCGCCCTGCGCGGCCAGGCGGCGGGCGGCGGTGATCTGGCTCAGCGCCGCAGTGGATTGCGGCCGGCCCGCCTCGCTGGCCACCACGGAATTCGTCAGCAGCCGCGTCTCCACCCGTTCCAGCGCCTCGACGGCCTGCCCGGCCCGGCGGCGGGTGAGGAGCGCGCGGGATTCGGCCAGCAGCCCGCGCGCGTTCTCCACGCCCATCGCGTCCGTCGCGGCGGCGTTGCGGTTCTGCGCGGGCACGGAGGGCGTGGGGGGGTTGGCGCGCTCGCGCCGCATCTCGCGCAGGGCGGGATCGGCGGGCTGGGCGAGGGCCGGCAGGGCGAGCATGGCGGCGGCGAGGGCCGCGGTGAGGGTGGTCTTGCGGGTCATGGCGTTCTCCTGACGTCGGGGTCGGGAACGCGCCGGGGCGGGATCGGCTTCCGGCCGGGCCCGTGAAAGATGGGGGGAGGTTTCCCTCCCCAGCCCCCTTCAGGCGGCGACCAGCTTCCGCAGATCCGCCTGCGGCCGCGCGCCGAAGTGGGAGATCACCTCGCTCGCCGCCACGCCGCCCCAGCGGCCGCACTCGGCGAGCGGCAGCCCGCGCGCATGGGCTGCGAGGAAGCCGGCGGCATAGGCGTCGCCCGCCCCGGTGCTGTCGATCAGCGTGGTCGGCACGGCCGGCACCTCGATCACCTCGCCCGCGGGGGTGATGATGCGGCTGCCCTTCTCGCTGCGCGTCAGGGCGACGAGCTTGCCGGTCGCGAGGAAGGCCTGGGTGGCGGCGTCCACCTCGCCGACCTCGAAGAGGGAGAGCGCCTCGTCCTCATTGGCGAAGACGATGTCCGCATCCGCCGCGATGAAGTCGAGGAAGGCCGTGCGGTGGCGGCCGACGCAGAAGCTGTCCGACAGGGTGATCGCCACCGAGCGCCCGGCGCCATGCGCGATGCCGGCCGCGCGGCGGAAGGCCGCCTGGGCCGCCGGGGGGTCGAAGAGGTAGCCCTCCAGGTAGGTGACGGCCGCGGAGGCCACCGCCCCCTCGTCCACATCCGCCTCCCCGAAGGTGACGCAGGCGCCGAGATAGGTGTTCATCGTCCGCTGCCCGTCGGGGGTGACGAGGATGAGGCAGCGCGCCGTCGGGTCGCCGCCCTTGAGCGGGGCGGTGGGGAAGTGGATGCCAAGCCCCTTCAGGTCCTCGGCGAAGACGCGGCCGGGCGCGTCGTCCGCCACCTTGCCGAGATAGCCGACCTTTGCTCCCAGCATCGCCGCCGCGGCGCAGGTATTGGCGGCCGAGCCGCCGCCGGTCTGCACGCCCTCGCCCATCTCGGCCCTGATCCATTCATGGATCGCCTCAGCGCGGGCGGTATCGATCAGGGCCATGCCGCCCTTGGCCATGCCCCATTCCACCAGCGTCGCCTCGGTGGCGGAGGCCACCACGTCCACGATGGCGTTGCCGATCCCCAGGATGTCCAGCGCCTGCCGCTCCGCCATCACCGTCTTCCCTTGTCGCCCGGGCCGTGCCCGGTTCGTCCCCGATCGGCGCGGGCCCAGGAGAGGGCCGGCGCGTCCGGGCGCCGCCATACCACGCGCGGCGCTGCGGGGAACCGGCGCGGCGACGGAATTATCCGCCCCGCGCGCTGCGGGGCGTTGTGCGGGATCTCCCGCCCGTGATAGCCCGCATCCGGCAGGCGAGGGGCCCCAGGGCTCCCGTCATTGGGGTTCCCGCCATTGCCGGGGCCGACGCCCATGCCCAGCCAACGGCCGGGCGATGCCGTGACCGCAATGCGCAGGGGGAACTGCCATGTCCGTCTTCCGCCGCCGTCCTGCCGAGCAGGGGCCGACCGAGCCCGAGCCCGCGACGGTGCCCGTCTCACGCGATCCCGACCTGGCCATGCCCCCCTTCCGGCCCGCCCCGGGTCCGACCGCTCCCAAGGAACCCGTCATGAGCCTGCCGCCCAAGCCTACCGCCCCGCAGGGCGCGGCCCCCACCCCCGGCGTGACCATGCCGACCCGCCAGGTCGGCCGCCCGGCCCCCGCGGGGGCGGAGCGCCGCACCCTCGTCGTCGGCAAGGGCATCTCCCTCCAGGGCACCGTGACGGATGCCGAGCGGCTGGTGGTGGACGGCACGGTCGAGAGCCAGATGATCCAGGCCTCCGAGCTGCAGATCACCCCCTCCGGCGTCTTCAAGGGCGAGGTGCAGGTGGATGACGCCGAGATCGCCGGCGTGTTCGACGGCACGCTGACCGCCCGCGGTTCCCTCACCATCCGCGCCACCGGCCGCGTCCTCGGCGTCGCCCGCACGCGCAAGCTCTCGGTGGAGGAGGGCGGCCAGCTCTCCGGCCGGATGGAAATGCTGACCGAGGGCCAGGCCTCCTTCGCCCCGGCCCCGCACGGGGCCGCGCCGCAGTACGCGGCGCCCTACGAGGACTGATCCCCCGCGGGCGCGCGGCCTGCCCGTGCGCCCGTCCCTCTCTCCTGGCGAGCGAGCCATGGCGCCGGCGATGACCGCGGCACCCCTGGGGCCCTTGAGCCCCACCACCCTCACCTGGCTTCTCGCCGCCCTCCTGCCCCTCATCCTGGCCGGCTGCAACGCGGGGCCTGACCACGCGGCCAGCCAGGTGCTGGAAGCGGTGCTGGAGAGCCACCGCGCCAGCATCACGGGCCTCGGCGCACCCTCGCCCTCCCCTTCCCCCGCACCGCGACCTGCCGGCCCGGCCGCGCGCCGCCCGGCCCCGGGGAGCGTGGCCTCGCTGCTCGGCCAGAGCCCGGAGGGCGTGCTCGGCGCGCTCGGCCAGCCCGTGCGCCGCCGGCCCGAGGGGAATGCCGAGATCTGGCTCTACCAGGGCGCCCATTGCGCGCTCGACATCGTTCTCTACCGCGATGCCGGGGCGCCGCGCGTCGCCTGGGCCGCGGCCCGCGCCTCGGGCACGGAGAGCCGCACCGAGGCCCGCTGCCTGTCGGAGCTGGCCTCGGGATAGGGAGCGGCGTGCCCGGCCTTCCACAACCGGCTTTGGACCTTCCATAGGACCGCCGCGCGACTGTAGGCTTCCCGCAAGAACGGGCCGCTGGCAGCCAGCGGCATCAGGCACCCCGGGAGGTTTCATCATGCGGCGTCGTTACCTTGCTGCTGGCGCACTCGCGCTGGCAACGCTCACCTCCGCGCCCCTCGCCGTCCGCGCCCAGCAGCCGGTCGAGATTCAGTTCTGGCACGGGCTCAGCCAGCCTGCCGGCGGCCAGCTCGAGCAGATCGTGGCGGAGTTCAACGCGAGCCAGCCCCGCTACAAGGTCACCCCGACCTTCCGGGGCAGCTATCCCGAGACGATGGTGGCGGCCATCGCGGCCTTCCGCTCCAGCACCGCGCCGCACATCGTGCAGATGTTCGAGGTCGGCACGGGCACGATGATGTCGGCCGGACGCGCGGTGAAGCCGCTCCACGAGATCACCGCCGAGACGGGCGTGGCGATCGACCCCCGCGACTTCATCGGGCCGGTGGCGGGCTACTACAGTTCGGCCGATGGCAAGCTCATGGCCATGCCCTTCAACAGCAGCACGGCCATCGCCTTCTACAACAAGGACATGTTCCAGCGCGCCGGGCTGGACCCCAATGCCTTCCCCGCCACCTGGGAGGGCGTCGAGGGCGCCGCGCGCAAGCTGAAGGAGGCGGGCATCGCCTGCCCCATGACCACGGCCTGGCCGAGCTGGCTGATGGTGGAGCAGGTGCTGGCCATCCACGACGTCCCGCTGGCCAGCCGCAGCAACGGCTTCGAGGGGCTCAACACCGAGCTGAACCTGACCAACCCGCTCCTGGTCAAGCACATGGAGAACCTCGTCCGCTGGCAGAAGGAGGGGCTGTTCCGCTATGCCGGCCGCGACGCCGCGGGCGACCCGCTCTTCCCCGCGGGCGAGTGCGCGATCGGCTTCGGCTCCTCGGGCCTGCGCGGGCGGATCGAGCGCGAGGCGCGCTTCGGCTGGGGCGCGGCCATGCTCCCCTATTACGAGGGCACCACGCCGCGGAACTCCATCATCGGCGGTGCCGCCCTCTGGACCATGAACCGCGGGCCGAACGCCCAGCGCAGCGCCGAGGAGCTGCGCGGTGTGGCCGAGTTCTTCCAGTACATCTCCAGCCCCGCCGTGATGGCCAAGTGGCACCAGGACACCGGCTACGTCCCCGTCACCCGCTCGGCCTATGAGCTGAGCCGCTCGCAGAACTACTACGCCCGCAACGCCGGGGCAGACGTGCCGATCGAGCAGATGCTGCGCGGCGGCGATCCCACCGCGAACAGCCGCGGCATCCGCCTCGGCGGCTTCGTCGAGATCCGGAACATCATCCAGGAGGAGATGGAGCGGGCCTTCCAGGGTGGGGTGAGCGCCCAGCAGGCCCTCGCCAACGCCAACACGCGCGGCAACCAGGTGCTGCGGAACTTCGAGCGCACCAACCGCTAGGGCCGGGCTCTCCGGGAAGAAGGCGCCGCCCTCTTCCCGGCACCCTGCTGGCGGGAGACCGGGGCCCCGGATGCCGGCCGCGCAGTCGCTACCCCGCCGCCAGCTCCCTCATCGCGCGTTCCAGTGTCCCCTCCGCGCCGATATCGTAGAGGGAGGCCAGCCAGCGCCGCAGCGGCGCGACGAAGCGCTCCTCCCGGCCCAGCCCGCCGAAGAGGGTCTCGATCGAGAGCAGCGGCATGGGGTCGCGCCCGCCTTCGCCTGCCTTCTCCTGCAGCAGGGGGGCGAGGGGGTGGCGGATCTCGATGGGCGCGCCCTTGTCGTCCACGCCCCGCAGGCGGCGCATCCAGGCGGCGAGGGCGAGGGCCAGGAAATCGACCTCTCCGCCGATGGCGAGGCCCGCTTCGATCGGCATCACCAGCAGGTTGATCGGCGCATCGGTGTTGATGCGCTCCACCGTGTCCTCGATGGCGGGATTGGCGAAGCGCTCGACCAGGGTCCGCTTGTAGGCGGCGAGGTCCACGCCCGGCACCGGGGCCAGGGTGGGGCCGGTCTCGCGGTCCATCAGCGCGGCCATGTAGGCGCGCATGCGCCGGTCGGCCATCACCTCATGCACGAAGCGGTGGCCCATCAGCCGCCCCAGCACGGCGATGGCGAGGTGGCTGCCGTTCAGCAGCCGCAGCTTCATCATCTCATAGGGCACGACATCGGGAACGATCTGTGCCCCCACCCGCTCCCATTCCGGGCGGCCGGCGGCGAAGCGGTCCTCGATCACCCATTGGGTGAAGCTCTCGCAGAAGACGGGCCAGCGGTCCCGGATGCCGTAGCGGCGGTCCAGGTGCTCGACATGGTCGGGCCGGGTGGCGGGCGTAATCCGGTCCACCATGCTGTTAGGGAAGGCGCCATGGGCCGCGATCCAGCGCGCCAGCCCGGCGTCCCGCAACCCGGCGAGCGCCAGCACCGCTTCGCGCAGCACGTCGCCGTTGTTCTGGATGTTGTCGCAGGTGAGCGCGGTGAAGGGGCCGCCCCCCGCCGCCATGCGCCGGCGGTAGGCCTCCACGATCACGCCCACCGCGCTGCGCGGCCGGTCCGGCGCGGCGAGATCGGCGCGGATCATCGGGTGCTCCGGGTCGAGCTGGCGCGTGGCGGGGTTCAGGCAGAGGCCGTTCTCGCTGACGGTCAGGCTGAGGATGCGGATCGCCGGGTCGTCGATGCGCGCGAGCAGCGCCGCGGTGGAATCGCCGGCATGGATGACCTCGGCGATGGAGCCGATGACGGAGACCGTCTCGCCTACCCCGTCGCGCTCGACCAGCGTGTAGAGCCCGTCCTGCGGGACGAGGCTCTCCTGCATCCGGGGGTCGGCCGGCAGCAGGCCCGCCCCGGCCGTGCCCCAGCCCAGCGCGCCGGGATCGACCTCCATCAGCTCGTGCGTGTAGCGGGCCATATGGGCCCGGTGGAAGGCGCCGAGGCCGAGATGCACCACCCCGGCCCTCACCCCGGCGGGGTCGTAGCGCGGGACGCGGACAGGGGGTCTCAGGCGGGACAGGCTGCCCCTGTTCAGCGCCACCGGCTCCATGGCCGCCCTCTCCCCCTCAGGCGCCCAGCGCTTCGGCGGGCGTCAGCCGCCCGTCATAGAGCGCGCGGCCGATGATCACCCCCGCGATCGTTCCCGTGGCGCGCAGGGCGTCCAGGTCCGCGCGCCCGGCGACGCCGCCGCTGGCGATGACGGGGGTGGAGAGGCGCCCGGCCAGCGCGGCCGTCGCCGCCACGTTCACCCCGCCCAGCATCCCGTCCCGGTCGATGTCGGTGTGGATGATGGCGGCGGCGCCCGCATCCTCCAGCCTCAGCGCGAGGTCGAGCGCGGTCAGCGTGCCCGTCTCGGCCCAGCCCTCGGTCGCCACGAAGCCGTCCCGCGCATCGATGCCGATCGCCACCTTGCCCGGGAAGGCGCGGCAGGCCTCCCGCGCGAAGTCGGGGTTTTTGGCCGCCGCCGAGCCGAGGATGACGCGGGCGATGCCGGCGGAGAGCCAGGCCTCCACCGTCGCCATATCGCGGATGCCGCCGCCGAGCTGCACGGGGCGGGTGGTGGCGGCCAGGATGGCGCGCACGGCCTCCGCATTGGCGGGGCGGCCGGCGAAGGCGCCGTCGAGATCGACCACATGCAGCCAGGGAAAGCCCGCCGCGTCGAAGGCGGCGGCCTGGGTGGCGGGATCGCCATAGACCGTGGCCTGGGCCATGTCGCCGCGCTTGAGGCGCACGACCTGCCCGCCCTTCAGGTCGATGGCGGGATAGGGGGTGAAGCTCATCAGGGGTCCTGCGGGAAAAGCGCCTCGGTCGGGCGGCCCCGCACCGGCTCCAGCGTCTTGTAGTAGTGGTGGCCGGCGACCGTGCGGCCGTTGATCCGCGCATAGGCAGGGTGCGTGCCCCAGCGGATGTAGCCCAGCCCCTCGAAGAGCGCGATGGCGGTGGCCTGCGTCTCCCTGACATCGAGGTTCAGCACGCGGTGGCCGAGCGCCGCCGCCCGCTCCTCCAGCCGCTGCACCAGCATGCGCGCGAGGCCGTGGCCGCGGGCATAGGGGGCGATGTAGGCGTGGGTGAGCTGGGCGGCCCAGGCCTGGGCCTCGTTGTTGCGGGCGGGGCGGACGAGCTGGGCGGAGCCGACGACATGCCCGTCCAGCCGCGCCACGAAGAGCTCGCGCTCGGGCACCAGTAGCACGCCGCCGAAGTGGCGGGTCAGAGCCGCGCGGCCCTGCGGCGCCACCCAGCCGAAGCCGCCACCCTCGATGATGGCGGCATCCGTCGCCTCGCAGAGATCGGCCATGTCGGCCTCGGAGAGCGTCTCGGCCCGCTCGACCGAGAGCGAGTGCATCACCTCGGTCATGGCGACCAGCGCAGGAAGTTCCGCAGGATCCGCAGCCCCACGGGGCCGGACTTCTCCGCATGGAACTGGGTGCCGGCCAGGTTGTCCCGGCCCACCACGGCCGCGACATCCCCGCCGTAACGCGCGCTGGCCAGCAGCTCCTCCTCCCGCCCGCCGCGCAGGGCATAGGAGTGGACGAAATAGGCGTGCGCCCCCTCGGGCAGGCCGGCGAGCAGCGGGTGCGCGCCATGCGCCTCCAGCGCGTTCCAGCCCATCTGCGGAAGGGGCAGCGGCGCGCCCTGGCCGTCCCTCGGGTCCATCGGCGCGATCTCGCCCCGGATCCAGCCAAGGCCCGGCGTCACGCCGTGCTCCAGCCCGCGCTCGGCCATCATCTGCATGCCGACGCAGATACCGAGGAAGGGGCGGCCGCGCCGGATGGCGGATTCATGCAGCGCCTCCGCCACCCCGGGCAGGGCGGCGAGGCCGCGGGTGCAGGCGGCGAAGGCGCCCTGGCCGGGCAGCACCACCCGGTCCGCCGCCAGCACCTCCTCCGCCTCGGTGGTCACGGCGAGGTCCAGCGCCACGCCCTCCTCCCGCGCCGCCCGCTCGAAGGCGCGGCGGACGGAGGCGAGGTTGCCCGATCCGGGATCGACGACCGCGAGCCTCACGCCATCGCTCCGCGCGCGAGGTCCGGGCGCGCCCTGAGCAGGCGCAGCAGGGCCAGCTCCTCGTCCGGCGCGACGACGGCGCCCGTCTCCACGAGGCCGCCCCGGCGGAGCGTCCAGCGCTGGAGGTCGCGGGCGTGGAAGCCGAGGAGGAGCTGCATCGCGAGCCCCGCCCAGCCCTCCCAGGGGTCCGGCAGGAAGGCGATTGCCGTGCCGAGGATGAGGTAACCGAGCAGCGCCAGCCACAGCCCCTTCCAGAGAAGCCAGAGCGGGCCGAAGAGAGTGGCCGGGAAGGAGAAGCCCTCCCGCACCAGCTCGGTGCGGGGCTTGTCGCCCCCGCGGGCATGGACGGTGAAAACGCGCATCAGGCCTCCAGCATCCCCTTGGTGGAGGGGATGGTTCCCTCGGCGCGCGGGTCGGCCTCGACCGCCATCCGCAGGGCGCGGGCGAAGGCCTTGAACAGGCCCTCGGCGATGTGGTGGGCGTTGGTGCCGGCGCGCTGCGTCAGGTGGACCGTCATGGCCGAGTTCATGGCGAGCGCGCGGAAGAACTCCTCGAACAGCTCCGTGTCCATCTCCCCCACCTTGTCGCGCGGGAAGCTCGCGGACCAGGCGAGGAAGGGGCGGCCGGAGATGTCGATGGCGCATTCGGCCAAGGCCTCGTCCATCGGCACCAGTGCCTGGCCGTAGCGGCGGATCCCGCGCTTGTCGGCCAGGGCGCGGCGGATCGCCTGGCCCAGCACGATGCCCACATCCTCGGTGGTGTGGTGGAAGTCGATATGCAGGTCGCCCTCCGCTTTGACGGCGAGGTCGATCATGGCGTGGCGGGCGAGCGCCGTCAGCATGTGGTCGAGGAAGCCGATGCCGGTCGCGATTTCCGCGCGGCCCGTGCCGTCCAGGTTCAGCCGGAGCTGGATGCGGGTCTCGGAGGTCTCGCGGGCGATCTCGGCGCGGCGGGGAAAGGCGTCCATGCCGGTCGTTTAGACCGGGGCGGGCCCGGGGGGAACCAAGCGGTGTTAATGCCGGCCCGGCGTCTGCCGCGCGCCTCAGCGGCGGCGAAGGATGTAGTTGATCGTCAGGTCGATCTCGGCGCTGTCCTCCCGCGTGCCGGGCGGGAAAGGCGGCACGCTGCGGCCGCGCAGCAGCGCCTGCGCCCCGGCGTCGAGCCAGATGGAGCCCGAGCGGCCGATGAGCTGCACGCCGCTGACCTGCCCGCTGCGGTCCACGCTGAAGCGCACCACGGCCGTGCCGTCCTCCCCCGCCTCGGCGGCCTGGCGGGGGTAGTACCCGTGCTGCCGCAGCCAGGCCATGAAGGCCGAGCGCCAGTCCGCCCCGAGCTGGGCGCCGCGGATGCGGAGCTGCGCGTTCGGCGCGTCCGCCTCCGCCGCCGAGCTGGAGGTCGAGTCGCGGTTGCGCCGGGAGAGGGAGGACGAGGCGGAGGGGGACGGCGCGGCAGGGCGGCCGAGGCTGATCGGCGGCCCCTGGCTGAGGTCGAGCGCGCCGGCGAAGGGATTGGCCGGGGCAGCCCGCGGGCGTGGCGGGGAGGGGCTGGGCGTCAGCTGGGCCTGCGGTGCCGGCTCGGGCGGAGGCGGCTCCGGGGGCGGAGGGGGTAGCGGCAGGGCGGCGGTCTCGGTCCGCTGCGCGGGCGCCTCGGCCGGGGGAGGAGGCGCGAGGTCGGACGGGGCGGGCGCGCTGGGAAGCGGCAGGGAGGGAGCCGCGCGCGGCAGGGGCGGGGCGGGCGGCGGAGGCGCCTCGGCGAGAGCCGGCAGGGGCGGCACCGGCGCGGGCGGAGCAGCGGCGGGCGGAGCAGCGGCGGGTGGAGCAGCGGCGGGCGGCGCCGGGAGGGGAGGCGCGGCGGGCGGCTCGGCGAGGCGCGGCATCGGGGCGGGCGGCTCCGGCAAGGCGGCCTCGCTCGGCGGGTCGAGCGGCGCGGAGGCGGCCTCCGGCGGGGGAGCCGGGCTCTCCTCCGGCGCCCCGCCGTCGAAGAGCACGTCCATCGCCGAGGCCTCCGCCGGCTCGCGCACCGGGCGACGCTCGAAGCCAACGAGCAGCCACCAGCCGGCGGCGAGGTGCAGGAGGAGCGAGACGGCGAGGGCGAGGCCGCGCCATCTCCCGCGCCGCGCGCGCCCCCGCCGGGCCGCGCGCGGGACGCGCGGCACCCGGGGCGCCCCCGGTCCGATGGCGGAGAGACCCGCTGCGCTCATGCCGTCTTCAGAATCCCCTGCCCCGGCGCAGATGGGGTGGGCGCACCATCCCGGGAAGCGCCCGGATTGCACGGCGCATCCGGGATCGCCACATCGCTCCCATCATGGATACCACACAACACGATCCCCTCGGGTGGCACGGGACCACCATTCTCTGCGTGCGCAAGGACGGCCAAGTGGCCATGGCCGGCGACGGCCAGGTCTCCATGGGCCAGACCGTGGTGAAGAACAACGCCCGCAAGGTCCGGCGCATCGCGGGCGGCAAGGTCATCACCGGCTTCGCCGGCGCGACCGCGGACGCCTTCACCCTGCTCGAGCGGCTGGAGGCGAAGCTGGAGCGCTTCCCCGACCAACTCGAGCGCGCGGCCGTCGAGCTGGCGAAGGACTGGCGGACCGACCGCTACCTCCGCCGGCTGGAGGCGCTGCTCGCGGTCGCCGACAAGGACCGCTCCCTTCTCATCACCGGCCAGGGCGATGTGATGGAGCCGGAGGACGGCGTCATCGGCATCGGCTCGGGCGGCAATTACGCGCTCGCCGCCGCGCGGGCGCTGATGACGGTGGACGGGCTCACGGCGGAGGAGATCGCGCGTCGCTCCATGACGATCGCCGGCGACATCTGCGTCTACACCAACGGCCGCTTCATCCTGGAGACGCTGTAGCGCGCCCCCTCCCGCCGGGAGCGTGGCTCCCGGCGGCCCCTATCCCTGGAGCAGCCGGACGACGCCGTCGAGCTGGTCGAGATCGCGATAGGCGATCGTGACCTTGCCCGACTTGCCCCGGTGCTCGATCGACACCCTGAGACCCAGCCGTTCGGACAGCTCGCGCTCCAGCGCCCGGGTCTCGGCATCCTGTGCGCGGCGGGCGGCGCGGGGGCGCTCGGCGGAGGCGGCGAGCGCCTCGGTCTGCCGGACGTTCAGCCCGCGCGTGACGACCAGCTCGGCCAGCCGCACGGGGTCCGGGGCGGTTAGCAGGGCGCGGGCATGGCCGGCGGTCAGGCTGCCGCGCCCGAGCATCTGCCGGACGCCCGAGGGCAGGCCGAGGAGGCGCATGGTGTTGGCGACGTGGCTGCGGCTCTTGCCCACGGCATTGCCCAGGGCCTCGGGCTTCAGCCCGAACTCGTCGGTCAGCCGGCGGTAGCCCTCCGCCTCCTCCAGCGCGTTCAGGTCCTCGCGCTGAAGGTTCTCGACGAGCCCGGCCGCCATGGCGGCGCGGTCGTCCATCTCGCGGACGACCACGGGCACCTCGTGCAGCCGTGCGCCCTGGGCCGCGCGCCAGCGGCGCTCGCCGCCGATGATCTGGTAGGCGCCCTTCGCCCCGGGCTTCGGGCGCACGAGGATCGGCTGCAGCACCCCGTGCTCGCGCACGGAGGCCGTGAGTTCCGACAGTGCCTCCTCGTCCATCGGGCCGCGGGGCTGGAAGGGGCCGGGCTCCAGCACGTCGATCGGGAGGGACTGAGGCGTGGCGGCCGCGGCCGGGCCCTGTTCGTCGCCCAGCAGGGCGGAGAGGCCCATGCCGAGGCGGAGCGGCTTGCGGCTCATGCGGCGCTCTCCTTGGCGGCGCGCGTGCGGGCGCGGTCGCGCTTCAGCAGCTCGGCCGCGAGCTTGATATAGGCCTGCGCGCCGGATGACCTGATATCGTAGAGGAGCACGGGCAGGCCGTGCGAGGGCGCCTCGGAGACGCGGATATTGCGGGGGATCACGGTGTCGTACACCCGGTCCTTGAAGAAGCTGCGCACGTCGCGCGCGACAAGCTCGGAGAGGTTGTTGCGGCGATCGAACATGGTCAGCACGATTCCGTCCAGGGCGAGCGCGGGGTTCAGGCGCTTCACCCGCTCCACCGTGCGGGCCATCTGGGAGATGCCCTCCAGCGCGAAGAACTCCGTCTGCAGCGGCACCATCACGGATTGCGAGGCGACCAGCGCGTTGAGCGTGAGCAGGCCGAGCGAGGGCGGGCAGTCGATCAGGAGGTAGTCGTAGCGGGCCAGCGCCCCGGCATCGCGCTCCAGCGCCCGCGCGAGCCGGTGCTCCCGGTCCTCCATCCCGACCATCTCGATCTCGGCGCCGGCGAGGTCGTTGTCGGCGGGCAGGAGGTCGAGGCCCGGGATCTTGCTCGGCCGGATGAGGTCGGCCAGCGGCCGGTCGCCGACCAGCAGGGCATAGCTTCCCGCCCCCCGCTCGTTCCGCGGCACGCCGAGGCCGGTGGAGGCGTTGCCCTGGGGGTCCATATCGAGCAGCAGCACGCGCTTGGCTGTCGCCAGTGCCGTGGCCAGGTTGATGGCGGTCGTGGTCTTGCCCACGCCACCCTTCTGGTTGGCGAGGGCGATGCGGCGCGGGCCGGCGTCTTTGGCCGGGCGCGCGGAGGTGGGACGGTCAGGGGCCGACACGGCGTATTCCGGTAATGCGAAGGATGGTGGCGCCCGGCTCGGTGCGGCTCTCGAAGCGCTCGGTGCTCATTGTCCAGTCCGCGCCGGCCGCGGTCAATTCCGCCTCTGCCGTCCGCCCCTTGGGGAAGACCGCGGTGCCGTCGGGCCGGAGGAGCCGGGCGGCGTGGCCGAGCAGGGTGGTGAGCGGCGCGAGGGCGCGGGCGGTGACGAGGGACAGGGGCGGGAGGGAGACGGCTTCGATCCGCTCGGCGTGCACGCGCACATGGGAGAGCCCCAGCTCTGCCGAGGCGGCGAGGAGGAAAGCCGCCTTCCGGCGGTCGGACTCAACGAGGTGCCAGGGGCGCCCGGTATCGGCGATTGCGAGGATCAGACCGGGGAAGCCGCCGCCCGTGCCGAGATCGGCCGCCGGCCCCTCCCTCTCAGGCAGGAGTGGCAGGAGTTGAAGCGAATCGGCGATGTGGCGCGCACGCAGCCGCTCGGCATCCCGCTCGGCGACGAGGTTGATCCGCGCGTTCCAGCGCAGCAGGAGGGCGAGGAAGCCGTCGAGCCGCGTCTCGGTTTCACGTGAAACAGTGGCGAGCGGTGCCTTCACGCCGCCCCCGCCCGCGCGGCGGAATGCGCGCGCCGAAGGTGGCCGGCCAGGGCGACGAGCGCGGCCGGGGTGATGCCGGGAACGCGCCCGGCCGAGCCGAGCGTCGCGGGCCGGGCGGAGGCGAGGCGCTGGCGCATCTCGGTCGAGAGGCCGGCGATGGAGGCGAAGTCCACATCCTCCGGAATGGGCAGCCGCTCCTCCCGCTCCAGCGCGGCGAACTCGGCCGCCTGGCGGGAGAGGTAGGGCGCGTAGAGGGCCTCCGTCTCCAACTGCTCCCGCACGCCCCGGGGGAGGTCCCGCAACCAGGGAAAGGCCGCCTCCAGCGCCGGACCAGCGGCGGCGGGCAGGGCCATGACCTCCAGCAGCGAGCGGGGGATTCCGTCCTGGTTCACCGGGATGCCGGCCAGGGCCAGGGCGGCCGGCGTGGCAAGCTCGGCCCGGGCGCGGGCGAGCGCGTCCTCGACCGCACGGGCGAAGGCGCGGTGGCGGGCGGCGCGCTCGGGGCCGACGCAGCCCCAGGCGATGCCCCTCTCCGTCAGGCGCAGGCCGGCATTGTCGGCCCGGAGGCGCAGCCGGTGCTCGGCGCGGGCGGTGAGCATGCGGTAGGGCTCGGTCACGCCCTGGGTGACGAGGTCGTCCACGAGCACGCCGGCATAGGCCTCGGTCCGCAGCAGGACGCGCGGCTCCCGCCCGCCCCCGGCCCGGTGGGCGGCGTTGATGCCGGCGAGCAAGCCCTGGGCGGCTGCCTCCTCATAGCCCGTCGTGCCGTTCACCTGGCCGGCGAGGAAGAGGCGCGGCACCTCCCTCACCTCCAGCCCCGGGCGCAGCGCACGGGGGTCCAGGTGGTCGTACTCGATCGCGTAGCCGTGGCGCAGGATGCGCGCGCGGGAGAGGCCGGGGATGCTGGCGATCACGGCGTCCTGCACGTCGCGCGGAAGGCTGGTGGAGATGCCGTTCGGATAGACGGTCGGGTCGTCCAGCCCTTCCGGCTCCAGGAAGATCTGGTGGCGCTCCCGCTCGGCGAAGCGCACCACCTTGTCCTCAATGGAAGGGCAGTAGCGCGGGCCCGGTCCCTGGATCTGTCCGGAATGGACGGGCGCGCGGCCGAGATTCGCGCGGATGATGGCGTGCGTCTCGGGGGTGGTCGCGGTGATGCCGCAGCTCACCTGCGGGCCGGTGATCCGCTCCGTCATCCAGGAGAGCGGCTCGGCGGGGTCGTCGCCCGGCTGCGGCTCCACCGCGGCCCAGTCGATCGTCCGCCCGTCCAGCCGCGGCGGCGTACCCGTCTTCAGCCGTCGCACGGGCAGGCCGAGCGCGGCCAGGGAGAGGGCGAGGCCGAGGGAGGCCGGGTCGCCATGGCGGCCCGCGGGCTGCCGCTCCGGGCCGAGATGGATCTCGCCGCGCAGGAAGGTGCCGGCTGTCACCACCACCGCCCCGCAGGCGATCCGGGCGCCGTCACCGGTGAGGACGGCGTCGATCCCGCCATCCACGCCGCGCTCCAGCCCCTCGGCCACCCCGGCCCGTAGGGTGAGGCCGAGCGTCTCCTCCAACAGCGCACGGATGGCGCGGCGGTAGAGGCCACGATCGGCCTGCGCCCGGGGGCCGCGCACGGCGGGTCCCTTGCTCCGGTTCAGCAGCTTGAAGTGGATGCCGGCCGCGTCGGCCGCGCGGCCCATCAGCCCGTCCAGCGCATCCACTTCGCGCACGAGATGCCCCTTGCCGACACCGCCTATCGCGGGGTTGCAGGACATCTCGCCCAGCGCATCCAGCCGGTGCGTCAGCAACAAGGTGCGGGCGCCGCAGCGGGCCGCGGCCGCAGCCGCTTCCGCCCCGGCATGCCCGCCCCCGATCACCACGACATCGAAGCGCAAATCCATGGCGCGCCTATACCGCCGCGCCGCCCGCGGGTCACTTCCCGATGCAGAACTCGGCGAAGACGCGGTCGAGTATTTCCTCCGCGCCGACGCGGCCGGTGAGACGCCCGAGGGCGCGCAGGGCCTCGCGCAGGGCATCGGCCCGCAGCTCGGGCAGGGGAGCCTTGGACGCTTCCGCCAGCCAGCCGAGCGCGTCGCGGATCGCCGCGCGGTGCCGGGGGCGCGCGAGCAGGGTCTCGCCCGCCCCTGGTGCCAGGCGCGCCACCTCCGCCTCCAGGGCCCGCCGCAACTCATCCATCCCCGCCCCGGTACGTGCCGAGACAGCAAGACCTCCCGCGGGCATTCCGCCGCTCCCTGCCCCGCCGAAATCCGCCTTGCTCGCCACCACGAGGCAGGGGCGGCGCGCGAGGAGGGCGAGGGTGGCGGGATCGGGTGGCGCGTCGCAGGGGAGGAGGGCGAGGACGAGATCGGCCTCCTCGCCCCGGCCGAGGGCACGGCGGACCCCTTCCGCCTCCACCTCGTCCGCCGCCTCGCGCAGGCCCGCCGTATCGGCGAGCACGACGGGCAGGCCCGCCAGCACCATGCGGACCTCGACCACATCGCGCGTCGTCCCGGCCCGGGCGGAGACGATCGCTGCTTCCCGCCCGACCAGGGCGTTCAGCAGGGAGGACTTCCCGGCATTCGGCGGGCCGAGGATGGCGATGCTCAGCCCCTCGCGCACCCTTTCTCCCCCGACATCGCCTGCGAGCCGCGCCGCCATCTCCCCCGCCAGGGCTTCGATCCCCGCCGCAACCTCTCTCTCCAGGGCTCCGGGGAGGCCCTCATCCTCGAACTCGATCAGCGCTTCCTGCCGGGCCAGGAGGTCGGCCAGCCTGTCCGACCAGGACGCGGAGAGCGCTGCCAGCCCGCCGCCCGCGAGGCGCAACGCCTGCCGGCGCTGGGTCGCAGTCTCGGCCTCGATCAGGTCGATCACGCCCTCGGCCGCGGTCAGGTCCATGCGGCCGTTCAGCACGGCGCGGCGAGTAAACTCCCCGGCCTCGGCAGGGCGGGCGCCGAGGGCGACGAGCGCGGCCCCTACGCCCTCCACCACGGCCGCGCCGCCGTGCAGGTGCAGCTCGGCCGAGTCCTCGCCGGTGTAGGAGGCCGGGCCGGGTAACCAGAGGACCAAGGCCTCGTCGAGCACGGCGCCCTTGGCGTCGCGCAAGCGCCTCAGGGACGCCTGGCGCGGGGTGGGCAGTCTGCCGCAGAGCCCGGCCAGCATCTCCCGGCTTCCGGGGCCGGAGAGGCGCAGCACGGCGATGGCGGCCCGGCCCGGCGCGGTGGCCAGGGCGAAGATGGTGTCCATGGCGGGATCAACCCTTCGGGGGCGGGACGTCCCTCTCCGTCAGCATCAGCCGGCGCACCCGCCCCTTGTCGCGGAGGTGAACGGTCAGGATCTCGTCGATGTCCTCCCGCTTCTCCGCGCGGTACCAGACGCCTTCGGGATAGATGACGATCACGGGCCCGAACTCGCAGCGGTCGAGGCAGCCGGCGCTGTTCACGCGGACGCCCTGGAGGCCCAGCTCCTTCGCCCTCGCCTTCATGTAGTCCCTCAGTGGCTCGCTTCCCCGGGCGGCGCAGGAACCCCGCCGGTGGCCGTCGGGCCGGCGGTTGGTGCAGCCGAAGACATGGGCCTCGAACCAGAGCGGGGGGTCCGCCCTGGTTTCACGTGAAACGGCGCGGTCGGGATCGGACAAGCTGGGCATCCTCGCTTTCGGGCCCAGGGCGGCCCGCTGCGCATGTAGAGGCGGGACCAGCCGGAGGCGAGAGCCGCGCCTGTATCGCGGGGCAGCATGGCAGCCAAGCGAAGGCGCTTGACGCGGGGCCCGGCTCGCCCGACGAATGGCTCCAGGCCCAGCCATGCCCCAGACCTCTCTTCACACCCCCCTCGGCGCCCTCACCGTTTCAGAGGAGGACGGCGCCATCGTCGCCCTCGACTGGGGGCAGGGCCGCGACCGCGAGGAGACCCCGTTGCTCCGGCGCGCGGCAGACCAGCTGCAGGACTACTTCGACGGGCTCCGCACCGATTTCGACCTTCCCCTGAAGCCGATGGGAAGTCCTTTCCGGCTCCGGGTCTGGGAAGCCCTGCGCGCGATCCCGCATGGCGAGACCCGGTCCTATGCCGATCTCGCCCGGGTCCTCGGCACCGCCTCGCGCGCGGTCGGCGGGGCGAACGGCGCCAACCCGATCCCGATCATCATCCCCTGCCACCGCGTCATCGGGGCGGGCAGCACGATCGGCGGCTATACGGGGGAGGGCGGCATCGCGACCAAGCGCTGGCTCCTCGCCCTTGAGCGCCGCACCCGCCGCGCCGATCCGGCCGGCGGCGACCTTCTGGACGACCAACCCTCTCCCCCGCGAACGGCTCGCGCCCCGCGCGCGCCCGAACCGCGATAGGAAACCGCCCATGAACCACGCCATTCGCCTGCACGAACCGGGCGGCCCCGAGATGCTGGTCTGGGAGGAGGTGCCGCTCCCCAGCCCGAAGCCGGGCGAGGCGCTGGTGCGGCACAGCGCGGTGGGCCTGAACTTCATCGACATCTACTTCCGCACCGGCCTCTACAAGGCCCCCTCCCTTCCCGCCGTGATCGGGATGGAAGCCGCCGGCACGGTCGAGGCGGTGGGTGAGGGCGTCGAGGACCTGAAGCCGGGGGACCGCGTGGCCTATGCCATGGGCCCGATCGGCGCCTATGCCGAGGCGCGGACCATCCCTGCCAAGGTGCTGGTGAAGCTGCCGGACGACATCCCGTCGGAGACCGCCGCGGCCATGATGCTGCAGGGGCTGACGGCCCAGTACCTCCTGCGGCGGACCTACAAGCTCCAGGCGGGGGAGACGATCCTCGTCCACGCCGCGGCCGGCGGCGTCGGGTTGATCCTCTGCCAGTGGGCGAAGGCGATCGGCGCGACGGTCATCGGCACGGTCGGCAACGAGGCCAAGGCCGAGCTCGCCCGCGCCCATGGCTGCGACCACGTCATCCTCCAGGGCGAGGACCTGCCGGCGAGGGTGAGCGAGATCACCCGCGGCGCCCGCCTCCCCGTGGTCTACGACAGCGTCGGGCGGGACACCTTCGCGGCCTCCCTCGACTGCCTCGCCCCCTTCGGCCTGCTCGTCTCCTATGGGAACGCCTCCGGGCCCGTGACGGGGGTGGATCTCGGCATCCTCGCCGCCAAGGGCAGCCTTTTCGTCACCCGCCCCACGCTGGCCACTCACACCGCCAAGCGGGAGGATCTGCTTGCGATGGCCGAGGACCTGTTCTCGGTCGTGCGCAGCGGCAAGGTGAAGATCAAGGTCAACCAGACCTACGCACTGCGCAACGCGGGCGACGCGCATAGAGACCTGGAATCGAGAAAAACAACAGGTAGCAGCCTGCTTATCCCGTAACTTTACCGCCTAAACACCAATCCAGCAGTGGCCGGAATTTTTCCGGTCACTCTGCCCTCGTCAATCCTGCAGGAAGTAGCGGTAGCGATAGGCTTCGGTGAAGCCGGCCGCTGTGTAGACCTGTCGCGCCGCAGCGTTTCCCGGCGCCACCTGCAGCCAGCAGCGGGACGCCCCCTGCCCCGCGCCCCAGCCGGCAAGCGCGTGGAGGAGGCGCCGGCCCAGGCCCCGGCGCCGGAACTCCGGCCGTACCGCCAGGTCGAAGAGCCCGCACAGGACACCATCCGCGACGGCATGGCCGCAGGCCGCCGCCACCCCGCCCTCGCGCAGGACGAGCCAGGCGGCAGGACGTGCCAGCAGCGGCACCGCGCGTTCCTTCTCGGCCCGCCTCGCCTCTCCCTGATACTCCGCGGTGGAGAGCACCGAGAGCCATTCGGCATCGGGGCCGTCGCACCAGTGCGCCGCATGCACCTCGGCGGGATCCAGGTGCCCCGTCATAACGAGCGCGCCCTCGGCCTCCCGGTAGTGCCGGGCCGCCAGGAGGGGGATAAGGCCAGGAGGGTCGAGTGGCGTGGAGCGGAAGCGGCAGGGCATGGACAGCCGGGCGTAATGCGCCTCGATCCGCTCCACCCTCGCCTCGAGATCCTCGTCCGCCGAAGGGTCCAGCGAGCACGCCGCATTTGCCCGCCCCGTGCCGTTCAGGAAGGCGCGCAACACGAAGGGCCCGTCCCAGGCGACGCGGGGTGCGGGCACGGCGTTCAACGCCGCGCGCTCCAGCAGCGCCACGTCCCGCAGCGATGTCCCTTCCGGCAGTTCCGAGGTCGATTCCAGCACGCGCAACGCTCCCGATGACGCGGCACCGCGTCGAGGCGGCAGAATGGCACGGCCCACCCTGTCCGGCGCGCCCCTGCGGCTCTCCCGCGCCCTGTCGGACGGGAACAACGGATGAAGCCACCCACGCAACCGCCCCCACAGGGCCGCGTTGCTCACCGGCAGACCAACAGGTTCAGGAGATCACTAATGAAGAAGAGCAGCCTCATCCTCGCCCTCGCCGCCGGCCTCATCGCTGGGCCCGCCCTCGCCCAGTCCCCGGCCCCGCAGGCTCCCGTTTCCACGGCGCCGACGCCGGCCGCCCCGGGCGGCGTGACGCGCGACCAGGGCGCGGGCGTTCCCGGCGCCTCCGCCTCGCCCGCCAGCCCGTCGGGCTCCGCCGGGCTCCCGCCCAGCCCGCAGGCCGGCGTTCCGGGCACCCAGGCGCCGTCCCAGCTCGGCCGCTGACCGGCCGGCCTCCAGGGAGATGATCCCGGGGGCCTGACAGACGAAGGGCCTGCCCCGGCGACGGGGCAGGCCCTTTCTCATTCGTGCTCGCCTGGGCGATGGGCGCCTCAGGTGTTCATCGCGTCGAAGAAGTCCTGGTTCGTCTTGCTGTACTTCAGCTTGTCCAGCAGGAACTCCATCGCGTCCTGCGTGCCCATCGGGTTCAGGATGCGGCGCAGCACCCACATCTTCGACAGCTCGCCGCGGTCCACCAGGACCTCCTCCTTGCGGGTGCCGGACTTGGTGATGTCGATCGCGGGGAAGACGCGCTTGTCCGAGAGCTTGCGGTCGAGGACGATTTCCGAGTTACCGGTGCCCTTGAACTCCTCGAAGATCACCTCGTCCATGCGCGAGCCCGTGTCGATCAGCGCGGTCGCGATGATGGTCAGCGACCCGCCCTCCTCGATGTTGCGCGCCGCGCCGAAGAAGCGCTTCGGCCGCTGGAGCGCGTTCGCGTCCACGCCGCCCGTCAGAACCTTGCCCGAGGAGGGCACGACGGAGTTGTAGGCGCGGCCGAGGCGGGTGATGGAGTCCAGCAGGATCACCACGTCCCGCTTGTGCTCGACCAGGCGCTTGGCCTTCTCCAGCACCATCTCCGTCACCTGCACGTGGCGGGTGGCGGGCTCGTCGAAGGTGGAGGCCACCACCTCGCCGCGCACGGTGCGCGCCATGTCCGTCACCTCCTCCGGCCGCTCGTCGATGAGCAGCACCATGAGGAAGACCTCGGGGTTGTTGGCCGAGATGGACTTGGCGATGTTCTGCAGCATCACCGTCTTGCCCGTGCGCGGCGGCGCGACGATCAGGGCGCGCTGGCCCATGCCGATCGGGGAGACGAGGTCGATCACCCGGTGGGTGTTGTCCTTCAGCGGGCCCTTCTTGTCGGCGGGCGCGGCCTCCAGCTCCGGGTTCTCCATCCGCAGGCGGCGGGTGGGGTAGAGCGGGGTGAGGTTGTCGAAGTTCACGCGGTGCCGCACGGCCTCGGGCGGCTCGAAGTTCACCGTGTTGACCTTCAGCAGCGCGAAGTAGCGCTCCCCGTCCTTCGGCGCGCGGATCTGGCCCTCCACCGTGTCGCCGGTGCGCAGCGCGAAGCGGCGGACCTGGGCGGGGGAGACGTAGATGTCGTCCGGTCCCGGCAGGAAGTTGGACTGCGGGTTGCGCAGGTAGCCGAAGCCGTCGGACAGGATCTCCAGCGTGCCGTCCCCGTAGATCGCCTGGTCGTTCTCGGCGAGCTGCTTGAGGATGGCGAAGAGCATGTCCTGCTTGCGGAGCGAGGAGGCGTTCTCCACGCCAACCTCCTCCGCGAAGGCGAGAAGATCGCCCGGGGCTTTGGCCTTGAGTTCGGAAAGGTGCATTCAGGTGGTCTCGATCGGCATGGGCCGAAGGGAAGGGTGCGCGGAACCTGGATCGGGCTGGAGGGGGCCAGCGCCTCCGCCGGGCGGCGGGGTTCCGAATGGCGATGCACGGGGGGAGCGGCGGCTTCCGGATACCGGGGCGCTGCACCGGGAGGGACCCTAAAAGGGTGGTCAGCCGCGCGTCAACCCGGAAAATGGTAAAACCTGCCGGAGAATCAAGGCGGCGGGGCAGGTTTCCCCGCCCGCCGGCTCAGAACGGCTTCACGATCACCATGACGACGATCAGCACGAGCAGCAGCGTGGGCACCTCGTTCGCCATGCGCCAGTAGCGCTCGCTGCGCGGCCGTTCGTCCCGCTCGAACCCCTTCCGGGCGGCCGCGAGATGGCCGTGGAAGGCGCTCATCCCGAGGAAGCCGGCCATCTTCCCGTGCCACCAGCCGGCGCTCCAGTCGACCACGCCCGGCGTCAGGACCAGGGTGATGCCCAGCAGCCAGGCCGCGCCCATGGCGGGGTTCATGATGGCGCGCAGCAGCCGGCGCTCCATCACCTTGAACATCTCCGACGCCTCGCCCCCGGCCGGTACGGTGGAGTGATAGACGAAGAGCCGGGGCAGGTAGAACATGCCCGCCATCCAGGCGATCACCGCGATGAGGTGGAGGGCCTTGGTCCAGGGATAGAGGCCGGCCAGCCAGGGAATCGTCACCGCGCGGCTCCCACGGGGGCGATGCCCAGCAGCCCGGGAAGGGCGGCGTGACTGGTGAACACCTCGGCCACGCCCGCTTCCAGCAGGTCAACCGCCGGCGTCTCATGGGCGAAGCCGAGCACGCGGCAGCCCGCCGCCACCCCGGCGCGGGCACCGGTCACGCTGTCCTCGATCACCACGCAGTCGCGGGGATCGGCGCCGCAGAGGCGGGCGGCGGCGAGGTAGAGGTCGGGATGGGGCTTGGGCCGCTCCACATCCTCGAAGCAGAGGAGGCGGCCCTCGAAGCGGCTGAAGAAGGGAAAGATCCCGGCCTTGTTCCGCAATTCCTGGCGCCCGGAATTGGAGGCCACCGCCATAGGCAGCCCCGCCGCCGCCACGGCCTCCACCGCTTCCTGCGCGCCGGGGATGAGGGTCAGCACCCCCGCGTCGTAGCGGGCGATGATCCGCGCCACGATGCTCTGCGGCCAGTCCGGCGGGAGCTTCTGCCCGAGATGGCTCTCGATGCGCGGGACCATGTCGGGCAGCGCCGTGCCCATGAAGGCGAGCTTGGCGGCGTCGAGCGACATGGGCCAGCCGCGCTCGGTCAGGTCGTCGGCGATGGCGCCGTTCGCCACGGCCTCGCTGTCCACCAGGACGCCGTCGCAATCGAAGAGAACCGCGGCGGGGCGCATCACGCCGTCACCCGGATCGGCTGGGCCGCGCCGTGCGGGCAGTCCTTGTGCGCCTTCGGGCACTGCCGCCCGCCGGCGAAGGAGCAGAGCTTGCCGCCCGCGGCATCGCGCGAGCCGCGCGTCTCCTCCCGCGCCGCCCCCACCAGCGCGGCGAGGGCGCGGATGAAGGCGGGGTCGGAGTTCTGGGCGGGCACGCGGAAATAGGCGGGCACGCCCTTCTCATGGGCCAGCTCGCGATACTCCACGTCCAACTCCACCAGTGTCTCGGAATGCTCGGAGACGAAGGCGATGGGGCAGACGAGCAGCGCCACGCCCTCGGCGCCCGCGCGCGCCACCTCCTCCTCCGCGCTCGGCCCCAGCCATTTCTGCGGCGTCACGCGGGACTGGTAGCAGAGCGCGTGGTCGAGGCCCGGCATGGCCAGCGCTTCCAGCACGGCGGCGACGCTGCGCTCGACCTGCCACTGGTAGGGGTCGCCCTGCTTCACGATCGTCTCGGGCAGGCCGTGGGCGCTGAAGAGCAGGCGCAGCGTCACCCCCTCCGACACCTCTCGCCGCGCCTCGTCCCAGGCGCGGCGGACGATGGCGGCGGTGGCCTCGGCGAAGCCCTCGTCCGAGTGCCAGCAGCACAGCGTCGTGGTTGGGGCGGAGAAGCCGGCCCGGCGCGCGGCCTCGTGCCAGGCGGTGAGGCTGCTGCCCGTCGTCGTCGTGCTGAACTGGGGGTAGAGCGGCAGGAGCAGCACCTCGTCCGGCCCCCAGGCCATGACGTCGCGCAGCGCCTCCTCGGTGAAGGGGTGCCAGTAGCGCATGGCCACGAAGCAGCGGGCCTGCACGCCCTCGGCCGAGAGGACGGTTTCCAGCGCCTTCCCCTGCTCCTCCGTCAGCTCCCGCAGGGGGGACTTGCCGCCGAGGATGGCGTAGTTGGCCGAGGCCTCCTTCGTCCGCCGCGCGGCGATGAAGCGCCCGAGCGGCTGCCGGATGAAGCCGGGCAGGCGCAGGATGGCGGGGTCGGTGAAGAGGTTGGCGAGGAAGGGCCGCACCGCCTCCGGGCTGTCCGGCCCGCCGAGGTTGAACAGCACGACGGCCAGCTTCCGCCGGCCCTCCGGCGCGGTCGGCAGGGATGGCCCGGCCGGGTCGGCGGGCAGGTCGGCGGTGCGGGTGCTCATGCCGGAGCGAGATGCCATCGCGGGGGGCGGGGTCAAGGGCGGGTTCGGTGAAGCCCGCCCTTCCCCGCCGTTTTTTCCGGTTCAGTCCCCCCCGGCACCGCCCGCCCGGCGCCGGCTCCGCAGCGCCACGCGCAGCGCCACCTGCCCCGTGACCGCCGCCCCGGCCAGCACGAGCGCCGCCGCCAGGGCCGGGTCCCGCCCGAGCCCGGCCAGCCCCGAGCACACCGCCCCCACCCCCATCTGGATCGCGCCGTAGAGGCCGGAGGCCGAGCCGACCAGGCGGGGGTTGAGGCTGATCGCCTGGGCCAGCGCCGGCGGCCCGCCCACCCCCACGGCGAGGGTGAAGGCGAACATGCAGCCCATCGCCCAGGGAACCGTCAGCCACCCCGCCAGCACCACCCCGAGCAGGAGGAGGGTGGAGCCGAGGCTGAGCGCCCCCGCCAGCACGAGCACCCGGTCGATCGGCACGCGCGTGATGAGGCGGCTGGCCAGCCAGTTGCCGATGGAGATGCCGATGACGAGCAGCCCCAGGGCGAGCCCGGCCTCGTGCTCCGGCCGCCCGAGCTCGCGGAAGATGAAGGAGGCGGAGCCGAAGAAGGCGTAGGAGGCCGTCGTCATGCAGCCGCCGCAGACCGCGTAGCCGAGGAAAACCGGCGAGCCGAGCAGCCGGAGGTAGTCCCGCAGCAGCGTCGGCATGTCGGGCGGCGCGGCCCGGAGCCCCGTCTCCGGCAGGAGGCGCCAGGTGAAGAAGAGGTTCGCCACCCCGAGCAGGCAGAGGAGCAGGAGCACCACCCGCCAGCCCGCGAGGGCCAGCACGGCGCTTCCCACCACCGGCGCCAGCCCCGGCCCGAGCGTGACCATCAGGTTGAGCAGGGCGAGGCGCTGGGCCGCCTGCCTCGCTTCGGAGGTGTCGCGCACGATGGCGCGGCCGAGCACCAGCCCGGCGCAGCCCCCGAGTGCCTGGAACAGCCGCGCGAGGATCAGCACCTCCGCGCTCGGCGCGAGGCAGGCGAGCAGCCCCGCCAGGGTGTAGAGCACGAGCCCCCCCACCAGCACCGGGCGGCGCCCGAAGCGGTCCGACAGCGGCCCGTAGACCGGCTGCCCGAGCGCCAGTCCGAGGACGTAGAGGCTGACCGTGAGCTGCATCGCCCCCGTGGTGGCGCCCAGCGCCGCCCCGGCCTCGGGGAGGGCGGGCACGAAGAGGTACATGCCGACCGTGCCGCTGAAGGTGATCAGCGCCAACAGCAGGAGCGGCACGGCCGGCCGCGGCGCCTCCCCGCTCACGCGCGCCGGCTTGGCAAGGGGGAACGGCGCGTCGGGAAGGCGGGGCGGGCTGGCATGGCCCCCATGGGAGACCATGCGATGCTGCGGCGCAACGCGCCCGGCGGCCCTCCCCTGCTTGCCCCGCCGCCCCCTGCCGCCTAGGTGAAGCGCGAAGGCCCCTGACCGGGGGCAAGGAAAGATCAGAACCAGCCGAATGAGCGACAGCCCCAATTCCAACAAGCCGTCCGACGCCGAGGCGCAGCCCGGGGCCGGCACCGTGCCGGACGCCCCCACCCCCGGCGCCGACACCCTCGCCCCGGCGGACGACCTCGCCGCCCAGCTCGCCGAGATGCGGGACAAGTGGCTGCGGGCCGAGGCCGAGATGCAGAACCTCCGCAACCGCCACAAGCGCGAGCTGGAGGATGCCCGGAACTACGCCGTGACGAAGTTCGCCCGCGACGTGGCGGACACGGCCGAGAACCTCCGCCGCGGCCTCGACGCCCTGCCCGCCACCCCCGAGGGCGAGGAGAGCCCCGTCGCCAAGCTGCGCGGCGGCTTCGAGGGGGTGGAGCGCGCCTTCCTCGCCATGCTGGAGCGCCACGGCGTGAAGGCCGAGGACCCCAAGGGCAAGGCCTTCGACCCCGAGCTGCACCAGGCGATGGCCGAGCAGCCGGCCCCCGAGGGCGTGGAGCCCGGCACCGTCATCACGGCCTGGACCCCGGCCTGGACCATCAACGGGCGGCTGCTGAAGCCGGCCATGGTGGTGGTGGCGGGCAAGGCGGGCTGAAAACCGGCTATTGAGGCCCCGCAGCCAGGCTGCGTTGGATTCAGGGCGGGCAGGGTCTTGTCGCGCCGCCCGCCCCTGAATACATCGGGAACCGACGGGCGAGCCCCGTCCCCCAATCCCCATCCGACTGAACAATGGGGCCGCGCACGGTGCCTGATCACGGGCCGTGCCCCGGCCGCCGCTAGAAGGAGCTAACGGATGAGCAAGGTCATCGGTATCGACCTCGGCACCACCAATTCCTGCGTCGCCATCATGGAAAGCGGCGACACCAAGGTCATCGAGAACGCCGAGGGCGCCCGGACCACCCCCTCCATGGTCGCCTTCGCCAAGAACGGCGAGCGCCTCGTCGGCCAGGCCGCGAAGCGCCAGGCGGTGACCAACCCGACCGACACGCTCTACGCCGTCAAGCGCCTGATCGGCCGCCGCTTCGACGACCCGATGGTGCAGAAGGACGTTTCGCTCGTCCCCTACAAGATCGCGCGCGCCGACAACGGCGACGCCTGGGTCGAGGCCGGCGGGCAGAAGCAGGCGCCGCAGCAGATCTCCGCCTACGTCCTCGGCAAGATGAAGGAGACGGCCGAGGCCTATCTCGGCGACAAGGTGACGCAGGCCGTCATCACCGTCCCCGCCTACTTCAACGACGCCCAGCGCCAGGCCACCAAGGAGGCCGGCAAGATCGCGGGCCTCGAGGTGCTGCGCATCATCAACGAGCCGACGGCGGCAGCCCTCGCCTACGGCATGGACAAGAAGAACGGCGGCACCATCGCGGTCTACGACCTCGGCGGCGGCACCTTCGACGTCTCCGTGCTCGAGATCGGCGACGGCGTCTTCGAGGTGAAGTCCACCAACGGCGACACCTTCCTCGGCGGCGAGGACTTCGACCAGCGGGTGATCGACTACCTCGCGGACGAGTTCAAGCGCGAGAACGGCATCGACCTCCGCAGCGACAAGCTCGCCCTGCAGCGCCTCAAGGAGGCCGCCGAAAAGGCGAAGATCGAGCTGTCCTCGGCCAAGCAGACCGAGATCAACCTGCCCTTCATCACCGCCGACGCCAGCGGGCCGAAGCACCTCGTGCTGCAGCTGACGCGCGCGAAGCTGGAGGCGCTGGTCGATGACCTCGTGCAGCGCACGCTCGAGCCCTGCCGCGCGGCCCTGAAGGATGCCGGCCTCACCGCCGGCGAGATCGACGAGGTGATCCTGGTCGGCGGCATGACCCGCATGCCCCGCGTCATCGAGGCGGTGAAGCAGTTCTTCGGCCGCGAGCCCGCCCGCAACGTGAACCCGGACGAGGTCGTCGCCATCGGCGCCGCCATCCAGGGCGCGGTGCTCAAGGGCGAGGTGAAGGACGTCCTGCTGCTCGACGTGACGCCGCTCTCCCTCGGCATCGAGACGCTGGGCGGCGTGTTCACCCGGCTGATCGACCGCAACACCACCATCCCGACCAAGAAGTCCCAGACCTTCTCGACCGCTGACGACAACCAGACGGCCGTGACGATCAAGGTCTTCCAGGGCGAGCGGGAGATGGCGGCGGACAACAAGCTGCTCGGCAACTTCGACCTGCAGGGCATCCCGCCCGCGCCGCGCGGCGTGCCGCAGATCGAGGTCACCTTCGACATCGACGCGAACGGCATCGTCTCCGTGAGCGCGAAGGACAAGGCGACGGGCAAGGAGCAGCAGATCAAGATCCAGGCCCGCTCCGGCCTGTCCGACGCCGATATCGAGCGGATGGTGCGCGACGCCGAGGCGAATGCCGAGGCCGACAAGCGCCGCCGCGAGGGCGTCGAGGCGAAGAACAACCTCGAGGCGCTCGTCCACTCCACCGACAAGGCCCTGAAGGACAACGGCGACAAGCTCGCCGATGCCGAGAGGGGCGAGGTCGAGGCCGCTCTCTCCGCCGCGCGCTCCGCGCTGGAGGGCGAGGATGCCGAGGCCATGAAGGCGGCCGGGGAGCGTCTCTCCACCGCCTCCATGAAGATCGGCGAGGCGCTCTACAAGGCGCAGGCCGAGGCTGCGGCGAAGGCGGGCCCCGAGGGCGAGGCCGGGTCCAACCCCGGCGCCGGCCCGGGCGCCGGGCCGGGTGGCAGCAAGGTGGTCGACGCCGAGTTCGAGGATGTCGACCCCTCGAAGAAGAAGCAGGGCTGATCGCCTTGCAGTAAAGGGAACAAGGCGCCCGGCATCGCGAAGAGCGGGCCGGGCGCCTTCTCTTTGCGGCACACCCCTTCGATGCAACCCCTCAGGGCGCGGATGCGCCCCGCATGGGAACCAAGATGGCCAAGCGTGACTATTACGAGGTGCTGGGCGTCCCGAGGGACGCGAACGAGGACGCGCTGAAGAAGGCGTTCCGCAAGCTCGCCATGCAGCACCACCCCGACCGCAATCCCGGGGACAAGGCGGCCGAGGCGAAGTTCAAGGAATGCAACGAGGCCTACGACGTCCTGAAGGACGCCGAGAAGCGGGCCGCCTATGACCGCTACGGCCATGCCGCCTTCGAGGGTGGCGGGGGCGGCGGCGGCAACCCCTTCGGCGGCGGCTTCGCTGGCGGCGGCTTCGAGGACATCTTCGAGCAGATGTTCGGGAACTTCGGCGGTCGCGCCGGCCGGGGCGGGGCCCAGCCCAGCGGCCGCGGCTCCGATCTCCGCACCGAGGTGACGATCAGCCTCGAGGAGGCCTTCGCCGGCACGAAGACGACGATCCGCGTCCCCTCCTCCGTCACCTGCGACCACTGCTCCGGCAGCGGCGCGGAAGGCGGCACGGCGCAGACCGACACCTGCGGCACCTGCAAGGGCGCGGGCAAGGTGCGCGCCCAGTCCGGCTTCTTCCTGGTGGAGCGCACCTGCCCCACCTGCAACGGGGCCGGGCGGATCATCAAGAACCCGTGCAAGGTGTGCAACGGCGCGGGGCGCGTGCAGCGCGACCGCAACCTGGCCGTGACGATCCCCGCGGGCGTCGAGGAGGGCACGCGGATCCGCCTGGCCGGCGAGGGCGAGGCAGGGCTGCGCGGGGCGCCGGCGGGCGACCTCTACGTCGATGTCGGCATCCGTCCTCACCCGATCTTCCAGCGGGAGGGGAACAACATCTTCATCCGCGTGCCGCTCCGCATGACCCAGGCCGCGCTCGGCGGCACGGTGGAGGTGCCGAGCATCGATGGCGGCCGCGCCCGCGTCTCCATCCCCACGGGCACCCAGGCGGGCGACCAGTTCCGCCTGCGCAGCAAGGGCTTCTCCGTGCTGCGCTCGGCCGCGCGGGGGGACATGTATGTCCAGGTCTCCGTCGAGACGCCGCAGAACCTCACCGCGAAGCAGCGCGAGCTGCTGGAGCAGTTCGAGGCCGAGGCGGAGGCGAACAGCAGGACCAGCCCGGAGAGCGAGGGCTTCTTCTCCCGCGTGAAGGAGTTCTGGGAGGGGCTGGGGCGGTAGCGGCCGCCCCGGCATCCATCCTCAGGCCAGCGGCAGTTCCACCACGGACCCCGGCAGGACCGTCAGCACGGGCGGCCGCCCGTGCGGCACCTGCACGCAGTGGTCGGCATCCGCACCCGCGACGGAGAGCCGGATGCGGCTGCCCGCCGCGAAGCGCCAGGCGGTGGGCAGCAGCGGGATGCGGATGCGCACGGCCTCCCCCGGCACCATCGGCGCCGCGTCCTCCCGCCGGAAGGAGCGGAAGGTCCAGGTGGTGCGATAGGTCTCCGGCGCCGGGCTCTCCTTCCGGTGGAGCGCGCGCAGCAGCCCCTCCGTGACGTAGCGGGGCGTGCCGTCGGCCTCGATCTCCGAGAGATAGACGAAGATCGCCGCGTCCGGCTCGCTGGAGGCGAGCAGCAGTTCCGCGACCGCGTGCCCCGTCATCTCCCGCGCCTCGGCCAGCGGCTCGGAGGTCCAGGAGAGCATGGCGGCGGAGCGCTCCGCCCAGTCGGCGTAATAGGTCGTGCTGTTGATGCCGGCGATGCGCTCGTAGCGCGTGCCGTGACCCGTGCCCGCGGCGAAGTCGGCGCGCGTCTCCGCCCCGCCGGCCCGCGAGGCATCGGCCGACAGGGCGCCCTCCGCGCCGAGGAACAGGCGCTCCGTCGCTTCCACCGGGGGCCAGGACCTCGCCGCGCGCCATTCCTCGGCGTGCAGGGCGAAGAAGTGCACCCGGGCCTCGTCGCGCAGCCCCGTGTCGCGGCCCATCAGGTACTCGTCGAGGAAGCGCAGCAGCGCGCCGAGCAGGTCGAAATCCGGCGTCACCCCGCCGCGCCAGGGCGAGACGTTGCAGCGGGCCCCGTGGTCCCAGGGGCCGAGCAGGAGGTGGACGGGATTGTCGCGCAGGGTGAGGAAGCGCGAGATCGCCCCGTTCGCGTATCCCGCCCCGTCCATCCAGCCGGAGCAGGCAAGCACCGCCACGTCGGGCCGGATGCCGGGGCTGACGGAGTAGGGGCTGAAGGAGGCGGAGGAGAAGGAGGGGTCGTAGGGCAGCGCCTCCTCGCGGAAGCGGAACTCGCCCATGAAGTCGGGCTGGCGGAAGTTGCCGAGATGCTCGCGGATGGCCTCCGCCAGCAGCGCGCCATCGGGGTCCTCGTCCACGGGATGCGGGCCGCGCAGGTCGGGATGCGCGTAGTAGACGTAGTTCTTCAGCAGGTCGCGCCGGTCGTGGTCCATGGCGACCATCAGCGCGTCGTAGCTGCGCGCCAGCTCCTTCAGCAGGATGCCCCCGGGATAGTAGTTGTCCGCGTAGGTGTCCCAGACGGCGAAGAGCGGCGCGATGGCGCGCACCGCCGGGTGCCCCGTGCTGGCGAGGAAGTCCGAGGCCGCGCCGGGATAGGAGATGCCCGTCGCGCCCACGCGCCCGTCGGACCATTCCTGCGCCACGATCCAGTCGGTGATCTCCCGGCTGTCCTCGCGCTCCCTCGGCGAGCGGAAGCTGTCGCGCGTGCCGAAGCTGGCGCCGGTGCCGCGCACGTCCACCACCACCACGGCATAGCCGCGCGGGACGAGGTAGCGGATGAACTTGCCCGCATTCGGGATGGCGTCCGCCTCGCTGCCCGGCGCCACGGCGAAGCGGCGGTAATAGGGGGTGAGGATCAGCACCGCCGGCACGGGGCCGGTGGCGCCCTCGGGCAGCCAGGTATCGAGCGCGATGCGGCAGCCGTCCCGCATCGCCAGGTAGCGCGAGAGGGGTCGCGCGGGCAGCGCGAAGGGCACCTCGCGGCCGGCCGCGTACTGCGACGGCGCAACCCGCCAGGCGCCGCCCTTCAGATCCCCGTCCGACACGCCGCGCGCCTTACCGCTTGGCCTCGATCGCGTCCCAGATCGCCTTCTCCAGGTGCACGCCGTCGAAGCGCGCCACCTCCTGCAGGCCGGTGGGGGAGGTGACGTTAATCTCGGTGAGGTAGCCGCCGATCACGTCGATGCCGACGAAGATCATGCCGCGCTTCTTCAGCTCCGGCCCGATGGCGGCGCAGATCTCGCGCTCGCGGTCCGTCAGCGTGGTCTGCACCGCCACCCCGCCGACATGCATGTTGGACCGCGCCTCGCCCTCGGCCGGCACGCGGTTGATCGCGCCCATCGCCTCGCCGTCCACGAGGATGATACGCTTGTCGCCCTGCCGCACGGCGGGCACGTATTTCTGGATCACCAGCGGTTCGCGCGAGCGCTCGGTGAACATCTCGATCAGCGAGTTGAGGTTGGAATCGTCGGGGCGCAGGTGGAACACGCCCGCGCCGCCATTGCCGAAGAGCGGCTTGACGATGATGTCGCCGTGCTTCTCGCGGAAGCGCATGATCATCGTCCGGTCGGCCGTCACCAGCGTCTCGGGCATGAGGTCGGGGAAGTGGGTGACGAAGAGCTTCTCCGGCGCGTTCCGCACGCTGGCGGGGTCGTTCACCACCAGCGTCCGGGGATGGATGTGCTCCAGGATGTGGGTGGCCGTGATGTAGGCCATGTCGAAGGGCGGGTCCTGGCGCATCAGCACCACGTCGGCGTCGCGGCCGAGGTCCAGCTCCACCCGCTCGCCGAAGGTGAAGTGGTCCCCCTTCACCCGCCGCACCTCCACCGGATGCGCCCAGGCCGTCACCCGCCCGCCGTGCAGCGCGAGGTCGCGCACGTGGTAGTGCCACAGCGCGTGGCCCCGCGCCTGCGCCTCCAGCATGAGGGCGAAGGTGCTGTCCCCCTCGATCCCGATGCTCTCCATCGGGTCCATCTGCACCGCCACCCGCAGGGTCTTCGCCATGGCCGTCCATCCGTGATCGCGTCCGGGGCTTTGGTGGCATTCCTTAAGCTCCAATGCCAGGGGGTGATCGGGCCGGTCAGACACGGCTTCTTGCCGGTTCCCGTTTCGCAGGCGAAAACTGCACCATGCCGACGCACCATCCAGCAGCCGATTCTCCGCCGAGCCGCGCCGGACGCGCAGCGCATCGTCGCAAGGCGGTGCTGCCTGTCGTGACCCTGGCGCTCGCGCTGACCGCCTGCCAATCCACGCCGCCCGCCTTCCCGCCGGACTACAGGATGTTGATCGCGTACCATCTCGCGCTCGATTACGAAGCCTCCGGCAAGGGTGCCGCGGAGATCAGCCCCATGCCTCGGTCAGGGGTCGGGCTGATCGGCGCCATGACGTCGCTCTGGGTCCGCTACCCCGTCCTCGCAACCTACCAGCTTCTGACTCCCGGCAGGGTCGTTCCGCGATGCATCAACATCAGTGCCAGCACGCTCAGTCTCAGGGATGGTCTCGAGGTCACGCGGCCTCGGCAGGATCTCGGGGGCAACTGTCCTGAGAACGCCGATTTCGTGCCGTTCACGGAACTCGAAGGCCTTGCCGAGCGCATCCGCGCGTGCCGCCGGGAAGGAACAGCGCGGTGCGCGGTTTCCGAGCCGGGCGCGCGTCGGCAGCGCGTTTTCGTCCTGTCGCGCTGAGAGGTTCGGGGCACCTAGCAGAGCCGCGGGACCAGCATTCCCAGCCGAGGCATCGCGCACGACGTCCCGCATACTTCGGATCGATGCGTGACCAGGCCGCGCGCCCTACTCGGGAGAGGACGGAACACCGCGCAGGCCTGCGGCCGCATCACGGCACGAGCACCACGAGCAGCCAGGCCGCGAAGACCACCAGCAGCACGCAGCCCTGGAGCAGGTTCGTGATGCGCCCGGACAGGGCGAGCATCCCCGTCACGAAGGTCAGCACGAGCAGCACGGTGTCGGCCGGCGGGATGCCGAGGTCGAGCGGCTGCCCCAGCCAAGCGGCCAGCCCGGCCAGGATCGGCACGGAGAGGCCGATGGTCGCGATGGCGCTGCCCAGGGCGAGGTTGAGGCTCGCCTGCAGCCGGTCCGCCATGGCGGCGCGGAGCGCGGTGGCGGTCTCGGGCATCAGCACGATGGCGGCGACGATCACCCCCTCCACGCTCACCGGCAGGCCGGCCGCGGCCACGGTCTGCCCGATGGCGGGGGCCACGGTCTTGGCCAGCAGCACCACGGCGACGAGGGCGAGCAGCAGCAGCCCGCCCGCGAGCCCCGCCTCCCGCCCGCTCGGCCGGATGTCGAGCGCCTCCAGCGCCTCCCCCGTGCCCTCGATCAGGGCCCGGTCGTCCGCGGGCACGAAATAGGTCCGGTGCAGCACGGTCTGCACCAGGACGAAGACGAGCCACAGTGCCAGGCAGAGCCCCGCGACCACCGCCACCTGCACCGGCGCGTACTCCCCGCCCGGCGCGGCCCGGACGTGGTTGGGCAGGACGAGCACGAGCGTCCCCATGGCCGCCACCACCGAGAGGAGCGCCGTTGCCCCGTCCGCGTTGAAGCCGGGCTCGCGGTGGCGGAGCGCGGCCAGCACGATGCAGAGCCCCGTCAGCCCCGCGGCGACCAGCATCACCACCGCGTGGATCGTGTCCCGCACCAGGGTCGGCTTCGGCGGGTCGGCCGTGACCATCACGGAGGCGACCAGCGCCACCTCGATCACCGTGACCGCGAGCGCCAGCACGAGGGTCCCGAAGGGTTCCCCCACCCGCGCCGCGACCGTCTCCGCGTGGTGCACCGCCGCCCGGACGGCCAGCAGCAGCAGGGCGAAGACCGGCAGGGCCACCCAGCCCGTGGCGGAGAGGCCGACCGCCACCGCGCCGATCAGGCCGAGGACGGAGGGAACCCAGCCGTCCCAGCGAAGGGGGTGGTGATGGATCGATGACATGGAGGTTTTTTCGTCCCAGCGTTTCCCCCTTCAGCGCCCGGGGGCCGGGATGGATGCGCGCCCTGACGCGGCGGCCCGCATGGGCTATGCCGGTCCTATGGCGTCCCCCCGCACCCTCACCGGCAAGACCCTCACCGCGGGCATCCTCGGCTGGCCCGTGGGCCATTCCCGCTCCCCGCGCCTGCACGGCTACTGGCTGGAGCGGCACGGGATCGACGGCGCCTACATCCCCCTCCCCGTCCGGCCGGAACGCTTCGCGGGCGCCATTCGCGCGCTCGCCGATCTCGGCTTCCGCGGCGCCAACGTGACCATTCCGCACAAGGAGACGGCGCTGGCCGCCTGCGATCTGCTGGAAGAAGGCGCCCGCCGCATCGGGGCCGTGAACACGCTCGTCTTCCACGAGGACGGGCGCATCGAGGGCTGGAACACCGATGGCTGGGGCTTCCTGGAGAGCATCCGGGAGGGAGTGCCGGAGTGGCGCGCGGAGGCCGGGCCGGCCGTGGTGCTCGGTGCCGGGGGCGGCGCCCGCGCCGTGGCCCACGCGCTGCTCCTGGCCGGCTGCCCCCGCCTCACCCTCGTCAACCGCAGCCCGGCGCGCGCCGAGGCCCTGGCGGCCGAGCTCTCCGCCCATGGCTACCGCGTGGAGGTCGCCGCCGCCCCGCCGCTGGAGGGTGCGGCGCTGCTGGTGAACACCACGAGCCAGGGCATGCAGGGCCAGCCCCCCCTCACCCTCGACCTCGCCCCCCTGCCCGCCTCGGCCGTGGTGGCGGACATCGTCTATGTCCCGCTGGAGACGCCGCTGCTGGCCGCCGCCCGCGCCCGGGGCCTAGCCGCGGTGGACGGGCTGGGGATGCTGCTGCACCAGGGCCGCCGCGGCTTCCAGGCCTGGTTCGGCACCATGCCCGCGGTGGATGCGGAACTGCGCGCCTTCGTCGCCTCCGACATCCCGAGGACGGCCGCATGAGGGTCACCGCATGAGGGTCACCGCATGAGGGTTTGGGGGCTCACCGGCGGGATCGGCATGGGCAAGTCCACCGCCGCCAACACCTTCCGCCGCCTCCGCATCCCCGTCTTCGACGCGGACGCCGCCGTGCACCGGCTGCAGGGCCCGGGCGGTGCCGCCGTGCGCCCGATCGAGGCCGCCTTTCCCGGCACCACGCGCGGGACGCCGCGCGGCCCGGCGGTGGACCGGGAGGCGCTGCGCCGCGCCGTGATCGGCCATGACGCCGCCCTCAACCGGCTGGAGGCGATCGTCCACCCCCTCGTGCGGCGGGAGGAGCGCCGCTTCCTCGCCGCCGCCCGGCGCCGCGGCGCGCGGCTGGCGGTGCTGGACGTCCCGCTCCTCTTCGAGACCGGGGGCGAGCGCCGGGTGGACAAGGTGATCGTCGTCACCGCGCCCGCCGCCACCCAGCGCACCCGCGTGCTCCGCCGGCGCGGCATGACGGAGGAGCGGCTGCGCGCCATTCTCGCCCGCCAGGTGCCGGACAGCCTGCGGCGACGCCGGGCGGACCACCTCGTCCATACCGGCCTCTCCCGCCACCACGCGCAGCGCGCCGTGCGGCGGCTGGTGGCGCATCAAGGCTGATGGGCAAGCGCCCGGCAGGGGCCAGCCATGCGCGGGCGCGACTGGCCCGGAGGGCCCCCCGTCACCACCTCTCTGTCACCCTCGGATGAGGGAAAACAAAGGGTTAAGACAGTGCTTACGACCATGTTCCTGATCGTCCTGGCCGGCCTGACGGCGGCCAATGTCGCGGCGCGGGTGGCCCTGGATCACTCCTCGATCCGCGTGCCCGTGACCGGCCGCGACTGATCCGACCGGCCTCCCGCCTGTCCGGGGCTCCCAGGAGGAACCCGGGTTGGCGGGGCTGCGGCGGGGGCCGGGCAGTCCTGCCCGGCCCCCGCCCCAGCTCCCCCAAAGCCCGCCGCGCCGCTCAGCCCGCGACGATGTTCTTCTCCTTCACCACCCGGCCCCAGCGCGCGTGGTCCCCGCGCACCAGCGTGTCGAAGGCCTCGGGCGTGCTGCCCCCGGGCTCGTCGCCCTGGCCCGAGATGCGCTCGCGCACGGCGGGGTCGCTGAGCGCCTGGTTCAGCGCCGCGTTGACCCGCTGAACCACCTCGGCCGGCGTGCCCTTGGGCGCGGAGATGCCGATCCAGCTCGTGATGATGAGGTCGTTCAGGCCCTGCTCCCCCACCGTCGCCACGTCGGGGAAGGCCGGCACCCGCTCCTTGCCGGTGACGGCGATGGCGCGCACCTGCCCCGCCTTTACGAAGGGGGCGACGACCGAGGCGGCGTCGAACATCGCGCTGAAGCGCCCGGCGATGAAGTCCTGCATCGCCGGCCCGCTGCCGCGATAGGGGATGTCCTGCATCGCCGGGTTGCCCACGCGGTCACGGAACAGCTCCATCGCGCAGTGGGACATGCTGCCGGCGGCCGGCGTGCCGTACTGCACCGGGCCGTTCTGCGCCTTGATCCAGGCGACCAGCTCCGGCGCCGTGCGCGCCGGCACGGAGGGGTGGACGCAGAGGACGAGGGCGCTCTGCAGCGCCAGCCCGACCGAGACGAGGTCGAGCGGGTTGATCGTCATCCCCGGGAAGGTGTGGGGATTGATTGCCATGGCGCTGCTGTTCGCCGCCAGCAGCGTGTAGCCGTCCGGCCGCGCGCGCAGCACGTATTCCGTGCCGATATTGCCGCCCGCGCCGCCCCGGTTCTCCACCACCACGGGCACGCCGAGCGCGGCGGACATGCCGTTCTGCACGATGCGGGCGGCGAAGTCGGTCTGCCCGCCCGGCGGGAAGCCAACGACGAGGGTGACGGCGCGCGCCGGCCAGGCCTGGGCGCGGGCGAGGCGGGGGGCGGCCAGGGCGAGACCCGCGGCGCCGAGCAGCGCGCGGCGGCCGGTGGTTCCCGCGGCGGTTGGGAGGGAAGTCATGCGGAAGTCTCCTCGAATCGCTGCCGCTCCTTCAGAGCGGCTTGGGGGGAGACGTAACGAGCACCCGCCGGCCCGTCCAATCCCGGCCCGCCGCGCCCGCCTCCCCGCCCTCCCGCGCGCGCGGCCCCACGGCCGCCGGTGCCTCACCACCGGCCTCGCTACCGGCCTCGCTACCCCTGGGGCCGCGGCCCCGGATCGCCTATCCTGCGCCCATGACCCGCGCCCTCATCCTCGACACCGAGACCACCGGCCTTGATCCCGCGACGGGCGACCGCGTGCTGGAGGTGGCCGCGATCGAGGTGGTGAACCTCATGCCCACCGGCCGGTCCTTCCACCGCCTCATCAACCCCCAGCGCGACATCCCGCCCGAGGCCTCGAAGGTCCACGGCTTCACCGCCGCCGACCTCGTGGACAAGCCGCTCTTCGCCGAGATCCTGCCGGAGCTGCTGGGTTTCCTGGGCGAGGATCCCGTCATCGCCCACAACGCGCCCTTCGACTTCAACTTCCTCGACCACGAGTTCGACCGCTGCGGCACCCCGCGCATCCCGCGCAGCCGCATGGTGGACACGCTGGCGATGGCGAAGAAGCGCTTCCCCGGCCTGCCCAACAGCCTCGACGCGCTCTGCCGCCGCTTCGGCATCGACCTCTCGGCCCGCACCACCCACAACGCGCTGCTCGACGTGCAGCTCCTCGGCCAGGTCTATCTCGAGCTGATGGGCGGCAAGCAGCCCGGCCTGGCGCTGGCGTCGAGCATCGGCGGGCGCGGCCCCCTGCTCGCCGCCTCCGGCCCCGCCGCCCCGCGCACCCCTCGCCCCATCGCCCCCTCCCCGGAGGAGCTGGAGCGCCACGCGGCCTTCGTGGCGAAGCTGAAGGACCCCGTCTGGGCGGCGCTGGACGGAGGATGACAGGCGCCGCCCGCCTCCCCTAGGCTCCCGCGACGAGTTGGGGAGGCGAGCCATGAGCGTCCATCCCGGCGGCTGCCTCTGCGGGGCCCTGCGCTACGAGGCCCTGGCCGAGCCGCTGCGCGTCACCACCTGCCACTGCCGCTTCTGCCAGCGCGCCACGGGCACGGCCTACATGGTCGAGCCAATCTTCCGGCGGGAGGACATCCGCGTCACCGCGGGCAGACCCGCGGTCTACGACCACCGCTCGGCGGGCAGCGGCAAGATCGTCCACATCCATTTCTGCGCGGCCTGCGGCACGAAGATCTTCATGACCTTCGAGCGCTTCCCGACCTCCTGTGGCGTCCTTGCAGGCACCTTCGACGATCCCGGCTGGTTCGCCATCACGCCGGAGAACGCGAAGCACATCTTCATCGGCGCCGCGCGGCACGACACCCTCCTGCCCGCCGGCATCCCCGCCTATGACGAGCACGCCATGACGAATGACGGCACGCCGACCCGGCCCGTGGTCTTCGACGCGCCCCGGGCGGGCGGCCGGCATCAGGGCGGCTGAAGCCCCGCCCCTGAAGCCCTGCCCTGGCCGGATGGCCGCCCCGCCCCTATCTTGCGGGCACATCCCCAGAGCAGCCCAAGGCCCCGATGCGCGACCCTGACTTCACCGGCTACACCCCCAACCGCGTCGAGGGCGTGACGGCGCAGGAGGTGATCCAGGTCACCTCCCGCCACGTTCCCTGCGACGGCGGCGGCCTCGGCGGCCATCCCCTGATCTGGCTGCGGGTCGAGGGGGACGAGATCACCTGCCCCTACTGCTCCCGCACCTACCACCTCGCCCCCGGGGCGGGGGACGACGACCACCACTGAGAGGCCGGGGGAGAGCACCCTCCCCCGGACACCACCCAGTTTTTCCAGTTCCGGGGCGCGCGCCCCGGCGGACGGGGACGCCCATGCCAAACGCCGACGAGGCCCTCGACAAGGCGCCCGCCGATGACGCCGTCACCGCCGAGGTGAACACCGAGCGCCACCTCATCCTCGTGGACGGCTCCGGCTACATCTTCCGCGCCTTCCACGCCCTGCCGCCCATGACCAATCCGGCGGGCGTGCCGGTGAACGCCGTCTTCGGCTTCACCCAGATGCTGGCGAACTTCCTCTCCAAGCACGCGGGCAGCCATATCGCGGTGGTGTTCGACGCCTCGCGCTCCACCTTCCGCACCGAGTTCTACCCCGAATACAAGGCCCAGCGCCCGGAGGCCCCGCCCGAGCTGGCCCCGCAGTTCGGCCTCATCCGCGAGGCGACCGACGCCTTCCACGTCGCCCGGCTGGAGCTGGACGGCTACGAGGCCGACGACCTCATCGCCACCTATGCCACCGCCTTCGCGCGGGACGGCGGGCAGGTGACGATCGTCTCCTCCGACAAGGACATGATGCAGCTCGTGGATGACCGCATCCGCATGCTGGACCCCATCAAGCAGAAGCCGATCCACGCCGCCGAGGTGATGGAGAAGTTCGGCGTGCCGCCGGAGAAGGTGGTGGAGGTGCAGGCGCTCGCCGGCGATTCCACCGACAACGTCCCCGGCGTCCCCGGCATCGGGATCAAGACCGCCGCCGGGCTGATCGAGCAGTTCGGGGACGTGGAGACGCTTCTCTCCCGCCTCTCCGAGATCAAGCAGCCCAAGCGCCGCCAGGCGCTGGAGGAGAACGCGGAGAAGGCGCGCATCTCCCGCCGGCTGGTGGAGCTGGACCGCAACGCCCCCTTCCCCTGCCCGATGGAGGAGCTGGCCACCCGCGCCCCGGATGCGGGCAAGCTCCAGGCCTTCCTGAAGCTGCACGGCTTCCGCAGCGTGCAGCACCGGCTGGGGCTGGACGCCACGGGCGAGGTGCCGAAGTCCCGCCCCGCCGGCCCCGCCCCGGCGCCGGCCGCGCTCACCCTGCCGGCCGAGGGCGCGCCCTTCGGCCCCTATGAGACGATCACCACCATCGACGCCCTGCACGCCTTCGCCGCGGCCGCGCGCGAGGCGGGGGTGATGGCGCTGGACACGGAGACGACGAGCCTCGACGCGCTGAACGCCTCGCTCGTCGGCATCTGCATGGCGGTCGCGCCCGGCCGCGCGGCCTACCTGCCCCTGCGGCACGAGGGGGTGGACATGCTCACCCCCGCCCCCGCGCAGCTCCCCTTCGACGCGGCGATGGAGGTGCTGCGCCCGCTGCTGGCCGACCCCTCCGTGCTGAAGGTGCTGCACAACGCGAAATACGACCTGGAGGTGCTGAACCGGGAGCCGAACGGGGGGCTGGAGGTGTCGCCGGTGGATGACACCATGATGATCTCCTACAGCATGGATGCCGGCCGCCACGGGCACGGCATGGACGAGCTCTCCCGCCGCCACCTCTCCCACCAGCCGATCACCTATGACGAGGTCACGGGCACCGGCCGCGGGCGCAAGCCCTTCGCCCAGGTCCCGCTCGACCAGGCCACCGCCTATGCCGCCGAGGACGCGGATGTGACGCTGCGCCTCTGGCACGCGCTGCGCCCGAAGCTGCGCGAGGCGAAGGCCCTCGCCCTCTACGAGAATGTCGAGCGCCGGATGATCACCGTGCTGCGCGACATGGAGATGGCGGGGGTGAAGGTGGACGGCCCCGCGCTGAAGCAGACGGGCGCCGAGTTCACCGAGCGCATGGCCGCGCTTGAGAAGGAGATCCACGAGATCGCGGGGGAGCCCTTCGCGGTGGGCTCGCCCAAGCAGCTCGGCGAGGTCCTCTTCGGCAAGCTCGGCCTTCAGGGCGGCAAGAAGGGCAAGTCCGGCGCCTACTCCACCGATGCCGCGACGCTGGAGGAGCTGGCCGCCTCCACCGGCCACCCGCTGCCGCGCAAGGTGCTCGACTGGCGCCAGCTCTCAAAGCTGAACTCGACCTATGTGGAGGGGCTGCAGGCGCAGCTCGCCGCCGATGGCCGCGTGCACACCGACTTCTCCATGGCCATCACCAGCACCGGCCGCCTCTCCTCCACCGAGCCGAACCTGCAGAACATCCCGATCCGCACGGAGGAGGGCGCGCGCATCCGCCGCGCCTTCGTGGCGGAGAGCGGAAACCTGCTGCTCGCCGCCGACTACTCGCAGATCGAGCTGCGGCTGCTCGCCCATGTCGCGAGGGTGCCGAGCCTGCTGGAGGCCTTCACGACGGGGCAGGACATCCACGCCCGCACGGCCGCCGACATCTTCCGCATCCCGCCGGACAAGGTGGACCGCGAGGCCCGGCGCCGGGCGAAGACGATCAACTTTGGCATCATCTACGGCATGTCCGCCTTCGGCCTCGCCGGCCGGCTGGGCATCGGCCCCGCGGAGGCGCGCGGGATCATCGACGCCTATTTCGCCCAGTATCCCGGCATCCGCGACGCGATGGAGCGCTTCAAGGAGGACGCCCGCACCAACGGCTACGTCCTCACCCCCTTCGGCCGGAAGCTCTGGATCCCCGAGATCGGGGCGCGCGACCAGTCCCGCCGCGGCAATGCCGAGCGCGCGGCGATCAACGCCCCCTTCCAGGGCGGGGCGGCCGAGATCATCAAGCGCGCCATGGTGCGCCTGCCCGCCGCGCTCCGCGAGGCCGGGCTCTCCGCCCGCATGCTCCTGCAGGTGCATGACGAGCTGCTCTTCGAGGTGCCGGAAGCGGAGGTGGAGAGCACCAAGCCGGTGGTGCGGGAGGTGATGGAGGGCGTCGCCACCCTCGCCGTGCCGCTCGCGGTGGAGATCGGCACGGGCCATTCCTGGGCCGAGGCGCACTGACGCCTCTGGGACGCGCCTCGCCTTCCGGCGCTCTCCGGCTCAGTCGCGGGCGAGCCGGAAGGTGCCGCGGGTGCTGCTCGGCTGCGCGCCGGGTGCCGCGGCCCTGATGTAGCGGACCGAGCCGGTCAGGCGATCGCCCGAGATCGTGCCCTCCAGCTCCGTGGTGAACGGGTTCTGGCCCATCATCAGCGTGCCGGAGGCGGTGAGCTGGCCATCGCGGGTGAGGCGACCGGCGAGCTGCCCCGCGCCGATCAGCCCGCCATAGGCCTGGAACCGCACCATCACCGCATCGGCAGGGCCGGAGCGCGTGACCGTCAGCCGGAGACCGCCGCCGCGGGCGAGCGTCACGTTGAAGGTGCTCCCGCGGAACGTCCCGGGCTCCGCCGCTTCCGGCCGCGGCGCTGCCCGCTCGGCACGGGGCGCGAAGTCGGCGGGGGGGCTGGCCCTCCCAGCACGAGGAGGGTCCAGGGCGGCGTCCGGGGCGGGGGCAGGCCGGACCGGGACGGGTCGGACCGGGGCGGCCGGCGCGGTCGCGACCGGGGGTTCCCTGGGCGGCGCGACAGGCGCCAGGACTCCGCCCGCGGCCACGGCCGGCCGCTCCTCACCGGAGGCTGGCGGGCGGCCTCCGGACAGGGACCAACCCAGCAGGGCCAGGACGAGGAGGACCGGCAGGGCGAGGAGGGCCGGCCGGAGCCAGCGCCGCATGTCCGGCCGGGGCACCGCGAAAGCCCGCGGCGCGGCATCCTCCTCGGTGATGTTCTCCGCTCCGCCGCCCGAGCGCAGGGCCTGGGCCGCCAGCACGACGTGCCGGGCCCCCACCTGCGGTGCCCCTTCCCGCCGGGCACGGAGCATCGAGGCCTGGCACAGCGCCGACAGGGAACCTGGCAGGCCCTCCGAGAAGGAGGCCAGGGCGGCGACCGCCCGCTCGCTGAAGAGGTCCGCCGGGCGGCCCGCCACCGTCAGGGTGGCGGAGACGAACTCCCCCACCTCCTCGGGGGTGAGCGGCAGCAGCCGCGCGAGGGCGGTCCGGACCGGCAAGCCCATCGCGCGCCCCGCCGATTGCGGCAGGACGGCGAGCACCGTCACGCCGCCGGCCAGGGCGAGGCTGCGGAGCGCGGCGTCGTCGAGCATGTCGGCGTCGTCCACCAGGCGCACGGTGTCGGGCCCCACGGGGTCGATCGCATCGCCCGGCCCGCCGAGCCGGACCTTGAGGCCGCCGGCGCGGAGCTGGCGCTCCAGGTCCCGCAGCAGCAGGGTCTTGCCCGCCCCCTCCTCGCCGACGACCACCGCGAGCCAGCCCGCCGCCAGGGCCTCCAGCACCGTTTTCCGCGCCTGTTGTCGGCCCGCATGCTCGAAAGCCTGGCCGGGGGAGGCTTGCAACCCGAACGGGGGGGCGGCTCCGGCCGCCAGGGCCTGGTCCACGTCGTGCTCCTGCGCCGGATGGACGGCCAGCTGGAGTGGCGCTGGCCTCGCCTCTGAACGCGCCAGGGGCGGGAAGGTGGCGCCGGTGCGGGCGGGTGCCCCGCGCAGGACCTCCCTCGCTACTTCTCGCAGCGGATGAAAACGGTGGCCCTCTCCGCGATCTCGCCCACATCCGCCGTGCTGCGCTCCGGCCCCGTGCTCCGGGCCGCGGCCGGGGTCACGCCCGCCGCGCGCAGGAAGGCGGCCGCGCGCTCGCCCTTCACCGCGAAGTTGATGTTCTGCGCGATGTCGCCGGTGCGGCCCGCCACCGCCTGGGCGTTCAGCTTCGACACGACGACGCCGACGACATGGCCCTGCATGTCCAGCAGCGGCCCGCCGGAATTACCGGGCTGCACGGGGGCGCTGATCTGGATCTGGTCCTGATTGTCGCGCAGCCCGGCCAGCCCGTTCACCTCGCCGCGCGTCAGCTTCGCGTCGGAGGACAGGAGGCCGGTGAGGGGGAAGCCATAGGCCACCACCCCCTCCCCGCGCCGCAGCGGCGGGTCCTGGCGGAAGGAGAGGACGGGGCCGCTGAGGCCGGGCACGGCGAGCAGGGCGAGGTCGAGCGTCGCATCCGTGCGGGCGGGCGGCACGGCCGCGTGGTTGCGCCCGTCCGGCGCGCGGACGAGCACGCGGTCGCAGCCATCGACGACGTGGCGGTTGGTCAGCACCCGCTCCCCGGCCACGAGGAAGCCCGTGCCGGTGGCGGCCCGCGCGCCCGGGCGCGGCAGGGCGCCGGGCGCGGTGGGCCGCTCGGGCGAGGGGCGCGCGGCGGCGCCGGCCGCGACCACCGTGCCCGCATCGAGCGCGATCTCCCGCCCCGCGCAGATGTCCTGGTCCCGCCGCACCGCCTCGCGCCCGTCGGCCAGCACGAGCTTCACGTCGAAGCGGCAGCCGGCCTGGGGGTTGGGGCGCAGGCGATAGCCCGCATCCGCCGGGAGGGGGCGGGGCAGGAGGTTGTTGCCCCAGTCCGGCCGCCCGCTCCGTACGGCATGCAGGGCCGAGGCCTCCTGCCCCGTGCGGTTGAGGATGCGGAAGCCCTCCTCCGCCGCCGTGGCACTGGGAGGGGCGTTGGGGGGAGCGCTGGGGGCCGGCGCCTGGGCCAAGGCCGGCGCGGAGAGGAGGAGGATGGAGGCGAGGAGGGGAGCGCGCATGGTACGCCGATCTGTGCGGGCGCGGGGCAAAGGTCAATCCGCCCCGGGCCTCGACCATCGCCCTTGATGTCCGGCACGCGGTGAACCCGGCCTACAACCGGGACCGCGGGCCGGTGGCGTGCTGCGGGCGCGGGTGGCGTGCTGAGGCGCGAGCGCCCCCCGCCTCAGAACGCCCGTCTCAGGCCGCCCGCTTCTGCCGCGCCAGCCCCAGCCGGTCCCACACCGCCGACATCGCCCCCGCGAGATGGGCGATGTCCGCGTCCCCGTGCAGCGGCGTCGGGGTGATGCGAAGGCGCTCCAGCCCGCGCGGCACGGTGGGGAAGTTGATGGGCTGGATGTAGACCCCGTGCTCCTCCAGCAGCATCTCGCTCGCCTGCCGGCAGAGGACGGCGTCGTTCACCATCACGGGCACGATGTGGCTCGGCGCCTCCAGCACCGGCAGGCCCTCGCCGCGCAGGGCGGCTCGGGTGGCGCGGGCGCGCTCCTGATGGGCGGCGCGCTCCGTGTCCGAGGCGCGGAGGTGCCGCACGCTCGCCAGCGCGCCCGCCGCCACCGCGGGGGTGACGGTGGTGGAGAAGATGAAGCCCGGCGCGAAGGAGCGGATGGCGTCGATCAGCACCCGGCTGCCGGAGACGTAGCCGCCGCCCACGCCATAGGCCTTGCCCAGCGTGCCCTCGACCACGTCGATCTCCACCCCGTCCCGCGCGGCCACGCCCGCGCCGCCGGGGCCGTAGAGGCCGACGGCATGGACCTCGTCGATATAGGTCAGGGCGCCGTGGCGGCGGGCGAGATCGGCGATGGCGCGGATGGGGGCGATGTCGCCGTCCATGGAGTAGACGGATTCGAAGGCGACCACCTTCGGCGCCTCGGGCGGAAGCCCGGCCAGCAGCTCGGCCAGATGCGCCACGTCGTTGTGGCGGAAGATGCGCTTCGGCCCGCGCCCGTTGCGGATGCCCGCGATCATCGAGGCGTGGTTGTCGGCATCCGAGAGGATGGTCGCGCCGAGCAGGGTGGCGAGGGTGGAGAGCGCCGCCTCGTTCGCCGTGAAGCCCGAGTTGAAGACGAGCGCCGCCTCCTTGCCGTGGAGCGAGGCGAGTTCCGCCTCCAGCGCCACGTGGTGCCGCCCGGTGCCCGAGATGTTGCGCGTGCCGCCCGCGCCGCAGCCGTCCTCGCGGATGGCGGCGATCATGGCCTCCTGCACCTTCGCGTGCTGGCCCATGCCGAGATAGTCGTTGCTGCACCACACCGTCACCGGCCGTCCGTCCGCGCGGAGCGCCCTGGGGAAGGCCCCGGCCTGGCGTTGGAGCGTCAGGAAGTGGCGGTAGCGGCCCTCGGCGCGCAGCGCGTCGAGATGGCCGGAGAGCAGGGCGTCGTAGTCGGGCATGGTGGCGTTCATATGGGGGCGGCAACCGTGTTTCGCCGAGGGGGTTAGGGCCCGCGCGGCCGGGAATCAATGATCTCGATCAATTCCCGGCGTGATCCGGAGGGCCGGGGGCGAACCCCCGGCCCTTCCCCGTTCAGGCGGCCTCGACGCACATGGCCACGCCCATGCCACCGCCGATGCAGAGGGTGGCGAGGCCCTTCTTCGCGCCCTGGCGCTTCATCTCGTAGAGCAGGGTGGTCAGCACCCGCGCGCCCGAGGCGCCGATCGGATGGCCGAGCGCGATGGCGCCGCCATTGACGTTCACCTTGGACGGATCCCAGCCGAGATCCTTGTTCACCGCGCAGGCCTGGGCGGCGAAGGCCTCGTTCGCCTCGATCACGTCGAGGTCCTGGATGTTCCAGCCCGCCTTCTGCAGCGCCTTGCGCGAGGCCGGGATGGGGCCGGTGCCCATGATGGAGGGGTCCACCCCCGCCGTCGCCCAGGAGACGATGCGGGCGAGGGGGGTGACGCCGCGCTTGGCGGCCTCCGAGCCGCGCATCACCAGGATCGCCGCCGCGCCGTCATTGATGCCGGAGGCGTTGCCGGCGGTGACCGAGCCGGTCTTGGAGAAGGCGGGGCGGAGCTTCTGGAGGATCTCCAGCGTCGTCTCCGGCTTGGGGTACTCGTCGTTCTCCACCACCGTGTCGCCCTTGCGGCCCTTCACGGTCACGGGCGTGATCTCCTCGCGGAAGCGGCCGGACTTCATCGCCTCGCCCGCCTTGCGCTGGGAGGCGGCGGCGAACTCGTCCTGCTGCTCGCGGGTGATCTGGAACTTCTCGGCCACGTTCTCGGCGGTGTTGCCCATGTGATAGCCGTGGAAGGCGTCCCACAGACCGTCCTTGATCATGGTGTCGACCATGGCGAGGTCGCCCATCTTCTGCCCCGCGCGGAGCCCGGCCGCGTGGGGCGCCTGGGTCATGCTCTCCTGCCCGCCGGCGAGGACGATGCTCGCATCCCCCGTCGCGATCTGCTGGGCCGCCAGCGCCACCGAGCGCAGGCCGGAGCCGCAGAGCTGGTTGATCCCGAAGGCCGTGCGCTCCACCGGGATGCCGGCGAGGACCGAGGCCTGGCGGGCGGGGTTCTGCCCGGCGCCGGCGGCGAGGACCTGCCCGAGGATCACCTCGTCCACCTCCTCGGCCGAGACGCCCGCCCGCTCCAGCGCCGCCTTGATGGCGATGGCGCCGAGCTGGTGCGCGGGCAGGGAGGAGAAGGCGCCGTTGAAGCTGCCCACCGGGGTGCGCGCGGCGGAGGCGATGACGATGTCTTCCATGGAGCCGGTCCTCTGGCGTTTGCTTGAGAGCGATGCTGCGCGCGGGGCGCGTGATGCGCAACTCGCCATCCAATGTGTGGCCGGCCCCCGGCCCGGAGAAGCCCCGCTTCAGGATCCCGGCTCAGGATCCCGGCCCTGGGCCTGCCGGCCCGGGGCCTGTCGGCCCGGGGCCTGTCGGCCCGGGATCACGCAGCCAGTCGCGCAGGGGCGCCCAGAGCACCGCCTCGGCCTTCATCCCCGCAGCCATGCCGATATGCCCGGCGGAAACGTCCAGCACCGCGGCGCCCGGCAGGCACGCGGCCAGGGCCCGGGCGCTCTCGGGCGGCACGATCCGGTCGCCGCGCGGGATCGCCAGGAAGGAGGGCCCGCGCCAAGCGGCGGGCTCCACCGGCGCGCCCGCGACGCGCCACTCCCCCCGCACCGGCGTGTTAGCGCCGTACCAGCCGCCGAGGCACTCGCGCGCCACGGGGGCGGGCAGGGGGATGCCGTCGTTTAGCCAGTCCTCCAGCGCCACGAAATGCGCGGCGCGGGGGGAGGTGGGGTCGAGCCGGCCGAAGGCGCGGAACTTGCGCGCGATGCCGAAGGGATCGAGCCCGGCGAAGAGGAGCTGGAGATGGTCCACGGGCAGGGCGCCCAGCCCCTCCATCACGGGTTCGAGCACCGGCAGGAGGGAGGCGGCGGAGCGGGCGCGGGTGGCGGCCCCCTCCCCCCCGGCATGGAAGTCCCAGGGCGTCGCGAGCAGGGCGAGGCCGCGCACCGCCTCCGGGCGCCGCAGGGCCGAGGCGAGGGTGAGCAACCCGCCCATGCAATAGCCCACCAGGGCCACAGGGCCGCCCGCCGCCCCGGTCGCGACCCCGAGGGCGCGCTCCAGCCGGCCGGCGATGAAGTCCGTGAGGGTGAAGGCGCGCTCGGCCGGGCCGGGGCTGCCCCAGTCCAGCAGCAGCACCCGCACCCCCTGCCCCGCCAGCCAGCGGAGCATGGAATGGCCGGGCATGAGGTCCAGCACCGAGGCGCGGTTGACCAGCGACGGCACGAAGAGGGCCGCCGGCCCCACTCCTCCGTAGTCCAGCAGCCGGGCCCCGCCCTCGGACCAGAGGGAAGGGGGGTCGGCCGGCTCGCGCCGCCAGGGATGCTCCCGATAGGCGGCGATGCCGCGGATGAGGGCGGCGTCCTCCCGCCAGAGCTGGCGCCACACCGCGGCGCGCAGCCGCTCGGGATCAGCGGCGGCGGGGCTTGCCAGGATCCGGTCGCGCTCGGCCCTCCCCGCCGGCGAGCGCGGCGCGAAGCCCGGCCAGCTCGCGCTCCAGGGCGTCGAGCCGGGTGAGGGCGGCATCGGCCCCCCCGGGATCGAGGCCAGGGCGAGCAGGGCCCGGCCCATCGCCAGGTTCAGATGCGCCGGCAGGGGGCGCGGGCCGCGGCGCGGGCTCATGCGGCGCGGGTCCCGGTCCCCCAGGCGATCCCCCAGGCGCGGCCGGCCAGCCCAGCGGGACGGGGGAGGGATAGGGGAAGGGCGAGCCCGGCGGCCAGGCGGGGCCGGCACCGGGCCAGGGGGCCGGAGGCGGGGCGCCAGGTGGCATCGGCCAGGACGGCACCGGCCAGGACGGCATCACCGGTGGCATCGCCGGCGGCATGGCGGGCGGGGCTCCCCATCCCGGGGGAACGGGCGGCCAGGGCCAGGGCTGCGCCGGGGTGAAAGCCTGCGCCAGGCCCGGGGCGAAGGGCTGGCCGAAGGGGGAGGGCCAGCCGGCCGCGGGGCCGGGGGGCGGGGCCGCCCATGCGCGCATCCACCCCGCTGCCGCAGCGGACCAGCCGGCCAGCAGCTCGGGATCCGCCGCCATGGCCGCCATCTCGCCCTGCCAGAGGGCGATCCAGTCCGCGGCGAGGCGCGCCAGGTCCGGCACGTCCTCCGCCTGCCCCTCGCTGCTTCCTGAAGGCTTCATCCATTCCCCGGCTGGCATCCCCGAAACCGCGGCCCGTCGCCGGCATTGCCTCCGTGACGGGTGCGTATCGCTTTCGCCGCGAAGCGGCTTCCGCAGTGCGGCATGGCGGGTCTACCATCAGGACCCGGCCCGGCATCAAGGCGGCAACCCGCCCCGGGCGCAAGCAGGACGACGATCGGGGCCGAGCCCCAGGGAGGACAACTGCGCATGGCCGAAACCGTCGCCCCGCAGGGCCAGACGCCCGACACCCCGGCGCGCCCGCCCGTGGTGGTGAAGAAATACGCCAACCGGCGGCTCTACAACACCGAGACCTCCTCCTACGTCACGCTGGAGGACCTCGCGGGCATGGTGCGCCAGGGGCGGGACTTCACCGTCTCCGACGCCAAGTCGGGCGAGGACATCACGCGCTCCGTCCTCACCCAGATCATCGTGGAGGAGGAGAGCAAGGGGCAGAACCTCCTGCCGATCCCCTTCCTCCGCCAGCTCATCGGCCTCTACGGGGACAGCCTGCAATCCGTCGTGCCCCGCTATCTCGAGGCGACGATGGGCACCTTCGCCCGCCAGCAGGAGGGCATGCGCCGCGCGGCGCAGGAGGCGATGGGCGGTGCCATCGGCGGCTTCAACGCCTTCGCCCCCTTCGAGGAGATGGGCAAGCAGAACCTGGCGATGCTGGAGCGCGCCATGACCCTCTTCTCCCCCTTCCCGCGCGGCGCGGGGGCCAGCACCGCCCAGGCGAGCCCGCCGGACGAGGCTCAGGCGATGCGCGACGAGATCGCCGCCCTCCGGCAGGAGCTAGCGACGCTGAAGGGCGAGAGCGGAGCGCGCTGACGCCGCCCCGCCCGGGATCAGCGTATTGGGGTCAACATAGCGGGGTCAGCGCAGCAGCACCCCGTGCTGGCGGAGGAAGCCGAGCAGCGGCAGCAGGGGCAGGCCGAGGATCGATGCCTGCTCCCCCTCCAGCGCGTCGAAGAGGTGGATGCCCGGCCCCTCCAGCCGGTAGGCGCCGACGGTGGAGGTCACCGCCTCCGCCTCCAGGGCGAGATAGGCGTCCAGGAAGGCGTCCGAGACCGGGCGCATGGTCAGGCGCGGCGTCGCGACGTGCTGCCAGACCCGCTGCCCGCCCCGCCAGCAGAGCACGGCGGTCACCAGCCGGTGCGTGCGGCCCCGCAGGGCTTCGAGATGGGCGCGCGCCTCGGCGGGGCTGGCGGGCTTGTCGAACCAGCGGTCCTCCAGCACGAGGATCTGGTCGCAGCCGATCACCAGCGCCTCCGGCCGCCGCGCGGCGATGCGGCGGGCCTTCGCCTCGGCCAGCATCATCGCGGCATCGGCGGCAGGGATGCCCTCGGCCCGGGCGCTCTCCTTGATCGCGGCCTCGTCCACCGCGGCCGCCAGGGCCTCGAAGCGCAGCCCTGCCGCCTCCATCACCGCCCGCCGCGCGGAGGAGGCGCTAGCGAGCACCAGCGGCGGGTCCCCCGCCTGGAACGCCCCCGCGCTCATCGGGCCGGCGGCCCCTGGTTGGCCCCGTGCGGCGTGCCCGGCGCCGCCGAGCGCGCGTGCCAGGCCTCCATGAGCTGGAGCACGGTGGCGGCCGTCTCCTCGATGCTCCGGCGCGTCACGTCGATCACCGGCCAGCCGCGGGCGGTGCAGAGGCGGCGGGCGGCGAGGATTTCGGCCTTCACCGCCTCGGGGTCCACATAGTCCGTCGTGTCCTGGCGCACGCCGCCGGTGCCGATGAGCTTCAGCCGGTGCCGGCGGATCTCCAGCAGCGCGTTCACCTCGATCGTCAGCCCGACGACGGGGCAGGGGGGGTTGTCCAGCTCCGCCGGCAGGGGCGCGCCCGGCACGATCGGCACGTTGGCCGCCTTGATGCCGCGGTTGGCGAGGTAGAAGCAGGTCGGCGTCTTGCTGCTGCGGGACACGCCGACGAGGCAGACATCGGCCTCGAAGATGCCGGCCGTGCCCTGGCCGTCGTCATGGGCCAGCACGTAGTGCATGGCGTCGATGCGGCGGAAATAATCGGCGTCCAGCACGTGCTGCGCCGCGCGCTTCTCCTTCGCGGCCGCGCCGATCTCGCGCTGCAGGAGGTCGAGCGTCGGGTCGAGGACGGAGAGGGAGGTCACGCCCAACCGCCCGCAGAACTCCTCCAGGCTGTGGCGGAGCGACTTGTCCGCCAGGGTGAAGAGCACTGGCCCCGGCTCCGCCTGGATCCCCTCCAGCACCTGTTCCAGCTGGAAGCGGGAGCGGACGAGGAACCAGCGGTGCTGGATGACATGTGGCTCCTCGAAGCGCGCGAGCGTCGCCCGGGCCATGGAGTTCAGCGTCTCGCCCGTGCTGTCGGAGACGAGGTGGAGATTGGTCGTGCGGGGCATCGCCCGGAGCCTAGCCCAAAGCCGCCGCTCCTGGGGAGGATGCGACTCACGAAGGTGAGTCCTGGGGATAGTTCCCCCCGCTTCGCACCCCCGTATGAGTCACGGGGAGGGCGAGTCACGACTCACGCCACCCGGGATGGAATCCCCCGCCCGCATCTGAGTCCTGCGGGGCGAGTCACCGACTCGGCTCTGATTAGCGAGTCGCATCCCCTCCCAGCCTGTGGAAAACCCTCGGGACGGCGCGTGCCGCCGGTTGCGTCCACAGGACTCACAGGCATCAACCAACCACCCCTTCTTTCCAAAGAACAAAGATTAGAGTGAAAGGGGGGCCATGAACGCCGTGGACAAGCCCTTCCTCCGCGCCCTGGCCGGCGAGGCCGTCTGGCCGCCCCCGATCTGGCTCATGCGCCAGGCCGGGCGGTACCTGCCGGAATACCGCGCGGCGAAGGAGAAGGCGGGCGGCTTCATCGAGCTCTGCCTGAACCCCGAGCTCTCGGCCGAGGTCACCTTCCAGCCCCTCCGCCGCTTCCCCATGGACGCGGCCATCCTCTTCACCGACCTGCCCATGCTGCCCTGGGCCATGGGCCAGCCCCTGCATTACGGCCGCGGCGGCGCCGAGGGGGTGGGCCCCATCCTGGACCCCGTGCGCGACGCGGCCGCCATCGCCGCCCTCCGCCCGGAAGGGGCCGCCCAGCGCGCCGCGCCGATCATGGAGACGGTCGCCCGCATCCGGGCGGGCCTGGAGCGCGACCATCCCGGCACCGCCCTCATCGGCTTCGCGGGCGCCCCCTGGACGGTGGCCTGCTACATGATCGACGGCCGCGGCGGCCACGGCTTCCCGGAGGCCCGCCGCATGGCCGAGAGGGACCCCGCCCTGCTGGAGACGCTCTTCGCCAGCCTGCTGGACGCGGCCGAGGCCTATCTCGTGGCCCAGGCCGAGGCGGGGGCGGAGGCGCTCATGCTCTTCGACTCCTGGGCCGGGCTGCTCCCGCCCGAGGGGTTCGAGCGCTGGGTCATCGGGCCCACGGCGGCCCTCACGGCCCGCCTCCGCGCCCGGCTGGGGGCCGACTACCCCCTGATCGGCTTCCCCCGCCTCGCCGGCCCCGGCATCCCGGCCTATGCGGCGGCGGCCGGGGTGAATGCGGTGGGGCTGGACGAGACGGTGGACCTGCGCGGCGAGCTGCCGCGGGGCGTCACCCTCCAGGGCAATCTCGACGCCCGCACCCTGGTTGCCGGCGGCGAGGCGCTGGAGGCGGCCACGGCGGGGATCCTGGACGCGATGCGCGGCCGCCCCTTCGTCTTCAACCTCGGCCACGGCATCACGCCGGACACGCCGATCGAGCACGTCGCCGCGCTCGTCCGGCAGGTGAAGCGGGGCTAGGCCCGGGGGGCGGCCATCTGCTCGGCGAGGTTTCCGGCCGACATGGGCCTGCCGAACAGGAAGCCCTGCACCGCCTCGCAGCCCTTGTCGCGCAGCAGCTCCGCCTGTGCCTGGGTCTCGACCCCTTCGGCGATCGTGCGCACGCCGAGCGCGTGGCTCATGCCCACCACGGCCCGCACGATCGCCTCCGCGCTGCGGTCCTCGCCGAGATGGCTGATAAAGGAGCGGTCGATCTTCACCTTGTCGAAGGGGAATTTCTGCAGGTAGCCCAGGCTGGAATACCCGGTGCCGAAATCGTCCATCGCGATCCGGATGCCCAGTCCCCGCAGCCGGCGGAGGATGGCGAGCGTCTCGTCAGTGTCGTTGAGGAGCACGCCCTCGGTGATCTCGATCTCCAGGCATCCCGGCGCTAGGCCGCTGCTCTCCAGCGCGGCCACCACGGCGTCGTACAGCCCGCCCTGGCGGAACTGCACGGGGGAGACGTTGACGGCCACGCTCATCCCCTCCGGCCAGGAGACGGCCTCGTGGCAGGCCTGCATGAGGGTCCAGGCGCCGATCTGCCCGATCAGGCCGGTTTCCTCCGCGACCGAGATGAAGCGGTCGGGCGGCATGTTGCCGATGCCGGGCCGCTCCCAGCGCAGAAGCGCCTCCGCCCCGGTGATCGCCCCCGACTCCAGGTCCACCTGCGGCTGGTAGACGAGGTAGAGGCCACCCTTCTCCAGGGCGAGCCGGAGATCGGCCTCCAGCGCCCGGCGCTCGACGAGCTTGCGGTTCATCTCGGGCGAGAAGAAGGAGTAGCCGCCCCGCCCGTTCTCCTTGGCCTGATAGAGGGCGAGATCGGCGTCGCGCATGAGCTGCACCGCGCTGGCCTGCCCGTCGGTCTCCGCCATGGCGATGCCGATGCTGACGCCGACGGTGACGACATGGCCGTCGAGATCGATCGGCTCCTCCAGCACGGAGATCAGCCGGCGCGCGAGCGCGTCGGACGCCTCGGGCTGGGACGCCTTGGGCTGGACCACCGCGAACTCGTCCCCTCCCAGCCGGGCCAGGGTGTCGCTCTCGCGCAGCACGGCGGTCATGCGCGCGGCCACAACCTTCAGCAGCTGGTCGCCCGCCGCGTGGCCGAGCGTGTCGTTCACCTCCTTGAAGCGGTCGAGGTCGAGACAGAGGACCGCGAGCGACGTTCCCTCCCGCCGGGAAGCGGCCAGCGCGTGCTTCAGCCGGTCCCCGAACAGGCGGCGGTTCGGCAAGCCGGTGAGGAGGTCATGCGCCGCGAGGTAGCTCGCGCGCGCCAGGGCCTGGTTCAGCAGCCGCAGCGGCAGCACGCGCAGCACGGCGAAGATGAGGCCGCCCAGCAGGGCGGAGCAGAGGGCCAGTAGCCCGGTCGTCAGCAACGGGCCGCGCATGGAGCGCGCCGCCTCGGCCTGGCCGACGAGCTTTCCGTCCTGCATGACGGGCTCGCGATGCGTCAGGACCGGCCAGGCGAGTTCCTCGCCGGGCACGGATTCGATGATCAGGCGCCCCTTCACGTCCAGCACGCGCCGGCGCTCCGACGAGGCCCTGCCGCGGGCCGGGGCCGAGACGCGCAGGCCGTCGAACTCCCACAGTGCCGGATTCGCCCGGGCCAGTTCCGCTATCTCCGCCGCATGGAGCGTGGCGCTGGCCTCCAGCGCACCGAGCACGCGGTAGCGGGCGGCCGAGAGATAGGTGATCGGGACCGTCGCGGCGATCACCAGGGCGGCGAGGCCGGCCAGCGTGGTGACGGTGAGAGTTACGGCGCGGTTCGGGGCCGCCTCCTCCTCAGGGACGTCCGTCTCGCCGCGCACGAGGCCGCAGGCCCTAGCGGTGCGGGCTAGCAGCTGCGTGACCGGCCCCTGGCCGATGAGGATGCTGACGGACATCGGGGCCACCCTGCGGCCGCCTTCGCAAACAATTCCTCAACGTGGCCCCAAAAATTTCCGGGACCGCATTCGCTTTTTATTCAGCTTGTCCGGTCAGTCTGCCGATGCCGTCGATTTCCGCGGCGAAACCACCACGGGCACGACCACGGGACAAACCAGCTTGCCGCGCAGGAACACCTCCCGATCGTGCGGGCCGCGGCCCGCCGGCGCGCAAGGCAAGGGGCGGAGAAGGCTTCGCGCCGGTGCTCGCCCGGTGCTCGCCCTTCTCGCCGGCCTTGCCCTGCCGCTGGGCGCGGCGGCGGATCCCACGCCGCGCGACCTGCAGGTCCTCGCCCGCGCCCTCGGCTTCCTCGAGCGCCCGCCCGCCGGCACGGCGGAGGTCGGCGTCGTTTATCCCCAGCAATCCGCTGCCGCCCGGGAGGAGGCCACCCGCATCGCCGCCTCCTTCGGCGAGGGCATACGGGCGGGGAACCTCGTCGTGCGGCCCCGGCTGGTGACGGTGGAGGGCGTGGCCAGCGCGCCCGTGGCCGCCCTGCTGCTGACGGAGGCGGCGGTGCCGCACGCCGCGGCGATCGCCGGGGCGGTTGCGGGGCGCTCGGTCCTGACCATCGCCTCCGACCGCTCGCTGATCGATTCGGGCTCCGTCGTGATGGTCGTGCGCGGCGAGCCCCGGGTGGAAATCCTCGTGAACCGCACCGCCGCCCAGGCCGCGGGCATCAACTTCGCCGCGGCCTTCCGAATGATGATCCAGGAGCGTTGATCGTGACCGCATGCAAGGGCCGGAGCGGCCCGTCCGTCCGGCTTGCCGCCGCTTGTGCGGGCCTCTTCTCCCTCGCCCTCGCGGCCGGTGCCGGAGCGCAGGGGCTGGACCGCAACGCGCTGGAGGAGCTGTTCGGCGAACCCGTTACGACGAGCGCGACCGGCAAGCCCCAGCGCGCCTCCGACGTGCCCGTGGCGATGGACATCATCACCGCCGAGCAGATCCGGCGCTCCGGGGCGAACGACATCCCCACCGTGCTCGCGCGCTTCACCTCACTCGATGTGCAGCAGTACGGCCCGCAGGACTTCTCGGTCACCGCCCGCGGCTATGCCGCGCCCAACACGCAGCGGATGCTGGTGCTGGTGAATGGCCGGCAGGTCTATCTCGACGCCTTCGGCCGGACGTCGTGGGACAACCTGCCCGTCCAGCTCTCCGAGATCCGGCAGATCGAGGTGGTGCGCGGCCCGAACAGCGCGCTGTTCGGCTTCAACGCGGTCGCGGGCGTGATCAACATCCTCACCTTCGATCCCGCGCATGACCGCGTGACCAACCTCGTCGCCCGTGGCGGCACGAGGCATTACGGCGAGGTCTCCGGCGTGGTGACCGCGCCGCTGGGCGGCGGCTCGGGCCTGCGCGTATCGGGCGGGCTACGCGAGCAGGATGCCTGGCGCCGGGGCTACGAGGCTTTCGAGCTCGGCATCGGCGCGGGGCGCGACGTCTCGCACGGCCAGTTCGCGGCCGATGCCTCCTTCCGGATCAGCGACGCGGTCTGGGCCGGGTTCGACGCGTCCTACTCCCGCTCGATCGGCACCGAGTTCCAGCTTCCCGGGCTGCTGCTGCCCTGGGACGTCAAGACCTGGAGCCTGCGGGGGCGGATGACGGCCGAGACGGGAGCCGGGCTGATCGGCGCCTCGATCTACCACAATGCGCTGGACACGAATCTCGCCGGCACGCCGCTACTCAGCCAGGGGGTGACGATCGCGCAGCTTAGCGACACGGTGAAGCTCAACGCCGCGCACACGCTGCGTCCCTTCCTCGAGTACCGCCACAACACGATCAGCACCCGCGATCAGAACGGAAGCGGTTCCTTCATCGATACCTCGCCGCTGCGCGGGCTGGAGGGCGGCTACGACGTCGCCGCTGCCGGGGTGATGTGGAACTGGGCCGTCACGCCCAGCCTCGAATGGACGGGCGCGCTGCGCTACGACCATCTCTGGCTTCAGGCGAAAGGCTTCGACAGCCCCTTCTTCCCTTTCCAGGATCGTGACTACGATCGGGACTACGGTGCGCTCTCCTGGAATGCGGGCCTGGTCTGGCGCGCGACCGACATCGAGACGGTTCGCCTCTCGGCCTCGCGCGGCGTCGGCGTTCCCGGCTTCTTCGACATGGGCGCGCGGGTCGTGGTGCCCAGCTTCGGCCTCGCCATCATCGGCTCGCCCCTGCTGAAGCCGAGCACGGCGGACAATTACGAGATCGGCTACAGCCGGCAGGTGGCAGCGATTGACGGCCGCGTCGGCGTCACCGGCTTCTACCAGACCAACCGCAACGTCAGCGCCTCGCTGGGCGCCTTCCCGACCGGCGGCCTGCCCTCAGCGATCATTCCCTACAACCTCGACAGCTCGCAGGCCTACGGGGTGGAGCTTTCCGCCGCCGGCCGCCTGGGCGGGAACTTCGACTGGGGTGCCGAGTACCGCCTCGCGGCAGTGGAGGAGGGCGACCGGTCGAGCCTCGCGAACTTCGGCCACGCCTCGCCCCGGAACCTCGTTTCGGCCCGGCTGGGCTGGGGACAGGGGCCGCTGCGGGCCGACCTCTTCGCCCGCTACGCCACCTCGCTCGAGGGCTATCGCGTGACGGATCGGGGCATTCTTCCCGTGCGCGTCGGCGACCACGCCTCGGTCGCGGCACGGCTGGGCTACAAGCTGGCCGAGGGCGTCACCGTGGCGATCGAGGGTTCGAACCTGCTGCACGAGCGGCAGCGGCAGGGCATCGGGGCCGAGGCCGAGCGGAGTGTCTATCTCTCGCTCCGCTTCGACTTCTAGGACCGGGCGATCCTCCGGGGCGGAACCCCGCCCCGGGGAAAGCGGTGTTCAGGCGAGGACAGCGGCCTCGTTGAAGCCCAGGCGCGGCAGGCGATCGAAAGTCTTGGAATGATCGCCGTAGCCGAGATTGATGAGCATGGTGGACTTCCAGCCGCTCTCGGCGAGGAACAATTCGTCCGTCTTCTTGGCATCGAAGCCGCCCATCGGCCCCGCATCCAGCCCGAGCGAGCGGGCGGCGAGGATGAGGTAGGCCGCCTGCAGCGTGGAGTTCACGAGGGCGCTGCGCTCGGCGAATTCCGGCTTGCCCGTGAACCAGGACTTCGCGTCGGCATGCGGGAACAGACGGGGAAGCTGCTCATAGAACTGCGGGTCGTAGGCGATGACGGCCGTCACCGGCGCGGTGCGCGTCTTCTCCAGGTTGCCGGCCGAGACGGCCTGCAGCAGCTTCTCCCTCCCCTCCGGGCTGCGCACGAAGACGAAGCGGCCGGGGAGCTGGTTGGCGCTGGTCGGGCCGAGGGAGACGAGGTCGTAGAGCTGACGCAGCGTCTCATCGGTGACGGGGCGGTCCTGCCAGGCATTGGCGGTGCGGGCGCGGCGGAAGAGGCGGTCGAGCGCCGTGTCGTCCAGGCGCTCGGTGCTCGTCACATTCGTATCGGGCATAGGGTGATCTCCTTGGTTCCGATACTTGCCGCCCCGGGGACGCACGGCCAATCCCCTGGCGGCATAGCCTCCATCTGCCCGGTGAATGTCAGGCCTCGACCTGCTCCACCGCCACCACCTCCGGCACGTAGTGGCGCAGCATGTTCTCCACCCCGTGCTTCAGCGTCGCGCGGGAGGAGGGGCAGCCGGAGCAGGCGCCCTGCATGCGCAGCCGCACGATGCCGTCGCGGAAGCCGCGGAAGACGATGTCGCCGCCATCCCCCGCCACGGCCGGGCGCACGCGGGTGTCCAGCAGCTCCTTGATCTGGGCCACCACCTCGGCATCGGCGGGATCGGTGTCCTCCGCGTCGTCCTCGGCCTCGTCGCCGGCCAGGATGGGGCGGCCCGCCATGGCGTGCTCCATCAGCGCGCCGAGCACCTGCGGGCGGAGATCGACCCAGTCGGCGCCATTCGCCTTCGTCACCGTCACGAAGTCGGCGCCGAGGAAGACGCGGGCCACGCCGTCGAGCTGGAAGAGGCGCTCGGCCAGGGGGGAGCGGGCGGCGGTCTCGGGGGAGACGAAGTCGGCGGTGCCGCGGTCGCCCATCACGGGCTGGCCGGGAAGGAACTTGAGGGTCGCGGGGTTCGGCGTCGCCTCGGTCTCGATGAACATGCGGGAATTCCCCTTCGCGGCGGCCGCGCCGCCGTCCTGGCCGGGATGTGGGGCAGGGAGGGCGGGGGCGCAACCATTCACCGCGCGGGGGTGGGCTGCGGCGGGCTCGGGGCCGGCCGTGTCGCGCCGGCGCCCTCCCGCGCGGGCGCTCAGGTCACCCGGTCCAGCTCCGCATCCGTCATGCCGCCGGGGACCAGGGTGATGGGGCAGCGCAGCGCCCCGGCATGGCGGCCCGTCAGCGCCGTGGTCAGGGGCCCGGGCCCGCCCTCGGTGGCGGTGGCGAGGACGAGGATGGAGATCCGGGGGTCCTCGGCCAGGACCTCCAGCACCTCCTCCACCGGGTCGCCCTCCCGAATGAGTTGAAGGGGCAGGGCGCCCGTCATCTCCTCCACCTCCGCGGCGAGGGCGGAGAGGAGCTGCTCGGCCTCCTGCCGCCGCTCCTCCTGCATCAGCGCGGCGATCCCCGCCCATTCCTGCATCTCCGGCGGCTCGGTGATGCGCAGCAGGGCGACGCGGCCGCCGGACTTGCGGACGCGCAGGCAGGCGTAGCGCAGCGCGACGGCCTTTTCCGGGCTGTCGTCCACCACCACGAGGAAGACGCGGTCCTGCGGCATGCGGCGATCCCTGTCCTTTCCCTCAGCCCAGGCCCTCAGCCCCGGCGGAAGACGACGCTGCCGAACCATCCCGCCAGCGCCGCGAGGGCGATGCAGGCCAGGCCATACAGCAAGGGGTGGTCGCGTGAAACAGAGGCGATCCGCGCCGTGGCGCCCACCCGGTCCACCCGGAAGGAGAGTTCCTGCCGCGCGATGATCCGCCCGGCGCGCACGAGCATCACCTGCACCATGTAGTCCCCCGTGGCGATGGTGGAGGGCAGGGGCAGGCGGGCATGGAAGAGCCGGCCGCCCGACACCTCCACCCGGCTCTCCTCCTCGTTCCATCCCTCCGAGCCCTGCTTGAGCTCGATCAGCGCGCGGCGGAACTCGGGGTCGCGCGGGCCGGGCAGGCGGGCGGTGAGCAGCTCCAGCCCGAGCCGCCGCTCGCGCCGGGCGGGCTCGTCCAGCAGCCCGGCCACCGGCGCGGTGGAGACGAGGGCGTAGTAGCTCGGCACCTCCCGGAAACGCGCGGAGGGCCCGTTCACCCAGATGCCCAGCCGCTTCACGCGGCGCCGCACCAGCACGTCCCGCGCCGCACCGAGGCCGAGCACGACCACGTTGTCCCCCGTCGGGCCGATCAGCCGGTCGGTCGCGCCGAAGACGAGGAGGTCGGTGCCGGTGAAGGCGGTGTCCACGGCGATGCGGGGCTGGGCGAGCTCGGCGGCCAGGGCGGGGCCGGGCTGGGGCGCGGCGTCGTCGCGCTGAGCCCGGGCGGGCGGCGCCAGCCAGGGGAGGAGCAGGACGGCGGAGAGGACCAGCAGCAGGCGCAGGACCGGCCGCCACGGCACGGGCGGCCGGCGGCCGTGCCGCCCCCCCGGCACGAGCCCCGGCGAGGTCACGTCGCCGTGCCGAGGAAGTAGAGGCTGCCGGGCGTCTCCAGCAGGTCCCAGAGCAGCCGCAGCGCCACGGAGAGCACGAGCAGCCCGAGCAGCGCCCGCGTCTCCTCCCCCCGCAGCCGCGTGCCCATGGCCGCGCCGAACTGCGCGCCCGCCACCCCGCCCGCCAGCAGCAGCAGGGTGAGCACGATGTCCACCGACCCCGTCTGCAGGGCCTGGAGAAGGGTGACGTTGGCGCTGACGAAGGTAACCTGGAAGAGCGAGGTGCCGATCGTCGTCGTCGTCGGCATGCCCAGCACGTAGATCATGGCGGGCACGAGCATGAAGCCGCCGCCGACCCCCATGACGGCCGAGAGGATGCCGATGCCGAAGCCCACCAGAGCGGGCGGGATGACCGAGATGTAGAGGCGCGAGCGCCGGAAGCGCATCTTGAAGGGCAGGCCGTGCAGCCAGGAATGCTGGTGCGTGCGCGCGGGCGCCAGCCGGCGGCGGCGGAGGATGGCGCGCAGGCTCTCGCGCACCATCAGCGCGCCCACCGTGCCGAGCACGACGACGTAGAAGAGCGAGACGGCCAGATCCACCTGCCCGAGCCGCCGCAGCAGCACGAAGAGCTGCGTGCCGGCGAAGGAGCCGGCGAGGCCGGCGACCAGCAGCACCACCCCCATGCGGGGGTCCACGTTCCCCCGCCGCCACTGGGCGATGAGGCCGGAGACGGAGGCGCCGAGCGTCTGGTTCGCGCCCGAGGCCACGGCCACGGGGGCGGGGATACCGATGAGGATCAGCAGCGGCGTCAGCAGGAAGCCGCCGCCCACGCCGAAAAGGCCGGACAGCCATCCCACGCCCAGGCCGATGCCCAGCAGCAGCAGGGCATCCACCGACATCTCGGCGATGGGCAGGTAGACGGACATGCGTTCGCCGCTCCTCCCCCGGCCCGGGACTGATCCTGGGGGGCGCGCTGGTTCCGCGCGGGCCGCGCGCGGGCGGGGCCGCTCCGATCCGGGACGGGCCTGGAGCGGCGCGATCTGCGACTCCGCGCCGCGCTCTTGACGAGCGAAACGGGAGCGGGCCGTTTGAACCCGCACCGGCGCCCGTGCAAGGCACATTACGGCCCGGCGCCGGGCGTCGGAAGATCCGGCGCCCGGGTGTGGCCGCGCCACATCTGGATGCGGCCGCGCCTTCCGGAAGGCCGGCGAGAAGGGGTTTCCATGCGGCAGCGAACGGCACAGCATCACCTCTCCCGGCGCGGCCTGCTGCGCGCGGCGGCGGGGATCTCTCTCGCGGCGCCCTCCCTGCGCCGCGCCGCGGCGGCCGGGGGCGCGCGGATCGCCCTCCTCCACCTCAACGACTTCCACTCCAAGCACGAGGGCGTGGCCGAGGGCGGGAGCCTCTGCCGCGAGGGCGGGCCCTGCGCCGGCGGCGCCGCGCGGCTGGCGGGCGCGATCCGCGAGGCGCGGGCGGCCGCACTGGCCGAGGGCCGCGCGCCCTTCCTGCTGGACGCGGGCGACCAGTTCATGGGCAGCCTCTACTACACCCTGCACCGCGGCCTGGCGGAGGCGGCGGTGCAGCGGGCGGTGGGCACCATGGCCATGTCGCTCGGCAACCACGAGTTCGACAACGGGCCGGAGAACCTCGCCCGCTACGCCGCCGCCGTGCCCTTCCCCCTGCTCTCGGCGAATCTCGACACCCGCGCGGAGCCCCTGCTGCGGGACCGCGTCACCGCCTCTGCCGTGCTCGAATCGGCCGGCGCGCGGATCGGGGTGGTGGGGCTGACCACGCCGGAGACGGCGACCTCCTCCTCCCCCGGCCCGAACCTCCGCTTCACCGACCCGATGGAGGCGGCCGAGCGCGCGGCCCTCGATCTGCGCCGGCGGGGCATCGGCACGGTGGTGGTGCTCTCCCATCTCGGCCTGCCCGCGGACCGGCGGCTGGCGGCGGAGGTGGAGGGGATCGACGCGATCATCGGCGGCCATTCCCACCTCCTGCTCGCGGACGGGCTGGCCGGCGCCGTCGGGCCGCATCCCCTCCTGGTCGCCGGGCGCGGGCGGGACGTGCGGATCGCCCAGGTCGCCTGCCACGGGCGCTATCTCGGGCGGCTGGACCTCGATCTCGGCACGGATGGAGGCGTCGCCCGCCATGGCGGCACCGTGCGCCCGATCGGCCCCGATGTGGCGGAGGACCCGGCGGTCGCCGCGGTGGTGGCGGAGTACGCCGCGCCTCTCGGGGAAATCCGGCGCCGCCCCCTCGCCCTGGCGGAGGGCCCCTTCCCCGACGCCTCCTGCCGGGACGGGGAATGCGCCCTGGGGAGCCTCGTGGCCGAGGCGGCGCTGGCGCGGATCCCCGGCGCGGAGATCGCCGTGGTCAATGCCGGCGGGCTGCGCGCCTCCCTGCCGGCCGGGATGCTGACGCTGGGCGACGTGCTCGCCGTGCTCCCCTTCGGCAACACGCTGGCGACGCTGACCATCCGCGGCGGCGCCCTCCGCGCAGCGCTGGAGAACGGGCTGTCCCGCCTGCCCGCCGCAGCCGGGCGCTTCCCGCAGGTCGCGGGGCTGCGCATCGCCTTCGACCCCGCCGCCCCGCCGGGGCAGCGCCTGCGCGAGGTGCGCACGGCCGATGGGCCGCTGGAGAACGACCGCGCCTATCGCGTGGTGACGAACAACTTCATGCGGGCGGGCGGGGACGGCTACGCCGTGCTGCGCGACGCGGCGCTGGAGGCCTATGACGACGGGCCGCCGCTGGAGGATGTGGTGGCCGATCACCTCTCCGCGCGCGGCCGGGTGGCGCCGGTGCTCGATGGGCGGATTGCGAAGGGTTAATGCCGCCGCGCCCGGGATGGCGCAGGGAAAGCGGGTCCGGGAGGGAATTCCGCTCCCCCTCTCTCTCGCCTAGAGAGGGAGGGCCAGATGAGGAGCCGACATGTCCGCGGTCACCGGCCTGCCGCCCTATGACGAGAGCAACATTTTCGCCCGCATCCTGCGCGGCGAGATCCCGAGCCGGCGCGTCCATGAGGACGAGTTCGCCGTCGCCTTCCACGACATCAACCCGCAGGCGCCCGTCCACGTGCTGGTGATCCCGCGCGGCGCCTATGTCTCCCTCGCCGATTTCGCCGCGAGCGCCTCGGATGCCGAGATCGCGGGCTTCTGGCGCGCGGTGGGCCGGGTGGCGAAGGAACTCGGGCTGGAGGCGCATGGCTACCGCGCCCTGACGAATATGGGGCAGGAAGGGGGGCAGGAGGTGCCGCACTTCCACGTCCACCTCTTCGGCGGGCGGATGCTCGGGCGCATGGTCCCGGGCCAGGCGGCCTGATGCCCGATCCCGTCGCCGAGGCCCGCGCCGCGATCGAGGCCGCCGGCCGGCTGCCGGACGACGAGCTGGACCTCGCCGGCGTCGCGCTGCAATTCGCCCGGATCGACGCGCCCGAGGCCGACTGGCGCGCGGCGGCCGAGCGCATCTCCGCCCTCACCCGCGCCGTGCTGACCACGGCGCCGCCCGCCGATGCCGAGGGGCGCCGCGCGCTGCTGGCCCGCGTCATCCACGAGGAGGGCGGCTATGCCGGGGATTCCGAGACCTATGACGACCTCCGCAACGCCAACCTAATCCGGGTGACGGAGCGGCGCCGCGGCCTGCCCGTGGCGATCGGCCTGCTCTGGCTGCATCTGGCGGAGGCCGCGGGATGGGCGGCGCGGGGCCTCGACTTCCCCGGCCACTTCCTCGTCTCGCTGGACGGTTCGGCCAAGGGGAGCGCGGTGGTGGTGGACCCCTTCGGGGGCGGCCACGCGCTGCCCGTGCCCGCGCTGCGCGCCCTCATCAAGCGCGTGGAGGGGCCGCAGGCGGAGCTGCGCCCGGGGATGCTGGCCCCGATGAGCCGCCGCGCCGTGCTGCTGCGGCTGCAGACGAACATCCGCCTGCGCCGCCTGGCGGAGAACGACATCGAGGGCGCGCTCGCCTGCACGAACGACATGCTTCGCCTCGCGCCGGACGCCGCGCCGCTCTGGCGGGAGGCGGCGGTGATGAACGCGCGCCTCGGGCGGCTGGGCGCGGCCATCGAGGACATGGAGCGCTTCCTCGAGCAGGTTCCGACGGGCGAGGCGGCCACACGCGGGCGGGAGATGATCGAGGAATGGCGGGCGCGGTTGAACTAGCGCTTGACCCCTCTCATTTCCGAGAGCAATCCGCCTAACAGAATAATCGGGAGGCCGTCCCATGCTGGCGCTTCGCGTGATCCCCTGCCTCGACGTGAAGGACGGCCGCGTCGTGAAGGGCGTGAACTTCGTCGCCCTGCGCGATGCCGGGGACCCGGTGGAGCAGGCCCGCGCCTATGACCGGGAGGGGGCGGACGAGATTACCTTCCTCGACATCGGCGCGACGCATGAGAACCGCGGCACGATGCTCGACGTGGTGTCCCGCACGGCGGCGGAGGTGTTCATCCCGCTGACCGTGGGCGGCGGCGTGCGGAGCGTGGAGGACATGCGCGCCCTGCTGCTCGCGGGGGCGGACAAGGTCTCGGTGAACTCCGCCGCGCTGGCCGACCCCGAGCTCGTCCGCCGCGGCGCGGAGGCCTTCGGCAGCCAGGCGATCGTCGTCGCCGTGGACGCCCGCCGCGTGGCGCCGGGCCGGTGGGAGATCTTCACCCATGGCGGCCGGCGCGAGACGGGGGTGGACGCGGTGGAATGGGCCCGCCGGGTGGAAGCCCTCGGCGCCGGCGAGATCCTGCTGACCTCGATGGACCGCGACGGCACGGGGGAGGGCTTCGACCTCGACCTCCTGCGGGCGGTGCGCTCGGCCGTGCGGCTGCCCATCGTCGCCTCGGGCGGGGTGGGCAGGCTGGAGCACTTCGCCGAAGGCGCGGCGGCCGGGGCCACGGGGCTGCTGGCGGCCAGCATCTTCCACTACGGGCATTTCCGCATCGCCGAGGCGAAGGCCGCGCTGGCCGCCGCCGGCTGGCCGGTGCGCCCGGCGACCGAACCCCTGGAGACGGCCTGATGGGCAAGGAAGCGAAGCCGCGCAAGAAGCGCGCCGCCGCCGCCGAGGAGACGCCGCGCAAGAAGGCGACCGCCAAGGCGGCCCCGCCGAAGAAGCGCGCGAAGGCCCCGCCCAAGGCGGCTGCGAAGCCGAAGCCGAAAGCGAAGCCCAAGCCGAAGCTGAAGCCGGCGAAGTGGAAGGAGGACCTGCGCCTGACGCCGCCTCTTCCCGTACCGCAGGACCTGGCCGACGCGCCCATCCCCAACGCCCCGCCGCCCAAGGGTGTGCGCCGGGCCGAGGCGCGCCATCTCGGCCCGCTCGACCCGCCGGCGGGCGATCCGGTGGCGGCCGTGCTCGACCGGCTCTGGGCGAAGGTGGAGGAGCGGCGCCTCTCGGGCGATGTGGAGACCTCCCACTCCGCCCGCCTGCTCGCCCGCGGCACGGCCAAGGTGGCGCAGAAGCTCGGCGAGGAGGCGGTGGAGACGGTGATCGAGGCGATGGCCGGCAACCGCCGCGCCCTGATCGGCGAGAGCGCGGACCTGCTCTACCACCTCATCGTCGTCTGGGTGGATGCGGGCATCCGGCCCGAGGATGTCTGGACCGAGCTGGCGCGGCGCGAGGGGATCAGCGGCATCGCCGAGAAGGCCTCGCGCCAGAACCTCTCCGTCGCGGGCGTCCTGAAGGCGGGCGAGACCACGAAGCTGCCCTGAGGGACCACATGGTTCCCCGGGGCGGCGGCTAGTCCGCCCCTCCCGCCGCGGCGGCCCCGCCCGGCGCGCGGGCGGCGGGGCGCGCGGCCCCATCCGCCACGATCCAGCGCGCCTGCGCCACCCGCACCCGCCGCGCGCGCACCGGCTCGGCGGGGATGAGGCCCATCACCGCCTTGCGCGCCTCGATGATGGCCACCCCGCCGAAGCGCGGCGCGAGCGACCGCCCGGCCGCCTCCCACATCCGCGCGCCGCCGAGCAAGGGGCGCAGGCCGAAGGGCGGGATGAACAGCGCTGCCTCCCGCCGCTCCACCGTGAACATCGAGCGCTCCAGCAGCCGCGCGAGCTGGCCGGGGGAGTAGGGCTGCCCGTGGCCGAAGGGGGTGCGCTCGAGAAGGGCCCAGGGCGAGCGGCGGTTGGGCACCACCGCCAGCAGCCGCCCCTCCGGCCGCAGCACGCGCCAGGCCTCGCGCAGCAGGCGGCGCGCGTTCTCGGCGGCTTCCAGCCCGTGGACGAGGAGGATGTTGTCGAAGGACATGTCGGCGAAGGGGAGGTGGTCCTCCTCCACCAGCGCCGCGGCGCAGCGGCCGTCGGGCGGCCAGGGGGCCATGCCGGCCCCGGCGGTGAGCGCGACGGGGGTGGCCGAGACCAGCCGCGCCGCCCCGCGCCGCCAGAGGCGAAGATAGGGCCCGGCATGGCCGAGGCCGAGCACCTCCTGCCCCGTCAGTTCCGGCCAGATCTCCCGCAGCCGCGAGCGCAGGATGCGCCGCGTCACCGCGCCGAGCGGCGCGTCGTAGAAGCCCTGCAATCCCCAGGCGGTGAAGTGGACCTCGGCGCCCATGCGTCGGATATAGGGCGTCCGGCGCCGCGGTGACAGCGGGTCGGCGCGATGGAGGAGCAGCGCATGACGTGGACGATCCGGGCCGTGCCCAACCTCTCGGACAACTACGCCTGGCTGCTGCGGGACGAGGCCACGGGCACGGTCGCGCTCTGCGATCCCGGCGAGGCCGCTCCCTGCCTCGAGGCGCTGGGGGATATGCCCGAGCCCGGCCGGCTGGACTGGGTGCTGCTCACCCACCACCACCCCGACCACATCGACGGCGTGGAGGAGGTGGTGCGCGCGACCGGCGCGAAGGTGCTGGGCGCCGCCGCCGACGCCCGACGCCTGCCGAGGCTCGACCTCTCGGTGAAGCCCGGGGACCACATCCCGCTCGGCAGCGGCAGCATCGAGGTGCTGGACAGCCCCGGCCACACTCTCGGCCATATCGCCCTCTACATCGCGGACGCCCATGCCGTTCTCTGCGGCGACACGCTCTTCTCGCTCGGCTGCGGGAGGCTGCTGGAGGGCACGCCGGAGGACATGTACCGCGCCCTGCAGCTCCTGAACGCCCTGCCCGGCAACACGCTCGTCCTCTGCGGCCACGAGTACACCGAGAGCAACGCCCGCTTCGCCCTGACCGTGGAGCCGGACAACGCGGCGCTGCGCGCCCGCGCCGAGGAGGTCCGCACGCAGCGCAAGGCCGGCCAGCCGACGGTCCCGACCACGCTCGACGGGGAGCGGGCCACCAACCCCTTCCTCCGCGCGCGGGACGTGGCCCAGCTCGCCGAGCGGCGCGCGGGCAAGGACGTGTTCAAGGGCTAGGGCCGGTGTTCTACGAGCCGAAGAACGGCCACGGCCTGCCCTGGGACCCCATGAAGGCGATCGTGGCCCCGCGCCCGATCGGCTGGATCTCCACCGTGGACGCGGAGGGGCGGGTGAACCTCGCCCCCTACAGCTACTTCTCCATGCTCCACAACGCGCCGCCGATGATCGCCTTCGGCAGCGAGGGGATGAAGCACTCAGCCGCCAATGCGCGCGCGACGGGCGAGTTCGTCTTCAGCCTCGCGACGCGCGCGCTGTTCGACGCGATGAACGCCTCCTCCGGCAACACGCCGGAGGGGGTGAGCGAGTTCGACGAGGCCGGCATCCCCGCCGCCCCCAGCCGGCTGGTGCGCCCGCCGCGCGTGGCGGCCAGCCCCGCCGCGCTGGAGTGCCGCGTGGTGCACGCGATGGAGCTGCACGACCAGGACGGCCGGCCGAGCAACGGGTTCCTCACCATCGGCCAGGTCGTGGGCGTCCACATCCACGAGGCCTATCTGCGGGATGGCCGGTTCGACGCCGTGGCCGCCGGCACGATCGCCCGGCTGGGCTACCGCGACTACGCGCAGGTGACGGAGATCTTCGAGGTGCTGCGCCCGGCCGATGGCGGGTCCTTCCCCCCGGTGCGCTGAAGGGGCGCCGCGGCCTCGCCGGGGGGGTATCGCGGCGCGGGGCGCCCCGGCCTAACCTGCCGGCCACGCCCTCACGGATACCCCCCATGCGCCTCCTCACCGCCTCCGCCAGTCCCTTCGCCCGCAAGGTCCTCGCCTGCGCCATCGCGCGCGGCGTGGATGGCGGGATCGAGCTCGTGCCCACCGATGCCTGGTCCAGCCCGGCGGAGCTGCTGGCGGGCAACCCGCTCTCCAAGGTGCCGGTCCTGCTGCTGGAGGACGGCACGGCGGTCTTCGACAGCCCCGTGATCTGCGACCTTCTCGACACGCTCGGCGCGGCGCCCTCGCTGATGCCGGCCGCTGGCCCCGCGCGGCTGCGCGCCGCGGTGATGCAGGCGCTCGCGGACGGGATCATGGACGCCGCCGTGGCCCGGCGCGTCGCCGCCGCCCTGCCGCAGGACGAGGGGCGCCGGGCGGCCGATGCCCGGCAGAAGGGGGTGGTGGAGCGCGGCCTCGCCCGGCTGGAAGCCGCACCCCCGGAGGGGCTGGCGGATGTCGGCGCCATCGCGGCCGCCTGCGCCCTCGGCTATCTCGACTTCCGCTTCGCCCATGAACCCTGGCGGGAGGCGCATCCCCGCCTCGCCGCCTGGCTCGCCTCGGTGGAGGGGCACCCGGCCCTGGTCCGCAGCGCGCCGAAATGAACCTGCGCGACCACGGGCTGGAGGCGGCGGCGGTCATCGCCGCCCTCGGCCTCCGCCCGCATCCCGAGGGCGGCCACTACCGCGAGACCTGGCGCGACGCCCCGCCCGGCGGCGAGCGCGGGGCCGGCACCGCCATCCTGTTCCTCCTGGCCGCGGGGGAGCGCAGCCACTGGCACCGGGTGGACGCGGCCGAGGGCTGGCACTGGCACGCGGGCGCGCCGCTCGCGCTCCGCATCTCCGATGGCGGACCGCCCGCCACGCGGCGCCTCGGCCCGGACATGGGGGCGGGGGAGGAGCTCTTCGCCATCGTGCCCAGGGGTGCGTGGCAGGCGGCCGAGAGCCTCGGCGCCTGGACGCTCGTGGGCTGCACCGTCAGCCCCGCTTTCCTCTTCGAGGGGTTCGAGATGGCGCCGCCGGGCTGGGAGCCGGCGGGTTAGCCCCCCTGCCTTGACGCGCCCGGCCCGGAGGGGGACACCCCGGGCGCAGATCAACAAGGCCCCCGGCGCTCCAACCGCCGGCCGGCCAGGAGCCCCCTCCCATGCAGCGCGTCTTCTCCGGCATCCAGCCCTCCGGCGTCCCGACCCTCGGCAACTATCTCGGCGCCATCCGCAACTGGGTCCCGATGCAGGACACGCATGAGAGCATCTTCTGCGTGGTGGACCAGCACGCCATCACCGTCTGGCAGGATCCGAAGGAGCTCGCGCGGCAGACGCGCGACATGGCCGCCGCCCTCATCGCCTGCGGGCTGGACCCCGAGCGCTGCATCCTGTTCGTGCAGTCCCACGTCCACGCCCACACCCGGCTCGCCTGGATCTTCAACTGCGTCGCCCGCATCGGCTGGCTGAACCGGATGACGCAGTTCAAGGACAAGGCCGGCAAGGACCGGGAGAACGCGGGCAGCGGCCTCTACGTCTATCCCAACCTCATGGCGGCCGACATCCACGCCTATCACGCCACGCGCGTGCCGGTGGGCGAGGACCAGAAGCAGCATCTCGAGCTCGCCAACGACATCGCGGAGAAGTTCAACCACGACTACGGCGTGGACTTCTTCCCCCATATCGACCCGCACATCATGGGCGTGGCCGCCCGCGTGATGTCGCTCCGCGACGGCACGAAGAAGATGAGCAAGTCGGACCCCTCCGACCAGTCGCGCATCAACCTGAACGACGACGCCGACACCATCTCCCTCAAGATCCGCCGCGCCAAGACGGACCCCGAGCCCCTGCCCTCCGAGATGCAGGGGCTGGAGGGGCGGCCGGAGGCGCGCAACCTCGTCGGCATCCTCGCCGCCGTCACCGGCACGACGCCGGAGGAGGTGCTGAGGGAGCATGGCGGCCAGGGCTTCGGCACCTTCAAGGGCGTGCTGGCCGACGCGCTGGTGGCACATCTCAGCCCCATCGCCGCCGAGGCGCGCCGCCTGCTCGCCGATCCCGGCGCGGTGGACGCGCTGCTGCGCCGCGGCGCCGAGCGCGCGCGGGCGATCGCCGAGCCGATCGTGGCGCGGGCGGAGGAGCTGGTCGGTTTCCTGCCGCCGCGCTGACCGGACTCGCACGGTGCTGAAGAGCATCCTCACCGTCGGCGGCTGGACCATGGGGAGCCGGCTGCTCGGCTTCCTGCGCGACATGCTGATCGCGGCCAGCCTCGGCGCCGGCCCGATCGCGGATGCCTTCTTCATCGCGCTGAAGCTGCCGAACCTCTTCCGGCGGCTCTTCGGGGAGGGGGCGTTCAACGCCGCCTTCGTGCCCGCCTTCGCCTCCACCCTCGCCGGCAACGGCGCGGCGCAGGCGCGGGCGCTGGCCGAGCGCATGTCCACGCTGATGACGCTGTGGCTCACGCTGCTGACGGTGCTCGGCATGGTCTTCATGCCGCAGGTGCTGCACGTGCTGGCGCCGGGCTTCACCGACGAGCCCGTGCGCTTCGGCCTCGCCGTCGAGATGACGCGGATCACCTTTCCCTATCTCGTCTTCATCTGCCTCACCGCGCTCATCTCGGGCGTGCTGAACGGGCTGGACCGCTTCGCGGCGGCGGCCGGCGCGCCCGTGCTGTTCAACATCCTCTCCATGGCGGCGCTCTTCGCCCTCGCGCCCTACACCGCAACGCCCGGCCACGCGCTCGCCTGGGGGGTCACCGTCTCCGGCGCGGCGCAGCTCCTCCTCGTCTGGGTGGCGGCGGCGCGGGCGGGGATGCCGCTGCGGATCGTCTCCCTGCCGCGCATCACGCCGGAGGTGAGGCTCGTGCTGCGGCGCATGGGTCCCGGGCTGATCGGGGCGGGGGTGACGCAGCTCAACCTCGCGGTCGATCTCGTTATCGCCTCGCTGCTGCCGGCCGGCGCCGTCTCCTACCTCTACTACGCCGACCGGATCGGGCAGCTTCCCCTCGGCGTCATCGGGGCGGCGGTGGGGACGGCGATGCTGCCGCTGCTGGCCAAGCAGCTCCGCGGCGGGCAGGCGCTCTCGGCGCACCGCACGATGAACCGGGCGCTGGAGCTCTCCCTCGCCCTCGCCCTGCCGGCGGCGGCGGCGCAGTCGGTGCTCGCCTGGCCGATCATCTCCGCCCTCTTCCTGCGCGGCGCCTTCGGCGAGCTGGAGGCGGCGGCCACCGCCGCGGCGCTGACGGTCTACGCCCTCGGCCTGCCCGCCTTCATCCTGGTGAAGGCCTTCGTCCCCGGCTTCTTCGCGCGCGGGGACACGGCGACGCCGGTGAAGATCAGCCTCGTCGTGGTCGTGCTGAACCTCGCGCTGAACCTCGTGCTCACGCGATACCTCGCCCATGTCGGGATCGCGTTGGCCACCGGGCTCTCGGCCTGGGTGAACGTGGCGATCCTCGCCGTGATGCTGCGGCGGCGCGGGCAGTGGCGGCCGGACCGCCGCCTGCGCCGGCGCGTGCCGCGCCTGCTGATCGCGACGCTCGCCATGGCCGCCGTGCTGGTCGCGCTCCGCCTGATGCTGCCGGACCCCGTGGGATCGACGGCGCGGCTGGTGGTGCTGGCGGTCTATGTCGTCGCGGGGCTCGTCACCTATTTCGGCCTTGCCCAGGCGATCGGCGCGCTGCATCTCGGCGAGATCCGGCGGCGCGGGCGGGGCTAACCACTCTCTGCGGCCACCCTGCTCCGGTGGCCGGCGTGCCCCTCCCGGTTCGCCTGTGCTGTGACGGCCCCGCTCTCGCGATACCCTCAACCTCTCGCCGCGCACCCCGCGGCGGGACGGCGGAGCCCTGCGGGTCTTCGTGCGGTCCGTCGATGAGGCGCGTCTCCATCAGGAGCGGTCGATCAGGAGAATATAATGTCGCCTTCCCCGATATGGTGAAGCCCTCGGAGTTCGATCTCCCCGCGAGCGGCTGGGTTCAGGATGGAGTTCGGGAAACTCAGAAGGAGACCGGTCCCGATATCGGTCAGTTCCAGCTCGTCGCGTGCAACACCAAGGCCGGACAGGTCGATCTGGTCCGTGCACGAATGGAAGTCGAGAATAACGTCCCGGCCACCCGAAGCGTCGTTTTCGGAGGGAATGGTTCCCGGCGCAGGGTAGAAGTTGTAGTAGAATACATCGCTGCCGCATCCGCCAACAAGGATGTCGGACCCCGCACCGCTCCTCAGAAAATCGTCGCCACTTCCACCGGCGATGAAATCATTTCCCTGGTCGCCACGGAGTGCGTCATTGCCGGTGCCACCAAGGACGAGATCGTCGCCTCCTCCCGCGACAATGAGATCATCGCCAGCTCCGCCGGATAGAAAGTCGCTCAGATCCAGCCTGCCGGACTGCAATTGGCCTGTCGGCGAAGCATTGACGATGCCATAGCCGAAGATCACGTCGTCGCCCTGCCCACCAATGATCAGGTCATGGCCGAAGCCGCCCCTGATCGAGTCGTCTGCGCTACCACCCAGGACGACGTTGTTGCCAAGCTCGAGGGCAGTGTCAGGGTAGCCGTTCGCGTATACCGTATTGGGCTCCGTGCTGCGCGATAGATCGATAAAGTCGAATCCGCCGCTTCCGATCTTGAGGGCCATTCTGGCTTTCTCCTTCAACGGGTGCCCGAGGGCAGCCGATACGGAAATCCGTTCAGCCTATTGGCTTTTCAAATCCTTGGATAATAAAGGTAGTTGAGCGCGTCGCTGGTCTCCAGCCTGACCGTCGCCCCGCACGATATCGTTAACTTGCTGCAGCGAATGAGGCGCCTGGGAGGGTGATGGCGGCCGGCGCATTCTTATGACTCTGGCCTGGGCGCGCGTCTTTAACCCAGGTTCGGGAAGCCCCGGTACGAGCATGAGGATTATGAAGTGACGGTGGGGAATGCCTCGACAGAAAGCGCCCTGCCTGCCCCGGAGGGTGAGCCGCTGCAGCTGGCGGGTTCGCCCCCTCAACCTCCCGCGAAGCGCCGCCAACCCGCCGCGCGCAGCTCGCAGGCGGGGCAGGTGCCGCAGCCATGGCCCCAGGGATGCATCGGCCCGCGCTCCCCGCGGTAGCAGGTGTGCGTGTCCTCGACGACCAGCCGGACGAGCGCGTCCCCGCCGAGGTCCCGGGCCAGGCGCCAGGTATCGGCCTTGTCGATCCACATGAGCGGCGTGTGCAGCACGAATCGCCGCTCCATCCCGAGGTTCAGCGCGATCTGCAGCGCCTTGATCGTGTCGTCCCGGCAATCGGGGTAGCCCGAGAAATCCGTCTCGCACATGCCGCCCACGATGTGCCGGAGACCCCGGCGATAGGCCAGCGCCGCGGCGAAGGTGAGGAAGACGAGGTTGCGGCCGGGGACGAAGGTGTTGGGCAGCCCGCCCTCCTCCATCTCGATCGCCACGTCCCGCGTCAGCGCCGTCTCCGAGATGGCGCCGAGCGCGGCCAGTCCGACCGTGTGGTCCTCCCCCAGCCGCGCCGCCCAGTCCGGCCGCATCGCGCGCAGCCCCGACCGGAGCGCGTCGCGGCATTCCAGCTCCACCCGGTGGCGCTGGCCGTAGTCGAAGCCGAGTGTCTCGACGCGCGGGAAGCGGTCCAGCGCCCAGGCGAGGCAGGTGGTGGAATCCTGCCCGCCGGAGAAGAGGACCAGGGCGCCTTCGTCTTGCATGCCCCGGTTATGGGGTGCGGTGGCCCCCTGGCGAAAGGGCCGCGCCGCTAGCTCGGCGTGATGTTCCCGGCCTGCACCACGCGCTTCCAGCGCTCGATCTCGCCGCGCTGGAAGGCGCTGAACTGCGCGGGGGTGCTGGCCACCACCTCGAAGCCCAGCTCGTCCATCCGGCGCGCCACCTCGGGGGAGCGCAGCGCGGCGGCGGCCTGGGCGTGGATTCGCTCCATCAGCGCGGGCGCCATCCCCGCCGGGCCGCCGAGCGCCTGCCAGGAATAGACCACGAAGTCCCGCAGCCCCGCCTCGGCCCCTGTCGGCGTGTTCGGCAGCAGCCGGTGGCGGGATTCGGCGGTGATGAGGATCGCCTTCACCCGCCCGTCCGCGATCTGCGGCTGGATGGAGCCGAGGTTCTGGAAGGAGAGCTGCACATTCCCCGCGATGAGGTCCGTCGTGGCCGGGCCGCCCCCGGCATAGGGGATGTGGGTGATGTCCGTGCCCGTGAGCTGCTTGAACATCTCCATCGTCAGGTGGTCCGAGGAGCCGACGCCGGAGGTGGAGTAGGAGGCCCGGTTCGCCTTGAGCCAGGCGATGAGGGAGGGCAGGTCGTTCGCCGGAACCTGGGCGGGGTTCACCACCAGCACGTTCGGCGTCCGCACGGTCTGGCTGAGGCCGGTGAGCTGGCCCACGGGGTCGTAGCCGAGGTTCGGGCGGAGGGCGACGTTGATGGCCCAGGTGCTGATGGGGGCGTGCATCAGCGTGTGCCCGTCCGCCGCGCTGCGGATCACGGCGCGCGCGCCCAGCTCGCCGGTCGCGCCCGGCCGGTTCTCCACCACCACCGGCTTGCCGATCGCCTGGCCCAGCGGCACCCCCATGGCGCGCGCCACGATGTCGGACGAGCTGCCGGGCGCGAAGGGCACGATCACCGTGACGGGGCGCGCGGGCCACTCCTCCTGCGCGCGCGCTTCCCGCAGCGTGGCGGGCAGGGCGCCGAGGGCGAGCGGGGCCGGCAGCAGGCGCAGCAGGTCGCGACGGTTCATCGGGCGGGTTCCTCCGGGGCTGGGTTTCGGGGAGTCTAACCCCCCGTGGCCGCCGCCGGCCAGGGCCGCGCCCCGTCCCTACCCCGCCAAGCCGAGGGCGATGAAGGCGCGCGCGGCGGGCGGCCAGGCCTCGACGAGATCGACCCGCCAGGACCAGGCCGCGGCCGCCGCCCCGGCGAGGAGGAGGACCGAGGCCGCCCAGGCCGCGGCGAGAAGGGCGAGTGGGCGCTTCGCCGCGGCAGCTGGGGCGGACGGGACGAGGACCAGCGCGGATGGGTAGGCGGGAGGCGGCGGTTCCTCCCCTCGCCCGACCGGAAAGACCGCCTCCTCGCGAAGTAGGCCGGGGGAAGGGGGAGGGCCCGCTGGTGCCGCCTCCGCCGGTCGGGCGCCGGCGGCCGACACCGGTTCCCAGGTCGCCCCGCAACGGGCGCAACGCACCGTCCGCCCCTCTCCCAGCCGGGTGGCCAGGGCAGGGGGAAGGTCGTACTCGGCGGCACATTCGGGGCAGGCAACGCGCATGGCGCAAGATGCCCGCGCCGTGGGGTCCAAGGCAATGTCGCCTCTTCCGTCCGGCGGGCGATCGCCCCGGCCCGCCACCCGGGAGGCCGGTGCGGAGAGGCACCGTCATCACGCCGCCGCTATCCCTCCGCGTCCCGGCATGGCACATCGCGGCCCATGGTGCGCTTCACCCAGGTCGGGCTGCGCTATCCCGATCCCACCCGCGGCGGAGCGGGGGAGCGGGAGACGCTGCGCGACCTCTCCTTCACCCTGCCCCAGGGGTCGTTCACCTGGCTCACCGGGCCCTCCGGCGCGGGGAAGACCTCGCTGCTGCGGCTGATGCAGCTCGCCCTGCGGCCGACGCGGGGGGAGGTGGAGGTGCTGGGCGTCCCGCTCTCCCGCGCGAAGCGGGCGGACCTGCCGAAGCTGCGGCGGCGGATCGGGGCGGTGTTCCAGGAGTTCCGCCTGCTCCCCTACCTCACCGCCTTCGACAACGTGGCGCTCCCTCTGCGCCTGGCCGGCCGCGCGGAGGCGAGCCTGCGCCCCGACGTGACGGAGATGCTCCGCTGGGTCGGGCTGGAGGGGCGGGAAGGGGCCCTGCCCCAGCAGCTCTCGGGCGGGGAGCAGCAGCGCGTGGCCATCGCCCGCGCCGTGGTCACCCGCCCCGCCCTGCTGGTGGCGGACGAGCCGACGGGCAACCTCGACTCCACCCAGGCCCGGCGCCTGATCCTCCTGCTGGCCGAGATGAACCGGCTGGGCGCCACGGTGGTGGTGGCCACCCACTCGCAGGAGTTGATCGCACAGCACCCCGGCTATGTCATGCAGGTCGAGGCCGGGCGGATCGTCGCGCTCGATCCCTGGCCCTATGCCACGGAGGAGGCTCTCCCCGAGCCGCACCCCCCCGGGGGAGCGCCCGTCGCGACGCTCCCCCAGAGCTTTGCCCTCGACCTGAGCGCGCCCGAGCCGGAGGCGGGATGGCTGGAGGAGCCGGAGGACGGCTCCGAGCCCTGGTCCTCCGGCGAGGATGAGGGGGAGGGAGACCTCGCCCCCCCCGCCCGGCCCCGCGGCACCCAGCGGATGGGCCGTGGCATCTGGCCCAGCGCGCAGGACCGGGGTTCCGGAGCCGGCGGCCATGGCTGAGCACCGCCGCCGCGTCGCGCGCGACCCGCTGGGCCTGCGCCGCGCCCTCTCGGACCGGCTGCTGCCGGGGCTGGTGGGCGCCATGGCGCTGCTGGCCGCCCTCGCCCTGGCCGGGGCGCGCGGGGCGGACCGGCTGGCCGATCGCTGGCAGGCCGGGGCGGCGGCGGCCGTGACCGTCCAGGTGCCGGACCCCACCCGCGCCCGCATGGCGGCGGCGCTGGAGATGCTGCGGGGGGACTCCGTCGTCGCCCGGGCCGCCGAGGTAGGGCCGGAGAGGGTGGCGGAGCTGCTGCGCCCCTGGATCGGCGACGCGCCGGCCCTCATCCTGCCCGGGGTGATCGAGTTGCGGCTCGCCGCCGCGCCCGAGTCCCTGCCCCGCCTCGCGGAGCGCCTGGCCGAGGCCGTGCCCGGGGCGGAGCTGGAATCCCACGGGATCTGGGTCGCGCGCCTCTCCGCCCTCGCCCGCTCGGTGCAGGGCGTGGCGCTGGCGGTGCTCGCCCTCGTGGTCGGGGTGGCGGTCGCGGTGGTCGCGGTGGCGACGCGGGCGGGCCTCGCCTCCCGGCGCGAGGCGATCGACGTGCTGCACGACCTCGGCGCCACCGACCGCGCCATCGCGGGGCGATTCGCCCGGCGCGTGGCGCTGCTCGCCGGGCTCGGCGCCCTGGCCGGGGCGGCCATCGCGGTGCCGGCGCTCGCGGCCCTGTCCGGCCTCGCCATGCCCCTCTTCGGGGGAGGGCAGGCCTCGGCCGGGCTGCTGGCGGAACTGCCCTGGGGCATCCTCGCCTCCCTGCCGCCCGTCGCGGCGCTGATCGGCTGGGGCACGGCCCAGGCCACCGTGCGCCGCTGGCTCCGGCGCCTGCCGTGATGAGCGAGGCGGTTCCCTCCCCGCGCCGGTTCCGGCGACTGCCCCTGCTCTCCGCGGCGGTGGCGGCGCTCGTCCTCGGCGTGGCGGGGGGCTTCCTCTGGTTCGTCCATCGTGCGACCTCCCCCATGCCTCCAGGGCCGGAGGCGCCCGGCATCGCCGTGCTCACCGGCGGGCCCGACCGGGTGGAGGAGGGGCTGACCCTCCTGGGCGCCCGGCCGGGGGCGCGGCTGATCATCTCCGGCGTCGGGCCGGATTCGGGGCTGGCGGACCTCGCGCGGGAGGCGGGGCTCGACCCCGCGCCGCTCGCCGCCCGCGTCGCCCTCGGCCGGGAGGCCACGAGTACGCGCGGCAACGCGCGAGAGATTGCCGCCTGGGCGCGCGGCGCCGGCTTGCAGGAGATCACGGTGGTGACCGCCAGCTTTCACATGCCCCGCGCCTTGCTGGAGCTGCGGCGCAGCCTTCCCGGCGTGGCGCTGCACCCGCATCCCGTCCCGCCCTATCTCGCCCGGCCCCTGCCGATGCTGCGGGAATACGCCAAGCTCGTCGGCGCGGTGCTGGGCCTCTCGGCGCTCACGGAACGCGGGCGGTCCGCGCGGTGAGCACGATCCGTTCCGCCCTGTTCAACCTGCTGTTCTTCAGCATCACGGCGCTGACGGTGCTGTTCGGCCTGCCCCTGCTCGCCCTGCCGCCGGACGCCATGCACCGCTACCTCCGGGGCTGGGCGCGGCTGATGCTGTGGCTGCTGCACCGGGTCTGCGGCATCCGCCTGCGGGTGGAGGGGACGGAGAACCTGCCCGTGAACGGCCCCGCCCTCATCGCGGCCCAGCACCAGTCGGCCTTCGACACGATCGTCTGGCACGCCCTGCTGCCCCGCCCGGCCTATGTGATGAAGGCCGAACTGCTGCGGATCCCGGGCTGGGGCGCCATGGCGCGCCACGTCCACTCCATCCCCGTGGACCGGGACGGCGGAGGAGCCGCGCTGAAGCGGCTGGTACGCGCCACCCGCGACGCCGCCGCCGCCGGCTACCAGGTGGTGATCTTCCCCGAGGGCACGCGCTCCGCCCCCGGGGAGGTGGCACCCTGGCAGCCCGGCTTCGCCGCCATGGCCGCCGCCACCGCCCTGCCCGTGGTGCCCGTGGCCACCGATTCCGGCCGCTTCTGGGGCAAGCGCTCCTTCACCAAGCGGCCGGGCGTGCTGACCGTCGCGGTGCTGCCCCCGATCCCCCCCGGCCTGCCCCGCGCGGAGCTGACGGTGCGGGCGGAGGCCGCCGTGGCGGAGGCTTCCGCCCGGCTCGTGCGGGGTGTGGACAAGTTCGTGGAATAGATGAACGGCGCGGCTTTGACCGCGCCGGAGGAGTCGCGGGCAAGGCCTTGTGGAGTCTTGGTTTTCGTGACTCACCGGGCCCCTGTGGACAGGATTTTTGTTAGCGAAAACAGAATCTTGCGCGCGATTTCGTGGGAATCCCAGGAGTCGCTGGAACAAAGGGGGGACGGCGAGGCCTTTCGGCGACGGTCAATCCCCGAGCCTGTGGATAAATCATGGGAAAACCTGATCGCCGGACTCCTGTCGCCTCCGCGCCGCACCCTTCCCGCAAGTGCCTGGAATCGATCCGGAATCCGAAGGACATCTGGCGGGGATCACCGGATCCGGAGCCGGCAAAACGCCGGCCGGTGCTGGGGTGCGGGAACCCGCCCCCCTACTCCGCCGCGGGGGCGAGGAGGGCGGCGATCCGGTCCAGCCCGGCATCCCGCACGCCGAGCTCGCGGAGATGGGCGACGGTGTTGAGGAGGTAGTCCCGGTTCGGCCCCATTACCCCGTGCCCGCGCGCGATGGCGGCCGCCGCGGCATCGGGGGGCAGGGCGCCGCAATAGGCATCGGCCCGGCGGTCGGCCACGAAGGTCACCGCCCGGCGCGTGCCGCCCCCGTCCAGCAGGCGCACGGGCAGGAGGCGGCGGTGATAGACGTTGCCCGACATCTCCCGCTCGTCGAGATAGGCCAGCACCTCCGCCGCGCGCTCGGGCGCGACGCGGAAGGCGACGCCGCGGCAGGCCCCGCCCCGGTCGAGTCCGAGAACCAGCCCGGGCACCTCCGGCGTGCCGCGGTAGCGGTGGGAGAGGATGCAGAAGCGCCGGTGGAAGCCCCGGAGAAGCGCGGGATGCGCCGCCTCGAAGCGGAAGCCCGGCTTCCAGATGAGCGAGCCGTAGCCGAAGACGTAGAGGGAGCCGTCGGGGTCGAGGAGCGGGGCGGGATCGAGGGCGGCGGGATCGAGGACGGGCGGGTGGTCAGGAGTGGTCATGGGCTGCGGCCCCATCCTAGCGCGGGATGCCGGGGCGTTGCAGCAATCCTGTCATCCCCGGCCATCGGCAGGCTATCGGTAGACTCTGGGCAAGCCGGGCCGCCCGGTCCCATATGGCGGGGCCGTGAGCCGAACCCCCTCCTCCCCTGCCCCTCTCCGTACTCCTCTCCGGGCCCGCCCCTGGCTGCGCCCCCGCAGGCTCCTGCCCCTCGCCGCCCTGGCCCTCGCCCTGCTCGCCGGGGCCCACAGCCTTCTCTGGCACGTGATGGCCGGGCGGCTGCAGGAGGGCTACGACGCCTGGGCGGCCGCGCGCCGCGCCGGGGGCTGGCGGATCGAGCACGCGCCGCCCCAGCGCGGGGGCTGGCCGCTCTCCGCCACGCTGCGCCTGCGGGAGTTCCGCCTCTCCGGCGGCGGCGCGACCGTGCCCGGCGGGCTGGACTGGGCCGCCCCGGCCGTGACCCTGCGGGTTGCGATGCACCGGCCGGGGGAGCTTCGCATCGCCGCCTCCGGCCCGCAGCGGCTGCGGCTGGGCGCGGCGGAGATCCCCTTTGCCGCGGACCGGCTGGTGGCCGCCCTGCCGCTGGAGCGCGGCGTCCTGCCGCGGGGCGGCGAGTTCGAGACGAGCCGGCTGCGGATCGGCACCGCCGCGGGCGGGGTGGAGATCGGCGCCGCGCGCCTGGCGCTCGACAGCCGGATGAGCGCCATCGAGGGCGAGCCCGCCGTCAGCCTGGAGGGCGGGGCGGAGAACGTCACCCTGCCCGTTGCCACCCCGCTCGGACGGGCGGTGCGGGCCCTCAGGCTCGACGCCGCCCTCACCGGCCCCCTGCCCGGCGGCCGCAACCCCACCAACCGCGCCGCCCTCTGGCGCGATGCCGGCGGCACGCTGGAGCTGCGGCGGCTGGAGGTGGAGTACGGCCCCGCCACCGCCCAGGCCTCGGCCACCCTCGCCCTCGACGACGCGCTCCAGCCGATGGGGGCGGGCACGCTGAAGCTGACGGGGGCGGAGGCGGTGCTGGACACGCTGGCCTCGGCCGGCCTCGTCTCCCCGCGCAATGCGGGCCTCGCCCGGCGGGTGGTCGCCCTCCTCGCCCGCCCGCCCGCCGAGGGCGAGCCGCCGCAGTTGGAGGTGCCGCTCACCCTGGAGGCGCGGGGCCTCTCCGTCGCGCGCATCCCCGTGGCGCGGCTGCCCGTGCTCGAATGGCCGGGGCCGGCGGAGGGGAGCGGCCCCGGGCCGTGACGTCCCCTGGGTAAGGTTGGGGGCGTGAAGCGGGGCGCCGCCGCGGCTCAGAACAGCCGCAGCAGCCGGTCGATGTAGTCCAGCTCCGCCGCTGGGCGCTCCCGCTCGGCATGGCGGCGCCGCAGCTCCTCTTGCAGGCGGCGGGTGCGGAGGATCTCCGCCTCGTCGGGCACGCGGGTGTCGCCGCCCTCCTCGGAGGTGCCGTTCCCCTCGCGCAGCCGGCGGCCGAGCGGGTCGCGCCCCTGCCCGTTCTCGGCCATCTGGTCCCGGCCCTCGCCGCCCTGCTCGCCGCCCTCGGCCATGGCGTCGCCCTGGCCCTCGCCCTCCCCCTCGCCTTCCTGCCCGGGCTGCTGCTGGGGGCGGCCGAACTGGCGCTGCATGCGCTGGGCCATCTGGCGCCCGCCCTCGGAGAGCTCGCGGATCGCGCGCTCCTGGTGGGGGCGGGGGTCGGCGCCGGAGGACAGGGCCTCGGCGCTCTCGCGCATCGCCTGGTCGGCGCGGCCGAGCGGGGCGGGGATCTCGCCCGTCAGGTCGCCGTGCTGCTGCATCAGTTCGCCGAGCGCGCGGCGCAGGGCGCGCTGGGTGCGGGCCTCGGCGGCGGCGTCGGGCGCGGGGGAGAGGGGGGGCTCGGCCGGGCGCGTGCGGTTCCAGGGATAGTTCTGGCGGCGCTCGCGCTCCTGCCGCGTGGCCTCCTCCTCGGCGCGGCGGTGGGCGCCGTCCAGCAGGCGGGATTCGCGACGCACCATGTCCCCGATCACGCCCATCTGCTGCTGGCCGCGCTGCTGGCGCTGGCGGCGCTCCTCGCGCTGGTTGTTGGCGAGGCCGCCGTTCTCCAGCTCCTCCAGCATGCGCTCCAGTTCGGCCAGCTCGCGCTCGGCCTCCTCGGGGCGGTCCTGGCGGTTCTGCTCGCGCATACGGTCGGTGCGGCGGTCCGCCTCGCGGCTCTCGGGGGAGCGGGGCTGCTGCGGGCGGTTGGGGCTCTGCTGCGGCGGCGTCTCGCCGTTCTCGCGCTGGGCGCGCTCGGCCAGGGCTTCCAGGTGGCGGCGGATCGCCTCGCGCAGGGCCTGGATGCGGCGGTCCGTCTCGGTGCGGGCGGCGTCGCGCTCCGCCTCGCGCCGCTGCGCCTCGGCGCGGCGCTCCTCCTCCGCCCGGCGCTGGGCCTCGCGGGCCGCCTCCTCCTGGCGCGGGGTCTCGGCCCGGTCGCTGCCGGGGGACCTGTCCGCCTCGGCCCGCTGCTCCTCCCCCGGGCGCGGCTCCTGCCCGGGCTGGCGGCGGGCCTCCTCCTGGCGGGCGGCGTCCCGCTGCGCTTCCTGCTGGGCCTCCCGTTGGGCCTCGGCCCGCTCCCTCTCCTGCTGCTCCCGCTCGCGGAGCGCCTCGCGCAGGCGCTCGCGCGTCTCGGCGAGCGTCCGGGCGGTGCGGTCGGCGCGGCCCTCCTCCAGGGCGAGGGCGGTGTCCCACATGATTCCCTGCGCCTCGCCCACCGCCTCGGGGCGGGTGTCTCCCTCCAGCCGGGTGCGGGCGGAGCGGAGGGCGAGGGCCGTGGCGGTGTCGTTCTCGAAGGCGTCCGGCGCCGCGGCCAGCCGGTCCAGCCCCTCGATCGCCGGGCGGCGCGCCTCGGGGTCGAGGGAGAGGCCCTTGCGGAGCAGGATCAGCCCGCGCGCCACGGGATGGGTGAAGGCGCGCTCGGGCAGGGTGAGGGCGGCCTCCTCCGAGCGCCCCTCCTGCCCCGCCCCGTCGCGGGCCAGGAGGCGGGTTCGGACGGGCAGGCCGGCCCAGGGATGGGCGGAGAGGTCGGGCTGCGCCACCCCGCGCGGCGCCTTGGCCCCGCCGGGCGGCAGGGGCAGGTCGATCACCAGAGGGGCGGCACCGGGCCGGGCGGCGAGGCGGATCTCGGCGGCGGCGGCGGCCACGCCCCAGTCGTCCTCCGCGCGCCAGGGCAGGCGGGTGGCGAGGCCGCGGGAGGCCTGGGCGGTGGAGGCGGAAGGGGGCTCGCTGAAGGCGATGCGCGGCGGGGCGTCCGCCTGCACCGCGAAGGACCAGCCCGCCACCTCGCGCCCGCCCTGGCGGATCACCACGCGGCCGCCCGCGTCCAGGGCGATCTCAGCGCTGTGGCTGCCGGGGCCGAGGGGCTGGAAGGCGCCGGCCGCCACGCCGTCCCGCAGCAGCTCCGGCGCGCCGCTGCCGCCGGAGAGGGCGGCGCGGAGGCGGCTGCCGGCGGGAACCGTCACGCTTCCCCCGGCGGGGAGGAAGATGGGCGGCGCGCCGGTATAGGCGGGGGGCGTCACCCAGGCCTCCAGCCGGGCGGCGAGGCCGGGCGGCGCGGCGGGGCTCTCGGGCCAGAGCGCCCGGCGAAGCCGCTCCGGCGCCTCCGCCCCCGCCATGACGACCGCGGCGACGAGGGCGACGGCAAGACCGGTGCGGAGGGCACGGGGATCGCGGGCCGCGAGGCCGGGGCGGGGCATCCCGGCCCGGAGCGCCCGAATGCGGGCCGCCTCCCGTTCCTGATGCGCGCGCCAGAGGGCCTGGGCGGTGGCGTCACCCCCGGCGGGCCGGTCGCCCAGCGTGGCGAGGGGGCGGTGGGGAAGGCCGGAAGCCCTTTCCAGCCGCCGGTCCGCCGCCGCCTCTCCCGGCAGGGCGAAGCCGCGCGCGGCGCGGGCGAGGGTGACGATCAGGGCCGCGATCAGCACCGCGAGAAGGGTGAGATGCGCGAGCGGCGGCAGGAGGAGGAAGAGGCCCGAGAGGGCGAGGAGGAGAAACAGCCCCAGGACGCCCAGGACGGGCCAGAGCCGGGGCCAGAGATCCTCCCAGAAGAGGGCGAGGCGGGCGCGGGTGCGGAGGCGCCCGAGGCGGCGCGGCGCCGGGCCGGGTGGCGCGTCCGGCCGCGCGGGGCGGCCCTGACCGCCGGGGCGTGACGCGTCGTCCGGGCGAGGGGGCTCGCCCGGACGAGAACCCGCGCCCGGGCGGCCGGGGTTGAAGGGCGGGCGGGGGGCCGGCCCCGTCAAGCGCGCGCCCCGAGCCAGTCGGGCATGAGCTGGTTCGCCAGCAGCGCCTCATGCGACTGGCGCGGCCGGGTGACCGCCCATCGGTGCCCGTCCACCATCACCTCCGCCGCCAGCGGCCGGGCGTTGTAGGTGGAGGACATGGTGGCGCCATAGGCCCCGGCATCGAGGAAGGCGACGAGCGCGCCGGGCGGCAGGTCCGGCAGATCCCGGCCGCGGGCGAAGGTGTCGCCGCTCTCGCAGACCGGGCCGACCACGTCGGCCGGGGCAAGGGGGGCGTGCAGCAGGTCGGGCGCGAGGGGCAGGATGCCGTGCCAGGCCTCGTACATGGCGGGGCGGACGAGGTCGTTCATCGCCGCGTCCAGCACCACGAAGCGGCGGTTCTGGCCGCGCTTCTGCAGCACGACGGAGGCGAGCAGCACCCCCGCCGGCCCCGCGATCCAGCGCCCGGGCTCCAGCATCACGGGCAGGCCGAGCGGGCCGAGCGTCGCCTTGATGGCGCCGGCCAGCGCCGCGGGGGAGGGCGGGACCTCGTCGCGATAGGGAATGCCGAGGCCGCCGCCGCAGTCCAGCCGCTCCACCGGCAGGCCGCGCCCCATCAGCGCGGCGGCCATCTCCGCCACCCGGGCATAGGCGGCGCGATAGGCGGCCATGCCCTCGGTGATCTGGCTGCCGATATGCACGGCCAGCCCGATCGGGCGGATGCCGGGGAGCGAGGCCATGCGGGCATAGAGGGCGGCGGCGTCGGTATAGGCGATGCCGAACTTGTTCTCGGCCAGGCCCGTCGAGATCTTCGCGTGGGTGCGGGCGTCCACGTCCGGGTTGATGCGAAGGGAGACGGGGGCGACGCGGCCCATGGCGGCGGCGACGGCGGAGATGCGCTCCACCTCCTCCGCGCTCTCGGCATTGATCTGGAGGATGCCCTCCTCCAGCGCGAGGGCGATCTCGCGTTCCGTCTTGCCGACGCCGGAGAAGACGATGCGGTCGGCCGGGATGCCGGCGGCGCGCGCGGCCCGCAGCTCCCCCTCGCTCACCACATCGGCTCCCGCCCCCTCGGCCGCGAGCACGCGGAGCACGGCGAGGCTGTCATTCGCCTTGGCCGCGAAGTGGAGGGAGGCGTCCAGCCCGGCCTCGGCCAGCGCGTCCCGCAGGGCACCGTGGCGGCGGCGCAGGGTGCCGGCGGAATAGACCCAGGTCGGCGTGCCGACCTCGCGCGCGATGTGGACGAGCGGCACCTCCTCCATCACCAACCCGTCCAGCGCATGGGCCTGGAGATGCGGGCGGCGGGCGATGAGGTCCGCGAAATCGGGGTCGGGCGTGCTGCGCGGGGAGGAAAGCGGGGAGGCCATCCCGCCAATGTGGGGCCGGGAGGGCGCGGCGGGAAGCACGGATTGTGGAATGATGGAGGGAGCGGGGATTTGTGGTCGGGGGGAAATCGTATCGAAAAAGTTACGGCAGCGTCTTGTCGTTAACGGAATGGTGAGAGATAAGGGCGACATCTCTCGCAAATGAGACAATTGCTGGTTCTTCAGATTGGGTCTCGCCTTCTGAGCGGCCCTGAGCGGAACCGTGCCGTCGTCTCCCGAGCGGGTCAGCGATCCTTCAGGGCAAGGCGAGCATGGCGCTCAAGAACGGCACGATCGGCGACGACACGCTCACGGGTGGTCTGGACAACGACACGCTGAAGGGCCTGGACGGGAACGACGTCCTCAAGGGCGACTTCGGGCTGGACTACCTGGACGGCGGGGTCGGCTTCGACACGCTCTGGGGCGGTCTGGGCAACGACACGCTGCTGGGCGGCTACGGCTACGACGTGCTCTACGGCGAGGCCGGGGACGACCGGCTCGACGGCGGGGCGGACAACGACTACCTGTCCGACTACTACGGCAAGAACGTGCTGATCGGCGGCCTGGGCAACGACACGATCTACGGCTTCGCCGCGAGCGTGGATGCGGGCTCGGGCGACGATCTTATCAGCCTCGTCTCCAGTGACTGGGCCAACGGCGCCACGGTTGCCACTTCGGTCATCGCCGGCTCGGGCAACGATACCATCGGCGGCTACGCCGCAACCCTGGATGCCGGCTCGGGCAACGACAACATCGCGCTCACCAATGCGGCCACGATCAACGCCGGCTCGGGCAACGACACCATCCGGGCTGCCTTCTCTCAGGTGATCACCACTGGCACCGGCCAGGACACGGTGGTGCTTCCGAACTCCTTCTACGCCTCGACCAGCCTGCAGATCGTGAACGGCATGCCGGTCAGCTTCGCCGTCGTGCCGACCATCCGGATCACCGACTTCACCGCTGGTGCCACTGGCGACATCCTCGACTTCCGGGACCTTCTTACCAACGCCTCTTACTACGACGGCTCCAACCCCTTCGGAACCGGCCATCTCCGCCTGACCCAGGACGGCACCGCAACCCTCGTCCAGTGGGACCGCGATGGTAAGGCCGCCGGCGCCGGCTTCCTCGATCTCCTCCGCCTCGACAACACCACCGCCTCCTCCCTCACGCAAACCAACCTGGGCGTGGAACCGATGGTGACGGTCGCGGCGGCCGCGCAGGACTACATCCTGCACGCCTAGCCACGGGCTCGCCGGAGCCGGGGTGTGTCCCCCGGCCCCGGCGGGCGCCCGCGGCGCCGGAAGCTCAGATGATCCGCAGGCGCCCCAGCAGCCAGCCGAAGCCGACGGCGATGGCGGCGGCGGTCAGGGGCTGGTCGCGGATGTAGTCCTCGAGCTGGCCGATCTGGTTCTGGGCCTGGCCCTTGACCTGGTTCACCTGGCCCTTGGCCTGGGTGCGGTTGTCACCGATCAGGCTGCCGATGCCTTCCTGCACGTCGCCGGCCGCCTGCTTGCCGGCGCCGATGATGCGGTCGCTGTCCATGTGCTTCTCCTCGTTTCGGTGGGGCCGCGGCGCCCCGCGGGGGTGGAAACGTGGCGAGGGGGCAAGGGTTGTCGGGGAAACGAAAGGGTGCGGGCCACCCGTCATAACTCCCGCCCGCCATCGGTCACGCGCTGGCGGGCGCGGTGCAGGTGGTAGTTCATGGCGAGACCGGCGCCCTCGGCGTCGCCCCGGCGGATGGCCTCGGCGATCGCCTCGTGCTCCTCCACCACCCGTCGGGCACGCTCCTTCGAGCCGGCATGGGTGATGCCGAGCGCGACGGTCATGGACTGGTGGATCGTTTCCTCCAGCATCTCCAGCATCTCGGCGAAGAGCGCGTTACCGCTGGCCGCGGCGACGGCGCGGTGGAACTCGTGGTCCGCCCCCACCGGCACGGCCCCGGCCTCCAGGCTGGTGCGCAGCGCCGCCAGCGCCGCCTCGATCCGCTGCAGCTCCGCTCCCCCGCGCCGCTCGGCGGCGAGCGCGGCGGCGCGGCCCTCCAGCGCCATCCGCACCTCCATGCAGCGCAGGATGCCGGCGATGTCGGACACCTTGGCCAGCCGGGTTAGGTGGCCGGAGGGGCGCTTCTGCACGAAGGTGCCCGAGCCCTGGCGCGTGGCCACCAGCCCGTCCGCGTGCAGGCGCATCAGCGCCTCGCGCACCGTGGGGCGGGAGACGCCGAAGGCGCGGCAGATCTGGCTCTCCGAGGGGAGCTTGTCGCCCTCCCCGTAGGTGCCGGACACGATCTCCTCCAGGATCCGGCCGTAGAGCTGGTCCCCCAGCTTCTCCTTGCGCGCCGGCGCCAGCTTCACCCCGGCCATGCCGCCCTCCCCCTGACCTGTCTTACATGTTGACAGGTTCAGGCCCCATTTGTCACCTTGCGGCCGAGAGAACCCCTGGGGGAACAGAACGTGCCATCGCCCAACCCGAACGTGCTGGACGCCCTTCCCGGCATCTCCGGCATCCTCGTCACCCCCTTCGACGGGGATGACCGGATCGCCCCCGACCTCCTGCGCCCGGTGATCGACCGCGCGATCGCGGCCGGCGTCCACATCCTCACCGCGAACGGCAACACGGGCGAGTTCTACGGCCTGACCACCGCCGAGGCCGAGCGCATGGTCCATGCCGTGGCCGAGATGGTGGATGGCCGCGTGCCCGTGGTGGCCGGCGTCGGCCGCAGCATCGGCGACGCGGTGGCCCTCGCCCGCGCCTCGAAGGCGGCCGGCGCGGCCGCGCTGATGGTGCACCAGCCGCCCGACCCCTTCGTGGCGCCGCGCGGCGTCGTCTCCTACGTCAGGCGCGTGGCCGAGGCGGTGGAGGGGCTGCCGCTGGTGCTCTACCTCCGCAATGCCGGCATCGGGCTGGACGCGATTGAGCAGCTCTGCGCCATCCCCGGCGTCGCCGGCGTGAAGTGGGCGACGCCGGAGCCGCTGAAACTGGCCGAGGCGATCCGCCGCGCCGATCCGAAGACCGTGTGGGTCGGCGGCCTCGCCGAGGTCTGGGCGCCGCCGCTGACCGCCGTGGGCGCCCGGGGCTTCACCTCCGGCCTCATCAATGTGTGGCCGGAGCAGTCGGTGGCCATCCACTCGGCCCTGGCCGCCGGGGACTACGCCCGCGCGAACGCGCTGATCGCGACGATGAGCGCCTTCGAGGAACTGCGTGCCGAGGAGGGCAACGGCACGAACGTCTCCGTTGTGAAGGCGGCGCTGAAGCTCATGGGCCAGGACTGCGGCCATGTCCGCCCGCCCGGCGCCTGGCCGCTGACGGACCGCCAGCAGTCGCGCCTGGTCGAGAGCCTGGGCGCCTGGGGGCTGACCGCGAAGAAGGCGGCCTGAAGGCCGGGAGGCGCTGCCTCCCGGACCCTCCGCCGGGGCCCCGCCGGGGCCCCGGACCCCGCGTCAAGGCTGCCGCGGATATGCTCTTTCTCGTAAGGGATCTGAGCAAGATTATCAGGAAATTTTTGCAACAAATCCGCCCATCGAATTTAATAGGCTGACTAGTATCCTTAGCCCTTCTGATTCATGCTCAGAGCAGTTCCTAATGCCCTGATCGTGAAATTCCTACGATCATTTAGGTGATCGGTAGGGGTACGGCGATGGGCAAGCCTGCGGTGTCGATCGTGCTGAGCGCGGCCGAGCGGCGGGAGCTTGAGTCGCTTGCCCG
>NZ_JACIJD010000008.1 GCF_014199205.1 Muricoccus pecuniae | reverse complement strand
ACTCCATGTCGATCACTCCGATAACCCCGGCCGTCCGGCCAGGGAGGTGAACAGACACAGGTCATTTCTCGGCGAAAACTTCGGCCCTCTCCGGGTCAGCTCTCACTGCAAATCAACAGCCCTCCTTCAGCCAGCGGCGGAGGCTGTCTGCGTCATAGGCCTTGTCCGCGATGAGCCGGTGGGGTCGTGCCACTGCCTGGAGCAGGAGCAGGGCCATGGTGATGTCGGCGACGTTGCCCGGCGTCAGCGCGAGGGCAACCGGGCGGCCGCGATTATCGGTCGAGCAATGGATCTTGGAGGTGCGGCCGCCGCGCGAGCGCCCGACCGCCTGCGCCCACTCCCCCCTTTTCCGCCCGCGGCCGAGCGATGCGCCTTCACGTGAGAGCTGTCGAGGCTGAGTTCCTGCGGCACCTCGCCTGTGGCGGCCACCTTCTCGAACAAGCGCTGCCAGAGACCGCGCAGGGACCAGCGGTTGAAGCGGTTGTAGATCGTGGTGGGCGGGCCGTACTCGGGCGGCACGTCACGCCAGCGGCACCCCGTCTTGAGCACGTGCAGGATGCCGCTGATCACCCGCCGGTCATCCACACGGGGCTTGCTGGGCCTGCCGCGGGGCAGGTGTGGATCAAGGGCCGCCCAGGCCTCGTCCGAAAGCCAGAACAGACGCGCCATGTCGACCTCCTAATCAGCCAGACCCGATCAGGAGGCAAAAACATCAACAACGCAGGAAGTTGTTTGGGTTCCCTACCTAGGGAAGCGGGGCGGCCAGAAGCCTCGCCATGAGCACGACGAGGGTGAAGGGTGCGACCTCCTCTGCTGAGCCGAAACGCATAAGAAACCGAGCCCAGGGCGCCCGCTCGTCGAACGGAGTAAGCCGTCCGGCTCACCGAAGGACGAATGGATTGCACCTGATGATGAGGTTCGCTCATCATCCGGCATGGCTCCACATCTTCCCCTGAGTGCCCTCCGCGCCTTCGAGGCTGCCACCCGCACGGGCTCCTTCCGCCTCGCGGCCGACGATCTCGGCCTTACGCCGAGCGCCGTCAGCCACGCGATCCGCGGATTGGAACGCGATCTCGGCACCGTCCTCTTCGAGCGAGAGGGACGGTCTATCCGCCTCACCCCTGAGGGCCAAACGCTGATGCGTCATGTCGAGCGCGGCTTCGGCGAGTTGCAGCTCGGAATCGGCAGCGTCGCGGCGCGCAGGCCGCAACTGCTGAAGCTCCACAGCGCCCCAAGCTTCGCGGCACAATGGCTCGTTCCCCGCCTCATGCGTCTCTTGCAGGAGTGCGAGGGATTGGAACTGCGCATCGCGGCCAGCACGGAATACACGCGCTTTCTTGCCGATGAGTTCGACGCCGACATCGTGTATGGCGCGCCCCCGCCTGAGTACTACGGCAGCGCCAATCACCAGGGGGTCATCGTCCTTCCGCTCGGCACGGAGATCGTCACTCCGCTCTGCGCGCCGTCCCTCGCCCCCACGATCCGCAGCGCGCGCGACCTGTTCGCACAAACCCTTATCCAGAGCGACACCAAACGGGTCCGCTGGCCCGCCTGGTTCGCGGCCAACGGCCTCGCTGCTCCGGCGCCGGGCGGTCCGCGCTTTGACCGCAGCTTCATCTCGATCAGCGCCGCGGCAGACGGCCTCGGCGTCGCGCTGGAGTCGACGAGGCTGGCCGAGCGCGAGATCGCCTCAGGCCGCCTCGTGCGCCCGCTCGCCGGCATCTGCGAGGACGTCGTCTACACCGGACACTGGCTCGTCTTTCCCCGGGCGAAGCGGTACGCGCGCTCGATGGTGCTATTTCTCGGCTGGCTGACGAAGGAATTGGGGCTCGACGTGAAGCTCGACGACCTCCGGGCCGAGCAAACTGAAAACACATGATCTGAATTCACTGAACCACGCGAAAATCTCGCTTGTCCGTGAAAGGCTGGCTGGATCACCCTCTGGCAACAAGACGAGGGAAGAAACGCATGCTTTTGGCCGGCAGGACCGCCGTCATCTCCGGTGCCGCCAGCGCGCGGGGGATCGGCCGCGCGACCGCGAAGCTCTTCGCCGAGCACGGCGCGCGGGTCGCCATTCTCGATCTCGATGCGGCCGGCGCCAAGCGCGCCGCTGAGGAGTTGGGCGAGGGGCATATCGGCATAGGCTGCGACGTCGCCGACCTGGCGAGCTGCCGCCAGGCAGCGGAGGGAGCGATCGGTGCTTTCGGCAAGGTCGATATCCTCATCAACAATGCCGGCATCACCCAGCCGCTGAAGATCATGGAGATCGAGCCCGAGAACTGGGAGCGCGTGGTCGACGTGAACATGACCGGGGTGCTCTATCTCAGCCAGGCCTTCATCCCGCACATGCGCGCCCGGAAGCAGGGCTCCATTGCCTGCATGTCCTCGGTCTCCGCCCAGCGCGGCGGCGGCATCTTCGGCGGGCCGCACTATTCCGCCGCAAAGGCCGGCGTTCTGGGTCTCGCCAAGGCCATGGCGCGGGAGCTCGGGCCGGATGGCATTCGCGTGAACAGCGTCACTCCCGGCCTGATCCAGACCGACATCACCGGCGGGAAGCTGACGCCGGAGATGAGGACGGAGATCCTGAAGGGCATTCCGCTGAACCGCCTGGGCGATGCGGAGGATGTGGCGCGGATCTACCTGTTCCTCGCCTCCGATCTCTCCTCCTACGTCACCGGCGCGGTGATCGACGTCAACGGCGGCATGCTGATCCACTGAACCCAGCCCGCGGCGCATCGGGGCTGACGTAGAACAAGGAGGAAACGCGGGATGGAAGCGCGAACGACGCTGCTTGCCAACGCACCGGCACTGGAGGAGCGCGCATGGCGCATCCGGCGCAACGCGTTGCGCATGGGGCAGGTGCAAGGGCAGGGCTACATCGCCCAGGCGCTCGGCGTGGCCGATGTGCTCGCCGTGTCCTACTTCCACGCGCTGAGCTACCGGCCGGAGGAGCCGGATTGGGAGGGACGGGACCGCTTCCTTCTCTCCATCGGCCACTACGCGATCGCGCTCTACGCGGCGCTGATCGAGGCCGGCATCATCCCGCCGGATGAGCTGGAGAGCTACGGCACTGATGACAGCCGCCTGCCCATGTCGGGCATGGCCAGCTACACGCCGGGCATGGAGATCAGCGGCGGCTCGCTCGGGATCGGTCTCGGCATCGCGGTCGGCATCGGTCTCGGCCTCAAGCGCAAGAGCTCCGACCGCTTCGTCTACAACCTGATGTCGGACGGGGAGCTGGACGAGGGCCCGACCTGGGAGGCCGCGATGTCGGCCGGTCATTGGCGTCTGGACAACCTGATCTGCATCGTGGACGTGAACCGCATGCAGGCGGACGGCGTCTCGACCGGCGTACTGAACTTCGAGCCGCTTCCGGCCAAGTGGGAAGCCTTCGGCTGGCACGTCCAGCGCGTGGACGGCAACGACATGGGCGCACTCGTCCAGGCCTTCGACACGGCCCGCGCCCTCACCGAGCCGAAGCCGCGCGTGATCATCTGCGACACCAGGATGGCCAAGGGCGTGCCTTTTCTGGAAGCACGGGAGAAATCGCATTTCCTGCGCGTGGAGCCGCATGAATGGGACTTGGCCATCGAGGCGTTGGACGCGGGGAGGGGCGCATGAGCCGGGTGAGGCGCGGGCCCTGGGCGGCCGGCATGGCGGGCACGCCCGCGGCAGCGATGAGCGACCCTTCGAAGCCGCGGCTGACCACCTCGGCCATGATCGCTTCCCTCGTTTCCGAAGGGCAGAGATCGAGCACGGCGCCCTTCGGCCACGCGCTGGTCGAGGCGGCGCGTAACCGGCCGGACATCGTCGGCATGACGGCCGATCTCGGCAAGTACACGGACCTGCACATCTTCGGCGCGGAATATCCCGACCGCTACTACCAGATGGGCATGGCGGAGCAGAACATGATGCTCGCCGCCGCCGGCATGGCGCATGAGGGCTTCGTGCCCTTCGTGACGACCTACGCCGTCTTCGCTTCCCGCCGCACCTATGACTTCATCAGCCAGGGGATCGTGGAGGAGGGGCTGAACGTCAAGATCTGCTGCGCGCTTCCCGGCCTCACCACGGGCTACGGCCCGAGCCACCAGGCCACCGAGGACATCGCGATCTTCCGCGGCATGCCGGACCTGACCATCGTCGATCCCTGCGACGCGCTGGATATCGGGCAGGCCACCCACGCCATCGCGGCCCATCAAGGCCCGGTCTACATGCGCCTGCTGCGCGGCAAGGTGCCGCTGGTGCTCGACGAGTACGACTACCGCTTCGAGCTGGGACGGGCGAGCCTGCTGCGGGACGGCGCCGACGTCCTCGTCATCTCCTCCGGCCTGATGACCATGCGCGCGCTGGAAGCGGCGAAGCTGCTCGAGACGGACCGCGTGAGCGTCGCCGTGCTGCACAGTCCGACCATCAAGCCCCTTGATGAGGCGACGATCGTCCGGGAAGCCGGTCGTGGCGGACGCGCGGTGGTGGTTGCGGAGAACCATTCCGTGATCGGCGGTCTCGGTGAGGCCGTCGCCGGCGCGCTGCTGCGGAATGGCGTGGCGCCGCCCCTCTTCCGGCAGGTAGCCTTGCCCGACGTGTTCCTCGACGCCGGGGCCCTCCCCACCCTGCATGACCGCTACGGTATTTCCGCGGAGGCCATGGCGCGGAGCATCAAGGGATGGCTGTAGCCGAGTAGACCTCGCTAAGAATAATCAGAACGGAGGAAACAATGATCACGTCCAGGACCACTCGCCGGGCGGCGCTGCTCGGAACGCTCGGCCTTCTCTCCGCTCCAGCGGTGCTCCGCGCTCAGGGGCAGGTAAGGCTCACGCTCGGCCACGGCGCCGCGCCGGGCAATCCGCGCAGCCTGGCCGCCGAGCGGCTCGCTGCGACCCTGCGCGAGCGCAGCAACGGCCGCATCGAGATGCGCGTCGCCGGCTCTGCCCAGCTCGGCGACGATGCGGCGATGCTGACAGCGCTTCGCACGGGCACACTCGACATCTCGGTGAATAGCCAGGGCGCCTCCTCGGCCGTGCTGCCGGAACTCGCGGCGGTCGGCATGCCCTTTCTCTTCTCCGGCGCCGCAGCGGCCCACAAGGTAATGGACGGCCCGATCGGCGAGGAGCTGGCACGGCGCTTCGAGGGCGTGGGCCTCGTCGCATTGGGATGGTGGGACAACGGTGTCCGCCACACCACGAACAGCAAGCGCGCGATCAACCGGCCCGAGGACCTGCGCGGGCTGAAGGTCCGCACTCCGCCCGACCCGATGACCATCGACATCTTCCAGGCCCTCGGTGCGGCGACGCAGCAGATCAACTTCAACGAGCTCTACGTCGCCCTGCAGCAGGGTGTGGTGGACGGGCAGGAGAACCCGCTCGCGAACATCCAGTCTTCCAAGATCTACGAGGTGAACCGCTTCGTCTCGCTCACCGGCCACAAGTGGGAGTGCAATCCCTTCCTCGTCTCGAGGATCGCCTGGGGCCGGCTGCGGCCTGACGATCAGCGGCTGTTGCGGGAGGCGGCAAAGGAGGCCGAGCTGCATCAGCGCACCCTGTCGCAGGAGATCGATGCGAAGCTGCTGGGGGAGTTCCGCGCCAACCCGAATGTTTCGGTCAACGAGGTCAACCAGGCGCCGTTCCGCACGGTGACCGCCTCCGTTGCCGAGAAGTGGGAGGCCCGGCCGTTCGGCGATTTCGTGAAGCGCCTCCGCGCTACGGCCGTGGCGTGAGATGGAGGCGCCCTTCCACACCACGCCGGTGCCGGGCGGCACGGCACCTCCCTCCGGCGAGAAGGCGCGGCGGAGCGGGCTGATCGTCGCGGCGGATCGGCTGGACCGCGGCGTCGCCCTCCTGCTGCAAGGGGTGCTGCTGCTCACCGGCACCGCGATGATGGCCGTGCTGACCGCCAATATCGTCGCGCGGTACGTCCTGGCCACAGGTGGCTTCGATTGGTCGGAGGAGGTGCCGCAACAGATCTTCCCCTGGTTCATCATGGCCGGCGTGGCATTGGCCGTGCAGCATGGTGGGCACATCGCCGTGGAATGGCTGCTCGGCCGCCTCGGGCGTGGAGGGAAGCGCCTCCTCCTGCTCGCCGGGCACGGGCTCGTCATCGCGGCCTATGTCGCCCTCTGCTGGCAGGCGCTCTCGGTGGCCGAGATCGTAGCGATCGAGCACAGTCCCGTGCTCGGCCTGCCGGGAAGCGTCGGCTACTGGTCGGTGGCCGCGGGGTGCGCCCTGCTGGCCCTCGGCACCTTCACGATCGCCCTGCGTATCGCGCTGCTCGGCCCTGAGGCGCTTCCGCAGCCCGCCCCCGAGGAGATACCGACGTGAGCCTCGTCCTCGTCCTCGCCTTCACCGTCCTTCTCGTTGCGGTAATCCCCGTGGCGCACGCCCTCGTCATCGCCTCCGGCGTCGCGCTGTTCTGGGAGGGGATGCCGCTGCTGCTCGTTGCGCAGCAGATGTTCCAGCAGACCCAGTCCTTCCCGATGCTGGCGCTGCCCTTCTTCATCCTGGCCGGGACGCTCATCATGGAGGGCAAGCTCGGCGAGGAGCTCCTGCGCTTCTCCGGCGAGGTGATGCAGCGCGTGCGTGGCGGCGCGCTCGCGACCACCGTGCTGGGATCGGTCGTCTTCGGCGGCGTCTCCGGCAGCGCGGTGGCCAATGCGAGTGCCCTCGGCTCCGTGCTCATTCCCTGGCAGAAGCGGCAGGGCTACCCGGCCGGGCTCTGCGCCGCCAACAATGCGACGTCGGCGGTGATCGACATCCTCATTCCGCCTTCCATCCCGATGATCCTCTATGCCGTCGTCAGCGGCGTCAGCATCGGGGATCTCTTCATGGCTGGCGTGCTGCCGGGCGTGCTCATGGCTGCCGGCTTCGTCGTGGTCTGCTGGTGGCAGGCGCGCAAGGTGACGGTTACGGCTGAAGCTCCGCCGCTGAACGCGGGGCGCCTCGCCCGCCTCGCTGTCCTCGCCCTTCCTGCGCTGATCCTGCCCGTGCTGATTCTGCTGGCCCTTCGCTTCGGCCTGGCGACGCCGACCGAGATCGCGGTGATGGCGGTGCTCTACGCGCTGGTCGCCAGCCTCCTTCTCTACCGCGACCTGTCCTGGCAGCGCTTCCGCAAGGCGATGGTCGACGCGGGCGTCGCGACCGGCATCGTGATGATGGTCATCATGGGCAGCGCGGCCGCGAGCTGGATCCTCACCTATGACCAGGTGCCCCAGCGCTTCGCCGAATGGGTTTCCACCACGCTGCGCGAGCCCTGGCTCGTGATCCTGGCGATGAACCTGATCATGCTGCTGGTGGGCGGGCCGCTGGACCTCGCTCCCGCCATCCTGCTCCTCGCGCCGATCTTCGTGCCGCTCGCTGAGGGGATCGGGCTGGACCCTCTCCAGCTCGGGCTGATGATGGTGCTGAATCTCGGCATCGGCCTCTACACGCCGCCGGTGGGGACCACCCTCTTCATCTCGTCCACCATCGCGGGCAGCACGATGTCGGAGACGACAAAGGCGCTCTGGCCCTTCTTCTGGGTCGCCATCGGGCTGCTGGCGCTCGTGAGCTACGTGCCGGCACTGACCATCCGGTTCTGAGTCGGTGAGGCGCGATCGGCTGCTCTCGGCCGATCGCGCCTCACTCTCACCTGCTCAGCCCGGCAGAGAGTGTCGGTGCCCGGTTGAGAGCTGATCGGGGATCCGTGGTGCGCACGGCGCCCGGTATCAGCGATACCCTCAGTCCAGAGCCAGGCCGATGACGTCCCGCAACACCTAGAGCAGCGGCATGTCAGAGGGGACATCGACATCATGCGACGTCCCGTTCACCGTGAGAGAGATGATGTCCACCTCGTTTGACAAAGTCTCATGCCAGCACACCACCTCTGGGGACCGCCCATCGGTTGGCGGTAGTCATCGCCGGGGCCGAAGCACGCTGTCGTTATCATTCCGGCGTCGTGTACCCGGAAGCTGCTCGCTTCGCGGCATGAAGGGCGAGCACGGGACGCAGGGCACGACAGCGGGGAGACGCGAGACCGTGCACAGCGTTCCCGGTCGTTTCGACGCGGGACGTTCTTTGCTTTCGGCGCGCCGTCAGCGGGCCGCTGTCCTGGATGTCCCAGCCCGAGTGGAGGGCTGTGCCGGTCCGGGAGCAGGGATTTCCGGGTGGCTCAGCGCACGGCCAAGTGAGCCGGAAACCTTGGTGACATGGACAGCAGCCAGGGAGGGATGCCGGAGCTTCTTTCTGGCGCCGCCAGAGCTTGGCGCCTTCGGACCCCATCGCGCATCGGCGGGTGGCGTCCGCTCCGGTTCGTCATTGCTCTACAGCATCGCCGCAGCGATGCCCGCGATCCCTGTCGCCACCACCACCAGCCAGGCTGGAACCCGCCAGAGGACAAGGGAGGCAAAGGCCAGCAAGGCGATCGAGAAATCGAGCGGGGTCCGGATAGTCGATGTCCAGATCGGCTGGAACAGCGCCGCGGCCAGAATACCGACCACCGCGGCGTTGACGCCCAGTAGGGCGGCCCGTGCCGCCGGGCGCCGCCGCAAGGCATCCCAGAACGGAAGCATCCCGTACATCAGAAGGATGCCCGGCAGGAAAACGGCCAGCAGGGCCAGGAGGCCACCCGTGATGCCGTTGGGCGGCATGGACTGTGCCGCGCCGAGGAAGGCCGCGAAGGTGAAGAGCGGCCCGGGCACCGCCTGCACCACGCCATAGCCCGCCAGGAAGCCATCCGCGGAGATCCAGCCCGTCGGTACCATGGCCTGCTCCAGCAACGGCAGGACCACGTGGCCTCCGCCGAAGACGAGCGATCCTGCGCGGTAGAAGGCATCGATCACCGCCATGCCATGGGCACCGGTCATCGCGGCAAGCAGTGGAAGACCGGCCAGCAGGAGGACGAAGAGAACGAGGGAGGACAGCGCCGAGCGGCGCGGCACCCGGACGGGCAGGACGGCGTCAGGCGCTCCCGTATCGGCGTTGCGGTACAGCGCCAGCCCCGCCGACGCCCCGAGGATGACGCCGATCTGGGTCAGGGCGGAAGGCAGGAGGAGCACGAAGACGGTCGTGAGGACGGCCAGCGTGGCGCGCGGCCTGTCCGGGCAGAGGCTGTTGGCCATTCCCCAGACCGCCTGCGCCACCACGGCGACCGCGACCAGCTTGAGCCCGTGAAGGAGGCCGGCCCCGGCCCCGCCGGCCAGGGCGCCGACACCATGGGCCGCCAGCAGCATGATGACCGCCGAGGGGATGGTGAAGCCGATCCAGGCCGCGGCCCCGCCGGGCAGCCCGGCGCGGAGCACGCCCAGGGCGAAGCCGACCTGGCTGCTCGCAGGTCCGGGCAGGAACTGGCCCAGGGCCACGAGGTCCGCGTAGCTCTTCTCGTCGAGCCAGCGGCGGCGCTCGACGAACTCCTCGCGGAAGTAGCCGAGATGCGCGACCGGGCCACCGAAGGAGGTCAGGCCGAGCCTCAGGAAGACCAGGAGAACCTCGAGGAAGGAGTTTCGCACGGACGCTTTCTCCGTCATGTCGCCGGCCGGGGCCCGGGCGTCTCCCGGGGCGGATCCACCCTGTGCCGGGCCTGGTCAACCCCGGCCCGGCCGAACCCGCGCTCGTGCCGGACAGGCCAAAGCAGTCCGGCAGCCCGGGTGGGGCAGGGGGGGCGGGCCATGTCCGGCGGTGTCGGGTGCCACCGATCGGCTCGGCTCAGCGGTCTGGCACGAGGCGCCTACGCATTCGTCCCCGGCGAAACGCGGCGGCCCTGGTCGTCGATGACGCGTTCGCCGTCCTCCTTCCTGAAAGCCGCCCTCTGCGGGCTCGGAAGGATGCTCAGCACCGTTTCCGAGGGCCTGCAAAGCCGCACGCCGATCGGCGTCACCACGATGGGGCGGTTGATGAGGATGGGGTGCGCCATCATGGCATCGAGCAACTGGTCGTCGGTCAGGGAGGGATCGCCGAGGCCGAGCTCATCATAGGGCGTGCCTTTCTCGCGAAGGACGTCACGCACCGGGACATCCATGCGCCGGATCAGCTCGGCCAGCCGCTCGCGGGAGGGCGGTGTCTTCAGATACTCGACGATCTCCGGCTCCAAGCCGCTGTTCCGGATGAGGGCGAGGGTGTTGCGGGACGTCCCGCAGGCCGGGTTGTGATAGATCGTGATGGTCACGATGGCAGCTCCTCGATCTGTCGTTCGGGCGACGCGGCGGACAGGAGGCGGGGCGCGGCTCCCGGATGCCCGCAGGTCCCGGGCATGGGCGCAGATCCTTCTCCTGTCGAGGCCCTTGGAGGCAGCGGGGCCGGGCAGGGCCCCAGCGCCTGAGCGACCGCCAGGGGCTGGATGGGCAGCGCTGCCCGGCCGCCGAGAACCGATCGCCGCGCCGGGCGTTGTGCGCCGGGGGATGGTCCGGCTCCGGCACGTCGCGGGCGCCAGTCCACGTCCCGGCAGATCCCGCCCGAAGTGGAGGACAGAATGGCAGACGAGCGCAACCCGGACGCAGGCTTCAGGACCGAGACGGACTCGATGGGCGGGGTCCAGGTTCCGGCCGACCGCCTCTGGGGCGCCCAGACGCAGCGGTCCCTCGTGAACTTTCCCATCGGCGTCGAGCGCTTCCGCTTCGGAAGGCCGGTGATCCGCGCCCTGGGCATTCTCAAGAAGGCCGCGGCGCTGGCGAATGCGGAGCTCGGCCAGCTCCCGCGCGAAAGGGCCGACCTCATCGTGCGCGCCGCGCAGGAGGTGATCGAGGGCCGGTGGGATGCGGAGTTTCCCCTCGTGGTGTTCCAGACGGGGTCCGGCACCCAGACCAACATGAATGCGAACGAGGTCATCGCGAACCGCGCCATCCAGATCGCGGGCGGCCAGCTCGGCTCAAAAAAGCCCGTCCACCCAAATGACGACGTGAACCACAGCCAGTCCTCGAACGACACCTTTCCCACGGCCATGCACATAGCCGCGGTGGAGGTGCTGTCCGAGGTTACCATTCCTGCCGTGCGGATGCTGCGCGACACGCTGGACGACAAGGCGCGCCAGTTCGGAGAGGTGGTCATGGTGGGCCGTACCCACCTGCAGGATGCGACCCCGGTCACGTTGGGCCAAGTGATCGGCGGATGGGTTGCGCAGCTCGACGACGCCGTTGCGACGATCGAGCACGCGCTGAAGGGTCTCTACCGCCTCGCGATCGGTGGCACGGCCGTAGGCACGGGCCTCAACGCGCATCCTCAATTCGGCGAGGCGGCCGCGCGCGGGATCGCGAGCGAGACAGGGCGGCCGTTCGTGTCTGCGCCGAACAAGTTCGCGGCTCTCTCCGCCCATGACGACCTGGTGAACAGCAGCGCCGCGCTCCGAACGCTGGCGGGGGCGCTCATGAAGATCGCCAACGACGTGCGCTGGTACGCCTGCGGCCCGCGAGCAGGCTTCGCAGAACTGCGGATCCCGGAGAACGAGCCCGGCTCCTCGATCATGCCAGGCAAGGTCAATCCGACCCAGAGCGAGGCGATGACCATGGTTGCCGTTCAGGTCTACGGGAACGACGCTGCCGTCGCCTTTGCGGGAAGCCAGGGAAACTTCCAGCTCAACGTCTACAAGCCCGTCATGGTGCACAACGTGCTGGAGTCGGCCGAGCTCATCGCCGATGCGTGTCGCGCCTTTGACGAGCACTGCGCGCGAGGCATCGAGCCGAACGAAGGGCGCATCCGTGAGCACCTCGAGAACTCGCTCATGCTGGTCACCGCTCTCAACCCGCATATCGGCTACGAGAAGTCGGCCAAGATCGCCATGGCGGCCTATCACGACGGAACCACCCTGCGTGAGGCCGCCCTCAAGCTCGGCCATGTCACGGGCGAGCAGTTCGACGCATGGGTGCGTGCGGAGGAGATGACCGGGCCAAGGTCCTGATCTCCCGCTTGTCACGAGCGGCGTGCGGGCCCTTCTGGGGCACGCCGACAGCCAGGCGGGAACGGGGCAGGGGACCTGGTCTGTCCCGTGCCGGTAAGAACTTCCGCGCCGCTCTTGCAGTTGCGGTGCGCGATCTAGAGACGGCTGCCATCAACCGCCGGTGGTAGGCAGGTGATTGTCCTGCTGGTGCTTCGGGTTGCGCGGGAATCCTGAGCGCGAGCTGCTTGTCCGGACGTCCCGAGACATTTCCTCCGGGAAAAGCGGAGATCGAAGGCAGTACTCGCGCCAGCATGCACCCCGAATAGGCATGGCGCTGCCAGAGACCCTGTTATAGGCCTCGCTCGCCTCTTCCCTGGTCAGCAAGTTTCGGCCTAGCGTTCGCGGGCTTCGACCGACGGGAGATGCTGCGATGAACCTGACGCGCCGCAACCTGCTAGCGGGGGCGGGATCTGCACCCCTCCTCCTGAGCGCACAGGAGGCCCTGTCCCAGGGTGCGCAGCCGAAGCGAGGCGGGGTGCTCAACATCATCCTGAACCCAGAGCCGCCGATCCTGCAGATCGGCGTCAACAATCAGACGCCCACCCTCATCTGCGGCACGAAAATAACACAGGGACTGCTGAAGTTCTCGCCGAGCCTGGATCCGCTGCCGGAGCTCGCGAAAAGCTGGACCGTGAGCCCGGACGGGCTGGAGTATGTCTTCAGGCTCCAGGAGAACGTTAAATGGCACGACGGCCGGCCCTTCACGGCCGAGGATGTCATCTACTCCGTCATGACATTCAACCGGGAGATTGCACCGCGCCTCCGAGGCGTGCTGTCAGGGATCGGTGAAGCCGCGGCGCCCGATCCCCATACGGTGCGCTTCGTCCTGAAGCAGGCCTTCCAACCTTTCCTGCTCTGCTTCGACGCCACTGCCCTGCCGATCGTCGCGAAGCACATCTATGACGGCAACGACATCCGCTCGAATCCGGCGAATGCTCGCCCGGTCGGCACGGGGCCGTTCCGTTTCGTGGAGTGGCAGCGCGGGAATTTCGTTCGGATGGAGCGGTTCGACGACTACTGGAAGCCGGGTCAGCCCTATCTTGACGGCATTCTCTGGCGCGTCATCCCGGACGGGCAGAGCCGCCGGCTGGCCATCCAGTCCGGGCAGGTGCAGATGACCACGGCCACGGATATCGAGCCTTTCGACATCCCCGCCCTGCGGCAAGCGCCGAACCTCAATGTCACGACCAGGGGCTGGGAGTACTTCTCGCCGTTGTTCTGGTTCGAGGTAAATCACCGTGTGAAGCCGTTCGACGACAAGCGCGTGCGTCAGGCGATGAGCATGGCGCTGGACCGCAACTTCATCGTGAACCGTCTCTGGTTCGGCCTGGGTAAGGCAGCGACCGGGCCGGTTGCTTCCACCACGCGGTTCTACGAGGCAGACGCCAAGCTGCCACCCTTCGACGTCAGCAAGGCCAGAGCTCTCTTGGACGAAGTCGGCCTGCGCCCGAACGCACAGGGCATCCGAGGCTCCTTCAAATACGTCATCCCGCCTTACGGGGAAATCTGGAACCGGATGGGCGAATATTTCCGACAGGCCATGAGGCAGATCGGCTTCGACGTAACTCTCGAATCGACCGACGCAGGAACCTGGGGGTCGCGCGTCGCGAACTGGGATTACGAGGCAACGTCCAACGTGCTCTACCAGTACGGAGATCCTAGCCTGGGCGTCGAGCGCAGCTACGTGTCATCCAACATCCAGAAGATCCTCTTCACGAACACCGCAGGGTACTCGAATCCGAAGGTGGACGAGCTCTTCGCCAAGGCACGGGTGGCAGCGACCGAAGCCGACCGTCGTGCCGCCTTCTCCGAGGTTCAGAAGATACTGGTGGACGATGTTCCCCTGCTCTGGGTCGTGGAGGTGAACTATCCAACCGTTACCGATAAGCGGCTGCACAATGCCGTCCAGCTCGGCACCGGTGACCACGCTTGCTACGACGACGTGTTCCTGTCCTGAGCCATGGAGCTCTCACGCTTGCCCGGCTTCGTCCTGCGCCGGATTCTGAAATCGGTTCTTGTCGTGCTGGCTATCGTGGTCTGCAATTTCCTGCTCATCCATGCGGCGCCGGGCGATCCGGCGACCGTCATGGCCGGGCAGTCGGGCGCGGCGGACCCGCAGTACATGGAGCAGCTTCGCCGCCAATTCGGCCTGGATCAGCCACTGACGACGCAGCTCTGGATTTATCTTCGGGGCGTGCTGCAGCTCGACCTCGGGTATAGCCACAGGCAACAGGCAGGGGTGGCCGGGCTGATCGCGGATCGGCTGCCCGCGACATTGCTGCTCACCGGCGCTGCGTTTCTCATCGCGATCGCCGGCGGGGTGACCGCCGGTGCCCTGGCCGCGCGCCGCGCGGGCAGTTGGGCAGACAGCCTCATCACGGTCATCGCGCTCGCCTTCTACGCAACGCCGCTCTTCTGGGTCGGGCTGATGCTCGTCCTGCTCTTCAGCGTGTATCTGGAATGGCTGCCCAGCTTCGGGATGAGCGATCCCGGCCTCGCCCTGACCGGGCCGGCGCTCTGGTGGGACGTCGCCCGGCACCTCGTGCTGCCGGCGGTCACCCTCGGCCTCTTCTACCTCGCCGTCTATGCGCGCCTCACCCGCGCGGCGATGCTGGAGGTGCTGGACCAGGACTTCGTGAAGACAGCCCGCGCGAAGGGCGTCCCGGAGGGGCGCGTGCTGCGGGCACATGTGCTCCGCAACGCTCTCCTTCCGGTCATCACCTTCGCGGGCATCCAGGCGGGCCAGCTCGTCGGAGGATCCATCCTGGTCGAAACGGTCTTCGCCTGGCCCGGCATCGGCAGACTCGCCTTCGAGGCGCTCCTGGCGCGCGATTACCAGGTGCTGATGGGAGTGTTCTTCGTGACTTCCGTCGTCGTCGTCCTCTTCAACCTCCTCACGGATGTCCTCTACGCGCTGATCGATCCGCGGGTGGAGGTCGCGTGACGGGTCTTCTCCGCCGCTTCACCCGGCATCCCGGCGCCGTGATCGGTGCCGTGGCCCTGCTGCTGGTGCTGGCTCTCGCCCTGCTCGCGCCCCTGCTGTTCCCGGGAAGTCCCTGGGACATGGCGGGCGCGCCTTTCTCTCCGCCGGGCGAGGATGGAATGCTGCTGGGATCGGACAGCCTGGGCCGCGACGTCGCTGCCGGCATCGCCTATGGCGCGCGCGTCTCCCTGATGGTCGGGGCCGTTTCCACCATCGTGTCCATCCTGATCGGGGTCGCGTTGGGAGCCCTCGCGGGCTATCTCGGCGGCGTGGTGGACGACGCCGTGATGCGCTTCACGGAGTTCTTCCAGACGATCCCCTCCTTCGTCCTGGCCATTCTGCTCGTCGCGATCTTCACGCCGTCCATCACATCGATCGTCGCTGCCATCGCGATCGTCTCATGGCCACCGGTCGCCCGCGTGGTAAGGGCCGAGTTCCTGAGTCTCCGGGGCCGTGAATTCGTGCAGGCCGCGGAGGTGCTCGGCAAGAGACCGCTCAGCATCGTGCTGACCGACATCCTGCCCAACGCCCTCTCGCCCATCATCGTCCTGGCCTCGCTCAACACGGCCAGCGCGATACTGCTCGAGAGCTCGCTGTCCTTCCTCGGCCTCGGTGATCCGAACCTGATGTCCTGGGGTTTCCTGATCGGCTCGGGGCGGTCCGTCATCCGGATCGCCTGGTGGATGAGCGTGTTTCCCGGAATTGCCATCTTCATCACCGTGCTTGCGCTCAATCTCATCGGCGAGGGCCTGTCGGACGCCATGAACCCGCGGCTGAGAAAGCGGGGCGCGCCATGAGCCTCCTGTCCGTGGAGGGCCTGACGGTCGGGCTGCCGAAGGGCGGGGACCGGGCGAACGCGATCGAGGATGTGAGCCTCACGCTCGCCCCGGGCGAGATCCTCTGCATCGTGGGTGAGAGCGGGTCGGGCAAGTCGATGACGGCGAACGCGGCCATGGGGCTGCTGCCGCACGGGTTGCCGGTGAGGTCCGGCCGCATCCTGTTCGAGGGCAGGGACCTGCTGACCACACCGCCCGAGGAGATGCGGCGCCTGCGCGGGTCACGCCTCGCGATGATCTTCCAGGAGCCCATGACGGCGCTGAACCCGCTCATGCGGGTGGGCGACCAGATTGCCGAGGCGATGCGCGTGCACGGCGCCGCGGCGGAGGCCGCGAGGCGGGTTCCCGAACTGCTCGAGGCGGTCAACCTGCCGGATCCCGGGAACCTCGCGCGCTCTTACCCCTTCCGGCTCTCCGGCGGCCAGCGGCAGCGGGTGATGATCGCCATGGCGCTTGCGCTGGAGCCGGCCCTGCTGATCGCGGACGAGCCGACGACCGCGCTCGACGTGACGACGCAGATGCAGATCCTGCGCCTGATCCGGGAGGTGCAGGGCCGGCGCGGGACGGGGGTGATGTTCATCACCCACGACTTCGGCGTGGTGGCCGAGATCGCGGACAGGGTGGCGGTGATGCAGCGCGGCCGCGTGGTGGAGAGCGGCACGGCGGCCGAGGTGCTGAACGCCCCGCGGCACGACTACACCCGTGCTCTCATCGCTGCCGTTCCGCGCGGGAGTGCCGCGAAGCGCGAGGCCGTGGCGCCCGGCGAGCCGATCCTTTCCCTGCGCGGCGTGCGGAAAACCTATCATCGCGGCGGCGGGTTGTTCGGCAAGGGCCAGTCCTTCAAGGCCGTCCACGACGCGGACCTGGATCTTCGGCGCGGCGAGACGCTCGGCATCGTCGGCGAGAGCGGCTCGGGCAAGTCCACCCTGGCCCGCGCGATCGTGCGGCTGGTGCGCCCGGAGGAGGGGGAGATCCTGTTCCACGGCACCGATCTGCGGCCGCTCGGGCGGGAGGCGTGGAAGCCTTTCCGGCGCCGCATTCAGATGGTGTTCCAGGATCCCTATGCCTCGCTGAATCCGCGCCGGTCCGTCGGCGAGGCGATCGCGGAAGGGCCGGTCACCCACGGTGTCCCGCGCGCTGCCGCGCTGGAGCGCGCGCGGGAATTGCTGCGTCTCGTGCAGCTCGATCCCGGCGCCATGGACCGCTACCCCCATGAGTTCTCCGGTGGGCAGCGGCAGCGGATCGGCCTGGCGCGCGCCCTGGCCATGGAGCCGGAGCTGCTGATCGCCGACGAACCCGTCTCGGCGCTCGACGTCTCGGTGCAGGCGCAGGTGCTCGCCCTCCTGGCGGACATCCGCAAGCGCCTGGGCCTCACCATGCTCTTCATCACCCACGACCTGCGCGTCGCGGCCGAGATCTGCGACAGGGTGGCGGTGATGCAGCGGGGCGCGATCGTGGAGCAGGGCGCGACGGCGCAGGTCTTCGACGCGCCGAGGCACGCCTACACCCGCGCGCTGCTGGAGAGCATCCCCGGGAGAGGCTGGACGCCTCCCGTGTGACGCCCGCCTCTGGTCACGGCGTGCGACATCCCCCTAGTCTCCCCGCACCGATAACGGGGAGGACGATATGGCAGTCGGTTGGCGGTGCGCGTTGCGGCGCCGGGGCGTTGGTTCCCTCGCTCTCCTGCTGATGGCCCTGGCCACGGGCGCGGCGGCGCAGGAGAGCTATCCCTCGCGCCCGGTCCAGCTGATCGTGCCCTATCCCCCGGGCGGCAACACGGACCTGATGGCGCGCGCCCTGCAACCCGCCCTCTCGCAGGCGCTCGGCCAGAGCGTCGTCATCGTGAATCGCGGCGGCGCCTCGGGCACGATCGGCGATGCGGAGATCGCGCGGGCGAGGCCGGACGGCTACACCATCGGCCTCTCGCCCAACACGCCGCTCACCGCGCAGCCGCATCTCGTGCCGCTGAGCTACTCGCTGGAGAGCTTCCGGTTCCTCTGCCTCGTCTATGACAACCCGCAGGTGCTGGTGCTCGGGCGCGACACGCCGTTCCGCGACATCGCGGGCATGGTCGCCTATGGCCGCCGGGGCAAGGAAGCGCTCGTCTTCGGCTCGCCGGGGCAGGGGAGCACGCAGCACATCCTCCTGGCCCGGCTGTTGCGCGGGGCCGGGGTGGAGGCGCTGCACGTCCCCTTCACCGGCGCGGGGCCGATGGCGCAGGCCGCGCTCGGCGGGCAGATCATGGCCTTCGTCGAGAGCCCCTCGATCCCCGCCTCCACCGGCCTGCCCGTCGCCGGGGTGTTCAACGCGGCACGGGTGCCCGGCCTGACGGAGGTGCCGACGGTGACGGAGGCCGGCTATCCCATCGTCGGCAGCTCGGCCGGCGGCCTCGTGGCCCCGGCGGGTCTGCCGGACAACGTGGCGGCGGCGATCCAGCGCGCCTGCGGCGAGGCCGTGGCCAGCGAGAGTTTCCGCACGGCGGCGGTGCGGCTCAACTCGGTGCCGAGCTATCTGAGCGGGGCGGAGTTCCGCGCGCGCTTCGCCGAGGAGAGCGAGAGCAACAAGCGCGTGCTGCAGGAACTCGGCATCGCGCGCGAATAGGCCTGGCTGAACCGGTCGCGGGCCTGCGCTGTCGCAGGTCCGCGGCTCCGGAGGGCGGGGAACAGCCGCACCGGGGCGGGGCCCCGGTCGCCCCGGCCGGACGCTCACGAGGGAACCGGGGCGCCGGGATTCCCGTCGCGACATGTTGACTTTGCCCTGCCCGGCTCACATGGTCTCCGCCCCGTGATGGCGGCCGGGGCTTCACGCCTTGGAGCGGTCGCCGTAGTCCAGGGTGAGCAGCTTTGCCGCTGAGGAACGAGCAGGGTCAGGCATCCTTGAGCGGTTCCCGCCCCATGGACGTGGGGAACAGGGAGCCATCCGCGCGGGCACGGCCCGTGCCGGCAGACACGCCACGCCAGGGCTCGCCTCTCTCCCTCCGGCTCGTCCTCCTGGTCGGCGCCGTTTCCGTGCCTCTCATCCTCCTCGGCGCCGGCGCGCTGAGGCTCGAATACGAGGCGGACCGCGACAGGGCCGAGACTCAGCTCGTCGAGCAGGCGCGAAGCCTCGCGCGGCTCGTCGATGGCGAGTTCGACCGCGTGGAAACCGCGGCGCTCACCCTGGCGGCATCCTCCGCGCTCGCCCGCGGGGACCTGTCCGCCTTCGCCCAGGAGATGAGCGCGGCGCGAAACCTGATCTCCGGCGGCGGCACGGAGATCGCGCTGTACGACCTGTCGGGGCTTCGCCTCCTCGGCCCGGCCCGGCCCGGGGAGGAGACGCGGCGGGACGCGCCGGACCTTGCTTATGTCCGCGCCGCCATCGCGAGCGGCCAGCCCCGGAAATCGGACCTCATCGCCCTCCCCGGGGGGAAGGGGGTTGCCGTCGGCGTCGCCGTTCCCCTCACGGCCGGCGACGAGGCGACGCGATCGTCCGGGGCCATCTCCGTCACGCTGCCGCGGGCCCGGCTGCTGGACATCGTCACCGCGGCGAGCCTGCCGCCCGGCGCCTTTGCCTCGGTGCAGGACCGCCAGGGCCTGACCGTCGCCCGCTCCTTCCGCGACGCTGAGACGCTGGGCAAGCTGCCGATGCCCGCGGTGCTGGAGGCGATCCGCGGCGCCCCGGCCGGCCTCGCCCCGCGCGGCACGCGCACGCTGGAGGGCGTGCCCTCGGTGATCGCCTTCGCCCACGCACCGGCGAGCGGCTTCATCGTGAAGCTGGACGTGCCGGAGGAGGTGTTTCTCGCGCCCTTCCAGGCAGCGCTGCTCCGGGCGGTGCTGGTCGGCGGCGGCGTGCTGGCGGCGGGGCTCGGCCTCGCCCTTCTCAGGGCCCGCCGCATCGTCGCCTCCTTCGGCAAGGTCGCCGAGACGGCGATGGGGGCGGGTGCCCCGCCCGGCACGACCGGCCTGCGCGAGGCCGACGACCTCGCCGCTGCCCTCTCGGCCGCGATCGCCGGGCGCGAGCGCGCCGATGCCAGCCTGCGCGCGCTTTTCGAGAGCAGCCCCATCGGCGTCATCATCTCCGACACGGGTGGGCGGGTGCACGAGGCGAACAACGCCTTCCTCCGCATCATCGGGCGCGACCGGGCCGACCTGGAAGCCGGCCGCATCCGGTGGGACGAGATCACGCCGGACGAGTGGATCGGCCGCGATGAGCGGGCGATCGCCGAGGCCGTGGCGCGCGGCCGCTGCAGGCCCTACGAGAAGGAGTATGTCCGGCCGGACGGCACGCGGGTGCCGGTGCTGCTCTCCTTCGGCCTCACCGACCGCGCGATCGGCCTCGCCGCCACCTTCGTCGTGGATCTCACCGCGCGACGCGAGGCCGAGGCGGCGCTGCGCGACAGCGAGGAACGCCTGCGCCTCGCCCAGGAGGCCGGCGGCATCGGCGCCTGGGAGTTGGATCTCGTCACGGGCCTCCGCCACTGGTCCGACACGGCCTATGACCTCTGGGGGCTGGAGAGGGGGCGGCAGGTCACGGCGGACCTGCTGATGGGCCTCATCCACGAGGATGACCGGGAGCGGGCGGGCGCCGCGCTCGCCCGCGCGCGGACGCTGGAGGGGCCCTTGCCGGACCTCGAGTTCCGCATCCGCCGGGCGTCGGACGGCGCGGTCCGCTGGATCAACTCCCACAGCCGCATCGTCGCCCGCGACGAGGCGAGCGGGGTCGGGCTGCGCCAGATCGGCGTGATGCGGGACGTCACGAAGCGCCGGGAAGCGGAAGCGGCGCTGCGGGAGGCGAAGGAGAGGATGGACCTCGCGCTCCAGGGCACGGATGCCGGGCTCTGGGACTGGAATGTCGAGACGGGCGAGGTCTGGTTCAGCGAGCGCTGGTGCACCATGCTCGGCTACGCGCAGGGAGAGATCGAACCGCATATCCGCTCCTGGGAGCGGCTGGTCCATCACGACGACATGCCCGCCATCACCTGGGTATTGGAGGACCACCTCGCCGGGCGCACGCCCCTCTACGAAGGCGAGCACCGCCTGCGCCACCGTGACGGCCACTGGGTATGGGTGCTCAGCCGTGGCAAGCTGGTGGAGCGCGGCGAGGACGGAAGGCCGCTGCGCGCCGTCGGCACGCATCAGGACATCACCGCCCGCCGCGCGGCGGAGGACGCGCTGCGCGAGAGCGAGGCGCGCTTCGCCCGCGCCGTCTCCGTGGGCGGCATCGGCACCTGGGACTGGGAGGCGGCGACGGACCGGCAGGTGAACTCGCCGGGCTTCGAGGCGCTCTACGGCCGCGCGCCCGGGGAGGTCGGGAGCAAGAGCGACTTCCTCGCCCTCGTCCACCAGGAGGACCGGGCGGCGGTGGAAGCGGCGATCGGCCGCGCCGTTGCCGGAGGGGAGGGGGAAGGCTTTGACGTGGAGTACCGCATCCCACTGCCCGGAGGCGGATTCCGCTGGCTCCGCTCCCAGGGCGCGGTGACGCTGCGGGGCGAGGACGGCGCGCCGCTGCGAATGAGCGGCGTGGTCACCGACGTGACCGAGCGTGCCGAGGCCGAGCAGGCGCGCATCGAGAGCGAGGCGCGCTTCCGCGCCGTCGCGGACGCCATGCCGCAGATGGCCTGGTCCGCCGGGCCCGATGGCCGCACGGACTACTGGAACGCGCGCGCCTACGAGTTCACCGGCCGCGACCCCGGCACCCTCGGCAGCTTCGCGCGCGAGGACATCATCCACCCCGACGACCTCCCGGCGCTGCGCGAAGCCTGGAACCGGGCGAGGGAGACGGGCGAGCCCTTCGAGATGGAGCACCGCCTGCGCTACCGCGACGGGACCTATCGCTGGGTCCTGGCCCGCGCCCTCGCCGTGCGGGGTACCAGGGGCGAGGTCCATCGCTGGTTCGGCACCTCCACCGACATCTCCGAGATCGTGGCCGCCCGCGCCGCCGCCGCCCGCCAGGCGCAGGAGCTGGAGGCGCGGGTGGCCGAGCGCACGCGCGCGCTGAGCGATGCGGCGCAGGAGCTGCGCGCCGAGATCCAGCGCCGGGAGGAGGCGCAGTCCGCGCTGCTCCAGGCGCAGAAGCTGGAGGCGTTGGGCCAGCTCACTGGCGGCGTCGCGCACGACTTCAACAACGTGCTCGCCGCCGTCTTCGGGAGCTACAGCCTCATCCGCCGCCGGACGGACTCGCCGGCCATCCTTGAGGTCGTGGCCCGCGGCGAGCAGTCGGCGGAGCGGGCGCGCAAGCTCGTGTCGCAGCTCCTGACCTTCGCGCGGCGGGGCGAGCTGCGCCCCGAGGTCCTGGACCTCGCCTCCGTGATGCTGGGCGCCGAGGACCTGATCTGCCACGCCATCGGCCAGGGCATCCGCTGCGCGCTGGAGCTGCCGCCCGGGATCTGGCCCGTGCTGGCGGACGCGCACCAGTTGGAGGTCGCGCTGCTCAACCTCGCGGTGAACGCACGGGACGCGATGGAGGGGCAGGGCACCCTCACCATCGCGGCGCGCAACCTGCCGCGGCCGGAGCGCCCCGCGCATCTCCCGCCCGGGGAGTATGTCGAGGTCGCCGTGCGCGACACGGGCGCGGGCATGCCGCCCGAGGTCGTCGCCCGCGCGACCGAGCCCTTCTTCACCACCAAGCCCCAGGGCAAGGGCACCGGGCTCGGCCTCGCCATGGTCCACGGCTTCGCGGTGCAGAGCGGCGGCGCGCTGGCGATCGAGAGCCGGCCGGGCGAGGGAACGGCCATCCGCATCATCCTCCCCCGCGCGGCGCTGGAGGACGAGGGCATCGACCTCGGCGAGGATGAGGGGCCCGACGCCGCCCTGCACGGCAACGCCACCCTCCTGCTCGCCGAGGATGACGAGCAGGTGCGCGCGATGACCGCGGCCCTGCTGCGCGAGCTCGGCTACACCGTGGCCGAAGCCGCCAATGCCGAGGCCGCCGCGGCGCTGGTACACACGCTGGACCGCTGCGACATGCTGGTGACGGACGTGACGATGCCCGGCGTGGATGGTCCCACCCTCGCCCGCCGTCTTCGCGCGGAGCGGCCGGACCTGCCCGTGCTCTTCCTCACGGCCCATTCGCCGGGAGCGGAGCAGCCGCCGGGCCCGGTGCTGCGCAAGCCCTTCGGCATCCCCGCGCTCGGCGCCGCGGTGCTGGAAGGGCTCGGGCGCTGGTCCCGCCCCAGCGCGGGGGACGAGCGGCTGCTCGCGCGGCTCCGCACCCCGGCGATGCGCCGCCTCTACCTCGCCTGGGAGGCCGCACGGAGCGGGCCGGCCGTGCTTCCCCGTCCGGGGAGCGTCGATCCCGCCGCCTTCGACCTGTTGCCGCACAGCTTCGTCGCCGACGTCCTGCCCGGCGAGCCGCCCCGGTTCAGCTATCGCTGGGTGGGAGAGGCGCTGGCGGAGCGGCTCGGCCATCCCCTGCCGGGCGGCATGGCGACGCCGGGCGCCCAGGCGGAGGTGCTGGGCTCGCTGGAGGGCGCCTATCGCCGCTGCGCCCGCACCCTGCGGCCGCTCTACCAGGCGGCGCGCTACGACCTCGGGGATGGCGTGCCCCTGAGGTTCGAGCGGCTGATCCTCCCCGTCTCGGCGGATGGGCGGGAGCTCTCGGAGCTGATCGGCGTCGCCCTGTTCGACGACGCCTCCCCTTGAGGGTCCGGGCCGCCTTTCGGCCCTGAGTCCCGCTCCGGGATTGCGACAGGTGAAAGCCGCCCAGCGGCGCACCATGTCAGAATCCTCCTTTACCCGGATGGGACGCCATGCAGGACGATCGCCGCGTACGTGAACGGGCCCATGCCATATGGGAGCAGGAAGGCCGGCCCGAGGGACGGGAGCAGCAGCACTGGTCCCAGGCCGAGCAGGAGGTCGGTTCCGAGGGGCAGCCGCCGGCGACGCCCCCCGGGGACACCTCCGCCTCTCTCTCCCAGGCCGGCCTGAACCCCGGGGACGAGGCCGCGCCCGGCACGCCGGGAACCGGGGACGGCATCTGCCCGGAATGCCAGGGCACGGGGCGCGTCGCGAAGGGCGCCTGCGGGAATTGCGGCGGCACGGGGATCATCGTCCAGGGCATCGCCGGCGGCTGATCTAGGGTCGGCCCGCCGGCACCGGCGGGCCGACCTCCCAAGGGTGACCTGAGTGGCGGCGGGAAGTGTCGTCACCGATCCGTCATCCCGCCGTCATCGGCCGGTCAGCTGAGCGGGCTAAGTCGCCGGCCCATGCTCATCATCGAAGGCCTCACCCGCCGCTACAACGGCCGCATCGCGGTGGACGATGTCTGCCTGGAGGTGCCGCGCGGCAGCTTCGTCGGCGTGATCGGCCGCTCGGGCGCGGGCAAGTCCACCCTGCTGCGGATGGTCAACCGCCTCGCCGATCCCAGCGCCGGGCGCGTGCTCTGGGACGGGCGGGACGTCACGCGGCTGCGCGGGCGGGAGCTGCGGGACTGGCGCGGCCGCTGCGCGATGGTCTTCCAGGGCTTCAACCTCTCCGGCCGCCTGGACGTGCTCACGAATGTTCTGATGGGGCGGCTGAACCACGTCTCCACCCCGCGCGCGCTCCTCCGCCTCTGGTCCGCCGAGGACCGGGCGATCGCCCTCTCGGCGCTGGAGCGGTTCGACATCGCCGAGCTGGCCTCGCAGCGCGCCGAGAGCCTTTCGGGCGGGCAGCAGCAGCGCGTCGCCATCGCTCGCGCCCTGGTGCAGGAGCCCGATATCATTCTGGCCGACGAGCCCATCGCCTCGCTCGACCCCCGCAACACGCGCATCGTCATGGACGCGCTGGCGCGCATCAACCGCGACTTTGGCATCACCGTGCTGTGCAACCTGCACGCGCTCGACATCGCACGGGGCTATTGCGACCGGCTCGTCGGCCTCTCGGCCGGCCGCCTCGTCTTCGACGGCCCGCCGGGCGAACTCGACGCGGAGGCGGCGCGCAAGCTCTACGGCCTGGAGGGCGGTGCCGCGGGCGGGGCTGGCCCGAGGCCGGAGCGTGCGTCGCCCGCGCCCCTGCTGCTCCCGAACTGACCACGGGCGGGTAGCACCTCGCCCGCCGATCCACAGGAGTTGACGAAAATGCTGAACCGCCGCGCCCTCATGGCGGCCACCGCCGCCCTCGGCACCCCGGCCATCGCCCGTGCCCAGGCGGGTTTCGCCTCCCGCTTCCCCGAGCTCGTCTTCGCGATCATCCCGTCGGAGAACGCGTCGGGCGTCACCGAGCGCTGGGCGCCCTTCACCGACTATCTCTCCCAGCGCCTCGGCACGAAGGTAACGCTCCGCATCGCGAACGACTACGCGGCGGTCATTGAGGGGCAGCGCGCGGGCAACATCCACATCGCCTCCTACGGCCCGTCCTCCTTCGCGCGCGCGCTGATGACGGGAGCGCGCATCACCGCCTTCGCGATCGAGGTGAATCTCGACGGCACGAAGGGCTACCACTCCGTCTTCTACGTGAAGGCCAGCAGCCCCTATCAGAAGATCGAGGACCTGCGCGGCAAGAACCTCGGCCTGGTGGACCCGAACTCCACCTCCGGCAACAACGTGCCGCGCTTCGCCCTGAGCAAGATGGGCATCACGCCGGAGAGCTTCTTCGGCCGCGTCGTCTATGCCGGGAGCCATGAGAACGCGGTGATCGCGCTCAACCAGGGCACGGTGGACATGTGCGCCAACTGGTGGAACGACGAAACGGAGAGCAACCTGCTCCGCATGGCGCGCAAGGAGATGGTGAGGGCGGAAGACTTCCGGATCATCTTCAAGTCCGAGCAGATCGTGAACTCCCCCATGGCCCTTCTCGACAGCCTGCCGCAGGACCTGCGCAGCGCGATCCAGGCGGCGGTGCTGGAGATGCCGGAGCGCGATCCCGCCGGCTTCCGCCGCATCACCGACGGCAAGCAGGCGCCCTGGCAGCCCGCGACGAACGCCGACTACAACCCGATCATCGAGCTGAACCGCTTCGTGGACGGGCTGCGCCGCCGCAACTGATCGCCCTCGGCCCCATGCCGCGCCGGTTCCCGCCGGCGCGGCCCACGCGTTACCAGGAGCCGAGTCATTGGCCACCTCGCTGACCCGCCTGCCCGATGACCGCCTGTCGGAACTGCTCGACGGCTACCGCGCCGCCTCGCGCGGGCCCCGCCGCCGGGCGCTGGCCCTGGCCCTTGCTGTCGCCGCGCTCGCCCTCCTGGCCGGGCGCGTGGCCGAGGTGGATCCCGCGCGGCTCCTGGAACATGGCGGCGCCTTCTTCGGCTATTTCGACCGCATCACCGCGCTCGAGGGCGGCGGCGGCCGTGTATGGACCGACCCGGCCGAGTGGTTCTGGGGCTGGCACAAGTGGCTGCCGCTTCTCGGTGACACGCTGCTGATCGCCTATGTCGGCACGGCGCTCGGTGCGATCGGCGGGGGGCTGCTCTCCTTCGTCGCGGCGGCCAACCTCATGCGGAACCCCTGGGCGCGCGGCGCGGCGCGGCGCTTCCTCGAATTCTGCCGGACGGTGCCGGACATCGTCTTCGCGCTCGTCTTCGTCATCGCCTTCGGCCTCGGCCCCGTTCCGGGCGTGCTGGCGCTCGCGATCCACAGCATGGGCGCGCTCGGCAAGCTCTTCTCGGAAGTGGTCGAGAACATCGACATGCGGCCCGTGGAGGGCGCGATGGCTTCCGGCGCTTCATGGCCCGCGATCGTGCGCTTCGCCGCCCTGCCGCAGGTGCTGCCCGGCTTCGCGAGCCTCGCCCTGCTCCGCTTCGAGGTGAACGTGCGCCAGGCTTCCGTCCTCGGCTTCGTCGGCGCGGGCGGCATCGGGCAGGACCTGATCGAGGCGATCCGGAAGTTCTACTACAACGATGTCGCGGCGCTGCTGCTGCTGATCATCCTGACCGTGATGCTGATCGATCTCGGCACGGAGCGGCTGCGCCACCGCCTGATCGGCGGCATGGAGAGCCGCGCATGAGCCGCCCCGCCTCGCTGCACGATGCCGCCATCGCCGATCTGGCCGGCATCACCGCGCGTCATCCAGCGGTCTTCCGCGCGCTCCCGCCCGCCCGCCTCCGCTCGATCGCCCTGTTCCTGGCCGCGGCGGGACTGCTGGGCTACGGCCTCTGGCGCCTGGAGTTCGCGCCCGCGCGGCTGGCGAGCGGCTTCGGGCAGCTCGTACACTTCCTCGGCCTGATGCTTCCACCGGACCCCGGAAGCTGGTCCCGCGCCCTGCTCGTGCTGCGCGGCCTAGCGGAGACGCTGGCCATAGCCTTCCTCGGCACGCTCGGCGCGGCGGCGATCGCCCTTCCGCTCGGCTTCCTCGCGGCCAGGAACACCTCGTTCAACCGTCTCGTCCACTTCCTCTCCCGCCGTGTCCTGGACGGGATCCGCGGCATCGACGCGCTGATCTGGGCGCTGATCTGGGTGAGCGTGGTCGGGCTCGGCCCCTTCGCGGGCGTGCTCGCCATCCTGACGAGCGACATCGGCACCTTCGGCAAGCTCTTCTCGGAGGCGATCGAGGCGGCGGACCGCAAGCCGGTGGAGGGCGTCGCGGCCTCGGGCGGCGGCAGGCTGCACGGCATCCGCTTCGGCGTCCTGCCCGCCGTGCTGCCGGTCATGGCGGGGCACGTACTCTACATGTTCGAGTCCAACACTCGTTCCTCCACGATCATCGGCATCGTGGGCGCGGGCGGGATCGGGCTGATGCTGTCGGAGATGATCCGCACCCTCGAATGGGGCGCGGTCTCCTTCATCGTGCTGCTGATCCTCGTGATGGTGATGGCGATCGACGCCGTCTCCGGCCGGCTTCGCGCGGCGCTGATCGGGCGTCGCTGAGGCGACTGCCGGGCGCCTTCGCGCGCCCGCGCCGGATCAGGCAGCGCGGAGCCCCGCGAGCACGCGCGCGACGCCCTCGTCCAGGCTGCGGTCGTTCACCACTGTCTCCACGTCCAAGCCGGCCGGGAGCGGCGCCTGCCGCGCGAGGCGGCGCGTTACCTCCTCCAGGCTCTCCCGCCCGCGTGAGGCGAGGCGCTCGGCCCGCAGCGGCAGGGGCGCGGTGATCTCCAGCACGCGAAGCGGGAAGCGCGCCGATGCCTCGGGCAGCACGGCACGGGAGAGATTTGCCACCGCCGTTCCCCCGACTGCCAGAACAGCCTCCAGCGGCGCGCGCGGCACGCCGTAGAGCAAGCCGTGCGCTTCCCACGAGAGGGCGAACTCGCCCGCCTCCCGCATCGCGGCGAAGCTCTCCGGCGTCGCCGCGATATGGTCCTCGCCGCCCGCATCGGCGGGGCGGGTCACCACGCGGCGCAGGAAGGCGAAGCCGGGATCGCCCGCCAGCGCGGCGCGCGCGGCCTCCATCAGCGTGTCCTTGCCCGCGCCGGAGGGGCCGACGACGGCGACCAGCCGCCCGCTCAAGCCGCCTCGCGCAGTGGCGCGACCTCCACAACGCGGTGGGCCACGCGGTCCCGCACGTCGAGGTCGTGGAAGATGCCGACCAGCCCCGCGCCGCGCGCCTTCGCCTCGCCGATCAGGGCGATGACGACCTCGCGGTTGGCGGCGTCGAGGCTCGCGGTCGGCTCGTCCAGCAGCATGAGGGGGAAGGGCGCGATGAAGCCGCGGGCGAGGTTCACGCGCTGCTGCTCCCCGCCGGAGAAGGTGGCGGGCGGCAGGCCGTGCAGCCGGTCCGGCAGGTTCAGGCGGCGGAGCAGGGCGCGCGCGCGGTCCAGCGCCTCCTCCCGCGCCATACCGCGCGCGATCAGCGGCGCCGCGACGACCTCCAGCGCCGGCACGCGGGGGATCACGCGCAGGAACTGGCTGACATGGCCGATGGTGTCGCGCCGGAGGGCGTTCACCTCGCGCGGGGGGGCGGTGGCGAGGTCCGAGACGCCCCCATCGGGGCGGCGCAGCAGGATGCTGCCGGCATCCGCGCCGTAATTGCCCTGGAGCAGCCGCATCAGCGTGGACTTGCCCGCGCCGGACGGGCCGGAGAGGGCGACGCACTCGCCCGGCTCCACGGTGAGCGCGGCGTCGCGCAGCACGGGGATGCGGGTGCCGCCCTGCAGGTGCAGGGTGAAGCCCTTCGTCAGGCCCTCGGCCCGGAGGATCCAGCCGGTCATGCCGCGAGCACCGAGGAGACGAGGAGTTGCGTGTAGGGATGGCGGGGATCGTCCAGCACGCGGTCGGTCAGCCCCTCCTCCACGATCCGCCCCTCGCGCATGACGACGAGGCGATGCGCCAGCAGCCGCGCCGCGGCGATGTCGTGGGTGACGAGGGCGACGGCGATGCCGAGGTCGCTCACCAGCCCGCGGATGAGGTCGAGCAGTCGCGCCTGGACGGAAACGTCCAGCCCGCCCGTCGGCTCGTCCATGAAGACCAGGCGCGGGCGCGTGACGAGGGTGCGCGCGATCTGCAGCCGCTGCCGCATCCCGCCGGAGAAGGTGCCGGGCCGGTCGTCGATGCGCGAGGGGCTGATCTCCACCCGTTCCAGCCAGCGCGCGGCCTCCTCGCGGATGCTGCCGTAGTGGCGCGCGCCGGTGGCCATCAGCCTCTCCCCGACATTGCCGCCGGCGGAGACGCCCATGCGGAGCCCCTCGCGCGCGTCCTGCCGCACGAAGCCCCATTCGGTGCGGGCGAGGCGGCGCAGGGCGGGCTCGCCCATGCCGTGCACCTCCATCGATGCGCCGAGAGTATCCCTATAGGTGACGGCGCCGGCATCGGGCCGCGCCTCTCCGGCCATCACGCGCAGCAGGGTGGACTTGCCCGAGCCGGACTCGCCGACGATCGCGAGCACCTCGCCGGGCCAGAGATCGAGCGAGACGCCGTCGAGCGCGCGCACGGCGCCGAAGGAGAGGGAGAGGCCGCGGGCCGAGAGGATGGGATCGTCGCTCATGCCGCCTTCTCCTCGCGCCGCGTGGCGCAGTGATCCGTGTCCGAGCAGACGAAGAGGCGCCCGCCGCGGTCGTCCGTGATCATCTCGTCGAGATAGGTGTCGCGCGCGCCGCAGAGCGCGCAATGGCCGTTGGCGCGCAGCGGCTCGAAGGGATGATCCTCGAAGTCGAGGCTGCGCACCTCGGTGTAGGGCGGCACGGCGTAAAGCCGCCGCTCGCGCCCCGCGCCGAAGAGCTGGAGCGCGGGCGACATGTGCATCTTCGGGTTGTCAAAGGCCGGAATGGGGGAGGGCGCCATGAGGTAGCGCCCGCCCACCATCACGGGATGGTCGTAGGAGGAGCCGACGCGGCCCTGGCGCGCGATGTCCTCGTAGAGCTTCACCTGCATCAGCCCGTAATCGGCCAGCGCGTGCAGGCGGCGCGTCTCGGCGCGGCGGGGCTCCAGCTTGTAGAGCGGCTCGGGCTGCGGCACCTGGTAGACCATCACCTGCCCCTCGCTCAGCGGCGTCTCGGGGATGCGGTGGCGCGTCTGGATCACCGTCGCCTCCGCCGTGCGCTCCGTCGTGCGCAGCCCCGGGGCGACGCGGGCGAAGAAGCGGCGGATGGAGACGGCGTTGGTCGTGTCATCGGCGCCCTGGTCGATGACCTTCAGCGTATCCTCCGGCCCGATCACCGCGGCCGTCACCTGGATGCCGCCCGTGCCCCAGCCATAGGGCAGGGGCATCTCGCGCGAGCCGAAGGGCACCTGGTGCCCGGGCACCGCGACCGCCTTCAGCAGGGCGCGGCGGATCATCCGTTTCGTGCCCTCGTCGAGATAGGCGAAGTTGTAGCCGCTCTCCGGCATTGGGGTGCTCATTCCGCGGCCTCCTTCATTACCGGGGGCATCGCCGGGGGGCTGGCGGCGGCGCGCATGGCGCGCACGATCTCCAGCTCGCTCTGGAAGTCGACGTAGTGGGGTAGCTTCAGGTGCTCCAGGAAGCCGGTCGCCTCGATGTTGTCGGAGTGGGAGAGGACGAATTCCTCGTCCTGCGCGGGCGCCACCACCTCCTCGCCCAGCTCCGCCGCGCGCAGCGCGCGGTCCACCAGCGCCATGGACATCGCCCGCCGCTCCGTGCGGCCGAGGACGAGGCCGTAGCCCCTGGTGAACTGCGGCGGCTCGGTGCGGGAGCCGTGGAACTGATTCACCATCTGGCACTCCGTCACGGTGATCTCGCCGATCTCGATCGGGAAGCCCAGCTCGGGCGGGACGATCTCCACCGTCACCTCCCCCTGGCGCAGCTCGCCCACGAAGGGGTGGTTCGCGCCGTAGCCGCGCTGGGTGGAGTAGGCCATGGAGAGGAGGAAGCCCTCATCCGCGCGGGCGAGGTTCTGCAGCCGCAGCGCCCGGCCGGCGGGGAAGGAGAGGGGGGTGCGGGTCAGGTCGCCCGGCTCGGCTTCCGAGGGTTCCTCACCCGCCATCAGCCCCTCATCGGCCAGCATCCCGGTCACGCGCGGGCAGGCCGCGTCCTCCCCGGGCTCGGCCTCGGGCGCGGGCGGCGGCGCGTGGCCCTCGGCGGCGAGGGCGAAGTCGAGCAGGCGGTGGGTGTAGTCGAAGGTCGGGCCGAGCACCTGGCCGCCCGGCAGGTCCTTGTAGGTGGCCGAGATCCGGCGGCGCACCCGCATCTCCCCCGTGTCCAGCGGCAGGCTCGTGCCGAAGCGCGGGAGGGTGGTGCGATAGGCCCGGAGGAGGAAGATCGCCTCGATCAGGTCGCCGCGCGCCTGCTTGATGGCCAGCGCCGCGAGGCTGGGATCGTGGCAGGACCCCTCCGCCATCACCCGGTCCACCGCGAGGGTGAGCTGCTCCCCGATCTGCTCCGTGCCGATCTCGGGCAGGGCGGGATCGCCGCGCCGCTCCTCGGCCAGCCAGGCATGGGCGTTCGAGATGGCGGCCTCGCCGCCCTTCACCGCGACATACACGGGCTCAGCCCTCCTCGATCCGGGTGGTGCGGGGCAGGGCGGCGACCCGGTCCCCGGCGCAGAGGATCACGTCCACGCCGCGCGGAAAGAGCGCCGCGTTCGCGGTCCGCTCCGCGATGAAGCCGGGCGGCGCGCCGGCGACGCGCAGCCGGTGCTCGCGCTCGATCCCCGGCCCCGTCAGGCGCCAGCCGCTTCCCTCCTCAAGCGCCTGCACCTGGAGGATGAGCGTGGCGGAGAGCTGCGGATCCTCGTCCGTGCCCGCGCGCAGGGCCGCGAGGGGGGGCGGGGTGCCGGTCGCCAGCAGGAAGTCGGCCTCGGCGGGGCCGTCGGCGAGGGGGCAGCCGGCGTGGAAGCGCAGCCAGGCCTCGGCCTCCGCCCCGGCATCGGTGAGGACGGGCGTGGCCGAATCCACCAGGGCCAGCAGGACGGCACCGGCCGCGGGAAGGATCGGCGCCGGGGGCGCGGGCGGGCGCGGGAGGCGCTGCACCCGGCCGGGGCGGGCCATTGCCTCCAGCACGGCCCGGAAGGCCGACTGCGCGTCAAGCACGGGGTCGGCGAAGCCGGGGAGGAGGGTGCCCGCCGTCGCGGCCACGGGGGGCCTGAGCCGATCGCGCGCGCTCATCGCATGTTCGCCATGGTCAGGAATCTCACCCGTGTCGCGGCCGCCTTGCGCGCCGATGCCTCCCGCGCCGCGGCCTGCTCGGCCGCCAGCGGGTCCACCACCGCCCGCATTAGGCCGGGGCGGCGCTCGGGGTCCTGCAGCGCGGCGTCCAGCACCGCGGCCAGCTCGGCCCCGCGCATGTCACGCCCGGCGAGGTAGGCGTGGCCCACCCGCCCGTCCTCCAGCCGCACGGCGCAGCGGGTGACGGTCATCTCGCCCAGGTTGAAGGGCGCGCCGTCGCCGCCGGCGCGGCCGCGCAGCATGGTCAGCCCGATCTCGGGGCCGCGCAGGCGGGAATGGGGCGGCAGGGGCGGGGCGCCCTCCAGCCGCGGGAGGATGCCCTTCGCGCCGGCGCGGGCGAGCACGCCCATCCAGCCCCGGCGCTGCTCGGTGGTCGCCTCGCTCATGCGGCCTCCGCCACGGCGGCGGCGGCGCGGCCGGACCAGCCGTCGGAATGGATCATCCGCCCAGCCCGCCAGACGGCGCGCAGGCGAGGGGCGGCGCCGCTGTCGTCGAGCAGGACGAGGTCGGCCCGCGCGCCGGGCGCGACCGCGCCGCGATCCGCCAGCCCCGCCGCGCGGGCGGGGTTGCAGGTCACGAGGGCGACGGCCTCGTGCAGCGGCAGCAGATCCTCGCGCACCCAGCCGAGCACGGCCGGCAGCATGGCTCCCTGGTGGTAGTCGGCCGCGAGCGCGTCCAACAGCCCGGCCTGCATCACGGAGAGGGCGGTGGCGTTGCCCGTCATCGAGGCGCCGCGCAGGGCGTTCGGCGCACCCATCATCGTCGCCATCCCCAGGCGCCGCGCCTCGGCGGCGGCCTCCAGCGTCACGGGGAACTCGCTGATCGTCGCGCCGAGCCCCTGCATCAGCCGCACCTTCTCCGGCGTGTCGTCGTCATGCGAGGCGATGGGGATGCTCTGGGCGCGGGCCAGCGCCGTCACGCCGCGCGCCACCTCCCAGGCCGGGGGGGCGGCCATGCGCTGGCGGGCGCGGGCCTCGGCGGCGGCGGCGTCCTCGCCATGGGCACGGGTCTGGTAGCGGACATACTGCTCGATGTCCCGGTACTGGCCCTGGCCCGGCGTGTGGTCCGTCAGCGAGACGAGGTGGACGAGGCCGCGCGCCAGCAGGTCCCGCAGCACCGGCTCGGCGCGGGCGACGGTCACCTCGAAGCGAGCATGGACGCGCAGGTCCACCCGCAGCCCGTCCCGCAGCCGCGCCACTGCCTCGATCACGCCGCGCGCCCGGTCCTCCGTGCGGAGATGCGCCCCCGCCTTGCCCTCGGCGAAGGAGAGGCCCGCATAGGCGGTGGTCACGCCCGAGGCGGCCAGCCGCGTGTCCAGCTCCGCGATGGCGACGTCGACGGGGAAGGCGGCCCCGGGGCGCGGCTCCACCTCCTTCTCGATCATGTCCCCGTGCAGGTCCACGAGGCCGGGGATGAGCAGGTGCCCGCCGCCATCCAGCGCGGGGCCGCGCGGCGCGCTCTCGGCCAGCTCCGCGATCCGGCCGCCCTCGATGCGGACGGCGCCGCCGGGGATGACACGGTCCGGCAGGACGAGCCGGAGGTCAGCGATCCACATGAAGGGACTCCTCGCGCGTGGCATGGTCGACCAGGAGCTGCACGCGCTGCCCGGCCCAGAGGGTTTCGGAGAAGGCGATGGGGACGCCCGCCGTGTCGGCATCCACCTTGCGGACGACGAGGACGGGCTGCGCCGCCGGCTGGTCCAGCAGCCGCGCCTCCTCGGCGCTGGGAAGGCGCGCGAGCACGGTGCTGGATACCCGTCGGTAGTCGGTGATGCCGTAGCCCGCGAGCACGGCGCTGGCGCCGCCCGCCCCCGCCCAGGCCTCCGCCATGCCGGGGAAGCGGCGGGCGGGGTAGCAGGCATCGGAGAGGTCGACCGGCACGCCATCGGCGAGGCCGAGATGCCGGACGCGGAAGACCGGCTCGCCCGGCGGGAGGCGCAGCGCCTCCGCCACCCCCGGCGGCGCGGCGGTGTCCTCCACCCCGAGCACCCGGCCCGAGGGCTCCCGCCCCTGTTCCAGCAGGTTCTGGGAGAAGCGCGTGCGGCCGGAGAGCCGGTAGTTCAGCACGGGCGCCTCGCGGACATAGGTGCCGCTGCCCTGGCGCGTGCGGACCAGCCCCTCGGCCTCGAGCGCGGCGATGGCGCGGCGGACGCTGTGCCGGCCGGCGCCGAAGCGGCTCATCAGGGCCGGCTCCGTCGCGAGCCGCGTGCCCGGGGTGAGCACGCCCTCGCGGATCTCCGCGGTGAGCGCGGCCAGGACGGCGAGCCAGTCGGCGGAGGGGCGCAGGTCGGTCATCTCGGGCGGGAGCTTAGCCCGGCCGAGAATTCATTCGAATGACTTCACGGTGAAGGAATGATGACGGCTCCTGCACCGGGCGATCAGTGCGAGGCTGCGGAGCGTATCCTCTCCAGGTCGAGCAGCCCCTTCGCTCCCCAGCCACTCGCATCGGCCGGGACCTCCGGGCGGAAGCGCTCGTAGAGATGGAAGCCCACCCGGTTGAGCTCATCCGGCTCCAGGGAGAGGGCGAGGTCGCGCATGGCGGCCCTTACCTCCTCCAGCCGCGTCCCGAACGCCTTGGCGACATAGGCCCGCGGCGGCGCGGCCGGGGCGGGCCTGCCATCGCCCGCATCGGCGAGCACGACGCCGTCCTCGTCATGCGTTATCGGGATGTCCCGCCCGAGGAACCGGACCGTCTCGCGCTTGGCCGGAGGGGGCGCCTTGCCATGGTCGTGCTCCTCCTCGGCGATGCCGAGGCGGCGCGCCTTGGCCCTCGCCGCCGTCCCGGCGACGATGCTGGCGAGGCTCAGGGCCGTGTCCGGCGGGTGGCCCAGCCGTTCCGCGACGACCGCCGCCCAGAGGGTGAGGACGGGCGCCCGGTTCACCCGCACCGGCGCGCTGTTTCCAGCCATGATGTCTCTCCCCCGGCCGCTGTGTCCGTGCCGGGGAACGCGGGCCGGGCGCGGAGGTCACGGGACAGGCCCGCCCCGCGCGGCGATGGACCATCGCAACGGCCCCGGCGGGTCGCGGAAGGGCGCGGCCTAGCCGCCCCGCAGCCGGTGCAGCCCCTGCGCCGCGGCGTCGAGAAGGAAGCCGAGCAGGCCGATCAGCAGCACCACCGCCATCAGCTCCGAATAGGCCATGCGGTCCCGCGCATCGAGGATCATGTAGCCGAGCCCGGCGGAGACGCCGAGCATCTCGCAGGGCACCAGCACGATCCAGACGATGCCGATAGCGAGGCGCAGCCCCGTCAGCATCGGGCCGAGGATGCCGGGCAGGACCACGCGCCAGAGCGTCTCGAACCGCGTCGCGGCCAGGCTGCGGGAGAGCTGGAGCCAGCGGGGATCGAGCCCGCGCACCCCGGCCGCCGTGTTCAGCATGATCGGCCAGACGGCGGCGAAGGCGAGGAGGAAGAGGATGGGCTGGTCGCCCACGCCGAAGACCATCACCGCCAGCGGCATCCAGGACAGGGGCGAGATCATCCGCAGGAACTGGAAGGCCGGCGTGGTGGCGGCCTCCAGCAGGCGCAGCCTCCCGATCGCGAGGCCCAGCGGGACGCCGACCAGCAGCCCCAGGGCGAGGCCGGACAGGACGCGGCGCAGGCTCGCCCAGACATGCAGAGGGAGGTCGGGCTCGGCGAGCAGCGCCGCGAGGCTGGCCAGCGCCCCGCCGGGGGAGAAGCGGCGCGCCATGCTCCCGGCCGGGGCGAGCAGGTCCGTCCCCGTCCACCAGGCCGCCAGGATGGCGAGAATCCCCGCCAGCCCGAGCAGGACCCGCCCCGGGGCGGAGCCCGCGCGGGGGCGGCGGGGAAGGCGGGCGGCGGGGCGCGCCTCCCGGCCGGCAAGGGCGTGGTCGGACATGGCGGCGCGGCTAGATCGCGATCGTCTCGGTGCGGGTCCAGCCGGCGGGGATGCCGAAGGCCGAGGGACCGCCCACCGCCTCGACCGCCCGGCGCACGAACCGGTCGTCCACCAGCTCCCGCGCCGCCGCGGCGGGGTCCAACGCGTCGAGGAAGGCGCGGTCGCCCTCCATCAGCGTGCCCTTCAGGCGCCGCACGAGCTCCTCCGTGTAGGAGGGGAAGGGATAGGGCTGGAAGTCGATGCGGCGGTTGCTCCAATCCGCGTGGCGGATGGCGCCGGAGGCGAGATAGGCGGCGCGGTCCGTCCCGGCCGGGGAGAGCACCTTCTCCAACACCGGCAGCGGGTGCGGCGTGTAGCGGTTCGCGCCCTCCCGCGAGAGGAGGCGGGCGGTCTCGGCGCGGTGGTCGCGGGTCCAGAGCTGCGCCTTGACCAGCGCGTTCACCACCTTCTGCGACCAGTCCGGCCGAGAGGCCAGGTCGCGCTCGTTCATCAGCACGACGCAGCAGGCATGGTCGCGCCAGACATCGCCGGTGAAGCGCAGCACCTTGCCCACCCCTTGCGCCTCGGCCGCGGCGTTGAAGGGCTCGGCCACGATGTAGCCGGCGATGCGCTTGGCCGCGAGCGCCGGCACCATGTCGGAGGGCGCCATGACGACGAGGTTCACCTCGTTCGCCGCGGGCGAGCCGCTGCGCCGCGTGACGGGCGTGAGGCCGGCGCCCTGCAGCATCATGCCGAGCACGACGTTGTGGATGGAGTACCAGAAGGGCACCGCCACCGTCCGGCCGCCGAGATCGGCCATGCCGTTGATCTCGGGCGCGACGGTGAGGGCGGAGCCGTCCATGTGGTTCCAGGCCACCACCTTCGCCGGGGCCTTGCTGCCGAAGCGCGCCCAGACGGCCATGGGGGAGAGGACGTGCACCACGTCCACCTGCCCCGCGAGGAAGGCCTCGATCAGCTGGGCCCAGGAGCGGAGGAGGGTGGGCTTCTCCGCCCGGATGCCCTCGGCCTCGAACAGCCCGTTGTTGTGGGCCACCAGCAGCGGCGTGGCATCGGTGATGGGCAGGTAGCCGATCCGCAGCGGCGCGTCGGGCGAGGCGCCAGTCGCTTGGGCGCGGGCGGCGCCGGCGCGCAGCAGCGGCGCGGCGCCGGCCGCGGTGAACAGGCCCGCGAGCCGCACGGCGTCGCGCCGGGAGAAGATCTCGGTGGCCATGGCGTTCCTCGTCAACGGCTTCGGGTCAATGGCATCGGGTCAGTGGCGCTGGCGGATGGCGGCGCGCAGGGTCCGCAGGATCTCGACGCGGAGGCCGCCCATCTCCGCGACCATCTCGTCGCGCGGGCGGGGCAGGTCGATGCTCCACTCGCCCATCACCCCGGCCGGCGCGCCGCCGAGCAGCAGCACGCGGTCGGCGAGGAGAAGGGCCTCGTCGATGTCGTGGGTGATGAGAAGCGTGGCCGTGCGGAAGCGCGGGACGAGGCGCAGCAGCAGGTGCTGCATCTCCTCCCGCGTCACCTCGTCCAGCGCGCCGAAGGGCTCGTCCAGCAGCAGCACCTCCGGCTCGCGCGCGAGGCAGCGGGCGAGGGCGGCGCGCTGCGCCATGCCGCCCGAGAGGGCGGAGGGCGGCTGGTGCCGCGCCCTCTCCAACCCCACAGCGGCGATGGCGGCATCCACCCGGGCCCGCCGCAGATCGGCGCCCAGCCGGGGCTGGTGGCGGAAGTCCAGCCCGAAGGCGACGTTCCGCTCCAGCGTGAGCCAGGGCAGGAGGGAGGGGTCCTGGAAGGCGATGGCAACGCGCGGATGCACGGAGGTGAGGGGCGCGCCGTGCATCGTCACGCGGCCGGCGCTCGGCCTCTCCAGCCCCGCCAGCACACGCAGCAGGCTGGACTTCCCCACCCCGCTCGGGCCGAGCACGGCGACGATCTCGCCGGGATGCAGCTCGAGGTCGAGCCCCGCCAGGACCGGCCGCTCCGCGCCGGGATGGCGGAGGTCCAGGCCCTCGGCCCGCAGCGAGGGGACGCCGCTCATGCGGCGCGCGCGGCCTGTCCGGCGAGGGCGGCGCGGAGCTGGACGAGGCTGGGCGTGATCACCGGGATGAAGGCGGCCTCGCGCCAGCGGCGGGCGAAGCCCTCGCCGGGGCCGGTGAGATAGGCACGGCCGCCGGAAGCCTGCAGCTCCAGCCCCGAGGCCTCGGCGACGATCCCGGCCAGGGCGATGCGGATGCGGAAGAGGGAAGGGGCGTCGGCGGCGAAGCGCCCGTCCCGCAGGCCCTCCCGCAGGGCGCGCTCCCGCGCGGCCAGCCCCGCCCGCAGCTCCGCCACGGGCTCGCGCAGCACGTGGCGCGCGGCGCCCCCGCAGAGCGCCGCCTCCGCCAGGGCGCGGCGCGCCAACCCGATGGACATGCCGCATTGCAGCCCGAGGAAGGCCGGCCGCACCTGGGGCAGCCACTGCCTGGCCGAGGGATGAAGCACGCTCTCGGGCCCGACCTCCACGCCCTCGATCTCGATCGCGGCGGTGGAGGTGCCGCGCATCGCCATGAGGTCGAGATCCTCCGAACGGCGGAGCCCCGGCACGTCGTGCGGCAGGGCGACGCAGAAGGGCTCGCCCCCGGCGGGCGCGACGGCGGCCGCGACGTGGAAGCCCTGCGCCCGCAGGTTCGTCACCCAGGGCAGCCGCCCGTCGAGGACATGGCCGGCTTCCCCGGGCCGGGCCGTGATGCCGATCTCCTCGAGCCCGGAAAGCGCCTTCATGGCGTTGGACATGCCGGTGGCGCCGGCCACCTCCCCGGCGAGGAGGGCGGGGAGGAGGCGCTCCCGCAGGGACCCGTTCGGGCTCTGCAGGAGGTACTCGATGAAGGTGCGCTGCCCCCAGGCCACGAAGCCCGCGGCGAGGGAGCGCTCCGAAACCGCGGCGATGCCTTCTACGGCGTCGGTGACGCCACCGCCCGCCCCGCCGAGCGCCTGCGGCACCCCGGCGCGGAACAGCCCGGCCTCGCCCAGGCGCGGCAGCACCGAGGCGGGATCGGCCGTGCCGGCATCGAGCGCCGTGGCGGAGGCGTCGAGCCAGTCGTGGAGCGCGGGGTCGAGGGCAGTGGCCATGGCGGTTCAGGCCGCGTGCCGGGCCGGGGCTTCCCAGCGGAACTGCGCCAGCTCCGGGTTCAGCTCGGGCTGGCCCAGATTGTTCGCGAAGTTGCAGAGGGTGGCGAGCGAGACGCCGAGCACCACCTCCAGCGCGTTCGCGTCGGTGAAGCCCGCAGCGCGGAAGGCCGCGAGCTCGGCTTCCTGAACCCCGCCGCGCGAGGCGATCACCGCGGAGGTGAAGGCGGCCACCGCGGCGAGACGCGGATCGGCGGGCGCCTCCACGCCGCGCAGCGCGCCGACGGTGGCCTCGTCCATCCCCGCCTTCTTCGTGGCGATGGCGGTGTGGCCGGCCACGCAGAAGCCGCAGCCATGGGTCGCGGCGGCGGTGATCTGCACGGCCTCGCGCTCAGCAAGCGTCAGCCCGGCGCGGGCATTGATGCCGGAGACGACCTGATAGGCCTCCAGCGCCGTCGGCGCATTGGCCAGGAGCCGCACGAGGTTCGGCAGGAAGCCGTTGTTCTTCTGGGCGGCGAGGAGGCGGTCGCGGGCCTCCTGGGGCGCGTCCTCGGGCGTACGAAGGGGTAGGCGGGCCATGTCCTAGCGTCCTGTCCGTGATCGTGGCGCCTTCTTCCCGGGCGCGACGGACGCAGCTCGGGCGAGGCAGTTCCTGGCAGGGGCGATCTATAGCCGAGAACAACGACCAGCAAGCGGAAAAACCGTAATTACACGATCGGAGGCGTTCCGTGCTGCGGATTGCCTGGCTGGCGAGGCTGGACCGGTGTCGTCGAAAGTGTTGCCGACGGACGGAAAACGGGCGGATCGGAGCCCAAAGAGCGGGCTCACATTGTACGATAAGCATGTGTGCTTTTTCGGCGGAAGGCCGGCGTGGCCGGCCTGACCACGCGCTTCCCGGGTGCCCTGTCCCACTATCTCTGCGGCGCTCGGCCCGACCTCCGGGCCCGTCCGGTCAGGCCGTAGCCGGTGCGGCCACGCCGTCGAGCCCGCGCGCCATTTCCGGAATCAGGATCAGGTCCGAGAGCGCCCAGACCGTCGTGGTGACCAGCCCGAGAAGGCCGGGATCGGTGGTGACCAGCGGCAGGGAGAGCAGCGTCGTCGCCCCCATGCCGACCGCGCTGAGCCTGTGCCCGAGGTAGAGCCGGTGAAGGCCGCAGAGCCCGCCCACGAGCCACAGCCCGTAGGCAACCGGCACCGAGCGGGTGCGAGAGACGGAGAGAAGGGAGGCGGTCATGAATCTGGCTTCCGTTTTGCCCGGCTATCGGGCGGCCCCGGGGACATCATCGGGCCTCAACTGGAAGTTGTAAAGTTTCCGTGAGTTGTGTGCTGTCGAGTCGGCCGACCGGCGGCGGATCCTGTTGCTGAAACGATTCGGTCCGACCGGAGCGCTTTGTTGCGCCGAATTTCTCTTGATCCTGCAACCCTGGCGGGTGCATAGAATGAAATCACGAAGTCGTGATAACGGGCGCCAGCCGTCGCCCTCTTTGTGGACAGATTTCCGTGAGCCCTGCGGATCCCTTCCCCCTTCTCTCCCTGGCGACACTCCACCAACCACTCGGGCCAGTCGAGCGTCGTTCGACCGCCCGCGCCTCCGCATCGCAGGCAAGTCGGGACTGCCTAGGCACTCGTGGCGATACCTCACCGGCTCGCCTTCGGGGGGCAGGCTGATGTCGCGCTGGAACAGCCTGGCCCAGCGAGGCGGCCGGTCCCGCAAGGTGATCTCGCTACTCCGCGCCTGGTTCTCGCGTGACGGCTACCGCCCGGAGCGCCACTACATGAGAGGGGGCAGGTCGGCCTGATACCGGCCCTCACCGCAAGGCTTCACGAGCAGGTGATATAGATCTCGGCATGTCTGAACTGAGATAGATCGCGATCTATATCGGTTGCATGAGTCATGATCGCGGAGGCGGCCGGGGCCGCCCCGCTGCCTGCTGTCCCGAGGCCGCCGACCGGCGGCACGGCAGGTACCCCCGGCACCGCTGCCATCATCCCGAGCACGGAAGCCGGGGCCGGCATGGCGGACGCTATGGCAGGCGGCTCTTCGACGATGGCGAGTTGCGCCTCGTCGTTCTCGCCGTGCTCGCGGAACAGCCGCGGCACGGCTACGGATCAATCAAGGCGATCGGCGAGCGCCGGGGCGGGAGCTACAGCCCGAGCCCCGGCGTTATCTATCCGACCCCCTCCTGGTTTGAAGCCATGGGCTACGCCGTGATCGAGGCCGAGGAGGCAGGCCGCAAACGCTACCGCCTCACCCCGGAGGGCGAGGGCTTCCTCGCCGCGAACCGCCAGACCGTCGACGCCCTCTTCTCCCGCAGCGGCGGCGGCGAGGGGCGTGAGGGCGTGCCGGCGCCGGTGACCCGGGGCATGGAAAACCTGAAGCTCGCCCCACGCCTGCGCCTCCGGCGCGGCCCGCTCGATGCGGATGCGGCCGAGAGCATCGCGGCAGCCCTCGACGCCGCGGCCCAGGCCGTGGAGCGGAGCTGATGGGGGCTGTCGAGCGCGGGATGCGGGGGCTGGCCGCCTACGCCCGGCTCGGCATGCCGAGCGGCCTCGTGCCGGTCGGGGCGTCGCGAGAACCGGGCCGGTCCCGCCCATGAGGCCTCCTCAGCCCGCGCCCGACGGGGCAACGGGCGACGGCGCCTCGCCGTCATCGGACGCGGGGAACAGCATCCCGGAGGGCGCAAGGCGCCGCCATTTCCGCGATGCCTGGGCCCAGCTCCGGCAGGGCCCCTGGCGCGACATCTCCCCCGCCGGCCGGCGGCGCTTGGTGCTGGTCGCCGCCCTCGTCGCGCTGGGCGCGGCGCTGCAGGGCTTCGCGCCCCTGGCCTTAACCTCGGCTGTGGACGGGCTCGCGGCCGGGCAGGCGACCGGGGCGGCGCTCGCCGCGGCGGCCTATGCCGCCATGGCCGGCCTCTCCCGCGCGCTGCGGCAGGGCGTGTCGCTCATCCATGGCGAGGTCGCGCGCGGGCTCGAGCGCGATCTCTACCGCGGCTCCTACGCCCATGCGATCGCCTTGCCGCACAGCCTGCATCTCGGGCGCCGGGCGGGGGAGTTGGCGCGGACCGTGACGGACGGCGTACGGGGCTGGCGCCGCATGCTGGACGCCGTCGTCCTCACCGGGCTGCCCTTCCTCGTAGAGATGGGCACGGTCGCCACGGTGCTCGCGGTCGCGGCCGTGCCGCCCACCCTCGCTGGCGTCTTGCTCCTCTTCGTGCTCGCCTATGGTTGGGCCTTCCATCGCGGGATCCTCGGGCAGCGCGAGGGCTTCCGCGCCGCCGCCCGGGCCGATGCCGAGGCGCAGGGCGTCGCGGCGGACGCGCTGGCGAACCAGGAGACCGTGAAGCTCTTCGCCCGCGAGCCGCTGGTCGGGCAGCGGATCGGGGAGGCCTTCACCCGCGGGGGGACGGCGTGGCAGGCCTATAACCGGGCGGTGGCGCGGAACGGGCTGGCTCTCTCGGCCATCTTCGCCCTCGCGCTCGGCGCCACCCTCCTGCTCGCCGTGCGCGAGGTGGCGGCGGGGCGCATGACCCCCGGCGGCTTCGTGCTGGTGAACGCCTATGTGCTGCAGGTCGTCGGGCCGGTCGAGCGCCTGGGGGGCATGGCGCGGGAGATGGTCCAGGGCCTCGACCTCACGGCGAGGCTGCGCGAATTGATGGACGAGCCGGACGAGCTGGCCCTCTCCCCCGGCGGGCGGGACCTGCCCGGCAGCGGCCCGCTCGCCGTCCGGATCGAGGGTCTCCGCTTCGGCTACGATCCCCGCCGGCCGGTCCTGCGCGGCGTCGATCTCGACATCCCGGCCGGGCGGAGCCTCGCCGTGGTGGGCCGCTCCGGCTCCGGCAAGTCCACCCTGGCCCGCCTGCTCTGCGGCCTCTACCGGCCCGATGGCGGCACGATCCGGATGGACGGCGTAGCCGTCGCTGATCTCTCCCTGGCCGCGCTGCGCGAGGCGGTGGCGGTGGTGCCGCAGGACACCGTGCTGTTCCACGACACCCTCCGCGCCAACCTCCTCTTCGCCCGGCCCGGGGCGGGAGAGGAGGAGATGCTGCGCGCCGCGCGCCTCGCCGGGCTGGAGGGCGTCGTGGCCACCCTGCCGGATGGCTGGGAGACGGTGGTAGGCGAGCGCGGGCTGCGCCTCTCCGGCGGCGAGAAGCAACGCGTGGCGATCGCGCGCGCCGTGCTCAAGCGGCCGAGGCTCCTCCTGCTGGACGAGGCGACCTCCTCCCTCGACACCCGGACCGAGCGGGCGATCCAGTCCGGGCTGGAGGCCGCCGCCCGCGGTGTGACCACCCTCGTCATCGCGCACCGGCTCTCGACGGTGCGGGACGCCGACGAGATCGCGGTGATGGAGGAGGGGCGGATCGTCGAGCGAGGCCGGCACGGGGCGCTGCTCGCCGCCGGCGGGGCCTATGCCGCGCTGTGGCGGGCGCAGGAGGTGGAGAGCCCGGCCGGGGCGGGCGGGTGATGGGGGGCCTCCCCCTGACGCCGCTGCCGGAGGCCCCCTTGAAACTCTGGCCCGCTCCATGCTTGGTCACGCCCGTCCTGATTCCCGGGTTCCCCGCACCATGCTCCCTGACCGCCGCCGCCTGCTGGCCGCCATCGCCACCACCGGCCTGACCGCGCCCTTGATCCTCCGGGGCGCCGCCGCCCAGGGGACAGCGCAAGGCCTGGCCAAGACCCGCCTCCAGCTCGGCTGGATTCCCAACGTCCAGTATGCCGGCGAGTGGGTCGCGCTGGAGAAGGGCCTGTTCCGTAAGCACGGGGTGGAGCTGGAATGGGCACCGGGCGGGCCGAACGCGCCGGCCGCCCCGGTGGTGCTGGCCGCCGGCCGCGCCGATCTCGGCTATACCAGCTGGTTCCCCTTCCTCGACGCGGTGACGCGCGGCAACGACTTCGTCATGGTCGGCGTGGTCTTCCCCAAGAGCCCGCTCGGGATCGTCTCCCTCGCCAAGAAGCCGATCCGCCGGCCGCAGGACCTCGTCGGCGCCCGCATCCTCGCCCAGGGCGCGCCGGAGAAGACGGCGATCGACGCCACCCTCGCCATCGCCGGCCTGCCGGTGCAGTGGACGCAGGTGCCGGCCGGCTTCTCCCCGGAGCCGCTGCTGAGCGGGCAGGGCGACGGCTACACCGCCTTCAGCACGAACCAGGTCATCACGCTCGAGAACATGGGGCTCGTGCGGGACAAGGACTTCTTCTTCGCCAGCTTCGACGAGCTGGGCTTCCGCACCTACGGCTCCGTCCTCGCCGCGCCGCGCGCCTATGTGGAGCGGAACCGCCCCGCCGTGGTCGGCTACCTCCGCGGCCTGATCGGGGGCATGCAGGAGAACGAGCGCGACCCCTCCCTCGCGCCGCGGCTGGCGGTGCAGCGCTACGGCGTGGACTTCGGCCTCGACCTCAAGCAGCAGACCCGCCAGAACGCGCTCCAGATCCCGCTCACCCATTACGACGAGCCGGGCCGGCCGCTCCTCTCCCTCGACCGCGCGCTGATGGCGGGCGTGATGTATGACGGGGCGCGCGCGGCGGGGCGGACCAACCTGCCCGATGTCGACCGCATCGCCGACTTCTCCCTCGTGGCCGAGGCGCATCAGGGGCTGTGACGATGGAACTGCCCCAGGGCGGCGCGGACATCCTTGTCCGCGGCTGCGATGTCGTGACCATGGATGATGCGGGCACGGTGCTGAAGGACGGCGCCGTGGCAATCGCGGGCGGGCGCATCGCCTGGATCGGCCCGGCGGGCGAGGCCGAGGGCATCCGGGCATCGACGGTGCTCGATGGCCGCGACCGCATCGCCATGCCCGGCATGATCGACGGCCATGTCCACACCGCCCAGCAGCTGCTGCGCGGCAAGCTGCCGGAGATGAGCCGCAAGGCGCCGCTGCGGAACCCGCCCTGGAAGAACTACTACATCCCCTTCGAGGGGCTGCTGGAGCCCGAGGACGTCCATCTCAGCGGCCTCGTCACCTATGCCAACATGCTCCTCTGCGGCACGACCTGCTTCGCCGAGGCCGGCGGCCCGCATCCGGACGAGATGGCGCGGGCGGCGGAGGAGATCGGCATCCGCGGCTTCGTCGCCCTCTCGACCGTGGACCAGAACACGGCCTTCGCGGGCCGCGCCGTGCCCGGCTCCATGCTGATGACGACCGAGCAGGCGCATGACCGCAACCTCGCGCTCGTCCGCCGCTGGAAGGGCGCGGACCGCCGGGTGCAGGCCTGGATGTCCATGCGGCAGATCATCGTCTGCACGCCCGAGCTGATCCGGGGGCTCACGGATTCCGCCAGGCAGGAGGGGGTGCGGATCCACACCCACCTCGGCGAGGGCACCTACGAGGTGGACTACGCGCTGGAGAATTTCGGCCGGCGCCCGACCGAGTATCTGGACCAGCTCGGCGCGCTGGGGCCGCATCTCCACTGCGCGCATTCCGTCACCCTCTCGGCGGAGGAGGTGGACCTCTATGTTGAGCACGGGCTGACGGCCTGCCACTGCGCCTGGGGCAATTACGGCCTCGGCGTGCCGCGGCTGCAGGAGATGTGGCGGCGCGGCGTGCCGATCGGCCTTGGCACGGACGGCGCGGCGGGCGCGGCCACGATGGACATCTTCCAAGTGGCCCATGCCGCCCGCGTCGGCCAGGCCGCGCAGATCGGGCATCCTTATCACCAGCGCGTGCCGATGAGCGCGGAGGAGCTGCTGAAGATCGCCACGCGCGGCGGCGCCCGCTCGCTCGGGATGGGTGACGAGCTGGGCAGCCTCGAAGTCGGCAAGCGTGCCGACATGATCCTCGTCCAGACCACCGATCCCGACCAGATGGGCGCGACCGACCCGCTCTTCATCGCCTCCTCCTGCATCGTCGGGCGGGACGTGCAGGACGTGATCGTCGACGGCGCGCTGGTGGTGAAGGACCGCCGCCTGCTGACGGTGGACCTCGAGGAGATCCGCGCCCGGCTGAAGCAGCGGCGCCCGGAGATCATGGCCCGCTTCGACGCGGCGGTAACTGCCTGATGGGGACCGCCTGATGGACGCGCAGCCGGCAATCGCCGTCGAGGGCGTCACCAAGCGCTTCAGGCTGGAGGGCGGGCGGGAGTTCACCGCGCTCGACGACGTCTCCCTCTCCCTCGCCGAAGGCGAGTTCGTCACGCTGCTTGGCCCCAGCGGATGCGGCAAGAGCACCATCCTGCGCCTCGTCGCGGCACTGGAGGAGCCCAGCGCGGGGCGTGTGGCCGTGGAGGGACGGCCGCCCGCCGAGCTGTCCCGCCAGCACCGGCTCGGCGTGGCCTTCCAGGACCACGCCCTGCTCCCATGGCTCGACGTGGCCTCGAACATCGCGCTCCCCTTCAAGGTGGCGGGGATGCGCGTGGATGCGGAGCGCGTGGCGGGGCTCATCCGCCTCGTCGGCCTCTCGGGCTTCGAGAAGGCGCGGCCGAGGCAGCTCTCCGGCGGGATGCGGCAGCGCGTGGCGATCGCGCGCGCCCTCGTGCTGAAGCCCGACGTGCTCCTGCTCGACGAGCCCTTCGGCGCGCTCGACGCGGTGACGCGCCGTGGGATGAACATCGAGCTGCAGCGCATCTGGACGGAGCAGCGCACCACGACGCTGCTGGTCACCCACGATGTCGGCGAGGCGCTGTTCCTCTCCGACAGGATCGTGGTGCTGAGCGGGCGCCCGGGGCGCGTGGTGCGGGTGGTGGACGTTCCCTTCGAGCGGCCCCGCCATCCCTCCATCATGCGCTCCGACCTGTTCCACGGGATGTCGGACGACCTGACGGAAGCGCTCCACCCGCCGGCGGAGCTGCCATGACGGAGCAGCGCAAGGCCCTCCTCCTCGGCTCGCTCGGCATCCTCGGCTTCCTCGCCCTGTGGGAGGCCGTGGGGCAGGGACGCTGGCTCGGGCTGAGCTGGCCGCCCCTCAGCGCCGTGCTCGCCCTGCTCGCGGACGAGAACCGGCAGCCGCTCTTCGCCCGCGCGCTGGGCGCGACGCTCTCCTCCCTCGGCACCGGCTACGCCATCGGCTGGGCGGCGGGGATCGGCGCCGCCGTCCTCGCCCATCTCGTCGCGCCGCTGCGCGAGGGGCTGGAGCGCACCAACGCCTTCATCCACGCCGTCCCCTCCGTCGCCCTCGCGCCGCTGCTGATCCTGCTCGTCGGGCGGGAGGGGACGCCGGCCACGCTGGCGGCGCTGAACACCTTCTTCATCCTCTACGTCTCCACCGCCTCGGGGCTCGGCGCCACGCAGCCCGCGCTGCGCGACCTCGTGCAGGTCCTCGGCGGCAGCCGCTGGACGCGCTTCATCCGGCTGGACCTTCCCCTCTCCCTGCCGACCGTCGTCAGCGGCATGCGCCTCGCGGCGCCGAGCGCGCTGATCGGCGTGATCATCGGCGAGTGGTTCGGCGCCCCGCGCGGCCTGGGCGTGCTGGTGATCAACGCGATGCAGAACTTCCAGATCCCGCTTCTCTGGAGCGCGGTGCTCCTGGCGGTGATGGTCTCGCTCAGCCTCTTCGCCATCCTGGGCGCGCTGCATCGCGGCGTCGTGGCGCGGCTGCGATGAGCGCCGTCCTCCGCGCGCTCCGGGCGTCCTGGGGCATCCTCGCGATCCTGCTCTTCTGGCAGATCTGGGTCGGGCTGAGCGGGGTGAACAGCATCGTGCTCCCCGGCCCCGCGGCGATCCTGCGCAGCCTCGCCGACGCGCCGGGCCTCTATCTCTCCAGCACGGCGCAGACGCTCGCGCTCGCAGCACTGGGGCTGGTGCTCGGGCTGCTGCTGGGGGCCGGCCTCGCCGTGCTCACCTGGTTCTCCTCCCTGCTGGCCGGGCTTCTCACGCCGCTCGGGATCATCTTCGCCTCGGTGCCCGTCGTCGCGCTGATCCCGGTGCTCGCGCGCATCTTCGGCTACGACATGCGGACGGTGCTGGCGATCGTCGTCATCATCTCCTTCTTCCCCTCCTTCGTCTTCACCGGCGCGGGGCTGCGCGCCCTGCCGCCCGGCAGCGCCGACCTGTTCCGCGTGCTCGGCGCCTCCACCTGGCGGCGGCTGACCCTGCTGGCCCTCCCGGCGGCGGTGCCCGACATGTCCGTGGCGCTGCGGCTGGCCGCGGCGAACAGCATCCTGGCCGCGATGGTCGCGGAGTTCCTGATGGGCACGAGCGGGCTCGGCTACCTCTTCGCGGCGGCCCGCAGCGACTTCGACATGGAGAAGGCGCTGGCCGCGAGCGCCATCGCGACGGTCATCTCCGTCACCTCCTTCCTGCTCGCCTCCCGCGTCGAGAACTGGGCCGCGCGCAACTGGCGCTGAGGGGAGCGCGCGTTCTCCCCCGCAATCGAGTCCGCGTCACAGTTCCGCGTCCTGCCGGCGCGCAGCATTGACCCCCGCGAGGGCGCGGGCCTAGAACCGGCTATTGGATCGATCCAAGTGGTCGGCCAGAAGAAGGACGGGCCGCCAAGGCCTCAGGAGGGTGGGAGGCCCGATGGTCAAGCTGCGCAGCCAGGCCTGGTTCGACGATCCGGATGATCCGGACATGACGGCGCTCTATCTCGAGCGCTACCTCAACTTCGGCCTGACGCGCGCCGAGCTGCAATCCGGGCGCCCGATCATCGGCATCGCCCAGACCGGCAGCGACCTCGCGCCCTGCAACCGTCACCACCTCGCGCTGGCCGAGCGGGTGAAGGCGGGCATCCGAGACGGCGGCGGCATCCCGCTCGAATTTCCCTGCCATCCGATCCAGGAGACGGGCAAGCGCCCGACCGCCGCGCTCGACCGCAACCTCGCCTATCTCTCCCTCGTCGAGGTTCTGTACGGCTACCCGCTCGACGGCGTGGTGCTGACCACGGGCTGCGACAAGACCACGCCCGCCTTGCTGATGGGGGCGGCGACGGTGAACATCCCGGCCATCGTGCTCTCCGGCGGGCCGATGCTGGATGGGCACTACAAGGGCCGGCTCGCCGGCAGCGGCACGATCATCTGGGAGTCGCGCCGGCGCCTCGCCGCCGGCGAGATCGACTACGAGGAGTTCATGCGGATCGCCGCCGCCTCCGCGCCCAGCGTCGGTCACTGCAACACCATGGGCACGGCGCTGTCGATGAACTGCCTCGCCGAGGCGCTCGGCATGAGCCTGCCCAACTGCGCCTCCATCCCCGCGCCCTATCGCGAGCGCGGGCAGATGGCCTACGACACCGGGCTGCGCATCGTGCACATGGTCCATGAGGACCTGACGCCGCTCAAGGTGATGACGAAGCCGGCCTTCGAGAACGCCATCATGGTGGCCTCCGCGCTCGGCGCCTCTACGAACTGCCCGCCGCATCTCATCGCCATCGCGCGCCACGCGGGCGTGGACCTCTCGCTGGACGACTGGCAGCGCGTCGGCCACCCGCTGCCGCTGCTGGTGAACTGCCAGCCCGCCGGCGCCTATCTCGGCGAGGCCTTCCACCGGGCGGGCGGCGTGCCGGCGGTGATGCGGGAGCTGCTGGATGCCGGCCTGCTGCACGGCGAGCCCGTCGGCGTCAGCGGCCGCTCGATGGCCGAGGTGCTGGCCCCGATCGAGGTGGCGGACCGCGACGTCATCCGCTCCTTCGACGCGCCGCTGATGCCCGAGGCGGGGATGCTCGTCCTGCGGGGCAACCTCTTCGACACCGGCGTGATGAAGACGAGCGTGATCTCGAAGGAGTTCCACGCGCGCTATCTCTCGAACCCCGAGGACCCCGACGCCTTCGAGGGGCGCGCGATCGTCTTCGAGGGGCCGGAGGACTACCACGCGCGCATCAACGATCCCGCCCTGGCGATCGACGAGTACTGCGTCCTCTTCATCCGCGGCTGCGGTCCCGTGGGCTATCCCGGCTCGGCGGAGGTGGTGAACATGCAGCCGCCTGACGAGCTGATCCGCCGCGGCGTCACGGCGCTGCCCTGCATCGGCGACGGGCGGCAGAGCGGCACCTCGGCCAGCCCCTCCATCCTCAACGCCTCGCCCGAGGCGGCGGTGGGCGGCGGCCTCGCCCTGCTCCGCACCGGCGACCGCGTGCGCTTCGACCTGCGCCAGCGGCGCGTGGACGTGCTGCTGCCCGAGGAGGAGTTGGCGGCGCGCCGGGCGGCGCTGAAGCCCTTCGTCCCGAAGAACCAGACGCCGTGGCAGCAGCTCTACCGGGAGCGGGTGGGCCAGCTCTCGGACGGCGCCTGCCTCGACTTCTCCACCTCCTACCAGGACGTGGCGCACACGGCCGGCCTGCCCCGGCACTCGCACTAGCCCATGGCCGGCCCCGCCCCGCCGCCCCGGCTGACGCTGCGCGACGTCGCGGCGCGGGCCGGCGTCTCGCGCGCCACGGCCTCCCTAGTGCTGCGTGAGAGCCCCGTGGTCGCGGCGGAGACGCGGGCGCGGGTGCGGGCGGCGGTGGACGCGCTGGGCTACACCTACAACCGGGGCGCGGCGATGCTGCGCGCCGGGCGCAGCCACACGATCGGGCTCATCGTCACCGACATCACCAACCCCTTCTTCGGGGAGATGGCGCTGGGCGTGGACGCGGCGATGGACGCGGCGAGCTACGTCTCCTTCCTCGTCAGCACCGGGGAGGAGCTGGAGCGGCAGGAACGCTTCCTCCAGCGCATGCGGGAGCAGGGCGTGGACGGCGTGGTGCTCTGCCCCGCCCATGGCACCCCGCCCTCCCTCATCCGCCGGCTGCGCGAATGGGGGATGCCCGTGGTGCAGGCGCTGCGCCACGTGCCGGAAGAGGCGGGCGGGGACCGTGCGCTGTCCGACAACGCCGCGGCGCTGCGCCTGGTGGTGGATCATCTCGTCGGGCTCGGCCATCGCCGGATCGCCTATCTCGGCCACGACCTCGACACCTCCGTCAGCCGTGACCGGCGGGCCGGCTTCACCCGCGCGATGCGCGCCCATGGGCTCGACCCCGGTCCGGCGATCGCGATCCCCGTCTCCCGCCGTGCCGGGGCCGAGGCGATCGGCGCGCTGCTGGACGGCCCCTCCCGCCCGACGGCCGTGGCCTGCTTCAACGACCTCCTGGCCCTCGGTGCCATGCTCGGCCTGGAGCGGCGCGGGATGCGGGTCGGGCCCGACATGGCCGTGACGGGGGTGGACGACCTCGCGGAGGCCTCGCTCTGCGAGCCCGGGCTGACCACCGTCTCCACCCTGCCGCGCCGCGTGGGCGAGGAGGCTGGGCGCCTCCTGCTGCGCCGGATGGCCGAGCCCGGCCGCCCGCCGGAGGAGGTGGTCCTGCCGGCGCGGCTCGTGGTGCGCGCTTCCTGCGGCGCGGCCCGCGGCACGGCCCCGTCCGGGAGCATGGCCAAGGCCGGCCCGGTCGCCGCGGGGGCCGCAGCATGACCGTGGCCATCAGGCGCCTCGCCTGTCTAGGCGAGTGCATGATCGAGCTGCGGGAGCGGCCGGACGGGCTGCTCGCGCGCGGCTTCGGGGGGGACACGCTGAACACGGCGGTCTACCTCGCCCGCCTCGGCGTGGCCGTGGACTACGTCACCGCCCTCGGCGACGACCCGCACAGCGAGGAGATGCTGCGCGCCTGGGAAGGGGAGGGGGTGGGCACGGGCCATGTGGCGCGCGTGCCCGGGGCGGTTCCCGGCCTCTATCTCATCCAGACCGACCCGCGCGGCGAGCGCCGCTTCTCCTACTGGCGGGACAGCGCGCCCGTGCGGCGCCTCTTCGACCTGCCGGGCACGCCCGATATCGAGGCGGCGCTGGCGGCGGCGGACCCGCTCTACCTCTCCGGCATCACCCTCTCCCTCTTCCCCGGCGCGGCGCGGGAGCGGCTCTTCGTGGCGCTGGAGGCCGCGCGCGCGCGGGGCAGCCGCGTGGTGTTCGACAGCAACTTCCGCCCTCGGGGCTGGCCCGACCGGGAGGAGGCCCGCGCCGCCTATGCGCGCGCTCTCGCGCTCAGCCACACCGTGCTGGCCGGGGTGGAGGATTTCGAACTGCTGGAAGGGGAGGGCTCCCCGGAGGCGCTGATCGGCCGGCTGCGCGCCGCCGGGGTGGCGGAGGCCGTGGTGAAGCTCGCCGAGCCCGGCGCCATCGCGGTGACGCCCGAGCGGGCCGTCGCCGTCCCTGTCACCGAGCACGTCACCCCGGTGGACACGACGGCGGCCGGGGACAGCTTCGCGGCCGCCTATCTCGCCGCGCGCCTCTCCGGTGCCGCGCCCGAGGCGGCGGTGCTCGCCGGGCACCGGCTGGCCGGCATCGTCGTCCGCCATCCCGGCGCGATCATCCCGCGAGAGGCCATGCCGGCCAACCTCACGCCATCCCCGCCCGCCCCGGAGACGCCATGAGCGAGAACAACCCGACCGCCGCTCTCCTGCGCGCCGCGCGCATCGTGCCGGTGCTGACGATCCACGATGCCGCCTCGGCCGTGCCGCTCGCCCGCGCGCTCGTCGCGGGCGGCGTCCGCACGCTGGAGGTGACGCTGCGCACGGAGGCCGGCGCCCGTGCTGCCGAGGCGATCCTGGCGGAGGTGCCGGAGGCGGTCGTCGGCCTCGGCACCGTCCTCACCGCCAGGGATCTCGACCTCGCCCGGCGGATCGGCGCGACCTTCGCCTTCTCCCCAGGGGCCACGCCCGAGCTGCTGGACGCCGCCGCGGCGGCCGGCATTCCCTTCGTGCCCGGCATCGCCACGGCCTCCGAGCTGATGGCGGCGATGGCGCGCGGCTTCTCCACGGTGAAGCTCTTCCCCGCCGCCCAGCTCGGCGGGATCGGCGCCCTCAAGGCGCTGGGCGCGCCCTTCCCGGAGGCACGCTTCTGCCCGACCGGCGGCATCGGGGAGAAGGAGGCGCCGGACTACCTCGCCCTGTCCAACGTGGTCGCCGTGGGCGGTTCCTGGCTCGTGCCGGCGGCCGAGCTGAAGGCGGGGGACTGGGCCGCCATCGAGGGGCGCGCGCGGCGGTCCATGGCTTCCGTGGGAGGGCCCGGCTGATGCTCGAGACCTGGCGCTGGTTCGGCCCGGACGATCCCGTCACCCTCGCCCATGTGCGGCAGGCCGGCGCCTCGGGCGTGGTCAGCGCGCTGCACCACCTCAACCAGGGCCGCGCCTGGCCGGCCGAGGAGGTGGAGAAGCGCAAGGCCGAGATCGAGGCCGCGGGGCTCGTCTGGTCCGTGGTGGAGAGCGTCGCCGTCGCGGAGGATATCAAGACCCGCACCGGCGACTTTCGCGCGCTGGTAGAGGCCTACAAGAGCTCCATCCGCGCCGTCGCCCGCGCCGGGGTAGGGGTCATCTGCTACAACTTCATGGCGGTGACGGACTGGACGCGGACGGAGCTGAACTGGCCGCTGCCGAACGGCGGGACCGCGCTGCGCTTCGACTGGACCGACCTCGCGGCCTACGACCTCTTCGTGCTGCGCCGCCCCGGCGCCGAGGGCGACCATCCGCCCGCGCGCATCGCCGCCGCCGAGGCCCGTTTCCGCTCCATGTCGGAGGGGGATATCGACCGGCTGGAGCGCGTGCTGATCGATTGGCTGCCGGCGCGCGAGTTCGTCTACGACCGCGCGGGCTTCCAGCGCATGCTCGACATCTACCGCGACGTCGGCACGGAGGGGATGCGCGCCAACCTCGTGGAGTTCATCCGAGAGGTCGCGCCGGTCGCCGCCGAGGAGGGCGCGCGCCTCTGCATCCACCCCGACGATCCCGCCTTCCCGATCTTCGGCCTGCCGCGCGTGATGTCCACGGCGGATGATGCGCGCGCGCTGCTCGACGCGGTGCCGGAACCGGCGAACGGCCTCACCCTCTGCAGCGGCGCCTTCGGCAGCAACCCGGCGAACGACCTCCCCGCGATGGCGAGGGAGTTCGGGCCGCGCATCCACTTCGCGCATCTCCGCAACGTGCTGATCGAGCCCGACGGTTCCTTCCACGAGGCGGATCATCTCGATGGCAGCACCGACATGCTCGCCCTCGTCGCCGAGCTGATGCGGGAGGAGGACCGGCGCCGGGCCGAGGGGCGCGAGGACGCGGTGATCCCGATGCGGCCCGACCACGGCCATCTGCTCGTGGACGATATCGGCAAGCGGGTGAACCCCGGCTACTCGTGCATCGGCCGCCTCAAGGGGCTGGCCGAGCTGCGCGGCGTCATGCGGACGGTCCGTGCCTTCCGCGAGGGGGCGTTGAGCTAGACGGCGCCGGCGCCGCGGGGGCGCCGTGCCGCGACATGAAGCGCCCGCTCCCCGCCGGTGACGAGGATGCCCCGGGGCTTCCCGGCCATCGGCAGGAGCGCCGCGACGATCGCAAGCCTAATTGGAGGATGAAGAGAATGGCAGACGAACGAGACCGCAACCACCCGATCCCGCGGCGCACGGCCCTTGCCGTGGTGCTGGGCACCGGCGCGCTCGCCGCGCCTTTCGTGGCGCGCGCGCAGGGCGCCTGGCCGAGCCGCCCGGTCACGCTCGTCGTCGGCTTCCCGCCCGGCGGGCAGACCGACTTCGCCGCGCGCATCCTCCAGCAGGGGCTCTCCATCGCGCTCGGCCAGCCCGTGGTGATCGACAACCGCGGCGGCGCGGGCGGCAATCTCGGCACGGATCTCGTGCTGCGGGCGCGGCCGGACGGCTACACGCTGCTCGTCGGCAACGCCAACCCGCTCACGATCAACCCGCACACCTTCCAGAACATGACGATCGATCCGCTCAAGCTGACCTCGATCGGACTGATGCTGCAATCCTCCCTCATCCTCTGCGTCCACCCCTCCGTGCCGGCGCGGACGCCGGAGGAGTTCGCGGCCTGGGCCCGGTCGCAGAGCAACGGGCAGGGCATCAACTACGGCTCCGGCAGCGCGGGCAGCCTCACCCATGTCGCGATGGAGCTGTTCAAGAACAGCATCGGCAACCCGCCGATGGAGCACGTGCCCTATCGCGGCAGCGGCCCCGCGCTGCAGGACTTCATCGTCAACCGCTTCAGCGCGATGTTCGACGCCGCCTCGGTCATGGCGCCCTTCATCCGCGCCGGGCAGGTCCGCCCGATGCTGACCACGGGGCGCGAGCGCATCCCCGCCTTCCCCGACATCCCGACGGCGACCGAGCTCGGCCTGCGGGACTTCGCCTTCAACGCCTGGATCGGTCTCTTCGGCCCGCCCGGCCTCCCCGCCGAGATCGTGCAGAAGGCGAATGCGGCGGTGAACGCCGCCGTCCAGGACGCGACGGTGCGCGAGCGCATCACGAGCCAGGGCGACGAGCCCGGCGGCGGCACGTCCGAGGAGCTGAACGCCACCCTGCACGGCGACCACAAGCGCTGGGGCGAGGTGGTCAGGGCGAACAACATCCGCGCCGACGCGTGATGGCCGGGCCGGGGGCCACCGCGCCCCCGGCCCTTCCCGCCGTAATGGTCAGTGCAGCGGCGCGGATTTCAGGAAGCGCTGCCGGTCGCCGGAGGTGACGCTCACCTCGAAGCGGTCGCCCTCGCGCTCGACGGTGAGGGGGACATCCACCCCGGCGGGGCCGAGCGCCCAGACCGCGCGGAAGAACCCCGCGAGGTCGGAGACCGGCTGGTCCCCGACGGCGAGGACCGCATCGCCCTTCCGCAGCCCTGCCCGCGCCGCCGGGCTGCGCGGCGTCGCGCCGAGGAGGACCACCCCGTCGTCATCCGCATGGACGGAGACGCCGAGCCAGGGGCGGGCCGGGCGGGCCGGGCGGCCGAGGGTCAGCATCTCGTCGAGGATCGGCTTCAGCAGGTCGATCGGCACGCTCATGTTGAGCACGCGGACGCGCCCGTCCCCGGGATCGTGGCCGAGCTGGATCGAGCCGATCCCGATGAGGCTGCCATCCGGCCCGATCACCGCCGCGCCGCCCCAGAGGGGATGGGCGGGGGAGGTGTAGATCGCGCTGTCCAGCAGGTACTCCCAGTAGCCCGTGAACTCCTGGCGCGAGACGATCTGCCCGGCCAGCGCGCCGGCCCGGCCGCCAGCCCCGGCGAAGACGACCGACTGCCCCGGCTCCGCCGCGCCGGACACCCCGAGGGAGAGCGCGGGCAAGCCGGTCCGCCCGAGGGCCTGGACGAGGCCGAAGCCCGTCTCCTGGTCGTAGCCGACGACATGGGCCGGCACGACCCGCCCCTCCCCGGTGGTGAGCCAGATCTCATCGGCCTCGGTGATGAGGTAGCCGATGGTCAGGAACAGCCCGTCCTCCCGGATCAGCACCGCATTGCCCGCGCGCTCCGTCCCGAGCGTGCCGGCGGTGAAGGCGTCCTCCGGCACGCGGGCGCGCAGGGTGACGACCGCGCGAAGGGCCTGGTCGAGGTCGTAGGCAAGCTTCTCCGGCCGGGGCCGCATCGCCTCGGGCACCAGCCCATCCTCCTCCGTTCTCGCCATCGGTCACTCTCCCTCGTCGCCTGTCTCTAGATCGGTGCTTCCGGCGCGGCGCAACACCCCCGCGCGGTTCGGGCGGGCGCCGCGGCACCGGAACTAGCGGATGAGCCGCTCTTCCATGCCCGAACCGGGCAACGTGCCGAGGGCGACGTCCGCGCAGGGCACGGGGCGCAGCTCGACGCGGCGGTCCAGGACATCCGAGGCGTTGTCGGCCCCGGTGCCGACGATGGGCTCGCTCGCCCCCGCCCCCTCGGCCCGCAGGCGGGAGCGGAGGGAGGGCTGCTCCTGCGCGATCCGGCGGCGGAGCGCCTCTGCCCGGGCGAGGGAGAGCCGCTCATTGGCGGTGGCCGAGCCGCTCGGGCTGCTATGGCCGCGCAGCAGCAGGCAGGTGTTGCGCGCCGCGACGCGCCCGGCGATCTGCCGGATCCAAACAGGGTAGGGGCCGGAGATCACGGGGTCCGGCCAGAAATTCGTCGAGCCCGGCTGGAAGGTGAACTTCACCATCACCTGCCCGCGGTCGAGGCCGAGATCCACCAGCCGCCCGAAGGCCGCCTCCGCCGCATCGGCGCGGCCGAGGGCGGCGCTGACGAGATAGATGCCGTTATAGGTACGGGGCTGCTCGCCCGAGGGAAGGCGCTCAGCTCCGGTGAAGCGGTCCAGCGCCTCGGCGTAGCGCCCGGCCTCGTAGGCGCGCGTGCCCTCGGCCAGCAGCGCCGTGGCGGGAAGGCCGGCGAGGTATTGCGGGTCGATGGGGTCGCCCTTCCGGGCGAGGCTCGTGCGGAGATAGGCCTCCGTCGCGCGGTCGGGCATCCAGGTCGGGCTGTCGCGGAAGATGGCGGCGGGGGCGGCGGTCACGTCCTCGCGCCGGGCCCAGGCCTGCTCGCTGGAGATCACCCGCCCGGTCGCCAGATTGCCGATGATGCCCCAGATCCGATAGGCGCCCGCCCGGTCCTCCGGCACCGGCTCGACGGAGCCGGGCGACGCGACGGCGTTGATGGCGCCGATGACGATCAGCGGCTCCCGCGCCAGGCTCTCCGTGCCGAAGGGCAGCAGCTCGACCAGGGGGAAGCGTGTGCGGACCAGCTCCCCGATCCGCGTCTCCATCGCCCGCGTCGTCTCGGACTGCTCGCCCGTCCCGCGATCGATCCAGGGGTCCACCACCGTGCGGTAGGTGCCGGAGGCGTTGGGCAGGCCGAGCTGAGCGTTGGCGATCAGCGCCCCGGTGAGCCCGGCCACGGCATCGTCGAGCGAGAGGGCGACGGGGGGCGGGGTGGAAGCCTCCAGCATCGACACCCCCGTCCGCAGGAGGGCGCAGCCCCCGAGAGGGGCCGCGGCGAGCAGGCCGAGCGCGATGGCGAGGCCCCGGAGGGGGTGGCGGCCACCCTTCCCGGGGTGTCGCGCCTCGGGCCCTGCGATCCGTTCCTGCATGCTGTCCTCCCGGGCCCGTCTCTCCGGGGCCCGATCGGCACCCGGCTCCGCCCGCGAAGGCATGGCCGTGCTGGCTAACGCCCCGCGGCGCCATCGGTCACGAAGGCGCGCAGGCACCCTTGCCGGGCTTGCCGAGCTTCCCGGGCATTGCCATCGAGGCGCGGCGCGGCCTCACGCGGGCAGGATGGCGCCCTGAGTGGGCCCGCGGGTGGCGTTCAGCAGCCCCCGCGACGGCGGCGCCCCGAACGCGGCGCGGCCACCGGCGTTGAGCTGGAACAGGTGGAGGCTCAGGCTCGATGAACATCTCTCTCATGGCGCCCTTGCCGCCCGCCGCGACGCGCCCGTCCCGCCCGGCGGCTCCCTCCAGCCCGGCCTTGAACCCCCGCCTGCTCGACACCGGCAGCCCGCCCATCCCCGAGATCCAGGCCTGGGGCGCGGAGTACCGGGGCGGGGAGGGGCCGCTGCTCAACCTCTGCCAGGCCGTGCCGGCCCATCCGCCCGCGCCGGGGATGCTGGAGCAGCTCTCCCTGGCCGCGGGGAGCCCGGCCACGGCCGGCTACGGCCCCATCATGGGTGAGGCGGCGCTGCGCGAGGCCTATGCCGCGGAGCTCGGGAGCGTCTATGGCGGGCCGCGCCGGGCGGCGGAGGTGGCGATCACCGCCGGCTGCAACCAGGCCTATTTCGTCGCCATGATGGCGCTGGCCGGGCGCGGGGACGCGGTGCTGCTGCCCACGCCCTGGTACTTCAACCACCAGATGACGCTCTCCATGCTGGGGATCGAGGCGCGCGCGCTGCCCTGCCGCCCGGAGCGGGGCTTCGTGCCCGATCCCGAGGAGGCGGCGGCGCTGATCGACGGGCGGGTGAGGGCGATCGTGCTCGTCACCCCCAACAACCCGACGGGCGCGATCCTCTCGCCCGAGGTGATCGCGCGCTTCCACGCCCTGTGCCGGGAGCGCGGGATCTGGCTCGTCCTCGACGAGACCTATCGCGACTTCCTGCCTGAGGGGCAGGACCGCGCGCACGACCTCCTCTCGGGCGAGGCATGGCCGGAGAACCTCGTCCAGCTCTACAGCTTCTCCAAGTCCTTCGCGGTGCCGGGCTACCGGCTCGGGGCGATCGGCGCGCCGCCGGCGCTGATGCCGGAACTCGGCAAGGTGATGGACTGCGTGCAGATCTGCGCCGCGCGGGCGGGGCAGGTGGCGCTGAGCTGGGGCCTCGGCCACCTGGCGGAATGGCGCGCGGCGAACCGGGCGGAGATGGTGGGGCGCGCGCGGGCGGTGCGGGCGGCCTTCTCACGGCTGCCGGGCTGGCGGCTGGATTCCCTCGGCGCCTATTTCGCCTATGTCCGCCACCCCTTCGGCGCGACCCCGGCCTGGGAGGTGGTGGAGCGGCTCGCCCGGCAGCACGGGCTGATGTGCCTGCCCGGCCCCGCCTTCGCGGGGGAGAGCACGCATCTCCGCATCGCCTTCGCCAATGTGGACGGCGCGGGGATCGCGGAGATGGAGCGCCGCCTGCGCGCCGCCACGGGCTGACCGGCGCGCCCCCTCAGCCCGGCGCGGCGGGCAGCCAGCCGAGGGTCCGGAGGCGTTCGCGCTCTCCCCGGAGGAAGCGGTCCCCGATATCGGCGCGCCAGCGCAGCTCGGGGGCGACGACGTTGCGCGCCCGCGCCCGCGCGGCCTCCTGCGCGGCCTCCACGGTCGGGCCCGTGCCCGTCACGATCATGAGGTGGCCGGAGCGGCGGTGGCCGAGGAGCTGCCCGTCCTCCTTCCGCATGTCCACGAAGTGATAGCTGTCCAGCTCCTCGCCCTCGGGCGGGCGGAGGAAGAAGACGGGCGGGTCCTCCTCCGGCGGGCTGCTCTCCGTATGGGCGGGGAAGGGCGGCACGGTCAGCACGATGGCGACCGACCAGCCGGGGCGGGTGGCGAAGCGGGGTTCCCCCGATGCCGAGGCGCCGGAGGCCATGCGCCCGAACAGGTCCCCCCAGCCATCCCGCTGGAGGGCGGCGAGCACGGCGAAGCCGGGATTGCCGAAGCGGCAGGTGAACTCCAGGGGCCAGACCCCGCGCTCGTTCACGATGAGGTTGAGGTTGACGTAGCCGACATGCCCGGCCTCGGCGAAGCGGGGCGCCATGCGGTCCAGCGTGGCGGCAAAAAGAGGTTCCGAGCCGTCATAGGCGGCGAGGGTGCCCATCTCCCCCGTCATCTCGCCCATCTCGCCGGGGAAGAAGCGCTTGTGCTCGAAGTCGATGCAGGCCGGGCGAAGGAAGGCGCGGCCGTCGAAATACGCCCCGACCCCGACCTCCACCCCGTCGAGCCGCTCCATCAGCAGCACGCGCCCGTCGCCGGCGCGGCGGAGCATGAAGGCGAGGTCCGCGCCCTCGGGATGGTCCCCGACGAAGGTGGTGCGCTTCACGTCGTCATGCTTCAGCACGTAGCGCCCGGGATGGCGGGCGAGCCATTCGAGGGCGAGGGACGGGTGCTCGAAGGAGTGGCTCTCCGCGATCTGAAGCCCGGCCTCCCGCAGCACGGACTGGCCGAACTCGCGCTCCTCCTCCAGCCGGTCGCCGAAGGCGCTGCCGCCGACGACGCGATAGCCCTGCGCCCGCAGCCTGTCCTGGATCGCGCCGCGGCCGATGCGCTCGAAGAAGACGATGCCGTCGCGCCCTACCCAGTCGAGCTCGGCCCGCCAGTCCGGCACGGTCTCGATCAGCCCGCCGAAGGCGCGGAAGGCTGGAGGGTCCTCGGCATGCACGCGGACCTCGTGGCCCTCGCGCATCAGCGCGAGATAGACGTCGCCGAGATAGGCGCGTGGCCCGATGGCGAGGATCCGCATGCGTGCTCCGTCTCCGCTGCTCCGGTCGCGCCAGGACCGGTCCGTCAGGATGTGAGGGAGGGCGCCGATCCCTCAAGCCCGGCCGGCTCGCCGCGCAGCCGTTCCTCGACGAGCCGCAGGTCCTCCGGCTTGTCCACGTCCACCGCGGCCGCGCCGAAGGGCATGTCCACGGTGGCGAGGCGCGCGCCGCAGCGGACCTCCAGCGCGTCCAGCGCGCCGCGCAGGGTCAGCCGTCCCAGGGCGTGGCGGAGGAGGGTCGCCGGGCCGATCATCCAGGCCATGGCCAGCGGCCGCTTCCGCCGCCCCTCCAGATCCTGCCAGAAACGGAGCGCGCCCGCGGCCTCCGGGGTGGCGAGGAGGAAGAGGTTGCAGCCGCTGAAATCGCCGTCGCGGAAGCGCAGCCAGGTCCGCCGCGTGCCCGGGAACTCGCCCAGCACCGTCTCCCGCCGGGCAAGTCCCGCGATGGCCGCCGCGCCGGCCGGGGCGGCGGCAAGGAAGTGGCCCACCATCGCGGGCGTCAGCAGCGCGTGGTCGGCGGTGGTCACCAGCATTGGGGCGCCGAACTCCCCGAAAGCGGCGGCGGCGCTGCGCGCGGGGCTCGGGGCGGCCTCTCGGAGGATCACCCCATCCAGTCCTTCCAGGCCGCGCAGCGTCGTCCCCGACGCTTCGACGGAGACGACGATCCGCCCGATCCCGGGCGAGCCCCGCAGCGCCGCGACCACGCGCAGCAGCATGGGCACCCCGGCGACCGGCAGCAGCGCCTTGTGGGAGAGGCCGGCGGCGGCGGCCATCGGGTCCGTCCCGCGCCGCTGCCCCGCGAGGACCAGCGCCGTCACGCCCTCCGCCAGGCCCGGCCTCATGCCGGAAGCGCCTTCTCGTAGACGCGGTAGGTCTTGTAGGCGCGGGCGCCGAAGGCCTCGGCGATGTGGCGCATGCGGAGATTGTCCTCCAGCACCCAGGACATCTCGATCCGCTTGAAACCGAGCGCCAGCGCCTCGCGCCGCAGCGCCTCGATGAGGAAGATCGGGAGGACGCGGCCGAGCATCCCCGCGCCGATCTCCCGCCGGAACCCCATCAGCGGCACGCGCGCGGTGGAGACGCCCTTCACCTTCAGCCGCCAGAGCAGCCGCGCCCAGCCGAAGGGCAGCAGCCGGCCGGAGAGGTCCCGGATGGCCTCGTTCAGGTTGGGCAGGCAGACGCCGAAGCCCACCGCGCGGCCCCTCATCTCGGCGAACCAGACCAGGCGCTCGTGGAGCAGGGGCCGCAGCTCGGAGGCGAGATGCGCCACCTCCTCCGGCGTGAAGGGCACGAAGCCCCAGTTGCCTGCCCAGGCCTCGTTGAAGATGTCGATCAGCAGGTCGACCTCCGCCCGCAATTCCCTCCGGCGCAGCGGGCGCAGCGTGACGCCCGCGGGCAGGCCGCGCGCGATGGCGCGGGCGGCGGCCGGGGGCAGCGGCACGTCGGGTTCGCAGACATAGGCGAGCAGGTCGCGCGCCTTGCGGTAGCCGAGCGCCTCCAGATGCGGCCCGGCATAGGGGGGGTCGTGCGGCATCATCAGCATGGGCGGCGTGTCGAAGCCCGAGACGAGCAGGCCGGTCTGCTCGTTGATGGAGAGGCTGAAGGGACCCTGGACCAGCCGCAGCCCGCGCGAGGCCGCCCAGGCCTCGGCGGTGCCGAGCAGGGCGGCGAAGACCTCCCGGTCGTCCTCGGCCGCGAGCAGGCCGAAATAGGCGGGGCGCTGCCCCTCCACCGCCGGTGCCAGACGGTCCTCCTGCGCGCTGATCCGCCCGACGTCGCGCCCGCCCCGGCGCGCGATCCAGAAGGCGGCCTCGCCGTGGCGGAACCAGGGATTGCTCCGGGGCGAGAGCGCGCCGCGCCGCTCCATGGCGAGCGGCGGGACCCAGGCGGGATCGGCGCTGTTCAGCGTGTTGGGCAGGCGGATGAAGCGGTCGAGGGCGGCGCGGCCCCCGACCAACTCGACCTCGATGGGCTGGCTCGCCGCCGCCCGCGGGGTCACGCCTTCTCGCCCGGGCGGGCGGGGCGGTCGCGCGGCGGCGCGCCGGTCAGCCGGGCGACCCAGGGGAAGCGCTCCGCCTCGGCGCGGTCATAGCCGAGGTTGAAGGCGTGCGGGCTGCGCGGCCGCTCCCGCGCCTCGGCGTAGTAGGTGCCGAAGCCGCGGTCGATCAGGTAGCTCGTGATCCCGAAATTGCCGCCCTCGTGGTGGAAGTGGTGGGCGAGGTGCAGCTCCTTCATCCGGCGCAGCAGCCGGCTGCGCGGCTTAAAGTTGAGGTGCTGGATGCAGTGGCAGAACTCGTAGATGCAGGTGATGACGAGCCCCGCGGCCACGGCCGCCGCCGCGCCCGCGCGCCCGCCGCCCACGAACCAGCCGAGGGGGATGAGGATCGCGAGGATCGTCGGCAGTGTCGTCACCGGGGCGCCGAAGAGCACGTCCAGCCGGTGCGGGTCCTGGTGGTGGTCGAAATGGATCCGCTTCCAGAGCGCGGCCGTGAGGGGCGAGCGGTAGAGGAAGCGGGAGTGCAGGACGAAGCGGTGGATGAGGTACCAGGCCAGGGGATAGGCGAGGGCGGTGGCGAGCACCGCGAGCAGCGGTCGGAACCCGGCGCCCTCTCCCCAGAGCACCGCGAGGACGGTGCTGACCACCGCCAGCACGGCGTAGAGATGGATCGCGGGATGGGCGGCATAGGCGACCACGAGTTCCCGCAGCGTCATCCGCCCGAGATCGAAGCTCCGCCCGCCCCGCCAGGGACCGTACATCGCGCTCACTCCCTCTCTCAGCCCTCCTCCCGCCAGAGGAGGAGCAGCCCGGCCATGGCGAAGAGGACCGGCGTGGCCCAGGCGGCCGCCACCGGATGCAGCCCGCCCGCCTCGCCGATCGACGCCATCAGCCCGGCGGCCACGAGATAGCCGAGGCCGAGCACGAGTCCAACGGCCGCGCGACGAAAGGCGCCCTCCTGCCGCGGCAGGCCGAAGGCGGCGGGGGCGGCGAGCAGGAGCATCACGAAGGGCGCGGCGGCCGAGGCGGCCAGGGCGTGCAGCCGCGCCGCGTAGAAGGCGGGCCCGCGGGAGACCGGGCCCTCCCCGCGCCACCCCGCGAGCAGGCGGGCCGGGGACTGCGCCTCGGTGGGGCGGGCCAGCTCGCGCAGGGCGCGCGGGGCCGGGCCCTCGGGCCAGGGCAGGGCTGCCATCTCCTGCGGCCGGCTCGCGCCGGGGCGGATGAGGCGCACCCCCTCCAGCCGCCAGCCCTCGGCCCCGTGCGCGGCTCGGCGCGCGTCCAGCCGGTCCAGCGCGCGGCCCTCCGTGTCCCGCCGGATCACCAGCAGGCCCTCCAGCACCCCGCCGTCGCGCGAGACGGCGTCGGCCGCCACGATCTCCGTGCCGTTCCGCAGCCAGAGCCGCTGGGGCAGGACGAGGGGCCGCTCCGCCGGGTCGCGGCTGTCCCACCAGTCCGCCAACGCCCGCTCGGTCCGCGGCGCGACGCCGAGGAGGAGGGCGGATTGCAGCAGGAAGGCGAGGGCGCAGGCGGGGGCGAGGGCGCCGAGGATGCGCCAGGTGCCGATCCCCGCCGTCCGCATCGCCGTGACTTCCAGCGAGGCGGCGAGCTGGCGGAAGGCGAGGATGGCGCCGACCAGCACGGCGAGTGGCATCAGCCGGCCGAGGGTGGTCGGCAGCCGCAGCATGGCGTAGCGCCCGATATCGGCCAGCCCGCCGCGCGAGAGCACGTCGCTCGCCTTGTCCAGGAGGTCGAGGAGTTGGAGCAGCGCGGCCAGCCCGAGCAGGACGGCGAGCGCGCGGGCGACGAAGAGGCGGGTGAGGTAGCGGCCGAGCACGCCGTTCACGGCGCCGTCCCCCGCCGCGGCAGCAGGGCGGCGAGGGCACCGGCCGCCGCGTCCAGCCGGGCGAGCAGCCCGTCGAAGGCGCCCTCCTCCGGGTGGCGGTTGCTGTGCCGGAAGACGAGGGCCGCGAAGATGGAGAAGAGGATGAACATGCCCCAGAGCGCCGGCCGCGGGTCGATCCGCCCGACATCGCCGAGCGATTCCGCGAGCTGCAGCGCCTGCTGGTAGACCACCAGGATCACCGCCCCGAGAAGGATGGCGACCGAGCGGCTGGACCGCTTCGCCGCCAGCCCCATCGGCATCGCCAGCAGGGGCAGGACGAGCAGCGAGGCCGCGCGCACGAGCCGGCCGTGCAGCTCTCCATCCATCCGGCGCCGCTCCACCGGCGGCTCGTCCTCATCCCGCGAGGCCCAGAGTTCCCCGAGCGTCATCTCCCGCTCGTCGCCCCCGCGCAGGCGGAAGATCGGGAGGCGCCGGACGAAGGGGCGCGACTGGGCGGAGCTGGAGAAGGCGAGGGTTGAGACCTCGCCATCGGGGCGGATGGTGATCTGCTGGCCGTCCTCCAGCTCGATCAGCAGCTCGCTCTCCTCGCTGCTGAAGAGCATGCGGCCCGTGGCGGCGGTGGTCAGCACCTCCCCGCCCCCCTCCAGCCGCTGGTGGATGGTGATGCCGTGCAGGAGCCCGCTCCCGGGCTCCCGGCGATCAACGGAGACGGTGAAGCGCCGCCCGGCCCGGGCGAACTCCCCGGGAACGAGGCTCGCGTTCCAGCCCGCATTGGTGAGAGCGTGATAGGCCGCGCGATAGGCGTAGCGGCTGAGGGGCTGGGCATAGCCGTAGAGGCCGATGCCGAGCGCGGCGCAGACGAGCCCGACGGCGAGGAAGGGCCGCCCGAGCCGCGCGAGCGAGATGCCCGATGCCTGGAGCGCGTCCAGCTCGTGGTCCTGGCTCAGCCTGGCGATGACGACATAGACCGCGAGGAACAGCGCCGCCGGGACCGCCAGGCCGAGGTAATGGGGCACGAGGTAGAGCAGGAGCTGGAGGATGGAGGAGGCGGGGCTGCCCGCCCCCGCCAGGAGGTCGAACAGCCGCAGCAGCCGCTCCAGCAGCAGCGCCGGCAGGACGAGGAGGAGGGTGGCCGCGAGCGGCCGCGCCAGCAGCCGCAGCATGTAGCGGCTCACCAGCCCGCCCGCGGCCGGCAACCCCCGGTAGGCCGGGGCGATGGGGTCCGTGCTCACGCCCCGGTGGCTGTCCAGGCCGCGCGCAGCCGCGCAAGCAGATCGTCCCGCACCGCCGCCTCCGGCTCCACCGCCTGCGCCAGGGCGGGCGGGCCGGGCCAGCCGGCATCGGGGAAGCCCTGCCCGAGATGGGTCCGCAGCCCCTCGTAGCGGGGGATGACGTGGAAGTGGACGTCGGGGTCCACCATCATCAGCATGAGGTGGTTGATCTTCTCACAGGCGACGAATTCCCTCAGGATCGGCTCGATGCGGGACACGGCGCGGTGCAGGTCGGCGAAGGCGGCGGGGCTGGCCTCGCCGAATCGCGTGACCTCCTCGCGGCAGACGAGGACGAGCGAGCCGAGCGTCACCTGCTGCGGTCGCAGCAGCACGGTCCAGTGCTCCGTCTCCCCGACCAGCGTGGTGGGATGGCCGAATTTGGCGAGCGTTGCGGCTGGCATTCCCCATCCTGAGCGGCCGGTGCTGCGGGCGGGCGAAGCGGACCCCGGCTGCGTCGCCGCCCGGGTCCGGCCCGGCGGGACTATAGGTGCCACCCGGCGAGGGTGCCAATCGGGGGCGGGACGCCGGCTGCGCCTGGCCGGGGTGGCGGCCCTGGCGGGGTTGCTCGGAGCCCTTCTCCCGCAGGGGCAGGCGCGGGCGCAGGACCCCCGCGTGGCGCCCTGCGCCTCGGCCGAAGCCCCGGCCGGGCCGAGGCTCCGGGTGGAGGTGACCGGCGCGCGGCGCGTCGCGGGCAATGTCACCGTCACCGTCTACGGCCCGCGGCCGGAAGCCTTCCTCGCGCGGCGAGCCTATCTCTCGCGGCAGCGGATCCCGCTGCGGGCGGCCTCGGCCGAGGCCTGCTTCGCCCTCTCCGCCGCCGGCGACTATGCCATCGCCGTCTATCACGACGAGAACGACGACCACGACTTCAACCGCAACCTGATCGGCATGCCCGCCGAGGGCTACGGCTTCTCCAACGACGCCCCGACCACGGTGGGCCTGCCCGACTTCGCCGATGTGCGCTTCACCGTGCCGGCAGAGGGAAGGCGCATGGCGATCCGGCTGCGCTACTAGGCCGTCCCGCTCCCCGGATGCCCGAGGCCTTCCGTCGCCGGGCGCGCGAGGCGCCACGCCCCCGGCCGCGCGCCCTCCGCGAAGCGGCCGGTCGCGGGGTCCTGCAGGCGTAGAACGCTCTCCAGCCGCCAGCCCCCCGCGTCGCGCTCGATCCGGTGCAGCCACCAGCCCGCCCATCCGTGCCCGGGGGCGAGGGCGTGGGGGGCGCCGAGAACGGGGATGGGGCCTCCCGGGCCGGGCAGCTCGCCTTGCATGACCCGGTGATGGTGGCCGTGCAGCACGAGCTCCGCCCCGTGGCGGGCAAGGATTTCCCGCAGCGCCGCCCCGTCCCGCAGTGCCTTGCGCCGGCCGCCGGGGCCGGGGAGGGGCGGGTGGTGGATCAGCATCACCCGGAACAGCCCCTCCCGTGCCGCCCAGTCCAGCAGGGCGGGGAGCCGCGCGAGCTGCCCGCCCCCCAGCTCCCCCGCCGCGGAGCCGGGAAGGGTGGGCAGGGCGGAGGAGAGGCCGATCAGCGCCAGGGGCCCGCGGCGGTGCAGGAAGGGGAAGGGGGAGGTGCCCGGCCCGGCGCCCTCGCCCGCCATCCACTCGTCCCAGCGGCCCAGCCCCTTCGCCCAGGGCACGGCCACGGTCGCGTCGTGATTACCGGGCACGAGGCTCAGGCCCTCGGCCGGGCCCAGGCCAGCCAGAAGCTCGCGCGCGGCCGCGAACTCGCCCGGCAGGGCGAGGTTCGTGAGGTCCCCCGTCACCGCGATGTGGTCTGGCTCCGCGGCGGCGATATCCGCCAGCAGCGCGCCCGGTGCCGCGGCACGCCGCCGCTTGCGCCGCCAGGCGAGATAGGCGAGCAAGCGCTTCCCCGCGAGTTGCCCGAGCGGGCGCAGAGCCCCAGGGGGAACCGGCAGGTGGAGATCCGAGACGTGCGCGAGGGTGAAGGCCATGGGGCGGCGCAATCTCGCCCGTCCGAGGCCTCCGCGCCAGCCATGCCGGCCGCGCGGCTGATCGGCGAATCGCCGGTTCCCGTCTGGAGCATGCCCGGATCGGCCCTGCTCCGCCGGGCGCTCGCGCGCGCGGGGATGGTGGATGTCGCCGCCTGGGAAGGCGAGGCGCCCGGAGGCGCAGGAGCGCCCGGAGGCGCGGCCGGGCTGCTGCTGATGCGGGCGGATCATGTCTACGACGCCGCCCTCGTCGCCGGCCTTGCCCGCAACCCGGGCCGGCTGCTGTGCCGCCCGGGGGACGGCCTCCCCGTCGCCGCCCATCTGCCCGCCGGCGCCGGGGCCGCGGGCATCGCCGCCGCGCTGGAGGCCGGGCGAGGGGCGGGGGACGCCGCCTTCGCCGGCCTGCGCCCCGCCGCGCCCACGGATCTGACGGAGAGCTACAACAAGGCGCTGCGCAAGCGCGGCAACCCCTATCTCCTCCGCCTCGCGCCCGAAACGCGGCGGGCGGTGGAGTGGGAGATGTTCGGCGGCTCCTACAAGGGCGTCACGGACGCGATCACGAAGCATGTCTGGCCGCGCCCCGCCTTCCATGTCGTCCGCGCCTGCGCCGCGCTGGGCATCACGCCGAACCAGGTGACGCTGGCCAGCCTCGTGCTCGTCTTCGTCGCGCTCTGGCTCTTCATGCAGGGGGCTTTCCTCCCCGGCCTGCTGGCGGCCTGGGTGATGACCTTCCTCGACACAGTGGACGGCAAGCTGGCGCGGGTGACGCTCACCTCCACGCCGCTGGGCAATGTCTTCGACCACGCGATCGACCTCATCCACCCGCCTTTCTGGTGGCTGGCCTGGATCTACGGGCTGGAGGCGGCGGGGATGCCGCTCGCGCATCCCGTGATCGTGGGGGCGGTGGTCTTCGGCGGCTATGTCGCCCAGCGGCTGCAGGAGGGGCTGTTCCTCGGCCTCTACCGCATGGAGATTCATGTCTGGCGGCGATTCGACAGCTTCTTCCGCCTCTGGATCGCACGGCGGAACCCGAACCTGCTCCTGCTCAGCCTCGGCACCCTCGCCGGGCGCCCCGATCTCGGCATGCTGGCGGTCGCGGCCTGGACCCTCTTCGGCTGCGTCGAGCAGGCGGTGGTGACGGTGCAGGCGGGGCTCGCCCGTCGCCGGGCGCCGCTCCGCTCCTGGCTCGAGGGATGAGCCCTGCCGCCGGGGCGGCGCGCATCGGCGTGATCAGCAACCCCCGCAGCCGAGCCCTGCGGGAGGGCCGCTTCGCCCTCGGCGCGGCGGCGGCCTCCATGCCCCGCGCCGCGCCCGAGAGCCGCGAGGCCCTGGTCGAGGCCCTGGCCGGCTTCGCGGCCGAGGAGGTGGATCTGGTCGCCGTGCAGGGCGGGGACGGCACGCTCCGCGAGGTGCTCACCGCCCTTCCCGCCGCCTATGGCGAGCGCCCGCCCGCCATCGCCGTGCTCGCCACGGGGAAGACGAACCTTGCCGCGCGCGTGCTGGGGAGTGCCGGCCCGGGGGAGGCGGCGCTCGCCAGGCTGCGCGACGCCGCCCTTCGGGGCTCGCTGCGCCGCCGGCTGCTGCCGGTGCTGGAGGTCGCGAGGCCTGGGACGGAGGCTGCGCCCCTGCGCGGCCTTCTCTTCGGCGCCGGCGCCTTCACCGAGGCGAAGCTCCTGGCCGAGCGCTCGCTGCACCGGCGGGGCGTGCATGACCGCCTCGCCGTGCTGCTGGCCCTCGGCGGCACCGCGCTGCGCAGCCTCGGCGGGAGAGGGCACCCGCTGCGGGAGGGCGCGCCGATGGGCATCTCGGCCGATGGCGCGGCGATGCGGGAAGGCCGGCGCTTTCTCCTCCTCGCTACGCCGCTGGATCGGCTGATGCTCGGCCTCTGGCCCTTCTGGGGAGAGGGGGAAGGGCCGTTGCGCTGGCTGGAGGTGGATGCGCCGCCGAGCCGGCTCCCGGCCGCGCTGCTGGCGGCTTTCCGCGGGCGGCCATGGCGCTGGATGCCGGGGGCAGGCTACCGCAGCGGCCGGGCGGAGCGGATCGCCCTCCGGCTGGAGGCGCCCTTCGTGCTGGATGGGGAGGTGTTCAAGCCCGGGCCGGAGGGGCTGCTCCTCTCCGCCCCCGGCCGGGTCGCCTTCGTCGCGCCGTGACGCCCGGGTCGCTCGACGCATTGGTGGCGGAGGGGCTGGAGCCCGGGCCAGGGGGCGCCATGCGCGCGGCGGTGCTTCTCACCGGGGACATCCTCTCGCGCCACGGGGCGGCGGTGGAGGCGGTGCTGTTCTACGGCGCCTGCCGGCGGGACGGCGACGCCGGCGGCCTGCTCGACCTCTACGTCCTCACCTCCGGCCACCGCGCCTTCCACCGCCGCGCCCTGCCGGCCCTGCTCAACGCCCTGCTGCCGCCCAACGTGCTGCACTGGCAGGTGCAGGGAGCGGAGGGGCCGGTCAGCGCCAAGGTCGCGGTGATGAGCCTCGCGCAGTTCGAGCGGCGGGTGCGCCCCGCCTCCCTCGACACCACGGTCTGGGCCCGCTTCTGCCAGCCCGCCACCCTGCTCCACGCGCGCGATGCGGCGGCCCGGCGGCGGGTGGAGGCGGCGGTGGCCGGGGCCGTGGAAACGGCGGCGCTCTGGGCCGTGGCGCTGGGGCCGCCCTCCGGCACGGTGCGGGAGTACTGGCGCGGCCTCTTCGCCCGGACCTACGGCGCCGAGTTGCGGGCCGAGCGCGGCAACCGACCGGACCGCCTGCTGGACGACGCGCCGGACTGGTACGCCCGCACCCTGCCGGCGGCCCTCGCCCGGCTCGGCCTGGAGGCTCGCACGGACGGGGAAGGGCGGCTGCACCCTGGCCGGCCGGCGGGGCCAAGGCGGTCCTGGGCGGCCCGCCGGGTGCTCGGCAAGGTGCTGAACGTCGCGCGGCTGGTGAAGGCCGCCTTCACCTTCGAGGGCGGGGCGGACTACCTCGCGCGCAAGGTCGAGCGGCACTCGGGCGTGGCGGTCCAGCTCACGGACTGGCAGCGCCGCCACCCCGTGCTGGCGGCGCCGCTCCTGCTCTGGCGCCTCAGGCGCCGCGGCGCGGTTCGCTGAGCCCCTATTCCGCCGCTTCCAGCGCCGTGCCGATCAGCCCCAGCGCCTCGCCCGTGCGCGCGACGGCGAGGACCGCCGCGTCGATCTGCGCCGGGGTGAGGAGCGCGCTGACGCTCATGCGGAGCAGCGGCTTGCCGCCCGGGGTCGCGGGGCCGAGGGCGAGATTCGCGTAGACCCCGGCCTCGAGCAGGCGGTTCCAGAACAGCACCGCCCTCTCCCGGTCCGGCATGGGAAGGGAGACGATCGGGCTCGGCATGGCGCCCAGCATGAACCCGGCCGCCGAGAGCCCGGCATGCAGCCGCTGCCCGTTCCGCCGCAGCGCCTCGCGCAGCTCCGGCCGGGCCTCCATCACCTCGATCGCCCGCGTGACGGAGGCGACGGTGGAGGGAGGGAGGGAGGCCGTGAACATGTAGGCGCGGGCGGAGAGGCGTAGCGCGTCGAAGCCGTCGAGGTCGGAGGCGAGGAAGCCTCCGATCGCGCCGAGGCTCTTGCTGAAGGTGCCGACGACGAAGTCCACCTCCGCCTCCACGCCCTCGGCTTCCGCGAGGCCGCGCCCGCTCTCGCCGAGCACGCCGAGCGAGTGCGCCTCGTCCACCAGCAGCCAGGCCCCGGCCTCGCGCTTGACCTCGACGATCTCGCGCAGCGGCGCGGTGTCGCCGAGCATGCTGTAGATGCCCTCGGCGACGATCAGCTTCTCGCCGGGCTGGCTCGACAGGTGGCGCAGGCGGCGGCGGAGGTCGTCGGGGTCGTTGTGGCGGAAGCGCGTGACCTGCGCCGCGCTCAGGCGGGCGCCGTCATAGATGCTCGCATGGCTGTCCGCATCCAGCAGGAGATGGTCGCCGCGGCCCGCGAGAGCGGCGAGCGCGCCGAGATTCGCCTGATACCCCGTGGTGAAGACCATGGCCGAGCGGCGGCCGAGGAAGCGCGCCAGCCGCGCCTCCAGCGCCGCATGGCCGCCATAGGTGCCGTTCGCGATGCGCGAGCCGGTCGTCCCCGTCCCCAGCGAACGCACGGCCTCGGCCGCGTCCTCGATGCAGTCGGGGTCGAAGGTGAGGCCGAGATAGTTGTTGGTGCCGAGCAGCAGCACCCGCCGCCCTTCCAGCACGGCCTCGGTCGCGGAGAGGACGGTGTCGAAGGCGACGCCGAAGGGATCCCGGCCGGCAGCGGACACGGCCGCGTGCTCGGCGCGCAGGGCGCGGAACTTTTCGAGCATGATCTAGTTCGCCGCGGAAGCTTGGCTGGTCAGCACGCGGACGAGGTCGCCGATCGTCTCGATCTCGGCCATCCGGTCCATCGGAATGACGGTGTCCAGGCGCGTCTCCAGCAGCATGACGAAGTCGATCGCGCCGACGGAGTCGAGGTTCAGGTCGTGAAGAATGCTGGTCTCCATGGTCACGGGGCCGGTCAGTTTCCCCGATTCCTCAAGCGCTGCGGTAATCTCCCGCAGCGCGGCCTGCTCATCCAGCATCTCCGGTTCCCCTGTTGCCGACGCCCATACCCCCCCGGGCATCCCCGGTTAAATGCTTCCCTGAACTGTAACGCAAGTTTTGATCGCGCGCGCCCGAAGCGGGAGAGGCCACCCAGCGCAGGGCCGGCACCGCCTGCCCGGCCAGGAGGAGCAGCGCCGAGAGCAGGGCGGCGATGCCCGCGCCCTCCAGCCCGACCAGCCGGAGGCCAATCAGGGCGAGGGGGACATAGGCGGCCGTGGAGAGCGCCCGAAGCCGCAGCGCGAGCCCGTGGCGCCCGGCGGAGACGAGCAAAGGCTCCAGCGCGAAGCCGGCAAAGCCGATCGAGGTGGCCGCCGCCAGCAGGAGCATGAGGCGGTAGGCCTCTCCCCCTTCCGGCCCGCCCACCAGCCGCAGCAAGGGCCCGCCGATCGCCGCGAGAAGAAGGAGCAGCCCGAGCGCGAGGGCGGCCGAGAGGCGGAGCCCCCGGCGGAGCAGCCGGCGGAGCGCGTCATGGTTCCCCTCCGCCAGGAGGCGGGCGAGCTCGGGATAGAGGGCGGGGGTGAGGAAGCGGCTGGGCTTCAGCGCGGCCTCCCCGATCTGCCGGGCGAGGGAGAAGAGCGCCGCCCCCACGGGCCCGATGGTCCAGCCGACGCAGAGGGTCGCGACATGGCTGGAGCCGAGGGAGAGGGTGGTCATGAGATTGGTGGACCAGGTGAAGCCCCAGATCCCCGGATGCACCCGCGCCGCCCGCACCCGCCGCCCCGCGGGGTCGGGGCGCAGCAGGCCGCGCCGGGCGACCTCCCGCCAGGCGGTCGCGACCAGCACGACGCCGCCGAGCGCCGTGCCCGCGTACCAAGCGCCGAGGAAGCCCGGCAACCCGGCGCCGAGCCCGGCCGCCAGCGCCGCGCCGCCCAGCCGGATCGCCGCCCCCGCCGCGTCCCGCCGCGCCAGCAGGTCGAAGCGGTCGAGCAGGCGGAGCAGCCCCGTCGGCGTCGCGGTGACGAGGAAGAGCGTGCTGGTCGCGTAGAGCGCGGCGAGCGGCAGCACCTCCGGCGGCCAGCCGAAGGAGGGGCCGAGGAGGAGGGCGGCCCCGGCGCAGAGGATGGCGCCGAGAACCCCGGAGCCGATGTCCAGCCCCGCGGTGAAGCGGAGCAGGGCGTGGAACTCCGCGCGCCGCTCCTCGCCGAGGCTGCCGGCGCCGTAGCGCAGCACGGCCTGCCAGGACTGGAACTTTACGAGGGAGGAGGCCGTCTGCGCGAAGCCGTGGACGAGGACGAGCACCCCCATCCGCTCCGCGCCCAGGCTGTGCATGCCGATGCCGAAGGCCGCGAGGTTCAGCAGCGCCGTGACCAGCTTCCCGCCGAGCACGAGGCCGGCGTTCCGCAGGATGCGGCGGAAAAGGCTGTCGGCGACGGCCTGCCCCGGTTCCTCCGTCATCCCCGGAGTTCCGCGATCCGGCGGAGGATCCGCGCGGCGCGGGCGTCCCAGGTGAAGGTGCCCAGCAGCTCCGCCCTTGCCGCGGCGCCGAGGGCGGCGGCCCGCTCCCGGTCGGCGAGCAGGCCCCGCGCCGCCGCCGCCCAGGCAGCGGTGTCACCGGGCGGGAGGAGCAGCGCCGTCTCGCCGTCCCGCAGGATCTCCCGCAGGGCAGGGATGTCGGAGGCGAGGATCGGCTTTCCGGCGGCCATGTACTCGAACACCTTCAGCGGGGACATCCAGCGCCCGATCTCGCGCCCCGCCGAGGAGAGGACGCGCGGCGCGGGCGGGGCGAGGAGCAGGTCGAAGCGCGCGAGCAGGCCGGGCACGAGGGCGTGCGGCACGTGCCCGTGCAGGTGCAGGTTCGCCCGCCCGGCGAGGCGCGCGCGCCAGGAGGCCAGGTCGCGCTCCGTCCCGCCGATCGCGTGCAACTCGCATTCCGGCAGGGCTTCGGCAAGGGCCGCTACGGTCTCCATCCCCTTGCCGGGATAGAGATGGCCGACATAGCCGAGCTGCGGGGCACCGGGGCGGCCGGGCCAGGGGCCGGGCGGCAGCGCTGGCAGGGGATCGGGCGCGGGGTCCGCCCCGTCATGCGCCACCAGCACGGGCCGCCCGCCGAGGGCCGGCATCGCGGCCGCGTAGTCCTCTGCCAGGGCGTTGGAAATGGCGACGAGCAGGGCGAAGCGCGGCTGGCGCAGGAGCCAGGACTCCGCCAGCCGCCGGGCCCGCCGGAGCGGGAGGGCATGCACCTCATAGGCGACCGGCGCCGCGACGAGGGGCCCCACGAGGCCCATGGCATAGGCGTGGCGGCCGTAGATCAGCTCCGGCACCGGCCGCGCGCGCATCTCCCGCGCGACGAGGGCGGGGTAGAGAAGGTTCTTCCCCAGGGGCAGGCGGGGCGGGGCGAGCAGCACGAGGTCGAAGAGCGGCTCCATCCCGAAGGCGGCGAAGACGGCCGCCTCGTCCCCCCGGCGGCCCCGGGCGTAGAGCGTCACCTCGTGCCCCGCGGCGGCCAGGGCGCGGCACATGCCCATCACGTTCACCGCGCTCGCGACGCGGGAGGGCAGGGCGGTGCCCGCGACGTAGCTTATCCGCATCCGGCCCGGCCCCCCTTGCCCGGCGCGGGGCGCCCCCGCATCCTTTCCCGCCCCGGAGAGGCCGCAGCCGCTTGGACACAGGGACCAGCCCCGGCGGGCCGCTGCGCGTCTGGGCGCTGCTCGGACCGCGCACCGGCGACAACAACCAGGTGCTCGCCCTGGCCGCGGCGCTGGGCGGCCGGGTCGAGCCGATCCCGCTCCGCCAAAATCCCCTCCGCCTGCTGCCCAACCGCTTCGGCTGGAGCGGGCTGGCAAGCCTCGATGCCGCCTCCCGCGCCCGTCTCGTCCCGCCCTGGCCGGATGTCGTCATCACCGTCGGGAGGCGGGCCGTGCCGGCCGCGCGCTGGATCCGGGCGCGCTCCGGCGGCCGGACGCGCATCGTGGGGATCGGCCGCCCGCGCTGCCACCCCGCGCTGCTCGACCTCGTGGTGACCACGCCCCAGTACGGCGTGCCGCCCGGCCCGGAGGTGATCGAGGCGCCCGTCTCCCTCTCCGCGATGGGGCCGGCGCGGCTGGCCGAGGCGGGGGAACTCTGGCGGGAACGCCTCCGGCCCTTCCCGGAGCCGCGCCTCGCCCTTCTCCTCGGCGGCAATTCCCCGCCCTGGCGGCTGCGCCCCGAGGATGCGGAGGCGGCCTGCCGCGTGCTGCTCGCCCGCGCGGCGGCGGGGGGCGGCAGCGTGCTGGCAGTGGCCAGCCGCCGGACGCCCGAGGCAGTGGAACGGCGGGTGCGGGCGATCCTCGCCGGGGCGGAGGGGCCTGCCGCCCTCCTCACTGGGAGCGGGGAAGGGAACCCCTATCCCGGCCTGCTCGCCCTCTCGGCGGAGATCGCCGTGACGGCGGACAGCGCGGCGATGATCTCGGAGGCCGTCGCGACGGGGAAGCCCGTCGGCCTCGTGCCCGTCCGGGCCGGGGGGGTAGGGGCGGCGCTGCTGCGGGTGATGCGCACCCTGCGCCGGGCCGATGCGGGGGAGGACGGCGCCTCTCTCCCCGCGCGCCTCGCGGGCCGGGCCTGGGGCGCGCTCGTCCGGCGCGGCCTGGCCGGATGGCCGCGCGACCTCTGGTTCTTCTGGCGGGAGATCGACCATCACGGGCTCGCGGGCACGGTGGAGGCGCCGAGGCGGGGCATCCCGCCGGACATCGCCGGGGAGGCGGCCGCGCGCGTCAGGCGGCTACTGGCTGGCGGGGCGGCGGGAAGCGGCCGCGGCAGCGCTCCGCCATCTCCAGCGCGTCGGGGCGGATGTGCCGCTCCCTGATCCCGTGCTCCACCTCCGCGCGCGTCACGGCGCCAGTGTCCAGGCACTCCGCCAGGAGCGCGAAGAAATACGCCTCCTGCCCTGGGTCGGGATGCGGGCGGTAGCGGGCATGGGCGGTCCAGAAGCGCAGCACGGGGCGGACGAGCACGGCCGGGATCGGGCCGAAGCCGCGCTCGCGCAGGGTGAAGTCCACAGGAAGGCCGGTCTTCCAGGGCTGGGTGCGGCGCTTGGTAGTGTGGAGCAGCCGCGTCTCCGGGGTGAGCCGGTCGAAGTCGTTCCAGACGGGCTCCAGCAGGCCGATCGTCTCGCGCCTCTCGCGCCGGAGCTCGATCAGTTCCACGTAGTCCAGCCGGCCGCTGAACAGCTCCTCCAGCGTTTCCTCGAAGCGCCAGTGGGGCAGCAGGGCGCAGTCCAGTAGCATCACGCTGCTGGCCAGGTAGTCCGGCGCGCCGTTATGCCCGGGGCGGGCGCGGCAAAGGATCGCCTTGCCATGCCGGTCCCGGGAGAACAACTCGCCGACATCGCCCACGGCGAAGACGTCGGGGTCCACGACCAGGCCGAGGCCGCGATGCCCCATGGCATCGGGCACGGCGAAGCGCAGCGGGGTGAAGGATTGCAGGTCGTCCATGTGCCAGACCCGGCCGTGCCCGGCGCGCTGGAAGCTCCGCCCCTCGGCCGCGAGCAGGGGCGGGCATTTTTCGGCTTCCAGCAGCCGGACCTCGAAGGAGTCGGCGTCGCGCGCGTTGCGCCGGAAGGAATGGGCCGAGACGAGCGCGCCCAGGCGCTGCTTGGCATTGGTGTGGATGAACACCACGGGGCGGTCCGTGGCGGCGGGGGCCTGGCTCATCGCTCTCGTCCTGTGACGTTACGGGGGGCTCGCGCGGCGGCGCTCGCCCTGTTGCTCGGGGCTGGACTGGCGGGATGCGCCGATGGGGGAGCCGTGCCGGCCCCCTCCGGCGCGGCCTCGCGCTTCGATGGATGGTATCGCGGCCGCCGCATCCCGGTCGGGCCCGCCGCGTCCTGCCGGGAGGCGGCGCGGGAGGTCTGGTTCCGCGTGGAGAACGGGTCGGTGGAGCTGCGCGGCTCGCGCCACCACCGCTCCGCCGTGAAGGAGGCGCTGCTCACGGGCACGGTCTCGCCGGGCGGCGAGCTGGCCCTGGTCTCCGACCTCGCCACCCGCTTCGCCACGGGGCGCATCGAGGGCGACAGCCTGGTCGCGGCGGATGCCGCCGTCCCGGCCGTGTCGCGGGAGGGCGGCGCCAACAGCAGCTGCCTCCGCCGCTACGAGGCGGTGCGGCAGGAGCCCATCCGGCCCTGACGGCGGCGGCCCTAGCCATGGGCGGCGGCTCCTGGCAGGCCGAGATCTGCCCACCAGCGGCGCGTGTCGCGCAACCCGGCCTCCAGCGAGACCCCCGGCGACCAGAGGCCGGGAGGGAGCTGCCGTTCCCGGGATGAGCCCCAGTCCCGGTGCAGGATCTCCCGCGCCTTGCCGCGCCCGAACAGGGCGGGCCGGCCGGAGAGGCGGGACAGGGCATCGGCCGCGGCGCCGGCCGCGAGCATGGCGGCGTCCGGCACGGGCAGGAAGCGCGGCCGGCGCCCGAGCGCCCCCGCCACCCCCTCGATGATCTCGCGCCAGCCATAGCCCTCTGCCCTGGCGTCGGTGACCTCGAAGGCAGCGCCCTCCGGCCCGCCGCGGAGGAGGGCAGCGATGGCGCCCGACACGTCCTCGGCATGGACGAGGCCGATCCGCGGCTCCGGCGCGCGGGGCACGGGAACGAGCGGGGAGAGGGCGAGGCGGCACAGGACCAGCCCCTCCCGGTCGCCCGGGCCGTAGATGACCCCGGGCCGCAGCACCACCGGGGAACCCGCCCCGCCCAGCGCCGCCACCGCCGCTTCTTCTCCCGCCCGCTTGCTGGCGGCATAGGGGGAAATGCCCGGCTCCCGGGCGGCGAGGGAGGAGACGAGGACGAGGCGCGCGCCCGGGGCCGCGGCGGCGACGGCGGCGGCCAGCCGCGCGCTCCCGTCCCGGTTGACCGCGAGGAAGTCCGCCTCGCGGCGCGCCTTGGTCAGCCCGGCGAGATGGACCACGGCATCCACGCCGGCCACCAGCCGCCGCAGCGCCTCCGCATCCCCGAGGTCGCCGCGGACTGTCTCGGCCGCGGGCAGGCCCTCCGCCGTGCCGCCCCCATCCCGCAGGAGCATCCGCACCCGCCACCCCTGGCGGGTGAGCGCCGCGACGGCGTGGCGGCCGAGGAAGCCGGTGCCTCCGGTGACGGCGACGAGCGGCGCCCCCGCCATGGCGGCCCCCTTCATCGCGTGAGGGCGGCGAGCTCGGCGGCGGGCCGGGCGAAGGCCCCCTTGAGGTAGCGGCTGCGGGCCAGCGCCCGGCTGAGCTTGCCCGAGGAGGTGTGCGGCAGGCTCCCCGGCGGCACGAGCACGATCAGCGCCTCCACCCCGTGCCGCGCGCGGAGCGTGCCCGCCGCCTCGGCCGCGAGCCTTTCCCGCCCGGCCTCGTCCGGCGCGCCGCGGGCCTCGATCAGCACCACGACGCGCTCCGTCCCTTCCTCCTCCACGGCGAAGGCGGCGGCATCGCCGCTGCGGAGGCCGGAGACGGCCTGCTCCACCGACCATTCGAGGTCCTGCGGCCAGAGATTCCGGCCGTTGACGATGATGAGGTCCTTCGCGCGCCCGGTGATCACGATCTGCCCGCCGAGCCGGTAGCCGAGATCGCCCGTCTCGAGCCATCCGTCGGGCGAGAGGGCGGCGGCGCTCTCCTCCGGGCGGCCGTCATAGCCGCTCATCAGCCCGGGGCCGCGGACGAGGATGCGGCCGACGCGCCGCTCCGGCAGGGCGGCGCCGTCGGGGTCCCGGATCTCCACCTCAGTGCCGGGAAGCGGTGGGCCGCAGAGGGCGAAGCCGCGGACGCGCCCGCCCCCGGCCGCGGGCGGAGCGGCAAAGCCCTCGCTCTCCAGCCGGTCGAGATCGACCGTGTCCACCGCCACCCCGGCGCCGGGAGGCGCGAAGCTGATGGCCAGCGTCGCCTCCGCCATGCCGTAGCTCGGCACGAAGGCCCCGGGCCTGAAGCCGTCCGGCAGGAAGGTCTCCGCGAAGCGGGCGAGGACATGCGGGCGGATCATGTCCCCCCCGATCCCCGCCGCGCGCCAGGAGGAGAGGTCGAGAGGCGGGCCCTTGGCCGGGTCGGGTCGGCCGCGCCGGACGCAGAGCTCGTAGCCGAAGCTCGGGCTGTAGGAGAGCGTGCCCCGGTTGGCCGAGAGCAGGCGGAGCCAGAGCTGCGGGCGGCGCGCGAATTCCTGGGGCGAGAGGAGGTCGAGCGCCACCTGCCCCGCCATCGGTGCCAGGAGGAAGCCGACGAGGCCCATGTCGTGATAGAGCGGCAGCCAGGACACCGCCCGGTCATCCGGCGTGACGCGCAGCCCGTGGCGCAGGATGGCGCGGAGGTTCTCCATCAGCGCGCGGCCGGTAACGGCGACACCCACGGGGAAGCGCGTGCTGCCCGAGGAGAACTGGAGATAGGCGATGTCCTCCTGCCCCAGCGGCTGCGGCGCGGGCAGTCCCTCCGGCGCCGGGGGCAGGGAGGAGGGGCGCCCGAAGGCCTTCAGCCCCATCTCCTGGGCGACGGGGGCCAGCCAGGGCTTGAGGGACTCCGGCACGAAGAGCGCCGAGGCCCGCGCCGCCACGGCCAGGCGGCGGATATGGTCGATATAGCCCTCCCGCCCGCCGAAGGCCGCCGGCACGGGCAGGAGCGCGGGGACCAGGCCCGCATGCTGGCAGGCGAGGAAAGCGGCGACCACCTCGGGATGCGTCTCGGCGACGATCGCCACCCGCTCCCCCCGCCGCAGCCCGGCATGGAGCAGCCGGCCGGCGAGGTCGAGCGCCTCCTCCCGGAGCTGGCGGTAGGGCAGGGCGCAGGTCACCGCGCCCCGGCCGTCGTGGAAGGAGAGGCCGGTCTCGCCGCCCGCGGCGTATTCCAGCGCTTCCGCGAGGTTCGCGAAGTCCCCGAGGCGCTGGGGCAGGTTGCTGCGCGTCGGGAGGGGCGGGGGCGCCATCAGCGCTCCCCCACCGCCGCGGCCAGGGCCGGGCCGGCGCCTTCCCAGGAGCGGACGAGGGCCTCGGCGCGGGCGAGGTCGGCGGGGTAGTCCACCTCGCCCCAGCTCAGCCCCTCGATGGAGGCCACCTGCACGGCGCCGGTGCGGGCGAGGGTGTGGATGACCGAGAGATACCAGCGCCGCAGCCCGTCTGGCTGGCGCAGCGCGGCCTCCAGCCCGGCCGCGAAGACTCTTCCACCGTGGCCGCGGAACAGGAGCATGCCGATCGACTCCCCGTCGGTCTCGCCGGGAAGGAGGGTCTTGCCGATGGCCGTCAGCCGCGTGCCGTCGAGCGAAACCTTCATGTCGTCGGCGTCATAGGCCGCCTTGCGGTCGATGGTGACGGTGATGGGCGCGTGCGGGGAGGCGAGGAGGCGCTTCAGCACCGCCGGCTCGAAGAGCGTGTCGCCGTTCAGCAGCACCGTGTCCCCCTCCGCGATGAGGTCGCGGACGAGAAAGCAGCTGCCGATGTTCTCGGCCACCGCGAAGAAGGGATTGTAGAGGGTCTCGACCACCATGCCCGGCGGCGCGATGCCCGGGACGGCCCCCTCCAGCGCCTCCGCCTCGAAGCCCGTGACGAGGGTGACGTGGCGGATGCCGGCCGCCGCGAGCCCCCGGAGCTGCCATTCCAGAATCGGATGCCCGGCCACGCGGAGCAGGCATTTCGGGGCATGTTCCGTGAGCGGCAACAGGCGCCGCCCCTGGCCAGCACAAAGTATGATGGCCCTCAACCCAGGTCCCCCCGCCTCTCGCCCCATATCCGCGCGGAGCTACCCCTTTCCCCCGGGGGGCACAAGAATTCATGCCGTTGCCCCGCGGCCTCGATCCCGCTCCGGCCCTGGCCGCCCGGCGAACCGCCCCTCAGCCCGCGGAGGCGCCCGCGATCCGGCGCATGGCGGCGGCGTTCCGGGCCTCGATGGCGTCCCGCGCCACGTGCCGGCCCTCCCGCACCACGGCGCGGCCGGCGCACCAGACGGTGTCCACGCCCCGGTCGGCCGCGGCGAAGATCCAGTGGTCGAGCGCCTCATCCTCGGTGATGCCGGGCGCCGGGCGGAGCGCGACGAGGTCGGCCGGCGCGCCGGGGCGGAGGGCGGGGGCCTCCTCGCCCAGCGCGCGGGAGCCGCCGGCCAGCGCCGCCTCGAACAGGGTGCGCCCGGTGGAGGCGCCGGGTGCCGGGGCCATGAGGTTGCGCCCCCGCCGCGCCAGGCGCTGCGAGTACTCCAGCATCCGCAGCTCGCCATTCGCGGCGATGGAGACGTTGGAGTCCGTTCCCACGCCCCAGGCCCCCTCGGCGGCGCCCCAGCTCTCCGCATCGAAGACGCCGTCGCCGAGATTGGCCTCGGTCACGGGGCACAGCCCGGCCACGGCGCCCGTGCGGGCGAGGCGCGCGGCCTCCCCGGGCAGCATGTGGGTGGCGTGGACGAGGCACCAGCGCCGGTCCGGGCCGGCATGGTCCAGCAACCAATCCACCGGGCGCGCGCCGCTCCAGGCGAGGCATTCCTCCACTTCCCGCACCTGCTCGGCGGCGTGGATGTGGACGGGGCGGCCGGGCAGCATGGAGAGGACGGCGGCCAGCTCCTCCGGGGTCACGGCGCGCAGGCTGTGGGGCGCGACGCCCAGCCCGGCGCCCTCCAGGGAGGCGATCGCGCGGGCGCTTCCCTCCAGCAGCCGGGCGAAGCCGTCGAGGTCGTTCACGAAGCGGCGCTGCCCCGGCAGGGGTGGCAGCCCGCCGAAGCCCGCATGCGCGTAGAGGACGGGAAGAAGGGTGAGCCGGAGCCCGGTCTCCGCGGCCGCGGCGGCGATGCGGGACGCCATCTCCGCCGGATCGTCATAGCAGCGGCCGTCGGGCGCGTGGTGGAGGTAGTGGAACTCGCCGACGCGGGTGAAGCCGGATTCGAGCATCTCGGCATAGGCGAGCGCCGCGATCGCCTCGACATCCTCGGGGGTGAGCACCGGGAGGGAGCGGTACATCACGTCGCGCCAGGACCAGAAGCTGTCCTCCCCCGGGCCGCGCCGCTCCGTCCGCCCCGCGATGGCGCGCTGGAAGGCATGGGAGTGGAGGTTGGGGAGGCCGGGCACGGCCAGGGCGTGGCGCTCGACCCCCGACGGGGCTGACTCGCCCGGGCGGACTGCGGCGATCCGCCCGGCATCCAGCTCCACCAGCACGTCCCGCGCCCAGCCGCCGGGCAGCAGCGCGGCGCCGAAATGCAGCCTCATGCCCCGGGGATCCCGCGCCGCCCATCTCGTGCCGGGGTCATGGAGGGGTCGCTCGTCATGCGCGGAGGATGCGGGCCGGGCGGTCCGGTGTCCATGAGGGCCGCCCGACGCTGCAATTCCTTGACGCAGGGGTCCCGTGCCTGTATGGCCCGCCCCTCACGGGACATGTCCCGCCCGCCGGTCGGCCGCCCCCTGGGTGCCGGCTCCGCCGCTCCGCGAAGACTCGCGCAGCGGCGCGATCGGTCATGGGGCGGTCCCAGCGTGAAAGGTCCACCCCGCCCGAATGTTCGAGGCGCTCTCCTCCCGCCTGAACGGCGTCTTCGACAAGCTCCGCCGCCGCGGCGCGCTGTCCGAGGCCGACGTGAACGAGGCCCTGCGCGAGGTCCGCATCGCCCTGCTGGAGGCCGATGTGGCGCTCCCGGTGGCGCGCGACCTCATCAACAAGGTGCGCGAGCGGGCCGTGGGCGTGGAGGTGATCCGCAGCGTCTCCCCCGCCCAGCAGGTGGTGAAGATCGTCAACGACGCGCTGGTCGAGGCGCTCGGGGGCGGGGAGGGGGAGGAAGCCCCGGGGCTCGACCTCAACGCGCCGGCGCCGGTGCCGATCCTGATGGTCGGCCTCCAGGGCTCCGGCAAGACGACCACCTCCGGCAAGATCGCGCTGCGGCTGCGGACGCGGGAGAAGAAGAAGGTCCTGCTCGCCTCGCTGGACGTGCAGCGCCCGGCGGCGCAGCTCCAGCTGCAGACGCTGGCGAACCAGACCGGCGTCACCAGCCTCCCCATCATCCCCGGCCAGACCCCGCTGGAGATCGCGGCGCGCGCCATGGATGTGGCGCGGCGCGAGCTCTACGACGTCGTCATCCTCGACACCGCCGGCCGCCTCTCCATCGACGACGCGCTGATGGACGAGGTCGCTGCCGTGAAGGCCGCGACGCGGCCGCACCAGACGCTGCTCGTCGTGGACGCCATGACGGGCCAGGACGCGGTGAACACCGCGCGGAACTTCCAGGACCGCGTGGGCGTCAACGGCATCGTCATGACGCGCGTGGACGGCGACGCCCGCGGCGGCGCGGCGCTTTCCATGCGGGCCGTCACCGGCGCGCCGATCCGCCTGCTCGGCGCGGGCGAGAAGCTGGACGCGCTGGAGGACTTCCACCCCTCCCGCATTGCCGGGCGCATCCTCGGCATGGGCGACATCGTCTCCCTCGTCGAGCGCGCGGCGGAGACGATCGACCGCGACGAGGCCGAGAAGCTCGCGGCCAAGATGCAGAAGGGCACCTTCGACCTGGAGGACTTCGCATCCCAGCTGAAGCAGGTCGGCAAGATGGGGAACCTCTCGGGGATCCTCGGTATGCTGCCCGGCATGGGCGCGATGAAGGACAAGATCGCCAACGCGAAGATCGACGACGGGATGATCGGGCGGCAGTCCGCCATCATCTCCTCGATGACGCGCAAGGAGCGGAAGAACCCCGACATCATCAAGGCGTCGCGCAAGAAGCGCATCGCCGCGGGTGCCGGTGTCACGGTTCAGGATGTGAACCGCCTGCTGAAGCAGTTCGACGACATGTCCGCGATGATGAAGCGGATGAACAAGCTCGGCCAGAAGGGGTTGATGCGCGGCGGTCTCGGCGCGCTCCTGCCTGGCATGGGGGGCGGCAAGCGCCCCTTCTGATCAACCCAGCACAGACACACTAAGGAAGCTGAATATGGGCCTCAAGATCCGCCTCGCCCGCGCCGGTGCCAAGAAGCGCCCCTACTACCACATCGTGGTGGCCGACAGCCGCTCGCCGCGCGACGGCCGCTTCATCGAGCGCCTGGGTTCCTACAACCCGATGCTGCCCTCCGACCATGCCGAGCGCGTGCGCCTCTTCGACGAGCGCGTGAGCCACTGGATCTCCCAGGGCGCCGTGGCGACGGACCGCGTGGCGAAGTTCCTCGGCAAGGCCGGCCTGGCCCCGATGCCCGTGTTCCGCGACCAGCCGAAGCAGTCCGCCCCGAAGAAGCGCGCCCAGGAGCGCGCCGCGGCCGCCGCCGCGAACGGCTGAGAGTAGTCCCGCTCAGCCATGTCCGCGTCGCGTCGCATCCTGGTCGGCGAGTTCGGCCGCCCGCACGGGGTGAGGGGGCTGATTCATCTCCGCTCCCACACCGCCGAGCCGGCGGCCATCGCCGGCTATGGACCGCTCTCGGACGAGAGCGGCGCCCGGCGCTTCGTGCTGAAATGGCTGGCCGAAGGGCTGGTGCAGGTGGAAGGCGTCACGGACCGTGACGCCGCCGCCAGGCTCACCGGCACACGCCTCTATGTCGACCGGGACGCGCTCCCGCCGCCCGAGGAGGACGAGTTCTACCTCGCCGACCTGATCGGCCTGCGCGCCGAGACGGAAGGCGGGGAGCTGCTCGGCACCGTCTCGGCGGTGGAGGATTTCGGCGCCGGCAGCGTGCTCACGCTGCGCGACGCGAACGGGCGGGAGTCGCTCTTCCCCTTCACCAGGGCCGTGGTGCCCGTGGTGGAGATCGCGGCGGGGCGGATTGTGGTCGTGCCTCCGGGCGAGACGGAGGTGCCTCCCCAGCCCGGCGAGGCGGAAGCGACCGACACGCCCCGCCCGCGCCGCCCCTCCATGCGCCGCCGCAGCGGCGGGCGGGACGCGGCATGAGCTGGCGCGCCACCGTCCTCACCCTGTTTCCGGGCATGTTCCCGGGGCCGCTCGGCACCTCGCTGGCCGGGCGCGGCATGGAGCGCGGGCTCTGGTCGCTGGAGGCGCGCGACATCCGCGCCGTCGCCACCGACCGGCACCGCACCGTGGACGACACGCCCTTCGGGGGCGGCGCCGGCATGGTGCTGCGCCCCGATGTGGTGGATGCCGCCGTGGCCGCCGCCATGCCGGAGGGCGATGCGCGCCCGCTGGTCTTCCTCACCCCGCGCGGCGCGCCGCTCCGGCAGGAGCTGGTGCGGGAGCTCTCGGCGGGGCCCGGCGTGGTGGCGCTCTGCGGCCGCTACGAGGGGGTGGACCAGCGCGTGGTCGAGGCGCGCGGGATGATCGAGGTCTCCATCGGCGACTACGTCCTCTCCGGGGGCGAGCTGGCCGCGATGGTGCTGCTCGATGCCTGCGTGCGCCTCATCCCCGGCGTGATGGGCGCGGCCGAGAGCGCGGAGGAGGAGAGCTTTTCCGCAGGGCTGCTCGAATACCCCCACTACACCCGCCCCGCCGAGTGGCGCGGCCGGCGCGTGCCGGAGGTTCTCCTCTCCGGCCACCACGCCGAGGTCGCGCGCTGGCGGCGCGAGCAATCCGAGGCCGTGACGCGCGAGCGGCGCCCCGACCTCCTGAGTGAACAACGGCGCGCCGCGCCATTGCATCCGGCGGCAAGCCCCGCCTAAACGACGCGAAGAAGAGGACCACAGCCATGAACCTGCTGCAGCAGTTCGAGCACGAGCAGATGACCCGCCTCGCGGGCGCGCGCCAGACCCCCGAGTTCGATGCCGGCGACACCGTCCGCGTGATGGTGAAGGTGCAGGAAGGCGAGCGCATCCGCACCCAGGCCTATGAGGGCGTGGTGATCGCCCGCTCCAACCGCGGGCTGAACAGCAACTTCACCGTGCGCAAGCTCTCCTACGGCGAGGGCGTGGAGCGCGTCTTCCCGCTCTACTCCCCGAACGTGGCGGAGATCCAGGTCGTGCGCCGGGGCAAGGTGCGCCGCGCGAAGCTGTACTACCTGCGCGGCCGCACGGGTAAGTCCGCCCGCATCCAGGAGCGCGCGGCCGTTCGCGGCCCCAAGGGCGGCGCCTCCGCCGTGGCCGAGAGCCCGGTCGCGGCGAACGAGCAGCTGAACGAGCAGCAGGCGTAAGACGGCCGGAAGCGGCCCGCCCGGAAAGGGCGGGCCGCGCACCGGTGACGCAAGAGGGGAGAGGAAACATGTCGGCCACGAAGCCGCGCACCTTGTTCGACAAGATCTGGGACGCCCACGTCGTCGAGCAACTTCCGGACGGAACCTCCCTTCTCTACATCGACCGCCACCTCGTCCATGAGGTGACGAGCCCGCAGGCCTTCGAGGGCCTGCGCGCCACGGGCCGCCGCGTGCGCCGGCTGGACGGCACCTTCGCCGTCACCGACCACAACGTGCCCACGGATTCCACCCGCTTCACCGGCATCCGCGAGCCCGAGAGCGCGCTGCAGGTCGCGACGCTGGAGAGGAACGTCGCCGAGTTCGGCGTCACCTACATCCCGCTGAACGACCGGCGCCAGGGCATCGTCCACATCGTCGGGCCGGAGCTGGGCATCTCGCTGCCGGGCATGACGATCGTCTGCGGCGACAGCCACACCTCCACGCACGGCGCGCTCGGCGCGCTCGCCTTCGGCATCGGCACTTCCGAGGTCGAGCACGTGCTCGCCACCCAGACGCTGCTGCAGAAGCCCGCGAAGAACATGCGGGTGACGGTGAACGGGAAGCTCGGCTTCGGCTGTACGGCCAAGGACATCGTGCTCGCCATCATCGGCAAGATCGGCACGGCCGGCGGCACGGGCCATGTGATCGAGTTCGCCGGCGAGGCGATCCGCGCGCTCGACATGGCCGGGCGCATGACGATCTGCAACATGTCCATCGAGGCCGGCGCGCGGGCCGGCATGATCGCGCCCGACGAGACCACCTTCGACTACGTCCGCACCCGCCCGATGGCGCCGAAGGGCGAGGCGCTGGAGCGCGCCATCGCCTGGTGGCGCAGCCTGCCGAGCGACGAGGGCGCGGTGTTCGACCGCGAGGTCGTGCTCGACGCCTCCGAGATCGCGCCGATGGTGAGCTGGGGCACCTCGCCCGAGGACGTGCTGCCCATCACGGGCATCGTGCCCGATCCCGAGGCGGCCGCCGACGAGGCGCGCCGCGCGCAGCTCCGCCGCATGGTGGAGTATATGGGCCTCACCCCGGGCCAGCGCCTGCAGGAGCTGAAGGTGGACGCCGTCTTCCTGGGTTCCTGCACCAATGGCCGCATCGAGGACATCCGCGCCGCCGCCGAGGTGATGCGCGGCCGCCGCGTGGCGGAGGGCGTGCGCGCCATGGTCGTGCCCGGCTCCGGCCTCGTGAAGGAGCAGGCGGAGAGGGAAGGGCTGGACGTCATCCTCAAGGAGGCGGGCTTCGAGTGGCGAGAGGCCGGCTGCTCCATGTGCCTCGGCATGAACCCCGACCGGCTCGAGCCGGGCCAGCGCTGCGCCTCCACCTCCAACCGGAACTTCGAGGGCCGGCAGGGCAAGGGCTCGCGCACCCATCTCCTCTCCCCCGCCATGGCCGCCGCGGCGGCGGTGACCGGGCGCCTGACGGATGTGCGCGAGCTGGCGGGCGCGAGCGCGATGGGAGACGCGGCATGACCCCCTTCACGACCCTCACCGGCATCGCCGCGCCGCTGCCGATGGCGAATGTCGACACGGACAAGATCATTCCCGCGCGCTTCCTCAAGACGATCGAGCGCAAGGGACTCGGCCGCGCCGCCTTCGCGGACATGCGCTTCAACGACGATGGCTCGGAGAAGCCCGAATTCGTTCTGAACCGCGAACCCTACCGCGCGGCCGAGATTCTCATCGCGCATGAGAACTTCGGCTGCGGCTCCTCGCGCGAGCACGCGCCCTGGGCGCTGCTGGATTTCGGCATCCGCTGCGTCATCGCACCCGATTTCGCCGACATCTTCTTCAACAACTCCTTCAAGAACGGCATCTTGCCGATCCGCCTTCCGCGCGAGCTGTGCGACGCGCTGATGGAGGATGCCAAGCTCGGCGCCAACGCGCGCATTACCGTCGATCTCGCGCGCCAGGTCGTGCTGCGTCCGAACGGGGAGGAGATCCCCTTCGATGTCGATCCGCTCCGCAAGCACCGGCTGCTGAACGGGCTGGACGACATCGGCGAGACGATGCAGCGTTCCGCCGTGATCGAGAGCTTCGAGCAGAAGCAGCGCGCGGCGCAGCCCTGGCTCTTCGGCTGAAGCCTCGCGCGTCCAAGGAAGGTTCCGATGCCCGCGAACAAGAAGCTGCTTGTACTGCCCGGTGACGGCATCGGCCCCGAGGTGATGCGCGAGGTCCGCCGCGTGGTGGACTGGATGGACCGCCGCCGCAGCGTGACCTTCGACGTGGTGGAGGGGCTGGTCGGCGGCGCCGCGATCGACGCCGAGGGGCATCCATGCCCGGACAGCACGATGGAAAAGGCGCGGGCCGCCGATGCCATCCTGTTCGGCTCCGTGGGCGGGCCGAAATGGGATACGCTGCCCTTCGAGAACCGGCCGGAGCTGGGCATCCTGCGGCTGCGCAAGGATCTCGGCCTCTTCGCTAACCTCCGGCCGGCGCAGGTCTGGTCGCCGCTCGCCCAGGCATCCTCCCTCAAGGCCGAGCTGGTGGACGGGCTCGACCTGATGATCGTCCGGGAGAGCACCGGCGGCATCTATTTCGGCGAGCCACGCGGGATCGAGACGCTGCCGAACGGCATGCGCCGAGGCTTCGACACCGAGTCCTACACGGAGGAGGAGATCACCCGCGTCGCGCGCATCGGCTTCGAGCTGGCGCGCAAGCGGAGCAACAAGCTGACGAGCGTCGAGAAGGCGAATGTCATGCAGTCCGGCCGCTTCTGGCGGGAGGTGGTGACCGCCGTCGGGAAGTCGGAATTCCCCGATGTCGAGCTGTCGCACATGTATGCCGACAACTGCGCCATGCAGCTCGCCTCGCGCCCGAAGCAGTTCGACGTGATCCTCGCCAGCAATCTCTTCGGCGACGTGCTGTCCGATCTTGCGGCGGCGGTCACGGGCAGCCTCGGCATGCTTCCCTCGGCGACGCTCGGGGCGCCGGACCCGGATGGGCGGCGTCATGCCCTCTACGAGCCGATCCACGGCTCGGCGCCGGATATCGCGGGGAAGGGCATCGCCAATCCCTGCGCGCAGATCCTCTCCTTCGCCATGCTGCTCCGCTGGTCCTTCGGCATGGAGGAGGACGCGCGCATGCTGGAGAACGCGGTGGAGCGCGTGCTCGCGGGCGGGCTCCGCACGGCCGACATCATGGTCTCCGGGGCGGCGCGCGTGGGCACCTCCATCATGGGCGAGGCCGTTATTCGCGAACTCGACAAAATGGCGGCTTGAGGGGGTTGCGCCCCCCACGGCTCCGGGCTATCTCCCGCGCAACGGAAGAGCGCTCGTAGCTCAACTGGATAGAGCACTAGACTACGGATCTGGGGGTTAGGGGTTCGAATCCTCTCGAGCGCGCCAAGCTCCCTGATCCAAGCGTTGTTTGACTTTGGTACGCGCCCGTAGCTCAGCTGGATAGAGCACCAGACTACGAATCTGGGGGTCAGAGGTTCGAATCCTTTCGGGCGCGCCATAGTCCTCGCGGTGATCCACCGCTTCTCCCAGCCTCCTTGCTGCAGCGCAAACCGGCCATGCCGGACAACCATCCCGTTCCTCGCGCATTTACATCCCAAGCCGTTTTCGCGGCGGAGGAATGCTGAGGGCCGCATGGCACAACGCCGGATACCGCGCTGGCTGCTCTGGACGGGGGTTCCGATCCTGCTGATCGGCCTGCTCATCTCCGTCTGGTCCTGGGACTGGTTCATCCCCCTTGTGGAGAGCCGCGCTTCCGCGGCGCTGGGCCGGAAGGTGACGATCGAGCACCTCCATGTGCGTCTCGGCCGGGTCGTGCAGATCTCCGCCGACGGCCTGCGCGTGGCCAGCCCGGAGGGCTTCCCGGAAGATCCGCCCTTCGCCCGGGCAGAGCGGCTCTCGGCCGGGCTGGACGTGATGGCCTATATCCGCGATCGCGCCCTGGTGATTCCCTCCATCGAGGTGATGCGGCCGGTGGTGGAGGCGGTCGCGCTCGCCGATGGGCGGGCGAACTACAAGTTCGATCTCGGCCAGCCCGCCGGAGAGGGCGGCGAGACCCCGCCCGATCGTGCCGCGCCCCGGATCGGGCTGCTGCGGATCGTCGAGGGCAAGGCCCATGTGGTCGATCCCCGTCTGACCGCCGACTTCAACCTCGATGTCGGCACCCGCGGCGAGGAGAGCGCCGATCCCCGGATCGCGGTCGAAGCGCAGGGCACCTATGCCGGCCAGCCTATCCGTGGCACGGCCCTGGGCGGGGCCGTCCTCGCCTTGCAGGATAGCGGGAAGGCTTGGCCCATCGAGATGCGGCTGGAGAACGGGCCCACCCAGGTCAGCGTGCGGGGCACCGTCCAGAACCCGCTCGCACTCCAGGGCGCCGATGTCCGGCTGGAGATGAAGGGGCCCGACATGGGGCTCCTCCAGCCCCTGACAGGGGTTCCGATCCCGAAGACGCCGAATTACGAAATAGCCGGGCAGATCGACTACATCGCCGGGCGCGTGCGCTTCCGCGACTTCGCCGGGCGTATGGGGCGCAGCGACCTGAACGGGACCATCACCGTCACCACGGGCGGGGCAAAGCCGGTGGTGGACGCGGAACTGCGCTCACGCCGAGTGGACCTGGCCGATCTCGGCGGCTTCATCGGCGAGGAGCCGGGGCGCACCACCACGCCGGGCCAGACGCCCGAGCAGCGGCGGGCCGTCGCGCGAGACCAGGCGCGCGGGCGCGTGCTTCCGGATGACCCCATTAACTTTCCCAAGATCGAGGCCGCCAACGTCAACCTGAACTACCGGGCGGAGAGCATCGTCGGGCGCAACATGCCCTTCGACAACATGCGGGCCGAGATGGAGGTGAAGGACGGCGCGATCACCGTGCGGCCGCTCGCGCTCGGCGTCGGCACAGGCCGCATCGAGGGGACGGTCGCGCTCACGCCGGAGGAGGGAGGCAAGCTCCGGGGGCGGGCCGATGTCCAGTTCCAGCGACTCGATCTCTCCCGCCTGATGCGGGCCACCAACGGCTTCGAGGGCGCGGGACGTATCAACGGCCGCGCGCGGATCGAGGGGGCGGGCGGCTCCTTCGCGGACATCCTGGGCAGCGGCACCGGCGAGATCACCCTCGGCATGGCGGGCGGCAACCTGTCCGCCCTGCTCGTGGACCTCTCCGGCCTGCGGCTGGGCAATGCGCTGCTCTCCGCGCTCCAGCTCCCGGACCGGACGGTGGTGCAGTGCTTCGTCGCCAGTGTCGCGCTGCAGCGCGGCATCGCCAATCTGCGCACCGTCATCCTCGACACGGAAGACGTGATCATCAACGCGACCGGCGACGTGAACCTCGCGCGGGAGCGGCTGAACGTGCGGCTGCGGAGCGAGTCGAAGGGGTTCACCATCGGCGCCGTGCCAACCTCCATCCACATCGACGGCGGCTTCCGCAACCCCGATATCGGGCCGGAGGTCGGGGAGCTTCTCACGCGCGGCGGGCTGATCGGCGGGCTAGCGGCGCTGGTCGCGCCCGTAGCGGGGCTGCTGCCCACCATCCAGTTCGGCTCGGGGGAGAACGATCGCTGCGAGGCGCTGGTGCGCCGCGCCTCCCGGCGCTAGGCCGTCTCGGCGAAGAGCTCCCGGCCGATCAGCATCCGCCGGATCTCGCTCGTGCCCGCGCCGATCTCGTAGAGCTTCGCGTCGCGCAGCAGGCGCCCCGTGGGATAGTCGTTGATGTAGCCGTTGCCGCCGAGGCATTGGATGGCCTCCAGCGCCATCCAGGTGGCCTTCTCCGCGGCGTAGAGGATGGCGCCGGCGGCGTCCTTGCGCGTGGTCTGGCCGCGGTCGCAGGCCCTCGCCACGGCGTAGACATAGGACTTCGCCGCGTTCATCACGGTGTACATGTCGGCGATCTTGCCCTGCATGAGCTGGAACTCGCCGATGGGCTGGCCGAACTGCTTGCGGTCGTGGATGTAGGGAAGCACCACGTCCAGGCAGGCGTGCATGATGCCGGTCGGGCCGGCGGCGAGCACCGCACGCTCGTAGTCGAGCCCGCTCATCAGCACGTTCACCCCGCGGCCCTCGGTGCCCAGCACGTTCTCCGCCGGCACCTCGCAATCCTCGAAGACGAGCTCGCAGGTGTTGGAGCCTCGCATGCCGAGCTTGTCGAGCTTCTGCGCGGTGGAGAAGCCCTTGAAGCCCTTCTCGATGAGGAAGGCGGTGATGCCGCGCGGCCCGGCGGCCGGATCGGTTTTGGCGTAGACGACGAGCGTGTCGGCGTCCGGCCCGTTGGTGATCCACATCTTGCTGCCGTTGATGACGTAGCGGTCGCCGCGGCGCTCGGCGCGGGTCCGCATGCTGACCACATCAGATCCGGCGCCCGGCTCGCTCATCGCGAGCGCGCCCACATGCTCGCCGTTGATGAGCCGTGGGAGGTAGCGGCGCTTCTGCTCCTCGCTGCCGTTGCGGGCGATCTGGTTCACGCAGAGGTTGGAATGCGCGCCGTAGGAGAGGGCGACGCTCGCCGAGGCCCGGCTCAACTCCTCCATGGCCACGCAGTGCTCGAGATAGCCCATGGCCGCGCCGCCATACCCCTCCGGCGCGGTGATCCCGAGCAGGCCGAGATCGCCGAACTTCCGCCAGAGATCCATCGGGAACTCGTTGCTGCGGTCGATCTCGGCGGCGCGGGGGGCGATCTCGTCTGCCGCGAAGGCGGCGACCTGCTCGCGCAGGGCGTCGGCCGTCTCGCCCAGGCCGAAATCGAGTCCGCGGAAGCTGTTGCTCATGCCGTTCCCTCTGCCCCTGCCTGAACTCGGGGCCTTGGGGAAACGGTATGGGCCGCGGCGCCCGACGGCAAGCCGCCTCCGCCGTTAGCCCCTCGCGGCCGTCAGCAGGCGCTCGGGCGTCGCGGGCAGGTCCAGCCGCTCGCAGCCGGCGGCGTCCCGCAGCGCGTTCCACACGGCGGTGGCGAGCATCAGCGGCGGCTCGCCCACGGCCTTGGAACGGAACACCGTATCCGCCCGGCTGGGCGCCCCTTCCAGCAGCCGGACGTTGAACACGGGCGGCACGTCCCGCGAGCCCGGGATCTTGTAGGTGGAGGGGCCGAGGGTGCGGAGCCGCCCCTCCTCGTCCCACCACAGCTCCTCGCAAGTGAGCCAGCCCAGGCCCTGGACGAAGGCGCCTTCGATCTGCCCCCGGTCCACGGCGGGGTTGAGGGAGCGGCCGCAATCCTGGACGAGGTCCGCGCGCAGCAGCCGGTGCTCGCCCGTCAGGAGGTCCAGCTCCACCTCGGCGACCGCGGCGCCGTAGGAGAAGTAGAAGAAGGGCTCGCCCCGCATGGCGGCGGGGTCCCAGTGGATGCCGGGCGTCCGGTAGAAGCCGGTGGAGGAGAGGGAGATGCGCGCCTGGACGCAGCGATGCGCCAACTCGCCGAAGCCCATGCGGTGATTTCCCGCGAAGACCTCCTCCTCCTCGAAGCGCACCTCCTCCGGCCCCACGCCCCATTCGGCGGCGGCCAGCTCGGCCATGCGGGTGCGGATGGTGGTGGCGGCGATCTGGGCGGCCCAGCCGTTCAGGTCCGTGCCCGTGCTCGCGGCCGTCGGGGCGGTGTTGGGCACCTCGGCCGTGCTGGTGGGCGTGATCCGCACGCGCTCGACGCCGACGCCGAACACGCCGGCCACGACCTGGGCGATCTTGATGAACAGCCCCTGGCCCATCTCCGTGCCGCCGTGGTTCAGGCGGATGGAGCCGTCCTCGTAGACATGCACCAGCGCGCCGGCCTGGTTCATCGACATGATGCCGAAGGAGATGCCGAAGGCGAGGACGAAGCTGCCGAGGCCGCGCCTGACCACCTCGTTTGCGGCGTTGAAGGCGTCCACCTCCGCGCGGCGGCGGGCCCAGTCGGCGCCGTCCCGGCACTCGGCCCAGACGCGGCGGAGGAGGTCCCCCTCCAGCGCCTGGCCATAGGGCGTGTGGGAGCCGTTGCCCCCGCCCGCCAGGTTGCGCTCCCGCACCGCCTCCTGCGTGAGGCCGAGGGTGCGGGCGACGCGATGCGTCACATCCTCCATCAGCAGCACGCCCTGCGGCCCGCCGAAGCCGCGGAAAGCGGTGTTGCTCACCGTGTTCGTCTTGCAGGCGACGCCGCTGATGGTGACGTCGGGCACGTCGAGGCAGTTCAGCGCGTGGGTGACGGAGCGGAAGACCACCCCGCCCGAGAGGTCCACGCTGTGCCCGCCATCGGCCGCCAGCGTCGCCTCCAGCGCGAGGATGCGGCCGGTCTCGTCGAAGCCGGCCTGCCAGCGGTAGAGCATGGGGTGGCGCTTGCCGGTCGCCGCGATGTCCTGCTTGCGGCCGAGGCGGAGCTTCACCGGGCGGCCGGTGCGGCGGGCGGCCAGGGCCGCGCAGGCGGCGACCCAGGAGGCGTTGCTCTCCTTCCCCCCGAAGCCGCCGCCGAGGCGGCGGACCTGGACGGAGATCCGGTTGTGGTCGAGGCCGAGGAGGCGGGCGGCGACGTGCTGCACCTCCGTCGGGTGCTGGGTCGAGGAGTGGATCGTGAGGTCCCCGTCCTCCCCCGGCACGGCGAGGGCGATCTGCCCCTCGAGGTAGAAGTGCTCCTGCCCGCCCGCCACGAAGGTGCCGGAGAGGCGACGCGGCGCGGCGGCGAGGATGGCGGGCGCGTTCCCGCGCGACATGACCATGGGCGGCATGAGGAAGGCGCCGGCATCCAGCGCCTCCTCCACGGAAAGAACGGGGCGAAGCGGCTCGATCCCCGGCCGCACCGCCGCCGCGCCGGCCAGGGCCGCGTCCCGCGTCTCGGCGACGACGATCGCCAGCGGCTGGCCCCAGTACTCCACCAGCCCCTCGGCCAGCATGTGCTCCTGCGCGCGCCCAGCCTGGGCGATGTCGTTCCGGCCAGGGATGTCCCCCGGCCCGATCGCGGCGACGACGCCGGGGGTGGCGAGGGCGGGGGAGAGGTCGATCGGCGCGAGGTGGCCATGCGCGACCGGCGAGAGCACCAGCGCGGCGTGGAGCAGGGCCGGCGGCATGGGGATATCGTCGGCGAAGCGGGCCTCGCCGGTTGCGTGCTTCAGCGCGCTGTCCTGGCGGAGGGAGGCGCCGGGCCCTGTGTGGCGCGCGGTCATGTCCATCAGGCGAATTCCGGCTGCCGGTGCCAGAGGCGCCGGAGAAGGTTGCCGGCGGCGAGCCGGCGATAGGCCGCGCTGCCGCGGAGGTCCGAGAGCGGGCTGATGGCGGCCTCCAGCGCCGCGGCCGCGGCCTCGACCGCCTCCCGGCTCCAGGGCCGGCCGGCGAGCGCGGCCTCGGCCGGACCGCAGCGCTCGGCGCGCGGCCCCGTGCCGCCGAGGGCGATGCGGGCGCGGGCGACCAGCCCGCCCTCCATCTCGATCAGGGCGGAGAGGCCGACCGTGGTGATGTCCTGGTCCGGCCGCTTGGACAGCTTCTCCGCCGCGAAGAGCGCGCCGGCGGGCGGGTGGGGGATGAGCACGTCCCGTATCACCTCGCCCGGGAGGAGGGCGTTGGTGCGGTAGCCCGTGAGGAAGCTCTCCACCGCCATCTCCCTCTCGCCCCCCGCCCCGGCGATGCGGAGCGTGGCGCCGAGGGCGATCAGCGGCGGCAGGGCGTCGCCGATCGGGGAGGCCGTGCCGAGATTACCGCCGAGCGTTCCCATCCCGCGGATCTGGCGGGAGCCGAGGCGGCGCAGCAGGGCGGCGAACGGGGCGAGGGCGACATCCCGCGCGCAGGCGGCGAGGAGCCGGCGGTAGCTCGTCGCGGCGCCCACGCGCAGCCATCCCGGCCCGGCCTCCAGCAGGTTCAGCTCCGGCACACCGGAGAGAAGGATGACCCGCGGCGGCACCTCCCGGCGCTCGGAGACGCGCAGCCCGAGATCGGTGCCACCGGCGAGGAGCCAGGCCTCGGGATGGGCCGCGCGCAGGGCGAGCAGGTCCGCCAGGCTCGTCGGGCGGTCGAAGACCTGGCCCGGTGCCTCGAAGCGGGTGGCGGGGGCGTCCGGCGCGGGCGGCGGCGGCACGCCGTCGTCATGGAGCGCCTCCAGCACCTCGACGATCGGGCGGTAGCCCGTGCAGCGGCAGAGATTCCCGGCGAGCGCGTCATGCGGGTCGCCGCCCTCCCGCGCATGGGCCCAGGCCGTCATGACGATGCCGGGGGTGCAGAAGCCGCACTGCGTGGCGTCCCCCTCGGCCATGGCGCGCTGCACGGGATGGGGGCCGCCATCGGCGCCGCTCAACCCCTCCACCGTGCGGATGCGGCGGCCATGCATCTGCCCGAGCAGGGCGAGGCAGGCATTCACCGGTACCCGCGCCCCTTCCTCCTCCTCGACCACCACGGTGCAGGCGCCGCAATCGCCTTCCGCGCAGCCCTCCTTCGTCCCGGCGAGGCCGGCGGGGCCGCGGAGCCAGTCGAGAAGGGTCGCGGTGGGGGAGATCCCCGGCGGCAGCCTCCGCGGGGTGCCGTTCAGGGTGAAGACGATCGGGCCGGCGATGGGCGTCATGGCAGGGAGCCTAGCAGGCTCCGTGCCGTGGCATACCCGGCCCGCCGCTCAGCCGACGGGCAGCCGGGCGAGGGCGGCGGTCAGGTCCTCGGGCGCGTAGGGCTTGGCGAGGACCGGGTTGCCGACGAGGCGCTGCGGCAGCCCGGCCGCGCCGTAGCCGGAGGCGACGACGAAGGGAACCTCCAGCGCCATCAGCCGCTCGGCCACCGGCTCGGAGGTTTCGCCGGCCAGGTTCAGGTCCAGCACCGCGAGGTCGGGGCGTTCGGACTCGAGGAGCGACAGCGCCTCGGAGACGGTCGCCACTGGCCCCATCACCTGCACCCCGGCATCGGCCAGCGTATCCTCGACCAGCATGGCGACGAGGGTCTCATCCTCGACAACCAGAACGCGGCGGCCCGTCAGGCTTCCCATCCAGACAGTCCCTCCATCTCCGGCGAGGGCACCCCGCCGGTTCAAACATGCCCAAGGGCGTGGCCCCGGGCCGCCGCCCTGTCAAGCTCGGCCCGGTTTCGTTACGCCTCCGAGCGGCCGCGTCAGTCCGCGTACTGCCCCGCGGCCTGGATGATCGGGCGCCACTTGGCGATGTCCGCCTGCCAGTAGCGGCGATGCGCCTCCGGCGTCGCCTGCTCCTGGCTCACCGGGGTGGTGCCCAGCTCGGCGAAGCGCGCGATCAGCCGCTCGTCGCGCAGCGCGACCTGCAGGGCGCGGGAGAGGCGGTTCACGATGGCCGCGTCCGTGCCCTTCGGCGCGTAGAGCCCGTGCCAGACCGAGACCTCGAATCCGGGCAGCCCCGCCTCGCTCGCCGTCGGCAGGTTCGGAAGGGCCGAGTTCCGGGCGGAGGTGGTGACGGCGAAGGCCTTCACCGCGCCCGAGGTGATCTGCTGCGTCGTGTTGGTCGTCTGGTCGCAGAGAAGGTCCACCGTGCCGCCGATGAGGTCCGTCATCGCCGGGCCCGTGCCGCGATAGGGCACCGTGGTGACCTGGGTCTGCACCGCCGCCTGCAGCAGCAGCCCGCAGATATGGGAGGCGGCGCCGACGCCGGCATTGGCCAGGTTCACCTCCAGCTTCCGCTGGCGCATCACCTGCACCAGCTCGGCGAGGTTGTTCGCGGGGAAGTCCTTCTTGGCGATGATGGTCATCGGGACTTCGGTGATCAGCCCGGCCGCCTCGAAGCCGTTCACGGGATCGTAGGCGAGGCGGCGGTAGAGGGAGGGGGTGGTGCCCATCCCGATATGGTGGATGAGCAGGGTGTGCCCGTCCGGCCGGGCCTGGGCGACGCGCTGCGCGCCGAGCGTCCCGCCGGCGCCGCCCACGTTCTCCACGACCACGGGCTGGCCGAGGTCGCGCGCCATCACCTCGGCGACGAGGCGGGAGACCACGTCCGTCGGGCCACCGGCCGCGAAGGGGACGATGATGGTGACGGGGCGGTTGGGGTAGTTCGCCTGGGCGCGCGCCGTGCCGGGAAGCAGGGCCGGGGCGGCGAGGGCGGTCGCGAGGGCGAGCGCGCGGCGACGCGTCATCGAGATCATGGACGTGAACTCCCGTTAATAACGGGGCGGTCGCAGGATTCGGGGCGCGCTGTCAAGCGGGTTGCGGGGGCGCAACGGCGCGCCCCCGCCGGGGCTCAGGAATCCATCTTGAGCGCGGCGATGAAGGCGCTCTGCGGGATCTCCACCTTGCCGAACTGCCGCATGCGCTTCTTGCCCTCCTTCTGCTTCTCCAGGAGCTTGCGCTTGCGGCTGATGTCGCCGCCATAGCACTTGGCGGTGACGTCCTTGGACATGGCGCCGATCGTCTCGCGCGCGATGACGCGGCCGCCGATCGCGGCCTGGATGGGGATCTTGAAGAGCTGGCGGGGGATGAGGTCCTTCAGCTTCTCGCAGATCTGGCGGCCACGGCGCTCGGCCTGGGAACGGTGGGCCATGAAGGAGAGGGCGTCCACCGGTTCGTTGTTCACGAGGATGCCGATCTTCACGAGGTCGCCCTCCTCGTAGCTGTCCATCGCGTAGTCGAAGCTGGCATAGCCGCGGGAGATGGACTTGAGGCGGTCGTAGAAGTCGAAGACCACCTCGTTCAGCGGCAGGCGGTACACGGCCATGGCGCGGGCGCCGACATAGGTCAGCTCCACCTGCTGCCCGCGGCGCTCGCTGCAGAGCGTGAGGATGTTGCCGAGATACTCGTCCGGCACGAAGATCGTCGCCTTGATCCAGGGTTCCTGGATGCTGTCGATCGTGACGATGTCGGGCATGTCGGCGGGGTTGTGCAGCTCCCGCTCCGTGCCGTTCGTCATCTTGAGCTTGTAGACAACGCTCGGCGCCGTCGCGATGAGATCGAGGTCGAACTCGCGCGAGAGGCGCTCCTGGATGATCTCGAGGTGCAGCAGGCCGAGGAAGCCGCAGCGGTAGCCGAAGCCGAGCGCCGCGCTGCTCTCCGCCTCGTAGTGGAAGGAAGCGTCGTTCAGCCGCAGCTTGGCGAGACTGTCGCGCAGCTTCTCGAAGTCGTCGGCATCCACGGGGTAGAGGCCGCACCAGACCACGGGGATGGAGGGCTTGAAGCCCGGCAGCGCCTCGGCCGCGGGGTTGCGGTCGTCCGTGATGGTGTCGCCGACATTCGTGTCGGCGACCGTCTTGATGGCGGCGGTGATGTAGCCCATCTCGCCCGGCCCGAGGCTCTCCACCGCCTGCATCTTCGGCCGGAAGACGCCGACCTGCTCGACCACATGCGTCGAGCCCTCCGCCATCATGCGGATCTTCTGCCCCTTGCGGAGGTGCCCGTCCTTCACGCGGACGAGGATGACGACCCCGAGATACGGGTCGTACCAGCTATCGACGAGAAGGGCCTTGGTGGCAGTAGAGGCGTCGCCCTTGGGCGGGGGGAGGCGGGTGACGATGGCCTCCAGCACCCCCTCGATGTTCAGCCCGGTCTTGGCGGAGATCATCACGGCGTCGTCGGCGGGCAGGCCGACCACGTCCTCGATCTGCTGCTTCACCCGCTCCGGCTCGGCGGCGGGGAGATCGACCTTGTTGAGGATGGGGACGATCTCGTGGCCCGCATCGATGGCCTGGTAGACATTGGCCAGGGTCTGCGCCTCCACGCCCTGGGAGGCGTCCACCACCAGGAGGGAGCCCTCGCAGGCCGCGAGGCTGCGCGAGACCTCATAGGCGAAGTCCACATGGCCCGGCGTGTCCATGAGGTTCAGGACATAGTCCTGCCCGTCCTGCGCGCGGTAGTTCAGGCGCACGGTCTGCGCCTTGATGGTGATGCCGCGCTCCTTCTCGATGTCCATGTTGTCCAGCACCTGCTCCGTCATCTCGCGGGAGGTGAGGGCGCCGGTGTTCTGGATCAGCCGGTCGGCCAGGGTGGACTTGCCGTGGTCGATATGGGCGATGATCGAGAAGTTGCGGATGCGGTCGAGCGGGGTGTCGGTCATCTGGTTCCGGGCCGTGGGCGGGCATGGCCCCCCGGCCTGATTCAGGGGCCAATCTGGGGCGTTCAGGGCATCAGATAGGGCAGGCCGCGCCCGGGGCCAAGCGCGGCGTGCCGGGGGGAGCGGCAGGGGGGCTCAGCTGCCCTCGTCCGGGATGTTCAGGGTCTGGCCGCAGGCCTTGCAGTGGACGGCGTCCGGCTCGTGCCGCTGGAGCCCGCAATTGGGGCAGGGGAAGCGGACCTTGTTCGGCCGGAACAGGGACTGGGCCAGGCGCAGGAAGAGGGTCACGCCGGCGAACATGATGAGGACGGTCAGCAGCCGGCCCGTGCGCCCGGGCAGGGTGATGTCCCCGAAGCCCGTCGTCGTCAGGGCGGTGACCGTGAAGTAGAGGGCGTCCGCGTAGTCCCGGATCTCCTCGTTGAACCGGTACTGGGTCTCGTAGACCAGCCCCGTCATGATGAAGATGAAGACGACGAGGTCGGTGGCGGCGACGATCGAGTCCTCGTTCCGCTGGAAGGCGGGGAAGTCCCGGCGCAGGCGGTTCAGCAGCCGCGGGGAGCGGAGGAGCCTGATGACCCGCAGGGCCCGCAGGAAGCCCGCCGCCGCCCCCAGCCTGGGGATGAGGAAGCAAAGGATCGCCACCGCATCGGCGAGGGTGGCCGGATGCATCAGCTCGCGCCACGGCCGGGGGCTGGCGCGGAGCCGGGCGCCGAACTCGGCCAGCAGGACGAGGCCGAGGGCCGTGTCCGCCACCTCCACCGCGGTGGTCCGCGCGATGAAGGAGGTGGCGATGATGAAGACGAGGGTGACCGCGTCCAGCAGGAGCAGGCCGTAGCGGTAGCGGACCGCGCGGGGCGTGTCGCGATAGTAGAGCTCTCGGAAAAACTGCCGGTCCGCGGGAAGGGCCGCGCTGCCCCGCCCGTTCCGGCCATGCGCCGGGAGCTTCATCGCCGCCCGAGGGTGTGGAACTCCGGATTCGGCCGGAGATCCATCGCGTTGGCCAGGCGGTTGGACATGGAGAAGAAGGCGGCGATGGCCGCGATGTCCCAGGCCTCGTCCTCGGAGAAGCCGGCCTCGGCCAGCGCCCGGTGGTCCTCCTCGCCCACGAGATGCGAGGCGGTGGCCACCTTCAGCGCATGGTCCAGCATGGCGCGCTGGCGGGGTGGCAGCCCGGCCTTGCGGTAGTTCGTCGCCACGAGGTCGGCGATGACGGAGTCCTTCGCCCGGACCCGCAGGATCGCCCCGTGCGCCACCACGCAGTAGAGGCAGGAATGGGCGGAGGAGACGGCGATGACGATCATCTCCCGCTCGGCCGCCGTCAGCCCCTCGCGCTTCTCCATGAGGGCGTCGTGGTAGGCGACGAAGGCGCGGAACTCCTCCGGGCGCCGGGCGAGGAGGAGGAAGACATTGGGCACGAAGCCCGCCTTCTCCTGCACGGCCAGGATCTTCTCGCGGATGTCCTGGGGCAGGTCGCCCAGTTCGGGAACGGGGAGGCGGAAGGGGCGAGGGGCTTCGCTGGCCATGGTCGTTTCCGTCTTGTGGGCACCCGCCGGGGCGGGCGCCGCGCCACGCTAGACCCGACGCGCCCTGCGGTCAGCCCCGCAGCACCGCGCCCGTCGCCTTGGTGACGGCGGCGACGATGCGCCCGGTGATCGCCTCGATCTCCGCATCCGTCAGCGTCCGCTCCCGCGGCTGGAGCGTGATCTCCAGGGCGAGGGACACCTTCCCCTCGGGAAGCCGGTCACCGGCATAGCGGTCGAAGAGCGACACATCGGCCAGCAGGTTCCGCTCCGCGTTGCGGGCGGCACGGATCAGCGCCTCGGCGCCCACCGTCTCGTCCACCAGGAAGGCCAGGTCTCGGCGGAGGGGCTGGAAAGCCGGGAGATCAGGCGCGGCCTTCTTCCGGCGCTTCGGCTCGGGAACCGAATCCAGCAGCACCTCGAAGGCCACCGCCGGCCCGTCGATGCCCAGCGCCGAGAGCAGGCGGGGATGCAGCTCCCCGAAGCGCGCGAGCGGCAGCTTCGGGCCGCTGCGCAGCACGCCGGAACGGCCGGGATGGTAGTGCCCGGGCGCATCGGCGGTGACGCTCAGCGCCGCGGGCGAGAGGCCGAGGGCGAGCAGCACGGCCAGCGCGTCCCCCTTCGCGTCCAGCGCGTCCACGGGGCGGGAGGGCTCCAGCGGATGGCGCGGCGTCCGCCCCAGGCGAAGCCCGGCCGCGGTGGCGAGCTGCCCTTCCGGCGAGGGCACGGCGTAGGAGGCGCCGATCTCAAAGAGCGCCACGTCCGGGAAGCCGCGCGCCGCGTTGCGCCCGGCGGCACCGAGCAGGGTGGCGAGCGGCGTGGGCCGCATCTGGTCGAGATCGGCGGCGATCGGGTTCTCCACACGGAGCGACTCCGGTGCCTCCCCGAACAGGAGGGCCGTGCCGCGGCCGGTGAAGCCGAAGGTCACGGCCTCGGCGAGCCCGCGCGAGGCCAGCACGCGGCGGGCAAGGCCGGCGCGGGACTGGCGCGGGGTGAGGGCGGGAAGGGGCAGCCGCCCCTCGGCGGGCAGGGAGACGGCGGGGATGGCGTCCAGCCCCTCCAGCCGCAGCACTTCCTCCAGCAGGTCGCACTCGGCCTCGACATCCTCGACCCCCTCGGCCGCCGCGGCGGCGCGGGCGGGATCGAGGTTCGGCTCCTGCGTCAGCTCCGTGCCGCCCGCGCGATAGGTGGAGCGGGAGGAGGCGACGTCGTTGCGCCAGGACGGCACGGCGACGGTGACGGAGGCCGCGTCCTGAGCCCCCACCGCGAAGCCCAGCCGCTCCAGCGAGGCCACGGCGCGCTCGGCCGGGATGGAGGAGCCGCCGAGGCCCGCGATCCGCTCGAAACGCAGCGTCGCGTCGCGACGCCACTGCGGCTCCGCCCCGGCCTCGGTGATCGTGCTCGCCTCGCCGCCGCAGAGATCGACGATCATCCGCGTCGCCGCCTCCAGCATCGCGCGCTGCGCGGCGGGGTCGAGGCCGCGCTCGTTGCGCGCGCGGGCGTCGCTGTGCACCCCGTGGCGGCGGCCGGTGAGGGCGATGCGCACGGGGTCGAAGAGCGCGCACTCGATGAAGACCTCTCGCGTCCCCTCGTCGCAGCCCGTGGACTCGCCGCCGACAATAGCGGCGAGGCTCTCCACCCCGGCCTCGTCGGCGATGACGATATCCTCGGGCGTCGGGCGGTAGGTCTTGCCGTTCAGCGCAAGGTACTCGTCGCCCTCGCGGCCGAGGCGCATGGTGAGGGTTCGCCCCTTCACCTTTGCCACGTCGAAGACGTGCAGCGGGCGGCCGAGATCGAAGGTGAAGAAGTTGGTGACGTCCACCAGCGCGTTGATCGGGCGCAGGCCGATGGCGGTCAGCCGGTCCTGCATCCACTTGGGCGAGGGGCCGTTGGTCACGCCCCGCACGGCGCGGCCGAGCACCTGGATGCAGGCGCGGGGATCGTCGATCAGCCATTCCAGCGGCGTGGGATAGGCGGGCGCGACCGGCTCCGGGTTCCAGGGCTTCAGCGTGCCGAGCCCCGCCGCGGCGAGGTCACGCGCCACGCCGCGCACGGCCAGCGCGTCGCCGCGGTTGGGGGTGACGCTGATCTCGATCACGGGATCGCCCAGCCCGGCATAGTCGGCATAGGGCGTGCCCACCGGCGCGTCCTCCGGCAGCTCCACGATGCCGCTGTGGTCGTCGCCCAGCCCCATCTCGCGCGAGGAGAGCATCATCGCCTCGCTCTTCACGCCGCGGATCTCGCCGGCCTTCAGCGTGATGCCGGTGCCGGGCACGAAGGCGCCGGGCAGCGCCGCCACGCCCCTCATTCCCGCGCGCGCATTGGGCGCGCCGCAGACGACGGAACGGAGGGTGCCGTCGCCCACATCCACCTTCAGCGCGCGCAGGCGATCGGCGTTCGGGTGCTGCTCCGCCTCGACCACATGGGCGATGCGGAAGGGGGCGAGGGCGGCGGCGCGGTCCTCCACGCCCTCGACCTCCAGCCCGATGGTGTTGAGGGTCGCGAGGATCCGGTCCAGCGACGCATCCGTCTCCAGATGGTCGCGCAGCCAGGAGAGGGTGAACTTCATCGTCTGTCTCTCAGGCGGCGTCGTGGAGCGTGAAGGGCGAGAGCGGCGAGGTCGCGTAGTGGCGCAGCCAGCGAAGATCCGCCTCGTAGAAGGGGCGCAGGTCGGGGATGCCGTGCTTCAGCATGGTGATGCGCTCGATCCCCATGCCGAAGGCGAAGCCCTGCCACACCTTCGGGTCGATGCCGGCATTGGCCAGCACCTTCGGATGCACCATGCCGCTGCCCAGGATCTCCAGCCAGTCACCGCCCTGGCCCAGCTCGCCCGTCCTGCGGCTCCAGCCGATATCCACCTCCATCGAGGGCTCGGTGAAGGGGAAGTAGCTGCTGCGGAAGCGCACGGGCAGGTCCGCGATGCCGAAGAAGGCGCGAAGGAAGTCGACGAGCGTGCCCTTCAGGTGCCCCATGTGGATGTCGCGCCCGATCACCAGCCCCTCGACCTGATGGAACATGGGCGAGTGCGTTGCGTCGTGGTCCGCGCGCCAGGTGCGGCCGGGGACGATCACGCGGATCGGCGGCTCCTCCTCCAGCATCGTGCGGATCTGCACGGGGCTCGTGTGGGTCCGCAGCACCGGGCGCCGCCCGCCGGGCTCGGGAGGGGTGAGATAGAAGGTGTCGTGGTCCTGCCGGGCGGGGTGATGGTCCGGGATGTTGAGGGCGGAGAAGTTGTGCCAGTCGCCCTCGATGTCCGGCCCCTCGGCCACCCTGAAGCCCATCGCGCCGAAGAGGGCGATCAGCTCCTCCATGGTGCGGGAGATCGGGTGGATGCTGCCGGATTCCGGCCCCGTCGGCGGGTGCGGGCGCGGGGGGAGGGTGACGTCCATCCGCTCCGCCGCCAGCTTCGCGTCCAGTGCGAAGGCCTCCAGCGTCGTGCGGCGGCTATCCAGCGCGCGCTCCACCTCGAGCTTGAGCGCGTTCACCTGCGCCCCACGCGCGCGGCGCTCCTCCGGCGGGAGGGCGCCGAGGGTCTTGAGCAGCCCCGTCACCTCGCCGCTCTTGCCCAGCGCCGAGACGCGCACCGCGTCTAGCGCGCGGAGGTCGGCGGCCTCCGCGATGGCGGCCTCGATCGAGGCGCGCAGCATGTCGAGATCGTCAACCATTCCCGAACCCATCCCTGGCCACCCGGCGGGCGCCCCATATGCCAAGGGCCGCGCCGCCGGGAAACCTCCCGGCCATCGCGGCCCTCGAACGATCAACTGGATTGGCGCCCCGCCCTGCGGCGGGGCACCGGGGCTCAGGCGGTCTGCTGAGCCGGGAGGGACGCCTTGGCCTTCTCGACGAGCGTGGCGAAGGAGGCCGCGTCGTCATAGGCGATGGCGGCCAGCACCTTGCGGTCCAGCTCGATCCCCGCGGCCTTCAGCCCGGCGATGAAGCGGGAGTAGACGATCCCGTTCTCGCGGCAGGCGGCGTTGATGCGCTGGATCCAGAGGCCGCGGAAGTCGCGCTTCTTGTTGCGGCGGTCGCGATAGGCGTACTGCAGCGCCTTCTCGACCCGCTCCAGCGCGGGGCGGTAGGCGGTGGAGGACCGGCCGACATAGCCCTTGGCGAGCTTGAGGACCTTCTTGTGACGGGCGTGGGCGGTGACGCCGCGCTTTACACGAGCCATGTGTCTATCCTCTCTCGCTTACCGGGGCAGGCCGTAGGGCAGCCAGGTCATCACGGTCTTCGCGTCCTGGTCGCGCAGCACCTGGTTGCCGCGGTTCTGGCGCTTCACCTTCTGCGAGCGGGCGGAGAGGTTGTGGCGCTTCTTGCCCGGGCCAGCCAGAACCTTGCCGGTCGCCGTGATCTTGAAGCGCTTCTTGGCAGAAGACGTCGTCTTCATCTTGGGCATTTGGGTCCTCCTCATGGCAGGGGGATGGACGGCCCCACCTTGCGCCGCCCCCTTCGCCTTTCGGGTGGGGGGCGGGCCGCACCATGCGGCGGGGGCCGGGACCACGGCCGGGCAGCCCAGAGAAGCCCGGGGCGCGTGGGAGGGCGGGGTATAAGGGAAGCCCGGGGGTGCGGCAAGACCCGTTGCGGTCCTGGCGCATCCGGCCGGACAGGATAAGGATAGCGGGGCGATGATCGCCATCCTCTCCGACATTCACGCCAACCGCGAGGCCCTCTCGGCCTGCCTCGACCACGCCGACCGCGCGGGCGCCACGCGATTCGTCTTCCTCGGCGACATCGTCGGCTACGGGGCGGACCCCGCCTGGTGCCTCCGCACCGTCATGGACCGGATCGCCCACGGGGCGGTCGCCATCCTCGGGAACCACGACCAGGCCGTCTTCGCCCGGGGCACCCGCATGAACGGCCGCGCCGCCGCGGCCATCGACTGGACCCGCGCCCAGCTCAGCCCCGATGCAGCCGGTTTCCTCCGGACGCTCCCGCTCGAGCACGTGGAGGGAGACGTTCTCTTCGTCCATTCCGACGCCTCCGCCCCGGAGGAGTGGCGCTACGTCCTCGGCGCCGAGGAGGCCCGGCGCAGCCTCGACGCGAGCCCGGCGCGGGTCACCGTCTGCGGCCACGTCCATGTCCCCCGGCTCTTCGGCCTCACCGCGACGGACAAGTGCACCGCCTTCTCGCCCGCGCCCGGCGTTCCCGTCCCTCTCCCCCGCCCCCGGCGCTGGCTGGCGGTGATGGGAGCGGTCGGTCAGCCCCGGGATGGGGACCCCGCCGCCTGCTACGGGCTGCTGGACCCCGCGGCCGCCGAGCTGCGCTGGATGCGCGTGCCCTACGACGTGGAGATGGCGGCCGCGAAGATCCGGGGGGCCGGCCTGCCGGAGAGCCTCGCCGACCGCCTCTTCCTCGGGCGCTGACGATGCCCCAGCGCCGGCCGCGGGAAGGACAGGTGATCGACGGCTTCACCCTCGGCCCGCCGCTCCACCAGGGAGGCATGGCCTCCATCTTCGAGGCGACGCATCCCGCGCACGACTTCCCCGTGCTGATGAAGCTGCCACATCTCGACGGGGTGGACGCTGCCCATATCGTCTCCTTCGAGATGGAGCAGATGATCCTGCCCCGGCTCACCGGCCCGCATGTCCCGCGCTACGTGGCGGCCGGGGGGTTCGACACGCCGCATCCCTATCTCGCGATGGAGCGCATCCCCGGCCCCTCCCTCCTGGCGAGGCTGCGGGACCTTCCCCTATCCCTGGACGAGGTGGCCGCGATCGGGGCGAAGGCGGCGCTGGCCATCGCGGCCCTGCATCGCCAGCGGGTCTCACATCTCGACATCAAGCCCGCCAACATCCTCTTCCGCCCGACACCGGACGGGCTGCGGGGCGATGCCGTGCTGGTAGATTTCGGCCTCTCCCACCACGGCCAGCTCCCCGACCTCATCGAGGAGGAGTTTCGCATTCCCTACGGCACCGCCCCCTACATGGCGCCGGAGCAGGCGATGGGGCAACGGAACGAGCCCCGGAGCGACATCTTCTCCCTCGGCGTCCTGCTCTACCAGCTCGCGACGGGGATCCTTCCCTTCGGAGAGCCGCAGCACCTCCGCGCCGTCCGCAAGCGCCTCTGGCGCGACCCCGTGCCGCCCCGCAAGCTGCGCCCGGAGATCCCGTCCTGGCTGCAGGAGGTGATCCTGCGCTGCCTGGAGGTGGAGCCGGGCAGCCGCTATCCCACGGCGACCGGGCTCGCCTTCGACCTCCGCAACCCCGAATCCGTGCGGCTGACGCCACGCGCCGAGCGCCTGCGGCGGGATGGCTGGCTCGCCGTGCTGGAGCGCCGCTTCAACCGCGACCGCGCCCCCCGCACCGGTCGCCCGGCGGTGACGGCCCATGCCGCGCCGATCGTCGCCGTGGCCGTGGACCTGCGGGAAGGGTCCGTCGCCCTGGCCGATGCGCTGCGGGCGAGTGTGGGGAACGTCCTCCGCACCATGCCCGGCGCGCGCGTGGCCTGCCTCAACGTGCTGCTGGACGGCTACATCACCGGGGACGCGCAGCACGACGACGAGGGCCGCTCCTCCCGCGTGCAGCGCCTGGCCGAGCTGCGCCACTGGGCTGCGCCGCTCGGGCTGGAGGAGGGGCGCATCACCTTCCACGTGCTGGAGGGTTCCTCGGCGGCCGAGGCCCTGCTCGAATACGCCGTGGCGAACGGAGTGGATCACGTCGTGATGGGCGCGCGGGCGAATTCGGTGCTGCGGAGCGTTCTGGGCTCGGTCTCGGGGGAGGTGGCCGCGCGCGCGCCCTGCTCCGTCACCGTCGTGCGGCCGAGGGAGGCCGCGCCGTGACGCAGGAGGGAGAGACGGCGCTGACGCGCTGGGACCGGCGCTATCTCGGCCTGGCCGCCCACATCCGGGGATGGTCGAAGGACCCCCGGGGGCGCGTGGGCGCCGTGATCGTCGCGCCCGAGCTGAACCGCATCGTCGCCACCGGCTTCAACGGCTTCCCCACCCGCATCGAGGACGACATGGACCGGCTCTCGGACAAGCCGACGAAGCTCGACATGATGGTGCATGCCGAGCAGTCCGCCCTTCTCTTCGCCGGGCGCGAGGCGAGGGGCTGCACGCTCTATGTCGTGGGCAAGCCGGTCTGCAACCACTGCGCCGTGCTCTCGATCCAGTCCGGCATCCGGCGCGTGGTGGCCTCCGCGCCGCGGCTCGGCACCCGCTCCGAATGGGACCGGCGGGGCCACATATCGGCCAGGCTCTTCGCCGAGGCCGGGCTCCGCTTCGACGCCGTGCCGGAGGAGGTGCTCGCCGCGCTGTTGCCGGGGGAGGCGGGGGGCGCGGCGACGCTCGACCCCACCCCGACCCCCACGGGCTAGGGCACGGCGCTTCCGGCGCGGGCCGGCGCCCCCTATATCGGCCGCGCGATGATGATCTCCTTCCGCAAGATGCACGGCCTCGGCAACGACTTCGTCGTGCTCGACGCGCGCCGCGCCCCCCTGCCCATCACCCCCGCCCGCGCGGCCGCCATCGCCGACCGGCACCGGGGCATCGGCTGCGACCAGTTCATCGTCATGGAGCCGGGCGGGGAGGGGGCGGAGGTGTTCATGCGCATCCGCAACCCCGACGGCTCCGAGGCCGGGGCCTGCGGCAACGCCACCCGCTGCGTGGCCGAGCTGGCCATGGCCGAGGCCGGGAGCGACGCGGTCGCCATCCGCACGATCGCCGGCCTCCTCCCCGCCGACCGCCTGCCGGATGGCCGCATCCGCGTAGATATGGGCCCGGCCCGGCTGGGCTGGAGGGAGGTGCCCCTCGCGCGGGAGGCCGACACGCTGCACCTACCGCTGGCGGCGGAGGGCGTCTCCGACCCCGCCGCCTGCTCCATGGGCAACCCGCACGCGACCTTCTTCGTGCCCGATCTCGATGCGCTGGACCTCCCCCGCATCGGCCCCGCGCTGGAGCGCGACCCGCTCTTCCCCGACCGCGCGAATATCGGCTTCGTGCAGGTCCTCGCGCCCGACCATCTCCGCCTCGCGGTCTGGGAGCGGGGGGCGGGGCTGACGCTCGCCTGCGGCTCCGGCGCCTGCGCGGCGCTGGTGAACGCGGCGCGGCGGGGCCTCTCGGCACGGGCCGCGACGGTTTCCCTGCCCGGCGGGGACCTGTTCATCGAGTGGCGGGAGGACGGGCATGTGATGATGGCCGGCCCCACCGCGACCGCCTTCACCGGCATGATCGACCTCGACGCCTACGCGTCGTGAGACGCCCCCTGATGGAGTGGAACGCATGGCGCTGAAGGATCTCTGGGGGCGGCTCGCTACCTGGGCCACGACCCCCGAGGGCGAGCCGAAGCCGCCCGCGGGGGAACCGGACGCGCCGACGATCCCGCCTCCGCCCGCCGAGGAGCCGCCCCCGCTCCGCGAGCCGGATGCCCCGGACCAGGTGCCGGAGCCGGAGCCCGGCATCGGCGACCCGCCCGACGCGCCCGCCCCGATGCAGGCCCGGGGACCCGGCCACCTTCTTCCCCCGGTCTCCGGCATCCCCGGCTTCGCCACCCCGGCCCCGGCGGAGGTGTCCACGGATGGCGGCGAGATCCCGCAGGCCTTCCGCCCGACCATGCCGACCCTGCCCGTGGTGCCCGGGCTGAGCACGGATTCCGGCCCCGCCCCGGCCGCGGAGCCGGTGGAGGAGGCGTACGAGGTGCAGGCTGCCGAGGTGCAGGCTGCGGCGCCGGCCGCGCCCGATGCGCCGCCGGCGCCGCAGCCGGCACCCGCCGCCGGGCATGCCGCGCCCCAGGGGGGCTTCTTCTCCCGGCTCAAGGCGGGCCTTTCCCGCTCCACCGCGCGGCTGACGGAGAACCTGACCGGCCTCTTCCGCAAGCGCCGGCTGGACGAGGAGGCGCTGGAGGAGTTGGAGGAGACCCTCATCCTCGCCGATCTCGGCCTGCCCGCCGCCCGGCGCATCGTCGGCAGCTTCCGCCGCACCCGCTTCGGCAAGGAGGTGACGGACGAGGAGGTGAAGGCCGCCCTGGCCGATGAGGTGGCAGAGATCCTGGCCCCCGTCGCGCAGCCCCTTCGGCCCGACTGGGGCGTGAAGCCCTATGTCGTGCTCGTGGTCGGGGTGAACGGCACGGGCAAGACGACCACCATCGCCAAGCTGGCGCAGAACTACCGCGCCGAGGGCCGGCGCGTGATGATGGCCGCCGGCGACACCTTCCGCGCCGCCGCGGTGGAGCAGCTCCAGATCTGGGGCGAGCGCACGGGCAGCACGGTCGTCGCCCCGGCCAAGGAGGGTGCGGATGCGGCGGGCCTCGCCCATGAGGCGCTGCAGCGCGCACGCGCCGAGGGCGCCGACATCCTCCTCATCGACACCGCCGGGCGGCTGCACAACAAGGCCGGGCTGATGGAGGAGCTGCGCAAGGTCGTGCGCGTGCTCCGCAAGCTCGACCCCGAGGTGCCGCACGCCGTGCTGCTGGTGCTGGACGCCACCACCGGCCAGAATGCCGTGCAGCAGTGCAAGGTGTTCCGCGAGATGGTGGACGTGACCGGCCTGATTGTCACCAAGCTCGACGGCTCGGCCAAGGGCGGCGTCGTCGTCGCCCTGGCCGAGGAGTTCGGCCTGCCCGTCCACGCCGTCGGCGTGGGCGAGACGGCAGCCGACCTCCGCCCCTTCGAGGCGCGCGACTACGCCCGCTCCCTCCTGGGCTTGTCCTGATGCCTGAGGTCCGCTGGGAAAGGCTCACTGCCCCCGAGATCGGGGAATGGGCGGCGCGGGACGCCACCGTGATCCTGCCCGTGGCCGCGCTGGAGCAGCACGGGCCGCACCTGCCGGTCTGGACGGACAGCCTCATCGGCCACGCCGCCTGCATCCGAGCGGCCGAGCTGGTGGAGGGGGACGCGCCCGCAATCGTCCTGCCGCCGATGTGGCAGGGGATCAGCGAGCACCACCTGCCCTTCGGCGGCACGATCAGCCTCGACTTCCGCACGATGCAGGCCGTGATCGCCTGCGTGGCGCGATCGGTCCTCGCCTGCGGGTTCCGCAAGCTCTTCCTCGCCAACTCCCATGGCGGGAACATCGAGCCGCTGGTGGTGATCGCGCGGGAGCTGGGCGCGGAGATGGGCATCCCGGTCGTCACCGCCACGGTGCATCAGGCCGCCGCCGCGGCCATCGCCGGCATCCTGGAGACGCAGAGCGGGACGCAGCACGCCTGCGAGGCGGAGACGAGCCTCTGGCTGGCGCTGGACCCCGCCCAGGTCCGGCGGGAGAGGATCGAGGGCGCGCTGTCGAATGGCGGGCCATCCGTCGGCGGCAGCGCCTTCCAGCGCTTCTGGTCCTTCGCCGAGCGCGCGCCCGGCACCGGCGTGCGAGGCGACCCCCGTGCCGCGACGGCGGAGAAGGGCGAGCTCATCCTGGCGGCGATTGCCGAGGCCCTGGCGCGGGGGCTGCGCGACCCCGCCCTCTGGGCGCGTCCCGACGACGTCTGGTCGCCCGGCCGCGCGCAGCGCTCTCCTTCTTAGTAGGAGAAGGGGATCTCCAGCCGCGCCCCGGCGGCGGGATCCCGGAACAGCCTGTCCTGCCGCTCGGTGTAGTTGTTGCCGGACTGCACCCGGCTGTCCGGCAGGTTGCGCGGCTCGATCAGGTCCGGGCGGAGCCGCGCCGCCTCCCGCGTCGGCGGCGGCCGCGGCGCCTCGACCGAGCGGTTCGGCATGGGGGCGATGTCCGCCTGCGGGGCGGGCGCGGGAGGCGGAGGCGGGGGCGCCTCGGCCACAGGAGGCGGCGCTCGGCGCCGGGCCGCGCGACGCTGGGCGGGGCGCCGGGAGCGCGGCGTGGTCGCGACCGGGGGAGCGGGCGCGTCCTGCACGAGATGGATGGCGCCGGCCCCCGGCGCCTGCCCATCGCCGGCCGGCGTGGCACCGAGAAGCAGGGCCGATAGGGCGAGGCTGGCGATCATCCGGCATCTCCCGCCAGGATGTGCCCGGGGAGCGGGCGCGTGCCGCGCTGGTCCTCGGGCGGGTTGAGAACGGCCGGGCCGGGATGGCCGGCCCCCTCGCGCCAGGCATTCAGCGCCCAGCGCACGGTCGGAAAGGCGATCTCGTCCCAGGGAATGCTGGCCCAGGGAAAGGCGCGGACCTCCAGGCTCTCGGGCCCCGCGGCATAGCCGGGCTCCTCCAGCCGCGCGCGGAACATTACCTGCACCTGGCCGAGTCGCGCGATGGAGTAGACGGCGAGGACGCCTTCGGTGCGGATACGCGCACAGGCCTCCTCCCACGCCTCGCGGCGGGCGCCTTCCTCCACGGTCTCGTGCATCTCGAGATAGCCCGCGGGCAGGGTCCAGAAGCCGCTGCGGGGCTCGATGGCGCGCCGGCAGAGCAGCACGGCATCCTCGCCCGAGGGATCCTCGACGGCAACGACGGAGCCGACCACGACTTTCGGGTTCTCATAAGCGACATAGCCGCAGTCGCGGCAGGTCAGCCGATCCCTGTCGTCTCCCTCCTGCCGAATTCTCTCGAACCGTCCGGGCATCGGCGAAGAATGAGCCGCGCCCGGCCGCCTCACAACCCCTTTCGGGGCGGGTTCAGACCCGGAGGTCGAGCAGGGAGCCCCGGGGGAGCGGGGTGGCCGGCGCGGCCGGGACCGATTCGAGCAGGCGCTGCGCCGGTGCCGCCGCATTGCCGCCTCCGCCGCCCGGGGCGGCGCGCACGGGCTGAACCCCGCTGATCCCCGCGGCCCGCGACACGTCCTGCGTGAAGGCGGCCAGAGCATTGGTGCTGATCATGCGCAGGATCGTGCCGGAGAGATGTGAATCGGAAGTAAATCGGGTCCGGCGGAGGGGGGCGGTTCGCATGCCCCAGCCTCGCCGGCCCTGCCGTTAACCTTCCAGCAACCAATGGCTGTATTCGTGGCGGTCAGCCCGCCCGGACCGCCGGCAGCCGCTGGGCTTCGAGGAAATCCAGGCGCGCGATCAGGTCATCCTCCCGGCAGAGCATCAGGGCCCGCAGCCCCGTGCCCTCCGGCGCGTCCACTTCCAGTTCCAGCACCTCCGTCCCCTCCGCCACCTCCAGGGAAAGGGCGGTCGCGAAGTCGCCCCCGGGCGGGGCGGGGATGCTGGCGGCGCCGGCAGGCGCCGAGTCGGCAAAGAGGGCGAAGCGGATCGGCCGCCCCCCTCCCGCGCGCAGCTCCAGGTGGAGCCGCAGCGGCCCGGCCGTGCCGGGCGGCAGCACCAGCCTCAGCCGTGCAGGGATGCCACCGGCCAGGGGCGTTCCCCAACCCTCCTGCGGCCGCCAGCCCGGCCCGTCGCGCACGGTGTCGGAGAGCGCCAGGGCGAGGCTCGGCACGGTCGCGTCCGAGCGGGACAGCGGCAGGCGCTGGCCGAGAGGCAGGGCCAGCCTCTCGGTCAGAGAGGGCGAGCCCTCCCCCTCGAAACGTTCCAGCGCACCGAGCACATCGGCCAGCACGGCTTCCCAGCGGCGCCCGGGGCCGTGATCGGCGACGGCCCGCTCGGCCCTGGCCAGCGCACCGGGCTCGAAGAGCAGGCGCTCGACGGCGGTGGCCATGTCCGACTCGCTTTGCGGCTCGACATAGACGGCCGCGCCCGCTCCCGATTCCAGCAGGGCGGAGTGGCGGGGCAGGAGCGGCACCTTGCCCCAGGCGATGCTCTCCGTGACCGGCAGCCCCCAGCCCTCGTGGTGGGAGTTGTAGATCGTGAAGAGACAGTCCCTGTAGAGCGCGGCCAGCCCGCCATCGGAGATGTCGTGCAGGAGCACGACGTGGCGGGCCAGCTCCGCGCTCCCCTCCAGCAGGTTCATCGCGGCCTCCGCGTGCCAGCCCTGCGTGCCGACGCAGACGAGGCGCGGGATGCGGGCCGGGCCGTGCCGGCGCAGCAGGGCGAGCCAGGCGCGGAACACCGTGAGGTGGTCCTTCCGGCTCTCGATCGTCGCGACGAAGAGGACATAGGGCTCGGGCGGGCGCGGCGCCCGCGTGCCCTCCAGCGCGGTGGGGTCCGGCGCGGCCCCGCCGCGGGGATCGGCATCGAGCGGGACCACCGCCATGGGGATGTCGAGGCCAGGGAGAAGATCGTGTAGGAAGCGCCGCCCGTCCGCTCGCGTCGCCTCGGAATTGCAGAGCACGCCTTGTGCATGGACCCCGAGGGAGGAGAACCAGCGGGCGTAGTCCTGCACGAGGATCCGCACGCAGTGCTCCGGCATCACCAGCGGCACGCAGTCGTGCAGGAAGGGGATGTAGCGGAGGTCCGCGCCGCGCCGCGCGTTCCGCAGTCCGCGGAAGTAGTCGGGGATGCCCCAAGAGTTACCGAGGTTGACCAGGGTCGCGGCGGGGGCGAAGCCGTGGGCCGGGCCGCTCGCCGCTGCGCCGAGCACCTCGTCCCGCGCCGCTACCCAGGCCGGCTCGCCCGTGTCCGAGCCGGCGGCGGACAGGGAGAGAAGGCGGGAAAGGCCGTCCGGCTCCACCGCCCGCCAGATCGCCCGGTCGCTGTCGAAGGCGAGGTAGGAGGCCTCCAGCCCCGTGCCGAGCGCCGCGCCGACGATGCCGGCCTGCACGCGCTGGATCCCCGTGAGGGTGCGGCGGCCCCTGAAATGCAGCAGGAGGTCGCTGACGTCGAAGGCGATGCCGGTCCCGGCCGCATGGGCGGCGCGCGGAAGGGCGTTCCCGCCCGCGCGCAGCATCGCGATGCGCGGCCGGGGTGGAGGGGCCAGGCGGGTGGCGAGCCGAGGCACTGCGGGGCGCGGCGGGGCGGCCGCCACCAGAGGAGGCTGCTCCGGCGCGGGCTGCGGGGCCCGCACCACGGGTGCCGGAGGCGGCGGGGGTTCGGGAAAATCCGGGCTCTCCGACTCGAGGGCGCGGATGGCGGCCTCGGCCGCCGCGCCCTGCGTCGCGCCCGTCTCCAGGGCTACGGCGAAGGCATAGGCCTGCAGCGCCTCCCGGTGCCGCCCCGTCGCGCGCAGCGCGTGCCCGCGGTGCCGGTGCATGGAGGCATCGGCCGGCGAGGCGGCGCCGGCGCGCGCATAGGCCTCCAGGGCGGCCTCCGTCTCTCCCGCCGCGCGGAGCGCGTGGCCCTGCCAGGCGAGGAATGGCGCGGGGTCCGCGGACTGCGCCGCGGCCTCGCCGTAGCGGCGCGCGGCTTCCTCGAAGCGGCCCTCGTGCCAGAGCCGGTCGGCATCGGCGCGAAGGGCGGAGAGGGCGGGGTTTTCGTTGGGCCGGGCGTCCATCACCGCGATGGGTAGCGGGCGCCGGGCCCGGCCGGAAGAGGATACCGGGGAGTGCCGCGAATCATGGATCGAGGCGCCGGCCCGTCTCCGCGTCGAAGACGTGCAGATGCGCGCCCGGCAGGCGCACGGGCAGCACCGAGCCAGAGAAGGTCCCGGGCAGCCGGGCCGTGATGGCAAGGCCGCCGGGCGCGCGGCCATGCACCACCGTCTCCGAGCCCAGCGGCTCGATCAGCTCCACGGCGAGCGGGATCGCGCCCTCGCCCTCGCCCTCGCCGGGGAGAAGGTGCTCCGGCCGGACGCCGAGGGTGATGGGCTGGCCCGCGCTGCCCGGCCGGTGCCCCTCGGGGAAGGGCACGAGCGTGCCGTCGGCCAGCCGGGCCGAGGCGTTGCCCTGGTCGAGGGCGGCGGGGATGAAGTTCATGGACGGGCTGCCGATGAAGCCCGCGACATAGGTGTCGGCGGGGCGGGCGAAGATCTCCATCGGCGGCGCGACCTGCGCCGGGCGGCCGGCATTCATCACCACCAGCCGGTCCCCGAGCGTCATCGCCTCCACCTGGTCGTGGGTGACGAAGAGGGAGGTGACGCCGAGGCGGCGCTGCAGCCGGCGGATCTCGGCGCGCATCTGCACCCGGAGCTTGGCGTCGAGATTCGAGAGCGGCTCGTCGAAAAGGAAGAGCGCGGGCTCGCGCACGATGGCGCGGCCCATGGCCACGCGCTGCCGCTGCCCGCCGGAGAGCTGCTTCGGCTTTCGGTCCAGCAGCGGCTCGATCCCGAGGATGCCGGCGGCGTCCCGCACCCGCCGGTCGATCTCTGCACGCGGCAGCCCGCGGATCTTCAGCCCGTAGGCCATGTTCCCGAAGACGGACATGTGGGGATAGAGCGCGTAGTTCTGGAACACCATGGCGATGTCGCGGTCCGCGGGCTCGAGGCCCGTCACGTCGCGGCCATTGATCACCACCTGGCCGTCGCTCGGGGTCTCCAGCCCGGCCACGATGCGCAGCAGGGTGGACTTGCCACAGCCGGAGGCGCCGACGATGACGACGAGCTCGCCATCCGCGACCTCCAGGTCGATCCCGTGCAGGACAGCGGTGTTGTTGAAGGACTTGCGGACGCCGTGGAGGGAAAGGGTGGCCATCTCGTCTACTTCTCGGTCTCGGTCAGCCCGCGCACGAACCAGCGCTGCATGAGCGCGACCACGAGCACGGGGGGCAACAGGGCGAGCACGGCGGTCGCCATGATCGTGTTCCAGTCGTTCTGCGAATCCCCGCGCCCGATCATCTTGGAGAGGCCGACGACGATCGTCTCCATCGAGCGGTCGTTGATGATCAGCAGGGGCCAGAGATACTGGTTCCAGCCATAGATGAAGAGGATGACGAAGAGGGCTGCGATATTCGTCAGCGACAGGGGCAGCACGACGTCGCGCAGGAAGCGCAGCGGCCCGGCGCCGTCCATCTTCGCGGCCTCGACGAACTCGTCAGGGATGGTGAGGAAGAACTGGCGGAACAGCAGCGTCGCCGTCGCCGAGGCGATGAGCGGCACGACCAGCCCCGTCCAGCTGTTGCCGAGGTTCAGGTCCACGATCACCTGGAAGGTCGGGATGATCCGCACCTCCACCGGCAGCATGAGGGTGATGAAGATCGCCCAGAAAGCGATCATGCGCCCGGGGAAGCGGAAGAACACCACGGCATAGGCCGAGAGGATGGAGATGGTGATCTTCCCCACCGCGATCAGCACCGCCATCAGTAGGCTGTTCCACAGCATCACCGAGGCCGGGGTGGTGCGCGTGCGCCCGCCGCCCTCGTTCCAGGCGGTCGCGTAGTTCTCCGCCGCGTGCGAACCGGGCAGGAGGGGAACATCGCCCCGTCCAATGGTCCCGGCATCGTGGGTGGAGCCGACGAGGGTCATCCAGATCGGAAAGGCGACGATGGCGACCCCGAGGAGAAGGGCCGCGTGGGCGAGGAGCCGCGAGGCAAGCCGCCGGCGGCGGGTGGCGCGCAGCAGGGCGTCGTCGCGGACCGGCGCGGGGGTGGCGAGGCTGCCGTCCATCAGTAATGGACCTTCTTCTCGACCGCGCGGAACTGGATGGCGGTGAGGGCGATGACGATGATCATGAGAATCACGCTCTGGGCCGAGGACTGGCCGAGGTTCAGGTTCTCCACCCCGTCCACATAGACCTTGTAGATCAGCGTCTCCGTCGCCTTCGCCGGCCCGCCGCCGGTGAGGGCGTGGATGATGCCGAAGGTCTCGAAGAAGGCATAGGTGAGGTTCACGACGAGCAGGAAGAAGGTCGTCGGCGACAGGAGGGGGAAGATGACGGTCCAGAAGCGGCGGGTCGGACGGGCGCCATCGATCGCAGCCGCCTCGAGCACGCTGGCCGGGATGGATTGCAGCCCCGCGAGGAAGAAGATGAAGTTGTAGGCGAGCTGCTTCCAGGCAGCGGCGATCACGATCAGCGTCATCGCCTGGCCACCGTTCAGCCGGTAGTCCCAGGCGATGCCGATCGCGTTCAGCCCCCGCCCGATCAACCCGACCTGGGGCTGGAAGAGGAAGAGCCAGAGCACGGCCGCCACGGCGGGGGCGACCGCGTAGGGCCAGATCAGCAGGCTGCGGTAGACCGTCGCGCCGCGCAGCGACTTGTCCGCCTGCACCGCCAGGAAGAGCGCGAGGCCGAGGGCGAGGCCGGCAACGAGGGCGGAGAAGACGAAGCTGTTGAGGGCGGCGTTCACCCAGGCCGGGTCCTCCAGCACCTCGCGGAAGTTCTCCAGCCCCACGAACTCGCGGGAGAAGCCGAAGGCATCCTCCCGCATGGTGGACTGCAGGATCGCCTGCCCCGCCGGCCAGAAGAAGAACACGACCGTCACCGCGAGCTGCGGCGCCAGCAGGACGAGCGGGAGGAGACGCCCGCGGAAGAAGACTTTTTTCTGCATAGCATCCTTCGGAGGCGCCGGGCGGCACTGGCCGCCCGGCGCAGGGCGGTCAGTTGTTGCGGTTGGTGCGCTCGAAGTTACGCAGCACCTGGTTGCCGCGCGTGTTGGCGTTGGCGAGGGCGGCCTCGGGCGTCGCCCCTCCCTGGAAGGCCCGCTCCATCTCTTCCTGGATGATGTTGCGGATCTCGATGAAGCCGCCGAGGCGGATGCCGCGGCTGTTCGCGGTGGGATCGCCGCCGCGCAGCATCTGCTCGATCGGCACGTCAGCCCCGGCGTTCTGCTGGTAGTAGCCCGCCGCCTTCGTCACCTCATAGGCCGAGCGGGTGACGGGGACGTAGCCGGTGTCCTGGTGCCACTTGGCCATCACGGCGGGGCTGGAGATGTAGCGGAAGAACTCCGCCACGCCGCGCAACTCCTGCGGGCTGCGCTGGGCGTTCGGCCCGCGGTTCATGGTCCAGAGGGCCGCGCCGCCGATGATGGAGTTGCGCGGCGCGCCCTCCGCGCCCTGGTAGTAGGGCAGCATGGCGACGCCCCAGTTGAAGCGCGCCTCGCGGGTCACGCGCGCGCGGGACCCGGAGGACATGAAGGAGATGGCGCACTCGCCCGTGGGAAAGAGCGCCTCGGCCGCGGTGTCGCGCCCGCCGTAGCGGAACAGCCCGTCCTTCTGCCAGTTGACGAGATTCGTGAGGTGCCGCGTGAGGACGGGGTTGGCGAGGTTCAGCTCGGTGTTGAGCCCCTCGAAGCCGTTGCTGCGGCTGGCCAGCGGGACGTCGTGGATGGCCAGGAGCTGCTCCACCATGATCCAGGACGGCCAGGAGGTCGTCATGGGGCATGCGATTCCGGCCGCCTTGAGCTTGCGGGCGGCATCCTCCACGCCCTGCCAGGTGGCGGGGAAGGCATTGGGGTCCAGCCCGGCGCGCTGGAACATGTCCTTGTTGTAGTAGGCAATGGCCGTGCTGCTGTTGAAGGGCATGGCCATCATGCGCCCGTCCGCCGCGGCGTAGTAGCCGGCGACGGGGCCGATGAAGTCGCGGGGGTCGATGGCCACGCCGGTCTCGGCCAGGATCTCGTGGAGCGGCTTCACCGCCCGGCCCGCGGACATCATCGTGCCCGTGCCGACCTCGAACATCTGCACGATGTGCGGCGCGGTGCTGGACCGGAAGGCGGCGATGGCGGCCACGACCGTCTCGGCATAGCTGCCGCGGAAGCTCGGCACCACCTTGTAGGTGGACTGCGTCGCGTTGAAGTCGGTGGCGAGCTGTTCGAGCATCCCCCCGAGCGGCTGGTTCAGCCCGTGCCAGAATTGAAGCTCGACCGGCTGCTGGGCGCGGACGGCGAGGGGCACGGAGACGAGCGTTGCCAGCGCGAGTGCGCCGGCGGCGAGGTGGCGACGCCGCATACTGATTCCTTCCCTGAGGTCGATGGCGCCGGGGTTATTCTCCCCATGTTGCAGTGAGACTACAGTCGTATGACGGGTTCGTGGAAGGCCGGCGGCCCTCTCGTTTTCGGCATCGGTGTTAACCGCGACTTGACCTCGGCGGCGCAGGATCGCCGGAATGGTAAGCGAGACGCCCTTTCTCCTGCTCGGTGTCGCACGTCACGGGACACCGGGCTTCGGCGCCGTGCGCGCGCGGCGCGTGACGGGGCTGCTGGCCGGCGGCCCGCGCCACCGGAGCCTCCCGGCGCTGGCCCTGCGCCTGCCGGAAGCGGTCGGCTTCGACGAGATCGCTGAAGTCCGGGCCTGGCTCATCGCGCGGGAAGCAGCGCTGGACATGGCGCTGCGGGTACTGGCCGGGGCCGGCGGGGGCTCGGCTTCCGCCGTGGCGCGCCGCGTGGTGGAAGCGCGCCTCAGGCCTGAGCTTCCTGCCCTGAGCGGCGCTCGGCGCCCGCCCGTCACCGGCCAGCAAGTCCCGGTAATCTCGACGCCCTCCGCGAAGTCTGCCCACGGGGCGCCCCGCCCGCCGGACTACGCGGTGGACCGGTTGCTCAGCGCGCTGCGACTGCACGAGGTGGAGATCGCGCAGCTTGGCCCGGTACCGGCCGGCGCGGCGCTTGTCGCCACCGGCCCCTGCATCCCATCCCGGCCCGCTATGGAGTGAGGGCCGGGCCCTTGCGGAGAGGCTCGGCATCCCGCTTCATCGGCGCGTGCAAGAGCCAGATGCAGGGCGGCGCGATCCGCCGAAGCCAGGACGCCGACGGATCGTAGGGGCGCTGGGAGTCGCCCAGACGATCGCCTGGGCCTCTTCCTATTACCTGCCCGCCATCCTCGCAGCTCCGATGGCGGCCGATTTCTCACTGCCCGCAAGTGCCATCTTCGCTGCCTTCTCCGCCTCCCTGCTGCTGACCGCGGTGCTCGGCCCGTGGGTGGGGAGGCTGATCGACCGCAAGGGCGGCCGCGGCGTGCTCGCCGCCTCCAACCTCGCTTTCGCATCGGGGCTCCTGCTGCTGTTCGCCGCGCCTGCTGGCTGGGTGTCCGTCCTGTTCCTCGGCTGGGGGATGCTCGGGCTCGGCATGGCGCTCGGCCTCTACGACTCCGCCTTCGCGACCGTGGCCGGCCTCTATGGCCGGGAGGCGCGCGGCGCGATCACGGGGATCACGGTGATGGCGGGCTTCGCCAGCACCATCGGCTGGCCGCTCACGGCCTGGCTCGAAACCTCCTTCGGCTGGCGGGGCGCCTGCCTCGCCTGGGCGGTCCTTCATCTCGGCCTGGCCCTGCCGCTGCACCTGCTGCTCATCCCGCCGGCACCGCCGCCTGTCCCGGGCCCCGCCAGTGCCGAGGATCCGGAGGGGGCCGCGGGCTGGGGGCAGCTGGCCCTGCTCGCCCTTGCCCTCACCGGCACGGGATTCAACATCGCGGCGATGGCCGCGCACCTGCCGGGCGTGCTGGCGCGCGCCGGGGTGGCGCCCGAGGCGGCGCTGGTCGCTGCGAGCCTCGTCGGGCCCATGCAGGTGCTCTCCCGCGTGCTTGACGCCTCCCTGCTGCGGCGCGTCCCGCCCCTCGTCTCGGCGCGGCTCGCCACCGCGGCCCACCCGCTGGCCGCCGCGGCGCTGGGGCTGGGGAGCGGCGGCGCGCTGGCACCGGCCGCCTTCGCCGTCATCCACGGCGCGGGGAACGGCATGCTGACCATCGTGCGGGGGACACTGCCCCTCGCGCTGTTCGGCGCCCAGGGCTACGGCGCCCGGCAGGGGATCCTGCTCGCTCCCATGCGGCTGCTGCAGGCCCTGGCGCCGCTCGCTTTCGGCCTCGCGCTGGAGCGGGTGGGGCTGGGGGCGCTCTGGCTCTATGCGGGCGTCGGGCTGATCTCGCTTCTTGCCCTGATGGCGCTGCGCCGGCCGGGATAGTCGCCCGCCGGCCCCTTGCCGCCGGCTGCCGGATGGGCTTCCTGCGATGGCAGGACGGAACCGGAGGACGCCATGGCCGAGGCCCTTATCTGCGACGCTGCCCGAACCGCGATCGGCCGCTATGCCGGCGGGCTCTCCGCCGTGCGGGCGGACGACCTGGGCGCGGTGCCGCTCAAGGCGCTGATGGCCCGCAACCCCGGCGTGGACTGGGCCGCACTGGACGACGTGGTCTTCGGCTGCGCCAACCAGGCGGGCGAGGACAACCGCAACGTCGCGCGCATGGCGCTTCTCCTGGCCGGCCTGCCCGAGACGGTGGGCGGCAGCACGGTGAACCGCCTCTGCGGCTCGGGCATGGATGCGGTCGGCATCGCGGCGCGGGCCATCAAGGCGGGCGAGGCCTCCTTCATGCTGGCCGGCGGCGTGGAGAGCATGACGCGCGCGCCTTTCGTGCAGGGCAAGAGCGCCGAGGCCTTCGGCCGCGTGGCCGAGATCTACGACACCACCATCGGCTGGCGCTTCGTGAACCCGCTGATGAAGAAGGGCCATGGCGTTGATTCCATGCCCGAGACGGCGGAGAATGTGGCGCAGGACTTCGGGGTGAGCCGCGCGGACCAGGATGCCTTCGCCCTCCGCAGCCAGCAGCGCGCCGGTGCCGCCCAGAAGGCCGGGCGCTTCGCCGAGGAGATCGTCCCCGTCACCATCCCCCGCCGCAAGGGCGACCCGGTGGTCTTCTCGCAGGACGAGCACCTCCGCCCCGACACCACGGCCGAGGCGCTGGCGAAGCTGCCCACCCCGTTCCGCAAGGAGGGCGGGAGCGTGACGGCGGGGAACGCCTCGGGCGTGAATGACGGCGCCTGCGCCATCATCGTCGCCGACGAGGCGGCCGCCGCGCGCCACGGGCTTACCCCGCGGGCGCGCGTGGTCGCCACCGCAACCGCCGGCGTCCCCCCGCGGATCATGGGCTTCGGTCCCGCCCCCGCCACGCGCAAGGTGCTGGAGCGGGCGGGGCTGAAGCTCTCGGACATGGACGTGATCGAGCTGAACGAGGCCTTCGCCGCCCAGGCGCTCGCCGTCACGCGCGACCTCGGCCTGCCCGATGATGCCGAGCACGTGAACCCCAATGGCGGCGCCATCGCGCTCGGCCATCCCCTCGGGATGAGCGGCGCGCGGCTGGTCCAGACCGCCGTCCACGAGCTGCACCGGCGCGGGGGGCGCTATGCCCTCTGCACCATGTGCATCGGCGTCGGCCAGGGCATCGCCATGGTGATCGAGCGGGTCTGAGCCTCCCGCCCGCGCCGCCTCATGCGGCGGCGCGGATTCCGGTCTCCTGCAACTCCCGCGCGCGCTCCACCCATGCCGCCGTGTCGGCGACGGAGAGGCCGGCCTGGCGGCAGGCATCCTCGGCGGCGCGCGGCAGCACGGCGAAGAGCGCCTGCATCATCGCGGCGTCGCGCTCGTCCGTGATGGATTCGAGGAAGTCGCGCAGCTCCGGCAGGGCGATCCGGAGGAAGGGCCCGAACTTGTCGCTCGACCGGCCGAGCCAGTCGCGGAAGACCTGCGGCCAGCCGGTCGCGCGGCGGAATTCGAGCCGCGGCTCGCCGTCCTTGCTCACGAGCTTCACCCTCACGGCGGCCCAGCGCATCGGGCCGCTGGCGAGGCTGGCCACCGTCATGTCGAGATGGCGATAGGAGTCGCCGGGCATGTGCTGATGGAGCCGGACGGCCTCGAAGCGCGCGGGGGCTCGCCCGGGCAGGGGGTTGATCGGACCCGTGCGGACCGCGGGCGCCACCGGGCGGGGCAGGGCGGCCAGCGGCGCGGGCTGCTCCGCCGAGGGCGCGGGCCCCGCCGGCATCTCCACCGGGACGGGCAAGGGGAGCACGATCGGCCGGTACTCCTCCAGGCCGGGCGATGATGGGGGGGGCGTCGCCGGCGCAGGGGCGGGCGAGGTGACGATAGGGGAAGGCGCGGCCTCGGGCGCCGCGGCAACGTCCTCATCCGGGCCGGCTGCCGGTACTTCACTGGGCCCGGCCGGCTCCCCGGCCTCCTCCACCCCTTCCTCGGGGAGGGGCGAGGCCTCCGGAGGCTTCACGGCGGCCGCTTCCGCCTCCTCGTCGGGCACCGCGGCGACGGGCACCTCCGCGGGCTGCGGGGGCGTGCCGAGGAGCGTCTCCCTGGCCTCCTCCGGCGCGGCGGCCGGGCGCTGTGGCGCGGGGAGTGCCCCCGTGCGCTGGGCCGAGAGGGCCACGCCCTCGACCTCGACGGAGGCTTCCGCCTCTCCCGCCCGCAGGGCGATCGCGAGGGCCGCGCGGCCACCCAGCAGGGCGGAGAGGGGCAGGGTGAGCTCCAGCCCCTCTTCCGGCAGGGCACGCCATCCGCTCTCCGCGGCCCCGGCGGCCGGCCCGTCGAGATCCGCCGCTCCGGCGGGCGCTGGATCGGCGGGGCGGAGCCAAGTGGCAACTGAGGCCCCGGCACCCGTTCCGTTCGCGAAGGCGATCCGCAGGCGGTCGAAGCCCGGCGCGTGGATAAGGGGCAGGAGCAGGAGCGCCCGCTCCCCGGCAGGCGCGCGCAACAGTGGGCGCGGCGGCTCGTCGCCCAGGGCGATGCTGCTCACCGCCCCCTCGATCACCCGTGCAGCGGCCCAGGCCGGGGCCGGCAGGGCGAGAGGGACATCGGCGCCGGGCAGGCCGAGCCCGACCTCCTCCGGCACCCAGTGCGCCGGGGCAAGGTAGCGGCTGCCCGGGGCGCCGGCCCAGGCACGGATCGCGAGGGGGTGCTCCCCCTCCGTCCCGGCCCAGCGAAGCTCGGCCGAGAGGGGCGGAAGGCCTTCACCCTCGGCCAGCACCTCCAGCACCGCCGTCTCGCGGAAGGGACCGAGCGGCGTGGGAAGCTCGAGGGTGAGCCAGCCCGGGGCGAGTTCGGCGGCGGGCACGGACCAGGCGCCGAGGACGCGGTCGCTCTCCCCGCCGATAAGGCGAAAGCGCAGCAGCCCGTCGCCCTCCGCCGCCCCGGCGAGGTGGACGGCGATGGCGGCCAGCCCCGCGAGCCCCGTGCCGAGTGCGTGGCGCCCATGGGGCAGGGTCGCCGCCCCGGCCTCGCCCGAGAGGATGAGCCGCGGCGCGACGGGCGGGCGGTGGGCGAGGAGGCGGGCCGTGTCCGCCATGGCCTCCCGCGTCTCCTCCATCTCCTGCCGGGCCGCCACCAGCGCGCGGCAGGCCTCGTTCTCCCGTGCCTGGGCCGCCGCCAGCTCCGCGGCGAGGATCGCGAGCAGGCCGGGCAGCGCCGCCTGTCCCGTCGCGGCCGGCACGAAGGGCGGCGCCGGCAGCCCGGCCGCCTCCACCCACCAGCGCGCGACCGGCGCGATCCGCGCGCGGTCACTGGCGATGAGGGCGAGGCCCCCCATCGGCGGCGTGGCCAGCGGGATCGCCGTCTCGGGATCCGGCGCGCGCGTGCCCTGGGGATGCAGCAGCAGCGCGCCGCCGCGGGCGGCGATGCTCCAGACCTCCAGCCCCGGCACGGCGAGCGGGGAGGGGTCCATCACCCCCTCAGCCACGAGGACAGCTGGGCGGCCGCCGGCGAGGGCGGCGAGATGGGCGGGATCGGCGCGCAGGGTCACGGGGCGGAAACCTTGTCCAGGCGGGCGAGGAGGGGCTCCATCCGCGCCGCCCAGCCGGGCAGGGCGGCGGCGCGGGCATGGGCGGCACGGGCGGCGGCGAGCAGGGCCGGGCGGTCGGCGGCGAGGGCGGCGAGGCGCGAGGCGAAGTCGGAGGCTACCCGGAGGTCGTCCCGCCCGTTCGGCCGGGCGGGGATGAGGAATCCGTCCACCCCGTCCGCGATCATCTCGGCGACCGCGCCCGTGCGGGTGACGAGGGGGACGCAGCCCATCCGCTGCGCCTCGGGGATGGTGAGCGGCGAGCCCTCGAAGAGGGAGGGAAGGACGAGCACGTCCGCCCAGGCGAACAGGGCTTCCAGCGCCGCGCCCTCGGCGGGCGGCTCGACGGCCAGGCCCGGGATCGGTTCGGGCGCGCGGTCCAGCACCGCGCGGCCGGCCGCTCGCCACTCCACCCCGGGCGTCAGGGCAACGATGTCGCGCAGCCGGGTGAGGCCCTTCTGAGGATCCAGCCGGCCGAGGAAGAGGGCGCGCAGCGGCCCCTCGCGCCCGATCCGGCCCTCCATCGCGGCCTCGGCCGCGCCGGGCAAGGCGGGGTGACCCGGGCCATTGGGGACGAGAAGCACCTTGGAGGCGGGGATGCCCTGGGCGATGCACCAGTCCCGTAATCCTTCAGAAACAACGGCTACGGCGTCGTAGCTCGCCTCGTGGGCGAGGAGTGCGTGCGGATTGCCCAGGGGCGCTCCGGCGGAATCGCGCTCCACCACATGCAGCCCGGCGATGGTGAGGACGCCGAGGCCCCGCAACACCCCCGCCAGGGCGTGCACACCCTGGGAATGCGTGGCGAGCACCGCCTCCATCGGCGCGAGCTGGCCGAGCGCGTCGCGCAGGGACGTCGCGCCTGGAAGCGGCGCGCCGAGATGCGCGGCCTCGGGGTCGTTCCCCTCGATCCCCCCGCGCTGCGGGAATTGGACGGTCTCGAAGGCGGCGAGGGCGTCGGGCGGCAGGGTGGCGGTATCGGCGCCGGTGACGACGAGATGCGGGCGCCAGCCGCGCTCCCGCAGCACCGCGGCGAGATTGGTCACCACGCGCTCCACCCCGCCCATCTCGAAGACGGGGACGGCGAGGGCGATGTCGCGCCCCCTTTCCGGTGCGAGCCAGGGCAGCACCGCCCCGGCCCCGATCAGCTCGCCATAGCCCTGATGCGCCCGGCTCCGCGGGCGGCGCCAGTCGCCGCGCCACTCGCCGTGCTCGGGATGGCGCGTGGCGAAGGCTTCGGCCAGGGCCGCGAACTCGGCGGCGGCCTCGGGCAGGGCGGGCGGGATGGCTGTTCCGGCTTCCAGGGGAAGGGTGACCCGCAGGGTGGCGCCCCGCCGCGTCGCGGAGGCGAGGGCGGAGCCGAGCGCCGCCGCCTCGGCGAAGGGCTGGCTGCGGAAGAGGATGAGCGCCGCCTGCTCGCCCGGCGTGCCCTCCCCGCGCTCGACCGAGAGGCGTCCCCCCTCGGACGGGGCGAGGGTGACGGACACTACCTCCGCCTCGCGCAGCAGGATCTCGGCCTGCCAGAGCGTGTTGTGCAGCAGCCGCCCCGCCGCGAGGGCATCGAGCGCCGCGCCGGAGGCGAAGAGGAGGAAGGGCGGCGCATGGACGGCCTGGGGATGGCGGCTCGCCTCCACCAGCCGGCGACGGGCGGCCTCGCGCGGAAGGGCGGGAAGGGCGGGGCGGAGGGGGTCCACCACGAGCTCGGCCCCCGAGGATCCCGCGCGGAGCAGGAGGAAGCGCGGCACCTCCCCCGCCTCCAGCCGCAGGAGGTTGCGCGGGCGGAGCGCCGGCCCGAGGCGGCGGCGCATCCCGGCCAGGATGGCGGGCCTCTGCCGCTCGGCCTCCTGTCGCATCCCGCCCGCGCGCCGGCGGTAACGGAAGCCGCCCATGGGAAGGTGCCGGCCCCGGAAGCCCGCGGCGGCGGCGCGGAGCCAGAAATCCCAGTCCTCGAAGCCGTCCCGCATCGTCTCGTCGAAGCGCAGCCCGGCCTCGAAGACGGCGCGGGAAACGAGGCTGCCCGCGTCGCTCGTATTCTCCAGCAGGTGCATGAAGCGGGAGTAGTCGCCGGCCGCGGAGGCGCTCTCCGGGACGCCGAAGAAGTCGAAATCGGGATAGACCCAGCCCGTCTCCGGCCCGGACGCCTCCAGCAACTCCGCCGCCCGCTCGATCAGCCGCGGGCCCAGGCGGTTGTCGGCATCGAGGAAGAAGAGGGAGCGGCAGCCCGGCCAGGCGCGGAGGGCGAAGTCGATGCCCGTGTTGCGCGCGGCCGAGAGCCCGCCATTGGCGCGGCGTAGCAAGTGGACCTTGCCGGGATGGGCACGGGCGAGGCGCAGCCCCGTCCGCCGCGTCTCCTCCATCGGGCAGCCATCATCCACCACCACGGCAGCGACGCGCCGGCGGCCGCAGCTGGCGAGGACGGACTCGACGGCCTCGGCCAGCAGCGCGGGCTGCTGCCAGGCCGGCACGATCACTGCCACTTCGGGCGCCCCTGCGCCCGCCGGCGCTGTTGCGCCCGCCGGTGCCGCTGCGCCTCCGCCCGGCGTCGATTGCCAGCCCATGCCGTCCACGCGCCCCTTTTGCCGCCCCGCCTGCGCGGCCCATTATCTCACTCGCGCACGACTCCGTGAAGTGGTGGAAGGGTCAGGCGGCGCAACCGGGCGAGGTAGCGCGCGGTCATGGCCGTCGCGTCCCAGGCCGTGGCCATGCGCCAGGCCCGCGCCGCCCGCGCCGGCGCGGGGCCGTGGGCGTCCAGGCAGCCGGCCAGGGCATCGGCCATGGCACCGACATCCTCGGCATCGGCGATGGCCGCGAAATCCCCCGCCGCCGGTCCGAGCGCCTCCAGCGCCGCGGGGCTCGCGGCGACGGGGAGGTCGTGGGTGGCGGCCTCCAGGAAGGCGAGCGGCGCTCCCTCCAGCCGGGAGGGCATGACCAGCGCGTCCACGGCGGCCAGCAGCTCCGCCGGCCTGGGATGCTGGCCGAGCAGCCGGAGCGGATGGCCGGGCGGGGAGGCGCGGGCGAGTTCCTCCCCCAGGCTGCCCGTGCCGGCGCAGGCGATCACGCCTCCGGTGCGGCAGGCGAAGGCCTCGGCGAGGAGGGGCAGGTGATCGGCGCCCTTCGCCCGGTCCAGCCGGCCGAGGAACAGGGCGACGGGCGCATCGGCATCGAGGCCGAGCCGGGCGCGGAGCGCCGCCCGGCGGCCGGCTCGGTCCCCTGGCACGGGCGGATCCACCCCGTTCGGGATCGTGTCCACCCGCCCGGGCGGCAGGTCGAGGAAGCGCGAGACGCGGGCGGCGGTGGGCTCGGAGACGGCCACCCAGTCCGCCCACATGGCCGAGGCCGCGCGCAGGGCCTCCCCGTCCAGCCCAAGCGGGCGCTCCTCGCCGTGCGGCGCGAGATGGCAGACGACGAGGGTGGGGGTGCCCAGCTCCGCCAGCGCCTCCATCGCGCCCCCGGCCTGGTCCGGCCAGGGCAGGGGGAGCAGGACCACATCGGGATAGGCGGCGTCGAGGGCGGCGCGCGCCGCCTCGGCCTGGGCGCGGCGGGCCGTGTGGGGCAGGCCCCGGCGCCAGGCGAGCGGCAGGTCCAGCAGCACCCGGCCCGGGCCGGCCAGGGCGGGGTGGAGCGCCCCTGACGCGGCCAGGGTGACCTCCATCCCCAGGGCTCGCGCCGCATCGGTGACCCGCAGCGTGTGGGCCTCGGCCCCGCCGAACCGCTCCCCTGGAAAGAGGACGAGCAGGCGCGCCGTCCGCAAGGTCCTTGCCATGCGCCTTCTTCCAACGGACAGGTGATCGGGACAACCCTTGCGCGCGGGGGGCGTGGACGGTCATGCGGGGACCGGCTTCGGCGGCGCGCGGAAATGGGCTATACTGCCCCCGTCGCGCCGGCCGGGCGTGAACCTGGCCGAGGATGACGGATGGCAAGATACCTGGTGACGGGCGGCGCGGGTTATGTGGGCAGCCACATCGTCCTCGCGCTGCTGGAGCGCGGCGATGAGGTGGTGGTGCTGGACAGCCTGCGCCAGGGCCATCGCGGCGCGGTGCCCCCCGGCGCGGAGCTGGTCGTGGGGGAGCTGGGCAACCGCAAGACGGTCGAGGAGGTGCTGGCCGGCTGGCGCTTCGACGGCATCCTCCACTTCGCCGCCCTCTCCCTCGTGGGCGAGAGCATGCGCGAGCCGCTGCGCTATATCACGGAGAACGTGGGCAACACGCTCGGCCTGGCCGAGGCGGCGGTGCGCGCGGGGGTGATGCGCTTCGTCCTCTCCTCCACCGCGGCGCTCTTCGGCCTGCCCGACCGCATCCCCATCGACGAGACGGAGGCGATGAAGCCTGTCTCGGCCTATGGCGATTCGAAGCTGATGGCCGAGCGCGGGCTGGAATGGGCCGACGGCGCGCACGGGCTCCGCTCCGCCTGCCTGCGCTACTTCAACGCGGCCGGCGCCGATCCCGGCGGGCGGCTGGGCGAGGACCACGACCCCGAGACGCATCTCATCCCGAACGCGGTGAACGCCGTGCTCGGCCTCGGCCCGCCGCTGACGGTCTTCGGCACGGATTACGACACGCCCGATGGCACCGCGATCCGCGACTACGTCCACGTGACCGACCTCGCCGACGCCCATCTGCGCGTGCTCGACAAGCTGAAGGACGGCCCCTCCTGCCGTTACAATGTTGGCAGCGGCACGGGCGCCTCGGTGCTGGAGGTGATCGCGGCGGTGGAGCGCGCGGCGGGCAAGCCGGTTCCCTACAGCCTCGGGCCGCGCCGCGCGGGCGACCCGGCGGTGCTCGTCGCCTCCAACGCGAAGCTGCGGCGGGAGACGGGCTGGGAGCCAAAGCTCGGCTCGCTCGACGACATCGTGGGCACCGCCTATGCCTGGCGGGCGCGCAACCTGAAGGGCTACCGCGGCCTGGCAGCGGAGACGGCTGCCTGACCATGCGCCTCGCGCTCCTCATGAGCCACGCGGACCGGTCCATGGCGGGCGCGATGCGCGACATGCACTTCATGCGCTTCCTCGCCCGGGCGGGGGCGGAGATCGCCGTCTTCCGCCTCCATCCCGGGCCGGAGGTGGAGCGCGAGAGCTACCTGGAGGGGGAGGTGCCCGTCACCTTCGCCCCCTCCGACAATCCCGGCGAGATCCCGCACCGGCAGGTCTCGGCGGCGCTCGTCGGGGCCGTCAGGGACTTCGCGCCGGACGCAATCCTGATGAAGGGGCTGAGCTACCGGGTGAACGCCGCCCTACGCGAGGGGCTGGCGGACATGCCCGGCGGCGCCCCGCGCTTCGGCTTCGTCGTCGGCGGCAGCGTGACCGACCCCGTGCTGGACGCCGCCGATTTCGTCTTCGGCGAGTATCCCGAGCAGCTTCGCCGCCACTTCCCCCGCTTCGCGGCGGAGGGGCGCGCCTTCGTCATGCCGAAATACGTGGACCTGGACGCCACGCGCCCGGCCCCGCGGCCGGTGGAGCCGCTGCACGACATCATCAATGTCGGCGGCCTGCACGAGAAGCGGAAGAACCAGGAGGAGGTCGTTCCCTTCACGGATTCCTGGCGCGTGGTGCTCGTCGGCGGCGGGGTGCCGCGGCCGGAGGTGAAGGCCGCGGTGGCCGATCCCTCCCGGCTGACACTCGCCGGGCGCCTGCCGCAGCCCGAGGTGATCTCCCTCCTCAGGCGCTCCCGGATCATGGTGCATCCCTCCCGCATGGACGGCCTGCCGCGCGCGGTGGTGGAGGCCATGGCCTGCGGGCTCCCCGTGATCGTCTACCGCGACACGGTCTATGGCGGCTTCGTGGAGGGGCAGCACGGCTTCATGGTCGGGCCGGACTCCCTCCGCCCCGCGGTCGAGCTGCTGCTGCGCGAGGAAGGGCTGCGCCGGGTTATGGGCCGCCGCGCGCGCCGCCATGTCGAGGCGAGCCACGGGCTGCCGGCGCTGGCGCGTGCGGCCGATGCCTTCCTCGGCTTCCTCCGCGGCCAGCCGCATGTGCCGGTCGCGGCCGGGGTGGCGGGCTAGCTCCCATGTCGAAGCTCTCAGGAGCAGGGCTCTCAGGGGCAGCGCTCTCGGGCACGGAGGCGCGCCCGGGCCGCATCGTCTTCACCGGGGACGTGCTGCGGCCCGCCGATGCGGGCTTCCGCCCCTCCCAGACCGAGAACATCCTCTGGTTCCATCGCCTCGTCCGCGGCCAGGTCGCCGCGGCGTCGCGCCTCCCGGTCGAGGTGGTCGCTTGGGGCCGGGGCATCGATACGCCGCGCCTTTACGAGTTCTGGGAAGTCGAGAAGAGCTGGCGCGGCTGGGCCCGCATCTTCGACGCCGGCTTCGCTCCGGAGGGGGTGATGACGGAGATGGAGCGGGCCTATGGCGGCTCCGTCGTCATCGGCTTCGAACTGGCGGAATCGATGAAGCGGATCCTCAGCCTCCTGGGCATTCCCTTCGTCGATTTCGGCATCCACCCCATCCGCTTCCTCGACGACGTCTTCTTCGCCGTGCAGACGAACGACGCCGCCGTCTTCGAGGCCCTGCTGCCCGACCACGCGGAGGACAGCGCCTTCCTCGGCCCGGCGGGGCTGCTCGCGGCCTCCGCCCTCAAGTTCCGCCCGCGTCTGCAGGTGCCCGGCGAGACGCTGCTGGTGGGGCAGACCCGGATCGATCGCTCGCTCGTCCGCGACGGGCGCGTGGTGGACCTCTCGGACTTCGCGCCGGAGCTGCGCGCGGCGGTCGGGGAGGGCGGCATCACCTTCAAGCCGCATCCCTACGCGAACAGCGACTTCGGCGCGATCGCCGCGGGGTTCCCGCTGCGCGCCCTGCACGTGACCTATGAGAATATCTACGCGCTGATGGCCTCGGAGGAGATCCGGCAGGTGGTGGGCGTCAGCTCCTCCGCCCTGATGGAGGCCCGCTTCTTCGGGCAGGAGGCGCGCGTCCTCCACCAGTCGCCCTTCGATATCCCGGACCGCCGGGCGGATGCGGTGCCGGGCCAGCATCTCAGCATCGTCGAGAGCTGGGGAGACACGGACTTCTGGCGCCGCGCCCTCGCGCCGTTGACCCCCGTGACGCGCCCCGATGGCGAGCGCTTCCGCCGCCCGCCCAACGCGCTCCGGACCTCGCTGCGCAATTTCTGGGGCTTCAACGAGCTGTCGACCGACTTCCAGGTCGCGATCGCGCGGGGCTAGGGGGCAGCCCCGCCGCCCTGGCCTTGCCGGCTCAGCCCCGGCGCCGCCCCGCCGGCCGGGCGGAGAGGCTGCGGAAGCCGATGCCGAGCTTGCGCGTGTCGCGCCCCGTGGGGTCCGTCACCAGCGGCCCGAGCAGGACCAGCCCGAGGCTCGCGCCGGGAGCCTCGGCCCCTTCCCAGATGGCGGAGAAGCTGCCGCGATGGCCGTTGCGCAGGGCCATGGCGAGCTCCAGCGGCTCGCCATTGGCGAGGATGGTGACGGCCCCCTCGTTCAAGGGCTGGCGGAAGGGCAACTGCAGGTCGAACTCCAGCTCCACCCGCCCGGAGCCGAGATCGGGCAGCACGACGGAGGCGGCGGGCGCGAGACCACTCCAGCGCCAACTCTCCCGCCCATGTCCCTCGGCAGAGTGCCAGCCATAGCCGATGAAGCCAGGATCGGCCGCGTGGATCTCAACGGCCCCGGGACGCGGCGGGGGCGGCGCGGACCGGTCCTCCGGGATGTGCCGAAGCGGGTCGATCTGGAGCCAGTCCCCCCGGTCCCGCCGGTTCTCCATCGCGCCCTGCCGGGCCGCCTCGGCGGCGGCGGAAACGGCTCCCAGTTCCTGCACCAGCTGCTCCATGGCCTGCCGCAGGGCAGGCGGCAGCGGGGCGAGCGACGGGGCGAGGCGTGCCAGGATCGCCTCCGCGCGCAGCCGGGCCGCGGCGTCGGTGAGGGCGGTCTCGGCCTCGCGCATGGCGAGCAGGTCCAGTCCGTCGCTCGGGGTCTCAATCGGCATCGGGGAGAGGTTCTCCTGGGCGTCGCGGCTCAGGCCGCGCGCGCCTCGGGGCTGGTCGGGGCGGGGAGGGCCGGCATCCCGCCGGCCTCGCCCTCCCGCGTGACGGAGGGGGCGTGGAAGGTGAGCGCGAGGGCGGCGAGGGTGCGGCAGGCCGGGCGCGACGCGGGCGGGGCATAGCGGGCGCGGCCGAAGCGGAAAGCGCCTTCGCCGAGGATCTGGCGGCGCTGCGGGTCGCGGATGAGGCCGCGCAGATGGGCCACGAACTCCGCGCGGGAGCGCGCGACGAGATAGGCCGATCCCTCGCCCCCATGCATGCCGAAGGCGCCCTCTTCCGTCAGCACCGAGGGCAGGCCGCGGCAGAGATACTCCACCGTCTTGATCTTCAGCCCGCCGCCGTAGAAGACGGGGTTAATGCCGATGTCGGCGGTGTCGAGGAAATCGGCGGTGTCATCCACCTCGCCGTGGAGGATCAGCCCCGGCACGGCGGAGCCGGCCAGCGCGTCGCAGACCCGCCCGGCCACGTGCAGCTCCGCCCCGAGATCGGAGACGGCCGGCCAGACCTGGTCGATGAACCAGCGCAGCCCGTCCCGGTTCATCGGGCTGTCCCCCCCGATGAAGGCGATGCGCCGGACCTTCCGCGCGATGCGGGGCGCCGGCAGCTCGGCCACCGTGTGCGGCAGGAGGATGGAGCGGCCGGGAAGGGCGCCGTCGAGCAGCGCCTGCTCGGATTCCTGGATGGCGAGGACCGCCTCGAAGCCGCTCATGATGCCCAGCTCCTCCAGCACGCTCAGCCGGATGAAGTGCTCGCGGCCGAAATGCTCGAAGTTGCGGGTGCGCAGCGACATCACGTCATGGGTGTCCAGCACGCGCAGCGGCGGCGTGGGGCGGGCGTGCCGGAGATAGGAGAGGCGGATGTATTCCAGGATGAGGAGCTGGTGCCCGCGCTCCTCCAGCACGGCCTCCAGCGCGGCGAAGTGGCCGGCGTCGAACTGCCCGCGCTCGAAGCCGGTGAGGCGCGCATGGGGCGGCACGGGCCCGGCGCGGCGGCCGGCCGCGTCGGCGGGGGAGGAGAGCAGCCGCCCGCGACGGCCGAGGACGCGGGACGCCCTGCCGATGTCCTCCGGCTCCAGCCGGCCGAGGAACAGGGTGTCCACGTCCATCTCGCCGCGCAGGACGCGCAGCATGGCGGCGATGCGGGCCTGGTTCCCCAGGCTCTCGCGCCAGAAGGGGATGTCGGTGACGAGCAGGGCGCGCGGCCGGGAGACGAGGGCCGAGAGCGCCGCGCGGGAGCGGAAGGGGGCGATCTGCCGGCGCACCTCGCGCGCATAGCGCCGCGCCAGGGCCGCGCTCTCCCGCGCGACCTCGATGCGGAACCCGGGATCGCGGGCCCAGCGGCGCACGAAGCCCGCCGTGGCCACGGCATCGGCCGCGGCGTGGAAGGGCGCGCGGGCGCCGAGGCCGAGGAAGGCCTCCGCCGTGCCGATCACTGGCAGCCCGTGGGCGAGGGCCTCGACGGTCTTGATCTTCAGCCCCGTGCCGCCCTCATGCGGGTTCACCACGAGGTCGAGCCCGGCGAGGAAGTCGGCCGGCCGCTCCACCGCCCCGACCGGGAGGAGGCCGGGTCGGGCGGGTTCGGCGTAGCGCGAGGCGCCGCCGGCCACCTGCACCGTGGCCTCCAGGCTCTCCGGCTCCACCGCCTCCAGGAAGCGCGTGAGGGCGTGGCCGTTCAGGGGATTGCCGCTGCCGAGATAGCCGATCTGCAGCCCGTCCCGGGCCCTGCGGTCGAGCGGGGCCACCTCCGGCATGAAGCCCAGGGTCACGACCGGGGCCTCCGTGACCTCCTCGAAGAGCTGCCGCTCGTCGTCCTGGATGGCGAGGACGAGGTCGGCCCGGCCAAGGCCGCGCGCCTCCTCCTCGGGCGTGGTGTGGAAGAAGCCGACGGGCAGGCCGAGCGCCTGCAGCCGGCGATGGCGGTCGGCGAAGACGTCGTGCGTGTCGAGCACCCGGAGCGTGCCGGGGGGGAAGAGGTCCAGCGCGCGGCTGAGGAAGACGTACTCGACGAGGACGAGGTCGTAGGGGGCGGAGGCGGCGATCTCCGCGACGGCGGCCTCCACCTCGGGCGGGAACCAGTCGTCCAGCGCGAAGGTCTCGCCGAGGCCGGGCCGCTCCGCCCTCCGGTCGTAGGGGATGAGGTGCAGCGCGTCCCAGGCGGCGCGCATGGCCTCGATCGCCTCCTCCTCGACGGCCTCGCGCCGGATGAAGGCGAATTCCACGCGGTGCCCGAAGCCGCGCAGGGCCGAGACGAGGCCGTGGATGCGCTGTCGGTTGCCGGCATCCTGGGGATGGGTCGGCGTCGGCGAGATAACGAGGCAGCGCATCGGTTCAGGGATCGGTCCCGGGCATTCCGGCCGGGGAGGCTCCCGGTAGGCGCCCAGGATACCGGAGGCGGGGGGCGGGCGGTCAAGACCGCAACCGCCGCGTGCGTCGTCGCGCTTGCACCCGGGCACCCGAAGGGTGTTAATCACATGCAAGTGAACAGTAGCGGCGGCTGAATGTACTTCGAGTTCGGACAGGGGCTCCAGGCCGGGCTGGACTGCGCGGGCGAGGTGACGCCCGGGCAGGGAGCCTTTTTCGGCTGGGTACGCTATCCCGCGGGCGCTGCGCTCCGGATCAGGGTGGAGCAGGCCTCAGGAGGGCCGGTCGAGACCCTCCTGCTGGACCTCCATCCCAGGCAGGACATCGACTGCCCCGAGGGAATGGCGGTGGCGGGCTTCAGCCTGATCCACGACCTTCCGCCCCGCGGCCGCGGACGGTTGCTGGTGTTGGGCGCGGGCCCGGCGGAGACGGCCAGGGAGGTCGCGATCGACCTCCTCGCCTACGACCTTCCCTCCGACGTGCGAGCGGCGACCCACAACCGGGAATGGGGCGCGAACTTCAACCTCCTGCACGCCTCGGCCCTGGCCCCACAGCGCCTCCGGACCCTTGCGGCCGAGGAAGGCTCGCTCGGCATCTTCGGCGGGTGGCTCGACCGCCTGCCGCGGCTGGCGGGCGGGGCGGAGTGGTTCCTGGATTTCCAGCGGGTCTCGGCCGTGCTGCTCCCGACTGGCGAGCTGGCCGTCTCCGGCCGCCTCTCCCAGCCCGAGGCCGGGGAGAGGGTGCAGACCGCCGCCTGCCTTCTCGTGAGGTGGCCGGGAAGGGAGGAGATGCGCCCGCTCCCTGAGGAACGGCACGCGCCGCTCTCCGGCGGCTTCGCCCTGTCCGGCCGGGCGGAGGTCCCGCCCGATGCCTCGGTCGAGCTGGTGGTGCAGGTCCGGCGCGGCGGGCAGGGCTGGTGGTTCCGCGCGGAACCCGCGATGGCCGCGCTGCCCGACTTCCTCGACGCGCTCTCGCTCGCGGGCGGCGGGGCGGCGGGACCCGACGCGGCCGCGCTGCAGGGCTGGATGCGCGGGGTGCTGGCCGAGCGGAGCGAGGCGCTGCGGGGCCGGCTCTCCGCCCTGTCCCTCGCCGGCGTTCCCTCCCAGCCCGGCGGGACGGCCCTGTTCTTCGACCTCGATGACGACTTCGCCGGGCGCGTCCTGACCCTTCTCGCGCCGGTGATCGAGGCTCGCTTCGGGCGCGTCGTGCTGAGCGGCGCCGCCGCCGGGAAGGCCGGGGCGGCGCTGATGCGCCGGGGCCGGGTGGAGGTGTCGGTCGAGGCCGATGCGGAGGAGGCCCTCGCCTCGGCCGCCCGCGGGCCGGGACCGGTCGCCGCGATCGACACGGCCGCGCTCATCGACGCCGCGATCGAGGGGGATGCGGGGCGGCTGGCCGCGAGAGCGCTCCCCGCCGACCGACTGGCCGAGCTGGACGCGCTGCACGGGATGGCCGGGACGGGCGGGATGGAGAGCACGCTGCGCCGCGTGGTGGCCCTGATGGCCGGGGCGGAGGCGGGGGCGCTCACGGTACCGGCCGGGCGGTCCGACGCGCTCGGGGAGGTCGCGGCCGAGCATCTTCGCGAATTGTGGGAAATGGTGCCGGTGAGGGGCGTGGCGCGATGAGGAACCCTTCCGTCTGCATCATCGCCCACGCGCATCCGGACTTCTCGAAGGGCGGGGGGGAGACGGCGGCCTACCGCCAGTTCCAGACCCTGGCGGGGGAGGGCTGGGACGCGCGCTTCGTCAGCGCCGTCGAGCTTCCGGGCGGCCAGTCGCCCTCCGACCGGGGGGAGGCGGTGGCCCGCTACGGGGAGGCCGAGTACCTCTACGGCGTGGGCGGCATGGAGGAGGACCGCCTGTGGTGGCGCAACCCGGAGGAGCGGCGTGCCCTGGTGCGCCTACTCGCGGGGCTAGGCTCGGAGGTCTATCACTTCCACCACTACTGGCGCGTCGGGCTCGACCTCGTGGCCGAGCTGGCGGAGGCGCGGCCGGATGCGCGGATGGTGGTCACCCTCCACGAGATGCTGGCCATCTGCAGCCATCACGGCCAGATGGTCCGCACCCGCTCCCGCGAGCTGTGCAGGAAGGAGACGGCGCAGCGCTGCCTCACCTGCTTCCCGGACGGGACCCTTGAGCGGCTCCGGCTGCGCAAGGCGCTGATGATGGCCGGGCTCCGCCGCTTCGACCACCACCTCTATCCCAGCCACTTCATCGCCGAGCGCTACCGCGCCTGGGGCCTCTCGCCCGATACGGGGACGGTGCTGGAGAACTATCTCGGGGACGACCTCCTCGCCCTCCCGCGCAGGCGGCGGGACAGCGAGCGCCTGTCCGGGCGCTTCGCCTTCTTCGGCCAGCCAACGGAGTTCAAGGGCCTCGACGTGCTCATCCCCGCCTTCGCGGCGGCGCTGGCCGAGGATGCCGGCCTCGGGCTGACGATCTACGGTGCGACGGAGGCCGAGGCGCTGCGCTTCTTCCCCCAGCTGGAGCGCCCCATCGCCGCGGCGACGGACCGGATCACCTTCGCCGGCCGCTACGACGCCGCGGACGTGCTGGACCTCATGGGCTCGGTGGGCTGGGTGGTGATGCCCTCCGTCTGGTGGGAGAACTCGCCCGTGGTCATCCAGGAGGCCCGGCGCGCGGGAACGCCGCTGCTCGTCTCCGGAATCGGCGGCATGGCCGAGAAGGTGCAGGACGGGGTGGACGGCCTGCACTTCCGCGCCGGCTCCGCGCCCGACCTCACCCGCGCGATGCTGGAAGGGGCCGTGCCGGAGACCCATGCTCGCCTCTCAGCCAGCTTGCGGGACGTGATCGGGCGCGAGGAGTTCATCTCCACCCTTCGGGACATCTACCGCCCGGCGCCGCGGCGGGCCGCCCGGGCGGCCTGAGCGCTACTCCCGGCCAGGGGCCGGGAGCAGCAGCGCCGGACCGACCCGGCTGCGCGTGGCGCGGCCCGAGAGCCGCGTTTGAGGCTTGGGGGCGACGCATGGGCCAGCGTGCCACCCCGGGCAGCCCCATGTGATTCCGTGCTGTTTGCCGTCGTTCCGGGGCCGGCGTGGTAGCGGGCGGCCAGGGCTGGCATCCTGGCCGCGCCGCCACGGACGGAGACGCCCCATGCCAGCCCCCGACGTCCTCGCACCGCCCCGCATCGGAGGGGCAGCGCGTCCCGAAGGTCGGCAATACGACCCGCGGCTCGGGCTGAATGACACTTCTGGTGCGCGTGACGAGGCTTTCTCCCTCGGCGCCGCCGCGGCGGAGCCGGGGGGATGAGCGGGCCCGCCGCCCCGCGCCGCGCCGTCATCCTCGACTGCGATCCCGGCACCGACGACGCCCTCGCCCTCTGGCTCGCCCTCGCCTCGCCGGAGCTGGACCTGCGGATCGTCACGGTCGCGGGCGGCAATGCGGGGCTCGCCCGGACCCTGCCGAACGCCGCCGCGGTGGTAGGGCTGGCCGGCTCCGTCGTGCCGGTGGTGCCGGGGGCGGACCGGCCGCTCCGCGGTGCCTTCGCCGGGGAGCGCGCGGTGCATGGCGAGGACGGGCTGGCCGGCATCGTCCTGCCCCCTGGGCCGCCCCCTGTGCAGGCCGTGGCGGCGGACGCGATCCGCGAGTTGCTGCGCGCGGCGCCCGCCGGGGCCTACACGTTGGTCGGGATCGGCCCGGCGACGAATCTCGCCCTCGCCCTGGCGACCGAGCCCGCCCTGGCGGACCGCGTGGCGGAGATCGTGCTGATGGCCGGTGCCTGGGGCGAGGGGAACCTGACCCCGGCCGCCGAGTTCAACGCCGCGAGCGACCCGGAGGCGCTGGACATCCTTCTCGCTTCCGGCGTGCCGACGACGCTGGTCACGCTCGAGCTGACGGCCCAGGCGCTGGTCACGCCCGCGAGGATCGCGGCCATGCGCCGCCTCGGCACGGGCGCCTGCCTCCGTGCGGCCTGCGACATCATGTCGGCCGTTCCTCCCTCGCGCCGCCTGGGCGGGGAGGGGCACCCGCTGCACGATCCCTGCGCCGTCGCCTGGCTGGTCGCACCCGAGCTGTTCGGGGCGAGGAGCGCAGGGCTTCGCATCGAGTGCGGGGAGGGGCCGGGCCGCGGGCGAACCTACATCGATCGCTGGGGCAAGATGCCCACCGGCGCCCGGATCACCCTTCCCGAGACGCTCCGGGCGGACGGCTTCTTCCAGCTGCTCGGCGGAAGACTCGCCCGGCTGCCCTGAGCCGCGTGGGGCCTTTCACTCGGCCGTCTCGCAGAGGCTCTCCGCGATCCAGGCCTCGACCTCCGGCTCCACGCCCCAGCTGCGGAGCTGCGAGGTGGCCGGGGCGATGATGAGCCTCCCCGCCAGCCCCGCGCGGATGAGGGCCCCGCGGAGATGGGAGAGGAGGTAGCCGGCCGAGACGCTCGTATCCACGAGCATGCCGCAGCCGAACATCGAGTGGCTCTCGCTCAACTCCCAGACGGCGGCTTCCAGGACCTCCGTGCCGCCCGGCGGCAGGTCGTGGAGCACGAGACAGAGGGGCATCTTGCTGATCCGGCTGAGTGTTCCCGGTCCCTTCCCGGGGGGTCGGGCGAGGTTTACAAATCCCCCTCTCGCCTGATCCAGGCCAGGATCACAGGGCAGGCCACGCAGATCAACCGGATTCAGAATGACAGAGATCATAGCCCATCGCGGGGGCGCCATCCTGTGGCCGGAAAACAGCATGTCGGCCTTCCGCAACGCCATCGCGGCGGGCGTGGACGCGGTGGAGTGCGACGTCCACCTCTCCGCCGACGGCGAGCCGATGGTCATGCACGACGCCACGCTGGAGCGGACGAGCAACGGCCAGGGGCCGCTCGCGGCGCGGAGCGCGGATGAGCTGGCCGGGCTGAAGCTCGTCTCGGCGGGCGGGGAAGGCGTGCCGCGCCTCTCCGACCTTCTCGGCCTGGTGGCGCAGGGGCGGACGGGCCTCCAGGTGGAGGTGAAGGCGAATGCGCAGGGGCGCCCCGATCCGCGGCTGCTGGCACGGGTCCTGACGGAGCTGGACCGCTTCGGGCTGCGGGCCCGCACCGAGATCATCGTCTTCGAGGCCGAAATCGCGGCCGCGGCGGTCCAGGCCGGCGGTTTGCGGAACGTCGCCTGGCTCTTCGCCCCCGCGATGATCCGCCATCTCGGGCTGGAGGGGGTGGTGGCGATCGCCCGCCGTACCGGCGCGAGCATGGTCGAGACCCACGAGTCGGCGGTGAATGCGGACGTCCTCGCCACGCTCCGCGGTGCCGGGCTGCGCGTCGGCGCCTGGGGGGCGAACCGCGAGCCGGCGATCGCGCGCATGCTGGATCTGGGGCTGGACGCCGTCGCCACCGACGATCCCGTCCTCGCCTTGTGGCTCCGCCGGCGCTAGCGCGCTTCACAACCCACGGTGGCGCCGGCCCTCCCGGCGCACAAGGTGCTTGCCGAGGCCGCCCGCGGCCCTCATGCTTCCCTCAACAAAGAATTCGAGGGAGCGTCTGGGTGGGCGAGCATGCGCCAATCCTGCAGGTTGATTCCGTGTCCCTCCGCTTCGGCGGGATCAGGGCGCTGACGGATGTTTCCTTCGCCGTCGGGCGCGGCGAGGTGTTCTCGATCATAGGGCCGAACGGCGCGGGCAAGACCTCGATGGTCAACTGCGTCTCCGGCCGCTACCGCCCGACCGAGGGGCGCGTGCTGTTCGACGGGCAGGACATCACGCGGTTGCGCCCCAATCGCCGCGCGGCTCTCGGCCTCGGCCGCACCTTCCAGAACCTCGCGCTGTTCGGGCATATGAGCGTGCTCGACAACATCATGGTGGGCCGCCACCACCTCCTGAAGTCCGGCTTCCTCTCAGGCATGGCCTACTGGATCGGCGGCGCTCAGAAGGAAGAGCTGGCGCATCGGCGCGAGGTCGAGGAGATCATCGACTTCCTCCAGATCCAGCACATCCGGAAGGCCCAGGCGGGCACGCTCTCCTACGGATTGCGCAAGCGCGTCGAGCTGGCGCGCGCCGTCGCGCTGCGGCCGAAGCTCATCCTTCTCGACGAGCCGATGGCCGGCATGAACCTTGAGGAGAAGGAGGACATGGCGCGCACCATCCTCGATCTGAACGAGGAATGGGGCATGACCATCCTGATGATCGAGCACGACATGGGCGTGGTGATGGACATCTCCCACCGCGTCATGGTCCTCGATTTCGGGCGCAAGCTCGTGGAGGGACGGCCGGAGGAGGTGCTCGCCCATCCCGAGGTGCGCCGCGCCTATCTCGGCGAGGCGGAAGAGGCGCCGGCCGAGGCGATGCCGGCATGAGCGCCGCGATGGCGCCCGAGGACACACTTCCCCGCCTGCTCCGCCGCAACGCGCGGGGCCATGGCGCGGAGGTCGCGCTGCGGGAGAAGGACCTCGGCATCTGGCGGAGCATCACCTGGGCCGAGTACGAGGCGCGCACCCGCGCCATCGCGCTCGGCTTGCGCAATCTCGGCATCGGCGAGGGCGAGGTGATCGCGCTGCTCGGCGACAACCGGCCGGACTGGATCATGGGCGAGATCGCGGCCCACGCGCTCGGGGCCCGCTCGCTCGGCCTCTACCGCGACGGGCTGGAGGAGGAGGTCGCCTATCTCCTCGCCTATGCCGGCGCGACCGTGGTGATCGCCGAGGATGAGGAGCAGGTCGATAAGCTCCTCAACATCGCGGAAGCCGTGCCGGGGCTTCGCCACATCATCTATTCCGACCCGCGCGGGATGCGGAAATACGCCGATCCCCGGCTGCTCCCCATGGCCGAGCTCGTGGCGCGCGGAGAGGCCGCCCACGCCGCCGATCCCGCCGCCTGGGACGCGCTCGTGGACGCGACCGACGGCGAGCGCACCGCCATCCTCTGCACCACATCGGGCACCACGGCGCGGCCGAAGCTCGCTATGCTCTGCGGCCGCGCGATGGTCCGCCACGCCGAGACCTATCTCGCGGCTGACCCGAAGGGCCCCGGCGACGAGTATGTGTCTGTTCTTCCGCTGCCCTGGATCATGGAGCAGATCTACGTCCTCGGCTTCGGGCTGGTCGCGCGCATGCGGGTCTCCTTCGTCGAGGAGCCCGAGACGATGATGGCCGATTTCCGCGAGATCGGGCCGAGCTTTGTGCTCTTCGCGCCGCGCGTGTGGGAATCGCTCGCCGCCGATGTGCGCGCGCGCGTGATGGACTCCTCCCCCCTCAAGCGCCGCGCCTTCGACTGGGGGATGAAGCTCGGCCTGGCGGCGCAGGCCAAGGGGCGGCGCTCGCGGCTGGCCGACCTCATCCTGTTCCGCGCGCTCCGCGACCGGCTGGGCTTCACGCGCCTCACCTCGGCCGCGACGGGCGGGGCTGCAATGGGGCCGGACACCTTCCGCTTCTTCCAGGCCATGGGCGTGCCGCTGCGCCAGCTCTATGGCCAGACGGAGCTGCTCGGCGCCTATACCCTGCACCGTCCGGAGGACGTGAACTTCGACACGGTCGGCGTCGCCTTTGAGGGCGTGGAGTTGAAGGTCGACGAGCCGGACGCGAACGGCGTCGGCGAGATCCTGACGCGTCATCCCAACATGTTCCACGGCTACCACGGCGTGGAGGGGGTTCCGGACCTGCGGGACGGATGGATGCATACGGGGGATGCCGGCTACTTCGACAAGTCGGGCCATCTCGTCGTCATCGACCGCGTGAAGGATATCGCGACCACGTCGCGGGGCGACCGGTTCAGCCCGCAGTTCATCGAGAACAAGCTGAAGTTCAGCCCCTACGTGGCAGAGGCCGTGGTGCTGGGGAATGAGCGTCCGCACCTGACGACCCTGATCTGCATCCGCTTCCCCATCGTCTCGAAATGGGCCGAGCGGAACCGCATCGCCTTCACGACCTACTCGGATCTCTCCTCGCGGCAGCAGGTTCTCGACCTCCTCCGGGGCGAGGTCGAGAAGGTCAACGCGACCCTCCCGCCGGCCCAGCAGATCCGCGACTTCGTGCTGCTCTACAAGGAGCTGGACGCGGATGACGAGGAGCTGACGCGCACGCGCAAGGTGCGGCGCGGCGTCATCAACGAGAAGTACGGCCCGATCATCGAGGCGATCTACGCCGGCGAGAGGAGCATCCCGGTGGACACGACCATCACCTTCCAGGACGGCACAAAGCAGCGGATCCGCACCGTGCTGGGCGTCGTCTCCACCGAGGCGCAGAGGGAGATGGCCTAGGCATGGACGGCGCGCTCCTCTTCCAGCTCCTTCTGAACGGGCTCATCGTCGGCGCGCTCTACGGCGTGGTCGCGATGTCCTTCGTGCTCATCTACAAGGCCAGTCAGGTCGTGAACTTCGCCCAAGGCGAGTTCCTCCTCGTCGGTGCCTGGATGTGCTGGTGGCTGCTGACAGACTGGCAGCTTTCCTTCATTCCCGGATTCCTGCTCACCCTCGCCTTCATGACGCTCTTCGGCATCATCCTTCAGGTCGTGGTGCTGCGGCCGTTGATCGGTGAGCCCGTCATCAGCGTCATTATGGCCACGATCGGCCTTGGGATCTTCTTCCAGGCCCTGATGAAATGGATCTTCGGCGTCTTCGCCAAGCCCTTCCCCGCTGTCTTTGCGGCGGAGCGGGTTTCGGTGCTCGGGCTCGAGGTGCAGACCGCCTATCTTCTCTCCCTCGGCATCTCGATCGCCATCATGGCGGGTTTCGGCTGGTTCTTCCGCTACTCCCGCTACGGCCTCGCCATGCGGGCCACGGCTTTTGACCAGCAGGTGGCGCAGTCGCTCGGCATCTCCGTGCCGCGGGTCTTCGCCATGTCCTGGGCGATCTCGGCCGTGGTCTCCGCGGTGGCCGGCGTGACGGTCGGCATGGTGAACGGGGTGTCCTCCGCGCTCTCGATCTACGGCATCAAGGTGTTTCCCGCCGTGATCCTGGGCGGGCTCGATTCCATCGTCGGCGCCGTGCTGGGCGGGCTGATCGTCGGCGTGCTGGAGAACCTGGCCCAGTACGTGGACAGCCAGTGGCTGAACTGGGGCAACATGTACCAAGTGGCCCCTTTCTATGCCCTCCTGCTGATCCTGCTGATCAAGCCCTACGGCCTGTTCGGCACGAAGAACATCGAGCGGATCTGACGCGATGACGGTGATGAACCCCGCCGGCGACTTCCGCACGAGCTACCGTGCCGACACCACCATCTTCCCCACGCTCGGCAGCCGGGTGGCGCTCTGGCTGGGCCTCGCCCTGATCTGCTGCGCGCCGCTCGTGCTCGACCGCTACTTCCTCGGCCTGCTCATCAATGTCGGCACGCTCGGGATCGCGGCGCTGGGGCTGAACATCCTGGTCGGCTTCACCGGCCAGATCAGCATCGGCCATGCCGCCTTCTTCGGCTTCGGTGCCTTCGCCTCGGCCTGGATGCACGAGACGTTCCACATTCCCGTGCTGCTCTGCATCCCGCTGGCCGGGGTACTGACCGCCGCGGTCGGGCTGATTTTCGGCGCGCCGGCCGGCCGGCTCAAGGGCCTCTATCTCGCGATCGCGACCCTCGCCGCGCAGTTCATCCTGGAGGACTTCTTCGCCCGCGCCCGCTGGTTCACCGGGGGCGTCGCCGGGCGCATCACTGAGTCGCCCAGGATCGGCAGCTTCGCCTTCGACCGCGAGGAGAGCTACTTCTACCTCGTCCTCGCCTTCGTCATCGTGATGTTCGTGGCCGCCGCGAACCTGATGCGAACGCGGGACGGGCGGGCGCTGGTCGCCGTGCGGGACCATTACCTCTCGGCCGAGATCATGGGCATCAACCTCGCCTACTACCGGACGCTCTCCTTCGGCATCGCGAGCTTCTACGCGGGGATCGGCGGCGCGCTCTACGCGCACCACCTCCTCTTCGTCAGCGTCGAGGCCTTCAACATTCTCTTCTCCATCCAGTTCCTCAGCATGGTGATCATCGGGGGGCTGGGCTCGATCATGGGCAGCCTCATGGGCGCGGCCTTCATGGTCGCGCTGCCGGAGGTGGTTCAGGCTGGCGCGGATGCGATCGCGGGGAGCGCGGTGGATCGTGCGCTGAGGATCGGGGGCAACATCTCCTTCCTGCGGGAGATGGCCATCGGCGCGGCGATCATCCTCTTCCTCATCTTCGAGCCGGACGGGCTTGCGCGCCGGTGGAAGCTGATCAAGTCGTATTGGAAGCTCTACCCGTACTCGCACTAGCAAGCTCGCAACATACCGAGCCGCGCGAAGCGGCCGATGGAGGGAAGCGGATGAAGAAGGTGGCCCTGGTACTCGCGGCGGGCGTTGCGGCGGCCGCGCCGGCGGTGGCGCAGCAGCGCATTCCGGTCGGGCATCTGATGGACAATTCCGGCGCGACGTCGGATGTCGGCGTGCCCTATGGGCAGGGCGTCGCGGACACGCTGGCCTGGGTGAACCAGACACGCAACGGCGTGAGCGGCCGTCAGCTCAACGTGCTCGGCTTCGACTATGGCTATCAGGCCCCGCGCGCCGTGAGCCAGTACCAGGCCTGGACGGGGCGGGAACGCGTCGTCGCCATCCAGGGCTGGGGGACGGCGGACACCGAGGCGCTGGTGCGCTTCGTCAACCGCGACCGGATCCCCTTCGTCTCCGGCTCCTATTCCGCGGCGCTCACCGATGCCGGCGGCAAGTCCGGGCGGCAGGGCGTCGAGGCCTCGCCCTACAACTTCTTCTTCGGCCCGTCCTACTCGGACGCGCTGCGCGGCATGCTGCGCTGGGCCGCCGATGACTGGAAGGCGCGCAACGGGCAGGGCCGGCCGAAATACGTCCATATGGGCGGCAACCATCCCTATCCGAACTCGCCGAAGGAGGCGGGCGAGGCGATGGCGCGCGAGCTCGGCTTCGATGTCCTGCCAGCCATCCAGTTCGCGCTCGCGCCGGGCGACTACACCTCGCAGTGCCTGACGCTGAAGCAGCAGGGCGTGAACTACGCCTATCTCGGCAACACGGCCGGCTCCAACATCTCCGTGCTGCGCGCCTGCCAGACGGCGGGGGTGCAGGTGCAGTTCATGGGCAATGTCTGGGGCATGGACGAGAACGCGATGAAGGCGGCGGGCTCGGCCGCGAACGGCGTCGTCTTCCCCGTCCGTACCCAGGTCGTCACGGGGCAGGACGCGCCGGGAATGGAGACGATCCGCGCGATCAGCCGCATCTCCGATCCCGCTGGCAGCACCTATCGCCCTGTCCATTACCTCGCCGGCGCCTGCGCCGCGATGCTGATGGTGGAGGCGATGGACACGGCCGCCGCCAATGGCGGGCAGATCACGGGCGAGCGCATCCAGAAGGGCTTCTACGAGCGCAGCAACTGGGTTCCGCGCGGCTTCGAGGGGGTCTGCACGCCCTCCACCTTCACGCCGGACGACCACCGCGGAACGATGCGGGTTGCGATCTACCGCGCGGTCGTGAGCGGGGACACCTCCCAGGGAAGCGTCGGGGATCTCATGCGCGCGGGCACGATGCGGCTCGAGCCGGTGACGACGGTGGAGCTCGAGCGCAAGCGTGAGCTGCTGGGTTGGTGATGCTCGACGCCGCGCATCGTCCCGCGCCCGTGGGGGCGGCGCCCGTCGCGCCGCCCTTGCTGGAGGTCTCCAACATCGAGGTCGTCTACAACGACGTCATCCTCGTGTTGCGTGGCCTCTCCCTCTCCGTTCCCAAGGGCGGCATCGTCGCGCTGCTCGGGGCCAATGGCGCGGGGAAGTCCACGACCCTCAAGGCCATCAGCGGGCTCCTGAAAACCGAGGAAGGGCAGGTCACGCGCGGCGAGGTGCGCTTCGCCGGGGAGCGCATCGACGGCATCGATCCCCATGAGATCGTCCGCCGCGGCATCTTCCAGGTGATGGAAGGACGGCGGATCGTGGCGGACATGACCTGCCTCGAGAATCTCCGCCTCGGCGCTTTCACGCGGAGCGACGGCGATATCAAGCGCGACATCGAGATGGTGTACTCCTATTTCCCGCGCCTTAAGGAGCGCACGGGGCTGGCGGGCTATCTCTCCGGCGGGGAGCAGCAGATGCTGGCGATCGGCCGCGCGCTGATGGCCCGGCCGAAGCTCATCCTGATGGACGAGCCCTCCATGGGCCTCTCGCCGCTGCTGGTGCGGGAGGTGTTCGGCATCATCCGGCGGATCAATGCCGAGCTGGGCGTGACCATCCTGCTGGTCGAGCAGAACGCGCGCATGGCGCTCTCCGTCGCCGACTACGGCTATGTGATGGAGCAGGGAAAGGTGGTGCTGGACGGCACGGCCGAGGCGCTCTCCTCCAACGAGGACGTGAAGGAGTTCTACCTCGGCGGCCACGGGGCGGAGCGGAAGTCCTTCCGCAACCTCAAATCCTACAAGCGCCGGAAGCGCTGGCTTTGAGCCCCTTCTACGACGCGCTGGAGACGAGAGAGCCCGCACAGCGCGAGGCGGCGCTGATGTCGCGCCTTCCGGGCTTCCTCGCCCGCGCGGCGGCCGGCTCGCCGCATGCGGCGCGGGTGCTGCATGGCGTGGAGCCCGCGGAAGTCGACTCCCGTGGGGCGCTCGCGCGGCTCCCCGTCACGCGAAAGTCGGATCTGATCGCCTTGCAGTCCGCGGAGCCGCCGCTCGGCGGGCTCAACGGCGTGCCGGTCGCCTCGCTCGCGCGCATCTTCGTCTCCCCGGGGCCGATCCACGAGCCGCAAGGGCAGGGCACCGACAGCTTCCGCTTCGCCCGCGCGCTGCACGCCACGGGGCTGCGCGCGGGCGATGTGATGCAGAACTGCTTCTCCTATCACTTCACCCCGGCCGGCTTCATGCTGGAGGGGGGCGCGCGGGCGCTCGGCTGCCCCGTCATCCCCGCGGGGACCGGCAACACCGAGGCCCAGGCGCGCGCGATGGCGCATCTCCGGCCGCGCGCCTATTCCGGCACGCCGGACTTCCTGCGCACCATCCTGGAGCGCGCGGACGAGCTCGGGCTCGACGTGTCGTCGCTCCGACTCGGCCATGTCTCGGGCGGTGCCTTCCTGCCCTCCCTCCGTGCCTTCTACGGGGATCGCGGGCTGACGGTGCTGCAGTCCTACGCCACGGCCGAGTGCGGCGTGATCGCCTATGAGAGCGAGGCGCGCGAGGGGCTGATCCTCGACGAGGAGGTGATCGTCGAGATCGTGCGCCCCGGCACCGGCGACCCCGTGGCGGAGGGCGAGGTGGGCGAGGTCGTCGTCACCGTCTTCGACGAGGCCTATCCGCTCATCCGCTTCGCGACCGGAGACCTCTCGGCGTTCATGCCGGGCGGCAGCCCTTGCGGGCGGACCAACGCGCGCATCCGCGGCTGGATGGGCCGCGCGGACCAGGCGGCGAAGGTGCGTGGCCTCTTCATCAGGCCGGAGATGGTGGCGGCGATCGCGAAGGGTATCCCCGGCCTCGGCCGCCTGCGCCTCCTCGTCTCAGAGACCGAGGGGCGGGACAGGATGGAACTGCGCGCCGAGGCGCCGGAGGTTCCGGGCCTGCGCGACAGGCTGGCCGACGCCCTCCACGCTATCACGCGGCTTCGCGGGGAGGTTGCGCTGGTGCCGCCGGGCAGCCTACCGAACGACGGCAAGGTGATCGACGACACCCGCCCTGCGCCGGGGTGAGGCGCGTCGCTTGCCGTCACGCACCGGCCATCGAACGCCTGACCGCGTCGGCGGGGGCTCATCTTCAGGAAAACCGTGCTGTGAGATCTGGAACCCTGTTTCCCGCACCCACCCGCGCGGCGCTGCTCGCCATCGCCCTCCTGGCCCTCGGCCTGACAGGCGCTGGTGGGGCCCATGCCGTCGCGCCGGCCGATGGACAGGAGATCCCGCTCTGGCCGGCCGACCCGCCGGGCTCCGCGCGCTTCGCCGCGGCCCAGGAGGTGATCGAGCGCAGCCGCGACCCCGGGATCCAGGACCGCGCCGTCCTGAACATCACGCGGCCGCAACTCGTCATCTTCCGCCCCGAGCGCCCGAATGGCACGGCGCTGCTCGTCACACCCGGCGGCGCCTACCAGCGCGTGGTGATCGACAAGGAGGGTGAGGAGGTCGCCCGTCGCCTGAACCGCGACGGCATCACTGTCTTTCGCCTTGTCTACAGGCTGCCGGGCGGCGGCCAGGCCACCGACGCGCCGCTGATGGACGCGCAGCGCGCGATGCGCCTGATCCGCCACAATGCCCGGGACTGGGGTCTCGACCCCCAACGGATCGGCATGCTCGGCTTCTCCGCCGGCGGGCACCTCGCGGCGCAGCTGGCCACCGGCTTCGAGCGCAGGGTCTACCAGCCGCAGGACGCCGCCGACGCCCTCCCGGCACGCCCCGACTTCCTGGCGCTCGGCTATCCCGTGATCTCCATGGACCCCGCCATCACCCACGCCGTTTCGCGCGAGGAGCTGCTCGGCAAGACGCCCCTGGGAGAGCTGGTAGAGGCGAACTCGCCCGAGCGGCACGTGAGCAAGGCCCTGCCGCCCAGCTTCATTTTCGGTGCCAGCGACGACGACGCGGTGCCCGTGGCAAACGCCCTGGCCTTCTACGGCGCCGCAGCGCGCGCAGGCGTGCCGGCGGAGCTGCACCTCTTCCGGCAGGGCGGGCACGGTTTCTCCATCCGCCTCGTCGCCGGGATGCCCGCGGCGGAATGGCCGGGGCTGCTGGTGAACTGGATGCGGTCCATCAGAATGGCGCCCTGACGGGAAAGCGATCCGGCACTCAGCCCGGCGCCGGCCGCCTGTGCCGGAAGGCGAGCGCCTCGGCCAGATGGGCCCGCTGCACCACCGCCGAGGCGGCGAGATCCGCGATGCTGCGCGCGACGCGGAGCGTGCGGGTGAAGCCCCGGCTGGAAAGGGCCAGGCGCTCGGCCGCGCTCTCGGCGAGGGCCAGCGCCTCCGCGGCGAAGTCCTGCCGCATCGCTTCCACCGGCGCCTCCGCATTGGTCGCGATGCCGAGCCCGGCATAGCGCGCCCGCTGCGCCTCGCGCGCGGCCGCGACGCGGGCCGCGACCGTCGCGCTCGCCTCGCCGGTAGGGGCGCGGGCCAGTTCGCGCGGGGGAATGGGCTGCACCTCGATCGTCAGGTCGATCCGGTCCAGCAGGGGGCCGGAGAGCTTGCCCTGGTAGCCCTCGCCGCATCGTGGCGCCTGCCCGCACTCGCGCGAGGCATCGCCGAGATAGCCGCAGCGGCAGGGATTCATCGCGGCCACGAGCTGCACGCGGGCGGGATAGCTCACATGGGCCGAGGCCCGGGCCACCATCACCCGGCCCGTCTCCAGCGGCTGGCGAAGCGCCTCCAGCGCGGGGCGGGGGAACTCGGGCAGCTCGTCGAGGAACAGCACGCCCCGGTGGGCGAGGCTGATCTCACCCGGCCGCGCGCGCGGCCCGCCGCCGGTCAGCGCCGCCTGGGAGGCGGAGTGGTGCGGGTCCCGGAAGGGCGGCCGCGCGCTGATCCGCCCGCCTTCCAGCCCGCCCGCGACGGAGCGGACGAGGCTCACCTCCAGCGCCTCCATTGGCGAGAGGTCGGGCAGGAGGCTGGGCAGGCGCGCGGCGAGCATCGACTTGCCCGAGCCGGGAGGGCCGATCATCAGGAGGTGGTGCGATCCGGCTGCCGCCACTTCCAGCGCGCGCTTGGCGCTCTCCTGCCCCCTGACCTCGGAGAGGCAGGGGCCGCGCGCCTCGCCGGCCAGCGGCGCGGCGGGGAGGGGAGGCGAGAGGAGCTGCCGCCCCTGGAAATGGGCGATGAGGGCGCGGAGGTCCGGCGCCGCCACGGCCTCGGTCGCGCCCGCCCAGCAGGCCTCGGCCCCCTGCGCCGCCGGGCAGACGAGGCCGAGCTCCCGCTCCGCGCAGGCGAGCGCCGCGGGCAGCACACCGGCGACGGGCTGGATCGTGCCGTCCAGCGCCAGCTCGCCCATGGCCGCGAAATGGGCCAGTTCGTCCGCCGGGATCACCCCCATGGCCGCGAGGAGGCCGAGGGCGATGGGCAGGTCGAAATGGCTGCCCTCCTTCGGCAGGTCGGCCGGGGCGAGGTTCACCAGCACGCGCTTGGGCGGCAGGGAGAGGCCGAGGCCGGAGAGGACGGCGCGCACCCTCTCCCGGCTCTCCCCCACAGCCTTGTTCGGCAGGCCGACCAGGGTGAAGGCGGGCAGCCCGGCCGAGAGCTGGACCTGCACCTCGACCGGCACCGCCTCGACGCCCTGGAAGGAGAAGGTGGTGACCCGGGCGAGGCTCACCCCCGCCAAGCTCCGAGGAAGCGGGCGAGAAGGGTGCCGATGACCTCCGTGTTGTAGCCGCCCTCCTGGATGATGGCGGAGGGCAGCCCGAGGGCGGCGATGGCGGCGCCGGCGCGGGCGAAGCCCTCCTCCGTCACGCGGAGCGCGGCGAGCGGCTCGTGCTCCGAAGCATCGAAGCCGAGGGAGACGACGAGCGCCTCGGCCCCGAAGGCGCGGATGCGCGCGATCCCCGCGGCCACCGCCTCCAGCCAGGCCTCGTCGGCCGTGCCCATGGGCTGGGGAAGGTTGAGGTTGAAGCCCGCCCCGTCCCCCGCGCCGGTCTCGGCGGCGTGGCCCACGAACCAGGGGTAGTAGGCATCGGGATCGGCGTGGATGGAGACGGTCAGCACGTCCGGCCGCGTCCAGAAGACGCCCTGCGTGCCGTTGCCGTGATGGCTGTCGATGTCGAGCACCGCCACCCTGCCGGCGCCGGCCTCGCGCAGCGCCTGGGCGGCGAGCGCGGCGTTGTTGATGTAGCAATGCCCCCCGGCACGGGCGGCATAGGCGTGGTGCCCGGGCGGGCGGCAGAGGGCATAGGCCACCCCGCCGCGCGCCGCGACCTCCGCGGCGGCCAGGGCGCAGCCGGCGGCGGCCCGCGCTGCCTCGTAGGTGCCGGGGCCGACGGGGCAGGCCGTGTCGGCCGTGTACCAGCCCGCCTTGCCGACCGCCCTGGTCGAGGGCCGGGCGCCCTGGGCGATCATCTCCGGCGAGGGATGGATGTTGGACACCACCTCCCCCCCTGAGCCGGGAAGGGCGGCCCATTCGGCATGGGCGTCCCGGAGCCAGTCGAGGTAATCGGGGGCGTGCACGCTCTCCAGCGCCGCCCGGTCGGGCAGGGCTGAGGTTTCCGGCGCGATGCCGAGCGCGCGCAGGCCCTCGCGCAGCGCGGCGGCCCGGGCGGGCACCTCGAAATTCGGGCGCAGCACCCCGCGCATAAGGAAGAAGCCCGGCGCGTGGGCCGATTCCAGCGGATGGTCGAAGGCCTGCATGGGCGGACCCTATGGGCGGGCCGGGGGCTTGTCCACGCGCCTCGACAGATGACCCATCGACGCCTCGACAGGTGACCATTCCGCGCCTCGACAGGCGACGCGGAAGGCGTAGCCTGCGCGCCACGCAGCCCCCAGGAGACCGCATGATCCCTCTCGACCCCGGTGCCCGCCGCGCCATCCTCGACGCCGTCACGGCCCTGGAGGGGGAGGCGGTCGAGCGGCTGGCCGCCCTGGTGCGCTGCGAGTCGACGCTGGGGAAGGAGGCGGGCGCGCTGGACCTCATGGCCGCCAACTTCGAATCCCTTGGCCTCGCCCCGCGCCGCATCCCGACGGATCCCGAGGCGCTGCGCGACCATCCCGGCTTCTCGCCCCCGCTCATCTCCTATGCCGGGCGGGACAACGTCGCCGCCGTGCACACCCCGCGCGAGGGGCGCGGGCGCAGCCTTGCCCTCCAAGGCCATGTGGACGTGGTGCCGGAAGGGGCGGCCGATCTCTGGATCACCCCGCCCTACGAGCCCTCGGTGCGGGACGGCCGCATGTACGGGCGCGGCGCGGGGGACATGAAGGCGGGGATCGTCTCCTACCTCACCGCCTTCCAGGCGCTGCGGCTGGCCGGGCTGCAGCCGGCCGCGACCGTGCAGATGCAGGCAGTGATCGAGGAGGAGTGCAGCGGCAACGGTGCGCTCGCCACCATGCTCGCCCTGCCGAGGACGGATGCGGTCGTCATCCCCGAGCCCGGACCGGGCATGGCCGCCATGTACTCCGCCGAGGTCGGCGTGGTCTGGGCCTGGGTCACCGTCACGGGCCGCCCGACCCATGTGCGGGACATGCATGCCGGCATCAACGCCATTGAGGCGGCTATGCACATCGCCGGCCGCTTCAAGGACTACGAGAACGAGCGCAACCGCGCGGAGAACATCCACGCGGCCTTCCGCGGCGTGAACCACCCCGTGAACGTCAATCTCGGCACGGTCGAGGGCGGCGAGTGGAACTCCTCCGTCCCGACGCGCGCCCGGATCGGGCTGCGCGTGGGGGTGATGCTCGGCTACAGCGCGGCCCGGACCCGCGCCGACATCGAGCGCATCGTGGCCGAGGCCGCCGCCGATCCCGCGCTGCGCGGGACGCAGGTGAGGGTCGAGTTCAAGGGCTTCATGGCCGACCCCTGCGCCTTCGACATGGAGAGCGAGATCTGCCGCCTCGCCCGCCGCAGCTATGCCGAGGTCTCGAGCGGCGAGCTGCGCGACTATCCCGCGACGGGGCTGACGGACGGCCGCTTCTTCACCCTCTACCAGGACACGCCCGTCGCCTGCTTCGGCCCGGACGCGCAGGAGATCCACGGCATCGACGAGAGCGTGGGCCTACAATCCATGCACGACATCACGCGCAGCATCGCGCTGCTGATGGCGGAGTGGTGCGGGGTGGAGCGCGCGGCGTGAGCAACCTTCCCCTCTCCGGCGCGCGGCTCTGGGACTCGCTGATGGAGATGGCGCGGATCGGCGCCACGACGCGCGGCGGCTGCAACCGGCAGGCCCTCACCGCGCTCGACGGCGATGGCCGCGCGCTGCTCGCGCGCTGGGGCGCGGAGGCCGGGCTTCAGCTCACGACCGACCGCCTGGGCAACATGGCGCTGCTGCGGCCCGGGCGCGACCCTGTGCGCAGGCCTGTCGCGATCGGCAGCCATCTCGACACCCAGCCCACGGGCGGCAAGTTCGACGGCGTGCTCGGCGTGCTCGCCGGGCTGGAGGTGATGCGCGCGCTGCACGAATCCGGCACGGAGACCGAGGCGCCCGTCATGCTCATCAACTGGACGAACGAGGAGGGCGCGCGCTTCTCCCCGCCCATGATGGGCAGCGGCGCCGCCATGGGCGCCTTCACCGAGGCTGAGGTGCTCGGCGCGCGCGACCCCGAGGGCATCGGCTTCGGCGAGGCGCTGGAGTCGATCGGCTGGAAGGGGGAGGGCGACCCGGCGGCGTTGCGCGACCTCGAAGCCTATTTCGAGCTGCATATCGAGCAGGGGCCGATCCTGGAGCGCGAGGGGGTGGATGTCGGCATCGTCACCCACGCCCTCGCGCAGCAATGGTTCGACGTGACGGTGACGGGCGTGGAATCCCATGCCGGCGGCGCCATGGCGCACCGTCGGGACGCGCTGGTCGCGGCTTCCCTCCTCGTCGCGTCGCTGGAAGGGATCGCGCTGCGATCCGGCGGCGACGGGCGCGCGACCGTCGGGCGCATCGCGGTGGAGCCCTCCAGCCGCAACGTCGTCCCCGCCGTCGCGCGCTTCAGCGTGGATCTCCGCCACGGCGACGAGGCCGCGCTGGACGCCATGGCGGCCGCGCTGCGGGACCGCGCGGCGGCGCTGGCGGCGGAGCGCGGCGTCACCATCGAGGTCACGCCCTTCTGGGCCTTCCCCCAGACGGGCTTCGACCCCGTGCTGGCCGGGCGCCTCCGCGAGGCCGCGCGGGCCCGCGGCATCAGCTTCCGCGACATGCCGACGGGCATCGGGCACGACGCCGTCTATGTCGCGCGACAGGTGCCGAGCGTGATGCTCTTCAGCCCCTGCCATGGCGGGATCAGCCACAACGAGGCGGAGAGCATCACCCCGGAATGGGCGGAGGCGGCGCTGCTCGTCCTCGCCGATGCGGTGCTCGCCACCGCCGGGATAGGGAGGGACTAGCCATGCGCATCGCCATCGGCGGCTTCCTGCACGAGAGCCATTCCTTCGCCCCCGTGCCCACGGGCTGGGCGGACTTCGCCGAGCCCGGCGGATGGCCCGTGCCGCAGCGCCCGGCCGGGCTGCTGGAGGGGCTGCGCCACACCGGCGTCCCCGCGGCCGGCGCCATCGACGCGGCGGAACGGAGCGGGCTGCGGATCGCGCCCCTCTCCTGGGCCTTCGCCAACCCGGCGGGCCCCGTGACGGCCGAGGCCTTCGAGCGCGTGGCCGCCTGGATCGTTTCCGACCTCTCCGCCGCCATGGCAGAGGCGCCGCTGGACGGCATCTACCTGGACCTGCACGGCGCCATGCTCGCCGACGAGTTCCCGGATGCCGAGGGCGAGCTGCTGCGCCGGGTGCGGGCGGTGGCCGGGCCGGACATTCCCATCGCCTGCAGCCTCGATCCCCACTGCAACCTCACGGCGGCGATGGTGGAGCGCTCCGACGCGCTCTCCCCCTTCCGCACCTACCCGCATGTTGACATGAAGCAGGCCGGGGCGCGCGCCCTGCGGCTGCTGGTCGAGCGCCTGCGCCGCGGCAAGCCCTTCGCCCGCGCCTACCGCCAGGCCGATTTCTGGCTGCCCATCACCAGCCAGTGCACGCTGGTGCCGCCGATGAGCGAGGTTTTCGCCGAGCGCGAGCGCATCGCCACCCGGCACGGCGTGGCGGAGTTGGCCTTCTGCTTCGGCTTTCCCTACGCCGACTTCCCTGGCTGCGGCATGGCGGTGGCCGCCTATGCCACGGATCAGCCGGCGGCCGATGCGGCGGCGGACGAGTTCATCGCCCTGCTGCACCGGCGCGAGCGCGACTTCGCCGGCGAGATCCTGCCCGCCGGCCGCGCGGTCGCCGAGGCCATGCGGAGCGCCGGCCCGCGCCCCGTGGTGCTGGCCGACACGCAGGACAATCCCGGCGGCGGCGGCCATGGCGACACGACGGGGCTGCTGGCCGAGCTCGTGCGCCAGGGCGCGCGCCACGCCGTGCTCGGCTCGATCAACGATGCCGAGAGCGCGGCCGCCTGCCACAGGGCCGGGGAGGGGGCGCCGCTCTCCCTCCGCCTTGGCGGCCGCAGCGACGGCGTGCCGCTGGAGGCCACCGCGCGCGTGCTGCGCCTCTCCAACGGGCGCTTCACCTGCACGGGCGCCATGGCCGGCGGCAACCCGGCCGATCTCGGCCCCTCCGCCCTGGTCGCGATCGGGGGCGTGAAGGTAATCGTGACGAGCCGGAAGATGCAGGCCTACGACCTCGCCCTGTTCCGGCATATCGGCGTGGAGCCGACGGAGGAGCGGATCGTGGCCGTGAAGTCCTCCGTGCATTTCCGCGCCGATTTCGGCCCGATCGCGGAGCAGGTGCTGGTGGTGGCGGCGCCGGGGCCGGTGGTCGCGGACCCCGCCACGCTGCCCTTCCGCAACCTGCGCCCGGGCCTGCGCCTTCGCCCCGGGACGAACCAGGCCTTCGCCCCCGGCGAGAGGCCCAGCAGCGGAGGGGAGTGATGTTCAGCCATGTGATGGTCGGCACGAGGGATGTGGACGCGGCGGCGCGGTTCTACGACGCGCTGCTGCTGCCGCTCGGGCTGGAACGGGGGCCGGATTCCGTCGCCGGGCCGCGGGGCATCTGCTACCGCCAGCCCGGCACCACCCACCCGACCTTCGACGTGCAGGAACCCTTCGACGGCGGCGCGCCGAGCCCGGGCAATGGCTGCATGGTCGCCTTCTTCGCGCCGAGCCGTGCCGCGGTGGACGCGGCCCATGCCGCGGCCCTCGCCCTCGGCGCGGGGGATGAGGGAGCGCCCGGCCTGCGGGAGCGCTACGCGCCCGACTACTACGGCGCCTATCTGCGCGACCCCGAGGGCAACAAGCTCCACATCGTCCATCGCGGCGGATGACCTGGCGGGTCGAGCGCGCCACCGCCCTCCCGCCCGGCTTCCCCGCGCTGCGGGAGACGGCGCTGGTCGAGGGCTGGCGCATGCTGCGCGTGCTGGAGGAGGATTGGGAGAGCAACGTCCTCCGCTTCGACCTTCCGGGAGAGGCGCTGCTCGCCGGCTGGGAGGAGGGTGAGCTGGCAGGGATCGCCTGGCTCAGCCGCGATCCCTATGCCGAGCAGCCCGGCATCGCGCGGCTGCGGCGGCTCTACGTCGCGCCCCGGTATCGCGGGCGGGGCCTCGGCCGCGCCCTGGTGGAGGCGGCGGCCGGGGTGGCGACGGAATTCGGATATCGCCTGATCCGGGTTCGCTCCCCGGCGGCGGCGCGAAGCTTCTACGAGGCCTGCGGCTTCCTGCCGGCAGTGGTGCGCTCGGCCACGCATATCCGCCCTCTCTGAGCGGGGCGGTCGCGACTCGCTCTGAGCGAGGCGGTCACATCCGGGCGGCGGTTTCCTGCAGCTTGCGGACGGCCTCGCGCGCGGCATCGACCTCGCGGCCCGTGGCGAAAACCTGGCGCTGCCATCCGTGCACGCTGGCCTGCAGGCGGGAGGTGCTGTCCCGCAGCTCGTAGAGGCTCTCGCGGAAGGCGGCCACGGCCTCGCGCTGCTCGTCCTGCGCGATGGTCAGCAGGCGCAGCGCGGCCTGGAGGCGGTCCTGCGGGTCGCGGGTGAGAGGAAGGATCTCGGCCATGTGCTCTGCTCCGGCAAAAGGTAAGCATTTGCTTAACGCCGGCCGGGCATCTCGCACATCGTCAAACTGCGTTAACGAATTTCAACTCTTTTGCGCCGGGCGGAAATGGAAACGGCCCGCGGGATCGCTCCCGCGGGCCGCCCGTTGCCGGCGTTGCCGGGTCAGTTGACCTCGCTCGCCACCGCCTGCCCCGCCGAGGAGGTCGCCGGCAACGCGCCCGGCAGCGCCATCGCCTTGCGGGCCGGCACCGCGGCGATCAGCGCCATCGACACCGCCGCGAGATAGGGCACGGACTGCACGAGGAGGATGACGGTCCAGAGGATCGCCTCCCAGGTGCCGCCGCGATGCGCGACGGTGATGCCGGCGGCGGCGAGCCAGAGCAGGAGCATCATCATCCCCTCCTGCCGCGCCGTCATCAGCCCCTGCACGAGGGCCGGCGCGTTCTCCATCTTCGGCGTGCGGGCGAAATGGGCCCGCCGCTTGAAGAAGCCCTGCCACACCGCCTTGCCGATGGTGTGCGTCAGCGCGAGGCCGCCGAGCGCGGCGCCGATCCGGTCCCACGGGCCGCAGGCGACGCGGGCGCGGTAGAGCAGCCAGATCTGCGCGAGCTTGAAGGCGAAGAGGCCAAGGCTCGGGATCATGAAGAGCGTGATCGGGAACTCGTCCGACAGCCCGACCGAGACGAGGGCGGTGCGCAGCCCCTCCGTCGCGATATGAAGCCCGAACAGGTCCACCGTGGGATAGAGCCGTGTCAGCGGGATGAGCGTCAGGCCCAGCGACCAGACGAGGCCGCCGACCACGAAGGCGAGGCCGAGCGCGTCGCCCATCCAGGGCATCCAGCCCATGACGAAGTGGAAACGCTGGCCCTGGGTGAGGCTGCGGTCGAAGGGGTTGAGCAGCGCGCGCCAGTGGTGCTTCACGATCTGCACCGCGCCGAAGGCCCAACGGTGGCGCTGCTTGCGATAGGCGGAGAAGTCGTCGGGCATCACGCCGCGGCCCATGGAGTCCGGCACGTAGACCGCCTCCCAGCCCTGGCGCATGAGCTTCAGCCCGAGCTCGCTGTCCTCGCAGATGCACCACTCCGCCCAGCCGCCGGCGCCTTCCAGCGCCGACTTGCGGATCAGCGTCATCGTGCCGTGCTGGATGATGGCGTTGCGCTCGTTGCGCGTGACCATCCCGGCCTTGAAGAAGCCCGCGTACTCCCAGAACATCAGCCGCTTGAAGAGGCCGCCATTGCCGTCCCGGTAGTCCTGGGGCGACTGGGTGAAGCCCACCTCGGGGCGGTCGAAGAAGGGCGCCATGCGGCGCAGCCAGTCCGGGCGCACGAGGTAGTCGCTGTCGATCACGCCGACCACCTCGGCGTCGGGCGCGGTTTCGCGGAGGGCGAAGTTCAGCGCGCCGCCCTTGAAGCCGGGCCAGCGGCCGAGATGGAAGAAGCGGAACCGGGCACCCAGCCGCGCGCAGTGCTCGGCCACGGGCTCCCACAGCGCGGGGTCGGTGGTGTTGTTGTCCACCACCAGCACCTCGAACTCGGGGTAGTCCAGCTCGGCGAGGGCATCGAGCGTCTCGCGCACCATCTGCGGGGGCTCGTTGCAGATGGGCAGGTGGATGGAGACCTTGGGCAGCCGCGCGCCGGCGGGCGCCGGCAGGGCGGGCCAGCGGCGCTTGCTGACGCGGCCGAAGAGCGTCTCGGCCAGCTCGAAGCCGTCCGAGAGGAGCAGGGCGAGGAGCAGCGCCTGCCCCGCCACCAGCAGCGACCAGACGACGCCCGCCGTGTTGGACATATAGGTCTCGCTCATCGCGAGCAGCACGCCCGTGCCCAGCGCCACGAAGCCCTGGGACAGGGTGGCGAGCATCAGCTTGCCGGGCCAGCGGATGTCGGGGCGGCGGGAGAGGAAGAAGAAGCTCGCGAGCGAGGCGAAGAGGCTCGCGCCCAGCGCCCAGGAGAGCCAGGCCGGCGTCTCCTGCACGGGGCCGGTGAGCGACCACTTGGGCTGGCGGTCGAGGTCGTACATGCCCCAGTGGCCGGCTGCGCGGCCCTCGAAGGAGGTCTTCCACGGCTGGTCGAAGGCCTCCATCACGAAGTATTCGAGGCCGCGCTGCTCGGCGATGTTGAAGAAGCTGCGCATGAACAGCGCCTGGTTCACGCGGCTGGCGCGGGCGGCGCCCTGCGCCACGCCGTCGGACGGCCAGCCCACCTCGCCGATCACGATCCGCTTGCCGGGGAAGCGCGCCTGCACGGCGTCGTACTTCTCCATGATGAAGCGCAGCGCGTCGTCGATCGGCAGGCCCTCCCAGTAGGGGAGGAGGTGGATGGTGATGTAGTCAACCGCCCGGCCGAGCTCGGGATGGTCCATCCAGACGTGCCAGGGCTCGGCGGTGGAGACGGGCTGGCGCACCTGGCGGCGCACCTGCTCGATGTAGCCGACCATCTGCGCGGGGGTCACGTCGCCGCGCAGCACGGCCTCGTTGCCCACCAGCACGCGCTCGACGTTCCGGCTCTCGCGCGCGACCTGGACGAGGCGGCGGATCTCGGCCGCGTTCCGGTCCAGCCGCCGGTCCAGCCAGGAGCCGAGCGTCACCTTCAGGTCGAGTCCCGTGTTCCAGGCGATCTCGGGGATGCGCTCGATCCCGCCATGGGCCGCATAGGTGCGGATGTGGCGCGTGATGGGCGCGATCCGGCGAAGGTCGCCCTCGATCTGCTCGGGGGTGGGCCAGTCATTCCCCTCGGCGCTCTGCCCACGCTGATAGGGGGCGAAGGCGAGGCCGTTCACCTGGCCGCGGAAGTCCGGCACCGGCGCGGGGCGGTTGAGCGCCCACCAGGCGCCCAGATGGGTCAGGGCGACGAGGGCGAGCACCGCCAGCGTCGTGCCCTGGCGGGCAAACACGCCGCGGCGAACGGGGGTGGAGAGGGTCTCCGGGTTGCGGGAGGGGCGCGGTGCGGCGTGCGCGTTCATCGCGTGAAGGGCTCCGGCGCAAGGCTCCCACCCGCCGTCCGGCCGATCCGGTCCGGCATGCTGGGCGCCCTCTGCGCTCACCCTCATCAGTACCCCTGGCTGAGGCGCGCTTCCGGCCCAATCTGGGCAAGATTGCGGCGCAGCATGGAACGACCCCTCCTCGCGGCTTCGGCCCTGGCCGCCCCGGCGCTATGCTGCGCCTCCCCCATGGGCCCGAGGGCCCGGCGAGAAGGAACCCCGCCCCGACCATGTCCGTGCTCCTGGAGATCGGCATCCTCATCCTGCTGGTGCTGCTGAACGGCGTCTTCGCCATGAGCGAACTGGCGATCGTCTCCTCCCGCCGGGCGAGGCTCACGGCGCTGGAGCGCGGCGGCTCGGTCGGGGCGAGGGCGGCGCTTGCCCTGGCCGACGACCCCCAGCGCTTCCTGCCCACCGTGCAGGTCGGCATCACCCTCGTCGGGGTGGTGGCCGGAACCTTCGGCGGCGCGCGGCTCTCGGCCACCCTCGGCCCGGTGCTCGATTCGATCCCCGGCGTCGCGCCCTACGGCACAGAGGCGGCGCTCTTCGTCGTCGTCGTGCTCATCACCTATCTCTCCCTCATCCTGGGGGAGCTGGTGCCTAAGCAGCTCGCCCTGCGCGACCCGGAGCGCCTGGCGACCCTCGTGGCCCGGCCGATGCTCGCCCTCTCGCGCATCTCCGCCCCGGTGGTCTGGCTCCTCTCCAGCTCCTCGGCCCTGGTGCTGCGCCTCCTCGGGGCGAACACGACGGTCGAGCAGTCCGTGACGGAAGAGGAGGTCAAGGCGGTGGTGGCGGAAGGCGCCGAGGCCGGGGCGCTGGAGACGGAGGAGCGGCACATGATCGAGCGCGTGCTCCGCCTCGCCGACAAGCCTGTCCGCGCGCTGATGACGCCGCGGACAGAGATCGCCTGGCTCGACCGCAACGCGACGCCGGACGAGGTGGCCGAGAAGCTGCGGGGGGAGACGGTCAACCGCTTCATCGTGGCCGATGGCCGGGTGGACAACGTGGTCGGCGTGGCCGCGGCGAAGGACCTGCTGGACCAGGTGCTCTCGGGCCAGCCCATGTCGGTGGCCGGCGTGCTGCGCCGGCCCATGGTCCTGCCCGACAACCTCTCCGCCCTCGACGCGCTGGAGCGGATCCGCCAGGACCCGCTCGGCCTCGCCCTGGTGATGGACGAGTACGGCTCCTTCGAGGGGGTGGTCACCGCCTCCGACCTGCTGGAGGCGATCGTGGGCGAGCTCGGCGCCCCCGCCGTGCCGGCGGAGAGCGGCCCGGCGGTGGAGCGGCACGACGGCAGCCTGCTGCTGGACGGCATGATGCCGAGCGACGAGCTGCGCGCGAGGCTGGACCTGCCCGTCCTGCCGCAGCCCGGCAGCTATCACACGGTCGCCGGGCTGATGCTCGCCCTGCTGCGGCGCGTGCCGAAGGAGGGCGACCGGATCGTCTTCGGCGGCTGGCGCTTCGAGATCATCGACATGGACGGGCGGCGCGTGGACAAGGTTCTCGCCGCGAAGGACGAGACCGTTCCCGTCTGACGGCCCCGCCCCTCAGCGGCGCGGAGGGGCGAGCCGCGCGAGTTGCGCCTGAATCGCCGCGAGGGCGAGGCCGCCACACATGCCGACATGCTCGACGGCGGTGTGGAAAGCCTTGATTCCCTCCGGCCCCTGCAAGGCCCAGAAGGTGTGGACGAGGGGGATGGTGAGCAGCGTGAACACCCCCAGCGCCCCGGCCCCGAGCCAGGCATGCCGCCCGTGGATCACCAGGGCCGAGCCGATGAGCTGGGTGAGGATCACCGCGACCGCGAAGGGCGCCGTGGGGTGGAGGCCGAACATCCCCATCTCCGCCCGGGCGCCCGCGAAGTCGATCAGCTTCGCCAGGCCGCTCGCCCAGTAGGGGAAGGTGAGGACGACGCGCATCAGGAGGCCGAAGGCACGGCTCTCCAGGATCGCGGCGATCGGGCGCGGCGCGCTGGGCATGGCCTGGTTCCTTCCCGGATCGAGTCGGGAAGGAATACTGGCCGCGCTGGGCGGCCCGGCGCCAGCGCCGCGTGCCAGGCCGCGCCGCTTAAACCGCGCCGCTGGCCGCCGTGCGGGCGATCGGGGCGACGAACTGGGGCTCGGTGTCCCAGGGGAAGAGGATCCAGGTGTCCTGGCTCACCTCGGTGATGAAGCTGTCCACCAGCGGGCGGCCGGCCGGCTTGGCGTAGATGGTCGCGAAATGCGCGCCTGGCAGCATGGCGCGGACCACACGGGCCGTGGTGCCGGTATCCACGAGGTCGTCCAGGACGAGCCAGCCCGTGCCGTCTCCCGCCGCGTCCGGCGACTTGGCCACGCGCGGCTCGCCCTTCTTCTCCTCGTCATAGGTGATGACGGAGACGCTCTCGATCAGGCGGCAGTCCAGCTCGCGCGCCACGATGGCGGCGGGGATCAGCCCGCCGCGGGTGATCGCGACGATGCCCTTGAAGCCGCCCCCGATCGGTCCCTTGCCGACGAGGCGCCAGGCGAGCGCCTTGGCATCCCGGTGAAGCTGGTCCCAGGTGACGGTGTAGTAGCGCGGCTGCATGGGGTGGCGATCCTGTCAGAACATCCGGGCGCCGTTGGGGACGGCGCGTTCGGGGCGGAGGAGCACCACGGCACCCGATTCGTCGGGCACGCCGAGCACGAGCACCTCGCTCGGGAAGCCGGCGATCCGGCGGGGGGCGAAGTTCACCACCCCCATCACCTGCGTCCCCACCAGCGTCTCGGGCGCGTAGTGAACCGTGACCTGGGCGGAGGAGCGGCGGATGCCGATCCCCTCGCCGAAATCGACCGTGAGCTTCAGCGAGGGCTTCCGCGCCTCGGGGAAGGGCTCGGCCGCGATGACCGTGCCGGCCCGGATGTCGATCCGGTCGAACTCGGCGATCGTCGCGGGCGGGGCGGGTTCCGTCGGGCTCTCCATCCCGGGGAGGTAGCCGAAGCCGCCGGGGCTTGGAAGGGCCGGGCTTCGGAGGGCGGGGCCGGCCGCGGCCTGGCCGGTGGTCCCGGCGGCCCGGGCGCGCTAGCCTCTCCCGGACCATCCGGGCCGCCCATGCCAGAACTCCCGCTTCCCAAGTCGATCGCCACCGTCTGCCTCTCCGGCAGCCTTCCCGACAAGCTGGAGGCCGCGGCCAGCGCCGGCTTCCAGGGCGTCGAGATCTTCGAGCCGGACCTGCTGACCCATGACGGCCCGCCCGAGGGCATCCGAAGCATGGCGGCCGACCTCGGCATCGCCATCACCCTCTTCCAGCCCTTCCGCGACTTCGAGGCGGTGCCCGAGCCGCAGCGCCGCCGGAATCTCGACCGGGCGGAGCGCAAGTTCGACGTGATGCAGGCGCTGGGGACGGACCTCCTCCTCGTCTGCAGCAACGTGCAGGAGGCGGCGATCGACGACCCCGCCCGCGCCGCCGCCGACCTCCGCGAGATGGCCGAGCGCGCCGCCGCGCGGGGCCTGCGGCTAGGCTACGAGGCGCTGGCCTGGGGCCGGCACGTCAACCGCTGGCGACAGGCCTGGGACATCGTGAAGCGGGCGGACCATCCCGCCCTCGGCCTCATCCTCGACAGCTTCCACACCCTCTCCCTCGGCGACACGCTGGAGGGACTCGCGGAGGAGGTGCCGGGGGATCGCATCCTCTTCGTCCAGCTCGCCGACGCGCCGCGGCTCTCCATGGACGTGCTCAACTGGTCCCGCCACTTCCGCAACTTCCCCGGCCAGGGGGAGCTGCCGGTGGCGGAGTTCACGCGGGCGGTGCTGGCGGCGGGCTATCGCGGCCCGCTCTCCCTGGAGGTGTTCAACGACGGCTTCCGCGCCGCCCCGGCCCGGCGCATCGCGCGGGACGCGCACCGCTCCCTCATCTGGCTCGACTCGGTCCTCGCCGCGCCCTCCGTCCCGGCCGCGCCCTTGCCGCCGGCGCCCGAGCTCGGCGGGGTGGAGTTCCTCGAATTCGCGGTGGACGGGCCGGGCGGGCGGGACCTCTCCGCCTTTCTCTCCACCCTCGGCTTCCGCAAGGCGGGGCAGCACCGGTCGAAGGCCGTGGAGCTCTGGCGCCAGGGCGGGGTGAACCTCGTCCTCAACGCCGAGCCCGACAGCGCGGCGGCCGGGCATTTCGAGCTGCACGGCCCCTCCGTCTGCGCCACCGCCTTGCGCGTGGACGACGCCGCCCGCGCCATGTCCCGGGCGGAGGCACTGCTCTGCTCCACCTGGCGGGAGCGGGTGGGCGAGGGGGAGCGGCACATCCCCGCGGTCCGCGCGCCCGACGGCACGCTCATCCTCCTCGTCGAGCCCGGCGCGGCCGGGCGCAATATCTGGGAGAGCGACTTCCACCTCCTTCCCGGGGATGACCGCCCGGGCGCGCTGGAGGGGGTGGACCACATCGCCTACGCCCTGGCCGAGGGGCAGATGGACGGATTCGTACTTTTCCACCGCGCCGTCTTCGGCCTGCACCCGAATCCGCCCATGGACCTGCCGGACCCGCAGGGCCTCGTCCGCAGCCGCGCCATGGCGGACCCGGCGGGGCGGGTGCGGATGCCGCTGAACGTCTCCGAGAGCCGGCAGACCGCGACGGGGCGCTTCGTCTCCGCCATGGCGGGGGCGGGGGTGCACCACATCGCCTTCTCCACCCCCGATGCAGCAGGTTTCCTCGCAGGGCGGGGCGCCCCGGTGCTGCGCATCCCCGACAACTACTACGAGGATCTCGGCGCCCGCTTCGGCCTCGCGGACCCCGTGCTGGAGGCACTGGAACGTGACCACCTCCTCTACGACCGCGATGCCGCGGGCGGGGAGTTCATCCACGCCTACACCGTCTCCTTCGAGGACCGCTTCTTCTTCGAGATCGTCGAGCGGCGCGGCGGCTATGACGGCTACGGCGCGGCCAATGCCGGGGTGAGGATGGCCGCCCAGGCGCGGGCGCGGCCCTGGATGCCGGGCGGGGGATAGCAGCGGGCCCGGGCTTTCGTCCCCACGGAGCGGGCTTTCGCCCCCCGGGGCGGGCTTCCGCCCCCCGGGGCGGGCTTCCGCCCCGCCGGCACGCGGCGTATTGCGGGGGCGAGCCGCCGAAGCGGCCCCGCCCGACCCCCAGCGAGGAACGGATCCAGGAATGCGCGACCTTCACCTCCCCGGCCGCAGCCCGGCCATGGCGCTCAACGCGATGGCCGCAACCTCCATGCCCGTGGCGACCCTCGCCGCGCTCGACATCATGCGCGCCGGCGGCAACGCGCTCGACGGCGCCATCGCCGCGGCGGCCGTGCTGGCCGTGGTGGAGCCGCAATCCACCGGCATCGGCGGCGACTGCTTCTGCCTCTACGCCCCGGCCTCGGGCGGGGTGGTCGCCATCAACGGCTCCGGCCGGGCTCCGGCGGCCGCGACGCCGGAGGCGCTGCGGGCGGCCGGGCTCACCGCCATGGAGAACACCTCCGTCCATTCCGTGACCGTGCCCGGCGCCGTCTCGGCCTGGGAGGCGCTGAACAAGGCGCATGGCAGGATCGGGCTCGACCAGATCCTCCAGCCCGCGATCCGATACGCCGAGGAGGGCTTTGCCGTCTCTTCGCGCGTGTCGGCCGATTGGGAGGACAGCGTCGGCAAGCTCTCGAAGCAGCCGCAGACCGCGCGGCGCTTCCTCAAGGACGGCCGGGCCTTCGCCTTCGGCGACCGCTTCACCCAGCCGGAGCTGGGCAGGACGCTGCGGGCCATCGGCCGCGACGGTGCGCGCGCCTTCTACACCGGCGAGATCGCGGCCGACATGGTGGCGACCCTGCGCGCCGCCGGCGGGCTGCACACTGAGGAAGACTTCGCGGAGGGGCTCGAGGTCGCCAACTTCGTGGACCCGATCTCCCGGAAGTGGCGCGGCATGGAGGTGTTCCAGTGCCCGCCGAACGGCTCGGGCCTGCTCGTCCTCATGCTGCTCGGCATCCTGGAGGGCTTCCCCGATCCCGGCGGGCCGCTGACGGCTACGCGCATGCACCGCCACCTCGAGGCCGCGCGCCTCGTCTACCGCGACCGCGACGCCTTCCTCGCCGATCCCTCCCAGGTCGAGGTGCCGCTCGGGAAGCTGCTCTCGGACGACTACCTCGCCGGCCTGCGCGGCATGATCAGCGACGAGAAGGCGATGGTGGAGCTGCCGCCCGCGGGCGAGGTGGACTGGCAGAAGCACAAGGACACCGTCTATCTCACCGTCGTGGACAAGGACGGGAACGCCTGCTCCTTCATCAATTCCCTCTTCGAGGGCTTCGGCTCGGGCATCCTGGCCGAGAAGTCGGGCGTGATGCTGCAGAACCGCGGCTTCGGCTTCCGCCTGCAGGAGGGCCACCCGAACTGCATCGCGCCCCGCAAGCGGCCGATGCACACCATCATCCCGGGCATGGTGATGAAGGACGGGAAGGCGATCATGCCCTACGGCGTGATGGGCGGGCATTTCCAGCCGATGGGGCAGAGCTGGTTCCTGACGAACCACTTCCAGTTCGGCCTGGACGTGCAGGAGGCGCTGGACCTCACCCGCGTCTTCCCCAGCGTCGGGGCCGACCATCGCGACGTGGAGATTGAGAACGGCCTGCCGTCCGAGCTGCGGGACGCGCTGGCGGCGCTCGGCCACCAGCCGAAGCCGATCAAGAAGCCGCATGGCGGTGGCCAGGCGATCCTCATCGACCGGGAGCGCGGCATCCTCGTCGGCGGTTCCGATCCCCGCAAGGACGGCTGCGCGATGGGCTACTGACGCCCGCGCCGCCCTGCCAAACAGCCCGGAAGAGCCGATGACCGAGCCCTGCGACCTCACCGCCCTCGAAGCCCGCCGCCTGATCGGGACGAAGAAGCTCTCCCCCGTGGAGCTGCTCGATTCCTGCCTCGCGCGGATCGAGGCGGTGAACCCGGCGATCAACGCCGTGGTCGCGATCGACGGGCGCGCGCGGGACGCGGCGCGCGCGGCCGAGGCGGCGGTGATGCGCGGCGAAGGGCTCGGCCTCCTCCACGGCCTGCCGATCGGCATCAAGGACCTGGAGGAGACGGAGGGGCTGGTGACCACCTTCGGCAGCCCTCTCTTCAAGGACCATGTGCCGAAGGCCGACCTCTCCTCCGTCGCCCGCATCCGGGCGGCGGGGGCGGTGATCACGGCGAAGACGAACACGCCGGAATTCGGCGCGGGCGCCAACACCCGCAACGCCGTCTACGGCGCGACCGGCAACCCGCACGACCCGACGAAATCGGCGGCCGGCTCCTCCGGCGGCTCGGGCGCGGCGCTGGCGGCGGGGATGTTCGCCATCTGCTCGGGCTCGGACACCGGCGGCTCCCTGCGGAACCCGGCGGCCTTCAACGGCATCGTCGGCTTCCGGCCGAGCCCTGGCCTCGTGACGAGCGAGCGCAAGCTGCTGGGCTGGCAGAACCTCTCGGTGCTCGGGCCCATGGCGAACACCGTGCCGGACGTCGCCCTCCTCCTGGCCGCCATGGTGGGGGACGATCCGCGCGACCCGCTCGCCTATACCCTGCCGGGGGAGGCGGTCCGGGCGCGGCCCGAGCGCTGGACCCCGCTCGCCCCGATGGATCTCTCATCGCTGCGCGTGGCGGCGACCGAGGATTTCGGCCTCGCCCTCGTCGAGCGCACCGTGAGGGAGGCGTTCCGCGCGCGGGTGGAAGGCCTGGCGCCGCTCTTCGCCGGCATCGACGAGAGGACGCCGGACTGCAGCGGCGCGAACGAGGCCTTCGAGGTGCTGCGCGCCCTCAACTTCCTGGCCGCCCATGCGGAGAAGGTCGAGAGGACGCCCAACATGGTCGGGCCGAACGTGCGCGCCAATGTCGCGGAGGGGCTGGGCTACTCGGCGGCCGATGTCGCACGCGCGGGCGTGGCGCAGACGGCGCTGTATCATCGCTGGCAAAGGTTCTTCGCCTCGGGCGTGGACCTGATCGTCACGCCGGCGATCACCATCTCGCCCCGCCCCTGGACGGAGCTCTTCCCGGCCGAGATCGACGGGCAGGGGACCCGCACCTACTTCCACTGGCTCGCCATGGCCTACATCGTGACGCTGACGGGCCACCCCGCCATCTCCATCCCGATGGGAAGGGACGCGCTCGGCATGCCCTTCGGCCTGCAGATCGTGGGGCCGAGGGGAGGGGACGCGCTGGTCCTGCGCGCGGCTGCGGCGATCGAGGCGGCGGTGGCGGGCGATCCGCTGCTGAGCCGCCCGCGGCCCGACCTCGCGGCGCTGAAGGCCGCGCCGCCGATCTCCTCCATGCCCGGCTTCCTCGGCTTCGACTGAGCCGCCGCTACCAGTGGCGCCAGCCGTGCCGGTAGTAGCCGGGATGGTAGCCGTAATAGCGCGGCCGCGGCGCGTAATAGGCGGGGGGCGCGTAATAGGCGGGCGGGGCGTAGTAGGTCGGGCCGGAGGCGATCGCCGCCCCGGCCACCGCGCCCACTCCCGCGCCGACCAGCGCGGAGCCCGCCACGCTCGGCTCGCCATAGGGATAGTAGCAGCCGCCGAGCGCGAGCCCGGCCGCCACGAGAACTGCCGACCGGAGCCTCATCGCCAAGCCCTCCCGTAACCATTGCCGTAACCATTGCCGTAGCCATGACCATAGCCCTGGCCGTAGCCGCCGGCATGGGAGCGGCCGTAGCCGCCGCCATAGCCGCCATATGAACCGCCGCCGCGGCGGGAGGGTTGCCGGTAGCGCGGCCCGTCGTCGCTGGCCGCCGCCGCGACCAGCCCGGCGGCCAGCCCCGCACCGGCGCCGAGGGCGAGGGTGCTGCCCCAGTCGGTCGAGCCGTCCGGGTTCTGGCAACCGGCGGTAGCGAGGGCGGCGCCGAGGGCGAGGGCGGGGAAGAAGCGGACCTTCATCTGATGGGACCTCCGATCGCACCGAAGATGGGCGCCCCTCGTGGCGACCGCGCGGCGGGCCGGTGGCATGCCGCGGCGGCTTGGAGGTCTTTTCATGGCAGGCCCGAGGGGGGGGCGGCTCAGCCCCGCGGGCCGGAGAAGGCGTTGAAGGTCTGGAGAGTGTAGGTGTCCTTCACCCCCGGCACGCCCTGCACCCGCTCCACGACGAAGAGGCCGATATCCTGGTCGGGCTCCAGGTAGAACTTGCCGAGAAGGTCGTACTGCCCGCTGGTGGAATGCATCTCGGAGAGCTCCGGGATGCCGTCCGCCATCTCGCGGGCGACGCGGTAGGCCGCGCCCATCTCGCATTTGATCATGACGAAGATCGCTTTCATGCTTCACTCATCCCTGCAGGAAGGGAAGCATGGCGCCGCGGGGAGAGGCTTCCAAGCCCGCGATGCGGCTCCCGGCACCCCGGAATCCCTGTTGCGGAATCCCTGTTGCGCCTGGCGGCTCACCCCGCGAGAGTGAGATCGCGTACTGGGACAGAACGATGCGAACCCGAACTCAGCTCCTCGTCCTGGCGGTGCTCGCCGGCGGGGGAGCGGCCTGGCAGTTCTTCGGCGAGGGGGTCGGGCTTCCCCGGCCGATGGCGCTGCTGGGGCTGAGCCGTGGGGGTGCGGTCGCCGCGACGGGCGCCCCCGCGCCCCCGACGCCCGTCGCCGTTTCCCCCGTGCGGACCGGCACGGTGACGGAGCGGGCCGAGAGCGTCGGCACGGTGCGCGCGCGGGAGGCGGTGATGATCACCGCCAAGCTTCCGGGGATCGTAACCGCCATCCGCTTCCAGGAGGGGCAGCGCGTGCCCGCCGGGGAGACGCTCGTTATTCTCGACGATGCCGCCCTGCGCGCCGAGCTGGACCAGGCCCGCGCGCTGCTGGACGACGCCCGCAGCCAGCTCCTCCGCGTGCAGCGGCTGACGGCCGGGGTGGTGGCGGAGCAGCGGGTGGACACCCTCCTGGCCACCGCGCGTGGCGCCGAGGGGCGGGTGCGGCAGGTGCAGGCGCGGCTCGACGAGGCGCGGGTGACGGCGCCCTTCGCCGGGCGCGTGGGGCTGCGCACCGTCAGCCTCGGGGCGCTGGTGCAGCCGGGCACGGCGGTCACCACGCTGGACGACATCAGCCGGGTGCGGGTCGAGTTCTCGATCCCCGAGGTCTATCTCGCCCGCATCCAGCCCGGCAGCACCGTCACCGCCCGCAGCACGGCCTACGGCGACCGCCGCTTCCTCGGCACGGTGACCGTGGCGGACACGCGGATCGACACGGCCACCCGGACGGTCCGCCTCGTCAGCGAGTTCGACAACACCGACGAGGCGCTCCGCCCCGGGCTGTTCCTGACCATCGAGCTGAACCTGGAAACCCGCGACAACGCCCTGATGGTGCCGGAGGAGGCGCTGGATCCCGTGGGCGAGCGCGCCTTCGTCTTCGTGGTGCGGGACAACCGGGCCCAGCGCGTGGAGGTGACGCTCGGCCAGCGGATCGCCGGGGAAGTCGAGGTGGTCCGCGGCGTCACGCGCACGGATCAGGTCGTGGTGCGGGGCATCCAGCGCCTGCGCAACAACGCGGCGGTGCGGGTGACGGAGACAATCACCCGGCCGACGAGCTGAGAGGAGGCGGGCGTGGTCCTCAGCGACGTCTCGATCAAGCGGCCGGTCTTCGCCACCGTCATCAGCCTCCTCCTCGTGGTGATTGGGCTGGCCGCGCTCTTCCGGCTGCCCGTGCGGGAATACCCGGCCATCGACCCGCCGGTCGTCTCCGTGACCACCACCTATACCGGCGCCACGGCGGCGGTGGTGGACACGCAGATCACCGAGCTGATCGAATCCGCCGTCGCGGGGATCGAGGGGATCAAGACCCTCACCTCCATCTCGCGGGACGAGCGCAGCAGCGTCACCCTCGAATTCCGCCTCTCCCGCAACGTGGACGCCGCCGCGAACGACGTGCGGGACCGCGTGGCCCGCGCCCTCGCGCGGCTGCCGGAGCAGGCGGACACCCCCGTTGTGGCGAAGGTGGATGGCGACAGCCGCCCGATCCTCTGGATCGCGCTCACCTCCAGCGCCTTCAACGGCATGGAGCTGACCGAGATCGCCTATCGCCGCTTCCGCGACCGCCTCGCCATCGTGGACGGCGTGGCCGACGTGCTGATCCAGGGCGAGCGCAAGTACTCCATGCGCATCTGGCTCGACCGCCAGGCGCTGGCCGCGCGCGGGCTGACCGTGCAGGACGTGGAGGACGCGATCCGGCGCGAGAACATCGAGCTTCCCGGCGGCCGGATCGAGAGCAGCCAGCGCGAGCTGACGGTGCGGACGGACACGCGCATGTCCCGCCCCGAGCAGTTCCGCCAGGTCGTCCTCTCCCGGGGCGGGGGCGCGCAGGTCCTTCTGGGCGACGTGGCGCGGGTGGAGGTGGCGGCGGAGGACACACGCGGCGAGTACCGCATCAACGGCGTGCCGGGCGTGGGCCTGGGCATCCTGCGCCAGTCCACCGCCAACACCCTCTCGGTCGCCGACGGCGTGAAGAGCGAGGTGGAGCGGATCCGCCAGACCCTGCCCGAGGGGATCAACACGCAGATCGGCTACGACGAGAGCATCTTCATCGCCCAGTCCATCTACGAGGTGGAGCACGCGCTTCTCACCGCGCTGGTGCTGGTGGTGATCGTGATCTTCCTCTTCCTCCGCTCCTTCCGGGCGACGATCATTCCCGCGGTCGCCATCCCCGTCTCCATCATCGCCTCTTTCATCGCCATGTCGGCCATGGGGTTCTCGCTCAACGTGCTGACGCTGCTCGGCCTCGTGCTGGCGATCGGGCTGGTGGTGGACGACGCGATCGTGGTGCTGGAGAACATCCACCGCCGGGTGGAGGAAGGCGAGCCGGTGCTGCTCGCCTCCATCCGCGGCTCGCGCGAGATCGCCTTCGCCGTGATCGCGACGACGCTGGTGCTGGTGGCCGTCTTCCTGCCCCTCTCCTTCATGGGGGGCAATACGGGGCGGCTTTTCAGCGAGTTCGGCTTCGCCCTCGCGGCCTCAGTGCTCTTCTCCGGCCTCATCGCGCTGACGCTCACGCCGATGATGTGCTCGAAGCTCCTGCAGGAGCACCAGGGCGAGACCTGGCTCATCCGCCGGACCGAGCCCTTCTTCCTCGGGATGAACAACGCGCTGCGCTGGTCCCTCCGCCACGCGCTCCGCATCCCGCTCATCGTGCTCGGCGGCGTCGGGCTGGTCTGCGCCCTCGCCGTCGCGCTCTTCCAGGCGATCCCGAAGGAGTTCACGCCGGTCGAGGACCGGGCGAGCATCATCATCCCCCTCACCGCGCCCGAGGGTGCCTCTTTCGCCTACACGCGCGAGCAGGTGCAGCGGGTCGAGCGGATAACCGACGAGTACCTCCGCAGCGGTGAGGCGATGGTCGTCTTCGCCACGCTCGGCGGCTTCCAGCGCCCTCCCCAGGGCAACATCGCCAACATGTTCATCCGCCTCTCCGGATGGGAGAGCCGGGCGCGCAAGCAGCAGGCCATCGCGCAGGAGCTCTTCCCGCGCCTCACCGCCATCCCCGGCGCGCGCGCCTTCCCGCTCAACCCGCCCAGCCTCGGCCAGCGCGGCTTCCAGCCGCCGATCCAGTTCGTGATCGGCGGGCCGGACTACACGACCCTCGTCGGCTGGCGCGACCGCTTCCTGGAGCGGGCGGCGACGAACCGTAACCTGCTCAACCTCGACAACAACTTCCGCGAGACGAAGCCCGAGATCCGCGTCGGGATCGACCGGCGCAAGGCGGCCGATCTCGGCGTCTCGATCCAGGCGGTGGGACGCACCATCGAGACCATGCTCGGCTCGCGTGAGGTCGGCACCTATGTGGAGGCGGGGGAGGAGTACAAGATTCTCCTCCAGGCGCGGGAGGGCGACCGGGGAACGCCCTACGACCTCGAGAACATCTTCGTCCGCACCGGGGGCGGCGGGCTGGTTCCCCTCTCGAACGTGGTGTCGCTCAGCGAGCGCGCGCGGCCGCAATCCCTGGCCCGGGAGGACCGGGTGCGCGCGATCACCATCACGGCGACGCCCGCTCCCGGCTACTCCCTCGGCGAGGCGCTGGACTATCTCGACGGGCTGGCACGCGAGGTGCTGCCGCCGGACGCGCGCATCGCCTATCGCGGGCAGAGCCTGGAGTTCCGGGAATCCTCGGGCAGCCTCGCCATCACCTTCGCCATGGCGCTGCTCGTCGTCTTCCTCGTGCTCGCCGCGCAGTTCGAGAGCTTCATCCACCCCTTCGTCATCCTGCTCTCCACGCCGCTGGCCGTGACGGGCGGGCTGCTCGCGCTGCATCTCACCGGCGGGTCGCTGAACATCTTCAGCCAGATCGGCATGGTGATGCTGATCGGGCTGATGGCGAAGAACGGCATCCTCGTGGTGGAATTCGCGAACCAGCTCCGCGACGAGGGGCGGAGCGTGCACGATGCCGTGCTGGAAGCCTCGGTGGTGCGGCTGCGGCCGATCCTGATGACCTCGATCGCGACCGTGCTCGGCGCCGTGCCGCTCGCCGTCGCGACCGGTGCGGGGGCGGAGAGCCGGCAGGCGCTCGGCGTCGTGATCGTGGGCGGGATCACCCTCTCCACCTTCGTCACCCTCTACGCCGTGCCGGCCCTCTATCTCCTGCTCGCGCCCTTTACCCGGCCCGTGGGCGCCATCGCCGCGCGGCTGCGGGAGCTGGAGGGGCGCGGGCCGGCGCCCCACCATCCCGCCCCGGCGGAGTAGCGAGGCAGCGGCGGGCGCCGATCCGGCCGGGGGAGGTTGGCCCCGAGGCGCTGCCGCCCTAGTCTCCGCCCCGCCGGGACACGCCACCAGGGCCCGGCCGGGGCAAGGGAGCGGAACCATGGATGACGGGGCGGCAGCGCGGCAGGGGATGACCCGCGGGCGCACGGGCGGGCAGCTCCTGGCCGACGCGCTCGTGGCGCAGGGCGTGACGCACGCCTTCTCGGTGCCGGGCGAATCCTTCCTCGACCTGCTCGACGGGCTCTACGAGGTAGGCGACCGGATCGAGCTGGTGACCTGCCGCTTCGAGGCGGGCGCGGTCCACATGGCCGAGGCGCATGGCAAGCTCACGGGGAGGCCCGGCGTCGCGATCGTCACCCGCGGCCCCGGCGCCTGCCACGCCAGCATCGGCGTCCACGTCGCCATGCAGGACAGCACGCCGCTCGTGCTCATCGTCGGCCAGATCCCCTTCTCCGAGACGGACCGGGACACCTTCCAAGAGGTGGATTACCGCCGGATGTTCTCGCCGCTCGCCAAGTGGGTGACGCAGATCGACGACGCCGCGCGCATCCCCGAGCTGATGGCGCGCGCCTTCGACGTGGCGCGCAGCGGCCGCCCCGGCCCGGTGGTCGTCGCGATCAGCGAGGAGATGCAGAAGACCGTTGTCGAGGTGCCCGATATCGGACCCGCGCCGACGCTCCCCGCCCATCCCGCGCCTGGGGCCATCCCGCGCCTGCTGGAGCTGCTGGACGGCGCGCAGCGGCCGGTGCTGGTCCTCGGCGGCACGGGCTGGTCGGAGGAGGGGCGGGCCGCGATCCGCGACTTCGCCCGAGCCCATGACCTTCCCGTGGCGGTCGGCTTCCGGCGGCTGGACCTGTTCGACGGCACCTCGCCCAACTTCGCGGGCGATCTCGGCGTCGGCTCCGATCCCGGCCTCGTCGCGCGGGTGAAGGAGGCGGATCTCGTCATCGCCGTCGGCACCCGGCTGCAGGAGGCGACGAGCCAGGGCTACACCCTCTTCCCCGTCGGCGAGACGAGCCCGATCGTCCACGTCCTGCCCGACCCCGCCGAGATCGGCCGCGTCTTCCGCCCGCTGCTCGGCATTACCTCCGACCTCAACGCCTTCGCCCTCGCGCTGCGCGACGCCGCGCCGGGCAGGGCGCGCCCCTGGGGCGAGTGGACGCGCCGGTTGCGGGCGGTGCGCGAGGCGAGCGTGGCGGCGCCGGACTACGAGGGGCCGCTGAACTTCGCCCGCGCGCTGCAGGCGCTGGAGGCGGAGCTGCCTGCGGACGCCATCTTCACCGTCGATGCCGGCAACTTCGCGACCTGGCCGCAGCGCTTCATGTCGGTGCGGGAGGGCCAGCGCTTCCTCGGCCCGAACAACGGGGCCATGGGCTATTCCGTGCCGGCAGGGCTGGGGGCGGCCATCACCTATCGCGACCGGCTCGTGCTGAGCTTCGTCGGGGACGGCGGATTCCTGATGACGGGGCAGGAGATTGCCACCGCCTTCCAGGCCGGCGTCGCGCCGATCGTGATGGTGGTGAACAACGGCCAGTACGGCACGATCCGCATGTACCAGGAGCGCCACTATCCCGGCCGCGTCTCCGGCACGAAGCTCACCAATCCCGACTTCGCGAAGTTCATCGAGGCCTTCGGCGGCCATGGCGAGGTGGTGACGGCGACCGACGAGCTGGTCCCCGCCTTCCGCCGCGCCCGGGCCAGCGGCAAGCCCGCCGTGATCGAGGTGCGGATGAGCCCGGAGCAAATCACCAATCGGCAGACCGTGACGCAGATCCGGGCTGCCGCCGCGAAGGGCTGAGGGCGCTTCCTCCCCGCTCCCGGCCGTCGCCGGGGGCGGGGATGCCCTTCGCAAGCCCCGGGTGGGCGGGTTCACCCGCCCAGAGGCAGCCGTTCGGCGATGAGGAAGGGCTCGCCCGGCGCGGGCTGGGTGAAGAGGCAGAGCTCGGCCACCCGGCGCGGGCGCGCGGCGGTTTCCGCCAGCGCGGCCTCGGCGGCGGGGCGGATCACCGCCTCCTGCTCCGCCGTCAGCCGGTGGGTGAGGGTGACGTGGAAGCGCCACTCGCCGAAGACGTGCGGGTACCCCCAGCGGCGCAGGTTGTAGAGGCCGGCGGCGTCCAGCCGTTCCGGCCGGCGCCGGGCGATCTCGGCCTCGGTCGGCGGGGCGCGGTGGCCGTCCAGCGCCGCGACGCAGAGATCGGCCAGGGCCTGGAGGGCGGGGCAGGGGATCGATTCGCGCAGGGCGAGGAAGCCGTCGAGCGAGGCGAGCTCCAGCGGCGGCAGGTCGAACGGCTTCGTCGCCGCGGCCAGCCGGGCCGCCTCCTCCCGCAGCGCCGCGTAGGAGCCGGCGAGGCGGAAGGGCGGCTTGAGCGTCGCGTGCAGCCCGTAGAGGCGCGGATCGGCGGTGAGGGCGTGGAGGTCCGCGCCGGGGATGGCGGGCTGGTCCAGCCGCGCGCCCGTTTCGGCATTCCGGCCCAGCCAGGCGCTGCCCGCGCGGTGCAGGGGGTCGTCGATCGCCGGTGCCCAGTAGAGGGCGGCGCGGGCGAGGGATGCCACGCCCATCATGCGATGCGCGCCCCGCCGCGCCACACGGCCTGCACCACCGGCATGCCGCCGAACTCGCGCAGGCGCACGAGGTCCGCGCGCAGCCCCGGCTCGATCCGCCCGCGGTCGTGCAGGCCGAGGGCGCGGGCGGGGTTGGCGGTGATGGTCGCGACCCCTGCGGGAAGCGTCATGCCGGCCTCCTCCACCAAGCGCCAGGCGGCCTCGATCATGGCCGGGGGCACGTAGTCCGAGGCGATGATGTCCACCAGCCCTTCGCGCGCGAGGTCAGCCGCCGCGACATTGCCGGAATGGCTGCCACCGCGCACGAGGTTGGGCGCCCCCGCGATCACCGCCATGCCCTCCGCCCGTGCCGCGCGGGCCGCCGGGAGGTTCACGGGGAACTCGCTCATCCCGATTCCGTCGGCCGCGTTGCGGGCGACGATCGCGGGGTCCCAGTCGTCATGCGTGGCGAGCGGCACGTCCCTCCCGCGGAAGAGGTCGAGGAGGGCGCGGCGGTTGGGCTCGGCATAGGCTGCGCGCTGCTCCGCCAGTTCGGCGATGCGGCGCTCCACGGCTTCCGGCTTCGCCCCGCCCTTCACCCGCATGGCGCGGTAGCGGTCCGCATCGACGTACTGGCCGACGCCGGGGGTGTGGTCCATGAGGCTGACCATCCGCAGATGCGGGTCGGCATGGAATTCCTCCAGCATCGGCAGCATGTCCGTGGCCGGCAGCTCGCAGCGCAGGTGCAGCAGGTGCTCGGACTTCAGGGCACCGGAGGCGGTCAGTGCGCCGAGGTCGCGCACCCCGTCCCGCGCCGTCTGGAGCCGGCTCTCGTCGAAGCCGAGATCGCCGAGGCAGAGGGCGTCGAGCACCGTCGTCACCCCGGCGACGGCCACCTGCCCGTCATGGGCGAGGAAGGCCGAGGCGGATGGCCAGCGGGCCTGGCTGCGCGGCAGGACCTGACGCTCGAGATTGTCGGTGTGGACGTCCACCACGCCGGGGATGAGGAAGTCGCCCTCCAGGTCCAGCGCACCGGGCGCGGCGCTGCGCCCGGGGGAGATCTCCGCGATAGTGCCGCCGCGCAGCAGCAGCGTGCCGGGCAGCACGCGGTCCGGCAGCACGAGCCGGGCGTTGGTCAGGACTGTCTCGTCGCTCATGCGCCCCTTCTGCCCGAGCCGCGCGCCAGGACAAGAGCGCGGGCGGCTGCCCCGTGCGGAAGGCCGGATGAAGTTTTCGAGGCGGGCTGCGCGGGACAGCGGGCGCCCCGAACGGAAAAGGGGGACGCACCTTTCGGTGCATCCCCCCTCCTGCAATGGCTCCCCGAGTTGGACTCGAACCAACGACCTAGCGATTAACAGTCGCGTGCTCTACCAGCTGAGCTATCGGGGATCAGGCCCGCTGCGTGCGGGTCGGCCGGATACCGCGTGTGCCGCCGCCCCGCAAGGGGGTCCGTGGAAGTTTGCGCGAAGCTTTTTCCGCAAGCCCCGTCCGCGCACGCGCAAAAGGTGAGAACTGGTGAGCCTCCGGCAAGCGCGGCGGCGTCCAAGGGCAGTCCTGGATATTTTCAGAGGGAAGGTCCCGGCCCCTGCCGGGCGCCGCAGGAGGGCGCCAGGAAGGGGAGGGGGTGGAGGCCCGAGCGGGAATCGAACCCACATTCACGGATTTGCAGTCCGCTGCATCACCACTCTGCCATCGGGCCGGCAGGAGGGCAGGGTATCGCGCCCCGGGGGCATCGGGTCAACCCGCATCCGGCGCGACCCGCCGCGCGGCTTCCAAGCGCCGCCCGGGGCGCCTATAAACCGCCCGGTTCAGTTGATGGGGCAGCGGGCGGCATGGACTTCGCCGAGGCGCGCAGGCGCATGGTTGATGGGCAGGTAAGGCCCAACCGGGTGACGGATCCACGGATCCTGGAGGCGATGCGGGCTGTGCCGCGGGAACTCTTCGTCCCCGCGCCGCTCCGGGCCCGTGCCCTGGCGGACGAGGATATCGCGCTCGGCGGCGGCCGGGTGATGCTGCAGCCGATGACGGTGGCGCGGCTGATCCAGCTCGGCCTGCCGCGCCCGGGGGAGCGGGTGCTCGTCCTGGCATCGGGCACGGGATACGGCGCGGCGCTGATCGCCCATGGGGGCGCGGAGGTCGTGGCGGTCGAGAACGAGCCCGCGATTGCCGCGCTCGGCGACGAGGGAATCGCCGCCTCCGGCCTCAGGCCAGGCTCACTGCGCCGCGTTGCCGGGGACCCCGCGGCGGGGCTGCCGGACGGCGCCCCCTACGACCTGATCTTGGTGGAGGGCGCGGTCCCGGCCGTGCCGGCCGCCCTTCCCGCCCAGCTCGCCGAGGGCGGCCGGCTGGTCGCCATCCGCCGCGCCCCGGGCGAGGCGGGATCGGCGATCCTCGGCCGCCGCGCCGCCGGCAGCTTCAGCGCGGTGCCGCAGTTCAACGCGCAGACCTCCCTTCTGCCGGCCTTCTCCCCGCGGCCGGGCTTCGCCCTCGTCTGACGCGGGCACCGCGCCGGCCGTCCGGGAACGGCAAGGATGCGGAAAGGCTTCTTCGCCATCCTGGCCGCCTGGCGGCCGGGCTGGCTAACATCCCGGGACGAAGGCATAGGCGACCCCTCCGGCTCCTCGGACCGGGGCGGCCCAGCAGGAACCGCATCATGACCCGCAGACACGCCCCGCGCCGCCGATCCGTACTTCCGACCGCCCTCGCCCTCGCGCTGGTCCCGCTGGCCCTGGCCGCGCCCGCCGGAGCGCAGACGCTGCAGGAAGCGCTGGCCCAGACCTATGTGAACAACCCCACCCTCGCCACGGCCCGCGCCCAGCTCCGCGTGGTGGACGAGAACGTCCCGCAGGCCCTGGCCGGCTGGCGCCCGACCGTGACCCTCTCCGGCAGCGCCGGCTACGGCGAGGGCACGCTCCGCTCCCGCTCCACCAATGTCCGCGGCGAGCGGGTAGGCGTGACGACGGACCAGGACCGCACGATCGCCACCGCGGCCGCGACGATCACCCAGCCCCTCTACCGCGGCGGCCGCACCGTCGCCTCGACCCGCCGGGCGGAGAACCAGGTGCTCGCCCAGCGCGCGCGGCTCCTCGCCACCGAACAGCAGGTGCTGCAGGATGCCGTCGCCGCCTATGTGAACGTGATCCGCTTCCAGGAGGAGGTGCGGCTCAACCTGAACAACGCGCAGGTCCTCCAGCGCCAGCTGGACGCGACCAACGAGCGCTTCCGGGTGGGCGAGATCACCCGCACCGACGTGGCCCAGGCCGAGTCGCGCCTCGCCGGCGCCCGCGCCTCCCGTGCCGGTTCCGAGGGAGAGCTCCAGAACGCGCGGGCAAGTTTCCAGCGCACCATCGGCCTCGCCCCCGCGCGGCTCACGGCGCCCCAGCCGCTGACGTCGGCCGTTCGGAACGGGCAGGATGCGGCGCAGGTGGCGGCGCTGAACAACCCCGCCGTCGTGGCCGCGCTGTTCGACGAATCCGCCGCGCGCGACTTCGTCGACGTCCAGCTCGCCGCCCTGCTGCCGCAGGCGAGCCTCCAGGCCCAGGCCTTCCGCAACGACAACCAGCAGATCATCGGCCAGCGCACCATCGGCGAGCAGGTCGTCGCCACCGTTACCGTGCCGCTCTACCAGGGCGGGGCGGAGTACGCCGCGGTGCGCCAGGCCCGGCAGGACGCCACCCGGCTCCGGCAGGTGGTGGACGACCAGCGGCGGATCGCCTCCGCCCAGGCGATCCAGGCCTGGGAGACGCTCGGCAGCGCCCGGGCCACGGTGGACAGCGTGCGCGCCCAGATCCGCGCCGCCGAGATCGCGCTGGACGGCGTGCAGCGCGAGGCGGTCGTCGGCAGCCGCACGACGCTCGACGTGCTCAACGCCGAGCAGGAGCTGCTGAACGCCCGCGTCTCGCTCGTGCGCGCCCTCGCCAACGTGGTCACGGCCAGCCACTCGCTCGCCCAGGCCGTCGGCCGCCTGACGGCGCGGGACCTGAACCTGCCCGTCGCCCTGTACGACCAGGAAGCCTATTATCGCGCGGTCCGCGACCGCTGGGCCGGGCTGCGCGACTACACCGCCCCCCAGCCCGTCCAGCAGTAGACACCCGAACTCCAGGAACACCAGCATGTCCGGCGCCACCGCTCCTGGTCAGGATCCTTCGATGGAGGACATCCTCGCCTCCATCCGGAAGATCCTGAACGAGGAGGAAGCGGCACCCGCGCCGGCAGCGCCCGCGCCCGCGCCCCCGCCCGTCATGCCGGATCCGCCGTCCCTGCCGGAGCCGCTGGAGCTGACGGAAGCGATGCTCGTGGCGGCGCCGGAGCCCGAGCCGCCGGCTCCACCCGTGCCGGTGCCGGAGCCGGTGGAGTTGGTCGCCCCGCCTGTCGTCCCGGCGCCGCAGCCCGCGCCGCCGCCCTCCGCGGCGCCCGCCTCCTTCGCCGGCGGCGCGGCTTCCGGCGGGGAGGAGCTGATCGCGCCCGAGACGGCGGCCGCCGCGGCCGCGATCCTCGGCCAGCTCGCCCGCACCGTGGCCGCCGAGCGCAGCGCCCCCGTCCATCGCGGCGGCCCCTCGATCGAGGACGTGGTGCGGGAGGAGGTGCGGCCGATGCTCAGGGCCTGGATGGACGCGCACCTGCCCGCCATGGTCGAGCGCCTCGTGCGCGCCGAGATCGAGCGGGTGGTCAACCGCTCGCTCGGCTAGCCTCGGCGCCCCTTTCCCGCCGGGGGCGGGGCAGGGGCCTGGCATGAGCCCTTGACGGCGGGGCGGCGCCTCCGCCAAGCCTCCGCCCATGCTCGACAAGACGCTCTCGCCCGCCGGCTTCGAGCCGCGCCTCTATCAGGGCTGGGAGGGTTCCGGCGCCTTCACGGCGAATCCGGGATCCAAGGCCCAGCCCTTCACCATCATGATCCCCCCGCCCAACGTGACGGGGAGCCTGCATGTCGGCCACGCGCTGGACGTGACGATCCAGGACACCCTCATCCGCTTCCGCCGGATGCAGGGGCGGGATGCGCTGTGGCAGCCCGGCACGGACCATGCCGGCATCGCGACCCAGATGGTGGTGGAGCGGCTGCTCGCCGCGGAGGGCCGGGACCGGCGCGAGATGGGCCGCGAGGCCTTCCTCGACCGCGTCTGGAGGTGGAAGGGCGAGAGCGGCGGCACCATCACCCGCCAGCTCCGCCGCATGGGGGCGAGCCTCGACTGGTCGCGCGAGCGCTTCACCATGGACGAGGGCCTGTCCGAGGCCGTGCGGGAGGTCTTCGTCACCCTGCACCGGCAGGGGCTGATCTATCGCGACCGGCGGCTGGTGAACTGGGACGTGAAGTTCCAGACGGCGATCTCGGACCTCGAGGTCGAGAGCCGGGAGGTGAAGGGCAGCCTCTGGCACCTGCGCTACCCCGTGGAGGGCGAGCCCGGGCGCTTCATCGTGGTCGCCACCACGCGGCCCGAGACGATGCTGGGCGACACGGCCGTCGCCGTGAATCCCGAGGACGAGCGGTTCAGGGACCTCGTCGGGAAGCGGGTGGTCCTGCCCATCCTCGGCCGCGCCATCCCCGTGGTGGCCGATGCCTATTCCGACCCGGAGAAGGGCTCGGGCGCGGTGAAGATCACGCCGGCCCACGACTTCAACGACTTCGAGGTGGGCCGCCGCCACAACCTCGCCTCCCCCAGCGTGCTGGACGCCGAGGGCCGGGTGACCCTGGCCGAGATCGAGGCCGAGGCGCGCGAGGCGCCGGGCCTGGCCGAGCCCGGCTTCCTCGCCTCCCTCGCGGGGATGGAGCGCTTCGAGGCCCGTAAGGCAATCCTGGCGGAGCTGGAGCGGCTGGAGCTGATCGAGAAGGTCGAGCCGCACGCCCATGCCGTCCCGCACGGGGACCGCTCCGGCGTGCCGATCGAGCCGCGCCTGACCTGGCAGTGGTACGCGGACGCGGCGACGCTGGCCAAGCCGGCGATCGAGGCGGTGGAGACCGGCCGCACCCAGTTCGTCCCGCGCCAGTGGGAGAACACCTTCTTCGCCTGGATGCGCGACATCCAGCCCTGGTGCATCTCCCGCCAGCTCTGGTGGGGCCACCAGATCCCTGCCTGGTACGGGCCCGATGGCCACATCTTCGTCGAGCGCACCGAGGCCGAGGCGCTGGCCGCCGCCCGCGCGCGCTACGGCGAGGACCGCCCGCTCACCCGCGACCCCGACGTGCTGGACACCTGGTTCTCCTCCGCCCTCTGGCCCTTCTCCACCCTTGGCTGGCCGCGGCAGACGCCAGAGCTCGCCCGCTACTATCCCGGCGACGTGCTGGTGACGGGCTTCGACATCATCTTCTTCTGGGTCGCCCGGATGATGATGATGGGGCTGCACTTCATGGGGGACGTGCCCTTCCGCGTGGTGAACATCCACGGCCTCGTGCGGGACGAGCGCGGGCAGAAGATGTCCAAGTCCAAGGGCAACGTCATGGACCCCCTGGAGTTGGCGGACGCCTATGGCGCCGACGCCCTCCGCTTCACCCTGGCCTCCTTCGCGGGCCCCGGGCGGGACGTACGGCTGGGCCGGCAGAAGGTGGAGAGCAACCGCGCCTTCGTCACCAAGCTGTGGAACGCCGCGCGCTTCTGCGAGATGAACGGCATCGCGCCCGACCCCTCCTTCAACCCGATGGAGGCGAGGACCCCGCTCGCCCGCTGGATCATCGATGCCGGCAACGCCGCCATCGCGGAGGCGACGGCGGCGCTCGATGCCTATCGCCTGGATGACTACGCGGCGGCCCTCTACCGCTTCACCTGGGGCTCCTTCTGCGACTGGTTCCTCGAACTCGCCAAGCCGGCGCTGACCGGGCCCGACGGGGCGGAGAAGGCGGAGGCGAAGGGAGCGGCGCAGCACGTCCTCGGCCTCATCCTGCGCCTCGCCCATCCCGTCATGCCCTATGTGACGGAGGAGCTGTGGAGCCGCTTCGGCTACGGGCCGGAGGGCAGCCTGATCCGCACCCCCTGGCCGGTCCCCGTCGCGGTGACGGGCGCGGAGGAGGCGCGGGGGGAGCTGGAATGGCTGGTGAGCTTCATCTCCGTGGTCCGCACCGTCCGGGCCGAGGTGAACGTGCCGCCCTCCGTCACCGTGCCGCTGCTCCTCCAGGGAGCCTCGCCCGCGACCCTCGCCCGCGCCGCGCGCTGGATCGAGCCGATCCGCCGCATGGCGCGCGCGACCGAGGTGAGGCCGCTGGAGGGCGCGGCGCCGGAGGGCGTGGCCCAGGCCGTGGTGGGGGAGGCAACCGTGATGCTCCCCCTCTCCGGCGTGGTGGACCTCGCGGCCGAGCGGGCGCGACTGGCCAAGGAGCACGCGAAGGTGGAGGCGGAGGCGCGCAAGATCGCCCAGAAGCTCGCCAATCCCGACTTCACCAGCCGGGCGAAGGAGGAGGTGGTGGAGGAGACGCGCGAGCGCCTCTCCAGCGCCGAGGCCGAGGCCGCGCGGCTGGCCGCGGCGCTGGCCCGCATCGCCGCCTGAAGGCCCGGGCGTGAGGTTCTTCGACTTCTTCGCGCTGACGGTGCTCGCGACCGTGCCCATCCTCTGGTGCCGGTCGCGGCTGCCCATGCTGAACCGGGAGCCGCCGATCACCGAGCAGCAGGCGGTGCGGATCGGTGCCTTCCTCAGCGCCGTCCTCTGCGCGATCTACATCCTGCGCTACGTCGTCTATCGCTGACCGCCTGGGGTGCGGCGGTGCCCGGGCGGTTCACGCCCGCCACCCACGGCCCTCTCCTGCGTTCCGCCAGGGCGAGGACTTCGCGGCGGGAGGCGGGAGCGGCGCATGATTGTCTTCCTCGACTTCGAGGCGAGCGGGCTGGGCAAGCGCGGCTTTCCCATCGAGGTCGGCTGGGTCCGCGAGGACGGGGCGGCGGAGGAGCACCTCATCCGCCCCGCCCCCGACTGGCACGAGTGGGACCCGGAAGCAGAGCGCGTCCACGGCATCCCGCTCGAGCGGCTGGAGCGGGAAGGCGAGCCGCACGACGCCGTCGCCCGCCGGATGGTGGAGGCGCTGGCGGGTCACGACCTCTACGCCTCCGCCCCGTCATGGGACGGGCAGTGGCTCAGCCGCCTCCTCCGCGCTGCCGGGCTGCCGCGCCACGCGCTGCGTCTGCGCGACACGGAGGAGGCGCGCGAGGCCGCGGCCCTCGCAGCCCTCGCCGAGGCTGGCGGCGACCCCGCTCGGCGCGGGGAGGTGCTGCGCGCCGTGCTCGACGAGGTGGCGGAGGAGGCGCGAAAGGCGGCCCCGGCCCACCGCGCGCTGGCCGATGCCCGGCGCGAGATGGCCCTGCTGCGCGGGATCGACGCGCGGGTCCGGCGGGCCCTGGACGGCGCGCGCTAGCCCCGGGCGGCGGCGATCAGCGCCGGCCAGTCGGTCGTCCGGATCCGGGCGACCGGTCGGAAGCCGGGCGGCTCCGCCGCGGGGCGGAAGGCCACGATCTCCCCCTCGGCCAGGTCGGCGAAGCCGGAACCCGCGGCGTCCACGAGGTTGGGGCGATGGGCGACGACCAGCACGGCCTGGCCCGGCGCCGGCGCGGCGCGCAGCAGGGCCCGGAGCGCCTCCGCCTGGGGCGTGTCCGACCCCTTGGCCAGCATGCGGCCGCCATCGTTCAGCGCGGGCTCCGTCTCCGCGCCCGGCAGACCCATCAGCGCGGCCGTCTCCCGCGCCCGGCAGTACTCGCTCGTGACCGTGCGGCGGACGGGGATGCCGATGGCGCGCAGGGCCGCGCCTGTCTCTGCGGCGGTGCGGCGCCCGGCCTCGCTCAGGTTCCGCTGGGTGGCGCAGTCAGCGAAATCCAGCGCCTCCGCATCAGTCTGGCCCGGCTCGGTCGCGGGATGGCGCATGTAGAGGACCAAGCCCCCGCCGCGCAGGAGGAGCAGCGCCTCGGCCGGGGAGGGCACGGCCTGCCCGAGCGCGGGCATGGCGGCGAGGAGGCCGGCAAGGACGAGGAAGGGGACGCGCATCGCGATCCTCCGTCACGGCAGCCGCGGAACGTTACGCCCGGCCGATGAGGCCGGCGGTGACATGCGCGTGTGCGCCGGCCGGGCGGGGAGGGGTGGCGCCGGGGATCGTTGCGCCCTGCCGCGTTGCCCCGGGCCGTTTGTTGCGCGATACAGCCCGCATACGAGGAAGATGCAGATGCCGGACAACACCTGGGACAAGTCCCGCCTTCCCAGCCGCCACGTGACGGTCGGCCCCGAGCGCGCCCCGCACCGCAGCTACTACTACGCCATGGGCATGACCGAGGAGGAGATCGGCCAGCCGCTGGTCGGCGTCGCCACCTGCTGGAACGAGGCCGCGCCCTGCAACATCGCCCTCAGCCGCCAGGCGCAGAGCGTGAAGACCGGGGTCAAGGCGGCGGCCGGCACGCCCCGCGAGTTCACCACCATCACGGTGACCGACGGCATCGCCATGGGCCACCAGGGCATGAAGTCCTCGCTCGCCAGCCGCGACGCCATCGCGGACACGGTGGAGCTGACCATGCGCGGCCACTGCTACGACGCGATGGTCGGGCTGGCCGGCTGCGACAAGTCGCTCCCCGGCATGATGATGGCGATGCTGCGCCTGAACGTGCCGAGCGTGTTCATGTATGGCGGCTCCATCCTCCCCGGCACCTACAAGGGCCGTGACGTGACGGTGGTGGACGTGTTCGAGGCCGTGGGCATGCACGCCGCCGGCCGCATGTCCGACGAGGACCTGCACGAGCTGGAATGCGTCGCCTGCCCCAGCGCCGGCGCCTGCGGCGGCCAGTTCACGGCCAACACCATGGCGACCGTCTCCGAGGCGATCGGCCTGGCGCTCCCCGGCTCTGCCGGCGCCCCCGCGCCCTATGAGGACCGGGACAAGTGGGCGGTGGAATCCGGCCGCGCGGTGATGGAGCTGCTGCGGAAGAACATCCGCCCGCGCGACATCGTCACCAGGGAGAGCCTCTACAACGCGGCGCTCATCGTGGGCGCCACGGGCGGCTCGACCAATGCCGGGCTGCACCTGCCGGCCATGGCGCATGAGGCCGGGATCAAGTTCACGCTGCAGGACGTGGCCGAGATCATGCGCAAGGCACCCTACATCGGTGACCTCAAGCCGGGCGGCCGCTACGTCGCCTTCGACGTCTACAAGATCGGCGGCATCCCCGTGATCGTGAAGGCGCTGCTCGATGCCGGGCTGCTGCACGGCGACTGCATGACCGTGACCGGCAAGTCGCTGGCCGAGAACCACCGCGAGGTGATTTTCCCCGTGGACCAGGACGTGATCCGCCCGGTGTCCAACCCGATCTCCGAGACGGGTGGCGTGGTCGGGCTCAAGGGCAACCTCGCCCCGGACGGCGCCATCGTGAAGATCGCGGGCATGAAGGAGCTGCGCTTCGAGGGCACCGCGCTCTGCTTCGACTGCGAGGAGGACGCCTTCGCCGCCGTCGAGAGCCGCGCCTACAAGCCGGGCGACGTCATCATCATCCGCTACGAGGGGCCGAAGGGCGGGCCGGGGATGCGGGAGATGCTCTCCACCACCGCCGCCCTCTACGGCCAGGGCATGGGCGGAGAGGTGGCGCTGATCACCGACGGCCGCTTCTCCGGCGCGACGCGCGGCTTCTGCATCGGCCATGTCGGGCCGGAAGCGGCGGTCGGCGGCCCGATCGCCCTGCTGCGCGACGGCGACCGCATCGTCATCGACGCGGAGAAGGGCACGATCGACGTGGAACTCCCCGAGGAGGAGCTGGCCCGGCGCCGGGCCGAGTGGAAGCCGCGCGGCACCGACTACAACTCGGGCGCGCTGTGGAAATACGCCCAGCTCGTCGGCCCCGCCCATCTCGGCGCCGTCACCCATCCCGGCGGCGCGGCCGAGACGCACGTCTACGCCGATATCTAGGCCGGGCAGGGCAGCCATGAGCGGGGAAGGGGGTTTGGCGCGGATCGGCGCCGTGCGAACCTCCCCGTAATGAGCGCGCCGCTTCCCCTTGCCCTGACCATGGGAGACCCCGCCGGGATCGGCGGGGAGATCGCCCTGGCTGCCTGGGCCCGGCTACGCGGCGAGGGGCCGGCCTTCGTCGCGCTGGACGATCCCGCGCGGCTCCTCGCCCTAGCGGCACGGCTGGGCTGGGATGTTCCCGTCATCACGGTTTCCGGACCGGAGGAAGCGGCGGCGGTCTTCCCCGCAGCCCTTCCCGTGATGACCGTGCGCTGCCCCGCGCCTCCCGTGCCCGGTCGGCCCGACCCGGCCAACGCGCCGGCCGTGCTCGGCTCGATCGAGCGCGCCGTGGCGCTGGCCAGTGCGGGGCGGGTGGGCGGGGTGGTGACCAACCCCATCAGCAAGGCGACGCTCTACCGCACGGGCTTCGCCTTCCCCGGCCATACCGAGTTCCTCGGCGCCCTGACCGGCACGGCCGAGCCGCCGGTGATGCTGCTCGCCTCGCCCATGCTGCGGGTGGTGCCGGTGACGATCCACGTCTCCCTGCGCCGGGCGCTCGACACCCTCACCACCGCCGAGATCATCCGCACCGGCCTCGCCCTCGACCGCGGGCTGCGGGAGGGCTTCGGCATGGTCGCGCCGCGCATCGCGGTGGCCGGGCTGAACCCCCATGCCGGGGAGGAGGGCGCGATGGGCGACGAGGAGCCGCGACTCGTCACCCCCGCCATCGAGGCCCTGCGCGAAGGGGGGGTGGACGCCTTCGGGCCCCTGCCGCCGGACACGATGTTCACCGCCCGCGCCCGGGCCGGCTACGACGCCGCCCTCTGTCTCTACCACGACCAGGCGCTGATCCCGATCAAGACGCTGGACATGGATGGCGGGGTGAACGTCACCCTCGGCCTGCCCATCATCCGCACCTCGCCCGACCACGGCACCGCCTTCGGCATCGCCGGCCAGGGCGTCGCCGATCCCGGCAGCCTGGTCGCCGCCCTCCGCCTCGCGGCCGGCATGGCCGAGCGTCGCCAGATGAAGGCCAGCGCATGACCCCCATTCGCCTCGGCGTGAACGTCGACCACGTCGCCACCCTGCGCAACGCCCGCGGCGGGGCGCATCCCGATCCGCTCGCCGCCGCGCGGCTGGCGCTCGCCAACGGGGCGGACAGCATCACCATTCATCTCCGCGAGGACCGCCGGCACATCCGGGACGCCGACTGCCGCGCGATGCGCGAGGCGCTGGACGCCCCCATCAACCTGGAGATGGCCGCGACGGAGGAGATGACGGGCATAGCCACCGCCCTCCGCCCCCATGCCTGCTGCCTCGTGCCCGAGCGGCGGGCGGAGCTGACGACGGAGGGCGGGCTGGACGCTGCGGGGAACGAGGCCGCGCTGGCCCCCGTGGTCGCCGCCCTGCTCGGCGCCGGCATCCGCGTCTCCCTCTTCCTCGACCCCGAGCCCCGCCAGATCGAGGCCGCCGCCCGGCTCGGCGCGCGGGCGGTGGAGCTGCACACCGGGACCTTCTGCGAGGCCGCCCCCGGCCCCGCGCGCGACGGGGAGCTCGCCCGGCTGCGGGAGGCCGCGCGCCTCGTCGCCGCAGCCGGGATGGAGTGCCATGCCGGCCACGGCCTGGACTACGACACCGCCCCGCTCCTGGCCGCGATCCCGGAGGTGGTGGAGCTGAACATCGGGCACTTCCTCATGGGCCAGGCCCTGTTCGAGGGCCTGCCCGCCGCCGTCTCCCGCATGCGGCACGTGATGGAGGGGGCCCGGCGCTCGTGACCGACCCTGCCGCCGTCATCGCCGAAAAGGGCTATGCCGCGCTCGGCGCGGAGAGGGCGCGGGCTCTCTTCGACCCTGCCGGAACCGCCCTGTCCGGGGCCGCATGGGAGGGCTTCGTCGCGAGCTGGGGCGACCTCCGCCCCGACGGCTACATGGCCGATGGGGGCCGCTACCGCCTCCGCCGCCACGCCATCCTCACCGCCCCGCCCGGCGCCCCGCTGGTCCGCGCCCCCGACGGCCCGCACTTCCAGGCGACGCGCTACAACGCGCTGAACGGCGGCATCGACCGCTGGTTCGAGCCGGTCCTCCCCGCCGTGTCGGAGGGCGGCGCGATGAAGGCGCTATTGGAGGGGGCGCGCGCCGTCTTCGACCGCCTCTCCCCCGGCAACTCCTGGCACGTCGAGGCCCACCAGTTCCGGATCGAGGCCCGGCCGGAGGAGGCCGGCAAGCCGACGCCTGAGGGGATGCATTCGGACGGTGTCGACTACGTGTTGGTGATGTTGATCGGCCGCGAGAACGTGGCGGGCGGCATCACGGGCATTCAGGTCGACGGGAAGGAGGAGGCCAGCTTCACCCTTTCCGCGCCCTGCGATGCCGTGCTGCTGGACGACCGGCGGGTGATGCACGGGGTCACGCCGATCCATCCGCTCGACCCCTCCCGCCCCGGCTATCGCGACGTGCTGGTGCTCACGTTCAGGAAAGACGAGAACTGATAGAAATTCAGTGCTTTATGCGGTGATGCTCGTACAAAGTTCTAAGATCCTCGGCTCATAATCGCCCAGCTCCGCTCTTAAGAAAACCGTGTAACCGCTTCTTCTTGTTGGAAATTAAGGTGGGCTTACAACGGCACGCTTGCCTCGTCGCTGACCTGCCCGATCAGGATGCGGCCTCGATCTCCTCGCGCCGCATCTCCAGTTCGAGCCAGCGCTCCTCCGCGGCGGCTAGCGCCGCCTGACGCCCGGCCAGGAGCTCCGTTGCTTTCGCGAAGCGCGCGGGATCGCGGCTGTAGAGCTGCGGGTCCGCGAGGATGTCGTTCAGCTTCGCGATCTCGGCCGAGAGCTTCTCCATCTCCGCGGGCAGGGTCTTCAGGGCTTGCAGCTCTCCCATGGTGAGGCGAAGGCGTGAGGCGGCCGCCGCGGCAGGCTCGGGCGCCCGCCTGGACGCGGGGGCGGCCTGCGGCGCCTCCGCGCGGGCGCGCACCCCGTGGCCGCGTTGCGCCACCATGTCCGAGTAGCCGCCCGCATAGTCCTGCCAGCGCCCCTCGCCCTCATAGGCGATGACGCTCGTCGCCACGCGGTCGAGGAAGTCGCGGTCGTGGCTGACCACCAGCACCGTGCCGGGATAGTCGGCGATCATCTCCTGCAGGAGGTCGAGCGTCTCGAGGTCCAGGTCGTTCGTCGGCTCGTCCAGCACGAGAAGGTTGCTCGGCCGGGCCATGGCGCGCGCGAGCATCACCCGCCCGCGCTCCCCGCCCGAGAGGACACCGAGCGGCGTGCGCGCCTGCTCCGGCAGGAAGAGGAAGTCCTTCATGTAGCCGATGACGTGGCGCGGCGTGCCGCCGACATGGACCATGTCACCGCGGCCCTCGGTGAGGGCGTCGGAGAGGGTCATGGCGTCGTCGAGGCTCGCGCGGCGCTGGTCGAGGGTGACCATCTCGATCCCCGTGCCCAGCCGCACCTCTCCCTCATCGGGAGCGAGGACGCCGGTGAGCATGTTCAGCAGCGTCGTCTTGCCCGCGCCGTTCGGGCCGACGATCCCCACCCGGTCGCCGCGCAGGATCCGGGTGGAGAAATCCCGCACCACCGCGCGGCCGCCATAGAGTTTCGAGATCCGCTCGGCCGAGACCACCTGGCTGCCGGAGCCATCGGCCTCGCTGGCGGCCATCTTCACCCCGCCCAGGGGCCCCCGGCGCTGGCGGTGCTTCTCGCGCAGCGCCTGTAATTCGCCGACGCGCCGCATGTTGCGCTTGCGCCGCGCCGTGACGCCGTAGCGGAGCCAGTGCTCCTCCCGCACGATCTCGCGGGAGAGCTTGTGCGCCTCGCGCTCCTCCTCCTCCAGCACCTCGTCGCGCCAGGCCTCGAACTCCGCGAAGCCGCGTTCCAGCCGGCGCGTGGCGCCGCGGTCGAGCCAGACCATGGCGCGGGAGAGGGACTCGAGGAAGCGCCGGTCGTGGCTGATGAGAACGAGGGCGGTGCGCAAGGAGGCCAACTCGCCTTCCAGCCACTCGATGGCGGGGAGGTCGAGGTGGTTGGTCGGCTCGTCCAGCAGGAGGATGTCGGGGGAGGGGGCGAGCACCGCGGCCAGCGCCGCGCGCCGCGCCTCGCCGCCCGAGAGCCTCGCCGGCTCCTCCTCGCCCGTGAGGCCGAGCTGCTCCAGGAGGTAGCGGGCCCGGTAGGGATCGTCCCCCGGGCCGAGCGCCGCCTCGACATAGGCGAGGGTGGTCGCGTGGCCGGAAAGGTCGGGCTCCTGCGGAAGGTAGCGGAGCGTGGCGCCGGGCTGGAGGAAGCGGCTCCCGCCATCTGGCTGGATGAGGCCGGCCGCGATCCGCAGCAGCGTGGACTTGCCGGAGCCGTTGCGTCCAATGAGGGCGAGGCGCTCGCCCGGGCCGACGGAGAGGGTGGCGTCGCGCAGCAGGGGCGTGGTGCCGAAGCCCTGCCGGATGCCCTGGAGAAGCAGGAGAGGGGGTGCCATGGCCCGGGATATGGCATCTCCGGCCGCCGAGGGCACGGGGTAGCGGTGGAGCGGCGCGTCGAAGCGGCGGGTAGCCTCCCGGTTTCGTGATGGCTATGCTCGACCATCCCGGGTGGCACCGGCCGGGAGACTGCCCGTCCCGCAACCGGGCTTTAACCTCGGGTGCCGCAAGCTAGGGCCATGGCGATCCACATCCCGCGCCGATCCGCACTGGGCTTCCTCGGCGGGGCCGCGGCCTCGCTCTGCCGGCCGGGCTCGGTGCTCGCGGCCGAGGATGCGCGGGAATGGGCGGCCTTCAAGGCACGTTTCCTGTCCCCCGATGGCCGCGTCATCGATACGGGGAACGCGAACCAGTCCCATTCCGAAGGGCAGGGCTGGGGCCTCGCCCTCGCCGAGCATCACGACGACCGCGCGGCCTTCCACCGCATTCTCGACTGGACCCGGCGCAACCTGCGCCGAGAGGCCGATTTCCTGCATTCCTGGCGCTGGCAGCCCGACAAGCAGCCGGCAATCCAGGACAGCAACAACGCAACCGACGGGGATCTCTTCATTGCCGGCGCGCTGCTGCGCGGTGGCCGCCGCTGGTCCGACCCCGCGCTCACCGAGGAGGGCACGGCCGTGGCACGGGATGTGCTGCGGCTGCTCGTGCGCCGCGCGGGCGGTCGCCTCGTCCTGCTGCCGGGCGCGCGCGGCTTCGAGCGCGGCGACCATGTGGTGCTCAACCCGTCCTACTACGCCTATCCCATGATCGCGGTGCTCGCGGAGGCGGTGCCCGATCCGGCATGGCTGCGCGTGGCGGGCGACGGGCTCCACCTTCTTCGCGCAGCGCGATTCGGCCGGTGGCGTCTCTCGCCGGACTGGGTAGCCGTCTCCCGGCTCGACGGGCGGGTCACGCCCGCGCAGGGATGGCCGGCGCGATTCTCCTACGACGCGGTGCGCGTGCCGCTGTGGCTCGCCTGGGCCGGGCTTTCCGAGGAAGCGGCGGTCGAGGGTCCGCTCGGCTTCTGGTCCGATACGAAATTCGCCGAGATCCCTGCCTGGGCCGACCTGTCGAATGACAGCGTGTCGCCCTATCCCGCGGGGCGCGGCGTCGCGGAGATCGGGCGCTTCGCCGCCGGGCAGAGGGGCCAGCGCTGGGCCAGGAGCGTGTCGGAGGGCGGCGCAGCAGGGCGTGACTATTATGACACAGCTCTTGCCCTCCTCGCCCGGATGGGTGCGGCCGAGCGAGTCCGCGGAACGTAATCTGGCTCGAACACCGCAACTTGCGATAATGTGATCTTCTGGGCGGCAGGGGGCGACGAGCGCCGCCGGCGTACGGGAGTTGGGGATGCGTCAGGACACGGATGTTGCCCGCATGGCGGCAGCGTTGGGAACTCCCTCGCTGAAGTACCGCAGCTTCGGGAACGAGCCGGTCCGTAATCCTCCCCCGGTTCCCGAGGAATCGCGCTTCAACATTCTGGGAGACGCGCTGGCCGGGGTGTCCGACCTTTCCCCGGACACGGTTCTCGGTGTGTCTGCGGAGCCCGCAGAGGCCCCCGCGCCCCGGTCGGTCCCGGAAGCCCACACCGCCCAGCCGCTGCCGGCTCCGCATCCCGGTCAGGCTGGCCCTGCCCCGCTGCAGGTCGTCCGCCCCGCACAGGAGCCGGTCCGGATGCCCGCGGCACCGGCCTTCCAGGCGATACGGCCGGCCGCACCCACGCCGTCGCCCGTGGCCCAGGCTGGCGGGCAGAATCTGTTGCAGACACTCCTGGCGGCCCCGGCCCGGCCGCAGCAGCCGGCTCCGGCCCAGCCCTTCCCGGGCCCGGTCGCGCTCGCGATGCAGGCGGCTGCCGCACGGCCGGCTCATTCGGGGCAGGCAGGCCCTTCGCAGCTTGCCCCCGCATCCGGCACCGGGCGGCCCTCGCCGGGGATCAGCACCGGCTCCTCCTTGCTGGACGCGCTCATGGGCTACGGCACGGGCAGCGGCGCATCGGCCGTCCACTACCCCCTGCTCGACGCCCTCGGCGACACGCTGCGCACCGGCCCAGCCCAGCCCTCCCCACGGCAGTGGCCGGCCAGCCGGGTGGACATTGCCCTCCCGGAGCTGCTGCGGCGCGTCGCGGCAGGTGTCCGCTCCCACCGTTCCGCGGCCTGAGTCCAGGAGCTAAGCCGTGTCCCTCATCTGCTTCGCGTCGCCCAAGGGCGGGGTCGGCAAGACCACGCTCGCCGCCAACATCGCCGATGGGCTGCAGCGCCTCGGGCACCGGGTCCTCGCGATCGACCTCGACGCCCAGAACGCGCTCCGCCTCCATTTCGGCGTGCCTCTCTCCGACCGGGTAGGGTTCATGGCGGGGCTGCGCAGCGGCGGTGACTGGCGCGGGCAGTTGCGCCAGACCGCGTCGGGGGTGCTCCTTCTCCCGCACGGCGCGACGGACCTGCGCGGCGCGCTGGACCTCGCCGTGGCGCTGGACCGCGATTCGGACCTTCTGGGCGCGCCCGTGCGCGAGATGCTGGCCGAGCCAGGGCTGGTGGTGGTGGCAGATCTGCCCCCGGGCCCTTCGCAGGCCCTCGCCACCCTCGCGCCGATGGCGACGATGGTGATCGGCGTGCTCCAGGCCGAGGCGATCAGCGCCGCGCTGGTGCCCGAGATCGAGAGCGGGCGCTTCCTCGGCACGGGCACCATGGCCGCGCTGCTGGCGGGCCGGCTGCGCGTGGTGCTGAACGGCGTGGATCTCGCCTCGCGCCTGTCGCGCGCCTCGGCCGAGGCGGTCGCGCGGCATCTCGGCTTCCGTATGCTCGGCGCGATGAGCCGCGAGGAGACGGTTGCCGAGAGCCTCGCCTGCCAGCGCCTGCTTCTCGACCACGCCCCCGACAGCCGTGCCGCCTCCGACCTGAAGGAGGTTGCCAGGCTCATCTCCGCGGCGCTGCCGCCGCCCGGCGCGGTGGCCTTCCCCGCTCCTCCTGACCATGCGGGCTTCGAGCGTCCCCTGGGCATGGCCAGGCCGCCGGCCGAGGCCTTCCGGTGAGGCGGCTCACCCGGATCGTCGGCGGGAGCGTCTGGCTCGCCCGGCTGGCCACGCTGTTCGGCTTCGTCGTCGCACTACCCTTCGTCGTGGCGCCGCTCGAAGCCGAGCCGCAGGCCTGGGTCGCGGTCGGCTGCCTGCTCGTCTTCTGCATCGCCTCCCTCGTCCCCGGGCGCGGCACGCTCGTCTTCCTCGCCCTCCTCTCGGGCGTGATCTCGACGCGCTACATCTATTGGCGGATCACGGACACGCTCGACTACACGAGCTTTCTCTCCACCTTCCTCGGCACCGGGCTGCTCCTGGCCGAGATCTACGCCGTCGTCGCGCTGCTGTTGTCCTACCTGCAGTCGCTCTGGCCGCTCGAGCGCCGCCCGGCGCCGCTGCCGGAGGACCCGGAGGAGTGGCCGACGGTCGACGTGTTCATCCCGACCTACAACGAGCCGCTCGAAGTGGTGAAGCCGACGATCTTCGCCGCGCTCGCCATGGACTGGCCGCGCCACAAGATGAACGTCCTGCTGCTCGACGACGGCCGGCGCGAGGAGTTCCGCGCCTTCTGCGAGGGGGTAGGGTGCGGCTACATGGTCCGCCCGGACAACAAGGGCGCGAAGGCCGGCAACATCAACCACGCCCTCTCGAAGACGAGCGGCGAGTACGTCGTGATCTTCGACTGCGACCACGCAGCGACGCGCGCCTTCCTGCAGATGACCCTCGGCTGGATGATGCGGGACGCGGGGCTCGCGATGGTGCAGACGCCGCACCACTTCTACTCCCCCGACCCGTTCGAGCGGAATCTCGCCTCCGGAACCCGGGTGCCGAATGAGGGGCTGCTCTTCTACGGGCTGATCCAGCAGGGGAACGACCTCTGGAACGCCACCTTCTTCTGTGGTTCCTGCGCCGTCATCCGGCGCACGGCGCTGGAGGAGGTGGGCGGCGTCCCGACCCAGACCGTGACCGAGGACTGCCATTGCAGCCTCAAGATGCAGCGCCTGGGCTGGCGGACGGCCTATCTCCGCCTGCCCCTGGCCGCGGGCCTCGCGACGGACCGGCTGATCGCGCATATCGGCCAGCGCATGCGCTGGGCGCGCGGGATGGTGCAGATCTTCCGCGTGGACAACCCGCTGCTCGGGCCCGGCCTCTCGATCACGCAGCGCTTCTGCTACGTCTCCTCGATGTGGCACTTCCTCTTCCCGCTGCCGCGCTTCGTATTCCTCACCTCCCCGCTCGCCTTCCTGCTCTTCGGGCAGAACATCATCGCGGCCTCCCCGCTCGCCATCGTGGCCTATGCCGGTCCGCACGTGGTCCACGCGGTGATGACGAACTCGAAGCTGCAGGCCCGTGTGCGCCACTCTTTCTGGTCCGAGATCTACGAGACGGTGCTCGCCCTCTATCTCCTGCCCGTCGTGCTGACGACGCTGCTGGATCCGAAGAAGGGTAAGTTCAACGTCACGGACAAGGGCGGCACGCTGGACGAGGGCTATTTCGACTTCCGCGCGACCGGGCCGAACTTCGTCCTCGCGGTCATCCTGGTGCTCGGGATGCTGTCCGGCATCTACGGGATGTCGGCGAACGACCCGGAGTCGCTCGAGTTCCAGGCCAACGCCCTCAACACGGTCTGGGTGTTCCTCTCCCTGTTGACGGTGCTGGCCGGCCTCGCGGTCGGGCGCGAGCGGCGGCAGGTGCGCGAGCGCGCGCGCATCGGCGCCGTGCTGCCGGTGAACGTCGTCCTTCCCGACGGCAGGCTCGTCCCGGGAGAGACGCGAGACCTCTCCCTGGGCGGCGCGGCCGCGCTCGTCCCCCGGCCAGACGGCCTGCCCGACAATGCAATGGTGACACTGGAGATCGACTTGGGTCCGGAACGCGTCGCGATTCCCGCCGAGGTCCTGCGCTGGCAGGATGGCCGCTTGCAGGTGCGTTTCGCGCCCGAGGATGTCCGGGACGAGGGCAACATCACCCGCGTCGTGCTCGGGCGCGCCGATGCCTGGGTGGACTGGGACGACGTGCGGACGGACCGGCCGTTGCGCTCGCTCGGCGAGGTCCTGCGCAGCATCGGCGGCCTGTTCCGCGGCGAGAGCCAGTTCTCCCTCAAGGCCCGTCGCGCCCGCCGCGCGGCCGCGCGCGCCGCGGTCGCCGCGGCTTCGTCGCGGCCCGCGCCGGCCGCCGTTGCCCCGCGCGCAGCCGAAGCGGGGCGCGCGCGCAAGGTGGAGCGGGCCAGGCGATCGGCCGCCCTCCTGCTGGTGGGTCTCCTGCCGGCGACGGCCGGGGCCCAGGTCCCGCGCAGCCAGGCGCCCACCCCGCCTCCCGCCATCGGCCAGGGCGGCTTCACGCCGCCGCCTCTGCCCGGCACGGCGCCGGCCCCCTTCGCTCCCGCGCCGCTTCCGGGCGGGCTGCCCTCCTACGCGCCGGGCTCGGCCGTGCCCGGCGGCCCCCGCGTGGCGCCGGCCGGGGCGCCGCCGATCGCGCCCTCCGCGCCCGTCACCTTCGGCGGGGAGGCCACGCCGGCCGCGGGGACGCGCACTGAAACCCGCACCCTCCGCCAGCTCGGCTTGCGCAGCCCGATGCAGCTTCGTGGCCTCGCGGACCTGCAGGGCATCCTCTTCGGCATCCGGTCGGACGAGGTGGTGACCGCCGCGCGCCTGACGCTGCAGGGCGCGACGAGCCCCGGGCTGATCCCGGAGTTGTCGCAGATCGCGATCACGATGAACGAGCAGTTCGTCGGCGCGATCACCCCCGACCGCGCGCGCCCGGCCTTCGGCCCCGTCGAGTTCCCGATCAACCCGGTCTTCTTCGCCGACAGCAACCGGCTGAACATGCGCTTCACCGGCCGCTACGCGGTGGAGTGCAACGACCCCCTCTCGGGCCTGCTCTGGTCCACGGTGTCCGACCTCTCGACGCTGCAGCTCACCCTCGAGCGGCTGCCGCTCGCGAGGGACCTCGCGCGGCTGCCCGAGCCGTTCTTCGACCCCCGGCTGCTGCGCGAGCCGCTGGTGCTGCCCGTCGTCATGGCCGAGGGAGCGGGTAACGACGCGGTGCGCGCCGCGATTATCGCCTCCTCCTGGTTCGCGGTGCAGGCGGATTACCGCGGCTCCAGCTTCCCGGTCAGCGCGGTCGTACCCTCCCGCGGCAACGCGGTGGTGATCGCGACGGGCTCCGATTCCCTTCCCGGCCTGACCCTGCCCCGGATGGACGGCCCGACGCTTGCCATCCTGCCGAACCCCAACGACCCGAACTCGGTCCTCCTCCTCGTTGGCGGGCGGTCGGGGGCCGAGGCCGCCGTAGCGGCGCAGGTGCTGGCGACGGCGAAGGAGGGGCTTTCCGGCGAGACCGCGACGGTCCAGGTCGCCGACCTTCCGGCGCGCCGGCCCTATGACGCGCCGCGCTGGATCAGGAACGACCGCCCCGTTCGCTTCGGCGAGCTGGTGGACCCCTCCGAACTGCAGTCCTACGGCTACGTGCCCGGCCCGGTCTCCGTGCCCTTCCGCACCGCGCCCGACCTCTACACCTTCCGCGACCGCAACCTGCCGGTGGACGTGCGCTTCCGCGCGCCGCCCGGTCCGATCCTGGACCTCGCCGTCTCCCGCCTCGATGCCGCGCTGAACGACGTCTACCTCAAGTCCTTCCCGCTGCGCGAAGCGGGGGCGGCCTGGCCCTGGCCCTGGCTGAACCGCACCATCGGGACGAGCGCCGCGGCCGAGCGGGGCGAGGGGCAGGTGGGCCTGCCGCCCTATCTCGTCTTCGGCCTGAACGAGCTGCAGTTCCGCTTCGACCTGCGCCCGCTCAACCGGGGCGACTGCGTGAGCGTGCCGGGCGACATCCGCTCCTCGATCGATCCGGACAGCACGATCGATCTCTCCGCCGCCTACCGCTACACGGAGCTGCCGAACCTCGCCTATTTCGTCGGCAGCGGCTTCCCCTACACGAAGATGGCGGATCTCTCCTCGACGGCGGTGATCCTGCCGGACCGGGCGACCTCGCTCGAGATCTCCTCCACGCTCAACCTCATCGGCCGCCTCGCCTCCATCGTCGGCTATCCCGCGACCCGGATCGACGTGGCGCGGCCGGGCGGGCTGGAGACGGTGGCCGCGCGCGACCTCCTCGTCATCGGGCCGCTGAACCGGCAGCCCGCGCTGACGACGCTGCTGCGCGACGGCCCGATCACGGTCGAGGGCAACCGCGTGAACGTCGCCCTGCCCGACGCGCTGGAGAGCTTCCGCAACGTGTTCCTCTCCGACGACCGGCGCCTGGAGCGGGAGCGGCTGACGGCCACCCTCGGCGGCGCGGCGGGCGAGGGGAGCGGGATGCTGATCGGCTTCCAGAGCCCGCTGAACGCCGAGCGCTCGGTCATCGCCCTCACGGGGTCCAACCCGCAGGGCATGGAGGCGATGGTGGCCGCGCTGCGCGACACCGAGCAGCAGCCCCGCATCCAGGGCGACGTCGCCTATCTCGCGAATGGCCGCGTGCAGTCCTTCAAGGTCTCCCGCAACTACGGGGTGGGCAGCCTGCCCGTGACGCTGCTTCCGCAGCGCTACCTCGCGACGCGGCCGGACCTGATGCTCGGCCTGCTCGTGATCGCGGCGCTGGCCGTCGCGGTCCCGCTCTACTGGACGCTGCGCCGCCGGGCGATCAACCGGCTGAGGATCCGCGCATGACCTCGCTTCGCCATCAGCTCCTGGCCGCGGCCGCGACGCTCGCCTGCCTCGCGGCGGCTCCCGCCCTCGCGCAGGGCGGCGTGGGGGTGCTCGTCGAGCAGGCCTCCTTCTGGCGGGCCCAGGGCCAACCTGCCCGCGCCGCCGCGGCGCTGGAGCGCGCGCTCGCCGCGCATCCTTCCAACCCGGACGCCCTCGCCGCCGCTGCCCAGCTGCAGATCGAGCTCGGCCAGCCCGGCGGCGCGCAGGACTTCCTCACCCGCCTGCGCGCGGCGGCCCCCGCGGATGCGCGGATCGCCGGCATCGAGGGCGCGCTCCGTCGGGCCCGGCCCGTGGAGGCGACATCCCAGCCGGGCGCCGCGGCGGCGGAGGAAGCGACGGCCGCCCTGGATGCAGGCGACCCGGCGCGCGCCGCGGCGGCCTACGAGGCCGTCCTCGCCCGCAATCCGGAGGCGCCGGGCGCGCTCGGCGGGCTGGGCCTCGCCCGGCTGCGCCAGGGCCGCGCCGCGGAGGCGCGCGACCTCCTCCTCCGCGCCTTCTCCGGCGGGGCCGATGAGGCCCGCCGGTGGGCGGGCGCGCTGGACGAGGCGTCCTTCGCCGCGGAGTTGGCCGAGGCGCGGCGCCTCGCGGCTCTCGGCGCCGCCGAGGCGGCGGAGCGGCTGCTCCTCCGCGCCGCGCGCCGCGAGGTGGCGGACCTCGCCGAGGCCGAGGCGCTGCTCGGCGAGCTTGCCCTGCGCCGGGGGGAGTGGGCCGAGGCGGAGGCGCGGTTCCGCGCGGCCGCCCATCGCCGCCCCTTCCTGCCCGCGGCGCGGTCCGGGCTGCTGGAGAGCCTCCGGCGCCAGGGCCGGATCGCCGAGGCGGAGTCGCTCGCCCGCGCCGCCGCGCCCGGCACCTCGGCGCGCGCCGATGCCCTTCGCCTGGAGGCCGCGCGCACGGAGGATCCCGAGGCGTCGCTCGCCCTGCTGCGGGACGCGCTTCTCGCCGCCCCCGCGAGCCCCTGGGCGAGGCTCGACCTCGCGCGCCTGCTCACCCGCCAGGGCCGGGGCGGCGAGGCGCGCGCCCTGATGGAGGAGGCCTTCGCCTCCCTGCCCGCCGCCGAGGCCGCCCATGCCGCCGCGCTGCACGCGGAGGGGGAGGGGCGTTTCGCCGAGGCGGCCGCCCTGATCGAGCGCGTGCCGGACCGCCTTCGCGGCCCCGACCATGTGCGGCTTCTCCGCAGCCTGCGCTGGCAGGCCGAGATATCGGGCGCGATGGAGCAGGCCCCTGCCGGGCGGCGCGCCGCGCTCCTCGCGATGGCCGGGCGCGCGGACCCGACGGGCGAGGCCGGGCTCCGCGCCCTCCGCGCCCTGCTGCGCGCGGGTGACCGCGAAGGGGCCGGCGAGGCGCTGCGCCTTCTGCTCGCCCCCCAGCGCGCCGCCACGCCGGCGATGCGGCTCGCCCTGGCAGCCGCGCTGGTTGATTCGGGCATGGAGGGCGAGGCGGCCGGGCTGCTCCGCCAGATCGAGGCGGAGGCGTCCCTCGCCCCCGCGCAGCGCCGCCAACTCGCGGCGCTCTCGAACCCCGGGGCTCCCCTGGCCTCCGCGCCCGCGAGCCCGTCAGCCATCGCCGCCGAGCCGCCACGCCCCTACCAGGGCGCGCAGGACCCGCGCGTGGCGGGCCGGATCGCCGAGGCCGTGCTGCGTCGGGACCCGCGCAACGTCGAGGCCCGTCTCGGCGCGGTGGAAGCCGCACTCGCCCGGCGCGAGATCGCGGCGGCGGAGGCGCATCTCGCCGAGGGGCGGCTGCTGAACGCGAACGATCCTCGCGTCTCCCTCATGGAGGCGCGGGTGGCCCGCGCCGGCGGCGACCAGCGGCGGGCCCGCACGGCCCTGATGCTCGCGGCGGACCAGCGGCGGGCGCAGGTGGGCGGCGGGGACGCGCCCTATCGCCGGACAATGCTGGCGGGCCCGGCGCAGGGGCCGCAAGCGGCCTCGCCTTATATCCCGCTCGATTCCGGCACGCCCGGGGTGGCGGCGGCCGGCGTGACGCCGAGCCAGCTCCGGGCCTCGGAGGACCCGCTGCTCAGCGAGATCGGCCGGCAACTCGCCGAGGTGAACGAGGAGGCCTCGGGCCGCTTCTCGCCGAATGCCTCCTTCCGCACCCGCTCGGGCGATGGCGGGCTGGACCGGCTGAACGAGTACTCCGTCGGCGCCGAGGCCTCGATGCCCCTGCCCACGGTGGGCGGCGAGCTCCTCGCCCGCGTGCAGGGCGTGGCCATCGACAATGGCGGGCTGGACGCCTCCACGCGCAACCTGCGGCGCTTCGGCAGCAACGCCGTCGTCCTTCCCGGGCCGACCGCGACGGTCACCCGCCAGCAGGCGGCGGCGCTGACGCCGCGGGACGAGTCCGCCTCGGGCGTCGGCCTCGGCATCGCCTATGCGCGGAACGGCTTCACGGCCGATGTCGGCTCCACCCCCCTCGGCTTCCGCGAGCAGAACATCCTCGGCGGAATCGAGGTGGCGCCCCGGCTCTCCGACACCCTCCAGCTCCGCCTCCGCGGCGAGCGCCGCTCGGTGACGGACAGCCTGCTCTCCTGGTCCGGGATGCGGGACGCGCAGAGCGGCCAGATCTTCGGCGGCGTGGTGCGCACCACCGGCCACGCGCAGCTCGAGTACAATTCCGGGCGCCTGAACACCTATGCCGGCGGCGGCTACTCCTCGATCACCGGGCGCAACGTGGCGGACAACAACCGGCTCGAGGTCGGCGCGGGGATGAGCTACGCGCTCATGCAGGAGCCCGATGCGGAGCTCGTGGCGGGGCTCAACCTCGTCTACTTCGCCTATGACAAGAACCTGCGGCTCTTCAGCCTCGGCCATGGCGGGTATTTCAGCCCGCAGAGCTATGTCGGGGCCTCCATCCCGGTGGACTACCGGGCGCGGCGGGGCAACTGGGCCTACCGGCTCGGCGGCAGCCTCGGCTTCGCCTATTTCCGCGAGAAGACCGCGCCCTACTACCCCACCAACGGAGCGCTCCAGGCCGTGCTCGAGTCCCAGGCGGCGGGCGACCAGACCGTCTCCGCCTTCTACCCTGCCCAGCGCGAGACCTCGGTCACCGCGGGCGCGCGGGCGGATGTCGAATATGCCATCACCCCGTCGCTGCGCATCGGCGCCTCCGCGCGCTACGACAAGTCGGCGGATTTCAGCGAGGCGCGCGGCCTGATCTATGCTCGATACCGCTTCGACCCGTGAGGAGGCATTGTTTCCGATGACCTCCGAATCCCGCTCCGCGCCGGACTGGGAGGGGTTCCTGCGCGCGCTGATCGAGACGCTGGACGAGCATATGTCGTCCGAGGAGCGGGCGGTGCTGTTGCGCGCCGTCGGCCAGCGGATCGCCGCGCGCTCCCACATCCCGCCGGAGCCGACGCTGGCCGGGCTGGAGGCGCGGATGAACGAGCGCCTGGCCGGGCCTCGCTGGGGCTCCGTCTCCATCGCCCTCGACGCGGACGGGCCGGCGCTGGTGCTCACCCATGCCGCGCCGCCGAGGCTCTCCGCCGGCCAGGGCGGGAGCGACTGGATCGCGCCGGTGCTGGAGGGCCTGCATACCGGCTGGATCGGCACCCAGCCCGGCGCGGCGCCCGAGATCGGGGCCCGGCTCGTCAGCGCGGACGAGCACCGGATGGTGATCCGCTACGGCGCCTGACGGATCATCCCCCCTGCCTTCCGCCCCCTCCCGGCGCCTCGCCCGCCTTGCGCTCCTCGACCCCGAGCGCGTCGGCCAGGCGCGCGGTCGCGCTTCCCGGCCGGGCCGGGCGCGGCTGGTGGGGGCCGGGGCTCCAGCCCGTCAGCGTCAGCAGGCGGAGCGCGACCGGCACGCCCTGCGGCCCGGCGGGAAGGGTGGCGAGGGCGGCGGGGAAGAGGCCGCGGGGCGGGATGCGGTCGTCGCGGGAGAGCACCGCGTTGGTCTCCCCCGCCGCTTGGAGGTCCCTGAGAAGGAGGAGCGGGTCGCGATAGGCGAGCGCGATCTCCTCGATATCGGCCACCGGCAGGGCGAAGCCCGCGCGCTGGAGCAGGGCCGCGCCGTCCCGCAGTTCCGGGAAGGGCGAGACGCGCGGGGCCGCCCCGCCGCGCAGGGAGGCATCGGCCGCGGTGAGCGCCTCCCGCAGGTTCTGGAGCGTGCCGAGGGCCGGCAGGCTGGCGAGGAGGAGCCCGTCCGGCGCCATGGCCGCGCGGATCTGCGCCAGCGCGCCCGGCAGGTCGTTGACCCAGTGGAGGGAGAGATGCGCGACCACGAGGTCGAAGCTGCCGGGCGCGAAGGGCAGCCATTCCTCGTCGCCCGCCACGGCGGGGCCGCCGGAGAGCGCGGCTTGCCGGGCCGAGAGATCCATCGAGACGACGTGCCCGACTCCTCGCGCCCGCAGCGCCGGAGCGATCGCGCCGCGCCCGCCGATCTCCAGGGCGCGGTGGAAGCGGCGGGTGGTGTCGTCCAGCCGGTCGAGCAGGCGCTCGGCCGCGGCGTCCAGAACGGGGGCGACGCGCTCCTGCGTCGCGGCCGCGCGGTCGCGGCGCCGGCGCAGGAGGCCGCGGTCGAAGATGAGATGGGGCGAGCCGCTCATGCCACGCATATGTCGTGGCCGGCCCGCCGCCGCCAGGGGGCGGCTCCTTCCTGCGGCAGGGCTCCTCGCCGGGGGTGGCGCTGATGCGCGCCGCCGTCGCCGGGGGCGCGATGCGGCTGGCGCGGCGAGGCGCCCGGGGGGTGCTGGACGCGCTTCTACCCCCGCACTGCCTCGCCTGCGACGCCCGGGTGCTGGAGCAGGGGGCGCTCTGCCCCGATTGCTTCGGCGGGCTGCACGCGATCGTCCCGCCCTTCTGCCTGCAGTGCAGCACGCCCTTCGAGCATGGGGGGGAGGGGGAGGAGGGGCTCTGCCCGGAATGCCTCCTGAACCCGCCGCCCTTCGAGCGGGCCCGCGCGGCCTTCGCCTATAACGAAGGGGTCGCGCGGCTGATCCTGCCGCTCAAGCACGCGGACCGGACAGAGCTCGCCGCGCCGCTCGCCCGCCACATGGCCCGTGCCGGGGCCGAGCTGCTGGCCGAGGCGGAGGTGATCGTGCCCGTGCCGATCCATCGCGGACGGCTCTTCCTCCGCCGCTACAACCAGGCGGCGCTGCTGGCGATGCATCTCGGCCGGATCGCGCGCCGGCGGGTGATCCCGGACGCGCTGCGCCGCCTGCGCCGGACACGCTCCCTCGGCCCCCTCGGCGCGGAGGCGAGGCGGGCGGAGCTGGAGGGGGCGATCGGCGTCGCGCCGCGCGCCCGGTCCGCCCTGGCAGGGCGGCGGGTGCTGCTGGTGGACGACGTGCTGACCAGCGGCGCGACGGCCGGCGCCTGCGCCGAGGCCCTGCTGGAGGCCGGCGCCTCGGCGGTGGACGTGCTCGCCATCGCCCGCGTGCCGGACCCCGGGGGGGAGTGGGACGGCTTGAAGGCGAGGGGGGGATGAACGAGATGTGCGGGATGGCCGAGATCGAGATCTACACCATCCCCTTCTGCCCCTATTGCGAGCGCGCCAAGGCGCTGCTGAGTCGCAAGGGCGCGGCGTTCCAGGAGATCGACGCGCCGAGCGGCTCCGCCGCCCGCAAGGCCGCGATCGAGCGCTCGGGCGGGCGCACGACCGTGCCCCAGATCTTCATCGGCGGGCAGGCGATCGGCGGGTCCGACGACCTCGCGGCGCTGGACCGGGCCGGCAAGCTCGACGCGCTGCTGGCGGCATGAGGCTGTTTCCGGCACTCTCGCGAGGAGAGTGCCACGAATGGGCCCGGAAGGGCCCGGAACTGTCCAGACCGAGATGATCCACTATCAACTGCGCTGCAGCACCGACCACGGCTTCGACGGCTGGTTCAAGGACAGCGCCGCCTTCGAGAAGCTGGCGAAGGCGGGCATGGTCGAGTGCCCGGTCTGCGGCGACACCGCCGTCCGGCGGGACCTGATGGCCCCGGCCATCGCGAAGCTCCGGACCGAGGCGGCCCCCGCACCCGCGCCGAAGGAGGCCGAGGCTGCGCCTTCCGCCCAGCCCCCCCAGGCCCAGGCCGCGACGGCCGGTCCCATGCCGGCCCAGCTCTTCGCCCTGCTGCAGCGCATGCGGGCCGAGGTGGAGAAGAACTGCGACCATGTCGGCCGCGACTTCGCCGAGGAGGCGCGGCGGATGCACCGGGGCGAGAGCGACCGCCGGGGCATCTATGGCGAGGCCACGGCCGAGGAGGCCGAGTCCCTGGCCGATGAGGGCATCGAGGTCGGCCAGATCCCCTGGGTGCCGCGCGCGGACGGCTGACCCGGCTCAGTCCCGCACGGCGGCGAGGATGTAGTTCACCGCCGTGTCCCGGCTCTCCCGCCAGCCGCCCGTCAGCGGCTCCGGCACCATGCCCGCCACATCCGTCACCCGCATCCCGGCCCGGCGCATCCCGGCGCCGAGCTCGGCGGGGGTGACGAACATCTTCCAGTCATGGGTGCCCCGCGGCAGAAGCCGCAGCAGGTACTCCGCCCCGAGCTTGGCGAAGAGGAAGCTGCGCGCGGTGCGGTTGAGGGTGGAGAGGAACACTATCCCCCCCGGCCGCACGGCACGGGCGAGGGAGACGAGGAAGGCGTCGCGGTCGGCGACGTGCTCGATCACCTCCAGCGCCATCACCGCGTCGAAGCGGGTGTCCAGCTCCTCCGGCCGGCCCATCCGGTAGTCGATCGACAGGCCCTCGGCCGCGGCGTGGAAGCGCGCCGCCTCCAGCGCGCTCGCGGCCATGTCGAGCCCGGTCACGCGCGCGCCGCGCCGCGCCATGGCCTCCGAGGCCAGGCCGGCGCCGCAGCCGACATCGAGCAGTGTCAGCCCGCCGAGCGCCCGGGGATCGCGCCCCGTGGCCCGGGCCAGCCGATCGGCGATCCATCCCGTACGGAGGGGGTTCATGGCGTGGAGCGGGGCCATGGGCCCCCGCGGGTTCCACCACTCCGCGGCCAGCGAATCGAATTTCTCGATCTCCCCGGCCAGCACGGTGCCCTCTGCCATTCACATCCTCCTGAGGTTGCCGCCCGCGGCCGGGGCCGGTATCTGTGCCGCCCCGCGCGGGGACGCAACCCGTGCGCCCACATCCCGGCAGCTCCCGACCCCCTATGGCCCGTATCGTGATGAAGTTCGGCGGCACTTCCGTCGCCGATCTCGACCGTATCCGCAACGTCGCCACCCGCGTGAAGCGGGAGGTGGAGGCCGGGCATGAGGTGGCGGTGGTCGTCTCCGCCATGTCGGGCGTGACGAACCAGCTGGTGAAGTGGTGCACCGAGCTCTCCCCCCTGCACGACGCGCGGGAGTACGACACGGTGGTCGCCACGGGGGAGCAGGTGACGACGGGGCTCCTGGCCATCGCCCTCCAGACGATCGGCGTGGACGCCCGGTCCTGGCAGGGCTGGCAGGTGCCGATCCGCACCGATGGCGCCCATGGCAAGGCGCGGGTGGAGGAGATCGAGGGCGCGCGCCTGATCGAGCGAATGTCCGGGGGGCAAGTGCCCGTGATTGCCGGCTTCCAGGGCATCGGCCCGCGGGAGCGGATCACGACGCTTGGCCGGGGCGGCTCGGACCTCTCGGCGGTCGCGGTGGCGGCCGCGGTGCGGGCCGACCGCTGCGACATCTATACGGACGTGGACGGCATCTACACGACCGATCCGCGCATCGTGCCGCGCGCGAGGAAGCTCGCCGCCGTGGCCTATGAGGAGATGCTCGAACTGGCCTCGGTCGGCGCGAAGGTGCTGCAGACCCGGTCGGTCGAGCTGGCGATGAAGCAGAAGGTCCGGGTGCAGGTCCTGTCCTCCTTCGAGGACAAGCCGGGCAGCCTGGTGGTGGACGAGGACGAGATCGTGGAACAGCCCCTGGTCACCGGCGTCGCGTATTCCCGCGACGAGGCTAAGGTCACCCTCCGGCGGGTGCCGGACAAGCCCGGCATCGCGGCGACCGTCTTCGGCCCGCTGGCGGACGCCAACGTGAACGTGGACATGATCGTCCAGAACCTCGGCTCCGACGGCACGACGGACATGACCTTCACCGTGGGCAAGGCCGAGGTGCCGCGCGCCCGCGAGGTGCTGGAGAAGTCCAGGGCCGAGATCGGCTACAGCGAGGTGGTCGCCGACCCCGAGGTGACAAAAATTTCTATCGTCGGCATCGGCATGCGCAGCCATGCGGGCGTGGCCGCCACCATGTTCAAGACGCTGGCGGAGAAGGGGATCAACATCCAGGTCATCTCCACCAGCGAGATCAAGACGAGCGTGCTGGTCGGCGCCGAGTACACGGAGCTGGCGGTGCGCGCCCTGCACACCGCCTACGGGCTCGACGCGCCGGCCTGAAGGAACACCCCATGCCGCCCCTCGCCACCACCGACCTCCCCGCCATCCCGGCCGCGCAGGGCGACTCGCCCTTCGCCCGCTCGGCCGACGCGCTGCCGGTGCCCGCGCAGCCCGTGGCGCCCCCGGCGCCCGCTCACGCCGAGGCGCCTCCGGCGACGGACGCCGCCCGCGCACGGCTGGACCGGCTGATGGCGCGGGGCGCTGCCTTCCTCGGCAGCCGCTACGCGGTCATGGGCGGGGCGATGTCCTGGATCAGCGAGCGCAACCTCGTCGCCGCCCTGTCCAATGCCGGAGCCTTCGGCGTTATCGCCTGCGGCGCGATGGAGCCGCCGCGGCTGGCCGAGGAGATCGCGGCCACCCAGGCGCTGACGGACCGCCCCTTCGGCGTGAACCTCATCACCATGCATCCCCGGCTCGATGAGCTGGTGCAGGTCTGCCTCGACGCGCGGGTCGGCCACATCGTCTTCGCCGGCGGCATCCCCCCGACGCCGGCCATCCGCAAGGCGAAGGAGGGCGGGGCCAAGGTCGTGTGCTTCGCCCCGGCCCTGGCGCTCGCGAAGAAGCTCGTCCGCTCGGGCGCCGACGCGCTGGTGATCGAGGGCTCCGAGGCTGGCGGCCATATCGGCCCGGTCTCCCTCAACGTGCTGGCGCAGGAGATCCTGCCCGCCATGGCCGCCGAGGTGCCCGTCTTCGTCGCCGGCGGCATCGGCCGGGGCGAGGCGCTGCTCTCCTACCTGGAGATGGGCGCGGCGGGGGCGCAGATCGGCACCCGCTTCGTCTGCGCGAGCGAGAGCATCGCCCATCCCCGCTTCAAGCAGGCCTTCATCCGCGGCGCCGCGCGGGACGCGCTCCCGACCGTGCAGCTCGACGGCCGCTTCCCCGTGATCCCCGTCCGCGCCCTGCAGAACGAGGGCACGAAGCGCTTCATGGAGCACCAGGCCGAGGTCATCCGCCGCCACCAGTCCGGCGAGCTGGACAAGACCGCGGCCCAGCTCGACATCGAGCACTTCTGGGCCGGCTCGCTCCGCCGCGCGGTGGTCGACGGCGATGTGGAGAACGGCTCCCTCATGGCCGGGCAGAGCGTCGGCATGGTCACGAAGGAGGCCCCCGCGGCCGAGATCCTGGCCGAGATCATGGACCAGGCCGCCGCCGTCCTCGCCGCCCGCGCGGCCTGACCCTGCGGCCGGCCCGGGAGCAGCCGCCCCAGGTCTGGCCGCGCAGCCCAGCCCGCCCACCCCCAGGAAACGCCCTCCCACCCATGGCGAACCCCGACATGACGACGGCGGAGGCGGCCCGCGTGGGCGAGCAGCTGCGGGACGCCCGCCTCGCCCTCGGCGCCACGCTGGACGAGGCGGCGGACACGCTCCGCATCAACCGCCGCTACCTCGCCGCGCTGGAGGAGGGCCGCAGCCGCGACCTGCCCGGTCCGGCCTACGCCCTCGGCTTCGTCCGCAGCTATGCCCGCCTTCTCGGCCTTGATGCCGACGACCTCGCCCGCCGCTATCGCGAGGCGGGCGCGCCCGGCCGGGGCGGGGACCTCGTCTTCCCCGAGCCCGTGCCCGAGCGCGGCATCCCGGCCGGGGCGGCGATTCTCGTCGGCGCCGTCATCATGGTGGCGGCCTATGCCGGCTGGTGGCGATGGAGCGGCTCGGCCGACCGCGTGGTGGACACCGTGCCACCCCCCCCGGCGCGGATCGAGGAGGCGGCGCGGGGCTCCCGTCCCGCCGCCCCACCCGGGGAGACGGCGCCGGTGCTACCGCCCGCCCCCGGCCAGGCAAGCGGGGGAGGTGCCGCGCGGGGCACGCCGGCGGCGACGCCCGCCCCTGGCTCCCCGGCCGCACCGCCAGCCTCGGCGGCGGCTGGCGGGCGCATTCCTGCCGCGGGCGCGGCGCCTAGCTCGGCCGGAGCCGCCCTGCCCACGCCGCCCGTGCCTCCGGGGACGACGCCCGCCGCCCCGGCCGAGGCGCCCAGCCGCATCACCCTGCGCGCGACGGAGGAGGCCTGGGTCCAGGTCCGCGATCCCCGCTCCGGCCAGACCGTGATGAACCGCGTGCTCCGCCCCGGCGAGACCTTCGCCGTCCCGCGCGAGGGGCTGGTCATGACGACCGGCCGGGCGCAGGGGCTGGAGGTGGTGGTGGACGGCCAGGCGAGCGGGGTGCTCGCCGGGCGGGTCGGGGTGGTGCGCGACATCGCCCTGGACCCGGACGCGCTCCGCCAGCCCCGCCCCGCGTCATCGAGCGGCGGGGCGCCGCAGCCCGCCGCGCGGTAACCGGATCGTCCCTTGGCCGGCGCCCCCGCGGCTGCCATATCAGGGCGAGGTTTTTGGGGAAGTCGCGCGTGTCCTACCGCCCGTATCAACGGATCGAGCGCCGCAAGTCCCGCCAGATCATGGTGGGCCGTGTGCCGGTGGGGGGCGATGCCCCGATCACCGTGCAGACCATGACCAACACCCCGACCGAGGACGCCGAGGCGACCATCGCCCAGATCCGGCGCGCCGAAGTGGCCGGGGTGGACATCGTCCGCGTCTCCTGCCCGACGGAGGAGGCCACCGCGGCGCTGGCCGAGATCGTGCGGGAGGTGAACGTCCCGATCGTGGCCGACATCCACTTCCACTACCGCCGCGCCATCGAGGCCGCGAAGGCGGGCGCCGCCTGCCTGCGCATCAATCCCGGCAATATCGGCTCGCCGGAGCGGGTGAAGGAGGTCGTGAAGGCTGCCCGGGACTACGGCTGCTCCATCCGCATCGGGGTGAATGCCGGCAGCCTGGAGAAGCACCTGCTGGAGAAGTACGGGGAGCCCAACCCGGAGGCGCTGGTGGAGAGCGCGCTCTGGCACGCCGACCACCTCCTCCAGAACGACTTCAACGAGTTCAAGATCAGCGTGAAGGCGAGCGACGTCTTCCTCGCCGTCGCGGCCTACCAGCAGCTTGCCGAGGCCTGCGACCACCCGCTGCATATCGGAATCACCGAGGCTGGCGGGAAGCGCGCGGGCACGGTCAAGTCCTCCATCGGCCTGGGGTCGCTGCTCTGGGCGGGGATCGGCGACACGCTGCGCGTCTCCCTCTCGGCCGAGCCGGAGGAGGAGGTGCATGTGGGCTGGGACATCCTGAAGTCCCTCGGCATCCGGCACCGCGGGGTGAAGATCATCTCCTGCCCCTCCTGCGCGCGGCAGGGCTTCAACGTCATCAAGACGGTGGAGGCGCTGGAGGAGCGGCTGGCCCATATCGAGCAGCCCATCTCCCTCTCCATCATCGGCTGCGTGGTGAACGGGCCGGGCGAGGCGCTGATGACCGATATCGGCCTTACCGGTGGCGGGGCCGGGACGCATATGGTCTATTCCGCGGGCAAGACGAGCCACACGACACGGAGCGAGGAGATGGTGGACCACATCGTTTCGCTGGTGGAGGCGCGGGCGGCCCTGCTCGCGGCCGAGAAGGAGGCCGCCAAGGCCGCCGAATCCGCCCTCATCCAGGCGGCCGAGTGATGCCTTCCGCCGAGGAGGAGGACCAGCACCCCGTCCTCGCCGCGATGGAGCAGGCGATCCTCGACCTCCTGGAGGAGTTCGAGGAGGGCCACGGCGCGCTGGACGAGCAGGACGCCGAGGTGTTCGAGGCGGCGAAGGAGCATCTCCGCCGCGCCATCCAGGCTCTGCGGGAGGGGTAGGGACATCCGGGTCGGGCGGTGCTATCCCGCCGCCCACCATGGCGAAACCTGATCTCCAGCCCGCGCGCGGCACGCATGACCTGATCGGCGAGGAGTTCCGGCGCCACCACCACGTCATCGACACCGCGCGCCGGGTCTCCGCCCTCTACGGCTTCGAGGAGTGGGCGACCCCCATCTTCGAGGACACCCGCGTCTTCTCCCGCAGCCTGGGCGAGACCTCGGACGTCGTCTCGAAGGAGATGTACTCCTTCGAGGACCGGGGCGGGGACAGCGTGACGCTGCGCCCCGAGGGCACGGCGGGCGCCTGCCGGGCGCTGGTCACCAACGGGCTCACCCAGTCCAACCTGCCGCGCAAGGTCTTCTATGCCGGCCCGATGTTCCGCTACGAACGCCCGCAGAAGGGCCGCTACCGCCAGTTCCACCAGATCGGCTGCGAGGTGATGGGCGCGGCCGAGCCGCTGGCGGATGCCGAGGTGATCGCCTGCGGCTGGCATATCCAGCAGGCGCTGGGGATCGACCAGGGCTCGGTGCTGGAGATCAACACGTTGGGCGACGCCGCCAGCCGCGAGGCCTATCGCGCGGCCCTCGTCGCCTATTTCACCGCCTCCGCCGACCGGCTCTCCGAGGAGAGCCGCACGCGGCTGGAGAAGAATCCCCTCCGCATCCTCGACAGCAAGGACGCCAGGGACCGCGCGCTCGTCGCCGGCGCTCCGACGATCGAGGCGCATCTCACCGAGGCCGCCGCCGCCTTCTACGCCGGGGTGAAGCGCGCGCTGGACCGCTTCGGCGTGCCCTATCGCGAGAACCCCCGCATCGTGCGCGGCCTCGACTACTACAGCCACACCGCCTTCGAGTTCGTCACCGACCGCCTGGGGGCCCAGGGAACGGTGATGGCGGGCGGCCGCTACGACGGGCTGGTGGAGGAGATGGGCGGCCCGCCCACGCCCTCCGTCGGCTGGGCGGCGGGGGTGGAGCGCCTCTCCATGCTGCTGGAGGCGGCCCCGGCCGCGCCGCGCCCCGTGGTGGTCATCCCCGTGGGCGATGCCGCCGAGGCGGCGGCGCTGGACGCCGTTCAGGCGCTCCGCCGCGCCGGGCTGGTGGCCGAGATCGGCTACAAGGGCAACCTCAAGCGCCGTATGGAGCGCGCCAACCGGCTCGGGGCGCGGGCAGCGGTCATCATCGGCGATGACGAGCTGGCGGAGGGCGTCGCGCAGCTGCGCGACCTCGATGCCGGCACGCAGGAGAGGGTGCCGCTGGCCCAGTTGCCGGCGCGTTTAGCGTAATGGCGCTCCCCGCGAAGCTGGACCGCCTTCTCACCCGCGCCGAGGAGCTGCGGCACGAGCTGGGCACCGCCGATGGCAGCCGCTTCGGCGCGCTGTCGAAGGAGCTGGCCGAGATCGAGCCGGTGGTGGCCAAGGTGCAGGAGCTGCGCGAGGCCGAGCGCGCCCGCGACGACGCCGAGGCGATGCTTGCCGATCCCGAGATGCGGGAGCTGGCCGAGGCCGAGTTCTACGAGCAGCGGGATCGCGTGCCGGCGCTGGAGCACGAGATCCGCATCATGCTCCTGCCGAGGGACGCGGCCGACGAGCGCTCGGCCATCCTGGAGGTGCGCCCCGCGGCGGGCGGCGACGAGGCCGGGCTCTTCGCCGCCGAGCTGTTCCGTGGCTACCAGCGCTACGCCGAGAGCCAGGGCTGGCGCTTCGAGCTCCTGGAATGGGACGAGAGCGAGGCGGGCGGCATCAAGGGCGCCTCCGCCTCCGTCACCGGCCGCGGCGTCTTCGCGAAGCTGAAGTTCGAGAGCGGGGTGCACCGCGTCCAGCGCGTGCCGGCGACCGAAACCCAGGGCCGCATCCACACCTCCACCGTCACCGTCGCCGTGCTGCCGGAGGCGGAGGAGGTGGACGTGCAGATCAACGACAGCGACCTGCGGATCGACACCTTCCGCGCCTCGGGCGCCGGCGGGCAGCACGTGAACAAGACGGACAGTGCCGTCCGCATCACCCACATCCCGACCGGGACCGTGGTGGCGATGCAGGAGGAGAAGTCCCAGCACAAGAACCGCGCCAAGGCGATGAAGGTGCTGCGCGCCCGCATCTACGAGGCGCAGCGCCAGGCCCTGGCCGGTGCCCGCGCCGCCGACCGCAAGGGTCAGGTGGGCACGGGGGACCGCAGCGAGCGCATCCGCACCTACAACTTCCCCCAGGGGCGCGTGACCGACCACCGCATCGGGCTGACGCTGCACAAGGTGGACCGGGTGATGATGGGCGAGTTCGAGGAGATCTTCTCCGCCCTCATGGCCGAGGACCAGGCCGCGCGGCTGGCGGCCGAGGAGGGGTGAGCGGCTGCGAGCCCCCCGGCTCCGAGCATGGCACTTCGGTCGGCGCCTTCCTCTGCCAGGCCGGGCAGGTGCTGCGCGCCGCGGCGGTGGAGGCGCCCCGGCTGGAGGCGCGGATGCTCCTCGCCCATGCCATGGGCTGCCGGCAGGAAGACCTGCTGCGCGACCCCCGCGCGCCCGTCGCGCCCGAGGCCCAGGCCCGGTTCCGAGAGGCGCTCGCCGCCCGCGCCCGGAACGTGCCCATGGCCCATCTGCTCGGCCATGCCGGCTTCTGGACGCTCGACCTCCTGGCCACCCCCGCCACCCTCATCCCGCGCGCCGACACCGAGACGCTGGTGGAGGCTGCCCTGGGCGCCTTCCCGGACCGGGCCGTCGTGACGCGGCTGCTCGACCTCGGCACGGGGACGGGGGCGCTGCTCCTCGCCTGCCTCGCGGAGTTCCCCCATGCCTTCGGCATCGGCGTGGACCGCAGCCCCGAGGCCGCGGCCCTCGCTCGGGCGAATGCCCTGCGCAACGGGCTGGCGGAGCGGGCCGCCATCATCGCCGGGGACTGGGCCGCCGCCCTGGCCGGGCGCTTCGACCTCATTCTCTCCAACCCCCCCTATATCGAGACCGCCGCCATTCCCGGGCTGATGCCCGAGGTGGCGCTGCACGAGCCCGCCCTGGCGCTGGACGGCGGGGCGGACGGGCTGGACGCCTACCGCGCCCTCGCCACCGCGCTGCCCGGCCTCCTGGCCGAGGGCGGCAAAGCGGTGCTGGAACTCGGCCAGGGGCAGGAGGCGGGGGTGGGGGCGCTGATGCGCGCGGCGGGGCTGCGCGTCCTGGGGTGCCGGCCCGACCTGGGCGGGATCCCCCGCGCGCTTATTGTCGGGCGGGTTTGAAAAAACCATTTGGAGGAATCGCCGGGGATCACTACCTTCGCCTCGCGGCCCCGTCACGCGACACGCGCGGCGGATCCGCCGGAGCCTCGACCGCCCGCATCAGGGCTGGCCTCGCTTCCGGTGTGCCGCCAGGCACAACATCCCCAGGCACAAGAATCCGGGCCTTACAATCCGATGTGCCCTCGGGCACGGTGATCATCATCCCTCCAGCCAGTCCCGAACGGGGCCTAGCGAGCCCCTCTTTCGCGCAGACCGGCGGCGGGAGCATGGAAGTGCGAACCAGATCCAGATGAACATGAAGCGTATGCGCGGCCGCGGAAACTTCCGTCAGGGAGGACATGGCGGCGGCGGTGGTGGAGGAGGGGGAGGCGGTCCCCGGCACCACAACAGCGGCAACCAGCCGATGAACCGCAACCACGTGTTCGATTCCATCGGGCCGGACATGCGGATGCGGGGCACCGCCCAGCAGCTCTTCGAGAAGTATCTCCAGCTCGGCCGCGACGCGACCGGCTCGGGTGACCGGGTGATGGCCGAGGGCTACTTCCAGCACGCCGAGCACTACTTCCGCATCCTCAACGCCATGAACCAGGCCCAGCAGCAGCAGGGCGGCGGGGCGGGCCCGCAGCATGGCGGCCGCCGTTACGCCGGGAACGAAGGCGGGGGTGAGGCCGGTGGCGAGGCCGAAATCGAATCGGCCGTTAACGGCTATGACGGCCCGTCCATGGACGGCGACACGCGCGAGTCCATCCAGTAGGCGCCCTGCCCGGGGGCCGCGGCCCCCGGGGAAGCAGTGCTAGGTGATGACCGCGATCTCGACCGCGCCGCGGCGACGCAGCAGGTTGAGCGAGACGCCGCCATCGGCCTCGTGCCGGCGCAGCCGCACATCCACCGCGGCGGTCCCGAGCCTGAGATTCTCGATCCGCAGCTCCTCCAGCCAGCTCGGCAGGAAGGGGCGGTGGAAGCGGATGACGTTGTCCTCCGGGCGGAAGCACACGCCCAGCATCGCGCCGAGCGTGGCATAGGCCGTGGCCGCCGCCCATGCCTGCGGCAGGCAGGCAACCGGATAGGCCGTCGGGCCCTCGCCCGGGCGGCGCGCGAAGCCGCAGAACAGCTCGGGCAGCCGGTGCATGTCCACAGACAGGGCCGAGTCGTAGATCCCCGTCAGAAGCCGCTCGAGCTGGGCATTCAGCCCGTAGCGCTTCATCCCCAGCGCGATCAGCCCGTTGTCGTGCGGCCAGACCGAGCCGTTGTGGTAAGACATCGGGTTGTAGCGGCTCTCCCCCTCCGCGATCGTGCGGATGCCCCATCCGCAGAAGCTCTCCGGCGCCATCAGGGTCTGGGCGATGCGCCGGGCCCGGTCGGGGGAGGGCAGCCCGGTCAGCAGCGCGTGGCCGGCATTGGAGGAGCGGACGCGGCAGGGCCGCTTCTCGCCGTCCAGCGCGAGGGCGTAGGTCGAGAGGTCCTCCATCCAGAAGGCCTCATCCACGCGGGCGCGGAGGGAATCGGCCCGGTCGGTCCAGACCTCGGCCTGGTTCTCATGGCCGAGCGCCCGGGCCAGCCGGCCCGCGCCGCGCCAGGCGGCCTCCGCATAGGCCTGCACCTCGATGAGGGCGATGGGGGCCTCGGCCAGTCGGCCGTCGTCGTGGAAGACGCTGTCCCAGCTGTCCTTCCAGCCCTGGTTGATCAGCCCGTTCACCGATTGCCGGTCGTATTCCAGCAGGAGGTCGCCATCGATGTCGCCGTGGCGCTCGATCCAGCGCAGGGCGGCGACGAGGTTCGGCCAGATCTCGCGGATGAGGGCGAGGTCGCCCGTCCGGTCCGCGTACTCCGCGGCCAGCAGGACGAAGAGCGGCGTGGAATCGACCGAGCCGTAGTACCGGCCGAAGGGCACCTCGCGCAGGGATGCCATCTCGCCGTTGCGGCTCTCATGCAGGATCTTGCCGGGCTCGGCGTCCCGCGCGGGGTCCAGCTCGGTCGCCTGGAGCTTCGCGTGATATCGGAGCACCCCCCGCGCCAGCTCCGGGTCCGCCCAGAGGCATTGCAGGGCGGTGATGAGGGAGTCGCGCCCGAAGGGGCAGGAGAACCAGGGGATGCCGGCATAGGGGAAGGGGCCGGACGCCGTCTGGGTGGTGAGCATGGTCAGGTCTGATTCGGAGCGCGCGAACCAGTCGTTGAAGGCCTGGTTCGACGAGCTGACGATGGCCCGCTCCGCCCCCCGCTCGCCGCTCCAGGCGCGGATGCCTGCGAGGAGCCCGTCGAAGCCGGGCGGCTGCGTCGGCTCGGCCGGCTCTGGGCCGGTCTCGCAGAGCACGGACACCTCGATCACCCGCTGCCCGCCCGGCGCGAGCTCGAGCGGCCAGCGGTTGTCGCGTCCCGGCCCGCCCTCGGGCGGCGGGTCGAAGCGGAGGCGGGTGCGGCGCTCCACCCCGTCCAGCCCGAGATAGGAGAAGACGAGGCTGCCATCCGGCCGCGCCTCGGCCGCGCGCCGCTCCCCGCGCCGGGCGCGGGTCTGGCCGCGCACCTCGAAGATGTCCGCGAAGTCCGCCGCGAAGGTGAGCGACATCTCGGAGGAGAGGTGGCTGTCGCCGAAATTGCGGACGGTGACCCGCTCCCGCACGATCCCGGAGCCGAGCACCATCTGCCGCTCCACATGCACCGTATCCCGCATCAGCTTGCGGTCGGGGGCGAGGGGGATGTCGGGGTTGGTCAGGTTGACCGAGAGCACCGTGTTGTCCGCACTCACCGCCGAGGACAGCAGCAGGGGCCGCAGCCCGGCCAGCCGCAGGGAGAGGCGCGAGAGGAAGCGCGTGTCCTCGTGGAACAGGCCCTCCGCCGTGGCGCCGAGGGCCTGGGCATCGCCGAAATGGTCGAGGACGAGGAAGGAGGAGCCGTTCTTCAGCGTGCGCGGGCGGTAGAGGGCCAGGGCGGTGGCGGCCGTGGCGGTGACGGCCCAGCTGCCGTCGTCCTCGGGCCGCGGCGGGCCCATTCCGTCGTCATCCATGCCGATCCCCTCCTGCCGCACGCGCTGGTTGAAAACGCGTGCCGCGCCGAGGGTTGCCCCGGGGCGGCGCGCGACGGACCGGCAGGCCCGTTCGCTCAGACGGCGCGGAGAACGCTCGCGCGGTCCTGGCCGAGCAGGCGACGGTAGAGGGCGAGGTGGTCCTCTGCCATCCGGCGGGCAGTGAAGCGGGCCTCGAAGGCCGCGCGGACCCGCGCGCGGTCGAGCCCCGCGGCACCCTTCAGCGCGGCGAGGGCGCCCAACTCGTCCTCGACGATAAAGCCGGACACGCCGTCCTCCACCACCTCCGGCACGGAGCCGCGGTTGAAGGCGATCACGGGCGTGCCGCAGGCCATCGCCTCGATCATCACGAGGCCGAAGGGCTCGGGCCAGGCGATCGGGGTGAGGAGGCACATGGCGCCGCCGAGGAATTCCGCCTTCTCCGCCTCGTTGATCTCGCCGATGAACTCGACCCCGTCCTGGTCGAGCAGCGGGGCGACGACCTCGTCGAAATAGGCCTGGTCGGCCCGGTCCACCTTGGCGGCGAGCCGGATGGGAATGCCGGCGGTGCGGGCGATGCGGATCGCCGCGTCCGGTCCCTTTTCCGGCGACATGCGGCCGAGGAAGGCGATGTAGCCCCCCTCGCGCGGGCTGAAGGGCAGGAGATTCTCCGGCAGCCCGTGCAGGATCGTCCCGGCCCAGTTGACGTCGATGTGCCCGAGCGGCCGGCGCTGGCTGTCCGAGATGGAGACGAAGGGCGCCTCGGGAAAGGCGGCGATCAGCGGCTGGATCTCGGGCAGGTCCAGCCGCCCGTGGAAGGTGGAGACATAGGGCACGCCCCGGCCGCGCAGCGCGGGCAGCTGGAGGTGGTCGATGTGGAAATGGACGATGTCGAAGCCGGCGGCCATGTCCAGCACGCGCTGGACCATAAGCATGTGCGGGGCGACGGCGTCCCTGATCGAGGGATCGAGGCGGATGGCCTGGGGCAGCATCGGCTCGAGCCGGGCACTGGTGACGCTGTCGCCGCTGGCGAAAAGGGTGACCTCGTGGCCGAGGGCGGTCAGCTCCTCCGTCAGGTAGGAGACGATGCGTTCGGTTCCGCCATAGAGCTTGGGCGGCACGGCCTCGGCGAGCGGTGCGACCTGGGCGATGCGCATGGGGGGCTTCTTCCTCGCTGCCCGGCCCACCGGCCGGACTCCTGAGAAGAAGCTTTAACCTATGATCGGGATGCGGTGCAGCATCCCCTCAGGCCGGCTCCAGCGCGTCCCCGACCGCCACGCGGCCTCCCTCGAGCACGGTCGCGTGAACGCCGAGGTCGGCATGGCCGAAATGCTCGCGCAGGAGGCGCGGCACGTCGCAGTCGCGCTCGCCCGTCCGCAGGTCAACCTGGGTGGCCGGGCAGCGGACCGTGCGCTTGAAGACCGAGAGGCGGGCGCCGCCGAGGAGCAGCTCCCCGCCCACCCAGTCGTGCTCCGCCCAGGCGGGCAGGCCGGAAAAGTAGATGTTCGCGCGGAACCGCAGCGGATCGAGCCGCCGCCCGATCGTCTTCTCGAAGGCGTCCAGCGTCGCCAGGTTGATGAGCGAGACGCCCTTGCGCGCCTGGTCCGTGAAGGCGTGGCCGGGCGCCTCGGTGAAGCGGGGCGGGCGGGGGCTTCCGTCGGGGTTCGTGCCGTGGCGCGCCTCATCGCCGAGAAAGCGGACGAGCCAGTCGCCGATCGCCGCCTTGCCCTCCGCCGTGGCGGTGGGGGCGGAGAGGGGAGGGTGGCCTTCGGCAGCGAGGGCGAGGGTTCCCGCCCGGGGGTCGTAGGCGGCGCGGACGAGCACCACCTTCCCGTTCCGCATCATGCAGGCGAAGTTCTGCTTCGGCAGGAAGCGCGGCTCCGCCTCGTCGAAGGGGGAGTCGCCCTGGGCGAGGGCGAAGCGGCGGTCGTGCGGGAAGGTCTCGCCCTCAGCCAGCTCCACCTCCTCCAGGCTCTCCGCCGAGAGGCCCTTCACGGGGTAACGGTACAGCCGCTCGACACGCATGGGAGGTCCTCTGGATACGTCCTGGCGGAACGTGCCCTGGGGCGCGCCCCTTGAAGCTTGACGGAGGTCAATACCACATCCCGATCAAACGCCTAAGCCGTTGCCTGATGAGGGGCGGGGAGGGCGGTCGCCATCGATCCCCCGGGGCTCCGATCCGGGGTGGAGGGACAGCAGAGATATGGATATCGAGAAACTGACCGAGCGCGCCCGGGGCTTCCTGCAGGCCGCGCAGACCATCGCGATCCGCGAGTACCACCAGCGCGTCACGCCCGAGCACCTGCTGAAGGCGCTGCTCGACGACGAGGAGGGCGCGGCTTCCGGCCTTATCCGCGCGGCCGGCGGCGATCCCGCGGCGGCCAAGCGCGAGGTGGATGCCGAGGTCGCGAAGAACCCCCGCGTCTCCGGCGGCGGCGCCGGGCAGCCGCAGGTCACCCCCGATTTCGTGCGCGTGCTGGACGCCGCCGAGCGCGGCGCTGCCAAGGCCGGCGACAGCTTCGTGGCCCAGGACCGGCTGCTCGTGGCCATCGCGGCGAGCGACACGCCGGCCGGCCGCCTGCTCGTGAAGGCCGGCGCGACCGCGCAGAAGCTGGAGGCCGCCGTCGCCGAGCTGCGCAAGGGCCGCAAGGTGGACAGTGCGAGCGCCGAGCAGCAGTTCGACGCGCTGAAGAAGTATGCGCGCGACCTGACGGATGCCGCGCGCAACGGCAAGCTTGATCCCGTGATCGGGCGCGACGAGGAGATCCGCCGCACCATCCAAGTCCTCGCCCGCCGCACGAAGAACAACCCCGTGCTGATCGGCGAGCCCGGCGTCGGCAAGACGGCGATCGTCGAGGGGCTGGCGCTGCGCATCGTGAATGGCGACGTGCCGGAGGCGCTGAAGAGCAAGCGCGTCCTCGCGCTCGACCTCGGTGCGATGGTGGCCGGCGCCAAGTACCGCGGCGAGTTCGAGGAGCGGCTGAAGGGCGTGCTGACGGAGATCGAGTCCGCGCAGGGCGAGATCATCCTGTTCATCGACGAGATGCACACGCTCGTCGGCGCGGGCAAGGCGGACGGGGCGATGGACGCCTCGAACCTCCTCAAGCCGGCGCTTGCCCGCGGCGAGCTGCACTGCATCGGCGCGACCACGCTGGATGAATTCCGCAAGCATGTGGAGAAGGACGCGGCGCTCGCGCGGCGCTTCCAGCCCGTCTTCGTCGGCGAGCCGAGCGTGGAGGACACCGTCTCTATCCTGCGCGGCATCCGGGAGAAGTACGAGCTGCACCACGGCGTCCGCATCGCGGACAGCGCGCTGGTGGCGGCCGCGACCCTCTCGAACCGCTACATCACGGACCGGTTCCTGCCGGACAAGGCGATCGACCTCGTGGACGAGGCCGCGTCGCGCCTGCGGATGGCCGTGGACAGCAAGCCCGAGGAGCTGGACGCGATCGACCGCGACCTCCTGCGCTCGCGCATCGAGCGCGAGGCGCTGAAGAGGGAGACGGATGCGGGCAGCCGCGACCGGCTGGAGAAGCTGGAGCGCGAGATTGCCTCGCTCGAAGAGCGCTCTGCGACCCTGACGGAGCGTTGGCAGGCGGAGAAGAACCGCCTCACCGACGCCCAGAAGGCCAAGGAGGAGCTTGACCGTGCCCGCACCGAGGTGGAGCTGGCCCAGCGCCGTGGCGACTACGCGCGCGCCGGCGAGCTGACTTATGGCGTCATCCCCGATCTGGAGAAGAAGATCGCCGAGGCTTCCGACGGCGGCGGCCGCCTGGTGAACGAGGCGGTCACCGAGGAGGGCGTCGCGGCGGTGGTCTCCCGCTGGACCGGCGTGCCCGTTGAGAAGATGCTGGAGGGCGAGCGCGCCAAGCTCATCCGCATGGAGGACGAGCTGCGGCGCCGCGTCGTCGGCCAGGAGGAGGCGCTCGAAGCCGTCTCCAAGGCCGTGCGGCGGGCCCGCGCCGGGTTGCAGGACCCCTCGCGCCCGATCGGCAGCTTCCTCTTCCTCGGCCCGACGGGCGTGGGGAAGACCGAGCTGACCAAGGCGCTGGCGAGCTTCCTCTTCGACGACGAGCGCGCGCTGCTGCGCGTCGACATGTCGGAGTACATGGAGAAGCACGCCGTCGCCCGGCTGATCGGCGCCCCTCCGGGCTATGTCGGCTACGAGGAGGGCGGTGCGCTCACCGAGGCGGTGCGGCGTCGGCCCTACCAGGTCATCCTCTTCGACGAGGTCGAGAAAGCGCATGAGGACGTGTTCAACATCCTCCTGCAGGTCCTCGACGACGGGCGGCTGACGGACGGGCAGGGGCGGACGGTCGACTTCCGCAACACGCTGATCGTGCTGACCAGCAACCTGGGCAGCGAGATCCTGGCCGCCCAGCCGGAAGGGGAGGACGTGGACCTCGTGCGCGGCCAGGTGATGAACGTGGTCCGCACGCGGTTCCGGCCGGAGTTCCTCAACCGCCTCGACGAGGTCGTCCTGTTCCGGCGCCTCGCGCGCGGGGACATGGGCTCCATCGTCGAGATCCAGCTCGGCCGGCTGCGTAAGCTGCTGGACGACCGGAAGATCACGCTCGAGCTGGACGCGGACGCCCGCGACTGGCTCGCCGAGGCGGGCTACGACCCCGTCTACGGCGCACGGCCGCTGAAGCGCGTCATCCAGCGCAACCTGCAGGACCGGCTCGCCGGGCTGCTGCTGGAGGGGAGCGTGAAGGACGGCGACCGCCTGCGGGTGACCGTCGGCCCGGACGGGCTCGAGGTGAGCCCCGTCGGTTCGTTTGTGGAAAGTGTGTGAAACCCGTTTGACAGGTCTGGGGCGGCCCCATATAAGCCGCCCCACACCGACGGTGCTTCTGATGGGGCGGGTTGGTGACCCTGGTTGGGGCGGATTGAGGGGGTTGACGCGGTGGTGATGAGCCACTAGATACGTCGCCCTGCTGATGCTTCGGCGGGTTTATCGAGACAGGGTTGGGCTTGCCCAGCCGGGATTTCCCGGTTCCTTGTCTCGTTCGTTCATTCACATGAAAATCTGTTTTCCTGAAGACGAGAAGAGTTCTTGTGGCTCTTGCTTCTGCCTCGGGCGGCCTGTTTGGGTTGTTTTGGGGTGGATCGTTGATGTTGGGGAGGGATGCGTGGCCAGTGCTGCGCGGTTCCGACCGGTGTCACGTGGCTTGGGTCGCGGGTAGTAGAAGTGAGCGAGTGAGTTCTGGTTATGGGTCCCTCGGATGGATCTGAGGCTTTCGGGCCGAGGGTTCTGATGAACTTGAGAGTTTGATCCTGGCTCAGAGCGAACGCTGGCGGCATGCTTAACACATGCAAGTCGCACGGGTGGTTTCGGCCATCAGTGGCGG
>NZ_JACIJD010000007.1 GCF_014199205.1 Muricoccus pecuniae | reverse complement strand
GGTTCGGCTACATCGAGCTCGGCGCGGCGCTGGAGGGGGCGGAGGGGGTGTCCGCGATCGCCTCCTTCGTCGAGAAGCCCGACGCGGCGCGCGCCTCGGCCTTCCTGGCCGGGGGGCGGCACCTCTGGAACGCGGGCATGTTCATCGCCCGCGCCTCGACCCTGATCGCCGAGCTCGAGCGCTTCGCGCCCGGGCTGCTGGCGAGCGTGCGCGAGGCGACCGGGGCGGCGGGGCGCGACCTCGACTTCGTCCGCCTCGGGCCGGCCTTCGCCGAGGCCCCCTCGATCTCGATCGACTACGCCGTGATGGAGAGGACCGAGAGGGCCGCGGTGGTGCCGGCCGATCTCGGCTGGTCCGATGTCGGCTCCTGGGACGCGCTGTGGCAGGTCAGCCCCAAGGACGGGGCGGGCAACGCCACCCATGGCCCGGTCGAGCTGCTGGATGCCCGGAACTGCCTCGTGCGCTCGGAGGGCATCCTGACCGCGGTGGTCGGGCTGGAGGACGTGGTGGTGGTGGCCACCGAGGACGCGGTGCTGGCACTCGCCCGCGACCGGGCCCAGGACGTCAAGAAGCTGGTGGACCAGCTGAAGGCCGCGCGCCGCCCCGAGGCCGGGTCGCACCGGCGCATGTACCGCCCCTGGGGCCACTACGAGGGGCTGATCCGGGGGGACCGCTTCCAGGTCAAGAAGATCCTCGTCCGCCCGGGCGAGAAGCTCTCGCTGCAGAAGCACTACCACCGCGCCGAGCACTGGGTGGTGGTCAACGGCACCGCCATCGTCGAGAGGGACGCCGAGCGCATCCTGCTGCGCGAGAATGAGAGCGTCTACCTCCCCCTCGGCTCGGTCCACCGCCTGGAGAACCCAGGCATGATCCCGCTCACCCTCATCGAGGTCCAGTCCGGCGCCTACCTCGGCGAGGACGACATCGTCCGCTTCGAGGATACTTACGGGAGAACGTGAGAGGGCGAGCTTCTCGCCCGGCCGCCCACGCTGTTGTTTACGGTGATGCCGGGATTTTTCCTTGAGGCGGGCGGCCCGGTCAGCGCATGACACAGACCGGGCCGCGGCGTTTCCAAGGCCCGAACGTCCGAGCAAGTCTTCGAAAGGTGGCGCAGGGGTGGAAACCTAGGGCAGTCGAATGAGCTTCGTCCTGCCGGAATACGCTGCGTCGCCGGATCACCAGAACTGAAAGCCTCTTCGCACGAAGATGCCGAGTTGGTGTTGCTCGCCTGTATTCCCGCCTGATGCTGCCCCATTCCCGCAATATTCGGGAGCTAATGGAGCAGGCACGACGGGATCAAAGTGGGAAGATTTCAATCGTCCCGCCATACAGGAACGCTTCACTCAACCTTCGGTTGTCATCGTGATGCTCTTTTTGTGTCATTTCATGTTCTCGCTTCCCGAGACGCGGCTCAGCATTACGTGATTTTAGAACAGATTGCTTAATCGCTGAGGAGTGTGAAGATATGTACACAAGAGTTCAGGTGAGGCTCGTCGTTCTTTGGGATCTGTGGGCAGGGAGGCCGCCGATCTGCAGCTGAGGAGGATCTTGGCGAATGATTGATACGAGTGTGGCCGCTCGCGTCGCCGGAGCAGACGGGGAGGGCGCGTTTCGGCCGGTGCGCGTGATCGACCTAGACGTTGGGCAGCATGGATGGCAGCTCGCTTCGAAGCGGGGCCTCGACATCGTCCTCGCGGCGACGATGCTCGTCATCCTGCTTCCCCTCATGCTGACCATCGCGCTGATCGTCAGGTCGGATGGTGGAAACGCGATCTTCGGTCACCTGCGCGTCGGGCGGGGCGGGCGTACCTTCCGCTGCCTGAAGTTCCGCAGCATGGTTCCGAATGCGGAGCAGGCCTTGGCGACGCTGCTCGCGCAGGACCCTGTTGCGGCGGATCTCTGGAATCGGACGCGGAAGCTGCCGAAGGACCCGCGCGTGACGCCGATCGGGCGTTTCCTGCGCGCGACGAGTCTCGACGAGCTCCCCCAGCTGATCAACGTGCTGCGCGGCGACATGAGCCTGGTCGGCCCCCGGCCGGTGGTGCAGGCCGAGCTCATCGAGCAGTACGGGCCCGCGGCGTCGGCCTATCTCGCCGTCAGGCCTGGTGTCACGGGTCTCTGGCAGGTGAGCGGCCGGAGCGACACGAGCTACAGCGAGCGCGTCGCGCTCGATGCCCGGTACGTCCAGAGCTTCTCCCTTTGGGGCGACATCAAGATCCTGGCCAAGACCGTGCCGGCGGTTCTGATGAGGCGGGGCGCGGTATGAGCACGGGGCTCAGCGTCACGCCCTGATCAGGCCCCCCTGCCCTTCCTTCCAGGCAGAGCCCCCTGCGTTTGTCAAGCAAGGCAGGGGTCGCCTAGGCCGAAATCCTACCGGCAGCACCATCACTTGATATCACAATCAAGTTATGATTTCCTCCCTTGGTAGTCGGACGTTAACTCGATTGAAGCGAGGTTAACGTCCCTGAAACAAGGTGATGGACGATGGTTGGACTGGTTCGTTCGACGACCATGCGGCCTTGGTGGCCCGGTTCTCACGGGAGCGTCGAACGCCGCCTTATGGACAAGGACCGGGCTGCCACGATCGAGAGAGGCAGGGGTCCCGCCTTCGGCATCGTGGTTGGCCTGATTCTCTCCATTCCTTTCTGGCTCGCGATCGGCTTCATCCTCTTCTGACCAAGGCCGGGCCAAACGGTCCTTGAGCTTCACACCCTGTCTGCCGGTGAGCTGACCAGTCTCCCGAGATCGCCCGAACGCGCTTTGCGAGCGCCTCGGCCATGCCCGGCACCACCCTCGCCACATCGCCGCAAGCAGGTAGCCTCCCCCACCGCTCCGGCGTGTCCAATTCCACACGCCGGCAAGCCGATGCTGCGTCAATCTCGTGAGAAGGCTAGTCGGTCGGATAGCCGTCTCATACGATGGACGAATGAACGCCCAGTCGTCATTCGCATCCCTGGTCCGGCATCGTCCCATGAAACCCAGCTCGCACCGGGCCCTCGTGGCCACCTCCCTGGCCAGCACCTTGACCCTGCTGCTGCCGCCCCTCTCCGCGGAGGCGCAGACGACCTTCAGGGCCGAGGACACGGCCCGCGGCGTCACGGTCCTCACCCGGCAGCGGCCCGAGTTCGACCCGCTGGGCGTGAGGCTCCCCGGCTTCCGGCTGGACGCGTCCGTGGACGCCGGCGTCGGCTATGACGACAACCTCGTGCCCGGCCAGGGGGAGAAGCGCACCGGCGCCTTCGCCCAGCAGCAGCTCGCCGTCAGCGGCGCGACCACTTGGTCCCGGCACGCGCTCGGCGTCACCGCGAGCCAGGCAACGCGGCAGTACTTCCAGGACAGCGACCTGAACTGGCTCGACTACAGCGCCGGCGCCTTCGGGCGCTATGACATTGGCCGGGCATCATCGCTGCAGTTCCGCTACGACCACATCCGGAGCCACTACGAGACCGACAACTTCGAGGTCCAGCAGGAAGGGTCGCGCGTTCCGATTCCCTTCGATACCGACATCTTCCAGGTCGGCGGCACGGCGGCCTTCAACCGGGTGCGCCTCGGCACGACCGTCGACTACCGGCTGCAGCGGTACCAGGACGTGACGGTCGGCAACTTCCGAGACATCACCTCCGTCAACGACCACAACATCCTCCTCGGCGAGTTCACGGCGGACTACGCCTTCGTGCCAGGCCGCTATATCCTCGCCCTCGTGCGGCTGCAGGACATCACCTACCGCGAAGCCTCGCAGAGCGGCCGCGACTCCTTCACCTGGGAGGCCCAGGGTGGCCTCCAGTACGACTTCACGGGCCTGTGGCAGGGCCGATTCGTCGCGGGCTACCGTAACCGGAACTACGAGGAGCCCGGGCTGAAGTCCCTCTCCGGCGCGGCCTTTGAGGGACAGATCACCTATGTCCCGACCCAGCTCACCACCCTCTCGCTCGGCCTCTCGCGCACGATCGAGGAGTCGATCCGCGAATCGAGCGTGAGCTTCACCCGCACGGCGGCCCGGCTGACCGTCGACCATGAACTTCTCCGCAACGTCATCGTCAGCGGCGAGATCCGGGCGGAGCGGCGGCAGTATCCCCGCGGCGTCGGCACCGTCTCCGACGGCATCGGACTCGTCCAGGCGCGCTGGTCGCTGAACCGCAACATCGCGCTGATCGGCCTTTACCAGCACACCGAGCGACTGGAGGCGCCGAACGGCGTCAGCGAGTACGGCCGCAACCAGGTGCAGCTCCGCCTCCGCTTCTCCCTGTAGGCAGAGCCTGCGCCCGGCTGGCCGGGCGGGCTCCCGGCCACGGGGCCGCAGGCGGTGCTGGCCGAGCCGGCCCGGAGCGGGAAAGAGAAAGGGGCCTCCGGACATGCCGGAGGCCCCTTTCTTATTCAAGCGTGCCCGATGCAGGAGCCCGGCCGCCGAGGGCGGCCGGTCCTGTCTTCGTACTACAGCTTCCGGTCGGAATTCTGGGCAGCGACCGAGACCGGCGCGCGGCCGAACTGGAACTGCTGCGCCAGCGCCGCGCTGAAGGGCGCGACGGCCGACCAGCGGAGGTGGATGCCGTCATAGAACCCTTCCTCGCCGATCAGCCCTGCCGAGGCCGCATCCCAATACTCGCCCCCGAAAGGCTCGATGGCCTGGCGGATCCGCGTGCTGAACTGCCTGAGCACCGCGCCATCGGCGTCGTAGAGGGCCCTCCACTCCGGGTGCATGGGAGTGGAGGCGACCATCAGGCGGCGGCCCTCCTGCTTCATCTTGGCTGCCATCTGGCCGAGAGCCTCGAAGCAGGTCTGGTCCAGACGTTCCACAGCGCCGTAGAGCAGCGTGTCCCGGTCCCCCGTCATGCGGACGGGCCCGCTGCCGTAGCGGTCGAAGACCAGCGGATCGACCGCGTTCTCTCCCGAGCGCTGCTTCGCCACGGTCATCGCGTTGCGCAGGAGGGAGCCCGGGGAGAAGTACTTGATGTAGTAGGGCCAGGGGGAGGCCTTGCCGAAGACATAGGCGTCGGCATCCCTGGCGTCGAAGACCTCGGTGCGGAACTTGGTGCAGGCCTTGAAGTCCTCAGGGCTCGCGATCAGCAGGACCTCCCGCACGCCGGAGTAATGCTGGAGAAGCCAGTTGCCGGCATAGGCGCTCTGGTTGGCCGTGAGGCCGCAGAACCCGCCATTGAGCGGGATCGCCGCCGGCGTCTCCTGCGCCACCACGTCCCCGTCGAAATGCCGCCAGGCCACGGACGAGCCGATGACGAGCAGGTTGGGCCTGCGGTCCGGGTTCTCACGGTGGAAGGCGAGCTTCTCGTCCACGCAGATGGAGTTGGCGAAGCTCGGCGGCGGCAGGTTGTCCGTCGCCGACAGGCCGAAGAGGAAGAGATAGAAGAGCAGGAAGCTCCCGGCCAGGCTCCCCAGCATCGTCCAGATGTAGCGCGGCTTGATCTCCGCGCGCGGGGCATCCCCCTTCCCTCCCCCGCCCGATCCGGCCCGGCCGGGTGCGACGCGCCTCTCCGATGCGGGAGCAGACATGGCTTCAGCGTGCCTCCAGCTTGGATTGGATAAGTTGAGCGAACTCGCCCACGTTGTGCAGGGATTCCAACTCGGCCGTGCGGAAGCGCAGGCCGAACCGCATCTCCGCCGCGACGACCAGGCTCACATGCGCCGCGCTGTCCCAGCCATCCACATCGTCGGCGGTCGTCTCGGGGGTCAGCTGCAGGGTGTCGTCGTCGAAGACTTCCCGAAAGACGCTCGTGAGGTTGCTGTAGACTTCGGCCTCGGTCATGACATCACCGCTTGTTCGATGCTGGTTTCGACTTGGATGAAATGGGCTGGCACGGTCGCCGTGCCAATCTCCAGGCGCCAGAACAGCGCGTCCGGCTGCGCACCCTCCGGCGAGGCGCAGGGCGTGAAGCCAAGCCTTGCATAGTGCTCGGCCACCATGCTGTTCCGCCCGCTCGGCCTGTACTCGCCGACGAGAGCCTCAATGCCGCGCCGCCGCGCCTCCTCGATGAGCACGCCGAGCGTCGCCTGCTCCACCTGCCGGCCGAGCACGCGGCAGCTCATGAGCCAGGTGTCGATCAGCAGCTCGCCGCGCGGCAGGGCGGGATCCGGCCGGGCGAGGATGACGCTGATGAGCCCGTTGTCCCCGAACTTGTCGCTGAGCCGCACGGAAAGGGCGAGCGCCTCGGGATTGGTGGCCAGCTCCTCCACCGCCGCCTCGGTGTAGCGGCGCGTGGTCAGGTTAAACTGGTTCGTCTTGTTGATGAGCTGCGTCGCGCGCGGCAGGTCGCCCGCGCCGATGCTGCGGGCCGTCATCACCATCCCGAGCCCGCGCAGGTAGCCATCCATGTCGGATGCCTGCTCCAGCGCGGCCCGGCGCTCCTCGTTCAGCGCGTAGGCGCGCCCGCGCGCCGCGTCGTCCGCGGTGAAGGAGACGGTCTCGAAGTATCCCGCATCGGCCACGCGCTCGGCATAGCCCGCCACGTCCTCGGGTAGTTCGGGCACGCCGACCTCGGGCAGCTCGCGACGGATGATGTCGCGCTCGGCCGGGTTGTCATCGACGAAGACGAGGCTGTCGAGGCCGATGTTGAGGGTCTTCGCGATGTGGCGCAGGTTGCTGGCCTTGTCCGTCCAGTTCGCCACGAAGCAGGCGATGTCGGCCCGCCTGAGGGCCATCTCGGGGTGGTTGGTGAAGGCCGCCTCGGCCACCGCCAGGTCGTTCTTGCTGCAGACGGCCAGGATGACGCCCCGCTTGCCCAGCAGCGCCGCGTAGCGCTGGAAGGAGAGGAAGGCCTCGCCCGTCGCACTGCCCTGCCCGAGCTTGATTCCCTCGATGCCGTCATCCCCGATGACCCCGCCCCAGAGCGTGTTGTCGAGATCGAGCACGAGGCACTTGCGCGAGAGGCCCGCGGCGGCGCCCGCGATGCGCGCCACGAGATCGCCGTAGAAGGGCGCGAGCACGTGGCTGACGAGCTGCTTCGCCTGATGCCAGCGGACGGGATCCGCAAGCCCGATCCCCTGCCCGTGCCGCGCGGCCACCCAGGCAAGGTCGAGCAGCAGCACGCCCTCCTCCCGCGCCGCCGCGCGGATGGCGACGTTGAGCCGCTCGACGATCGCGGTGGGAGATGCCGCCACCAGCCCCTCGAAGGAGCCGAAGACGGGCGGATCGGCCGCCACCAGGGTCTGCTGCACGACCTGCGCGGCGAAGCGCTGCCGCGCACGGCGCCAGAGGGTCCGCAACTCCTCCACGCGGCCGCGAACCGCCTCCGCCACCGCTTCCTCGGAGGCTTCGAGCGGAAGGTTCAGCGGCGCGTCGCGCGCATCGAGGGCGAGGAGGACCATCTGGGGCTGGAAGGCCTCCAGCTCCGGATCATGGCCGAGCAGGGCCTGACGGTACTGCCCGTAGGGCGCCACATGCACCGAGAGAGCGAGGCGCCGCGCGAGGCCCGCCACGCGGATGCCCGGCGCCAGATGATCGACGGTGTGGGAAGCGAGGATGGCGAGCCGATAGGGCATCAGCCCCGCCGCCGCCGGCTCCGCGCCCTCGGAGAGGGCGCGGGCGGCAAGCTTGTCGATGCGGCCAGTCGCCGTGAAGTCCCGCCGATAGCCGGCGAGGCGGACGGCTTTTACAAGGGCTGCCGAAGGATCGGCCTCGCGGCGCGCCGCGGTGATCGCCACGGCGAGATCCGGATGGGCTGGAAGCCAGGCGAGCTGTTCCATGTCTTTCCCGTTTCGCGAGGTTCAGAACTGGAAGTAGAGGAATTCGGTCGGCGCGACCGACATGGCCCTGGCCAGGACATAGAAGCCGACCACGCCAATGACGACGGCGTAGACCGGCGACGGCCGCCAGGACATGCCGGGAAGGACGCCCTCCAGCCAGTGCGGCCGGGGCCGCCAGGCCAGCGCCGTGCGGTAGTGCTGGAGCCACTGCTGCGTGTTCGGCATCGTCCAGACGAAGAGCAGGAGGAGCGCGATCTGGGCCGCCACGGTGGGCCGGAAGAAGGCCGGCTGGGACACCTCGATCCCGAGCATCGCCGCGATCTCCGACACCATCGGAAACTTGGCCAGGATGGGCGATAGCTGGACGCCCTGCATCCCCACCATCCCCGAAAGCATGTTCAGCGCCGCCGGAACGTCGGATGAGCGGAAGAAGACGGAGCCGACGACGACGCAGAGGAAGGTCGTGAGGACCGCCGCGCCGTGCTTGATCGGGTTGCTGCTGTCCAGCTCCCATCCCCGGTGCGCCTTGTAGGCACGCCAGGCATTGGCGACGACGAGGTAGAAGGCGTGGAGCGCTCCGAAGATGACGAACTGCCAGCCCGCCCCGTGCCAGATGCCGGAGATCATCAGCGTGGCCACGGTCGGATAAGCGACGAGGGTGAGGAAGGTGCCCACGCTCATCTTGCCCTTCCGCGGAAGCGGCTTGCCCGCCGCGACACGCGCCCGCGTCGCCCGGAGAACGAGGGGGTTGTAGATGTAGGCCGTGAGGAAGCGCGTCAGCGTCATGTGCCAGCGCGCCCAGAACTGGATGATGTTCGGCGCCTTGAAGGGGCTGTCGAAGTTCGCCGGCAGGCTGATCCCGAAGAGAAGGCCCAGCCCGATGGCCATGTCGCTGTAGCCGGAGAAGTCGAAGTAGAGCTGCAAGGTGTAGGCCAGCGCCCCCGTCCAGGCATCCAGCAAAGGCATCGGCGCGCCGGCCGTGGCGGCCGCGAAGACTGGCGCCGCCTCTGCCCCGAGCGGGTCGGCGAAGACGACCTTCTTGAACAGGCCGAGCACGAAGAGGGTCGCGCCGACCGAGATGTTGTCGAACCGCGGCCGGAAGTTATCCGGATTGCTGAACTGGTCCAGCATCTCCCGGTGATGCGTGATGGGCCCGGCGATGAGGTGCGGGAAGAAGGTGATGAAGAGGCAGTAGTTGAGGAAGTCGTGCTCGCCTACCGCGCCGTCATGCGCGTCGCTGAGATAGGCAATCTGCTGGAAGGTGTAGAAGGAGATGGCCAGCGGGAGCACGATCTGCGGCGCCACCCAGTCCGCGCCCGTGACCTGGTCGGCCACCTGCACGAGGAAGCCCGTGTACTTGAAGTACACGAGAAGAAGGATGTTCGCCGCGATTCCCGCGAAGAGCAGCGGGCGCGACGGCCGCCGCCGCAGCATACCGCCGAGCGTGAAGTTCGCGCCCATGCTCACCAAGAGCAGTGGCACGTAGATCGGGTTCCACCAGCCGTAGAAGACCAGCGAGGCGCAGGTGAGCCAGAGGCCCGCGAGGCGCTGACGACCGCTCCCGGCGAGCGCCATGAAACCGATGAGCACGATCGGGAGGAAGATCCCGATGAACTCGAAGGAATTGAACAGAATGGCTGCGGTCTCCTCTAGAGGGCGCCGGGGGCGCCATCGCGCGGTCCGCTCTCCACGCCACGTGTGCCGGCGGCGAGCTGGCGGTGCCGGAAATCCTTCTCGAGCGCAGAGAGGCGCTGCAGCGCGGGGCTGAGCGCAGGGAAGCGGCTGCGCGCGTACATCAGCGCCTCGATCATGTTGCGGCGGACCACGAGCGGCCGGATGGCGTTCCACTGCTCCGCCGGCAGCACGCGCTTGAGCGTCAGCGCCATTGGCAGGTGCGGCAGGAAGCGGTGGAGCGTGCGGGACTGCCGGCGAACAAGGCTCTTGTGATAATGGTCGGCGTCATGGTCGTCCCGCTTCAGGAGGACCTCTGGCAACTCCAGGTGCTCGCCCCTCAGTAGGGTCAGCGCCAAGACGATCCAGTCATAGCCGAACACGTCGATATCGGCCGGGAAGCTCTCCTGCAGCTCGCGCGTGCGGAAAAGGGAATAGAAGCGCGACGCATCGCTGGGCGCCTCAAAGAACCGGCGAAGCCTCTCGTTCACGGGGCCGCGCAGCGCCGACGTGCCCTTGGCCATCTGCGGCGCGCCATGCGCAGGGATCATCAGCACCTTCGACCCACTCGCGACCGCCCCGGGATTGGCCAGCAGGTTTGCGTGGTTCCGCTCGATGAAGGTGGGGCTCCAGACATCGTCGTGGCACGCCCACATGAAGAACGGCGTCTGCGCCTGCATCAGGACGAATCGGAAGTTGCCGCAGATGCCGAGATTGACCGGCTGCGACACGACGGAGATCCGGCTGTCGCGGACTGCGTACTCCTGACAGATCGCGAGCGTATCGTCGGTGGACTGGTTGTCAGAAATGAGAAGACGAAAGTCCTTCTTCGTCTGATCAAGGAACGAGTCGAGTGCCACACGGATCTGCTCGCCGCCGTTGCGGACAGGCATGCCGATGGTCACGTCCGGCTGGTTGGTCATCGCGTTCCCCAAATCCAATCGAGGTCGATAAAAACTCAAGAGTCTTCAAAAATGATCTAAATGCGACGCATGTCTCGCGCTCAGCGCTGCAGTGTGAGACATGGTTTCAGTGGCTCGAAATCATTTAAGAGGTGTTCGGGCCCTTGAGGTGAACACGTTCTCGTGAAAACAACCGGAGCGCGTCCACTCGCCAAAAAATGATACACTTCTCCCTATCCTCGATTATTCTCCCTTGTAGATTGTTCCGAGACAGGTTCACCCGTTGCAGGTTGCGTCCAAGACCAACCTGCGATGGCATCGAGGCAGCATTGCGGAGCGGTTGCATGAAGGCGGTTATTCTTGCGGGCGGACTTGGTACCCGCTTGGCCGAGGAGACTTCGGTACGCCCGAAGCCGATGGTCGAGATCGGCGGACGTCCGATCCTATGGCACATCATGAAGATCTACAGCGCCCACGGCATCAACGATTTCATCATCTGCCTGGGCTACCGCGGCGACGTCATTCGTGACTATTTCTTGAACTATTCAATGTACTCGTCCGACATGACGATCGACCTCAAGCGCAACGAGGTGAAGATCCACAACGCTCGCGCTGAGGACTGGCGCGTCACGCTGGTGGATACGGGCGCGGACACCCTCACGGGTGGACGCATCAAGCGCATCCTGCCCCATGTCGCATCTGACGAGGCTTTCTGCCTGACCTATGGCGACGGTGTTGGCAATGTCGACATTACCCGCGCGATCGCCTTGCACAAGGCCGAGGGCCGGCTCGCGACACTGACGGCAACCCAGCCGGAGGGCCGCTTCGGCGCTTTGCGCATCGATGGCAACGAGGTGAAGGCCTTCAAGGAGAAGATCAACGGGGACGGCGCCTGGATCAATGGCGGCTATTTCGTGCTGAGCCCCAAGGTCGGGGACTACATCGCGGGCGACCAGACGACCTGGGAAGACGAGCCTATCGAGCGCCTCGTGAGCGACGGACAGTTGTCCGTCTACCAGCACCATGGTTTCTGGCACCCGATGGACACCATTCGGGACAGGAGCCACCTCGAGAAGATGTGGGTGTCCGGCAAGGCCCCCTGGCGCGTTTGGGAGAACTGAGCATGCGCGTGCTGATCACAGGAAACATGGGCTATGTCGGCCCGGTCGTGGCGCGGCATTTGCGCCAGCGCTTCCCAGACGCCCATCTCGTCGGCTACGACCTCGGCTGGTTCGGGCACTGCCTGACCACCACCGGCCAGCTGCCCGAAACGGTGCTGGACGAGCAGCGCTTCGGTGATGTCCGCGATATCACGAAGGCGGATCTCGAGGGCTTCGACGTGGTGGTTCACCTCGCCGCCGTCTCGAACGACCCCATGGGCCAGCGCTTCGAGACCGTGACGGACGAGATCAACCACCAGGCGAGCGTCACGGTCGCGCGGGCCGCCGCGGAGGCCGGGGTAAAGAACTTCGTCTTCGCCTCGAGCTGCAGCGTCTACGGCTTCGCCGAGGACGGGCGTCCCCGAACGGAGGACGACGAGGTCACCCCGCTGACCGCCTACGCCCGCTCGAAGATCGCGACCGAGCGCTCGTTGCGCGGCCTCGACAACAGCGGCATGGTCATCAGCTGCCTCCGCTTCGCCACCGCCTGCGGCATGGCCCCGCGCCTGCGCCTCGACCTCGTGCTCAATGACTTCGTCGCGGGCGCGCTCGCGAATCACGAGGTGAGCGTGCTGAGCGACGGCACGCCCTGGCGCCCGCTGATCCATGTCCGTGACATGGCGCGCGCGATCGAGTGGGCCGCGACGCGCACCGCCGAGAACGGCGGCAGCTTCCTGACCGTGAATGTCGGAGCCGAGCGCTGGAACTATCAGGTCCGCGAATTGGCTGAGGCCGTGGGCCGGGCGATGCCTGAGGCGAAGGTCTCGATCGCCACCTCCGCCCCGCCGGACAAGCGCTCCTACCGCGTGGACTTCGCCCTCTACAGCCAGCTTGCCCCGGACCATCAACCGGCGGAGACGCTGGACGGCACCATCGCGGAGCTGCGGGACGACCTGGCCGCCCAGGGCTTCTCGGACAAGAACTACCGCAAGTCGCCCGCGATCCGTCTCGTGACGCTCGAGAAGCTGATCGACACCGGCGCGCTCAACGAGAAGCTCGAAGTCCAGCAGGTGGCCGCGTGAAGTTCAATCCTACCCCTCTGAAGGACGTCTTCGTCATCGAGATGGAGCCGCGCGCCGACGACCGCGGCTTCTTCGCGCGGGCCTTCTGCGAGACCGAGTACGCCAACGCCGGCATGGGCGCCACGCGCTTCGTGCAGATGAACAACAGCTACAATGACAAGGCCGGCACGCTGCGCGGCATGCACTACCAGCTTCCGCCGGCGGCGGAGGTGAAGGTGGTGCGGTGCCTGCACGGCGCCCTCTACGACGTGGTGGTGGACCTGCGGCCGGACAGCCCGAGCTACGGCAAGTGGTTCGGGATCGAGCTAAACGAGGAGAATCGCCTCTCGCTCTACATTCCCCGCGGCTTCGCCCACGGCTTCATCACGCTGCGGGACGGCACGGAGACCCTGTACCTGGCCAGCGACGCCTACACGCCGGGTCAGGAGCGCGGGCTCCGCTACGACGATCCGAAGTTCGGCATACAGTGGCCGAGGGAGCCGGTCACTGTCTCCGACAAGGACCTGAGCTGGCCGGCCTTCGACCCGGCCTTCCACAACCCGGACGCGCTCCGCGGCCTCCGTTGAACCCAAAGCCAGGAAGCCTGGGACATGATCTACGATCGACTGCTTCGTGAGCGTGCGGCGGCCGGCAAGCCCATCCGGGTCGGCATGTTCGGTGCCGGCTTCATGGCGAAGGGCATCACGAACCAGATCGTCAACTCGGTGCCCGGCATGGAGTTGGTGGTCATCTGCAACCGCAACATCGAGAAGGCCCGCAAGGCCTTCGAGATCGCGGGGGTGCAGGACATCGAGGAGGCGAAGGACGACGCCGCCCTGGCCGGTGCCATGGCCCGGGGCGCGTCCGCCATCACCAGCGATCCGCTCCTGCTCTGCCGGGCCGATCTCGACTGCCTGATCGACGCGACCGGCGCGATCGAGTACGGCGCGATGATCACGCTCGCCGCGATCGAGAACGGCAAGCATATGGTGTCCATGAATGCCGAGCTCGACGGCACCGTGGGGCCCCTCCTCAAGCGCAAGGCGGATGCGGCCGGGGTGATCTTCACCGGTGCCGATGGCGACCAGCCCGGCGTGCAGATGAACCTCTACCGCTTCGTGGTCTCGATCGGCCTCACGCCGCTCGTCTGCGGCAACGTGAAGGGGCTGCAGGATCCCTATCGCAACCCGACCACGCAGGAGGGCTTCGCGAAGCAGTGGGGCCAGGACCCGGCGATGGTGACGAGCTTCGCCGACGGCACGAAGATCAGCTTCGAGCAGGCGATCGTGGCCAATGCCACGGGCATGACCGTGACGAAGCGCGGCATGATCGGCATGAACCATCCCGGCCATGTCGATGAGCTGACGACCATGTACGATGTGGAGCAGCTGCGCGCCTGCGGCGGGGCGGTGGACTACGTGGTCGGCAGCAAGCCCGGCCCCGGCGTCTATGTCCTGGCCACGCATGACGACCCGAAGCAGCAGCACTACCTCAATCTCTACAAGCTCGGGAAAGGTCCGCTATACAGCTTCTATACCCCGTATCACCTCTGCCATTTCGAGGTGCCGCTCTCCGTCGCACGCCTCGTGCTGTGCGGCGATGCCGTGATCCAGCCGCTGGACGGCCCGCGCGTCGATGTCGTCGCGACCGCCAAGGTTCCGCTCTCGGCGGGGGACGTCATCGATGGGCTAGGCGGCTACAAGACCTATGGCCAGGCGGAGCGCTACGAGGTGTCGCGCGCCGAGGGGCTCCTTCCGATCGGCCTCGCGGAGGGCTGCCGGGTCAAGCGGGATCTTCCGCGCGACGCCGTGCTGACCTACGACGATGTCGAGATTCCGGAAGGCCGGCTCATCGACAGGCTTCGCGCGGAGCAGGACGCGGCCTTTCCCGTGCGCGTTTCACGCAAGGCCGATGTTCCCGCGCTCTGAATGCGCTGCTATGCAGGACGGAAGATTGTCGCCGAATCATGATCAGGGGAGTCGAATGCCAAAGATGCCATCCTTTCTGACCGGAAAGATCGGGCGTGCCGCCGTGCTCGGCGTCGCGCTGCTCGTCGCGGCCTGCGCGAACCCCGGCGCGGGCCTGCCGCCCCTGCCGGAGCAGACCTCGAACGCCTACCTCCTCGGCACGGGCGACCAGCTTCGCATCACCGTGTTCAACGATCCCCGGTTGACCGGCGAGTTCCGCGTCACCGATGCCGGGCGGGTCGCGCTGCCTCTGGTGGGCGCCATCCCCGCCGCGGGCCGCACTACTTCCCAGCTCGAGCGGGCGATCGAGGGAGCCCTGCGCGAGCGCCGGCTCTTCAACGAGCCCTCGGTCGCCGTCGAGGTGAACCAGTACCGGCCGATCTTCGTGCTCGGCATGGTCGAGCGCGGCGGCGAGACGCCCTTCCAGCCGGGGATGAACGTGCTCTCCGCGGTGGCGGTGGTCGGCGGCTTCAACTATCGCGCCGTGACGGACCGCGTTTCCATCACGCGCAGGGGCCCGGATGGCGTTGCGCGCGAGTATCTGGGCGAGCGTTCCTCGCAGCTCCAACCCGGCGACGTCGTAACCGTGTTCGAGCGTCGCTTCTGACAGGGGGCCGGGTGAGTCCGCGCCGCATCCACTGGCGGCTCGGACCCGCCCGCCTCTCGCCGTCGCTCCTCGCGACGGCGCTGGTGGTCTGCGTTCTATCCAATGGCCGCGCCGACGCGGCCCCCTCTCCTGCCGAGGAACCGGGCGCGCTCTGCCGCGCGGCGATCCAGCGCGCGGAGCGCGAGGCGCGACTTCCCTCCGGCCTTCTCTCCGCCATCGCGCTGGTCGAGTCCGGGCGGCTGGATCCGCGATCGGGCCGTGTCGTCTCCTGGCCCTGGACGATCAACGCCGAGGGACAGGGCCGTTTCTTCGAGAGCCGATCCGAAGCGGTGGACGCCGTGAAGGAACTCGCGGCGCGGGGGATCCGCGTCGTCGATGTCGGCTGCATGCAGGTCAACCTCTTCCATCATCCCGATGCTTTTCCCTCGCTCGACGAGGCTTTCGATCCCCTGGCGAATGCGCGCTACGCAGCGCGCTTCCTCACGCGCCTCTACACGGCTGCCTCGGACTGGATCGCCGCCGTCGGGCGGTATCACTCATCGACGGAGGAGCGTGCGGAGGTGTACCGCACGCGCGTTGTCGCCGCCTGGCCTGCGGGGCAGGCGATGCAGGAGGCGAGGCTCGCGGCCGAGCGTGCGCGGAGCCGCCAGGAGCAAATGATCGCAGCCTGGGGCGGGAAGAGGCCGGAGGGGGCGACGCCGGTGGGCCAGGGCGCCCGCAGGGGCTCGCAGAATCCGAGGGATCAGCTCGCCGCCGGCTGGTCCGGTTTCAGCTCGGGCTCCAGCACGGGCGACGAGTTGGCGGAACTCTCCCTCACTCCGAAGCGCCAGCGTTGCCGCGGCGCGTCCAGGACGCGGCCGCCCGGTTGTGGCGAAACTACCATCGTCGAAGCGCTTCCCCTCTCCCGCTAAGGCCAAGGCCTCGTTTCCACCTTTCCCGTCGCTCCTTTCCAGTCCTCCAGGTTGCGTTCCTGGCAGGCGCAACCTCGCTTGCTGCGCCTCTGCTTCGCAGAGATCGGCCAGAGCGGCCTCGTGTCCCTCCCGCTCACCCCATCTGCACGGATCTATCTCCAACAACATGATCTTCCGATCCGGTGCCTTCACCTGATCGGAGTTCGCTCTTGCGAACGAGGATGAGGGTGAGCGGCTCCCTCGTCCCGACCGCAGCCCGGGCCGGCACCTGCACTGCGTCGATCCCGGAATCAAAAAGGCCGGGCACTTGGCCCGGCCTTGTCGGAGTTGCCCGTGTTCCCGCTCAGGTGGACGGGGCGGGAAGCCTCGGCGCCGGCGGCGGGCCGCTGCGGGCGTAGCCGGCATAGTAGCTCAGCGGATCCATCCGGCCCGGGCGCACGCGGGTCAGCACCGTGGCGGTGCGGGCCCGCGCGTCCTCCGGCAGCCGCCGGATCGCCTCGGCCAGCATGTCGGTGGAGGTGCGCTCCCAGCCCACGGCGAAGAGGATCACGTCGCTATAGGCGGAGAGCAGCACGGCATCGGCCACGCGCATGATCGGCGGGCTGTCCAGGACCACCAGTTGGTACTCGTTACGTGCGCGGTCGAGCATGTCCGCGAAGGCGTCGGAGTCGATCAGCTGCTGCGGGTGGGCGGCGGACTGGTCGGAGAAGAGGCAGTGCAGCCCCGACCGGCTGTCCACATGCACGGCATCGCGAAGGTCGGCCTTGCCCGTCAGCACGGACTCGATGCTGCCGCGCGAGCGGGGAGCCCCGATCGTGGCCGCGATGCGCGGGCGCCGCATGTCGGTTTCGAGCAGCAGCACCTTCATCCCGTCCGCCGCGCAGAGGCGGGCAAGAGCGACGGCGAGGGTCGTCTTGCCGTCACCGGCCGAGGGGGAGGTGACGAGCACCGTGCTCGCCGGGCCGCCCCGGCCGACGGACTGCAGGTTGATCCGCAGCGCGCGCAGGGTCTCGGCGATGTCCGAGTCCCCCCTCTCCAGCACGAGGTTCGGCATGCCGCGCCGCCGGCCGCCGGGCAGGGTGGGCAGGCTGCCGACATTCTGGACCCCGGTGATGAGGGCCAGGTCGCGCGGCGAGTTCACCGTGTTGCGGCCGAGGTTGCGGAGCACCAGCAGCGCGGCGACGAAGAGGAAGCCCGCGATGGCGCTGAACGCGCCGATCACGCCGGCCGAGGGGCCGGTGGCGCGGAACGGCACGGTGGCCGGGGAGACCACCCGCGCGATCGGGAACTGCGCCGCCGAGAGGCGGGTCTGCTCCAGCCGGGCCAGGAAGGCCTGGTAGACCGCCCGGCGCGATTCGGCGTCACGGGTAAGCTGGGTGAGGGTCACCGTCGCCTCGGCACCGCCACGGGCCGCCGTGCGGGAGGTGTTGAGCGCCGCCTGGGAGGCTTCGAGCCGCGAGCGGGCCGCGTCCACGTCCCGGCGAAGGGCGGTGATGATCTTGCCCGTCTCGCTGTCGATCTGCGCGCGGAGGTCGCGCAGTTCGGCGTCCACGGCCCGGCGGTCGGGGTGGCGGGCGCCTAGGCCGGCGCCCAGGGTCGCTGCGCGCTGCACCACCTCGGCCTCGCGGGCGCGAAGGGCCTGAACCACGGGGGAGGCCAGCGCTTCCGTGGTCGCCCCGCGCCCACCCGGGCGGGTGGCGGCGTCGAGGGCGGCCTGCGCGCGGGAGAGTTCCTGCCGCGCCACGGCGACGCGGCTCTGGTCCTCGGTCAGCTGCACCGTGCTCACGGCGCCGATCGAGGTTTCCAGCAGACCGGTCTCCCGGCGGAAAGCCTGGATCTTGGAATCCGCGGCCTCGACCTCCTCACGCAGCACGGCGAGGCGCTCGGAGAGCCAGCGATTCGCCTGCTCCGTCGACCGCTGCTTCGCATCGATGTCGAGCGCGATGTAGCGGTCCATCAGGGTGTTCACAACATTCGCGGCGATCACCGGCGAGGTCGAGGTGAAGCGGATGCCGACGACGTTGCTGTTATCCGTCGTGCGGATGTCGAGGCGCTGCTGCAGTTCCTCGAGCTGGATGTGCTTGGGGTCGATCACCGGGTCGCGGCTGTCGGTCTCCGCGCCGTCGGCCGGCATGCCGATGGCTTCCCGGATCTCGGTGATCAGGTTGGCCACGGCGCCCGTCACCTCCTGGCGCAGCGTGCCCAGGAAGGAGGGCTTCTCCGTCACTTCCGGCAGGACCGGCGTCCGCTCCACCACATCCTCGGCGAGCTGGCGCGAGCGCAACACGTCCGCCTCGGTGCGGATCCGCTGGTTCGGCGGCGCCGAGTTGGAGGGAACGTACTGGTTCAGCTCGGGAATCGCGGGCTGCTGGTTGTCGAAGAGCAGGAGGCCCTCAGCGACATAGCGGCTCGGCGTGGAACGCGCCGCCATATAGCCCAGGGCGCCCGTCAGAAGCGCCGTGAACAGCAGCAGCATCTTGCGTCGCCAGAAGAGACCTAAAACTTCAGAGAAAGGCATGATCCCCACCTCGCCTCGGGAACGGCGTTGCCGCCGACGGGAAGCACTCGGCGCGTCGGAAGGCCACGCCGTTCCGAAACTCGATCTGCTTGCTGTGGTGCAGCATACACCGCGCGTCGCAGAGCGTATCAAAAATGAAGAATGATTTCGATCACGTTCGGTCGAGATATCGGGCCAGATCAGGCACCATTGTTTCAGCAACCGCGACGCGAAACACCCGCGTTACTTCCCTCGAAACCGTATTTCCCGCGTTTTCCAGACGGAAAAACTCGCCGTGATCGAGGCATGATCTTGCTCACGGGGCGACTCGTTTCTGTCCCGCCTGATCCAGGACAGCTCGCCATCCCGTCCACGACCATCCAACCTGGCGCTGCCATGCGGCAGTTTCGCGACCGGTCCACGCCTTTTTAGACGAAAGCCCGGGAGCGAATACTCACGATCCAGCGAGCGATTATCCCGGACGGGCCGCCCTTGCACGCCGGCGACGCTCCGTCGCAAGCTGGCTCCCGTTCCGCGCTGCCGCCATATGGGTGCCCGGGTCCTCCGAAACAGGCCCCGGCAAGGCCGGTGGCCGCGCCCGGCCCGCCCCCGCGGGCATCTTGCCCCGGCGTTCCGCGCGGGGCACGCCGTCGCACGCAGCAGAGAGAAACCAGGGTTGTCCCCTCCCCCCATGCCGCCCCCTCCCCTCCCCAACGCCGATCCCCGGGAGCCGGCCCGCCTCCGCAGCCTCGCGGTCTTCGCGCCGATCGTCGCGGGGGGCGAGAAGCTGCCGGACTACGAGCGCTGGCTCGGGCGCAGGATCCATGGGGTGGTGGACAATGCCGACGAGACCGGCGGCTGGCCGGAAATGCTGAACAGCGTCCGCTTCCTCGCACGGAGCTACCAGGGCAAGCCCTATCACCTGATCCTCGGCATTCCGATGATCCCCTATCGCGGGGGCTCAAGCCTCGCCCGCGGGGCGGCGGGGGACTACGACACGCATCATCGGGAAATGGCGCGCGAGCTGGTCCGCCGCGGCCTGGGCCGCTGCACCGTGCGGCTGGGCTGGGAGTTCAACGGCCGCTGGATGCCCTGGTTCGCCGGCGACGACCCCGAGAGCTTCAAGCGCTACTGGCGCCGGACCGTGGATGTCTACCGCCGCGCATCGCCAGATTTCCGATTCGACTGGTGCCCCACTCTCGGCCGGAAGGCCATGGAGACCGACCGCGCCTGGCCGGGCGCCGACTACGTCGATGTCATCGGCGCGGATGTCTACAACGAGTGGTGGAACGCCCGCTCGAAGGACGACCGCCAGGCCCGCTGGCATGACGAGTACATCTGGACCCCCTTCGGCCTGCAGTGGCAGATCAGCTTCGCCCGCCAGCACGGCAAGCGGATCTCCTTCCCGGAATGGGGCACCCGGCCGGAGAGCGCCCATGGCGGCCGGGGCGGCGGGGACGATCCGTTCTTCATCGAGCGCATGGCCGCCTGGTTCGACGCGGCCGACGACCTCATGGCCTATCACGGCTATTTCGAGCGCGTGGACGTGGCCCTCTCCGGCGGCCTCTATCCCCGCTGCGCGGAGGCCTTCAGGCGGCTGTTCGGCCGCGCCTGACCGCAGGGCTGCGGGCGATCAGCTCGCCCGCTTCAGCCGCAGGGTCTCCCGCATGGCCCGCCCGACCCGGCGGGCCATGTTGAACACGTGCCGCCCCTGGCGGCGGGTGTGCAGCCCCGTGCGGCGCCACTCCAGCACCGAGTATTCCCGCGCGGGCAGCGCGACGATCCCGCCCCCGAGCCGGCCCTCCCGCCACTCCGCGATGCGCTCCAGCGCCTCGGCGAAATCGAAGCTCACCAGCGCCCGGCGCGCGGTCACCACATCCGAGGGCGCGTGGAGGGCGAGGCCGAGACCGTGGGCGAGAAGGTCCTGCAGGTTCTCCAGCCGGTCGTCGATGAAGGCGATGTCCTTGCGGGAGATGCCGAAGCGCTCCTCGATGAGGGGCAGGATCCAGCTCTTGCGGAGGCCGTGGCGCACCACCCCGGCCACCCCGCCATGTTTAAGCCCGGCGCGGAGGAGCTCCTCCGCCGCCATGATGCCGCCGAGGCGGGACACCTCCACCCCGGCCGCCTGGAGGATCTGCGCGGCCTCCCGGCGGGAGCGATGGGTGAGCACCACCACGGGCATGTCCAGCCCGTCCAGCAGGGTGGTCAGCCCATCATGCAGCCGCAGGATCTCGAGCGCCTCCAGCAGCGGCGGCCCGCTCTCGAAGACCACGACGCCATCGAGGTCGAGCAGGAGGAGGCCACTCCCGGCCTTGGTCGCGTTCATGTCCACAGCTCCATCTTGCGGGCGCGCAGCCATCCCTCGAACTCCTGGAGATGCGGGCTCGAGCTGGACCAGGGATAGAAGTGCACGGCCCGGTGGAGATAGACGTCCGGCACCACGTTCTTCGTGGGATCGATCGCCTTCTGGTCGTCCGACCAGCAGATCACGCCCACCCGTACGCTGGCGGCGCCGGCCTCGACGAGGCGGTCCAGCACGTAGCGGACGGAACCGCCGCTGACGATACAGTCGTCGATCAGGGCCACGTGCTTGCCGGCCACCTCGAAGTCGAAGGAGTTCTCGGACTTCTCCAGCTTGTTGAAGCGGCGCTGGAACCAGTACCAGAACAGGCCGAAGGGCCCCCAGGTCAGCAGGCCCGAAGGGAGGGAGAGAGCCCGCTTCACGCCCTGGAGCCGCTGGATCCATCGGCTCCCCTGGCGGCGCACCTTCACCATCTCGTAGGGGACGCCCAGCTCCTCGGCGATGATCCTGGTCGGCAGCAGCGCGCCGTTGGCGAGCCCGACCACGAGGTCGAACCGGTCGGGCACGCGCTTCAGCTCCCGCCCGACCTGGCGGGAGAGGGCCTCCGCCTCGGGCATCGTCATGTAGAGCTTTTCCTGCGTCGCGGCGTAGCGCCGGGTGATCGCCTCGTCCTCACCCTCGGTGCTCATCATCGTCTCCGTCAGGTCTGCTTGATGGGTCAACGGCTTGCTCCGAGTTCACCTTCGCCGAGCGGGCCGGCCGGCACCCCGCCCGCCTCCGCCCGTGCCGCGCGGCGCAGCCGGTGCAGGACGGAGAGGAGGAGGAGGAAGTAGGAAACGGCCTCGCAGCCGAACAGGATCACGTATCCCGTCACGAAGTTGTCGCTGCTCCACCCCGCCAGCCCCGAGCCGAGGGAGAAGAGGAGCATTACCGCCAGCGTGATGGAGGCTCGCCGCGCGAGCGGGGCCAGCTTGCCGACTCCCGCCATCACGGCGCCGCTGGCCACCTGCAGCAGCATGAAGAAGAGCATGGCGCAAATGTTGAGCTGCATCTGGGCCGAAACGATCCCGGGATGGCCGAGTAGCGTTCCGAAGAACCGGTCCCCGAAGAAGTAGATGATCCCCGCCCCCACGATGCACGGAATGGAGCAGAGGGCGAAGGAGAGCATCGTCGCGCGGGACATCATCCGGTAGTTCGCCGTGTGATAGGCGCGGGTCTGGTGCGGGAGGAGGGTTTCGGTGACCGTGAGATAGGAGGTCAGGCCGAAGCGCGTCACCTTGTAGAACATGTCGAAGGCCACCAGCGCCGCCGCCTCGGGATGCGTCAGCGGGATGACGTAGTAGGGGAAGATCGACATCAGGAAGTCCGACCCGGACAGCTTGGCCGAGGCAATCAGCCCCGCGCTGTCCTCCCGCAGCACCTGCCAGCCCCGGCGCACGCTGATCCCGTGGAACAGGTCCAGCCGCCGCTGTGCCAGGGTGAACAGCACGAGGAGCGCCACGGCCCAGAGCAGCACGAAGCCGATGGCGTATTCCAGGAGCGGCAGGCCGAAGGCGAGGCCGCCGGTGATGAGCAGCAGCGCCCCCCGCCGGGCGCAGTCGATCGCCTCCGTCACGACGTAGAGGTCACAGGCGTTCACGGCAACGCGCAGCACCATCCAGGGCAGCGGCAGCACCGATCCCGCGAAGAGGAGGATGATCGCCAGCCGGTGCTCGGCCGGGCCGAGGTTCCAGACATGGACCGCGGCGGCGAAGGCGGCGGTCGCCAGCACCGCCGCGCCGGAATAGGCCCAGAGGGCCGTGGCCGTCGCGCTCCGCAGGTCATCCCTCGACCCGCTGGTGGGATCGAGGAAGTTCTGCCGCATGCGGGAGAAGAGGCGGATGGAGATGCCGAGATCGGCCTGCAGCACGAGGGCGGCGAAGGCAATCACCGTGGCGAGGAAGGCGTAGTTCTCCAGCCCCATCAGCCGCACGAGCGTATAGGCCAGGAGAAAGCTCCAGGCGCTCGCGAAGGCGGTGCTGCCGATCCGCAGGGCGAAGAAGAGAAGCGACTTTTGCATCCAGCCCTCCTTCAGCGCCGCCCGAGGAGGCGCTCGGCCCCGTCCCGGATCCGGTGCCGGGCCGCGAACAGGCCGGACCGGGCGCTTCTCACCCAACGCGCGGGCGCCTCGGGCAGCGGCAGGGAGCGCAGCTTGCCCACGGCCGAATAGGCCCGCGCCTCGGGGGCGAGGTCGATCAGGAACCCTTCCGCGAGCGCCCGCAGGGACCATTCCAGGTCCTCCGCCTCGTCCCAGGCCACGTTCTCGTTCAGGGGGCAGCGGGCGTGCACGTCCTTGCGGACGAGGAAGACGCCGCCGTCCACATAGGGCGGCCCCTCGTCATAGAGGTCGAGATAGCGCTCCGCCGGCACCCGGCGGAGGGAGGAGGCGGCCAGGCGGGGCGCGTAGCCCGGCAGCCCGGCATCGTGGACGCCGAGGGAGAGATAGTCGTCCCACCCGTTCCGGCCGGCGGTCAGAACGCGGGGCGTGGCGATCTCGAACTCGTCCGGCACGTGGCGGAGGGCGCCGGGCTCGAAGGTGATGCGCGTGTGCATGATCGCCACGCGCGGCCCCTTGAGGTGGCGGATCAGCGCGTTCTTCTTCGCGCAGATCATCACCCGCGGCCCGGGAGGCATGTCGTGCACGAGGTAGCCGACGCCGGGATAGCCGGCCAGGCACCCCTCCCCGCCCGCCGGGCCGCTGACCACGATCTCGCCCCCGTTCTCCGGCAGCAGCTCCGGCTGCTTCAGCAGGGAGTCGAGGCAGGCGCGAAGCCGGGGCAGCTCGTCGTCCCGGCCGGAGAAGACGACGCCCGCGCTCCAGCCCGGCGGGGTGGGCGGGCGCGTGCGGCGCAGCTCGATCTCGCCGCTGGCGATGTCGAGCCGGACCGGCTCCGCCTCCCCGGCGAGCAGCTTGTAGGTCCACTGCCGCATCAACTTGAAGGAGACGAAGCGCGGCATCAGGTCGAAGCTGTTCGGCCCCTCGTCCTGCACCAGCAGCGTGCCCCCCGGGGCCAGCGCCCAGGCGCCGTATTTCAGCGCGTGCGGCACCAGGTTGCGGTACTTCAGCCGGCCCGTGCGGATCACCACGCGCGACAGCCCGCGGGCCTCCTTCAACCGGTACAGGTCCTCGCGGCCGGTGACCAGGAACTCGCTCATCCCGCTCATCCCGCCGTGATCACGGTGCGGCACCAGTCGCGGAACTCCGCGAAGGAGTGGAAGGTCGCGTCCACCCCGTCATGCACGCGCCAGGAGGGGCTGCCATCCGGGGTTTTCTGGAAGGTGGCGGCGTTCAGCGCGCGCTTGCTCGCGACCACATCGGCGTCGGAGTCGCCGATGAACCAGACGGGATCGTTCGGCCCCAGGCCGAGCTTGGCGAGGGCGAGGTTGAAGGGCTTGAGGCCGATCTTGTCCACCCCGGCCTCCTCGGAGGTGACAACCGCGTCGAAGTAGCGGTCGATGCCGAAGTAGACGAGCTTGCGGAACTGGATCTGCGCCGTCAGGTCCGTCACCAGGGCGAGCGGCAGGCCGGCCGCGCGCAGCTCGATCAGCGTCTCCTCCGCCGCGGGGAAGAGGCGGGCATTGGTCAGCAGGGTGCGCCAGTAGGTCTGCTCGAGGTCGAGCGCGATGGCCGGCTGGCTGCTGAGGCCCAGCAGCTCGATCGTGCGCTGGAAGTAGAGCAGGCGGTTGTGGGAGCTGGCCGTCTCCCCGAGCTGCCTCTTCACCTCGGCGCGGGCCGTCAGGAAGGCCTCGTCGAAGGGGCCGGGCTCCACGCTCAGCGTGCGGCGCACCTTCTCCCGCACGGCGTCCATGGCGCGGCGGTGCGGGCGCTCATAGCCGTAGAGCGTATCGTCCAGGTCGAAGAGGATCGCTCGGGGCTTGGTGCGGATCGGTTCGGGGGAGAGGATCTTCATGGGGGTTCCTAGCGGCGCTTCGGCGCCAGCTCGGCGATCTGCTGCAGCACGACGAGTTGCATGATGCCCGTGATGCCCGTCTGCCAGGCCGGGTTCCGCGCCAGCAGCTCCTCCAGCTCGGGCACGAGCTGGAGCGCGGTGAGGTGGATGTCCTCGGGCTGAACGTCGTTGCCGTCCACCACGATCTCGGCCGCGGCGCTTCCCATGGCGGGGGCGACATCGACCTGCGCGCCGCAGAGCGCGATGAGGAGCCGCGCCAGCCGGTCCAGCCCGATCGGGTTGCGCAGGCGCACGCGCAGCTTCAGCGGCACCGGGCCCATGTGGTCGAAGTCCCGGATCAGCTCCGGGTCCGCCGGCAGAAGGGAGAAGACCACGTCGGCATGCTCCCGCTGCGGGCGGATGAAGGCCTCGTAGTCCGCGCGGCGCCGCTCGATGGAGGCGACCACCTTCTCGAGCGTGTGCCCGCGCTGGTGCACGTCACGCCGGATCTTGAAGAAGCGCCGGAGGCCCTCGTCCATGTCGAGGAAGACCGCCGTCCGCAGCTGCGCGCGGAGGGCCGGCGCGTAGAGGGCGTGCAGCCCGGTGACGAGCACCACGTCGCTCGCCCGTATGAGCCGGGGCGGGGTGAAGAGGCCGGTGGCGTGGTCGTAGTGGCGGCACATGATCGGCCGCCAGTCGATGAGCGAGAGCGCGTCGCGCGAGAAGGCCTCGAGGTCGTTCGCGCGGGGGTCGAGATGGGTGAAGGCCTGCCAGAGTTTCCCGCGCCGCTCGAAGAGGTGGTAGTCGTCGCCCGAGATGCCCGTCACCGCCCCCTCGCCGAAGAGGCCGCCGAGGGCGAGGGCGAGCGTGTCCTTGCCCGTGCCGCTGTCCCCCGCGATGCCGATGGCGAGCGGCTGCCGCGCGATGCCGAAGAAGTCGTTCTCCCCGAAGCCGCGCCGCAGCATGGTGATGTTGAGGATGCCGCCGAGCGCCACGAACATCGAGAGCAGCGCGGTGGCGAGCTGCGAGGGCTCGGGCGCGAGGCCGGTCGGGCCCTTGGGCACGGGCTCCAGCCCCAGCAGGGGCACGGCCGGCGCGGCGGCGACGAGCAGCTTCAGGAGGATGAACACGCCCGCGAAGCCATAGGTCAGCGCGACGCCCGACCGCCCTGCCCGGAGCTGGTAGCTCAGCAGGAAGGGCACGAGCCAGAGATACCAGCCCCCCGATTCCGGGGTGAGGAGCAGGAGCACGAGATAGGCCGTGCCGAGGACGGTGTAGAGCAGGTTGAAGCTCATCCGCCCGACATGCCAGGCGCCGTAGAGCAGCAGGAGATAGGCGATCGGAATGACGTAGAGGCGCTGCCCCTCGCCGAGATGGATCGTCAGGTTGAAGACGCGGTGCAGCTCCCCGCCTGCGGCCAGCATCTGGCGCATCTCGGTCGCGAAGACCATCCAGGGCCCGAGCAGGACGAGGATCACCGCGCCGCAGGCCAGCGCGAAGCCCGGCACGGTGTCGCGGTAGCGCCGGTGGCTCCAGAGAAAGATCAGGAGGAAGGGCAGCACGGCGAGGGCGCTGACCTTCGTCGCCACCGCCAGGCCCAGCATCGCCCCGGCCGCGCGCGGCCGGCTCCGGCGCAACAGCAGCAGGGAGGCAGCGGTCAGCAGCACCGGCAGCAGGTCCGCCTGCCCGTGCCAGTAGACGATGAAGAGGACCAGCGGCGACAGCCAGTAGTAGAGGACGACCCGGTCCTCGGAATCCCGATACAGCCCGCGCAGCACGAGCAGCAGGGCGTAGTCCACGATGATGAGGCCGAGGCCCAGGGCGAAGCGCGTCAGCGAGTGGCCGGTGCCGAGCAGGCTGTCCGCCAGCGTGCCGATCGCCGTGAACGGCGCCTTCAGCGCGACCATCACGGGGCCGTAGAGCGAATCCAGCGGATCCACGCCCTCGTCCCCGGACCAGGGGGCGTCCCACTGGAACAGCGAGGACCAGTCCGGCTGCATCCGGGGAACGAGCAGCAGGATCGCGGCGAGACGGAGCAGCAGGCCGGCGAGGAAGCGGCGGTCCCGGAGCAGCTCGTGGGGGATCAGCGCCAACTCTGGGGCACCTTGGTGCAGACGGCGTCGGCCACGATCCCCTCGGCGGCCAGCAGCTCGCGCATGGCCCGGATCTCGGCGGCATCGGTCCGCCCCTGCAGCTCGGGAGAGACGAGGCAGAGCCGGAAGCCGGCATCCTTCAGCCGGGCGGCGTCACGCTGGTTCAGGGGGAAGCGGGTGAAGCAATCCACCCAGACCCATTCCACCTGCCCGGCGAGGCTGAGCGCGGTCTCGACGGACTCGTATTCCGAGACGCGCACGGCGCAGCGCTTCTCTCCGCGCCGGGCGGTGCGCATGAGGAAGGGAAAGGACTGGTCGAGGAAGAAGAAGTCCCTGATCCCGCGCTCGGCCATGAGGGCGAGCAGCCGGTCCTCGAGCCCCTCCTCCTTCACGTTCAGGATCAGCGTGCCGTGCCGGTAATCCGCCAGCCACTCCTCGAAGCGGAGGGCGTCCGCCACGAAGGGGTCGTGGTGGATGACGAGGTCCGGCCCCTGGCTGCGGATGTCCACCTCGATCCCCAGCTCGGCCGGGGTCTCGGCGAGCTGCTCGCGGGTGTTGCGGCGATGGGCGATCAGGATCACGCGGCGTTCTCCGGGCGGGCGCGCGGCAGCTCCCAGGGCGCGGCCGCGGCCGGCACGGGGCGGGGCGGCACGGGGGCGGCGTACTCGGCCTCCAGCGCGGCCACGGCGCCGGCGGGCACGCGGCGGTCGCGCTCCAGCCGATAGGGGTGCCCCGGCCACTTGTGGAAGCAGGACTGCCAGTAGTTGAAGGTCCGCCACTCGTCGGGCGTGCCCCAGCCGAGATAGTGGTCCACCTCCAGCAGGCGGCAGTCGAGGCCGAGCGCCACCGCGTCGTTGACGAGGGTGTCGATGTAGAACTCGCCGTTCACCCTGGCGTCGCGGCCGATCATGCGCTCGGCCGCGGCCACGAAGTCCCGGCCCCGGCGGAAGGTGAAGGCGCCGGTCACGACGGGGTCGCGCGCGGGGTCCGAGAGCGGCTCCTTCACCGCCACGCGGGTGATGCGCCCGTCGTGATCGGCCTCGATCCAGCCATAGGATTGCGGGCGCCGCCGCGCCGCGGAGTGCCCGCGCACGCCCCAGACGAGCAGGTCGGCGCCCCCTTCCATCAGCGCGGTGAAGCGCCCGGGGGCGTAGAGCAGTCCGTTGTCGCAGGCGCCGATCGTTAGCGGCGCGTCGAGGTCGAGCCCGTCGAGCGCGAGAAGGCAGGTCCGCGCCTGCCCGTCCGTCAGCCCTTCCAGCACCGTGCTGTCCGAGGTCGGGTCCGCCGCCCTGAGCGCGTCGAGGATGGCGGGCAGGTCCGGCAGGTCGCGGCGCAGCACGAAGCGGCGGCGCGGCGCGGCGGGAAGGTCGGCCACCGCCTGCAGCGCCATGGGCCGGCCGGAGACGGGCAGCAGCGGCTTGGGCGTCTCGTAGCCCGCGTCGCGGAAGCGCTGCCCCGCCCCGGCCATGGGCAGCAGAACCGTGCCGTCCTGCGCGGGCACGTCCGGCGCGTCCACCAGCCAGGCGAAGGCGCGCGACCAGCGCTCGTACTCCTGCAGGTCGGCCGGCGTGCCCCACTGCATGAAGTGCTGCAGCTCGTAGACGGCCACGGGCAGGCCGTCGGCGAAGATCGGCTTGTAGACGAGGCTCGCATAGTACTCGCCGTTCACCGCGATGCCCTCTCGCAGGGTCCGCTCGCAGTAGTGCCGCATCAGCGCGGCGCTCGCGAAGTAATAGGTGCCGGAGGAGGCGTACTCCTCCATCGGCGCGTCGGTGAAGGGCTGCTTCTCCTGGATGTCCAGCGCCCAGCCCCGGTCGTGCCGGAGATAGGCGTAGTAGGTGGAGCCCAGCGAGTGCGGGTGGAAGCCGCGATAGGCCGGGATGGCGCCCGCGCAGTTCGTCTCCCGCACGAAGCGCTTGAACTCCTGCCAGTCCCAGTAGCAGGTGAAGTCGCAGTAATTCACGACCACGGGCCGGTCGGGATCGAGCCCGTCCACCGATTGCAGCACGGCATGGACCGGCCCCAGCTTGTGCGGGGCGATGCCGAGGATCCGCCCGGTCGGGCAGATCTCCCGCAGGATCTCCTCCATCCGGTAGGAGGGCTCGTCCAGGTGGTCCTGGTTGCAGATGAAGGTGACGTCGGTCTCGCCGGGGAAGAGGTCCATCACATGCGCGATGATGGGCTTGCCATCCACGGGGATGAGCGGCTTCGGCACCTGGTACCCGGCCGCGCGGAAGCGCTCGCCGAAGCCGGACATGGGAATGACGATCTGCATTAGCGGGATTCCATCAGCCCGGGGCGCGGTTGAGGGACTGGCGGTACTTCTCCGCATCCCAGTCCAGCAGCTCGGCCTCCTGCGACGCGTCGAGCACGGTGAGCGGCGCCTCGGGCGCCACGCGAGAGAGAACGAGGCCGAGGCAGGCAGCCATCTCCTCCGCCCCCGCGGTGAGGTCGGCGCGCAGCAGCGCCCCCACCCCCTCCACGAGCAGGAGCGCCGGGCCACCCTCCCCCACCCGCGCCATCGCCGCGTCGAAGGAGGGCGTCGGCACGGGGGAGGCGCCGAGGAAGACGGTGTGGTCGGGGTAGAAGGCCCCCTTCCCCGCCATGGCGAGGCTGTCGGGGTCGGTCGCCGCGTCATGCGCCGCGCCGATCGCCGCCGGCCGGTAGCGCCCGCCCGAGGCCTCGGCCAGCCGCGCCAGCCGGGCCTCGTCGGGAGCGGGCGCCGGGCGGGCCGGCAGGGCGAGGCGCGCCTCCACCGCCTCCAGCAGCGCCTCGGCCGCGCGCTCGTCGTCGCCGCCCACGACCAGCCCGTGATTGCCGAGCACCAGCACGTCGGGCGCCCCGCCCAGCACGGCTTGCACGGCACGGGTGAGCGGCAGGCCCGGGCGGGCATAGGGCACCCAGGCCCAGCGCAGCCCGGCCAGCCGCTCCGCGAGCAGCGCCGGGCCGTCCTCGCGGATGGCGTAGGCGATGGTGTTCACGGAGTGGACGTGCAGCACCACCCGGTGCGGCAGGAGCGCGTGCAGCGTCGTCTCGATCGAGGGGCGGAGCGGGAAATCCGGGTCCAGCCGCGCGGGCATGGCCGGCTCCGCCTCGCCCGCTTCCAGGCGCCGCAGCACCTCCGCCAGGTCCAGCCCGACGAAGATCGGCCGGTCGAGCGCGGCGGACAGCCAGGTGCCCGAGGCCTTCACCCAGAGCGCGCCGTCCCGCTTGAGGGAGGTATTGCCGCCCGCGCCCTGCACGAGGTCCCGGTCCGAGCCAAGCCGCGCGGAGAGGGCGGCGAGCGCGGTCAGGAAGGGCGGGGTGGGCACTGCCTCGGCCGTCATCGGGCAGCGGCCCCGGCCGGCCGCGCCAGGGCGGCCCGGCGCTCCAGCACGGCGTCGCGCAACGCACGGCCGCGATCGGCCCAGTCGAAGGCACCCTCGGCGGCGGCGAAGGCGCCTTCCTGCAGCGCCCCCAGCCGCGCGGGATCGTCGATCACGCCCAGCACGGCGCGCAGCAGCCCGTCCAGCTCCGGCGCCAGCACCATGTTCGCGCGCACGGAATCCGGCAGACCGCTGGCGCAGACATCGAGCGCGGCCACGGGCACGCGGTTGAAGACATATTCGAGCAGCTTCATCTTGAAGCCCCCGCCGATCGGCTCCGCCACCACGGCCAGCCGGGCGGCCGCGAGATGCGGTGCGGGGTCCTCGACGAAGCCGGTGAAGCGCGCGGCGCGGTAGCGGCCCTCCAGCGAGCGCCGGAGGTCGTCCGGCATGTCGCCCACCACGCGGATCTCCACCCCGGCCTCGGCCAGCACGGGGTCCGCCTGGTCGAGGAAGATGCGGAGGTTGGCCTGCTTGGCGGACCAGCGATAGGAGCCGAACAGTACCACCGCCCGCGGCGTCTCCGGCCCGATCGCGCGCCCCGCGGCCCGGGCGCCGTCATAGCCGGGCACCAGCGGCAGCACGGGAACGCCCGGCGCCTCGGCGGAGAAAAGGGCGGCGTCGGCCTCGGTGATGGTGGTGATGAGGTCGCTGCGGCGCGCGATCCAGCGCTCGAACCAGCGGGTCTTCAGATGGTTCTGCAGCAGCACGGCGCGCCTGGGCAGGGAGGCCGTGCGGTCGCGCCACTGCATCCCCGTCACGCTCTCCTCGTGGTCATGGGTGACGAAGACCACCACGGGCCGGCCGGCGAGCAGGGCACGGTTCCGCAGCACCCAGCCCATGCCGTACTGGTCCACCACCACCACGTCCCAGGGCCCCTTGCCCGCCAGCTCCGCCAGGGCGGAACGGTAGGCGGCGGTCGCGTGGCGCGCGGCGACGAGCGGCATGGGGCTGGCCAGGGCACCGACGCGCCCGCCCTGCCCGCCCGGCACGATGTGCCAGCGGATGTTCGGCATCGGCGCCGGCGGGGCCTCCCCCTCCAGCCCGACGAAGGTGACGTCCACCCCCGCGGCGGCGAAGGCGCCGGCGAGCTTGGCCGTGTAGATCCGGTCCCCCGCCGTCCAGGGGAAGGGCATGGAGCGCGCGAGCCAGAGGCAGCGCAGCGGTGCGGCCGCGCCCGTGGAGAGGGGCGCGGGATGGATGGGCAGGCTGTCCGGCATCAGGAAACCGCTTCGGCGAGGCCCACGGCCCGGTCCTGCGCGGCGGTCGCCTTCAGGTGGTCGGCGAGCCGCAGGGCGAGGGCGAGGATGGTGAGGGTGGGGTTGGCGTGGCCGCAGGTGGGGAAGACCGCCGCACTGGCCACGAAGAGGTTCGGCACGCCATGGACGGCGCAGTTCCGGTCCACCACGCCATCGCCGGGCGAATCCGCCATGCGCGCCGTGCCGATATGGTGGCCGCCGACGGGGGTGGAGGCGCGCACCGCGTCCTCCAGCGTGTCGTCCTCGAACTCCAGCCTGGCGCAGCCGGAGCGGGCGAAGGCGTCCCGCGCCAGGCGCAGCCCGCGCGCGAGGCTGTCCACGTCCTGCCCGCGCATCCGCCAGTCCACCTTGACCTGCGGCACGCCATGCGCGTCCCGCGCCCCGGTGAGCGTCACGCGGTTGTCGGGGTCGGGGATCTGCTCGGCGTTGATGTCCAGCGGATAGGCGCCCTCGCGGCTGGCAATGACGACGAAGGGCAGCTTGCGGCTCGCCAGCGTGCGCTTGCGAAGCCAGTTCTGGCCGAAGCCGAGCACGCCCGGCGCGTCGCGCAGCACGTTGCCGGCATGGCGCATCCAGAAGCGCGCGTCGCGCACCATGCGGCCCCGGTTCGCGATCTCCACCGTCGCCAGCTTGCGCCGGTACTCCGGCAGGATCACGTCCTTCACGAGATACATGGCCGAGAGCACGCCGCTGCCATGGCCGGGATCCGCGATCAGCGGGTAGTGCAGGCGGAAGATCGTGTTGAGCAGCCCCTCCCGCCGCTGCGCGGATTCGGAGAGGGAGAGCTTGCGGCGGACATAGACGCCGTCATCCGTCGTCTCGAAATGTAGGGCGACCGGGCGGTTGGCGGGGGTGAGGCGAAGCAGGCCGAGCGTGTTCTCGGCATGGCACATGTAGAAGCGGCCGAGGGCCCCGCCCTCATTGCCCAGCCCGCCGCGGCGCGTCTCGTCGGAGGCCATGAGCAGGCGCGGCACCTCCAGCCCGCCGCCCGCGAGGACGTAGCGGCGCGCGCGCACGGTGAAGCCACGGCCCGGCGCCGAGGCGCCTTCCAGCCGCTGCACTGGGCCGTCCGGCGCGACGAGGCGGAGGGCCTGGGCATTCACCAGCACCCGCGCGCTCGCGGAGGCGGCGAGGCGGTCGGACCAGGCCTTGCCGAAATGGGTCGGGCGGCTGAAGCGCTCCAGCCGGTCGGAGATGATGTCGGGATCGGAGAAGCCCTCGATCACCGGGGGCGCGTCCGGCCCGAGAGCCTCCCGCGCCGTGTAGGCATAGGCCCCGGCCTCGAGGAACTCCTGCGCGCGGGGATAGTGGCGGGCCAGCTCGTCCCAGCCGATGGGCCAGCCGCTGCGCGGCACCCAGTCCCGCTTCTCCAGGTCGATGGGGTCCAGCGGCACGCAGCGCCCGCCCCAGATCGCGGTCGCGCCGCCGAGGACGCGCCGGCGATACATGTTGGGCGGCGTGTGCGGCGAGCCCTCGGCCACCTCACCCTTGAGCCCCTCCTGCGCGGCGGCGTCGAACTTGCGCCCGCCGCCTTCCAGCAACAGCACCGAGAGGCCCGAACCCTCCAGCGCGAGGGCGAGCGTCACCCCCGCCGCGCCGCCGCCGACGATGCAGAGATCCGCCTCCAGCGTGGCGCCGGGCGGAAGGGTGAGCGCGTCGGTGATCATGCCGCGCGCCCCACGGCGCGGGCCGAGGCCAGTGCCTCGTCCAGATGCGTGGCCGAGGTCGTGCCGACAAGCGCGGTCGCGCCGGGATGGGACAAAGCGGCGGCCATGGCCGCGCGGCGGGAGGCCGCGTCCCTCGGGCCACCCGCGAAGATCTCGCGCATCAAGAGTGTCGCCCCTCCTGCGGCGGCGGCGGCCAGCTCGGGCCGCATCTCCTCCGCGATCGCCAGGGGCAGTTGCAGCCCCCGCAGCTCCGGCAGGCGCAGGGCGGCCCGCGCCGCCTCCGCATCGTCCACCGAGATTCCCCAGGCGCCGATCAGGCCCGCGGCGCGCAGTTCCTCCAGCATCGGGAAGGCCTCGCCCCGGCGGATGTCCTCCGCCGAGGGGCTGTGCAGGAGGTAGAGGTCGATCCGCTCCGTCCCCAGCCGGCGCAGGCTGCCCTCCACCGCGCGGCGCAGATGCGCGGGCGTGTAGTCCCGCGGCAGCGGTGCGGCCCGGCGCCCGGCGATGCCGCGGCGGAGGGAGGGGATCATGCCCGCCAGCATCCGCAGCGGGCGCTTGACGAGAGTCGCCGCGCGCTGCGCGGCGGTGAAGCGCTGCCCGCCCTTGGTGACGATCATCACGCCCTGCCGGCGGCCGCGCAGGGCCTCGCCGATCAGCCGCTCGCTCTCGCCCTGGCCATAGATATCGGCCGTGTCGAACAAGGTGACCCCGGCATCCAGCGCGTGGTGCAGCAGCCGCACGGCGTCCGCGCCGCTGCAACCGCTCAGCGTGGAACCCAGCCGGGAGCAGCCGAGGCCGAGGAGCGGCGCGGCCTTGTTGTTGTCCGGCGCGGGTTGCCGGATCGTGGCGGAGGGCGCGCTCACCGGCCACCCTCCGCGGACTTGCCGATGCCCGCCGCGCCCGTCAGCGGCGCGCCGCCGCGGATGGATTGGGCGGGGGACCAGGTCTGGAAGCGGTCCCCGCGAAGGGAGCGCAGGACGCCGAGCGCAGTGGCCAGGAAGGCGAGCCAGATCTCCCAGATCTTCCGCACGGGGCCGACGCCGAGCGCCAGGGCCGCGAACCAGGCCGCCGCCAGCACGGCCAACCCGCCCAGCACCAGCGCCGGATGCACCCACTGCATCAGCGCGGCCAGGAAGAACAGGCCGGCGAGGATCAGGTTGGGCGCCACGAACCAGCGCAGCAGCTTATGCGAGACGTAGCAGTAGAGCGGCAGCGCCGGCAGGGCACGGAGGCGCGGCCAGAGCAGGCGGTGGACGTTGAAGGCCTGGCAGGAGATGCGGATCTTGCGGCGGAACTCCTCGCCGCTGTCCACCACCGATTCCTCATAGGCGAGCACGTCCGCGCCGCGAATCACGCGATAGCCGTCGCAGAGGATCGAGAGGGAGACGAAGAAGTCGTCGATGATGTCGTCCGGGACCGGCGGGTTCAGCTCCCGGCGCACGGCGAAGAGCGAGCCATCCGCGCCGATCACCATGCCGCGCTCGGACTCCAGCTTCTTGATGCTCTCCTCCAGCCGCCAATAGGCCGAGTTGACCTCGCTGGTGTCCGAGGTAACCGCGTTGCCGTAGACGAGGTGGCCGCAGACGCAGCCCACGCGTGGATCGGCGAAATGCCGGCGCAGCGCGTTGATGGCCTCGGGATCGATCATCACATTGGCGTCGGTGAAGACGAGCAGCTCGCCCCGCGCCTGGGCGGCGAGCCGGCGCATGCCGTGGCTTTTGCCGTGGCGCTCCGTCGCCGCGATCACGGTGATGCTGTCCCGGAAGGGCTCCAGCAGCTTCGCCGTGTCGTCCGTGCCGCCATCCACATAGACCAGAAGCTCGACGTCGCCGCCGCTGCGCTCCTTCAGGGCGAGCAGGTTGTGCGCCTTGGCGACGATCACGGCCGCCTCATTATACGCACACATGCAGACGGAGACGGTCGCGCGCGGCCCGGCGGGCGGCACGCCTCCCGGGATGCCCATCACGCGGCGGCCGAGATAGCGGAGGGAGATGGGAAAAGAGATAAAGGGGTGGAGCGCCAGGAAGGCGAAAAGCAGAGCGATCACAATCAGCAGCATTCAACTTATCTCCTTCGCTGCTGTCAAAAACTCAGCTTCCCGTTTCAGGTGACGCGTGCAGTAACACCGGCCAAAATCCGCAGCAATGGAATTCCCGGCCGCACACGAAGAGATTACAGACATATTCCGCTTTTTGAGACGAGCCGCAGCATCATGCGCGAACGCCCCTCATGCAAGAGCAGTTGCGCGCGACAAGCGCACCCGCAACGCATTCCGTTCTCTCCATCACGCATTTGTGCGCCGAATAGTGAAACACGCGCAGCATCTTTCCGGATCGTGGTTCTAAGCCCGATCCGACGTCCTCCCCGGACGGCGAGGTGGGTTGCCGACTGCAACACCCCTGCGTTATCGCCGCACAAGAGCCGAGTTGCGGCAGCCAGCGCAAGTCTCGTCCCGGTCACTTCGGGCCTGCTTACTCAATGTTGATGGGACCCGACGCAGGAGCGCGTCATCGACCCCGTGGATGTGCGGAACTCACCTGCCGGATGCCGGGATTATGTCCGCTCCCGCAAGGATTCGGTTCAGGAGTTCCCAGGTCGGAATGCCGCCGATATGGCTGTAGAAGCGATCTCAAATCCGCGAGATTAGATCAAAACATCGGCCATGTTTTCGCAATCGCGTGAGGTTGGGTTCCGTTAGCGAGCGGAGCTGTCTAGACGGAGTGCCATGCGCCGTCGGACCCTTTTTCTCGCTACCGCTGCGACCACCCTCGCCGCGGCCGGCCCCGCCGCGCGGGCGGGGACGGCTCGCTTCCCCGCCACCCTGGAGCCGCGCAAGCTCCGTCTGCGTCACGCAGCCTCCGGGTCGGTGTTCTCTGGCACCTACCACAACGGGCTCATGGCGGACGCCGCCGCGATGGCGGAGCTCTCGCGGGTGCTGGCGGACAGCCATACCGGGGAAGTTCGTCCGTTCGAACCCGACGCCATCGAGATCGTCTGGGAAATGGGCCGTCGGCTGCAGATCCAGGAATTCGTCGTCCTGTCGGGCTATCGCACGATCGCGACCAACCGCGCCGTGCACGGCGCGGGCGACAGCCAGCATCTGCGGGCCGCAGCGCTTGACCTCCACATTCCGGCGGCGAAGTTCCAGCAGTTCGGCGATACAGCACGGAAGCTCGCCCGGGGCGGAGTGGGCCTCTACCCCGATCAGGGCTTCATCCACCTGGATTCCGGCCCCGTCCGGCACTGGGGCGGCGATGCCGTCCAGGCCGGGGCGATGCCTTCGGCGCCCCGGCGCTCCCCGGCCGAGCAGCGGATCGACAAGCTGGCCGAAGCCTGGGCCTCGCTGCCGAAGCGCTGAGGCGGTCCTAGCTCCCCGGCGGGATCAGGCCAGAACTGCGACCCCGGGCTCGGCAGGCTCTTCCCAGGAGATACCCTGCCTCAGCAGCAGGAGATACCCGTCGGCCTCAGGGCAGGGCTGTGTGGAATAGCCGAAGCCTGCAGCGATCTGCTTCATGCTGAGACGCGGCGGCCCGCGCCGCCCTGCCTCCGCCGGGGCAGGCCTCTGCGCCTCATCCCGGTCCGCCGGCACGACAACCGCGCGCGGCCGGAAGGAGCCGAGCAAGGTGCAGAGCGAGGGCACAGGCGTGTCAGCCGTTCCGAGGAACAGCAGGTCGAAACCCTGCTCGATCCCTCGCTCCGTCAGCGCCCGGGCGAGAAGGGAGGCATCCTCCGCGATATCGAAGCCGCCCCATCCGACACGCCTCAGGGCTGCCGTGGGAAGAACCGTGTAATGGTCCGAGCGGATGCCGACCGCCACGGCGTTGGTCACCCCGATGCGCTCGAAGACGGCAGCGAAGGCGTCCGGTTCGGGGAATGCCACCTTCTGCGCCGGAGGTTGTGGAGTGCCTGCAGCCTGGATCGTGCTCACCCGGTGGTCGTTCTCGGTCAGCGCAAGGGGAGGCACGGCGACGTATGCCGCCATCTCGGGCCAAACCCGGGCGAGCATGTTGTCGATGCCGGCGTTGGCGATGCGGTGCGCCAGGCCAGGATGCATGGTGTCCATGGGGCGAAGCGGGAGGCAGAACTCGACCAGGCGCATCGCTCCGCGCGGCGAGATGGAATAGCAGACCGTGCCGAAGCCGCGCAGGAGGCGGAACGCCATGGTGCTGACCCGCCGGGACGCGAAATTCCTGATGTCCTGTCGCATCGCGGCTTGATCGAAGGCCGAGGTGCAGGGGGAAAGCCCCTCGCCGAGATGGAAGGTAAGGGGGGCATCGAAGTTGAAGCCCCACATCACGTATTCCCAGTCATCCGGCAGGCCGGCCAGGACGCGCGCCGATTCCTCCTCGAAATTGGCGCAGAGAACGGCGTCATCCTCGATGATCGTCAGCGGCTCGCCGCCCTGGGCAGCGTCGCGCCATTGCGTGAGATGCGACATCGCGCAGCCCACCGCGCCGTCGGAGTAGTTGAGATCGGGACTCATGATCCCGTGTTCGATGAGGCGGCGACGGTCCGCAAGGCGACCATCCACCGCGCTCACCCGCTCGATCCCGGCCAGGTGCGGGTTCCGGGCCCTGAACAGCGCCAGCCTGTCGCTGCTGCGGTCCAGGTTGAGTAGTCGCATCTGCATTCCGGATTTTCCGTGACCAGGGTCTCTCCCGATGCTGCACGGAAAACCCTGAAAATCCCTTAAGGGCGGTCAGGCGCCCTCGGCCGCGCCCTCCCCGGCATCGAGCCCGCGCTTCACCATCCAGAAGCCGAAGGCGTAGCCGAAGAAGATGAGGCCATAGCCGAAGAGGCTGAAGCCGATGTCGGTCGCGCGCGAGGCGGCGAAGGCGCCGAACAGCGCGAGGAGCCCCGACACGATGATATACAGGGTGCGGGTCAGCGTGAAGCCGTTGGCGGGCATGGCGGGTTCTCCCGGTTCTCGTCGAAAAGGATGCGGCTGGCGGCCCCGTCGGGGTCGTCATACTGGCCGTTCCTCAGCGTCCAGCCGAAGAACAGCAGGGCGAGCACGCCCAGCCCGAAGGCGAGCGGCACGAGCAGCGTGAGCGCGGTCATCTCGAAGCCTCCCGCCCCACACGGAGCGCGTTCAGGATCACGGCGAGCGACGAGGAAGCCATCACCAGCGCCGCGATCAGCGGCGTGACGATGCCGGTGATCGCCGTCGGCACCGCCACGAGGTTGTAGACAAGGCTGAAGGCGATGTTCTGCCGCGCCGCCCGCTGGGCACGCCGCGCGGTCGCGATGGCGGCCGGCAGGGCCGATAGCCCTTCGGCCCGCAGCACGAGGTCGGCCGCGGATTGCGCAAGGTCGGTGCTGCCCGCCGGGCTGGCGGAGGCATGCGCCAGGGCCAGCGCCGCGGCGTCGTTGATGCCGTCGCCCAGCATCAATGGGCGGCGGCCCTCGGCGCGCAGGGCCTCGATCCGGGCGGCCTTGTCGGCGGGCGTGGCGCCCGCGCGCCAGGTCTCGATCCCGAGCGCCCCGGCCGCGGCCGAGACAGCGGCCGGCGTGTCCCCGGAGAGGAGCTCCACCTCCAGCCCGAGGCGCCGCAGGGCGGCCACGGCCTCGGCCGCGTCGCGCCGCAGCGGGTCGGCGAAGCGGAAGACGATCGGTGCTGCCTCGGCACCCGCGCGGTACCAGAGGCTCGGCCCCTCCCCCTCCCCGGCATCCACGGCTCCGCAGAAAGCGGCGCTGCCCAGCCGCTCCGCACCGCGGCGCAGGCCGGCACCCGGGACCTCCTCCACCTCGCCGGCGGGGGTGACACCCCCGGGGCAGGCGGCGACCAGGGCGCGGGAGAGCGGATGGCGGCTGCTGGCGGCGAGGGCCGCCGCGGCCTCGAGCGCGCCCGCGGGCCGGGCGGGGTCCGGCAGCAGCTCGGGGCGCCCGGTGGTCAGCGTGCCCGTCTTGTCCAGCACCGCGACGTCGCAGGCCGCCACGCGCTCCAGTGCCGTGGGGGAACCGACGAGCACGCCGCGGCGGAACAGCGCGCCCACCGCGACCACCTGCACCGCGGGCACCGCGATGGCGAGGCCGCAGGGGCAGGTGACGATCAGCGAGGCCACGGCAGGAACCAGCGCGGCCTGCCAGGAGACGCCCATGCCGAACCACCAGCCGAGGAAGGTGGCCAGCGCCACCACATGCGCGACGGGCACGTAGACCCGGGCCGCGCGGTCGGCGATCGAGACGTAGCGGCCCCGCGCGCTCTCGGCCCGCTCCAGCATCCGCGCGACGGCGGCCAGCGAGCCTTCCGAGGCGGCGGCGGTCACGCGCTGCACCAGGGCCGCGCCGAGATTCACCGCGCCCGCGGGCAGATCGGCGCCTGCGGCGAAGCGGCGGGGCAGGCTCTCGCCCGTGCTCGCCGCGGTGTCGAGCAGCGCCTCGCCCTCCTCCAGCACGCCGTCCAGCGAGAGCCGCTCGCCCGGCGCGACGAGCAACCGGTCGCCCGGGCGCACATGCTCCGAGCCGATGCGGTGCGCGGTGCCGTCCGCCTCCAGCCGCGTCACCTCCGCGGATTGGAGGGCCAGCAGCTCGGCGCAGGCCTGGCGGGCGCGGCGGCGGGCGGCGCGGTCGAGCACGCGGCCGCCGAGCAGGAGGGCCAGCAGCGCCGTCGCGCCGTCGAACCAGGTGAAGGGGCCGTTGCGGAGCGCCTCCGAGAGGCTCATCGCCGTGGTCGCCAGCACGCCGAGCGAGACGGCCATGTCCATGTTCACCCGCCCGGCCCGCAGCGCGGCGATGGCGGAGCGGTAGAAGGGCATGCCGGCCACCAGCACGACCGGCATGGCGATCAGCGCGGCGAGCCAGTGCATCAGCCCGCGCGTCGCCTCCCCCATGTCGCTGCCGACCCAGACGGCGACGGAGAGCATCATCACGTTGGAGGCGCCGAAGGCCGCGATGCCGAGCGCGCGGATCAGCGCGCGCTCCTCCGCATCCTCGGTGGCGCGGAGGCAGGCGGCGGACCAAGGGGCGACCTGGAAGCCCAGCCGCGCGACCAACCCCGCCAGCGCCTCCGCCTTCGCGGCCGGGCCGCGCCAGGTGACGGTGAGCCGGCGGGCGGTGAGGCTGGCGCGGGCGCCGATCACGTCGGGGTCGCTCGCCAGGGCCTGCTCGACAAGCCAGACGCAGGCGCCGCAGGTCAGCCCCGCGACCATCAGGTCCAGCCGGTGCTCCGCGCCGCCGCGCAGCGGCTCCGCGCGGGCGGCGAAGTCGACGGGCGGCAGGGCCGTAGGGCGGATCTCCCCCTCCGCCGCCTCGCGCCGGCGATAGAAGGCGTCCAGGCCGAGCCCGGCGATGAGGGCGGCCGCCCCCTCGCATCCCGCGCAGCAGAAGCGGGTGCCGGCCGGCACGGGCGCGCCGCAATGGACGCAGGCCGTGGCGGAGGCGCGCGGGGCCTCGGCCTCGATGCGGGAGGGGAGTGCGGTCACGGGAAGACGAGCCTCTCGCGCAGTTCCAGCCGGTCGGCGCCGCGCGAGACCGTCAGCACCGCCTCCCAGGCACCGGGCGCGGGCGGGGCGATCTCGGCACGCCAGGCGCCGGGCGCGGCGGGATTGAAGTCAAGCGGGAAGGAGGCACGCTCCAGCGGGCGCTGGAGAGAGCCGGTGACGGTGGCGTCCGCCGGCAGCGCGCTGCCATCGGGCAGCCGCACCGAGAGGGTCACCCCGCCCGCATCGCGCGCGGCGCGCGCCGTCCATCCCAGCGACTTCTGCCGCGCGGCCTCGGCGAGCACATCGCCGTAGCTGCGCCCGCGGTCATAGGCGCCGGCCGTGGTCGTGCCGGTATAGGTGCGGACGGCGGCGGTGATCAGCACGCCGTTCACCCCGATCACGATGAGGAAGCCGCCCACGAAGATCCAGGGGATCCAGCGGCCGCGCGCGGCGGAGGGACGAGCCATCGTGGTCATGTCCGGGGCCTCAGGAAGATGGTGCCGACCGAGGCGCGCTCGGCGCCGCCGGGAGCGAGAAGTTGGATCCGCACCGGGGTGCTCTCCTCCTCAGGCCGCGCCTCGGGCGCGGTGGTCACGAAGAGCCGGTACTCCGCCACCCCGTCGGCGCGCGTGGCGACGACGGGACGGCCAGCGGCATCCGCCTCGCTGACATCGAGCACGCCCCAGCTCGCGCCCGGGGGGAGCCCCTCCACGGAGATTGCGAGGTGGTCCGGGGTCGGGCGGCGGTCCGAGAGCTTGAGCGTGTAGCTGTTGCGGATGCTTCCGTCGGCGAGGCGGACGAAGAGCGGCGAACGGTCGCGCAGCGCCTCTAGCGACACGTCGCGGCGCGTCGCGAGGCCGAGAAGCATGATCCCGCCGATCAGCGTCATGGCGGCGGCATAGAGCACCGTGCGCGGGCGCATCAACCGCGCGGGACGGCGCGCTGCCATGCCGGGGGCGCAGCGCGCGGGGCCGGGCGGGATGGCGGCGGTGGCCGCGTGGCCGGCGGCGAGATTGCCCACCGTCTCGAAGGCGATCAGCCCGGTCTGGCGGCCGAGCTTGGCCATGATGCCGTCGCACGCATCGATGCAGAGGCCGCAGTTGATGCAGGCCATCTGCATGCCGTCGCGGATGTCGACGCCCGTGGGGCAGACATTCACGCAGGCGCGGCAATCGACGCAGTCACCCACGCCGGCATCGCGCGCCTTGCCGCGAGGCTCGCCGCGCCAGCCGCGGTAGGAAACGGCGAGGCTGTCGCTGTCCAGCATCGCGGATTGAAAGCGCGGCCAGGGGCACATGTAGGTGCAGACCTGCTCCCGCGCCCAGCCGGCGAGGAGATAGGTGGTGAAGGTGAAGAGGCCGATGAAGCCGAGCGTGACGGTCGGCACGCTGAGGGTCAGCACCTCCCGCGCGAGGGTCGGCGCGTCGGTGAAGTACATCACCCAGGCCCCGCCCGTGAGCGCGGCGATCGCCACCCAGGCCAGGTGCTTGCCGATCTTCAGGCCCCAGTCGGCGGCGCTCCAGCGCGGCTTGCGGTCGCGCCGCATGCGGGCGTTCCGGTCGCCCTCGATCAGGCGCTCCACGAGCATGTAGAGGTCGGTCCAGACCGTCTGCGGGCAGGCGAAGCCGCACCAGACGCGGCCGAAGAGCGAGGTCGCGGCGAAGATCGCGATGGCGCCGAGCAGCAGGAGGCCCGTGAGGTAGTAGACCTCCTGCGGCCAGATCTCGAGGAAGAAGAAGAAGAGCCGGCCGTGCTCCATGTCCACGAGCACGGCCTGGTCCGGCTGGCCGGGACCGCGGTCCCAGCGCAGCCAGGGCACGAGATAGTAGAGCCCGAGGCAGAGGACCAGGATGGCCCACTTCGAGCGCCGGACCGCTCCCTGCACCGCCTGCGGGTAGACCCGCACGCGGTCGGCGTAGAGAGGCTGGGACCGGTCGTCCGGCGCGAAGGCCTCGGGCTTTTCCATCCGGCTCATGATCAGCGCGCCTCAGTCCCGCCCAGGCTGTGGATATAGACGGTGAGCATGCGGATCGTGGCCGGATCCAGCCGCTTCTCCCAGGCCGGCATCACGCCACCGCGCCCGAGGGAGACGGTGCGCAGCAGGCTCGCCTTGTCGCCACCGAAGAGCCAGACTTGGTCGGCGAGGTTCGGCGCGCCCATTTCGCGGTTGCCCATGCCGCGCTCGCCATGGCAGCTCGCGCAGTTCTCGGCGAAGACCGCCGCGCCACGCGTGGCGGCCGCCGCGTCCGTCGTGCGCCCGGTGAGGGAGAGCACGTGCTCGACCACGTCGTTCGCCTGCGCGCCCGTCAGCATGCCGTCCGCCACGAAGCGGGGCATGAGGGAGGAACGCGTCGCCTCGTCGTCCGGCGCGCGGATGCCGTGGCGGATCGTCTGCTCCACCTCGGCCAGCTTGCCGCCCCAGAGCCACTCGTCATCGGCCAGGGTCGGGAAGCCCGGCGCGCCCTGCCCGCCCGCGCCGTGGCAGCCGGCGCAGGTATTGGCGAAGGCGACGCGCCCGCCGGCGATGGCGTAGGCGCGCAGGTCGGGGTCCGCGATGATCGCATCGGGATCCGCCCCGCGCAGCCGCGCCAGCATCGGCTCGGCCGCCGCGGACTGGGCCAGGCGATCCTGCTCCGCCTCGCCGCGCGCGGTGTGGCCGAGCAGGCCCGTCGCACCCGTGATGGGCAGGGCGGGGTAGAGGATCACCCAGAGGAGGGCGAAGGCGATGGTGGCGTAGAAGGTCCAGAGCCACCACTTCGGCAGCGGCGTGTTCAGCTCCCGGATGCCGTCCCACTCGTGGCCGGTGGTGGCGGTGCCGGTGATCTCGTCGCGTTCAACTGCATGGGACATCGCGGCGCGCTCCTACTCGGCCTCGCGCAGCGGGATCTGCCGCGCGCGCTCGAAATTCTCCCGGCGGCTGGGCCACAGGGCCCAGGTGACGATTCCGCCGAAGAGGACGAAGAACCAGACGATCCAGGTGGTCACCAGGAGGCTGTGGAACTGCTCGAGGGTCATATCCGCCTCCTCACTGCTGCCGCAGCCGCTCGGGCGTGACCTCGGAGAAGTCCACGAGGGTGCCGAGCATCTGCAGATAGGCCACGAGAGCGTCCATCTCGGTGATCGCCTTCGCGTTGCCGTCCGGGTCCATCTGCCGGGCGCGGCCGTAGCGGGCAGAGAAGGCGCTGCCGTCCTCGGCCGGGCGGGCCTGCGCCTCGAGGTCCTCGCGGGCGTTGGCGACCATCGCGTCGGTGTAGGGCACGCCGGCCGCGCGCAGCGTCGCCAGCTTGTCCTTGATGTCCGCGTAGTTCAGCGGGCGGTCGAGGAAGCCGTAGGAGGGCATGATGCTCTCCGGCACGAGGTGGCGGGGGTCGCGGAGGTGCATGACCTGCCACTCGTCGGAGTAGCGGCCGCCGACGCGGGCGAGGTCGGGCCCCGTGCGCTTGCTGCCCCACTGGAAGGGCTTGTCGAACATGCTCTCCGCGGCAAGCGAGTAGTGGCCGTAGCGCTCCCGCTCGTCGCGGAAGGGGCGCACCATCTGGCTGTGGCAGGTATAGCAGCCCTCGCGCACGTAGATGTCGCGCCCGGCCTGCTCGAGCGGCGTGTAGGGGCGGATGCCGCCCACTCGCTCGATCGTGCTCTCCACGGTGAAGAGCGGGATGACCTGCACCAGGCCGCCGATCGAGATGGTGATCAGGGTGAGCACGCCGAGCAGGATGAGGTTCCGCTCGATGGTGCCGTGGTTGAAGCGGATGCCGAACATGGTCGGTGTTCCTTCAGGCCGCGGCCGGCAGCGTGGACCCGGCGGGAAGGGCGACGGGCGCCTCCTCCACCACGGGAGCACGCACGGTCCGCCAGAGATTGTAGGCCATGAGCAGGGCGCCGGTGAGGAAGAGCACGCCGCCGAGCGCACGGATCACGTAGTAGGGGTGCATCGCCGCCACCGTCTCGACGAAGGCGTACTGGAGGAAGCCGAGGTGGTCGTAGGCGCGCCACATCAGGCCCTGCATGATGCCCGACACCCACATCGAGGTGATGTAGAGAAGGATGCCCAGCGTCGCGATCCAGAAGTGCCAGCTCGCCAGCCGCTCGGAGTACAGCTTGGTGCGGCCCCAGAGGCGCGGGACGAGCCAGTAGAGCACGCCGAAGGTGATGAAGCCGTTCCAGCCCAGCGCGCCGGAATGCACGTGGCCGATGGTCCAGTCGGTATAGTGGGAGAGCGAGTTCACCGCGCGGATGGACATCACGGGACCCTCGAAGGTGGCCATGCCGTAGAAGCCCAGCGCCGCGACGGAGAAGCGCAGGCCGACATCCGTGCGCAGCTTGTCCCAGGCGCCCGAGAGGGTCATCAGCCCGTTGATCATGCCGCCCCAGCTCGGCATCCACAGCATCACCGAGAACACCATGCCGAGCACCTGCGCCCAGTCGGGCAGCGCGGTGTGGTGCAGGTGGTGCGGGCCCGCCCAGATGTAGAGGAAGGTGAGCGCCCAGAAGTGGATGATGGAGAGCCGGTAGGAATAGACCGGCCGCTCGGCCTGCTTCGGCACGAAGTAGTACATCATCCCGAGGAAGCCGGCGGTCAGGAAGAAGCCCACCGCGTTGTGGCCGTACCACCACTGGATCATCGCGTCCTGCACGCCCGACGCGGCGCCGTAGGACTTGGCGCTGCCGAAGGAGGTCGGGATGGCGACGTTGTTGCCGATGTGCAGCACGGCGACGGTGATGATGAAGGCGAGGAAGAACCAGTTGGCGACGTAGATATGCGGCTCCTCGCGCCGCAGGATCGTGCCGCCGAAGACGACGAGATAGGCGACCCAGACGCCCGTGAGCCAGAGGTCCGCGTACCACTCGGGCTCCGCGTACTCCTTGCCCTGGGTGATGCCGAGGAGGTAGCCCGTGGCCGCGACGACGATGAAGAACTGGTAGCCCCAGAAGAGGAACCAGGCCGCGTCATCCCCGCCCAGCAGCCGCGCGCGGCAGGTGCGCTGCACGACGTAGAGGCTCGTAAGGAACAGCGCGTTGCCGCCGAAGGCGAAGATCACCGCGGAGGTGTGCAGCGGCCGCAGGCGCCCGAAGCTGGTGAATTCCAGCCCGAGGTTCAGCGCGGGATAGGCGAGCTGCAGCGCGATCACCACGCCGACGAGGAAGCCGGCAATGCCCCAGAACACGGTCGCGATCGCGAAGGCGCGCAGGGGCGCCTCCACATAGGCCGGCTGCGGGCGCAGCTGGCTGCCGGAGCCGGCTATCGGGACGGGTTGCGTGGTCAAACCCTCTGGCATGGGAAACTCCTTGTGATGCGCGCTTGATCACACGGCGCGGGGGCACGGGGCCTTGATCGAGATCAACCGGAGCCGGCCATCCTGAGGGCGAGGGCGGCCAGGGCGGCCCCGTTCGCCACCAGGGCAATCCCCGAGGCGAGCCGCAGCCCCGCCCCGAAGCGCCGGCCGAAGAAGCGCCCGAGCAGCGCCACCCCGACCAGCGAGGGCACGGTGCCCAGAACGAAGGCGAGCATGGTGAGCGCCCCCGCCAGCGCACTGCCCGAGGCGGTGGCCGCGGCCAGGGCGCCGAGCAGCAGCCCGCAGGGCATGGCGGAGAGCATGAGGCCGAGGAGGAAGCCGCGCCCCGGCCCGGGCGGCGCCCGGAGCAGGCGGCCGAGCGCCCCGAAGGCCGGGGCGGGCAGGTGCGGCAGGCGGAGGCGGAGCCATTCCGGCAGCGGCAGCCGGGCGCTGGCCTGGGCCAGCATGACCACGGCGGCGAGGGCCAGCGGCAGGGCGAGCAGCCCGCGCGGCACGAGGGAGGAGAGGAGCCCGGCCGTCCCGCCCATCAGCGCGCCGAGCCCGGCGTAACCCGTGGCCCGCCCGGCGTGATAGGGCAGCAGCGCCGCCCCGGCGAGGCGCGCCAAGCGCCCGCCAGCCGGGCCGTCGGCGATCTGGGCGATGACGAAGGGGCCGCACATGCCGGCGCAGTGGGTGATGCCGCCCGCCAGCCCGGCCAGCAGCATCGCGCCCATCAGCGCGAGCGTCCCCTGGGCATCGAGCGCGGTCAGCGCGTGCAGGCAGCTGGAAAGCATGCCCGCCCCTCGCACGGAGGGCTGAACGGTTCATTGATCCAGCGCAAGCCGCGCCGGGGTCGTGGATCTACCGGAGGGGTGGTGCCGGGTGCGAGATCTGATCAGCCCACGCCGGGAAACCAGCGAAACGGGCCTTTGCTCGCGTCCTGTGTCCCGAGTGTGTGCCCATGGAGAGTGCCGGCGCAAAGGCCCGAAGGGGGCTGAGTGCCGTCATCACGCAGCCACGGGCAGGGCGGAACGTTCCTTCTCAGACATTCCACCGCGCAGGAGGCCAGACAATGCGACGCTCATACGGCAGCCTTGGAGCCGCGATCCTCCTGGCCTCCCTGGGGGCGGGCTGCGCCTCTACCGACACCGTAGAAGCCTTCGATCAGCGGGTCAGCACCTATGTCGGGCGCTCCGAGGCCGATGTCGTCAGCGGCTTGGGCGTGCCCAGCCGGACCTATGACGACCCGAGCGGGCGACGCCTCCTCCAGTATGACTTCACCAGCCCGGCTTCCAGCCCCGCCGTGTTCCCCTCCCTCGGCCTCGGCTTCGGGAGCTTCGGTGGCGGCGTGGGCGTCGGGACCGGTCTGGGGTTCGGCCTGGGCGGCTTCGGTCAGTCCAGCGGACAGAACTGCTCGCTGACCTTCGAGGTTCGGGAGGGGCGCGTTCAGTCGTTCAATCGGCGGGGGGACGGCTGCACCGCACCTGTTTCAGCCTGACCGGGGCTGACCCTCGGGGGATGCCGGATCAGACGTTGGAGGAGCTTGGAGAGTGGCGCTGCCAGCAAAGGTTCAGCCTTCAACAGGCTGCTGAGAGACCGCAGTAGCGCTGCCTCGCTTCCGGCAAGCAGCCCACCTTTCGGGCCCGCTGCCACACTTCTATGGCGCAGCCCCTCTCCTGGAGCCCTGCCGCGAGTGCAACAGCCTCGTCATCGGACCTGCACTCGACATCCCTGGCCTTGAAGATGCGTCCGTCCGAGCCGACGAGATATATGCGGTAGTGCTTCATGTCGCCCCGTGAATGGCGGGTCGGCCGCACAGCACCCCTTTCTGGCAGCGCTGTTCGTCCATGGGTCGACGAATATCACGGCGTCGTGAGCGTGTCGACCAGCGAAACGTTCGCTTCCATCTCCGCCCGCTGACGCAGCACGTCCGGCCATTCCTCCACGACCTTCTTCCGATCGGCCGTCCCGGTGCTGATCTCGATGGACTCGCCAACCTTCCCCGCAACGGCAGGGCAGCGGGTCGGGACACGTTCGCGGAGTTCTCAGATACCCGCACGCGGGTCGCGCCGAGGGTCGCTCAAGCCGGCGGGGGTTCTGGAAGAGGATGGTGCCGGGTGCGAGAATCGAACTCGCGACCTATCGATTACGAATCGATTGCACTACCGCTGTGCTAACCCGGCCCAGTCCTGGCGTGCCGGCCGTGGCCGACGCGCTGCGGTGGGGCGCCTTCTAGCCCCCTACGCGCCGCGCGGCAACCTCGTCCGGCAGGGGATTTTCAGGTCGTCGCGACCGCCCCGCCCTTGGCCGCGCCGCCGCCCGTCCATTCGATCCGGCCGGGGGTGCTGCACTCCTCGCAGATCGGCTCCCACTTCCGGTGGACGGTGCCGCAGTTCAGGCACTGCCAGCGCGGCTCGGGAGGCGCGGAGGCGGCGGCGCGGAGCCACTTCGCCTCGGCCATGCGGCCGGCCGCGCTGTCGCCCAGCTCCACCGCATCCATGTCCACCATGGCGAGATAGGCCCGGCGGTCCGCCTGGCCGGAGGAGACGAGCGCCTCCAGCTCCGCCCTCGCCCGCCCCGTCAGCCCGGCGGCGAGCGCCGTGCGGCCCAGGACGAGCCGGCTCTCGGGATGGGTGCGGTTCTCATGCGTCAGCGTCTCGGCCGCCTTCACCCGCGCAAGCGCGTCCGGCTCGTCGGCGAGAAAGGCCTCGGCGATGTCGGGATGGGGCGAGGCTGCCCAGGCGGCCTGGAGCGCGGCCTTCGCCCGGCGCGGGCTCCCCTCCCCGGCCAGCCGCCTCGCGACCGCCAGCGCCGCGGGCGCGAAGCCGGGTTCGGCGGAGAGCGCCTGCTTCTCCAGCGAGGAGGCCGTGTCCGGGTCCTGCATCGCGGCGGCGAGCGCCAGGGCGGCGCGGCGGTGCCCCGTGAGCTGGCCGGGCGGGGAGAGCGCCAGCGCCTCCTTCCAGTCCCGCGTGCGGAAGGCGAGCGCGGCGCGTTCCTCCCGCACCCAGGCGGCGCCGGGCTGGGCGGCCTCGGCCTCGCGCGCCAGCCGCTGGGCGGCAGGCCAGTCCTCGCGCTGCATGGCGTCCCGCAGCAGCCCGCGCAGGCCGAGGAACTTGCCGTCCTCCCGCTGGGAGAGGAGGCGGAAGGCCTCGTTGGCGGCGTCGTTCCGCCCGGCCATGCGCTCGGCCTCGGCGGTCAGCAGCAGGGTGTGGGGCGTGTCGCCCAGCAGCCCGCGGGCGCGGCGGATCTCCAGCCGCGCCTGGTCCGGCGTGCCGGCGGCCAGCGCCACGAGGGCGCGGGTCACGGCCGCGTCGCCGTCCCGCCGGTGGCGCGCGGCGCGGCGGGCGCGGAGGCGGGCGGGCCAGCCGCGGAGCGACTTCCAGGCGGAGAGCAGGCCGTGCAGCACCACGAAGCCCACGACCAGGACCAGCAGCCCCAGCCAGACCGGCACGCCGATGAAGGTGTTGCCGACGCTGATCTCGACGTTGCCGCCCATCTGGCGGAGGAAGAGCGCCGCCCAGACGCCGAGGACGAGAAGGATCAGCAGCCAGATCGCGCGGAGCATCAGTTCGCCCCCGCGCCGGAGGCGTTGCTGCCGAGGTCGCGGACGGCGGCGCGGGCCTCGACGAGGTCACGCGCCTGGCCGATCCAGCCCGCCATGGCGTTGCGGGATGGCTCGGGCAGCTTCTCCAGCCGCTCCACCGCCCCGGCGAGGTCGCCGGCATCCAGCGAGCGGCGCGCCCGTTCCAGCTCGCCCGAGACGGCATCGCCGACCACGACCTGGTCACCGCGCCGCACCGTCACCAGCCCTTGCAGGCGCGAGAGCGCCGTGTCCGTCACCGATCCCCCCTGGGGCTCGGCGGCCAGCCGCGCGGCCCGCGCGGCGTCCTCGAAGGAGAGGCGCAGCGCCGATTCCGTCGGCGGCGCGGCCTGGGCGTAGCGGGTGAGCGCCACGGGCGGCGTGCCGGAGAGGCCGGACAGCGCCCCGCCGAGCGGGCGCCCGGACTCCAGCGCCGTCTGGATCGCGCCGCGCGCCGCCAGCGCGCCGAGGCGGCGCTCGGCGGCCTCGGCCTGGGCGAGGCGCTGCTCAAACTGACGCACGCGCTCGGCGAGCTGCTGCTCCTGGCGCTGCGCGCGCTCGTTCCCCTGCGCCTCGGCGCGGGAGAGCCGCTCGTCCAGCGAGCGGGTGGCGGCGTCGATCCGCTGGGTCAGCCCCTGGCCGGCGGCTTCGACGCGCTGGTTCAGCGCGGCATCCAGGGCGGCGAGGCGGGGGGCGAAGGCCTGCTCGGCCGCCGTCACGCGGGCGGCGAGGGCCCCCTCCGCCCCGGTCAGGCGGTTGGCGAGCGTCGCCTCGGCCTGGGCGATCCGCGCCTCGGCGCGGCGGCTCTCCTCCGCGAGCCGGGCATCCAGGGCGGCGGCGCGCTCCTCCAGCCGCCGCAGCCCCTCGGTGGAGGCGTTGCGGGCGGCCTCCAGCGCGGCGTTCAGGCTCGCCACGCCGGATCGGGCCTCGGGATCGACCACGGGGCGCGCGGCCAGTTCGCGCGCGGCGGCCTCGGCGGCGTCCAGCCGGCGCTCGGCATTGGCGGCGCGCTCGGCCAGCCCCGCGGCGTTCGGCCGCGCCTCCAGGGCCGAGAGGCGCGAGTCGACCGAGGCCATCCGCGCCGCATCCGCCTGGATCACGGCCCCCGGGGCGGGCTGCCGCTCGCGCGGGCTGGAGACGAGATAGGCGACCGCGCCGCCGAGCACGACCACGGCCGCCGCGATCGGCAGGATGGCGGGCTCGAAGCGCTTCGCCGGCGCGTTCAGCCCGGCGGGCGTCGGCGGGGCCGCGGGGGTCGCCGCGACCGGCGAGGGGTCGGGGCGCGGCGCCGCGTTGGAGGGCATGGGGCCGGCGGGGGCGCCGGCAGGGGTGGCGGCGCCGCCCGCCGCCGGGCCGCTCGTCTCCCGCTGGCCGTTCCCGGCTCCGGCGGCGGCACCCGCCGTCGCCTGGGTGCCGGCCGTCTGGGCGCCCGAGGCGCCGGTGACCGGCGCAGCCTCGCCAGGGGAGAGGGCCAGCTCGGCCGCCGAGGGGGCGGGGTCGGACGGGGCCGTCGGATCCTTGGCCGCCGGATTCGCCGCTCCCCCGGACCTCCCGCCCTTGCCGGAGGTTCCTGACGGGGCTCCCCCCTTCGGGCGCGGCGCGTTGGGCGGCGTGCGGGGCGTGTCGCTCATGGGATCGGCGTCGTCCTTCTGGTCCGGCGGGAAGGGGCAGCGATTACAGGCAGGGGCCGAGCAGGGCCAGAAGCGCGTCCTGATCCGGTCTCGGCGCTACGTCCAGCCCCCCCCAGGACAGGCCCCCGGGCTCCCGGACCAGCGCCTCCGCCACGCGGCCGCTCAACGCGATGGCGCGGATGCCGGTTGCTGCGCCGCCGAAGCCGCCCTCTCGCATCAGGGAGAGGATGGCGCGGGCGCTGCGCGGTGAGAAGAAGAGGGCGGCGCGAAGCGTGCCGTCCCGCAGCGCGGCGCGGGCCTCGGCGGGCAGCTCGGTGGCTTCCGCCGCGGCATAGGCCTCCCGCCGGATCACGGCGAGGCCACGGGCGGCGAGGCTCGCGGCGAGCTCGTCGCCATAGCCCCGGCCGGAGGCCAGCAGCACCGGCCCATCCCCCGGCTCCAGCCTCGCCGCGGCGAGTTCCGCGAGGGAGGCGCCGTCCCCCTCGGCCGCGAGGACGCGGAGGAAGCCGGCGGCGCGGGCGGCCGCGGCCGTCCCCTGCCCCACCGCCAGCACGGGCCGCTCCGGCGGCCAGACGGCGGCGAGGGAGGGAATCGCGGCGGCGCTGGGCAGCAGCGCGGCCTGTGCCTCCGGGGCGGGGGCGAAGGGGACGGGGGAGAGGGTCAGCGCCGGCGCCAGCACGGGCCGCCAGCCGAGCGCCGCCACGCGCGCGGCGGTGGCCGCCGCCCCCGGCTCGGGCCGGGTGACGAGGCAGCCCGGACGATTGGCCGGCACCCCGGCCCCAGGGGCTGCGCCCTGCGCTGCGGCCCCCGGGGCTGCGCCCCGTCTCTCAGCCAAAGATGTCGGAGGGGCTGTCCGCGCGCAGGCTCTCGCCCAGCTCCTGGCCGATCGCCTCCGCATCGGCCACGGCGCCGTGCAGGCTGCGCTTGAGCAGGAAGGAGCCGTCGGGCCGCGCGACCAGCCCCGTCAGGTGCAGGCGCCCGTCCGGCAGCAGCCGGGCATGGCCGCCGATGGGGGTGCGGCAGGAGCCGTCCAGCGCCGCCAGCAGCGACCGCTCGGCGCGGGAGACGGCGCGGGCCTCGCGGTCCTCGATGCCGCCGAGAAGCTCGTGCAGCTCGGTGTCCCCCGCGCGGACGGTGACGCCGATGATGCCCTGGCCGGCGGCGGGCACCATCGCCTCGGGGTCCAGCACCACCATCCCCTCGGGGGAGAGGTCCATGCGGCGCAGCCCGGCCAGGGCGAGCATCGTGGCGTCCGCCTCGCCCTCGGCCAGCTTGCGGAGCCGGGTCTGCACGTTGCCCCGGATCATGCTCACCTGCAGGTCCGGCCTGGCATGGAGGATCTGCGCCTGGCGCCTGAGGCTCGCCGTGGCGAGCCGCACCCCGGCGGGGATGCTGCCCACGGGGTCCGCGGGGTCGAGCGCGCCGAGGATGCCGGGGCCGGGGATCAGCACGTCCCGGCTGTCCTCGCGCCTGAGGGTGCAGGCGAGCACCACCCCGGGCGGCATCTCCGTCTCCAGGTCCTTGAGGCTGTGGACGGCGAAGTCGATCCGCCCATCCAGCAGCGCCTCGTGGATCTCCTTGGCGAAGAGGCCCTTGCCGCCCACATCCGCGAGCCGCCGGTCCTGGATCCTGTCGCCCGAGGTCTGGATGACGTGCTCCTCGAAGGCGCCCGCATTCCGCAGCACGGGGCAGAAGCGCAGCACCATGTCGAGGAAGCAGCGCGTCTGCCACAGGGCGAGCGGCGAGCCGCGCGTCCCCACGCGGAGCGGCAGGGAGCGCATATGGGGCCGCACGCGCGGGGTTCCCGCAGAGGGCCTGGCGCCCGGAGGGGCGGGATGGGCAGACAGCATGGCGGCGTCTTAGAACCAGGCCGCGAATCGTGAAAGGCGGAGATATGGACCCGCGCGGGCCGGTGCTCGGAATCGAGAGCAGCTGCGACGAGACGGCGGCCGCCGTGCTGGCCCCGGATGGGGCGGTCCTGGCCGAGGCCGTGTTCAGCCAGACCGAGGACCACGCCCGCTTCGGCGGGGTGGTGCCGGAGCTGGCGGCGCGCGCGCACCTCCTCCACCTGCCGGGTCTGGTGGCGGGGGTAATGGGGCGGGCGGGCCTTCTCCCGCGCGATCTCGGCGGCGTGGCCGCCACCTCCGGCCCCGGGCTGATCGGCGGGCTCATCGTCGGGGCGAGCTATGGCAAGGGCATCGCCATGGCCAACGGCCTCCCCTTCGTCGCGGTGAACCACCTGGAGGCCCATGCCCTCACCCCGCGCCTGCCCGGGTTGCTGCCGGGCGGGGCGGCCTTCCCCTATCTTCTCCTGCTCCTCTCCGGCGGGCACTGCCAGTGCGTGGCGGTGGAAGGGCTCGGGCGCTACCGCCGCCTCGGCACCACGCTGGACGACGCGGTAGGCGAGGCCTTCGACAAGGCGGCCAAGCTCCTCGGCCTCCCCTGGCCGGGCGGCCCGCATCTGGAGCGGCTGGCGAAGGAGGGCGATGCCTCGCGCGTGCCTCTCCCCCGCCCGCTCCTCGGCCGGCAGGGCTGCGACTTTTCCTTCTCCGGGCTGAAGACCGCCGTGGCCCAGGCCGTGGCGAAGGGCACTGCCGCGCCGGCCGACATCGCCGCCGCCTTCCAAGCCTCGGTCGCCGCCGTGGTGGCGGACCGGGCGCGCCACGCCCTCGCCATGGCGCCGGGGGCCACGGCGCTCGTCGTCTCGGGCGGGGTGGCGGCCAACTCGGCGGTGCGGGAGGCGCTCGCCTGCGTGGCGGCGGGGGCCGGCCTGCCCCTGGTGGCGCCGCCCGTTCGCCTCTGCACCGACAATGCCGTGATGGTCGCCTGGGCGGGGATCGAGCGGCTGCGCGCCGGCCTCACCGATCCCTGGGACCACGCCCCCCGCCCGCGCTGGCCGCTGGACGAGCTCGCCGCCCCATGAACTATCGCCACGCCTTCCACGCCGCGAACTTCGCGGACTGCACGAAGCACGCGCTGCTGCACGCCCTCGTCCTCGCGCTGCTGCGTAAGCCCACCCCGTTCCGCGTCCTCGACACCCATGCCGGGATCGGCCTCTACGACCTGCAGTCCGAGCAGGCCCGCCGCACGGGGGAGTGGCGGGACGGCATCGGGCGGCTGGAGGGGGTGGCGGAGGGGCCGCTCCTGCCCTGGCTGGAACGCGTCCGCTCCTTCCCGCGCGGCACCTATCCCGGCAGCCCCGCCCTCATCCGCGCGATGCTTCGTCCGGGTGACCACCTCGCCCTGTGCGAGCTGCATCCAGAGGACGCCGCGACCCTCCGCGCCGCCTTCAAGGGCGATGCCCAGGTCTCCGTCCACAAGCGGGACGCCTATGAGGCGCTGGCCGCCCTCACCCCCTTCCCCGAGCGGCGCGGCCTCGTGCTGATGGACCCGCCCTTCGAGGCGGAGGGCGAGTTCGAGCGGCTGGCCGGGGGCATGGCCGCCCTCTCCCGCCGCTTCCGCCCGGCGATCCAGGCCGCCTGGTATCCGATCAAGCACCGCGCCCCCGTCCGCGCTTTCCAGGATGCTCTCGCCGCCTCCGGGCTACGGGACGTGATCGCCTGCGAGCTGTGGTTGCGCGAGCCGACGGACCCCACGCGGCTGAACGGGAGCGGGCTCGCCGTGGTGAACCCGCCCTTCGGCTTCGCCGACACGGCGCGCGCCATCCTCGCCGCCCTGGAGGCGCGCCTGTCGGACAGCGAGCGCGGCGCGGGCTGGGCGGTGACGGAGATCGTGCCAGAATGAGGACTCGATGAAGGTCGCGGTGATCGGCGCCGGCGCCTGGGGCACGGCGCTCGCCCTCCAGGCGCTGCGCGCGGGGGGAGAGGCGTGCCTCTGGGCGCGGGACCCCGGACGGGCGGAGGCCATGGCAGCCGCGCGCCGCAACGCGCTGCACCTGCCCGGCACGCCCCTGCCGCCGGAACTCCATGTCACCGCCGATGCGGGCGCCGCCCTGTCGGGCGCCGGCCTCGCGGTCCTCGCCGTGCCGACCCAGTATCTCGCGGCCGTGCTGGAGGGGCTGCCGGCGCTGCCGCCCGCGATCCTCGTCGCCAAGGGGGTGGAGGCCGGCACGTTGCGCTTCCCCCTGGAGATCCTGGCCGAGGCCCGGCCGGACACGCCCGCCGCCCTGCTTTCCGGCCCGAACTTCGCGCATGAGGTGGCCGAGGGCCTGCCCGCCGCCGCCGTCCTCGCCAGCACCGATGCGGGGCTGCGGGAGGCGGCGATGGCCCGCCTCGCCTCCCCCGGCTTCCGCCTCTATGCCGGGGTGGATCCGGTGGGGGTGGAGGTGGCGGGGGCGGCGAAGAACGTCGCCGCCATCGCGGCGGGCGCGGCCATCGGCGCTGGTTTGGGGGAGAACGCCCGCGCCGCCATCGTCACTCGTGCCCTGGCCGAGATCGCGCGCCTCGCCATCGCGCTCGGCGGGCGGGCGGACACGGTGGCCGGGCTCTCCGGGCTGGGCGACCTGATGCTCACCTGCGCCGGGGCGGCGAGCCGCAACTTCTCCCTCGGCCTCGCCATCGGGCGGGGGGAGCGGGCGGCGGATGTCCTGGCCTCCCGCAGCTCCGTCACCGAGGGGGCGGCGACCGCCCCTGCCCTTCTCGCCCGCGCCGCTCGGGCGGGGGTGGAGATGCCGGTCTGCGCCGCCGTTGCCGCCGTGCTGGACAGCTCCCTCTCCGTACGGGAGGCCGTCGGGCAGCTCATGGCCCGGCCGCCGCGGGAGGAGTAGGCGCCCCCGGCCTCCACCACCCCGTCACCTCCCCGCCCAGCCAGGGGGAGGTGTAGGGGCGGAAGGGAGCCAGGGCCTCATCCAGCTCCGGCGCGGGCTGGGCGGCGGCCGCGATCTCAAGCCCCGGGGCGCGGGAGAGTGGCGAGGCGCCCTCGGGCAGGAAGGGATCGGCCTGCGCCACCCCGGCGGCGGCCTCCATCCGCACGGGATCGCGCGCGGCGGCGAGGCAGAAGTCCCTGAGGCGGCGGAAGGCGTCCCGCTCCGCCTCGGTGAGCGCCGCGCCGTTCGCCGCGGCCAGCCTCTCCAGCGCCGCCACGGCGTCCAGCGCGAAGAGGTGGTAGTGCAGCGCCATCGCGCCGCGCCGCAGCTCCTGCGGCAGGGCCCCGCGCTCGTCCACCTGGGCGAGCTGCCCGCGCAGGCGCTCCATCCCCCAGTCGAGCAGCGCGCGGTCCCCCGCGGCGATGCCGGAGGCCGCGAGGGCCAGCCCGGCCCAGGCCGCCTGGTTGTTGCGGACATCGCTGATCAGCGCCTCGGAGCGGCGGTCGTGCCGGGGCCGCACCTCCCGTGCCACCGCGGCCAGCCAGCGCCCGGTGCGGGTGACTCGCGCCGGCTCCAGCCCCGGCGCCTCCCGGATCGCGAGGAAGCTCAGGGCCGCCCCCGCCAGGGTCCAGCCGCGGTGGTAGTCGCCCTGGAGGTTGAAGGCGCCGAGCAGCGCGCCGTTCCGGGCCCAGTGGTCCATCGCCTCCAGCGCGCAGGCCGCCGCCCCGGCCTCGCCGCGGCGGTGCCGGGCCAGGGCGCGCTGCACCAGCGCCAGCCAGTCCCGCAGCGGCCGGGCCGCCGCCTCGTCCATGGCGAGGCGCCTCGGATCCGGGCGGGAGAAGGCGGGGTCGAGGAAGTAGCCGAAGCCCTCCAGGCTCCGCACGGGCGCTGGGCGAGGCTCGCAGGGCGCGGCCTCCCCCGAGGGCGATGGCGCCGGGAGGAAGGGGCCGGCGAGGGCTGCGGTTTCCGCCATGGCCGGGGATGTGGGCGCGATGGCGGAGGCCGCGGCCCCGGCAAGGGCACCGGGGATGAGTGCACCGGGCACCGCCGCCGCGGCCGGCGGGGGCGTCGGGCGCTCGCCGCCCGCGGGGGACGCTGCGCGGGCAGCGGCCGGGCGCGATGGGGTGGCCGGGGTGGCGGCTCTGGCCTTGGAGCGCGCGGCCTCCGGGCGGGGCGCCACCTGACGCCGCTCCCCGGCCCTCGCCGCCGGGCGTGCCGCGGCGCCCCCGACCGGTCGCGCCTCCCGCTTGGCCGGCGGGCGGGCAGCGGCTCCGGCGCGCGGGGAGGCCTGCACGCCCGGCCTCGCGGGAGTCGATTGCGCGCCGACCGGTGCCGGGGGGATCAGCGTCAGGGAGAGGAGGAGCAGCGCGGCGAGGCGGGTACGGGGCAGCATCCCGCCATCCTGCACCGCGCGGCCCGGCGCGTCAGGCCTCGGGACCTCCCGCGGCCTCGGGGAAGAGGGGCAGATCCCCGCCCTCGCCCGCCCGCCGCCGCGCGCGGGCGGCCTCGGATGAGCGGTGGCGCAGCAGCTCGTCGAGCAGCCGGTCCATCGTCTGCCAGAGCGGCTCGCTCCCCTTGCGCTCCTTCATCACCAGCGCGTGGGCGGCGAGCGTCACGTTCAGCGTGCCGCGCGTGGTTTCCGGGCGCGGCATCCGCATCTGGACGAGCGCCTTCTCCACCTCCTCCAGCGGGGCGCCGATCGCCTCCGCGATCTGGGCGGGCTCGTGCCCCATGCGGCGCAGGCGCCGCGCCTCGTCGCGCTGCCGCGGCGGCAGCGCGATGGAGGGGCGGAGCGCCACCGTCCGCCGCGACATCTCGCCCGAGCCGGTGCCGGGCGGCTTTCCCTTGAAGGCCATGGTCTTATTGAACGCCGGACCCGTTTCGCTTCAACCCTCCCGCAGAGCGGCCCCCGCCGCAAGCGGCGCGAGCGGCAACGCCCCCGCGAGGAAGGCGCCGAGCAGGAGGAGGAAGGGCCGCGCCTCGGCTCCCCCCGCGGCCGCCTCGATCGCGCCGGCGGCGAAGATCACCACGGGCACCGCGAGCGGCAGCACGAGCAGCGGCAGCAGCACCCCGCCCCGCCGCGCGCCGAGCGTCAGCGCCGCGCCGAGCGTGCCGAGGAGCGAGAGGATGAGGGAGGAGAGGCCGAGGGCGAGGATCGCCACCCCCCAGGCATCGGTCGGCAGGGCCAGCAGCGCGGCCGAGACCGGCGCGGCCAGCAGCAGCGGCAACCCCGTCACCGCCCAGTGCGCCGCCGCCTTGGCCGCCGCAAGCCCCGCCGGGGGGAGCCCCGCCGTCAGCAGCAGATCGAGCGAGCCGTCCTCCGCCTCGGCCGCGAAGAGGCGGTCCAGCGGCAGCAGCGCCGCCAGCAGCGCCGCCGTCACCAGAGCGCCGGGGGCGAGCCGCGCGAGCGCGTCGGGGGACGGGCCGACGCCGAAGGGGAAGAGCGCGCAGACGATGACGAAGAACAGCACCGCCGCCAGCGCCTCGGCGGGGTGGCGGAGCGCGAGGCGCAGCTCCCGGAGGAAGACGGCGATCACAGCGCTACCTCCCGCGCGTCCGGCAGGGGCAGCGGCAGGTGGGTGGCGGCCAGCACGATCCCGCCCCGCGCCCGGTGAGCCGCCAGAAGCGCGCCGAGCCGGGCCACGGAGGCGGTGTCGAGCCCCAGGGTGGGCTCGTCCAGCAGCCAGAGCGGGGCATCCCCCAGGGCGAGCCGCGCCAGCGCCAAGCGCCGCCTCTGCCCGGCCGAGAGGCTGCGGCAGGGCAGCCCCGCCAGCGCCGAGAGGCCGAGCGCGGCCAGCGCCGCCTCGGGCTCGCCACCGCGCAGCCGCGCCCAGAAGGCGAGGTCCTCGCGCGGGGTCAGGGCCGGCTTGATGGCGTCCTGGTGGCCGAGATAGCGGGTGCGGGTGCCGTGCGCGGCCGAGTCGTCTGCCACGTCCTCCCCTTCCCAGAGCACGCGCCCCGCGGCCGGGCGCAGCAGGCCCGCGAGGGCGCGGAGCAGGGTGGACTTGCCCGCCCCGTTCGGGCCGAGGAGGAGCAGCGCCTCTCCGGGCCGGGCGCGCAACGAAAGACCGGAGAAAACAACCCGCCCGCCGCGCCGGATCGCCAGGCCTTCCGTCGCCAGCACGGCTTCCAATATCCCCTGCGAGAAGAGCCCGGCCCCTGGACCGGGAAGCACCGCCATGCTTCAAGCTGGCCTGAAATTCAAGCACGCACGGGGAATTGCGACGCATGAGCAAGAACGGTCAGGACAGCCTCAAGACCAGGCGCACGCTCTCGGTCGACGGCAAGACCTACCACTACTTCTCCATCCCCGAGGCCGGCAAAGCCCTGGGCGCGGACTTCACCCGCCTGCCGAACAGCCTGAAGGTTCTGCTGGAGAACGTCCTCCGCTTCGAGAACGGCGGCACCTACACCGTCGATGACGCGAAGGCGATCGCGGGCTGGCTCGAGAAGGGCCAGTCCGACAAGGAGGTTCCCTTCCGCCCCGCGCGCATCCTCATGCAGGACTTCACCGGCGTCCCCGCCGTGGTGGACCTGGCCGCGATGCGCGACGGCATGCTCAAGCTCGGCGGCGACCCGCAGAAGGTGAACCCGCTCGTCCCCGTGGACCTCGTGATCGACCACTCCGTGATGGTCGACGTCTCCGGCACGCCGGACGCGCTGAAGAAGAACGTGGACCTGGAGTACGAGCGCAACAACGAGCGCTACGAGTTCCTCCGCTGGGGCCAGGGCGCCTTCAACAACTTCCGCGTCGTGCCGCCCGGCACCGGCATCTGCCACCAGGTGAACCTCGAGTACCTGGCCCAGGTGGTGTGGACCGACACGGATGCGGGCGAGACCTTCGCCTATCCCGACAGCTGCTACGGCACGGACAGCCACACCACCATGGTGAACGGCCTGGGCGTGCTCGGCTGGGGCGTCGGCGGCATCGAGGCCGAGGCCGCGATGCTCGGCCAGCCCATCGCCATGCTCATCCCCGACGTGATCGGCTTCAAGCTCACGGGCAGGCTGCGCGAGGGCGTGACGGCGACCGACCTCGTGCTCACCGTCACCCAGATGCTCCGCAAGAAGGGCGTGGTCGGCAGGTTCGTCGAGTTCTACGGCGCCGGCCTCTCCAACCTGCCGCTCGCCGACCGCGCGACCATCGGCAACATGGCCCCGGAATACGGCGCGACCTGCGGCTTCTTCCCCGTGGACGAGGTGACGCTCGGCTACCTCCGCCTCTCCGGGCGCGAGGAGCACCGCATCGCCCTCGTCCGCGAGTTCTGCAAGGCGCAGGGCATGTGGCGCGAGGACACGACGCCCGACCCCGTCTTCACCGACATGCTTGAGCTCGACCTCGCGACCGTCGTGCCCTCCATGGCCGGCCCGAAGCGCCCGCAGGACAAGGTGGTGCTGACCGAGATCGCCACCTCCTTCCAGAAGGAGCTGCCGAACCTCGCCGTCGAGGGCGCGCCCCCGCCCGGCTCGCGCGTGCCGGTGGCCGGCGCGAACTACGATCTCGGCCATGGCGACGTGACGATCGCCGCCATCACCTCCTGCACCAACACCTCCAACCCCTATGTGCTGGTGGCCGCCGGCCTCGTCGCCCGCAAGGCGCGGGCCAAGGGGCTGGCTCCGAAGCCCTGGGTGAAGACCTCCCTCGCCCCGGGGTCCCAGGTGGTGACGGACTACCTCAACGCCTCCGGCCTGCAGGCCGACCTGGACGCCATCGGCTTCCAGACCGTCGGCTACGGCTGCACCACCTGCATCGGCAATTCGGGCCCGCTGGCCGACCCGATCGTGGACGCGATCGAGGACCACAAGCTCGTCGTCGCCTCCGTGCTCTCGGGCAACCGCAACTTCGAGGGCCGCGTGCACCCGAACGTGCGCGCGAACTACCTGGCGTCCCCGCCGCTGGTGGTGGCCTACGCCCTCGCCGGCACCATCACGAAGGACATCACGACCGAGCCCCTGGGCAACGGGTCCGACGGCCAGCCCGTCTACCTGAAGGACGTGTGGCCGACGCAGGCGGAGATCAACGAGGTCGTGGAGCGGGTCCTGACCCGCGAGATGTTCCAGTCCCGCTACGCCGATGTCTTCAAGGGCGACGAGCACTGGCAGGGCATCCAGGTCGAGACGGGCACGGACACCTATCGCTGGAACTCCGGCTCCACCTATGTCCAGAACCCCCCCTACTTCGAGGGCATCTCGCCCGAGCCGGCGCCGGTCGGCTCCGTGCACGGCGCGCGGGTGCTGGCGGAACTCGCGGACAGCATCACCACCGACCACATCTCCCCCGCGGGCTCCATCAAGAAGGCCTCTCCCGCCGGCGAGTACCTGCTGGAGCACCAGGTCCGGCAGAACGACTTCAACTCCTACGGCGCGCGCCGCGGGAACCATGAGGTCATGATGCGCGGCACCTTCGCCAACATCCGCATCAAGAACGAGCTGGTGCCCGGCATCGAGGGCGGCATCACGAAGCACTTCCCCTCGGGCGAGGTGATGCCGATCTACGACGCCGCGATGCGCTACAAGGCCGAGGGCGTGCCGCTGGTGATCTTCGGCGGCAAGGAGTACGGCACCGGCTCCTCCCGCGACTGGGCGGCGAAGGGCACGATGCTGCTCGGCGTGAAGGCCGTGATCGCGGAGAGCTTCGAGCGCATCCACCGCTCGAACCTCGTCGGCATGGGCGTGCTCCCGCTGGTGTTCAAGCCGGGCGAGGACCGCAAGAGCCTGGGCATCACGGGCGACGAGACGATCGACATCCTGGGCCTCGAGAACCTGAAGCCCCGGATGCTGCTCGACATCGTCATCCGCCGCGCCGACGGCACGGAGACCCGCACCCAGGTGCAGTGCCGCGTCGATACGGCGGACGAGGTGCAGTACTACCGGCAGGGCGGCATCCTTCACTACGTCCTCCGCTCCATGGCGGGGGTGCAGGTCGCGGCCTGATCCGCGCGCCGCAGGGCAGTGATCGGAAGGGGGCGCGGGCCGAGGGGCCCGCGCCCCTTTTCCGTCCGGGCGGCAACCCCCCTGTGCGCCGCCGCGTTCGCCCGGCGCAATGACGGACCGGAACGCGGATGATCGGCAGGGCATGAGGCGGGCCGCACTGGTCCTGAACAACCGCGCCGGCACGCTGGCCGGGCGGCCCGAGCTGCCGGAGCTGATCGAGGAGGCGCTGCGCCGTGCGGGCTTCGACCTCACCGTCATCGGGGAGGACGCGGCCGCCGACATGGGCGGCCGGGTGGAGGCCGCGATCGCGACCGATGCCCCGATCGTCATCATCGGCGGCGGGGACGGCTCCATCCGCAGCATCGGCGCCCGGCTGGCGGGAACGGACCGCGTCCTCGGCATCCTGCCGCTGGGGACGCTGAACCTCCTCGCCCGCGACCTCGGCATCCCTCTCGACCCGCTGGAGGCCGCCGAGATCCTCGGCCGCTCCTCGCCGCGCGCCATCGATGTGGGCGAGGTGAATGGCGAGGTCTTCCTCTGCCAGTCGGTGATCGGCATCACCAACAATGTCGGCCGCGCGCGCCAGCGCTTCCGGCGCAGGGGGGGCTTCTACGCCACCGTCCGCGTCGTGCTCGCGGCCATCCGCGCCCTACTCCGGCAGCGCCCGCGCCGGCTGATGGTCAACGCGCCGGGCTGGAACAGGCCCTGGCGGGTGTGGACGCGCGCCATGTCGGTCGTGAACAACGGCTATGAGGAGGGAACGGGCGTGATGTTCCACCGCCCCCGCCTCGATGGCGGTGCGCTCTACCTCTACGTGACCCGCAGCTTCTCCCTCGGCTGGGCCGCGAAGATGCTGATCGCGATGGCGCTCGGGCGGTGGCGGCAATTGGGGGACATCGCCATCCTCTCCTCCCCCGCCTTCACCATCTACTCCCGCCGGCACAGCATGCTGACGATGAATGACGGCGAGGCGGCGGTGCTGCGGACGCCCCTGCGCTACAGCCTTCGCCCGCGCGCCCTCATGGTTCTCGCTCCCCCCGGGGAGGCGGCCATCGCCGAGGAGGAGGGGCGGCCCGAGACGGCCACCCCCTCCCCGGCCCTCGCCACGGCGGGAACACAGGCGGCCGGCGGCGCGTCGGTGGCGGGGCGGGGATGAGGCGGATCGACCACATCTCGGACCTGCATTTCTGCCGCGTGGACAAGCGCGCCACCGATGCGCTGCTCGCCCGGCTGAACGAGGATCCCGCCGATCTCGTCGTCGTCTCCGGCGACCTCACCATGCGCGCGCGGCGCCACGAGTACCGCGCCGCCCGCGACTTCCTCAACGGGCTGACCTCTCCCTGGCTCGCCGTGCCGGGCAACCACGACATCACCGCCTACTACCCCTGGGAGCGGTTCCTCGATCCCTTCGGCCGCTGGCGCGGGATGGTGGCCGACGAGACGGAGCCGATGTTCGAGGACGAGGAGATCCAGGTGATCGGCCTCAACACCGTGTCCCGCGGCGGGCTGCACCTGCAGTGGGAGAACGGGAAGATCCCCCGCGCCGGCCTGCTGCGCCTCCTGCGCCGCCTGCGCCGCCTGGAGGAGGGACGGTTCCGCATCGTGGTCGCGCACCATCCCTTCCTGGCGCCGCCCGAGGGACCGGGCACGCCCACGGTCAAGCGCGGGGAGCGGGCGCTGCGCGACCTCGCGCGCGGCGGCGTCCGCCTCGTGCTCTCGGGCCATCTCCATGTCGGCTACCACAACACGCATCTCATCCGCGCCGAGGAGGGCGAGGCGCTCACCGTCCTCCAGGCCGGCTCCGCCACCTCCACCCGGCTGAGGGGCGAGTCCAACGCCTACAACCGGATCGTGGTGGAGGAAGGGCGCGCGCGCTGGATGGCGCATCACTGGGACGGAGAGGCCTGGCTCTGACACCCGCCGTCGCGCCGGGTGGACTCGCGCTGGGCAGAACCGCCCGGCCACCCCGGCACGGTGAAATGCCGGGGAAGGCCGGGATCGGGAGGCGGCCACGGGACCGAGGATGCCTGGCCGTCCTTGATGCGCCCGATCGGCTCTCCAGGGCTGCGCGCCGCCCTTCGGCGGGTGGCGGTCAGGCCGCCCCTACCACCTCCACGGCCGGCCGCTTCGCCACGGCCACCAGCACCGCCGCCACGACCGTCCCCGCCGCGATGGCGGCGAGGTACATCGCCACGTTCCCGACCGCGCCCGGGATCAGCAGCACGAAGAGGCCCCCATGCGGCGCCCGCAGCGTGCAGCCGAAGAGCATGGAGAGCGCCCCCGTCACCGCGCCGCCGATCATCATCGTCGGGATCACCCGTAGCGGGTCCCGCGCCACATAGGGGATCGCCCCCTCGGAGATGAAGCAGAGGCCCAGCACGCCCGTCGCCTGCCGCGCCTCGATCTCTGAGGCCACGAACTTGCGCGGCGCGAGAAAGGTGGCGAGCGCCAGGGCGAGGGGCGGCACCATGCCGGCCGCCATGGTCGCGGCCATCGGCCCGAAGGAGGAGGAGGAGAGCAGGCCGACGGTGAAGGCATAGGCCGCCTTGTTCACCGGCCCGCCCATGTCGAAGCACATCATCGCCCCGAGCAGCGCGCCGAGCAGCACGGCATTGGTGGAGGACATGCCGCCGAGCCAGGCGGTGAGCCCCTCCAGGATTCCCTTCATCGGCGCGCCGACGACATAGACCATCAGCAGCCCCGTGATCGCCGTGGCGAGCAGCGGGATCACCAGCACGGGCATCAGCCCCTGGATCCCCTCGGGCAGCCTCACCTTGTCGGCGATCAGCCGCGCCGAGTAGCCCGCGATGAAGCCGGAGACGATGCCCCCGAGGAAGCCGGCGCCGAGCTGCTGCGCCAGCAGCCCGCCGATCAGCCCCGGCGCCAGCCCCGGGCGGTCCGCGATGGAATAGGCGATGAAGCCCGAGAGCACGGGCACCATCAGCAGGAAGGCCGCGCCGCCGCCGATCTGCATCAGCGCGGCCGGGAGGGTCCCCGGCTCTTTGAAGGCCTCGATGCCGAAAACGAAGGAGAGGGCGATCAGCAGCCCGCCCGCGACCACCACGGGCAGCATGTAGGAAACGCCGGTCAGCAGGTGCTTATAGGGGCCGGAGCCCCCCTTCCCGCCCGCCCGCGCGGCCGGCGGCGCGGCCCGGGCGGCGGCAGGCGCGGCCGCCGGGGCCTCGGTGGCGAGCGCCGCCTCGATCACCGCCGGAGCCTTCTTCAGGGCCGAGCCGGTATCGGTCTGGTACAGCGCCTTGCCGGAGAAGCGGGAGAGGTCCACCGCCGTGTCGGCCGCGATGATGACGGCATCGGCGCGGGCGATCTGCTCCTCGGTCAGCACGTTCTTCGCGCCCACCGAGCCCTGGGTTTCCACCGCGATCTCATGGCCCATGGCGGTGGCCTGCCGCTTCAGCGCCTCGGCGGCCATGAAGGTGTGGGCGATGCCCGTGGGGCAGGCGGTGATCGCCACGAGGCGCTTCGTGCCGCCCGGTGCCGCCGCTGGTCCCGTCGCGCTCCCCGGCGCCGAGACGGCGCCCGCATCCACCCGCGCCGCGCCCTCGCCCGGTGCGCCGGCCGGCGCCGGCACGACGGGGTCCAGGACGACACCCGCCGAAACCGGAGTTGGAGCCGCCGCGGGCGCGCCGCCCAGGGCCAGCGCCGCGTGGATCGCCCCGGCGGGGTCGCGGATCGCGGAGGCCGTGCTCGTCACATGCATCGGCCGCCCGCCCAGCGGCCCGGTGTCCAGGCGCGTGTCGGTGGCGAGCACCACGGCATCGGCCGCGAGGAGCGTCGCCGCGTCCGGCCAGGCGCCCGGGCCCGCGGAGGGGTCGACCACCCGCGCCTCAACCTCGTGCCCCAGCAGCGCGCCCTGCTTCTTCAGCGCCTCGGCCGCCATGACCGAGTGCGCGGTGCCGGACGGGCACGCCGTCAGGGCCAGGATCCTGCTCATCTCAAACGCCCCTTCCCATTCCTAAGCCGCATCCGGCAGGGCCTCGACCTCGACCGCCTCCGCCAACGCCGCGATCTCCGCCGCATCGGGCAGGCGCGGCCCGAGGGTGGAGAGGGCGCCGAGGGAGAAGGCCGTCGCCAGCCTCGCCCTGCCCGCCAGGTCCAGCCCCCGCAGCGTGCCCATCAGCCAGCCCGCCACCATCGCGTCCCCCGCCCCCACGGTGGAGACGAGGGCGCGCGGGCGCCCGACGGCGTGGACCCGCGCGTCGCCCTCGGCGAAGACCGCGCCCTCCGCGCCGAGGGACACGATCACCGTCCCCACCCCGCGCGCCTGCACCTGCCCCACGGCGGCGGCGGCATCGGCCACGCCCGCCACCCGCTCGCCCAGGAGCTCGCCGAGCTCCTCGCCATTCGGCTTGATCGCGTCCGGCCCCGCCCCGAGCGCGGCGGCGAAGGGCGGGCCGGAGGCGTCCAGCAGCACCTTCGCCCCGGCCGCGCGGGCCTCCCCCAGCAGCCGCGCGTGCAGCCCCGGCGAGGCCCCGCGCGGGAGGGAGCCGCAGAGGGCCACCCAGCCGCACTCCGCCGCCGTCGCCCGCACGGCCGCGGCCAGAGCGTCCTCGGCCGCCGCGTCCACCGCGAATCCGGGGAAGTTGAGGTCGGTCACGCGCTCGTCGTCCTCGACGATCTTCACATTCGTCCGCGTGCTGCCGGCGACCGGGAGGAAGCGGTCCGCGATGCCGCCCGCCGCCAGGAAGGCGCGGAAGGCGGCGGCGTTCGCCTCGCCCAGCCAGCCCGTCGCCAGCACCGGCACCCTCGCACCCTGCGAAGCGAGGAAGCCCGCCACGTTGATCCCCTTGCCGCCGGGATCCTCCTGCGCCTCGCGCACCCGGTTCACCGCGCCGGGTACCAGGGCACTGAGGCGGGTCGTCAGGTCCAGCGCCGGGTTCGGCGTGACGGTCGCGACGCCCCTCATGCGAGCGCCCTCACCTCGGCGGCCGTGCCGCAGGCGAGGGCGCGCTCCGCCAGCCGCCGAGCGTCGCTCATCCGCAACCCGCGCACGCGCGCCTTCAGCTCCGGCACGGAGGGCGGGCTGACGGAGAGCTCGTCCACCCCGAGGCCCACCAGGATGGCGCAGGCCTCGCGCTCCGCGGCGAGATTGCCGCAGACGCCGACCCACTTCCCCTCGGCATGGGCGGCCCGCACGACCTGCCCGATCAGCCGCAGCACGGCGGGGTGGAGCCCGTCCGCCTTCGTCGCCAGGGCGGGGTGCATGCGGTCCATCGCCAGCACGTACTGCGTCAGGTCGTTCGTCCCGATGGAGAAGAAATCCACCTCCCGCGCCAGCACGTCGGCCATGGTGGCGACGGAGGGCACCTCGACCATGATGCCCACCTCCATCGGCGGGGCGCCCAGCTCGGTGCGCACGGCCTCCAGCGCGGCGCGGCCCTCGCGGTACTCCTCCAGGCTCGCGACCATGGGGAACATCACCTTCACCGCCCCCGCCGGCGCCGCCCGGGCCGCGCGCGCGATGGCGCGGAGCTGGGGGCGGAACAGGTCCGGCCGGGCGAGGCAGAGGCGCAGGCCGCGGATGCCGAGGAAGGGATTGTCCTCCCGCGGCAGGCGCAGATAGGGCACCTCCTTGTCCCCGCCGATGTCGAGGGTGCGGACGATCAGCGGCAGGCCGCGCAGCGCCTCCGTCATCGCGTGCAGCGCCTGGAACTGCTCCTCCTCGTCGGGGGCGGCCTCGCGGTCGAGGAAGAGGAACTCGGTGCGGAGAAGCCCCACCCCCTCGGCGCCCGCGGCCACGGCGGCGGCGGCCTCGGCGGGGGTGCCGATATTGGCCACCGTCTCCAGCCGGCGCCCGTCCCGGGTGAAGGCGGGCCGGTAGGCGGCCTCCCGCGCCTCGGCATCGGCGGCCTGCCTCTCCGTGCGCGCGGCCTCGGCGAGGGCGCGGTCATGCGCGTCCGGCTCGGGCAGCAGCACGCCGCCATCGCCGTCCAGCACCGCCTCGGTGCCGTCGGGGATGGAGAGGATCCCCTCCCCCAGCCCGGCGACCGCCGGCAGGCCGAGGGCGCGGGCGAGGATGGCGGTGTGGGAGTTCGGCCCGCCCAGCGCGGTCGCCAGGCCGAGCACGCGCTTCACGTCCAGCCCCGCCGTATCGGAGGGCGCGAGGTCCTCGGCCAGGAGGATCACGGGATGGTCCGGCAGGGCGAGGCCGGGGGCCTCCGCCGCGCCGGAGAGGATGCGCACCACCCGCGTGCCGACATCGCGCACGTCCCGCCCGCGCTCGGCCAGCAGCTTGTCGGAGAGGGATTCCATCTCCTTCGCCCGCGCCTCCGTCACCGCCCGCCAGGCAGCGGGGGCCGAGAGGCCCGCCGCCACCCGCGCCCGGGCGGCGCCGACCAGCTCGGGATCGTCCACCAGTTCCTGATGCGCGAGGAAGATCGCGGCCTGCTTCGAGCCGGAGCGCGCCGAGACCTCTGCCTGCAGCGCCCGCAGCTCCTCATGCGCCCGCGCGAGTGCCGCCCCCAGCCGTTGCGCCTCCCCCGCCGGGTCGCCGGCCGGGGCTTCCTCCGCCGGGGCGGGGGGCGCGGCGTGGCGCAGGCGGTGGGTGCGGGCGATGGCGAGGCCGGGCGAGGCCGCGACGCCCCGCCGCGCCGCGCCCCGGTAGGGCACCGCCGCGACGGCCCGCGCGGCGGGGGCGGGCTCCTCCGGCTCGTCCGTGTCGCCCAGGCCGCCCGCCACGGCCTCGGCCAGGGCGCGCACGGCCGCCGCCCCATCCGCCCCGCGGGCCGCGATCTCCAGCACGGCCCCGCGCTCGGCGCCGAGGGTCAGCAGGGCGGCCATGGACTTGCCGTTGGCCAGCTTGCCCCCGTGCCCCACCAGGATCTCGGCCGCGAAGCCTTTGGCCAGGGTGGCGAAGGCGGTGGCCGGGCGGGCGTGAAGGCCGGCATGGCCGGTGATCCCGGCGCTCGCGCGGTGGTCGTAGTCATCGGGCAGGGCCGCGGGCCGGGCCGGTGCCGCGGGCGCCGCGCCGCCGAGGGCGCGCAGGATCTCCCCCTTGTCGCGGGTGCGTCCGAGCGCCTCCGCCAGGGCGGGTTCCTGCAGCACCCCGGTCAGGGCCGCCAGCACCTGCACGTGCTCGTCCGACTGGGCGGCGATGCCGATGGCGAGGTGGACGGTCTGGTCGTCCCCCCAGCTCACGCCGCCCGGGAACTGCGCGACGGCGACGGCGGTGCGGCGGACCATGCCCGCATCGCCGCGCAGCCCGTGGGGGATGGCGATGCCGCTGCCGAGATAGGTCGGCACCTGCCGCTCCCGCGCGAGCATGCTGTCGCCGTAGCCGGCATCCACGCTGCCCTCCCCCGCCAGGATCGCGGCGGTCTGGCGGATGGCGTCCTCCTTGTCCCGGGCCGTCAGCCCGAGACGGACGAGGGATTCCGTGATCGCCACCATGCGCGCCTGCCTCCTGCCCTCCCCCTGCTCCTGGGCGGGGAGGCCCCTGATCCGGGAAGAGGGGTGTCCTTCGGGGATTTCTCCCCGCTTGCCCAGGGAAGTGCGCACCCCTTCCGCTATCGCAAGGGAACGCGGGAGAGGCCTCCCCGGCGTCACCGGGCCGCCCGCGGGAGGGTTCGGGGGGCCGCGCCCGCCCCTCGGGCGGGGTCAGGCGGCCGCGGCGCGGGTGGCCGGCTCGACAGCGACGCCCGTTGTCGCGGACGCCGTGCGAGCCCGGGCAGCCGGCCCGCCCGGCCGCAACCGGCGCCCCTGCCGCGTGTTTGGGTCGGGCATCGGCGCCCGCCCCTCTCCGGGAGGCGCGAACCCGCCCAGGAGCGACGCATGCCCGACACGACCGTGATCAAGGTGGATGGCGCCTACTCGCCCAAGGGGCCGGAGGGGCAGAAATACCTCGCCAACGGGCGCTCGCTCTCGATGCGGCTGTGGGAGCGGGAGGCGCCGGGCGAGTCCAAGGCCCCGGTGCGGCGGGACTACGAGACGGTCGGCTACGTCATCTCCGGCCAGGCCGAGCTGCTGATCGAGGGCCAGGCCGTGCTGCTGCACCCCGGCACCTCCTGGGTCGTGCCCAAGGGGTCGGAGCACAGCTACCGCATCCTGGAGGAGTTCACCGCGGTCGAGGCGACCACCCCGCCCGCCGAGGTCCACAGCCGGGACGAGCCCGCCGGGGACTAGGACCCCTCAGCCGCCGGAGAGGAGGATCTCCCCTCCCGGCGCGACCCGCCCGCCGGCCGCCTCCGCCACCTCGGCCAGCAGCCATGCCTCCCCGCCGGGATAGCGCGGGGAGAAGTGGAAGGGCTCGACCCGCCTCGCCCCCGCCGCGCGCGCGATCTTGCCCGCAGCACGCGTGGTGAGGTGCCGGCGGTCGAGGGCGATGGCCGCGTCGGCGGCGGCGAAGGGCGCCTCGATGAGGAGGATGTCCGCGCCGCGCGCGAGGGCGATGGCCGCCTCCCGGTTCCCCGGCGTGTCGGCGAAGTCCGTGAGATAGGCGAGGCGCTGCCCGGGGGTGACGGAGACAAGGTCCCGCAGCTCGCCCAGCGGCATCACCGCCGCCTCCCGCGCGCCGGAGGGGCGGGCGAAGACGGCAACGGGGTGGTCGTCCGGCCGCCCCTCCGCCACCGCCGCCTTGAGCCCGGCGAGCCAGGGCCCGACGGGAAGGCCTTGCGCCTCCAGCCGCGTGCGCCAGACATTCAGGTGCAGCCCCTCCTCCAGCGCGAAGCCGAGGGAGGGCGTGCCGTGGTCGAGCACCGCCGCGCGCAGGCGCAGCGGGCCCGTCCGCAGGACCGTGCCATCAGCTTCCGCGGGGAGCGGCGCCAGCTCCTCCCGCGCGAAGCCGTTGTGGAGGCGCAGGCGGGTGCGCGGCATCTCCGCGCCGCCCGTCACCTCCGTCACCTCGAAGACGAGGTCGGCGGGGATGCGGTGGGCGAGGTTCCAGGTATAGGCCCCGAGACGGTGGAACAGGCGCTGCGCGAAGCCCGCCGGCCCGACGACGGCGAGGCGCTTCTCCCGCCCGATCAGCAGGCGCAGCAGCCGGTCGAAGCCGGCCCAATGGTCCATATGCGCGTGGGAAACCGCCAGCAGCTCCACCCGCAGCAGGTGCCGCGGCGAGAGCGCCGAGAGGTCCCCGCAATCGAGCAGGACGGCGCCGGGATGGTGCAGCGCCTCGACATAGACACCTGGGTCGCCACCCCGCCCGTTGAGCAGGCGGGGATGGAGGGTCGGCGTCAAGGCGCCCGCGCCCGGTCAGAGGCCGGAGGGATAGGTGTCCTCCCCGCCGCCTCTCTCCTGCGCAACGGGCAGGGGCGTGACGGCGCGCGTCTCGTCGAACCAGACGAGCGCGTCGAACTGCTCGGGCAGGACGCAGCCGACGTAGTGGCTCCACCGCTCCGTCTCCGGCCGGTAGATCACGCCGATGAAGCGCTCCAGCCGCTTCTCCGCCAGCGCCTCGCGCACGGGGTCGTGGACGCCGGCGCGGAGGTCCAGCAGGAAGCGCGGCACGCCGCTGTCATGCGCCAGCCGCTCGTAGCTGTCGGGGCGCGAGGGATTCACGCGCTTCACCTCCATCGGCTCGTCCCAGTCGGTCGCGCAGGCGACGGTGCCGGTATGGGTGCCGAAGCCGACCAGCGCCGCCTCCGCCCCGAAGCGCTCGCGGCAGAGCTGGCCTAGATTCAGCTCACCGCGATCCATGCCCATCTCCGTGCGGGAGGCATCGCCGATATGGGAGTTGTGCGCCCACACCACGGCCTTCGCGCCGGGTCCCTTCGCCTCCAGCAGGGAGAGGAGCGTCTCGAACATGTGGGTGTCGCGCAGGTTCCAGCTCTTCGCGCCGCCGTAGTACATGGCGCGGTAATAGGCCTCGGCGTCGCGCACCAGCCGCGCGCTCGCCTCGGCATCGAGGAAGCTCTCGCCGTCGCCGTAATCGGCGCGGTGCTCGACCAGCTCGCGCAGCATCTTCACCGCTCCCTCCTCGCAGGGAGCGAAGCCGCGGGTCAGCGCCATGCGGCCGTAATCCTGGGGTTCCTCCATCCAGGGCATGAGGCAGCCGTAGCGCTCCCGCGCGACGCGCGCCGCCTCCGGGTCGACCCCGTCGAGATAGCGCAGCACGGCCTCGACCGAGGCGGAGAGGTTGTAGAGGTCGAGCCCGTAGAACCCCGTCCGCTCCCCCTCCCCCCGCGCCGCGTTCCAGCCGCGCAGCCAGACGAGGAAGGCTGCCACATCCGTGTTGCGCCACATCCAGGTCGGGAAGCGGGCGAAGGGGCGCTCGGCGCCGGGCACGGCGGGGCGGCCGAGCAGCGCCCGGTTGACCGTGGCGGCATCGGGCCAGTCCGCCTCCACCGCCACGATGGTGAAGCCGTGCGCCTCGACCAGCCGGCGGGTGATGGCGGCGCGGGCGCGGTAGAACTCGGAGGTCCCGTGGCTCGCCTCGCCCAGCAGCACCACGCGCGCGGAAGCGAAGCGGTCGAAGAAGGCGCCGAAGGAGGGATCGTCGGGATCGGGCAGCGGCTCGGCCGCCGCGCCGATCATCGCGGGAAGGGAGGCGGTCGGGATCGTGTCGGGCATGCTGCGTCCTTCCCTGCGGGCCGCGTCCGGGCCAGGGGCCGCACCGCAGGAGCCGGGTCGTCGTCCGGCACACGCTCCTCCCCTGCACGGTCCGGCGATAAGGGGCTGAACGCACCATCTTTCAAAGAGTCGCAGCGCCTTTCCCGGGAACGCGGGGCCGGGCCGCACGTTCCCCCCATGCGGCATCAGGGCCGCTTGGCCGGCAAGGAAGGAGGGCGCTCGGATGCGGTTCGGAAATGCGGGCGGTCCCGTCACGCGGCGCCGCGGCGCCGCGCCGGTGTGGCGCGCGACGCTGCTCTCGCTTCTCCTCCTCTCCGTCGGGACAGCGGCGGCGCAGAGGAACGGGGGAGGCGCCCCGGACACCCCCGCGACGGGCGGCGCGGCGACGCAGGCGCCGCTGGGCGGCGGCACCGCGCGGGGCGTGGTCCCGCCGCCCCCGGGGCTCGATCCCGGCATCCGCGCGCCCGTGCCGGAGCCGGCACCGAGCACCACCCCCGTGATCCCGCCGCCCGGAACCCCCGGGGGCGATCCCCGCGTCCAGCCGCGCTGACGCGGCCGGGCCCGCCATGCATCCGGGGCGAGCATGACCTTCCTCAACCGCGCCGAGGCCGGCCGGGCGCTCGCCGGGCGCCTGGCCCATCTGGCGGGGGAGAGGCCGGTGGTGCTCGCCCTGCCCCGCGGCGGCGTTCCCGTGGGCTTCGAGATCGCCCTCCGGCTCGGCGCCCCGCTCGACCTCCTCCTCGTCCGCAAGCTCGGCGCGCCCGGCATGCCCGAGCTCGCCATCGGCGCGTTGGTGGAGGGCACGCCGCCGGAGATGGTGCTGAACGAGAGGATCCTGCGCGAGCTCCGCGTCAGCGACGCCTGGCTGGCGGAGGAGGCGGAGCGGCAGCGCGCCGAGATCACCCGACGGCGGGCGGCCTATCTCGGTGCCCGCCGCCCGCCCGTGCCGCTGGAGGGCCGCACCGCCGTGGTGGTGGATGACGGCGTGGCGACCGGCGCCACGATACGCGCGGCCCTGCGCGGGCTCGCCGCCCGGTCCCCGCGCCGCATCGTGCTGGCCGTGCCGGTCGCCCAGGCCGATCTGGCCGAGGCGCTGCGCGGGTTCTGCGACGAGGCGGTGATCCTGGAGGCCCCACACAGCCTGGGCGCCGTGGGCCTGCACTACGGCGACTTCACGCAGACCGGGGACGCGGAGGTGGTCGCGCTGCTGGGCCGGGCGGCAGACGGCTTCTGACGCCGCCGCGCCCGGCAGGAGAGGCCGCGGGCGGCCCTTCCCTATTTCGACTTCGGCCCGGGCGGGCCCGGAGGAATGACGGCTTCCATGAAGCGGAAGCTGGCGGTCAGCCCGGCATCCATCATGCGGAAGGGCAGCGCGGCCCATTCCAGCGGCATGGCCGCGAGGGAGGTGGCCATGGCCAGCGGCGCGCCCCCGCTCTCCGGGTTCTGGCGCCAGCCCCCCGTCACGCCGCGCCCGTCGGGATAGGTGTCGAACAGCGCGCCCGTCGTGTCCTCGCTCGGTCCGGAGGAGAGGAAGCCGGTATGCAGCATCCGCCCCGTCATCCAGGTGGTCAGGCCGGGGGTGAGGCGCTTCTGCGCCGCCGCGATCTTGCCGAAGCCGCCGACGATCACCTCCGCCTGCGGGCGGGAGAGAAGGCTCACCACCGTCTCCGCCACCTCTTCCGGCGTGTAGACCGGCGGGGCGGCGCGCACGTTGCGGCCGCTGAAGTTGGCCGCGTGCTGGAAGAAGGGCGTGTCGATCACCGAGGGCATGACGGTGCAGATCCGGATCGCCGGCTGGTCCAGCACCTCCTGCCGCAGCGCCTCGGAGAAGCCGCGGATGGCGAACTTGCTCGTGGCATAGGGCGTGCCGTCGGGCTTGGCCGTCTCGCCCACGATGGAGGCGTTCTGCACCAGCGTGCCGTGGCCCTGCTTGCGGAACTGCAGCATCGCCACCCGCGCGCCGTGGACATAGCCGAAGAGGTTCGTCTCGATGACGCGCTTCCAGGCATCCATCGGGATGGATTCCAGCCGGCCGAAGCAGCCGACGCCGGCATTGTTGAACCAGAGGTCGATGCGTCCGAAGCGCTCGATCGCCCGCTGGCCGAGCGCCTGGACCTGATCCTCATGCGTCACATCGGTCGTCACGGCGATGGCGGTGCCGCCGAGGGCCTCGCATTCGCGCACGGCATCCTCGAGCATGGAGGTCCGCCGCGCCGCCAGCACGAGGGAGGCGCCGCGCTTCGCGAAGGCCTGTGCCGTTGCGCGGCCGATGCCGCTGGACGCCCCGGTGATGACCACCACGGGCCCGTCCCCGGCCGTTCCGCGGGCCGGGGAGCCGGACGATCCCGCCACCGGCGCCGGCAACCGGGAGAGCCCGCTCGCCTCCCCGCCCATACCGGCCTTCATGCCCTGCTCGGACGGCAGATTGTCAGCCATGCCAGATCACCATTCCCTGAATTAGCGCGCCTGGAACTCGCGTGCGCGCCTGGAATTCGCGTGGAGGAGCGCCCCGCGCGTGGCGGGCCGCACGGATGGCGCGGCTGCCGCGGCCCCGCCCTAACCTATGCGAGTGCTCCCTCCCCCGATCCCGTCACCTCTCCGCGACCGGCTGCGCGGAAGCGGGCAGGTTCGCGGGGCGTCCGGCCTCAGCCGCCCGCTTTCAGGCGCCGCGCCGCACGGCGGAGCAACCAGCCCATGGGGCCCGGCGCCTCGGTGATGGCCCGCTGCAGCGTCCGAAGCTCGGCCTCGGCCCTCGACCGCGCGAGGCTCGCCTCCACCGCCTGGCCGCGCGCGACCTGCTGCCCCTCCTCCAGCGCGGCGAGGCGCCGGGCGGTCACGGCCGCGATCCCGTCGCGCTCGACCGCCCTCAGCTTCGCCCGCGTCTCCTCCAGTTCCCGGCTGAGCCGGGCGACCTCGGTCACGAGGTCCGAGGCGCGCGGGCCCGCCCCCTTCCCCGCTGGCCGGTTGCGCTGACGCCGGCTCACGCCCGTCCCCCCATGCTGTCCGCTGCCATGATGCCCATGCCCCTTCCCCCTCGCTCGCCCCCTGTGCGCCCGAACGGGACACCGGGCAACGCCCCGGGGCGGAGGAGCACAGGGAAGCCCTTCAGCCCGACGAGCACGGCCCGCGACGACCCCGCCCTAGCCGCCGCCCTGCCCCTTGCGGCGGCCGACCAGCCGCGAAACCACCATCAGCAGGATGCCGAGCGCGATGATGCCCGAGGTGGCCGGCGAGGAGCGGATCGCGTCGATGATCGCGGCGGGCACCCAGACGAAGGAGTCGATCACCACCCTGGGAATCCAGAGCAGCCGGTCCCAGCCCACGACATGGGCGGCCACGCCGACCGCCACGAGCAGGACGCCCAGGGACCACAACCTCGCCGACATCAAGCCTCCCCTCCCCCCTGGCCGGCACCCCGCAGGACGGGACCGGAGCACCGCCGGGAGGAACGCGGCGGGGCGCGGCGGGCTTCCTCCCGCCCCGCCGGCTGGATGGGCGGCCGGGTGGCCTCAGCCCTCATCCAGCCCCAGCTCCTGCCCCACGAGGCTCGCCCAATAGGCCGAGCCGAGCGCCAGCGCCTCGTCGTTGAAGTCGTAATGCGGCGTGTGGACGTTGTGGAAGCTGCCATCCGGGTTGCTGCCATTGCCGATCCGCATGAACACGCCCGGCTTCTCCTGCAGCATGAAGGCGAAGTCCTCGCCCCCCGTGCTCGGCGGCACCTCGGCCACATTGGCCGCGCCGACCAGCGCGGCGGCGGCGGCGCTCGCGACAGGCACCTTCTCCGCCGTGTTCACCGTGGGCGGGCAGAGCGGCTCGTAGTCGAACTGCGCGGTGCAGCCATGGGCGGCGGCGAGGCTCTCGGCCAGTTCGCCGAGGCGCCGGCGGATCACGGCCTGCGCCTCCGGGTTGAAGTAGCGGGCAGTGCCGCGCACCACCACCTCCGCCGGCATGACATTGGGCGAGTTGAAGGAACCACCGGCGACATGGCCCACGCTGAGCGCCGCGCTCTCGATCGGCTTGAGGTTGCGCGGCAGCACCGTCTGCACGGCGAGGAGGAAATGGCCGAGCACCACGGTCGCGTCGGTGGCCAGGTGCGGCGCCGCGCCGCCATGCCCGCCCGTGCCGCGGAAGGTCACGCCCCAGAAGTCCGAGCCCGCGAGGATCGGCCCGGCCCGCGTGGCGAACTGCCCCACCGGGATGCCGGGAGAGTTGTGCAGGCCGTAGACGGCATCGACCGGGAAGCGCTCGAACAGCCCGTCCCGGATCATCGCGGGCGCGCCGGTCGCGGCCTCCTCGGCCGGCTGGAAGATGAACTGCACGGTGCCGGCGAAGTCGCGGTGCCGGGAGAGGTACTTCGCCGCGCCCAGCAGCATCGCCGTGTGGCCGTCATGCCCGCAGGCATGCATCTTCCCCGGCACGGTGGAGCGGTGGGCGAAGCTGTTCGCCTCCTCGATGAACAGCGCGTCCATGTCGGCGCGCAGCCCGATGGCGCGCTGGCCCGGGCGGCTGCCCTGCAGCGTGCCGACCACGCCGGTGACGCCGACGCGCTCCGTCACCTCCAGCCCCCATTCGCGCAGCTTCCCCGCCACCAGCGCCGCCGTCCTCACCTCCTCGAAGCGCGTCTCGGGATGCATGTGGATGTCGCGGCGGATGGCGATCAGCTCGTCGGCATAGGTCCGGATCTCGTCCAGGATGGCGTGGCGCGACATGGATCCCCTCTCTCGGTCTGGCCCGGGAGACTGGCAGAGCCGCTGCACCGGTTCCACCCCAGGCGCCCGCCCCGTGCGCCCGCATTGACCTTTCCGGCGGGCTATGCGGCAATCCCGGCGGATACCGCCGCGCAGACGGGGGCTCCGGGAGAAGAGCGCCGTCGCCGCCCCGTGACGGAGAAGACCATGGCCCGCATCAACGCCCGGCTGTCACGCCGCGCCGTCCTCGCCCTGCCCGCCGCCGCCGCGCTAATCGCCGGGGGAACCGCCCGGGCGCAGGGCACGATGCTGAACCTCGCCGTCGCGGCGCCGCCGACCTCTCTCGACCCGCACTACCACACGCTCTCGCCCAACAACATGATGGCGGAGCACTTCTTCGACCAGCTCGTGGGCCGGGACGCGAAGGCGCAGCTGCGGCCGGGCCTGGCGGAGTCCTGGCGGCTGGTGGACGACACGACCTGGGAGTTCAGGCTGCGCCGCGGCGTGAAGTTCAGCAACGGCGAGCCCTTCACCGCCGAGGACGTGGTGTTCACCCTCCGGCGGGTGCCGAACGTGGTGAACAGCCCGGGCTCCTTCGGCATCTACACCAGGGCGATCATCGCGTCGGAGATCATCGACCCGCACACGATCCGCTTCAAAACGGCCGGCATCTATCCCCTGCTCCCGCAGGACCTCAGCCAGGTCAACATCATCTCGAAATCCGTCGGCGACGGCGTCACCACGGGCGACTTCAACAACGGCCGCGCGGTGATCGGCACCGGCCCCTTCCGCCTCGTCTCCTTCACCCCCGACGACCGGGTGGTGATGGCACGGAACGAGGACTACTGGGGCGAGAAGCCGGAATGGACGGGGGTGACCTACCGCTTCATCCCGAATGACGGCGTGCGCGTGGCGGCGCTGCTCTCGGGCGACGTGCAGATGATCGACGTCGTGCCGCCTTCCGACATGCCGCGGCTGCGGAGCACCCCGGGCATCGCCTTCGCCGAGATCCCGAGCCTGCGCTCCATCTACATCAAGCTCGACACGGCGCACGACGTCTCCCCCTACATCACCGGCCCGAACGGGGAGAAGCTGGACAGGAACCCGCTGCGGGACCTGCGCGTGCGGCAGGCGCTCTCCATCGGCATCAACCGGCAGGCGATCGTGGACCGGGTGATGCAGGGCGCCGCGACCGCGAGCGGGCAGATGATGCCGCCCGGCGCCAACGGCCACATCCCCGACCTGGCGCCGCCCGCCCTCGACGTGGAGCGCGCGAAGGCCCTGCTCGCCGAGGCCGGCTATCCCAACGGCTTCTCGATCGGCCTCATCGGCCCCAACAACCGCTACGTGAACGACGCGCAGATCATCCAGGCCGTGGGCCAGATGTGGCAGCGCATCGGCGTGCGGACGCGGGTGGAGGCGATGCCCTTCTCCGTGCTGGCGCAGCGCCAGGCGCGCAACGACATGTCCGCGATGCTGATCGGCTGGGCGACGAGCGGCGAGCCCTCCAGCGCGCTGCGCGGGAACCTCACCACCCGCATCCCCGAGAAGGGCTTCGGCACGGTGAACTTCAGCGGCTACTCCAACGCCAGGGTCGACGCCCTCGTCGAGGAGGGTCTGCGCACGGCGGATGACGAGAAGCGCGAGGAGGTGTTCAAGCAGGCCATGCGCGCGGGGATGGAGGACGTGGCCCTCATCACGCTGCACATGCAGAAGAACATCTGGGCCCTTCGCGGCGGCCTGGCCTACGAGGCGCGGGCGGACGAGTACACCGTGGCCACGGGCGTGAGGCGCGGCCGGTAGAGGGGCCTCCGCCCGCGCCGGCCTCTCCGGTGCGGGGCCGCTCCGCGGCCGCTGCCCTTCCCAGGCGGGGCCGGGGCCGATACCAGGGGGCTCCACACCGGACGGAGCATTCGGCATGAGGCCTCGGGTCGCCTTCATCGGAACGGGAGGCACCATCGCCTCCCAGGGCGCGGGGCCGCTGGACACGACGAATTACGGCTCCTCCGGCAAACCGATGCTGGACGCGGCCGGGCTCCTCGCCCGCTTCCCGGAGGTGGCAGGGGTCGCCGATGTCCTGCCCGTCGCCTTCAGCGCCGTGCCGAGCCCCGACATCCACTTCCCCAGCTGGAAGGCGCTGGCCGTGCTCTGCGACCAGCTGGTGGCGGAGGATCCCGGCCTCGCCGGCATCGTCATCGGCCACGGCACGGCGACGCTGGAGGAGACAGCCTATGCGCTGCACCTCACGCTGAAGGTGGCCGTGCCGGTCGTGCTGGTCGGCGCGCAACGGCCCTCCTCCGCCCTCTCCACCGATGCCGGCCTGAACCTGGTGAACGCCGTGCGCGTGGCGGCGCACCCGGCCTCGCGCGGGATGGGCGTGCTCGTCGTGCTCAACGACGAGATCCAGGCGGCGCGGGAGGTGACGAAGACCTCGACGGGCCGGATGCAGACCTTCCGCTCCCCCGATTTCGGCGTGCTGGGCCAGGCGGACGGCGACAGCGTGAACTTCTACCGCCGCCCGCTTCGCCCGGGCGCGCCGGACACGCCCTTCGACATCCGCGGGCTGGAGGCGCTGCCGCGGGTGGACATCGCCTACGCCTATGCGGGGGCGGACGGCACGGCGGTGCGGGCCTTCCTGGCCGCTGGCGCGCAGGGGATCGTCTCCGCCGGCTTCGCCCCCGGCTTCTGCTCGCCGGGCGAGGTGGAGCCGCTGCGCGAGGCGGCGGCGCGGGGGGTGATCGTCGTCCAGTCCACGCGGTCGGGCTCGGGGCGCGTTTTCCCTACCGGCAAGCTTCGTGACCTCGGCTTCCTCACCGCCGACAACCTCTCGCCGCAGAAGGCGCGCATCCTCCTCGCCCTCGCGCTCACCGTCACGCGCGACCCGGCCGGGATCGCGCGGATCTTCGCCACCTACTGACCGCGAGCCGGCCGCCCGCCGGAGCGGCGGGTGGGTGGGATGCCATGACCGATCGAGCAATCCCCCGCCTCCTGCCTCTCTCCGGCATCCGCGTGCTCGACCTCACGAACGTGCTGGCCGGGCGGCGCTGAACGAGGCGGTGGGGGCGGCACTCGCCACCCGGGGCGCGGCGGAGTGGGAGGGGCCCGGTGGCCCGCAGCGCATCACTCATGCCCGCTTCCGCTTCGGCGACCTCAATCCCGCGCCCCGTAAACCCGCCCCACTCTCTCGGCCGATACGGACCGGTGGCTGGCGGAACCGGGCTACGACGCGGAGGACATTGTACGCCTGCGCGGCGCCACGAACGGGCTCCTGACCGGCGCAGAAAAGAATGAACAATCAGTGAAGAAGCGTCAGGATCCTCACCCTACCCGTGAGTTTTTGTCGATTGTCAAAGCCTGACAAATTCCCTATGTGACACCCACATCACCAATTCGTGAGGACTCGGTGGCGGCCCGCAACGTCAACCTCACGGACAGGCTCGCCGCCTTCGTGGACGAGCAGGTCCGGAACGGACGGCACCAGAACGCGAGCGAGGTGGTGCGGGAAGCGCTTCGCCGCTACGAGGCCGCCCTCGCGGCCGAGCGCGACGCGATGGGCATGGTCCGGGCCGCGCTGCGGAAGGCGATCCACCGCTCCGAAACGGGCGCCGATATCCGGCCCGAACTGCTCGAGACGGCCCTTGCCGAGATGGCCGAGGCATCCCCGGCCGGGCCCGGCGCATGAGCGACCGCGCCTCCCTCACCCGCTCCCCCGACGCGCGCCCGTTGCCCGGCGCCCCAGGCGGAGCCCCCGGCCCGCGCGGCTCCTCCCCGGCCCCGCGCGGCGGGCGGCACGTCCCGCGGCTGACTCTCTCCGGCCTTCTCCTGCTTCTCGTCCTCGCCGTGCTCCTGCCGGCCCTCGTCTTCGGGGCGGTCGCGAGCTGGAGGGCGGTGCAGGGCCAGCAGGCCGCGGCCGAGGCGCGCCTGCGCGACACCGCCCGCGCCCTCGCCCTGGCCGTGGACCGGGAGCTCGGCCGGCAGGCGGCCGCCCTCGCCGCCTTCGCCGCGCATCCCGCCTTCGGCCCCGACCCCTCCTCCCCCGACCTGGCCGCGCTGGACCGCCACGCCCGCAGCATGGCCCAGCGCCTCGGCCAGCCCATGTTCGTGGCCCGGGAGGACGGGCAGCTCATCCTCTCGACCCGCCTTCCCCTGGGCGCGCGCCTGCCCCGCACCACCGCGCAGGACCTCATCGACCGCGTCTTCACCACGGGCCAGCCGGCCGTGAGCAACCTCATGGTCGGCGCCATCTCCGGCGCGAAGCTCCTGACGGTCGGCGTTCCAGTTCCGGATCCTCGCGGCGGCGTCGCCCTCACCGCCGGCGCCGCGGTGCAGACGGAGCAGCTCCGCGACCTCCTCGCCGCGCAGGGCCTGCCGGAGGGGAGCTTTGCCTCCGTCGCCGACAGCGGGCAGGTGATCGTCGCGCGCTCCGACGCGACCCATGAGAAGGTCGTCGGGCGCCATATCCCGGCCGAGGCGGTGCCCAAGTATCTCGGACGCGAGGAAGGGATCTACCGCGCCACCCCGCTGGAGGGCACGGAGAGCGTCATCGCCTTCCGCGCGGTTCCCAATGCGCCGGGCTGGACCGTCTTCGTCGCCGAGCCCGCCGCCCGCTTCGACGCGGCCTGGCGCGGGCCGCTCCTGGCGCTGCTGGCCGGCGGCTCACTGGCGATCCTCATCGGCGCGGGCCTCGCGGCCCTCGCGGCGCGCGCGATCCTCGTGCCCCTGCGCCGGCTCGAAGCCCATGCGCAGGCGCTGGCGGAGGACGGGAACCTCGCGCGGGCAAGCTCCGCCGCGGCGATCCCTACCGCCCGCATCGCGGAGCTGGAGATGCTGCGGCGCGGCTTCGCCGAGGCCGAGGCCGCGCTCGCCGCGCGCGAGACGGAGCTGCAGGCCCTGTTCCGCGCCAGCCCGGTGGGCATCGTCCGCTCCGATACGGGCGGGCGGGTCCACGGGGCGAACGACGCCTTCCTCGCCATCATCGGCATGGACCGCGAGACCCTCGCGGCCGGCGAGGTGCGCTGGGACGAGCTGACGCCGCCAGAGGGGCTGGTCGCCGACGAGAGGGCGATCGCCGAGGCGGTGACCGCGCCCGACGGCCGCTGCCGCCCCTACGAGAAGGAGTATGTCCGCCGCGACGGCACCCGCGTGCCCGTGCTGCTCTCCTTCGCGATGCTCGACCGCGCGACGGGCATGGTGGCCTGCTTCGTGGTCGACCTCACGGAGCTCCGGCGCGGCGAGGAGGCGCAGCGGCGCGCGGCCGAGCGGCGCGCGCTGCTGCTGGAGGTCACGCGCCTCGCCCTGGAAGGGCGGCTCGACGAGGCGGCCCTGGCAACGAGCGTCTTCCGCAAGGTCGCGCCGCAGCTCGATGCCGGCCTCGCCTTCAACTACGCCGTCGACGCCGCCAAGGGCACCATGCGGTTCGTCGCCGGGCTCGGCGTGCCCGAAGAGCGCCTGGAGGGGGTGCGAAGCCTGGAGATGGGGCAGGCCTTCTGCGGCCACGTCGCCTCGACCGGCCTGCCGCTCCTGGCCGATTCGGCGCGGATCGAGCGGGAGGAAGGCGCCGCCTTCCTGCGCTCGGTCGGTGCGCGGGCCTATACCTGCCACCCCATCCTCGGGCGGGACGGGGAGATGCTCGGCACCTTCTCGCTCGCGAGCACGCGGAGGGACCATTTCGAGGAGGAGGACGTCGTCTTCCTCCAGGCCGTCTGCGACGTCATCGCGCTCGCCTGGCAGCGCCGGCAGGCGGAGGCGACGCTGCGGGAGAGCGAGACGCGGTTCCGCGCGCTCGTCGAGGCCTCGGCCGAGGCCGTCTGGACCTGCGACGCCGAGGGCGCGACGCACGAGCCCTCGCCGAGCTGGTGCGCCTTCACCGGGCAGAGCCAGGCGGAATGGCTGGGCTGGGGCTGGCTGGACGCCGTCCATCCCGAGGACCGGGAGGCGATGACCGCCCACTGGCGCCGCTGCCTGGCGGACCGGCGCCCCTATGTCACGGAGTACCGCCTGCGCCACCGCAGCGGCGGCTATCGCTGGACCCAGGCGCGCGCCACCCCCTTGCTGGCCGAGGACGGGTCGGTGACCGGCTGGATCGGCATGAATGCCGACATCACCGGGCGGCGCGAGGCCCAGGCCGTGCTGGAGCGTTCCCACGAGGAGCTGGAGCGGCTCGTCGAGGCGCGCACGCGCGACCTGGAGGACACGCAGGGGCGCCTGGCGCATGCGGAACGGATGCAGGCCCTGGGCCAGCTCGCCGGCGGCATCGCGCACGACTTCAACAACGTGCTCCAGGCCGTGCAGGGCGGCGCCTCGCTCATCCAGCGGCGCGCGGAGGAGCCGGAAGGCGTGCGCCGGCATGCCCGCCTCATCCTGGATGCCGCGGCGCGGGGTGCCGCCATCACGCGGCGCCTCCTGAGCTTCTCCCGCCGCGGTGACCTCCGGACCGAGCCGGTGAACCCCATCGACCTGCTCGCCGGCATGCGGGAGGTGCTGACCCACACGCTCGGCACCGGCATCGGCATCCGGGTCGAGGCGCCGCCCGGCCTGCCCCTGCTGACGGCCGACAAGGCCCAGCTCGAGACGGTGCTGGTCAACCTCGCGACGAATGCGCGGGACGCGATGGAGGGGAGTGGGACGCTCACCCTCTCCGCCGCGCTGGACATCCGGGGGGAGGACGGGCCCGTCCCGCTGAACCCGGGCCCCTATATCCGCCTCGCGGTCACGGATGACGGTGCCGGCATGCCGCCCGAGGTGCTGGCGCGGGTGACCGAGCCCTTCTTCACCACCAAGGGAACGGGCAAGGGCACCGGCCTCGGCCTCGCCATGGCGCGCGGCTTCGCCGAGCAGAGCGGCGGCGGGCTGCACATCGAGAGCACCCCCGGGCGGGGCACGTGCGTGACGCTCTGGCTCCCCCTCGCCCCCGGCCCGGCCTCCCACACGGCGCAGGACGAGGAGGAGCTGCCCGGCATGCCGGCCCGCAAGGTCCGGGTCCTGCTGGTCGACGACGACCCCATCGTGCGGGAGGTCACGGCCGAGGAGCTGAGGGCGGAGGGCTTCACGGTGATCTCCCTGGCCGAGGGCGAGGCCGCGATCCGCCTGCTCGACGACGGGGAACGCGTGGGGATCATCGTCTCCGACCTCTCCATGCCGGGGATGGACGGGCTCTCGGTGATCCGCGAGGCGCAGCGGCGCCGGCCGGAACTGCCCGCAATCCTCCTCACGGGCTACGTGACGAAGGCCGCGGAGCTCGCCATGGAGGGCGCGGGGGGCGGCAGCTTCACCCTCCTGCGGAAGCCGACCTCCGGACCGCAGATCGCGGCCTGCATCGGGGCGCTGCTGGATAAGGCGGTCGCCGCCGGGGACTGACCGGGGCCCCGGGGCGGGGCAGCGCGCTTCCACCATTGGCTTCCTGAATCGATCCGGGAACCCATTGGACGTTCCGGCCCGCCCCGGCCAGAGTGGCGGACGGATGACCGCCGCCTCCCCCTCCCCGGGGACGGCGGCGAGGAAAGCGCCGGACGAGCGCTGCTGGAGGAACGATGACGCACCAGGCCGCCCCCCCGATGCCGCCCCGCCCCCGGGCCGGGCGCGCCCGTGACGAGCGGGCGCCGGGGCAGTCGTGAGCGGGGCGGAAAGGCCGCTGGAAGGCCTGCTGGTCGTCGCGCTCGAACAGGCGGTGGCCGCCCCCCTCTGCAGCGCGCGGCTGGCCGATGCCGGGGCGCGGGTGATCAAGATCGAGCGGCCCGAGGGCGACTTCGCGCGCGGCTACGACGCCGCCGTCCACGGGCTCTCCAGCTATTTCGTCTGGCTCAACCGGGGCAAGCAGAGCCTCGTCGCCGACATCAAGGACCCCGGCGACGCCGCCCTGCTGCACCGGATCCTGGAGCGGGCGGACGTGTTCATCCAGAACCTCGCCCCCGGCGCCGCCGCCCGGGCGGGCTTCGGCTCGGAGGAACTGCGTCGCCGCCATCCCCGGCTCATCACCCTCGACATCACGGGCTACGGCACGGGCCACGACTATGCCGGGATGAAGGCCTATGACCTGCTCGTGCAGGCCGAGAGCGGGCTCGCCTCCATCACCGGCCACCCCGCCGGCCCCGGGCGCGTGGGCGTCTCGGTCTGCGACATCGCCTGCGGCATGGCCTCCCACGCGGCGGTGCTGGAGGCGCTGATCGGGCGCTCCGTCACCGGCCGCGGGCGGGGGCTGGAAGTGAGCCTCTTCGCCGGCATGGCGGACTGGATGAACGTCCCCCTCCTCTACTTCGAGGGCACGGGGCGCGCGCCGGAGCGCGTGGGCCTCGCCCATCCCTCCATCTGCCCCTACGGCGCCTTCGCGACGGCGGACGGGGCGCTGGTGCTGCTCTCGATCCAGAACGAGCGGGAATGGGCGCGCTTCTGCGACGCCGTGCTCGGCCAGCCCGATCTCCCCGGGTGGGAGGGCTTCGGGAGCAACACCGCCCGCGTCGCCAACCGTCCGACGGTGGACGGGCTCGTCGCCGGGGTGCTCGGCGCGCTGACGCGGGAGGAGGCGGCGGCGCGGCTCGATGCGGCCGGCACGGCCTACGGCTTCGTCAACGGCGTGGCGGAGCTGGCGGGGCATCCCGCCCTGCGCCGCGTGGAGGTGGCCACGCCGGGGGGCATCGCCTCCATCGTCGCCCCGCCCGCCCTGCATGACGGGCGGGTGCCGGAACTCGGCCCCGTTCCCGCGATCGGCGAGCACGACGCGCTGATCCGCACCGAATTCGCCGTCTCCCAGCCGGCCTGAGAGGATGCCATGACCGTCACTTCAGCCCTTTCCGCCTTCACCGCCGGGCTGCGGACCGAGGCGCTGCCGCCCGAGGTGGTGGCGCGCGCCCGGCTGCTCGTGCTCGATCTTCTCGGCAATGCCGTGCGCGCGCGGCGGGACGCCGAGAGCACGCCGCCGCTGCTCGCCGCCGTGCGCGCCCTCGGCCTGGACCGCGGCGAGGCGCGCGTGGTCGGGGACAGCGCCACCTTCTCCCCCGCCGGGGCGGCGCTGGTGAACGCCACCCTCGGCCACTCGCTCGACTTCGACGACACCCATGCGGAGGCGGTGCTGCATCCCGGCGCCCCCGTCATCCCCGCCGCCCTGGCCGCGGCGGAGATGACCGGCGCCTCGGGGGCGGAGGCCATGGCGGGCATCGTCGCGGGCTACGAGGTGGCGCTGCGCCTGGCGCTCGCCCTGCCGGCGGGCGCCCATTACGACCGGGGCTTCCATCCCTCCGCCACCTGCGGCGCCTTCGGGGCGGCCGCCGCGGCGGCGCGGGTCTTCGGGCTGGACGCGGCGGGGGTCGCCTCCGCCCTCGGCATCGCCCTCAGCCAGAGCGCGGGCAGCCTGCAGTTCCTGGCGAACGGCGCCTGGACCAAGCGCTTCCAGGTGGGCTGGGCCGGGATGGCCGGGCTCGCCGCCGCCGCCCTCGCGCGGGAGGGGTTCAAGGGCGCCGCCGACCCGATCGAGGGGAAGCACGGCTTCCTCAACGCCTATGCTCCTTCCCCCAACCCGTCGCGCGCCCTGCGGGACCTCGGGGACGTCTTCGAGCTGATGGCGACGGGGGTGAAGCCCTATCCCTCCTGCCGCTGGGGCCATGCCGGGATCGACGCGGCCCTCGCGCTGCGGGCCGAGCTGGGCCTGAAGCCCGAGGAGGTGGAGGGCGCGACGCTCGGCCTCTCCCGCGCCGCGCTGCTGCTCGTAGGCGAGCCCGCCGCGCGGAAGGCGGACCCGCAGAACGTGGTGGACGGCCAGTTCAGCGGCCCCTTCGTCATCGCCTGCGCCCTGGCGACGGGGCGCATGGACTGGGACAGCTACGGGCTGCTGCACGACCCCACGATCCGCGCCCTGCTGCCGCGCATCGCCTGCGCGCATGACGAGGAGATCGAGGCGGAGTTCCCCGCGAACATGTCGGGCAAGCTCACCCTGCGCGCGCGGGGCCAGGTCTTCACGCGCAAGGTGGTGGTGCCCAAGGGCGAGCCCGCCAACTTCCCGACCGACGGCGAGCTGCGCGCGAAGTTCGCCGGGCTAGCCGATGCCGTGCTCGGCGCCGGGCCCGCCGCCCGCCTCGCCGAGGGCGCGCTCCGGCTGGACCGGCTGAACGAGGCCGCCACCCTGCTGCACCTCGCCGCCCCGCAAGCCGACGGCCGCGCAGCCGCCTGAGAGAGACCGGTACGATGGACCAGATGATGACAGGCGCGGAGCCGCATGCCGACCTGCGCGCGGAAGTGGCCAAGCTCTGCGCCCGCTTCCCCGGCGAGTACTGGCGCAAGCTGGACGAGGTGCGGGGCTACCCGACGGAGTTCGTGCAGGCGCTGACGGAAGCGGGCTACCTCGCCGCGCTGATCCCGGAGGAGTATGGCGGCGCGGGGCTCGGCCTCTCCGCCGCGGCCGCGATCCTGGAGGAGGTGCAGCGCCAGGGCTGCAACGGCGCCGCCTGCCACGCGCAGATGTACATCATGGGCACCATCCTGCGGCACGGCAGCGATGCCCAGAAGGCGGAGTACCTGCCCCGGATCGCGAGCGGCGAGCTGCGGCTCCAGGCCTTCGGCGTCACGGAGCCGACGAGCGGCACCGACACCACCGCGCTCCGCACGACGGCGCGGCGCGAGGGGGACCGCTACATCGTCAACGGCCAGAAGATATGGACGAGCCGGGCCGAGCATTCCGACCTGATGCTGCTGCTGGCCCGCACCACGCCGCGCGACGGGGTGGCGAAGAAGACCGAGGGGCTCTCCACCTTCATCGTGGACATGCGCCGCGCGCTGGACAACGGCCTGACCATCCGCCCGATCCGCACGATGATGAACCACAACTCCTGCGAGGTCTTCTTCGACAACATGGAGGTGCCGGCGGAGAACCTCGTCGGCGAGGAGGGGCGCGGCTTCCGCTACGTGCTGGACGGCATGAACGCCGAGCGCCTCCTGATCGCCTCCGAATGCATCGGCGACGCCAAGTGGTTCATCGATAAGGCGGTGGCCTACGCGAAGGAGCGCGTGCTCTTCGGCCGTCCCATCGGGGCCAACCAGGGCGTGCAGTTCCCCATCGCCCAGGCCTATGCCCGCATGCGCGCCGCCGAGGCCATCGTCCAGAAGGGGCTGGAGCGCTTCGAGCGCGGCGAGCGCCCGGGCGAGGAGGCCAACATGGGCAAGATGCTCGCGGCCGAGGCGAGCTGGGCCGCCGGCGAGGCCTGCATCCAGACCCATGGCGGCTTCGGCTTCGCCGAGGAGTACGACATCGAGCGCAAGTTCCGCGAGACGCGCCTGTACCAAGTGGCGCCGATCAGCACGAACCTCGTCCTCTCCTATCTCGGCGAGCACGTGCTGGGCATGCCGCGGAGCTACTGATCCGGCACTCCTTCGTCCCGGCCGGCCGTGAGATCCGCATCCTCACGGCCAGCGGCGGTCAGGCAGGCCGGAGTTCGGCGACGCTTCGCCCGGCCTCGGCGAAGGTGCCCGCACCCTCCCCCGCGGCGGTGACGCTGCCGATGAGGGTCATGACCGGCCCGCCGGTGTGCCACTCGCCCGCGCGGTCGGCGACGCGGCCGAGGGTGTCGCGCAGGACCCGCTGGGCGCCGGTGGCGCCGCTCTCGATGAGGGCGGCGGGCGTGTCCGGGTCGAGCCCGGCCGCGACAAGCCCGTCCCGGAGCGCGGGCAGGGTCGAGACCCCCATGTAGATGGCCAACGTCTGCCCGGGCCGGGCAAGGGCGGCGAAGTCGAGGTCGAGCCGGCCGTCGCGGGTGTGGCCGGTGGCCAGGGTCAGGGAGCGGGCGTGGTCGCGATGGGTGAGCGGGATGCCGCTCGCCGCCCCGCAGGCAAGCGCGGCGGTGACGCCCGGGACGACCTCGCAGGGCACGCCCGCGGCCCGGCAGGCCTCCAGCTCCTCGCCCCCGCGCCCGAAGACGAAGGGGTCGCCCCCCTTGAGGCGCACGACCCGCTTGCCCTTCCGTGCCAGGCGGACGAGGAGGTCGTTGATCGCCTCCTGCGGCAGGCAGTGCATCGCCCGCTGCTTGCCGACATAGATCCGCTCGGCATCGCGGCGCGCGAGGTCGAGCACGCCCTCTCCCACCAGCCGGTCATGGACGATCACGTCGGCCTCGCCGAGCAGGCGGAGGGCGCGCAAGGTCAGCAGGTCGGGCGCCCCCGGCCCCGCGCCGACGAGGTGGACGATGCCCCCCGGCCGCGCCTCGGCCGCCCCCAGCGCCGTGGCGAAGGCTGCCTCGGCCTCCTCCTCCCGGCCCGCGAGGGCGAGGTCGGCCACTGGGCCCGCAAGCGCCGCGTCGAGGAAGCGCCGGCGCGCGGCGGTGTCGGGCAGCGCCCGGCGGATGGCGTCCTTGAAGCGCCCGGCAAGGGCGGCGAGCCGGCCGAGGGAGGGGGGCAGCACCGTCTCGATGCGCTGGCGGACGAGGCGGGCCAGCACGGGGGCGGCGCCCCCGGTGGAGATGCCGATGGTGATCGGGGCGCGGTCGACGATGGCCGGCATGACGAAGGAGCAGAGTTCGGTCCGGTCCACGATGTTCACGGGCACGCCGCGGGCGAGGCAGTGGGCCGAGAGGGCCCGCAGGTCCTCCTCGGGCGCGCCCGCGCCGATGGCGATCGCGCAGCCCTCGGGCAGCACCTCCCCGTGCTCGCCGCCGAAGCGCCCGGCCCGGTGCAGCACGGCGCCCGCCCGCGCCAGCAGCCCCGCCTTCATCTCCACCGCCTCGCCCTCGCCGAGCACGAAGGCCACGCGGCCGGAGAGATCCAGGAAAGCGGGGAAATGACGCATCGGAGACCTTTAGCGGCCCCTGGCAACCGGCGTGAATAGGAGAGTTACACCAAATGCCATCGGTAATAGGGAAAACCATTCCCTTGCTGGCCGCGTGATTTCGGATTTTTCTCGGGCGGAGGATTAGGAAGCGGCATGACGGGTAAGCTGAGCGGCGCCGAGGGGATCAAGTCCGGCAGCCAGGGCCTGCGGGGTACGATCGCGGAGGAACTGGCGGCGGCCGACGCTCCCGGCGGGTTGAGCGAGGCCGCCTTCACGCTGCTGAAGTTCCACGGCACCTACGAGCAGTTCGACCGCGACACCGCGACAGCCCGCAAGCAGTCCGGTCAGGACAAGGACTGGCAGTTCATGGTGCGCGTGCGCGCCCCGGCCGGCCGCCTGACCGCGGCTCAGTGGCTCGACCTGGACGCGCTCGCCGACCGGGACGCCGACGGGACCATGCGCCTGACCACGCGCCAGGGAGTGCAGTTCCACACCGTCCGGCGCGGCGACCTGAAGCGCTGCATCGCCTCCATCGAGGAGGCGCTCCTGACCACCATGGCCGCCTGCGGTGACGTGGCGCGCAACATCACCACCTCGCCCGCGCCGCGGCGCGACGCGCTGCACGCCCGGCTGGAGCGGGAGGCCTTCGCCCTCTCCTCCGCCCTGCTGCCGCGCACCCGCGCCCATCACGAGATCTTCCTGGGCGACGCGCCGGTCGGCGAGCAGGGGGACCCGCTCTACGGCGAGAGCTACCTGCCCCGGAAGTTCAAGACCTCCCTCGCCCACCCCGCCGACAACACGCCGGACATTCTCTCCAACGATCTCGGCTTCATCGCCCGGACCGACGAGGCCGGCGAGGTCACGGGCTGGATCGTCACCGTGGGCGGCGGCATGGGCATGACCCACAACAAGCCCGCCACCTATCCTCGCCTCGCCGATCCCGTCACCGTCATCGGGCCGGACGAGGTGGAGAGGATGGCGCGCGCCGTGGTGCGCCTCTTCCGCGACCACGGCGACCGCTCGGACCGCCGCCACGCGAGGCTGAAATACGTCGTCGCCGAGCGCGGGGTCGACTGGGTGCGCGAGCGCCTGTCGGAGGATCTCGGCCGCACGCTTCCCCCGGCGCCGCCGCTGCCCCGGCTCGACGTGCCGGAACTGCTCGGCTGGCACGAGCAGGGCGACGGGCTGATCTGGCTCGGCCTGCCCATCCCCTCCGGCCGCATTGCCGACAAGCCGGGGCTGCGGCTGCGCACGGCCTTGCGCGAGGTGATCGGCCGCTTCGGCCTCGATCCCATCGCCACGCCGCAACAGGACCTCATCCTCTCCAACATCAGGCCGCAGGACCGCGAGGCGCTGGTCGGGATCCTGCGCGGCCACGGCGTGCTCTTCGCGGAGGAGCTGTCGCCGGTGGCGCGCTGGTCGCTCTCCTGCACCGCCCTGCCCACCTGCGGCCAGGCCCTGACGGAGGGCGAGCGCGTGCACGCCCCGATCGTCGCGCAGGTGCAGGACGTGCTGGCGCGGCACGGTCTCCTGCAGGAGCGGATCTCCGTTCGCCTGACCGGCTGCCCCAATGGCTGCGCGCGCCCCTATTCCGGCGATATCGGCGTGGTGGGGCGCTCGCCCGGCATCTACGCCCTCTTCGTCGGCGGGGACTTCGAGGGCACGCGCCTCTCCTTCCCGCTCGTGGACAAGGTCCGGACGGAGGATGTGGGCGAGGCGCTCGATCCGTTGCTCGCCGCCTTCGCGGTGCAGCGCCGGACGGGCGAGAGCTTCGGCGACTTCTGCCATCGCCACGGCCCCGAGGCGATGCGCGCCCTGCGCGAGGCGCCCGTCCCCGCATGACGGCCGCCGTCGGTGGCTGGGCAGCGGGAAGGCAGGTGTTCCCCGGCGTGTCACGAACCGAGGCGGAGGTCGTTCCCTTGTCCGATCCCATCCACTCGCCGGACCTGCCGCATCGCTCTGCATCCGCCTGCCCGGCGGCAGGCCGCCCTTCGCGCGGCCTCGCGGCGGGCTGGCGCTCACCACGCGCGCGCCAGTTGCTCGCCGCCATCGATGGCGTGAGTCGGCTGGCCGTGCTGTTCGCCATCATCCTCGGCTTCATCAGGATCTTCGCGAACTGAGCGAGGAAGGATCTGCGGCGCCGGACATGCCCGGCGCCCATCACTCCCCGACTATCATCCTCGACGCGCCCTGATCCTGCCTCAAGCTATCGACGGCAGGACCGCGCAACCCTGAAGCGAGGGTCGCGCCAGGCCTGCCTCGCCGTGGCGAAGCAGGCCTGGCACTCCCGAAGCAGCGCCAATCCGGGGTGAGGCCGGCCTGAGCCGCCTCTCCCACGGCATCACACCGGCTGCGGCAACTTATCGATCAGCTTGTCCAGCGTGATCGGGTAGTTCCGGACGCGGATGCCGGTCGCGTTGTGGATGGCGTTGGCGATCGCGCCGCCCACGCCGCAGAGCCCGAGTTCGCCCACGCCCTTCGCCTTCATGGGCGAGGACATCGGGTCCACCTCGTCGAGGAAGATCACCTCCTGGTGCGGGATGTCGGCATGCACCGGCACCTCGTATCCCGCGAGGTCGTGGTTGACGAAGAAGCCCAGGCGCTTGTCGACGGCCAGCTCCTCGATCAGCGCGGCGCCCACGCCCATGGTCATCGCGCCGATCACCTGGCTGCGCGCCGACTTCGGGTTGAGGATGCGTCCCGCCGCGCAGACCGCCAGCATGCGCCGGACCCGCGTCTCGCCGGTCAGTGCATCCACCCCGACCTCGACGAAGTGGCCGGCGAAGGTGGATTGCTGGTAGCGCTTGGCCAGGTCGCCGTACTCGATCACGTCCTCGGCCACGAGGCCGTCCCCGCCCGCCGCCTGGCCCAGCGGCACGGTGCGGTTGCCGGCGCGGACCTGCCCGTCGGCGAACTCCGCCTCGGCCGAGTTGAAGCCGAGCCTCTGCGCCACGGCCTCGCGCAGTTTCATGCAGGCGGCGTAGACGCCGGCGGTGGAGTTGTTCGCGCCCCACTGCCCGCCCGAGCCCGCGGAGGCCGGGAAGCTTGAATCCCCTAGGCGCACGCTCACCTTGTCGAGCCCGACGCCCATCATCTCCGCCGCGGTCTGGGCGATGATGGTGTAGCTGCCCGTGCCGATATCGGTCATGTCGGTCTCGACGGTGACCACGCCCTGTCCGTCGAGCCGCACGCGGGCGGCGGACTTGGTCAGCAGGTTGTTGCGGAAGCCCGCGGCCACCCCCATGCCGATGAGCCAGCGTCCCTCGCGCCGCTGCCCGGGCGTGGGGTTGCGGTTGGCCCAGCCGAAGCGCTCGGCGCCCTGGCGCAGGCACTGCACGAGCTGGCGCTGCGAGAACCGGCGCTCCGGATGCTCGGGATCGACCTGGGTGTCGTTGATGATGCGGAACTCGACGGGGTCGATGCCCAGCCGCTCCGCCATCTCGTCCATGGCGATCTCGAGCGCCATCATGCCCGGCGCCTCGCCCGGTGCGCGCATCGCGTTGCCCTCGGGAAGGTCGAGCACGGCGAGGCGCATCGCGGTCAGCCGGTTGGCGCCGGCATAGAGCAGCTTCGTCTGAGAAACCGCCGTCTCCGGCCCGCCTCCCTCCAGGTCACCGGAGGTGCTCTCATGCGCGATGGCCGTGATCTTCCCGTCGCGATCCGCCCCGATGCGGATGCGCTGGATCGTCGCCGGCCGGTGCGTGGTGTTGTTCGCCACCAGCGGGCGGGTCAGCGCCAGCTTCACCGGCCGCCGCGCGGCCTTCGCGCCCAGCGCCGCGAGCACGGCATCGGCGCGCAGGAAGAGCTTCCCGCCAAAGCCGCCGCCGACATAGGGGCTGTCCAGCCGCACGTTCTCCGCCGGGATGCCGAGCGTCGTCGCGACGTCGCGCTTGCCCCAGGCGATCATCTGGTTCGAAGTCCAGAGCGTGAGCTTATCGCCCTCCCAGGCGGCGACGGTCGCGTGCGGCTCCATGGCCGCATGGCTCTCGTCGGGCGTGGTGTAGGTCTCGTCCAGCTTCACCGGCGCCGCGGCGAAGGCGCCCTCGAAATCGCCGAAGCGGTCCTCGGGCGGCGCACCGCTGCCCTCGCCGCTGTCGCCGGGAACGAGCTCGGCCTTCGGGGCCTCGGCGGCGAGGTCGTAGCGGCCGGGCTGGCGGGCGTAGTCCACCCGGATCAGCGCCGCGGCGTCGCGCGCCTGCTCGAAGGTCTCGGCCACCACCACGGCGACCGCCTGGTGGTAGTGCTGGATATCGGGGCCGCCGAACAGGGTGGCGGTGTTCATCTTCCCCTTCTCCAGCGGCGGCATGTCGAGCGTTGTCACAACCGCCAGCACGCCGGGCGCGCGGCGTGCTGGCGCGGTGTCGATCGCGTTGATGCGCCCCTTGGCGATGGCGGCGCCGAGGACGAAGCCGTAGGCCTGGTCCGCCGCGACGTCGTGCCGCTCATAGGCGTAGGGCGCGGTGCCCGTGGTCTTCAGCGGCCCGTCGATGCGGTCCAGCGGCTTGCCCACGACCTTGAGCTGGTCGATCGGGTTCCCGGTGGCGGGTGTGTCGAACTTCATGGCTCAGCCCCTCGCCTCGGACAGCACGGATGCGAGTGCGCGCTCGGCCAAGGTGACCTTGAACGCGTTCTCATGGGTCGGCCGCGCACCGTTCAGGATCGCGGCCATGGCGGGCTTGGCACCGCGCGGCAGCTCGGCCTCGGCCGCTTCCACCCGCCAGGGCTTGTGCGCCACGCCGCCCAGCGCCACGCGCCCCGTGCCGTCCGGCTGCACCACGGCCGCCACCGAGACGAGGGCGAAGGCGTAGGAGGCCCGGTCGCGCACCTTGCGGTAGAACTGCCGACCGCCGAGCGGCGGCGGCAAGGTCACCGCGGTGATGAACTCGCCCCTACCCAGCGCCGTCTCGATATGCGGCGTGTCGCCGGGAAGGCGGTGGAACTCGGCCATCGGGATGCTGCGGGTCGTGCCGTCCGGCCTCACCGTCTCCACCACCGCGTCCAGCGCGCGCATGGCAACCGCCATGTCGCTGGGATGGGTCGCGATGCAGGCCTCGCTCATGCCGATCACCGCGAGGTGGCGCGTGACGCCGCCGATGGCCGAGCAGCCGCTGCCGGGCTGGCGTTTGTTGCAGGCCATGTTGGTGTCGTAGAAGTAGGGGCAGCGCGTGCGCTGGAGCAGGTTGCCCGCCGTCGTCGCCTTGTTGCGAAGCTGCCCCGTGGCGCCGGCCAGCAGCGCGCGGGTGAGCACGCCGTAGTCGCGCCGCACGCGCTCATCGGCGGCCAGATCCGTGTTGCGCACCAGCGCCCCGATGCGCAGCCCGCCCTCGGGCGTGGCCTCGATCCGGTCCAGGCCGAGGCCGTTGACGTCGATCAGGTGGCTCGGCACCTCGATCTGGAGCTTCATGAGGTCGAGCAGGTTGGTCCCGCCCGCGATGAACTTGGCGGCGGGGTTGCGGTTGGCCGCCGCGGCCGCCTCGGCGGGCGTGCGGGCGCGCTCGTAGGTGAAGGGCCTCATGCCTGCCTCCCCGCGACTTCGGTGATCGCGTCGACGATGTTGGAATAGGCGCCGCAGCGGCAGATGTTGCCGCTCATGCGCTCGCGGATCTCGTCCGCCGTGAGCTGGGGTGCCGCGGTCAGGTCGGCCGTCACATGGCTCGGCACGCCCGCCTTGATCTCCTCCAGCATCGCGACGGAGGAGCAGATCTGGCCCGGGGTGCAGTAACCGCACTGGTAGCCGTCATGCTTCACGAAGGCGGCCTGCATGGGGTGCAGGCTGTCGGGCTGCCCCAGCCCCTCGATGGTCTTCACCTCGTCGCCCTCGTGCATGACGGCGAGCGTCAGGCAGGAGAGAACCCTCTGGCCGTCCACCATCACCGTGCAGGCGCCGCACTGGCCGTGGTCGCAGCCCTTCTTGCTGCCCGTCAGCTGCAGGTGCTCGCGCAGGGCGTCCAGCAGCGTCGTCCGCGTGTCCAGCTCCAGCTCGCGCCGCTGCCCGTTCACCATCAGCGAGACCTTGGACAGCACGGGCACTCCGGCGGCCGGGGCGGCCGCAGCGCTGCCGCCCGCCCCCTGCGCACCGGCAGGGCCGGCGGCGGCGAAGCTCGTCGCCGTGGCGGCCCCGGCCAGCAGGCCGCGCCGGGTTGGCTCGAAGTCAGGGCTCCCCATCTCGTTCTCCATCACCATTCCTCGTCTTTCCGCCTGAGTTGCCGGCCGACACGCGGCTTGCGGCTCTCTGTGAATCCGGCCTGCGGCTGCGCCTGACCGGGCAGGAGGGCATGCCGCCCCCTCGCCTTCCTCCGCGCCGAGCACACAGAACGGCGCACCCGCCCAAAAGTCGCGCGGGATTGTCCTACTCGCCCCGCCCCGGCCCGCCGCGCCAGCTCAGGAGCGCGAGCAGGGCGGAGGCGCACAGCAGCGCCGCGCTGATGCCGAAAGTGCTGCGGTAGCCGCTGAGGTCGAACAGGAAGCCGCCCACCGAGGCTCCCAGGGTGATGGCAAGCTGGATGGTCGCGACCATCAGCCCCCCGCCCGCCTCGGCATCCTCCGGCAACGTCCGGCTCAGCCAGGTTCCCCAGCCGACGGGCGCGGGCGTGCCGATGAGCCCCCACCCCGCCAGCAGGGCCGCCGTCGCCGCCGGCCAGTGCCCCAACCCCATCAGCGCGATCGCGATTGCCGCCATCCCGAGCGGGATGCCCACCAGCACGGCGGGCAGGCTCGCCCGCAGGAACCAGCCGATGAGATAGGTGCCGACGAAGCCCGCGACCCCCACGGCGAGAAGGATGAGCGACAGGGTCGGGACATCCACGCGCGTGACCGTCTCAAGGAAGGGGCGGAGATAGGTGAACAGCGCGAACTGTCCCATGAACAGGAACAGGATCGCGAGCATGCCCGTGGCGACCCGGGGGCGGCGGAGCAGACCGAAGGCGGCCCCGGCGCCCGACCGGCGTTCGGCGGGTAGCGGCGGGATGGTCGCCAGCTGCCAGGCGAAGGCCAGCGCGGCCAGGGGGACGACGCAGAAGAAGGCGCCTCGCCACCCGATATAGGCGCCGAGAAAGCTCCCGAGGGGCGCCGCCACCGTCGCGGCCAGGGCATTGCCGCCGTTCAGGATCGCGAGCGCCTTCGGCACCTCCTCGCGGGGGACGAGGCGCATCACGGTGGCGGTCGACATCGACCAGAAGCCGCCGATCGCCACGCCGAGCAGCGCCCTCCCGGCCATCAGGACGGGGTAGCTCGGCGCGAAGGCGACGATGCTGCCGGAGACGGCCATGAGCAGCGTGAAGGCGAGCAGCACGGTGCGGCGGTCGAGCCGCCCCGAGGCCGCGGAGGCGAAGAGGCTGGTCAGGACGGCGAAGATGCCGGACACCGAGATCGCCTGCCCGGCCTGCCCCTCCGTCATCCCGAGATCGGAGGCGACCGGCGTCAGCAGGCTGACCGGCATGAACTCCGACGCGATGAGCGCGGCCGCGCACAGCGTCATCGCGAGAACCGCGCCCGAGCGCGAGGAATGCGAAGGGAGCGCCCCGGCGCCCGAGATGGTTCGTCCGCTCATCGGTGACCTTTCCCCTTCAGCTTGTCGGAAATGGCTCTCAGGTCGTGGCCAGGGAGGCCGCGGGCTCGCCGCCGGGGCCGGGATGACGCCCGCCCGAGCCCCACGCCCTCCCCTGCCGTGACCTCGGCAGCCGGCGTGACCGACAAGAGCATGGAGCCGTGAGATAGCGGGTGCCGCCCCCGGCGATTAGACGCTAAGTCCCGCACGAGGCTATAAGCAGGACTTCTCAATGGCGCGGTCGGACCTGAACGACCTGGAGGCGTTCCTCGCCGTGGCGCGCGCGGGAAGCTTCACCCGGGCCGCGGCGAAGCTCGGCGTCTCCCAATCGGCCCTCAGCCAGACCCTGCGCGGGCTGGAGGAACGGCTCGGCATCCGCCTCCTGGCCCGAACCACGCGCAGCGTGGCGCCGACGGATGCGGGCGAGCGCCTGCTCCGTACCCTCGGCCCGGCTCTCGACGGGATCGACCAGACCCTGGCGCAACTCAGCGAGTTCCGCGACCGGCCCTCCGGCACCATCCGCATCACGGCGGGCGAGCACCCCGTCGACGCCATCCTCTGGCCGGCCCTGGAGCGGCTCCTGCCCGACTATCCCGACATCAAGGTCGAGATCGATGTCGACAACACCCTCACCGATCTCGTGGCCGGGCGGTACGATGCGGGCATCCGCTTCGGCGACCAGGTGGCGAAGGACATGGTCGCCCTGCGCATCGGGCCGGACATGCGGATGGCGGTCGTCGGCGCCCCCGCATATTTCGCACGCCACCCGCGGCCGAACACGCCGCAGGACCTGACCGACCATGCCTGCATCAACCTGCGCCTGCCGACGCACGGCTCCCTCTATGCCTGGGAGCTGGAGAAGGGGGAGCGCGAGTTGAGGGTGCATGTGGACGGACCGCTGGTGGTCAACACCCCGGCCCTGCTCCTCCGGGCGACCCTCGCCGGCCTCGGCCTGGCCTGCGTCTTCGAGGACCAGGTTCGGGATCACCTCGCCTCGGGGCGGCTGGAGCGCGTGCTCGCCGACTGGTGCCCGCCCTTTTCGGGATACCATCTCTACTATCCCAGCCGGCGCCAGCCGACCCCGGCCCTCGCCTTGCTGGTAGAGGCCCTGCGCTACCGGGGCTGAAGCGGCGGCCCCTCGCGCGCCGCATGTTGTTAGCTGCCCCCGGACCGGCCCTCCTGTACCAGGGGGCATGTTCCAGCCTTGCCCATGCCGCCTGACCAGTCCCTAGATCGCAGACGCTTTCTCGCCCTGCTTGGCCTGGCCGCGGCCGCTCCTCGCCCCACCGAGGCGCTCGAGCTCGCTGATGCCAACCGGCTGATCACCGAGAACCGGGAGGACGGCATACGGGTCCTCAGCGCCCAGGGCGAGTTCGTCGGGGCACGCGGGGCCTATTACGGCCCGCCGGTGCCCTTCGCCCAGCTGCCTAGGCATCTGATCGACGCGCTGGTCGCGAGCGAGGACCGCCGCTTCTACGAGCACTGGGGCCTGGACCCCAGGGCGATGGCGCGCGCGGTCTGGTCGACGCTCACGGGGCGCACCCAGGGCGGCAGCACGCTCACCCAGCAGACGATCAAGGAGATCTACCTCAAGGAGCACAGCCCGATCGTCCGGAAGCTGCTGGAGGAGCCGGTGCTCGCGCCGATCCTCGAGCTCAACCTGAGCAAGGAGGACATCCTGTTCGTCTACCTCAACAGGGTGTTCTTCGGCGGCAGCGCCCATGGCATCGAGGCGGCGGCGCGCGTGTACTTCAACAAGTACGCCCGCAGCCTCAGCGTGCTGGAATCCGCCATGATGGTCGGGCTGCTGCCCGCACCCAACCGCTTCAACCCCCATCGCAACTTCGAGCTGTCGCGGGACCGGGGCTTCCGCGTCATCGAGCAGATGGTGGATGCCGACCTCCTCACCCGCGCGGCGGCGGACCGGGCGAAGGCGCAGCCGGTGACCGTGGCGCCCTCGAGATCGGCCTGGGGAGGCTTCTATCCCCGAGGCACTCAGATCGGCTGGTTCGCCCGCTGGGCCGAGAACGAGGCGAACGCCAACGCCGCCCCCAGCGCCCGCAAGGGCACGAGGACCATCACCACCACGCTCGACCCGAGGATCCAGGCGGCGGCGGAGCGGCATCTCGAGCAGGCCTTGCGGGCGAATGCGCGGACGAGGGCGATCGAGGAGGGCGCGGTCGTCGTCATGCGCCTCGACGGCGCGGTGGTCGCGCTGGTGGGCGGGCGCGACTACAAGCGCAAGGAGTGGGACCACGCGACGCAGGCGAAGCGCCAGCCGGGCTCGGTGGCGAAGCTGTTCGTCTATCTCGCCGCCCTGCAGGAAGGCAGCACGCCTGAGAGCAGGATCAGCGACGCGCCCCTCACCCTGGGCGGTCGCCCCGTGAGGAACTTCGACGACACGTATCTCGGCGACATCCCGCTCTCCGCCGCCCTGGAAAAGTCCTCCAACACCGCCGCGGTGCGGCTCGCTATCAGGAACACCGGCGAGGTCAGGACGCTGATCGAGAGGTTGAACATCGCCGACGATCCCGGGGGAGAGGCCGGCGACCTGGCGCTCGGCACCTATGAGGCGAGGCTGGTCGATCTCACCGCCGCCTTCGCCAGCGTCGCCAATCGCGGCCGCATGGTCGTGCCCTACTCGGTGCAGCGCGTTCAGGACCCAGCCGGGGGCGAGCTGCTGACGCGCGTGCTGCCGGCGAGATCGGAGATCAGGCAGGTGCTGGCACCGCAGCAGGCCGATGCCATGCGACAGATGCTCGCCGGCGTCGTGCAGCGGGGAACCGGGAAGGCCGCCGATCCGGGCTTCTGGGCGGCGGGCAAGACGGGGACGACCACCGCCAACCGCGACGCCTGGTTCATCGGCTTCACCGAGAGCTACGTCGCCGGCGTGTGGCTCGGGAACAGCGACAGCAAGCCGATGACCGGCGTGTCGGGAGGCGGGCTGCCCGCCCAGATCTGGCGCGCGGTCATGACGGACGCGGTCAGGAACGCCTGAGCCTCCCCCGCGCCCCTTGCCCGGCCGAGCCCGTGAGCCGCTTCGGGCTCGCCGAAGCCGTCTCGCCGGGCAAGCGGCCAGTCACACCGTCCTGGCCCGGCGTGTCGCCCGCGCACGCTCAAGGGACGCCGCCTTGCGACGTTCCTCCCGCAGCACCTCGATCGTCGGCTGCCACCAGCCGCGCGCCAGCTCGGCCGGGCCTGGTGCCGCCTTCGCGGGCCAGGCCTGGACGAGCTCGGCATGGCCGGGCCGGCGCAGCGTCGCCCAGATCAGCGCGGCGGGCCCGGCGGCGAGGCCGGGGTAGAAGCGGGCGACGGTCGCCGGCTCGGGAAGCTCGCCCGTGATCGCCTCGAACACCGCGCAGCCCGCATGGGTCATCAGCACGCGGTCGAGCGGCGGCAAGGCGTCCTCCGGCACGGGATATCGGTTCCGGCGACGCTCGGCGGCCTCGGCCCGCCGCTCCCCGTGCTCGGGGGAGGCCTTGCGGCTCTCCTCGCGCGTCCGGCGCTCCTCGGGCTCGGCATGGCGGGCGGCCTCCTCGATGGCGGGCCAGCGCTTGCGCAACTCCTCGAAGGAGCGGAACGGCACGCGCCACGCCTTCGATGAGGGGTCCCACGACGCCCAGGGCACCTCCCGCAACTCCGCGATGACGGTGCGGGAGTACGGCGTTCGCACCACGAAGCCCTCCGCGACCTCCAGATAGGGGCTCGAGATCGGCTCGAAGTCGAAGGCGTCGCGCCCGCGTTGGTCGGCATAGGCCAGCACGCCCTGCCACTCACGCCCCATCCAGGCGTTCAGCCGCCGCTCTGCCCGTGCCCCCGGGACGAACCAGGCCCGGAGGTCGTCGCGCCACCTCGCGCGCGGGAATGCCTCGCGGAAGCGCTCGACCGTCATTCGGTCATAGGGGAAGGCGGCCGTCGCGCCGGGCGCGCCATCGCCCGAATCCCGCTGCGCCGCGCTGAACTCAACTGTCTCGTCGCCCACCACTCGCTCCCGTCGCCCCGCTGCCGTGGAAGCGCCTATCTCCCGGAGGAGCGGCCCAGTTTGCGCAGGATCGTCACGGCGCTGATAACGACGATGGCGTCCTCGACCAGTCCCGTCGGCGTCTGCCCGTAGCGCGGCATGGCGGCGATCCTCGCGCGCCAGCCTGGATAGGAAGCGACCACCGCGGTCGTGCCGCCCAGCGCGGCGGCGAGCCAGCGCTGCCGGCGCGGGGCGAGCGAGGCCCCGGCGATGGCGGCGGTGACGAAGCGCGTCGCCAGCCCGATGGGCACGATCCGGTCGGGTGCGGACTTCATCTTGTCGCCGCCCAGCTCGGCAACCGCGAGGGCGACCGTGGCGAGCGCGACCAGCGGATGGGCGAGCAGGCGGGGAGCCCCGTTGTCCTCCGGCAGGTCGCCGCGCGCGGCCGCGACGGAGACCGTGGCCAGCGGCGTCATCCCTCGCTGTCCGCCGACCAGGCCCATGAGGAAGGAGGCGAGCATGTCATCATCCCGGCGCAGACTGGCGGGACAACTCATCCCCGGGGCACGTGGTTTCGCGGGATGCCGCCGGGTGGGCCGGGGCGGTGCCTCTCGTCCTCGCTGTCCGGTGCTCCGCTGGGAGCGAGCGGCACCTGCCCGCCCGGGGTCGCCGCGCCGGCCTAGCCCGTCCGGGCGGGACGCCGGCGCCGCTGGCGGAGGCCCGGGCCGCGGATCCCGGCGAGGATGTCGCCGACGAGCGCCTCGGCCGCGGGCGAGAGGGTGCGGCCGGCACGCCGGACGAGGCTGATGGAGCGCCGGACCTCGGGCCCGACGATCGGCCGGGTCTGCAGGATCGGCGTCACACGCAGATCAACGGCCGAGGAGGGAAGGACGCCGATGCCGAGCCCTGCGCGCACGAGCGCGACGGCCGTGCTCATATAGGTCGCCTCGCAGGCGGGCAGCGGGCTCACCCCCGCCTCCCGGCAGGCGCGGTCGAAGAGGGCGCGCACGCTGCTCTCGGGGTCCATCAGGACGAGCGCCTCTCCCGCGAGCTCGGCGACGGCCACCGCCGGAAGGGCTTCGAAGCGATGGCCGGAGGGGAGGACGGCGACCATCCGGTCCTCCAGGATCGGCACCACCTCGATCTCCGGGTCGCGCTCGATCTCCGTGCCGATGCCGATCTCGACGGCCCCGGTCCTGACGAGCTGCACGACATTCCTCGCCACGGCGTCGCGCACCACGATGCGGATGCCCGGATTGGCCGCGCGCAGCCGGGCGAGGACGGGCGGGAGCAAGGTCGCCCCCACCGAGGGGAGGACCGCCACGCGCACGAGGCCGCTCCGGCCCGCCGCGGCCTCCCGGGCCCCGGCCACCACGGCGTCCAGGTCCTCCAGCACCCGCGCGAAGGCGTCGGCGAGGCCGCGCCCGGCCACGGTCGCCACCGCCCCGCGCGCGCCGCGGTCGAAGAGCCGCAGGCCCAGCGCGGCCTCGGCCTCGCGAAGCTGCACGGTCAGCGCCGGCTGGGACAGGTGAAGCAGCTTGGCCGCGCGGCCAAGGCTGCCGGTGCGGGCGACGGCGACGATGGCGCGCATCTGGCGCAGGGTGACGCTCATAAACCCCGCTTATGAGAGCGCTCAGAAACTTTCAATTGTATGATCGCCCCCTGTCCGGCCCACTCGGCCGGGCTTCGGGAGGAACAACGAACATGACCACCACGGCCGCGTTGCCGCGTCGGCGCTTCCTGCTCTCGGCGGCAGCGCTCACCCTCCCCGCCCTGCCCCGCCCCGCCCTCGCCCAGACACCCTGGCCGGACCGCCCGATCCGGGTGATCGTCCCCTTCGGCGCGGGCACGAGCACGGACATCATGACCCGCCTCGTGACGCCGCGCATGTCGCAGGAGCTGGGCCAGCCGATCGTCATCGAGAACCGCACCGGGGCGGGCGGCGTGGTCGGGTCCGAGCTGGTCGCGAAGTCGCCGCCGGACGGCTACAACCTCTGCATGGGGAGCATCGCCTCCCATTCGGTGAACGCCTCGCTCATGCCGCGCCTGCCCTACGACGTGCTGCGCGACTTCACGCCGGTCTCCCTCGTCACCAACGCGCCGAACCTGCTGGTCGTCGGCCCCCAGGTGCCCGCGAACAACCTCCAGGAGTTCCTGGCCTGGGCGCGCACCCAGCGGGGCGGGGCGTCCTACGCCTCGGCGGGGAACGGCACCTCCAGCCATCTCGCGGGCGAGCTGCTGAAGCAGAGGACCGGCGTGCCGCTGGAGCACGTGCCCTACCGCAGCGGGGCGCAGGCCCTGACCGACATCATCGCGGGACAGGTGGCGATGACGGTCTACCAGGTCACGGCCGTCCTCCCCTTCGTGCGGGACGGCAAGATGCGCGCCCTCGCGACCACCTCGGCGCGGCGCCTCGAATGGACGCCCGAGGTGCCGACCGTGGAGGAGCAGGGCGTCAGGCCCTTCGATGTCGCCGCCTGGCACGGGCTCTTCGCGCCGGCGAACCTGCCCGAGCCGGTCCTCGGCCGGATCTACCGCGCGCTGACGGTCGCGCTGAACGACCCGGAGCTGCGCCCCAGGCTGAACGAGCAGGGGCTGGAGCCGGTGGGGCTCTCCCCCGCCGAGTTCCGCCCGTGGCTGGAGGCCGACATCGCGAAGTGGCGCGAGGTCGTGCGCGCCGGAAACATCCGGCCGGATTGAGCGCATGAGGACGGTACGCATCGGCGCGGGGTCCGGCTTCTCGGGAGACCGGATCGAGCCCGCGGTGGAGCTCGCCGAGCATGGCGGCCTCCGCTACCTCGTCTTCGAGTGCCTGGCAGAGCGGACGATCGCCCTGGCGCAGCTCGCGCGGCGGCGCGATCCGGAGGCCGGCTTCGACCCCCTGCTCGCCGCGCGGATGCGGGCGGTGCTGCCCGCCTGCCGCCGCCAGGGCATCCGGATCGTCACCAACATGGGCGCCGCCAACCCACTCGCCGCGGCGCGGCGCGTGGCGGAGGTGGCGCGGGGGCTCGGGCTGCACGGCCTCAGGATCGCGGCGATCACCGGCGACGACGTGACGGACCGCCTTCGCGGCACGGAGACCGCCCTGGACGAGGGCGGCACCGTGGCGGCACTCGGCAACCGGCTCGTCTCCGCGAACGCCTATATCGGCGCGGGTTCCATCGCCGAGGCGCTCGAGGCCGGGGCGGAGGTGGTGGTGACGGGCCGGGTCGCCGATCCCGCCCTCTTCCTCGGCCCGCTGATCCGGGAGTTCGGCTGGGCGGTGGACGACTGGACCCGGCTCGGGCGCGGGACGGTGGTGGGGCACCTCCTGGAATGCGCGGGCCAGGTGACCGGGGGTTATTTCGCGGACCCCGGCGTGAAGGACGTGCCGGATCTCGCGCGGCTCGGCTTCCCGCTCGCCGAGGTCGGGGAGGACGGGAACGCTCTCGTCACGAAGGTGGCCGGCTCCGGCGGCCGGGTGACGCCCGCGACCTGCAAGGAGCAGCTTCTCTACGAGGTGCACGATCCCGCGCGCTATCTCCAGCCCGATGTCGTGGCCGACTTCTCCGGCGTGAAGGTCGAGGCCGCGGGCGAGGATGCGGTGCGCGTGACCGGCGGGGACGGCACGCCGCGGACGGGAAGCCTGAAGGTCTCGGTCGGCTGCCACGAGGGCTGGTTCGGCGAGGGGCAGATCTCCTATGCGGGTCCCGGCGCCGTCGCGCGCGGGCGGCTCGCGCTCGATCTCGTGCGGGAACGCCTCGGCCTGATCGGGCACGAGGCGGAGGAGATGCGCTTCGACCTCATCGGGATGGATTCGATCCTCGGCCCCGGCGAGGGCGCGCCGGAGCCGCGGGAGGTGCGCGTGCGGGTCGTCGGCCGCTGCACCTCGCCGGAAGAGGCGGAGCGGATCGGGCACGAGGTGGACAGCCTCTACCTCAACGGCCCCGCGAGCGGCGGCGGGGTGACCAAGGCGGTGCGCGAGGTGATCGGCATCCGCTCCTGCCTCATCCCCGAGGATGATGTCCGGCCCAGCCTCGCCTGGGTGGAGGCCTGAGATGCTGCTGCGCGACCTCGCCCACAGCCGTGCCGGCGACAAGGGCGACATTTCCTGCATTTCCGTCATCGCCCGCGACGCCGCGGACTACCCGCTCCTCCTGCGCGAGGTGACGGCTGAGCGGGTGCGGGCGCATTTCGCCGGCATCGTCCGGGGCGAGGTGCGCCGCTACGAGCTGCCCGGCATCGGCGCGCTGAACTTCGTGCTGGAAGGGGCTCTCGGCGGCGGTGTCACCCGCTCCCTCGCCCTCGACGCCCACGGGAAGTGCCTCGCCTCGAAGATGCTGGAGTTCGATCTCGGCGGCTGAACGGAGGGGCGGAACAAACCCGCTCACGGCAGGTGAGACTGCCGCCCTGCCCGGCATCCCCGCAGCCCGGCACAGAGCCGCGCGATGTCCCACCCCGGACGCGGCCAGGAACCACGGGCGCCGAGGCTGGCCGAGACAGGGGGGCAGGCCCGGCGAGCTTGGCCGCATTGCAGCAGCCGGGCCACGCGCCCAGTGGACCCGATCGGCAAACTCACGGCTTCGTGAGTATTCTGTTGAGGTCGGCAGGCCGGGACAGCTATTTCTTTCAGCGCAACGCACCCGGGGGTTCCTGCCGTGACCACCATCGCCTGGGACGGCCGCGTCATGGCCGCCGACCGCCGCATTTCCATGGGCACGACGACCTACTCGTCGACCAAGATCCGCCGCACGGCGGACGGGCGCCTCATCGGGGCGACCGGGGAGTGGCCGGTCGCCTCCGTCGTCCTCGACTGGCTGGAGCATGGCGGCCCCCGCCCGGACTGCCAGTCGAGCGACCGCTGGTGCACCGCGCTGGAGGTGACGCCGGATGGCCGGTGCTGGCTGCACCAGCGCGACGGCAAGTGGCCCGTCGAGGACGCCTTCACCTCGATCGGCTCGGGCCGGGAATACGCCCTGGCGGTGATGGCGGTGGGCATGGGCGCCGAGAAGGGTGTCGAGGTGGCGGCCCGCTTCGACCCCGGCACCGGTAACGGCATCGACGCGCTTGAGATCGCCCCCGCCGCGGCCGCCCCCGTGCTGGTCGAGATCACCAACGGGGCGGCGCTGGCCGCCTGAACCGGTCGCCCCCCCCGTGGCCGCGCGGTGGTGCACGGCGGCATCGTGCGGGGCGCCTATCCCGGCCGCCGGCTACCCGGCAGCGAAGATCCACGAGGGCCAGCCTGCACTTCCTGCGGCCTCACCGTGCTTCTCCCCAGCGGCAGGCCGGCGCCGCCTCGACCGGGGCCGCTGCCCCAGCCTGTCCAGCGCATCGGGCCTCGCACCCGGCTGGAGCACCCCGTGCCCCCGGCCGGCCGGGGCTGGTCGGCCTCACGCCCGGCGGTCAGCCCGCCGCCTCGCCGGGATTCGCACGGAGCATGAAGACGGGCGAGTAGGTGGCGGGGCCGTCCTCCTCCGCGCCGAGAGCGGCGATGGCCCTCTCGTACCGCGCCAGCGCGCCGTGCAGGGCCGCCTCGTCCGTCGCCTCGATCAGCAGCAGGCCGGCGAAGCTTCCGTCCCCGCCGCGCAGCGCCTTCTCGTTCGTCGGTACGCCGGAGCCCTCCGATCCACCGCGAGGAGCCGCACGGCGCAGATCCGGTCCGCCCCCGCGACCGCCTCGAGCGCGGCCTCGTCGGACGCCGTGCGGGGCAGGCGCAGGGCCAGCAGATGCCCCCTGCCCCGTGCCCCGTGCCGAACTCGTGGATGATCCGTCCACAGCCGCGCGCGAAGTTTCGCAGCACCGGCATGGTCCGGCGGGACCGGGCGTCGGGTCGTTCAGCCGAGCCAAGTAGGCCGCGCTCGTCAGCACGGCCGCGGACGAGAGATCATAAATGACGAGGTAGCGGCAGCCCCGGCCGATGTGGCAGCACCGGGCGGCGTGCCCTGGACCATGATCGTCCAGGCCGCCGCCCTCACCTCTCCCAGTACCCTCCTCAGGCCGCGGCCGTTGCGGCGCTGCGCAGGCGCTTGACGAACTCGCCGACGGGCCGCTGCTCCCACCGGTCCAGCACCGCCACCGTCGCAGCGCGGAACAGCGGCAGATTGGCCTCGTTCACCGTCATCGCGGGGTTGGCGCGGTACTCCGCGAGCAGCCGGGCGTCGGCCTCCTGCATCAGCCGGCGATTCGCAGCGGTCGCCTCGGCCGCCGCTTCCTGGATCACCCGCCGGTCTGCCTCGGAGAGGCGGCCCCAGGCGATGCGGGAAACCAGGAAGGGCGAGCATTCCCACTTGTGGCTGGTCAGCGAGATGAAGCGGTTCACCTCGTGCAGCTTGCCGGAATGAATGTTGGCGAGCGGGTTCTCCTGCCCGTCCACGACACCCTGCTGCAGCGCCACGTAGAGTTCGTTGAAGTTGATCTGCTGCGTCGCCGCACCGAGCGCCTGAAACGTATCGATCGTCGCCGGGTCGGCCGGCGTGCGGATCTTCATCCCGCGCAGGTCCTCCGGCGTCTCGATCGGCTTGCGGCGGTTCGTGACATGGCGGATGCCGTTGTCCCACCAGCCGAGCGAGATCAGCCCGACCGACTCGAGCTTGCGGACGATCTCCTGTGTCACCTGGCCGTCGATGGTGCGGAAGGCAGCGCTGCTGGTGGCGAAGAGGAAGGGCAGGCCGAAGGTTGCCAGCTCCGGAACGACGGAGGACACCGGCCCCTGGCTGTTCACCGACATGTCGAGCGTGCCGGTGCGCAAGCCCGTGAGCATGGCAAGGTCGTCGCCGAGCTGCGCCGCACCGGCGACGCGAACCTCAATGCGGCCGTTGCTGCGCCCACGCACAACACTGGCGAAGTGGTCGGCCGCGACCGTGCGCGGGTTGCCGGGTGCGGTGCCGTGGCCGAGGGTGAGGCGCACCTGCCCCTGCGCCCTCAGCACGCCGGGCTTCGCGAGCAAGCCGCCGGCGGCAAGCCCGAGGAGGGCGCCCCGGCGAGTGATGGTGAAACCGTTCTTCATCGTTTCCTCCTGTTCTTCCTTCGTCCCTGCCGCAGCCGGGAGCTGCGTCAGCCAGTCTCCAACCCGTTTCGTCGCCTGACTTCCCGAATGATGCCGCTATGGTCCAGCTCACCGTCCCCATGCGCGACCATGTCGGCGAAGAGCCGGTCCACCAGCTGAAGGACCGGCAGATCAAGCCCGAGAGCGCCGCAGAATGCGAGCGCGGTACCGGTATCCTTCACCTGGTACTTCGCCGGCCCGCCGGGCACGAAGTCTCGCGCGATCATGCGCAGCCCGTGCTGGCGCAGCACCGTGGATTCAGCGAAGCCGCCGAGCAGCGCCTCCCTGACCCTGGCCGGGTCCGCCCCGCCGCGCTCGGCGAGCAGCAAGGCCTCCGCGACGGTGGCGATGCTGCCGGCGACGATGATCTGGTTCGCCAGCTTGGCCAGCTGCCCGGCACCGGACGGGCCGACATGGGTGGCGCAGCCGAGAGCGGCGAAGACCGGCAAGGCCCGGGCGAAGTCCGCTTCCTTGCCGCCGGCCATGATGGAGAGCGCCCCCTCGCGGGCGCCGCGCTCGCCGCCGGAGACCGGCGCATCCAGCACGGCGATGCCGTGCGCGGCGGCGAGCTCGGCATGCCGGCGCGCGGTCTCGACGGGGATGGAGCTCATCACCACCAGCAGGCTGCCCGGACGCATGGCGGCCAGCACCCCGCCCTCCACCAGCACCTCGTCGCAGACGGGGCCGGAGCTGAGCATGGCCACGGCAATATCGGCATCGGCCACGGCGGCGACGGAATCTTCCGACAGCGCCACTCCATGCCCGGTCAGCGCCGCGGCCTTGGCCGGCGTGCGGTTCCATGCCCGCACCCTGTGCCCGGCCTTGGCGAGGCGACAGGCCATGTGCCCGCCCATGATGCCGGTGCCCAGAAAGCCGATGCGCGCAGGATCAGCCATGAGGCGGGGCGCCAAGGCGCGCTGGCCGTTCCCTCAGCCTCAGCGGCGGCAAACCGGCGATGGACCGAGGCTGGCCCAGCCTGGCCGTCGGGCTCTCCCCGTCGAACCGCCGGTTGCCGGGGCGAGCCCCGGAGCCCGCGATGGCGAGGAGGCCGTTCATCCGCCCTGCTCCATCTGCTGCCGCAGCGCGACCACGTCGAGATCGTTCACCAGCTCGACATCGTCGAAGCTCACCGCCACGTCCTTCGCCACCGCCCGCTTCAGCCGCACGTTGTGGGCGAGGCCGATGGGCAGCGCACGCGCGGCAAGGCTCCTCGTCGCGGGGATGGCGTTGGCCCACACGGTGAAGCCCCCCTCTCCGTCCAGCATCTCGCCGGGCCGGAGGTCCCGCTTCGCCGTCGCCACCGCGTCACCGCGGAACTCCTTCGGCGTGCCGGTCGGCTCGTTGCGCAGCACGGCCGAGAGCACGCTGATGCTCGTCTCCAGGCCGATCATGTGGAAGGGCCGCCACATCGAGCCGTACCAGCCCGACTTGTCCACCTGCAGCCCGTACTGCTGGAAGCAGGCGCGGGTGTACTCGTTGTTGGCGCGGAAGGTGACGAAGACGCCGTACTGGATGTGGTTGAACACCACGCGGCCATCGGGCTCGTGGCTCGCGGCGATGTCCACCAGCCCCGCACGCGGCAGGCGGCCGCCCTCGGAGGCCGGCTTGAACACCTGGGCCAGGTCGTGCAGGCCCGTGGGGGGGAAGGCCAGGCCGTCATCGGGGCAGTCCAGCCCGGTGCCGTTGGCCACGGCCGCCATCTCGATGGCCGCCTTCGTGCCGTCGGTGAAGGAGTTGTACATCTTCGGGTTGAAGTCGCCCTTCGCCACCTCTTCCTCGGTCCAGCCGAAGAAGCCCCACACCGTATCCGGCGTGGAATAACGGTAGCGCGGCTCGAAGTTCATGCCCTTGCCGGCCGAGACCAGCTCGAAGCCGCAGGAGCGCACCCAGTCCACCAGTTCGCAGATCATGGCCGGTTGGTCGCCATAGGCCATGGAGTAGACCAGGCCCTTGGCCCGCGCCTTGGCCGCCAGCACCGGGCCGCACAGCACGTCGGCTTCCACATTGACCATGATGACGTGCTTGCCGCCCTCGATGGCGGCCAGCGCGTGGCGGATACCGGCGATCGGATGGCCGGTGGCCTCGATGATGCACTCGATGCCGTCGAACGCCGCCAGCGCGCGAGCGTCATCCAGCACGCAGGTGCCACCGCCCTTGAAGGCTTCGGCCAGGCTCGGCGCGGCATAGCGCTCCTCCGGCCAGCCGACACGGGCGAGCGAGGCGCGCGCCTTGGCAAGGTCGAGATCGGCCACGCCCACCACATGGAGGCCCGGAATGCGCTGCGCCTGGGCAAGCACCATGGAGCCGAACTTGCCGGCGCCGATCAGGCCGACGCGGACCGGACGTCCGTCGGCGGCGCGCGCCTGCAGCATGGTCGAGAGATTCACCCGGTCCTCCCCTTGGTCTGGGCTGGCCTATTTCACCGGCCCACTTGGTTAGGCAGACGGTAGGGGAGCGGCTCGCGTTAGCTCAAACGAGTTTTTCAGGCAGTGCCGTTAAGTGGATCTAATCACTCCCCTGCCATGCGGAGAGTCCGTCCACACCACAGGTCGCGCTCAGCGCGGAGCCAGGCGAGGAAGGCGGCCACTTGGCTGCGGCGCAGCCTGTCATGCGGGCAGACCAGCCACTGCGTCGTCCGCCTTGCCTGCGGCGGCTCGCTCACCGGGCAGGCCAGCAGGCCCTCGCGCAACTCGCGCTCCATCATCAGGTCGCTCTCCAGCGCGATACCGATCCCATTGGCCGCGGCATCTATGGCCATGTGGCTGCGGTCGAACAGCACGCGCCGCCACCTGGCAGGGGCGCTGACGCCGGCCAGGCCGAACCAGTGGCCCCACTGCACCTGCGACTTCACCGAATGGATCAGGCGAAAGCGCGGCAGCTCCTCCGCCCTCAGGCTGCCGGGCGGGCAGAGCCCGGGATGACAGACCGGCAGGAAGCGCTCCTCCGTGATGCCCTCGACGAACAGCCCGGGCCAGTTGCCCTCACCATGGCGAATGTCGATGTCGACGGCCCCGCGCGCGAAATCGGTCGGCTCGTTGGTCGCATCGAGGCGCAGGTCGATATCCGGGTAGGCGTCGAGAAAGCCGCCGAGGTGAGGCAGCAGCCACTTGGTCGCGAATGTCGGCGTGACGCGCACGGTGAGCGACCGGGACGACAGATAGCCGCGGATCCCGCGCGTCGCCTCGGCCACGCGCTCCAGGTTCTCCGAGATCATCTCGAAGTAGCGCTCTCCGGCCTCCGTCAACGCCATTCGCCGCCCCGACTTCACCATCAGTGACGTGCCGAGGTGCAGCTCCAACGCTGCGATCTGCTGGCTGACCGCCGAGGGTGTCACGCCGAGATCCTGCGCGGCGCGCGTCAGGCTGCCCGCCCGAGCGGCAGCGTGGAACACGGCGATGGCGCGGAGCGGCATGTGCATGAGCCGGAGCGTAGTGCCAGGACGTTACCATGTCCGAGATTTTCGATGACAAGCAGGTCTGTCATTCCTTGCACAGAAACTGCCGACGATTTCCCGTGAACGGTGAACCGGGAGGGCAGTAGCGGCGACGGTCCGCGGCCGTCTGCATGCGTCAGCGCTGCCCCGCCTGGAGCGGCGCAGAGGGACATCCCAGCATCGGCGCTGGCCGCGCTGACCTATGTTCCGAAAGGAACGGTACCCGGCCGCTTCCCCGGGAGCGGGCTGTTCTCCGACCCTCGCCCGCCCCTCCCATTCGTCAGCGCGTCGCGACGAAGAACAACCGGGGAAACGGCAACAGCACAGTTCCATCCTCCTGGGCAGGATAGGCCTCTTGGATCCCAGCCTCGTAGCGCTCCAGGAACTCCGCCCGCTCACCCTCATCCAATGGGTCGAGGAAGGGCCGCAGCCCGCTGCCCTTGAACCACTCCACGACAGCACTTGCGCCACCAGGCAGTGGATGATGGTAGATGGTGATCCACACATCCACGCGCGCACCAAGTTCCCGCAGCGCGCCGTAGTACCAAGCTGCCCCGCGACGCGGTGCCCGCGCCTCCCCGGCCGCCCTCAGCTTCGCCGCCCACGGCCCCGTGGAGGCCACCTTCCGCATCAGCTGATGCGCGGGCTCGTCGAGGTTGTCCGGCATCTGCACCGCCAGTTGCCCTCCCGGAGCGAGGCGTTCCAGCAGCGCAGGGAGCAGAGTCCTGTGGTCCGGCACCCATTGGAGAGATGCGTTGGCGAGCACGACATCGTAGCGTTGCGATCCCTGCCAGGCCGCGATGTCGCCGAGCACGAACTCAACCCCCGGCAGCCGTTGGCGCGCGGCCGCCAGCATGTCCGCCGAGCTATCGAGGCCGAGTACCGCCGCGCCGGGAAAGCGCGCCCGCAGCAACTCGGTGGAGTTGCCAGGGCCGCATCCGAGATCCGCCACCGCCGTTACGTCCCGCTCAAGGACGCGCGCCAGCAGGTCGCGTACCGGGCGTGTGCGTTCGTCCTCGAACTGCGTGTACTGCCTTGCCGACCAACTCATGCCACGACCCATCCCAGGCTCGATGCCGTTCTCATCAGGTTAGCCTCCAGGGAGGGGCATGCGAAGTTCAACCCCGCCGGACCTCCCGGGGAGGTCGCGGTCGGAGCCCTGCTGTCCGACACCGACCGGGTGCTGCGGCGGCACTTCGCGTGGGAGGCGGAACGCTTCGGCCAAGGGCTCCAGCACCGCCCGCCGCTCATCCGCCAGTGCCATCGCACCCTTTGGACAGCCGGAGAGCACCGGGCTCAGCCCCTTGGTTCAGGCTCCAACAGGACCGATGTCACTTGCCTGCTTGCCCGGGATGCCTGACATGCTGGACGGCAACGCTCAGCCGGGAGAAGCAGAGGACCTGCCTCATGGTGTTCCTACCGCCCGAGATCCCGGACATCCCGTGACTGACGACAGATCCCGATCCACTCACAGCGTGCCCCGGCGCCGCTTTGCGGCCCTGCTCGGTGCTGCTCCGGTGCTGGGAATGCTGCCCTGGATGGGCGGCTGTTCCGCTAGCGGCATGGCGAGCTACGAGGGGCCGGTGAGCGACCACTTCGATGGTGCGCGGTTCTTCAATCCGGGCGGCACGGGTCCGCGCGGCCTCATGGACCTGGCGCGATGGAAGCTCAACGGGAATGACGAGGACTGGCCCGACGCCTATCCCAGCCCGTTCCCGCCTGACCGGCCTCCGCGGCGCGTGGAGGGGAGGGCGCTCCGCGTCAGCTTTGTCGGCCATGCGAGCTTCCTCATCCAGGGCGCGGGGCTGAACATCCTGACGGACCCGGTCTGGTCCGAGCGTGCCAGCCCTTTCTCCTTCGTCGGCCCCAAGCGCGCCAACCCACCGGGCATCGCCTTCGACGATCTGCCGCCCATCGACATCATTCTGGTGTCTCACGGGCATTACGACCACTTGGACGTCGAGACCCTCGCGCGCCTCTGGCGCCGCGACCGGCCGCGGATCGTCGCGCCGCTCGGCAACGACACTACCATCCGGGAGCACGACCCGGCCATTGAGGTCTCGACCGCTGACTGGGGTGGTGCGGTGCCACTCGGGAACGGTGCTGAAGCCGTGCTGGAGCAGGTCCACCACTGGACGGCGCGCGGCCTCTGGGACCGCAACCGTGCGCTGTGGTGCGGATTTGTGCTGCGTGGCCTGGGAGACGGCGTCTTCTTCGCGGGGGACACGGGCTTCGACGATGGCCGGCCGTTCCGGCGCGTTGCGGAGCGGCACGGGCCACTCGGCCTCGCGCTGCTGCCGATCGGCGCTTATGAGCCCAGGTGGTTCATGGCGGGCCAGCACATGAATCCGGCGGATGCGGTACAAGGCTTCAAGCTGCTCGGCGCGCGTCAGGCGCTCGGCTATCACTGGGGTACCTTCAAGCTCACGGACGAGGGGATTGGCCGCCCGCTGGCGGACCTCGCGGTGGCGCTCGCCGCGGAAGGGCTAGCGCCCGGACGCTTTATTGGTGCGCAGCCCGGGCTGGTCTGGTCAGGAACAGTGGGACCCTGACCTGTACAGGTTGAGGCCACAACCGGAGCATGCGCTGACAGCTCTAACCGCTGCATCGTTCGCTTCCACCGGCGTGATTAGAAGCAGCGAATCCCCGCCTAAATCTCTCGATAGTCGGCACCGCTGATCAGCAGTACGGCTGTGCTGTCAAAGCCAGCCTGGGCGCGGCACTGCACTCGTACTTCAGGACGCAGCAAGACTTCTTCGCAGGCGGGTGATGGCGCCAGGCAGGCCGCGCACCTTCAGGACGCGGCCATTCTCATCGTACTCCTCTGACAGGACGCGCGCGCTCTCGTACACCTCGCCGATCAGCCCTTGCTTCGCATATGGCAGGATCAGCACATCCTCAACCATCTCCGCCTCGAAGAAGGCGATGATGGTGTCCCGCAGCGCACTCACATCCCCAGGCGAATGGGCGGAGAGCATGATCGCGTCCGGATGCCTGGCCAGGAGCACGGCGCGCCGCACGTCGTCCACCCTGTCCATTTTGTTCAACACCAAGCGGGACGGTACCGCATCCGCGCCGATCTCCCTCAGCACGCTGCGGCTCACCTCGAGCTGCGCCTCATAGGTCGGGTCCGAGGCATCGACCACGAAAAGCAGCAGCGAGGCCTCGAGAGCCTCCGTCAAGGTCGAACGAAAGGAGGCGACGAGGTCGTGCGGTAGCTGCTTGATGAAGCCAACCGTGTCCGACACGAGCACTCGTGGCCTGGTTTCCGGCTGGAGGATACGAACCGTCGTATCGAGCGTGGCGAAGAGCTTGTCCTCCACCAGGACCTGACTTCCGGTCAGCGCACGCATCAGCGAGGACTTGCCCGCATTCGTGTAGCCGACCAGCGCCACCCGCAGCTGGTCCCGCCGGGCGGAGCGACGATGATCGCTGTCGCGCTGCACCGCCTCGAGCTGTTCCTTCAGTTCGGCCAGCCGATCGCGGATTTTGCGGCGATCGAGGTCAAGGTTGGTTTCTCCCGCTCCGGGCCCCTGCTGCCGGCCCCCGCCCCCCGACGATTCCCGCAGGCGCGGCGCGACGTATTTCAGCCGCGCCATCTCCACCTGCAGCTTCGCCTCGCGGGTATTGGCGTGCCGGTGGAAGATCTCGACGATGACGCCGGTGCGGTCGAGCACCTGGGCCCCGGTCGCCCGCTCCAGATTACGGATCTGGCTGGGCGAGAGCTCGTGATCGACGATGACGAACTCAGGCTTGCGGTCGAGCTCCGGTTCGGATTCCGTCGGGTCGGTTGGCGCGCCCGGAGCCGCGGCATCGGCCGCTCCCTCGAAACGTGTCCTGGCCTTCGACCTCGGCGGCGGCGCCATTGAGCCGATCACGCCGCTGCCGCCGGTCAGCGCCGCCAGTTCCGCCAACTTGCCGCTGCCCAGTACGGAACCGGCACCCGTCCCCTCTCTCCGCTGAGACACCGCCCCAACGACCTTGTAGCCAAGCGTTTTCACCAGGCGCCCCAGTTCCTCCAGGCTGGCTTCATGGGCGACATCATCGACTTGCGGCGTCTGAATACCGACAAGAACGGCAAGCGGGGTGGGGGGCTTGGTCTCCATGAAGGCCCAATAGCACGGCTCAAGCTAAAGCCCGAAGACCACCTTGTTATCGACCACGGCCGTTCCGAGTCCGTTTTATCCGATCTCACCTTTCCGTCGGGACTCCGAATGCCGCCGTTTTGTCGGCCGGCCCATTCAAGCGCCGACCGACATGGCAAGGGGCACGGAGTTGTGGATGGCCGACGCTCTGATCAGCCGAGGAGGATCGGCGTTCCAGCCGGTCCTGCCGGGAACGACATCGCCGCAACCATCGCACAGGCACATGCCGGCGCTGCCCACGAGAGGCCTCGCCGCCGGCCCTTGATCAACGGACCATCTGCGTCGCCGTGAATGCGAAGTTGTCATAGGAGTTCTCGGCCACGCGGAACCAAGTGAACTCCTCGTCGCGGTACCGACGATAGGATTCCAGCACCTTCCGGAACTTCTCGTTCCGCTGCGCCGTTTCCTCGAAAACAGCATTGGCGGAGCGCCAGGCCGCCTCGAGCACCGGGCGAGGATAGGCACGCAGCTGCGTACCAGCCGCTACCAGCCGCCGGAGTGCCTGCGGATTGGAATGGTCATAGCGACTGGTCAGCTCTGATTCCTGCTCGAGGCAGGCAACCTGGAAGGCCTGCTTGTACTGCTCGGGAAGCGCTTCCCAGGCACGGAGGTTCACCATCGTGAACAGGCGCGCACTCGGTTCGAAGAAGCCGGGATAGTAGTAGTAGGGTGCCACGCGCGCGAAGCCGAGCCGCTCGTCGTCATGCGGCCCCACGAACTCCACGGCGTCCAGCGTGCCGCGCTCAAGGGAGGGATAGATATCACCGGCCGCGATCTGTATCGGCACGGCGCCCATGCGCGCGAAAACCTCACCGGCCAGTCCGGCGACCCGGAACTTCAGGCCCTTGAAGTCGTCCGGGGTGCGGATCTCCTTGCGGAACCATCCCCCCATCTGCGCGCCGGTATCGCCGGTCGGAAATCCGAGAATATTGTATTCCTTGAACAGCTCGTTCGCCAGATCAAGGCCGCCTCCGTGGCGTAGCCAGGCAGTCATCTGTCGCTGCGTCAGACCGAATGGCAGGACGGAGAAGAAGGCGAAGGTCGGGTCCTTGCCTACATAGTAGTAGGGAGCCGTGAACGCTGCTTCCACCGTGCCCGCCTGCACGGCGTCGAGCGCCTGTAATCCGCCGACGATCTCGCCCGCAGCGAAGACGCGTATCTGGAAGCGGTTGTCCGTCAGCGCCGCGATCCGCCGCGCAGCATTCTCCGGGGCCGACGACAGGAGGTCGAGACTCTTCGGGAAAGATGAGGTCAGGCGCCACCGAACTTCCGGCAGCGTTTGCGCTATCGCAGGTGCGGCGAGCGCAGCCGGCAAGATGGCGGCAGAGCCGCCCAGCAGGGCACGGCGGTCCATGATCATTCCTCCCGTCGACTTCTTCTTGGATGCAGATAGGAAACAGAAATCTCGCAACGCGCAAGGGAGTCGCAGCGGCACGAGCCCTCTTCGGAGAGATCGCGTGCCTGCCGCGGCCCTTGCCAGCTCGGGGGTGCAGCGAGTTCATCGCGGGGACGAGACGTCGCGTGTTCGACGCGGAGGTTCCCTCGCCGGGGCAAGCTCCCAGCGGCCGGTTCACATCGAGTCCAGACCGAGTGCCCGGCGCATGCGCGCTTTCAGCGCCACCCCGTCGCGAGAAGGGATGCAGCGGGGCTTCTCCTCGCCACCGATCCGGACCACGGCGACGAGCGGCCCCGCTCCGAGCCGGCCCACCCTCTCCGCCAGCTCCTTGACCTGCGCCTCCGTCTCGATCCGCATCGTCTCGGCGATGCCGCAGGCCCGCGCCACCTGAGCCAAATCGGTCAGGCCGCCGGAGGTATGGCTCCGTTGCGCGCCGGTTTCACCGTAGAGGCCGTTGTCCAGGACGACCACGGAGAGGTTCGCGGGGCGCTGTACGGCGATGGTCGCCAGAGCGCCCAGGCCCATGAGGCACTCTCCATCCCCGACGAGAACGAGAACCGGCACCTCAGGTTGAGCCAGGGCCAAGCCCAGACCGAAAGTCGTTGCGCCGCCCATGGCACCCCAGAGATAGAAGTTCCGCTCATGGTCCCCGGCTGCTGCCAGATCGTAGGTAGGCGAGCCGAGGCTGGCGACGACCAGCAGGTCCCGACGGCCCCGCATGATCTCGAGAACGACTGCCCGCCGGTCGAGTGCTGGAGGGGCCGCCATGTCGCCCCCCGTCATTTGGTGAAGACCTTCGCGCCGATGAGCTTCTGTGACAGCAGCACCGCCACGGGTGTTCCCCCGAGGAAGGCCATCCGTGTCGCCGCTTCCACGGTAGGCGCCACTTCGGACGGGTCCGAAGCGCGGAAAACCTTCACGTCCATCAGCTCGAGTGCCTGCTGCGTCGCCGATCCCATAGGAACCTGCCACGGATTGAACTCGCCCCATTCACCGCGCATGGTCACCAGGGCGAGCAAAGGGAAGCGGCAGGTCTTCACGAGCGACAGCATGTTGACGCAATTGCCGACACCGCTCGACTGCATCAGCAGCACGCCTCGCCTGCCGCCGATCCAGGCACCGCTGACCAAGGCAACCCCCTCCTCCTCGGTCGTCAGCGGCACTGCCGTGACCGCGGGGTCGTCGTGCAATCGCTGGATCAGCTCGGCATGGCCCCCATCGGGAACATAGGCGGCGATCGTGACATCCATGCTGCGGAGGACGTCATAGATCTCGCGCGGCCAGGATGCGCGAGGCTGCTCCACCGTTTCGGAGTCTCCGGCCACGAAGGTCGTCATCAACACCTCGTCCTCTTTCTGCCCACGGGCTGGCCGCATCGCCTTCGAGCGGATCGCCCGGCAGAAGGTGAGGTCTGCCGGCGATCCTGGATATGTACAGCCCTTCAGCCAGGCGGCGTGCCAGCCTTCAATCTCGGCGGCGGCAGGCCCGAGAGGTCGCATTGCGCGTCGAGCAGCGCGGAGAAGTCCTTCCCTCCAAAGCCGCGCGCGCGAGCGGAGGAGAGCGTCTCGCGCCCGGCCGCCGCCATGGGCAGAGGCACGCGTTCCGCATTGCCCGCCTCCACGATCAGGGTCAGGTCCTTATGGGCCAGGTCGATGGCGAAGCCCGGCCCCGTGTCGCCGGCGAGTACCTTTTGCGGCCAGTTGACCTTCAGCTGCCCATTGGTCGCAGTGGTGCCGTGCAGCACCTCCAGCGTCCGCTCCAGGTCGAGCCCGAAGCTCGCCGCCAGGGCGAGCGCCTCGGCGTTGAGCGTGCAGAGCAGCACGGCAAGGTGGTTGTTCACCAGTTTCGTGCGCGTGCCGCTGCCCGGCGGCCCGCAATGGTGGATGGTGCTTCCCATCGCCTCCAGCAGGGGTCGGACGCGGGCGAAATCCGTGTCGCTCGCCCCTACCATGAACAGGCTCTCGCCGCGCTCCGCGTGGCTCGCCAGGCGACCAACCGGCGCGTCCACGAAGCCGACGCCCTTTTCCGCGCATGCCGCAGCCAGCGCGTCGCTCGTGGCAGGATCCACGGTGGAGGTGTCCATGACCAGCGATCCCGGGGCGAGGTGTGCCAACAGGCCGTCCGCGCCCAGCACCACCTCACGCACCTCCCGCGGCCCCGGCAACATCGTCATGACGACGGAAGAGCAGCGCGCCAGCTCGGCCGGCGAGGAGGCCCGGCTCGCCCCCAGTTCCTCCAGCGCCGCCGCCGCGGTGGGTGCCATGTCGAAGACCGACAGGGCGAACTGCTTGCGGCGCAGATTCGACGCCATGGGACGCCCCATCCGCCCGAGACCGATGAAACCGACACGCTCCATTCTTGCTTCCTCTCCCTTCGCCTCACCGGACTTCAAGGACCGGCTTGCATATGCCGAAGTAGGCGTTCGATGCCTCTTCGCCGTCCAGCATGGCATGTGCCGGCGCCCGAGTGCCGCACCGGACGGCCCGATCTGCTGGCGGTCCTGCGGAAGTCGCGCCTCGCCTTCCAGGATGCGCCCTGTATCGCCGGCCAGAAACGACCTCTCCGCCCGCTTCGCGACGACGAGCAGGTTCGAACCAATCAGGCATCGCCCGATCCTCGGGGTAAGCCACCAAGGGTTGAACCGCCTTCACCGCTTTGCAAGCCGGCTTCGCCGATGTTGGAGCGCATCCTCATCGCAAGGCACCTGCATCCGATCGGCAGGGCCGGCGGCCAGCACAGGTGCCTCATCCTCAACGATCCCCGGCGGAAGCACCGCCCGGGGTGAAGCTCCCTCCCCCACTGCCGCTGTAGCAGCGCAGGCGCGCATCATGTCATCGGCCGACAAGGCAGTGCGAGGCACCCTGCCGATGTCAGCATCGCAGAGCCCGTGCCGAGGCGCATTCGGGCAGATCCTCCCAATGGCCGGTTTTCTCGGCCTCTTCCGCGGTAACACGGACCGGAAACCGCTGTTGGGATCAGCGTAGCAACACGGTTCCGCGTTGAGAAACCCGTATTTGCAGGTGATCGCGAGTTCTGTTCTTTTCCTTGCATGAAGCGATCGCTGGCTTAGCCTTTGTCGCCGGGCAGCCCTCTGACCCGGGTTGGTGGCAGTTTCAGGGCCGTGCCGTTATGATCGCTCATCTGCCTTCGGGAAGGAGCAGGACCACGGGGCGGCCACGACCATCCGCGATCCACCAGATCTGCGCCTTTGTCAGCCAGAACAGGTCAGCCATGGCAGCACTTCCGGCCACCATGGATTCAGCCACCCAGATCAGGCGCTAGCCCTGATTGATGGACCCTGAGCCTCGAGTCACCAGTTCAGTACCGATCTCCCTAACTTACTTTAACGCATGTGCTGGCGGCCGGACGGGGCACCGGCTAGGGCGTGCCGCGTAGGTCCTTGGATCAACCCTTCTCACGAAGGCAGCGAATACTTGGCTCTCAGTGTCCCAACCCTCATCGTCTACACCGCTGTCCTGATGCTGGTCATCACGGGCGCTCTGGTCCTGCCGAGCACTAGGGGACAGGGGCGGCGATGGCTGATGGCGGCGAGTCTTCCCTTTCTCGTCGGCTTCCTGGCCGCCGCAGTTTTTGGGCTGGATTACGCCTTCCCAAGCCAATGGCTCGAGACGGTCGGCGTTACCTTCGTCATCGCGGCCTTCTCCGCAGGCTGGTATGTGGTCCGCAACTTCACCGGCCGCTCAGCCCGGTTGGCCTTGGCGCTCCTCTTTCCCTTCTCCTATGCCTTGCTGAGCGCCTTGATCTTCATCCCGTGGCAGCTTGAGGCTGCGGAGGCCGTCTATCGTACTGCAGCCACGCTGGTCCTGAATGGGCTGATCGCACGTGACCTGGCACCCGGCCGGGCGCCGGAATTACCTTCTCGTCCGGTGCTGCGGGGCGTCTTCCTGATCTTCGCCGTGCTTGCGGCGTTCCGGATCGTGCTCTCCCCCTGGCTGCCTTCACCCCTGGGCGCCGCCACTTCCCAGGCCTGGTCCGTGGCCGCCTACAATTTCGGCATCGTGATCCAGGCCCTTGTCACGGCCGTGCTGCTGGTGGCGCTGGCCCGCGAGAGAGAGGCGGCTCGAAATGAGGCGATGTCGCTGCAGGATCCGATGACCGGCGCGCTGAACCGGCGCGCCCTGGAACGCCACGGCGCCGTCGTGGCGATCGGCGGACAGCCACTGACGGTGCTCGCTTTCGACCTCGACCATTTCAAGCGCATCAATGACCGCTTTGGCCATTCCGTGGGGGACGCCGTGATCTGCACCGCTGTCGAGACCGCGCGGAGCGTCCTGCGGGAGGACGATGCGGTGTTCCGGCTCGGCGGCGAAGAGTTCGCCTGCGTGCTCAGGGGCGTGACACCCGAGGTCGGGGTATCGGTCGCGGAGCGGCTTTGCAGGAGCTTCGAGGAGGCAGGGCGGAATGTGGCCGGCCAGCGCGTGGGAGCGACGATGAGCGTCGGCATTGCCTCCGCCCCTGCAGGAGCGGCCATCGACCTGGAAGACCTCATCGCGGAGGCGGACCGCGGTCTCTACAGGGCAAAGAACCGGGGGCGGAACCAGGTCGCCGAGGCCGCGTGAAAGGGGACCGGCGCGAGAGTGTGCGCGGGGCCAAGCTATGTGGTGAAGGTCGCCACTCCGAGTAGTAGGTCTCACAGCCTGTTCGAGGGGCCCTCCGCCGTCCGTCCCCATCTGCTCCTGAGGTGAACACCGTGAACCGCCTGGCGGGGCGGAAGGGCGGGAGAGATATGGACGGAGCGGCATCGGGCACGCCATGCGGCGCGCCTGAAGCACATAGTTTTGAACTGCGCGGTCCGCGAGGGGGCGGGCTGGCCGGAGCGGGCTGATCCGCTACCAGCGATAGTGCCACGCCTGCCTTGGCGGTGATGCAGGCGATCGCGGGGCATCTGCGGGTGGGCGGTGGGCGGCGGGCGCTTCCACCGGACATGCCGCCGTGGCGCACGGTCTATGGCTGGTTCCGGCATTGGCAGGCGCTGGGACTTTTCGAGCGCATGATGCGCGACCCGGTCCGGCTGCGCCGCCGCGCGGCGGGCCGCAGGACCGAGCCCCGGCTGGCGATCATCGACACGCAAACGGTGAAGTGCATCCCGGTACGCGGGCCGCGCGGCTTCGACGCCGCCGAGCGCACACTGGGACGCAACCGGGTGGCCATGGTGGATGCCGACGGTCACCGGCTGGCCTTGCCGTCCTCCCGGCCTCGGTCCAGGCGCGCGACACCTTGCCCGCGCTCGACGTCGACAAGGCGACCTGGCCCAGCCTGCGGGTGGCGATCCTCGACGGCGCCTTCACCGCCGAGCGCTGCCGCGAATGGCCTAACCTGCACGGCATGCGCCACGAAGTCCTCGCGCGATCGCTTGGCCAGCAGGGCTTTGTCGTGCTGCCTCGGCGAGGGGTGGTTGAGCGAAGCTTGGGCTGGCTCACACACTGCGACGGCCTGTTGCGTGACCGTGCCGGGCGCCTCGACGTCGCGGCGGCCCGCATCGCCCGCACCGACGTGCTCGCCGCCACCAAGGCCCTCGTCAACCCAGCCCGAACTCCATCAAACAAGCTTTAAAGCCGACCGGCTAACGGACGCCTCTTTCAAGCTCGTCTGGCGGAAGTGCTTCGGGTCGCATAGCAGAGTCCGGACGAGGATCCGAAGACAGGGCATTCAGAAGCCGCGGACGACGAATAGTCGTTTTCGGAAAGGTGAGGGCAGCGAGTCAGCGATTGCGCGGGAGTGGGGTGCTGGTGTCTGGAGCCGCACCGGGCGTGTTCTGCACCGGTCATCGGATCGTCAGCTTCGGCAAGCGGAGGTGAACTCTGGCGGCCAGTTGCCGTTCTACCTGATCAGCCGTCTCTACAAGCAGGCCTCAACTTGGCCACGACCAGCCTGCTATTCGCCGAATAGCGCACCGTGCTCAACGCTCGTCCGCCTTACCCATCGATGCGGCATCATCGAGACCGGCGCGGCCAGCTAGCGATTTAGAAACCGCAACCAGCCCATCCGGAGAACCAACCAGGCGCCACGAACGGGGAACCATCTTGCACGCCGATCAGGGTTCAAGCTTGCATGCTGATTGACAGGCCACGTTCACGGAAAGGGTCTCCCCCAGCCCTCCCGGCTCTCACCAGCGTGTCTGCCTCTGGTGAGGCAGGAACCGCTCAACATTGTTCGGGATGGGCGCGTAGCGGCTGGATGTGCACGGTGGACGAACATGTCGGCTCTGCGTTCGGCATCCGACATCGGCTGGCTGGCCAGGCCTGCAGCAGCTCTCCGCCGCTGGTCGAAGCAGCCAGTTGGCGCTGCTCGTCACCTCGGGCATCACTGGGCATCCTGGAGGAGGCGCATATGCAGGGAATGCCGAGGATGAGGTTCCCTGGAGGCAGCCTGCTGGCGGCCATGCTCGGCGAGAACGCACCGATGGACGCCCGGCGCGCGGCGCGGCGCCTGCGCTCTGAAGGCGCGCCCGCTCTGGCGATCGACGATGATATCGCTGGCCTGGCACGCGGGCTGGCCTCCTCCGAGGTGTCGCATTCGCCCGCCGTGCTGGACGTCTTACCGCCGCTGTTCTGGCTCGAAGCCCAACGGGAGGACGGATCTGGTGCCCGCGGGATCCGCGGATGGGTTGTGGAGAAAAAGCGAGACGGGCTCGCCGCCCGGAGCTTCCGCATCGCCTCCGGTCATGAGGCCGTTCCCGAGCCGGGGGGAACCGCGACGGTGCCCTTCGGCGCGGGGCCGCAGGAGGAGGACGAGGAGACCTGCTATGTGAGAGGTCTGGTTACCGCCGTCAGCCTGCCCGAGATGCTGTCGCAGATGGGAGAGAGCTCCCCCGTCGCGCTGATGCCAGCCGACGCGCTCGACCGGGACATGCGCCTCCTGCGCGGCTTCAGGCTGTCCGTGGCAATATCACCGGACTCGGCGCCGACCTGAACCCTTGATACCCCGTGATGCAGTAGGTCCATGAAGTACCACTCCCGGTCCTATCTTGTCCTCTGTCCCGCTTTGGGGATTGGGGCTTCGAGAAGGTCCTGGATCGGCGCCAGGGCCTCCAGGATGCGGCACTCGGCGATCGTGCCGTGGCCGCACTGCCCGATAAGGGAGGCGAGCTCACGGCGGAGGGCGCCGAGGTCGGCGAGCTTGCGGTCCAGCTCGGCCATATGCTCCCGCGCGACGGCGTCCACCGCCTCGCAGAACCGTTCCCGCTGGTCGGCGAGGCCGAGAAGGATGCGGACCGGCTCGAGGGAGAAGCCGAGGTCGCGGGCACGCCGGGTGAAGCTCAGCCGCGCGAGCTGCCCCGGCCGGTAGCTCCAGTAGCCCCCGCCCGTGCGGGGCGGCGGCGGCGCTGATCCGCTTCCTTGCCTCTCCCGAGGCCGCGCCGGCGTTACGCCGGACGGGGCTGGAACCGCTGAACAGGGGTTGAGCCCCGTCCCGCCCGCGACCAACGCCGTTTCGAGGAGGTCCAGCTTGCCGCACCCCGTCCCGTCCCGCCGCACCCTTCTCGCCCTGGGCGGCGCCGCCCTGCTGCCCGCGCCCGCGGTCCAGGCCCAACGTGCCTTCCCCAACCGTCCCATCCGCCTCGTGGTCGCCTTCGCCGCGGGCGGCAACTCCGACACCCTCGCGCGCCTGATCGCCCCGAAGATGTCGGCGGTGCTCGGCCAGAACATCGTCGTGGACAATCGGGGTGGCGCCGGCGGCACCCTCGCGGCCAACGCGGTCGCCTCTGCCCCCGCGGACGGGCACACGCTGCTGTTCGACGCGGCGTCTTTCGTGGTCGCGCAGTTCGTTCACCGCAGCACGCCCTTCAACTACGAGCGCGATTTCGCGCCGGTCGGTACCGTCGCGGATGTCCCCTACATCCTCGCCGTTCCCTCGAATGCGGGCGTACGCGACCTCCAGGGCTTCCTCGGCAAGGCGCGCGCCGACCGCGAAGGCACCTCCTATGGCACGCCCGGCGTTGGCAGCCCCGGCCACCTCGCCGGCGCGCTGCTCGCACATCGGGCGGGCGTGAAGCTGGAGCACATCCCCTACCGCGGCGGCTCCGAGGTGGCGCGTGACCTCGCGGCCGGGACGCTCCCGGCAGGGATCCTCACCGCGAACTCGCTCAACCCCGTCGTGCAGGGCGGGCGCGCCGTGGCGCTTGCCGTCACCAGCGCCAAGCGCGGCGGCATCCCCGGCGTGCCGACGATCGCCGAGGCCGGCGTCCCCGACTTCGACATCACGAGCTGGAACGCCATCTTCTGCCGCAGCGGCACGCCGGAGGAGGCGCGGCACCGGCTGGAGGAGGCGATCAACGCCGCGACCTCCGACGCCGAGGTGAAGGCGCGCTTCACCGAGATCGGCGCGGAGGCGACCGCCGCCGAGCCCGCCCGCCTCGGCGAGCGGCTGGTGCGCGAGCGAGCCCTGATCCAGCGACTGGTCCGCGACACCGGGATCAGCCTGGGCTGACCTCGCAATGTGGATGAGCCCGGCTGCCCCCCTGGCCAGCCAACACGAAGGCCCTCACGGGCAGCAATTTGTCGGGCCAGCTCCCCACGAGTGAAATGGCAGCCTGTGACCCGACGGGGCCATGACGGCTGAGCGCCCATCCCGGCCATTCGGATCATCGGAGAGCTTTCCGCGTAGCGGACGTCGCTCTCTGGCCGCCTATGGGCTGAGCCGGGCTGGAACAGGCTGCCTTTCTGTCGCTAGCTGCTGGCGGCAAGCGCCCGTCGGTACATGCCCGGATCGACATTCGCACCGGTCAGTGCAACGGCCACGGTCCGGCCAGCGACAGGCAAACGACCGGCCAGAGCGGCCGCGAGCGCGACGGCGCCGCCCGGCTCCACCACGAGGCCGAACTCCTCGAAGGCGACCCGCATCGCCGCGAGCGCCTCGGCATCGCTCACGACCAGCCCTCCGCCGAGGCGGGGCGCGTTGATCGAGAAGGTCAGGGCCCCCGGCATCGGCGCCAGCACCGCATCGCAGATGGATGTCGCACCGGGGGCATTGCCCAGCCGGATCCCGGCCGCGAGGCTGCGGGCCGTGTCGTCGAAGCCTTGTGGCTCCACGGCGAAGACGCGCGCCGCCGGGAGAAGGGCCTCCCAGGCCAGGGCGCAGCCGGCGGTGAGGCCGCCGCCCGCACAACACACCAGCAGCACGTCCGGCACCGCCCCCATCGCCTCAGCCTGTCGCGCCACCTCCAGCCCGAGGGTAGCCGCCCCGGCGATCACGCGGCGGTCGTCATAGGGCGGCACCAGGATGAGGCCACGCTCAGCCGCGAGCCGGCGCCCCAGCGCTTCCCGGTCCTCGCTCGCTCGGTCGTAGAGGACAACCTCCGCACCCCAGCCGCGGGTCCGCTCGATCTTCGCCGCGGGCGCGTCCGCCGGCATGGCGATGACCACGGTCCCGATGCCCAGGCGCCGCCCGGCCCAGGCGACGGCCTGGGCATGGTTGCCGGAGGAGAAGGCCACTACGCCCCGGGTGCGCTCTTCGGCCGAGAGGAGCGAGAGGCGGTTCCAGGCGCCGCGCGCCTTGAAGCTGCCCGTCCGCTGCAGCCCCTCGGCCTTCACCAGGAGCCGCCCGCCCAGCCGCGCGTTCAGGCGCTCACTCTCCAGCAGCGGGGTTTCGACCAGCACGCCCCGGATGCGCCCGGCCGCATCCTCGATTTCCGGGAAGGAGGGGGCGGTCAGGTGCCAGGGATGGGGGGCGAGATCGTTCATGGGGCAAGGTTGAAAGCCGGACGGTCCTGGGGCAATCGCAACATTGTCTCAGAGACAATGGCGGAGTGATGAGCAACGGCGCCCAGGACATCGCGGCGGCCCTGGAGGCTGAGATCAGGGAAGGCACGCTCCTCCCGGGCGCGCGGCTGCCCACGCATCGCGAGCTCGCCTTCCGGCACGGCGTGGCGCTCAACACGGCATCGCGCGCCATGCGCCTGCTGGAGGCGCGCGGCCTGGTGGTGGGCGAGGTCGGGCGCGGCAGCTTCGTCCGCGCGCCCGGCCATATCGACGCGGCCTCCTTTCGCATCGAGGAACGGACGCCCGGCATCATCGACCTCGCCCGCAACGTCATGCCCCTGCCGGGACTGGCCGACCGCTTCGAGAGAGCCGCGCGGGCCGTCCTGCGGCGCGAACGGGCAGCCATGGCCGACTACCAGCCCCATGCCGGGCGCGCGGCTGACCGGGCGGCCGGAGCCGCGTGGATGTCGCGGCGCGGCCTGCCCGACGATCCTTCCCGCGTCGTCATCTGCGCGGGGGCCCAGCACGCCGTCACCGTGGCGCTGATGGCGACGACCCGGCCCGGCGACACCATCGCGGTGGAGGCGCTGACCTGGCCGGGGATCAGGGCCAGCGCCACGGCCCTGGGCCTGCAGGTCGTGCCCGTGCCGATGGACGAGGCCGGGCTGCGCCCGCGCGCCCTCTTACGGCTGGCGCTGCGCCACCGCATCGCGGCGCTCTACTGCATGCCGTCGCTGCAGAACCCGACGGCCGTGACCATGCCCGCCCAACGGCGCGAGGCGGTGGCCGCGGTCGCGCGGCGCCTCGACTTCCGCATCGTCGAGGACGACGCTTATGGCTTCCTCACGGAGGATGATCCGCCGCTCGCGCCCTTGGCGGCGATCGCGCCGGAGAGGAGCTGGTATCTGCGTTCCACCTCCAAGGCCTTCACACCCGGCCTGCGCGCGGCCTGGATGCTGACGCCGCCAGGGCAGGTTGACCGGGCCGCCGACCTCATCCGCGCCACGGTCTGGACCGCACCGCCGCTCGGCGCGGCCGTCGCGTCCCTTTGGGTGGGCGACGGAACCGCCAAGCTCCTGGAAGCAGAAAAGCGGCGCGAGGCGCGGCTCCGGCAGGCGCTTGCTGCGCAACTATTGCCGATCCGCGCAGCGCCCGCGGCCCACCCCGCCTCGATGCATCTCTGGCTCGACCTGCCGCGGAGGACGGCGGCGCAGGACCTGGTGCGGCGCCTGGAAGGCCTCGGCGTGAGGATCACACCCGGAGCGGCCTTCGGGGTAGGTAGCACGCCCAATTGCGTGCGCCTTGCCCTCGGAACACCCGTGGACCGTGCCGATCTGGAGCGGGCTCTGCGTGCTGTCGCCAGCGCTCTCTGAGTTGGGGAACCAGCGTCTGTGCAGCTTGCAAGAATGCCGAGCGGTGCCTGCGGTCAGGACCTGAGCACCAGCCGCATGTGCGCTTTCCGGCAGCGTGCCCCAGAAGCGGCCAGACTGCTCCGGGCCAAACTCGAACCATGGATCGGCCACGATTGCGGAAGAGGGTCGCAGTTTGCGCCTCCCCCCGGCTCGGGCCAGGGATGGCGCCCTTATCGCGTGTATACAACGCTGCTCACCCGCTCATCTTCTCCTTCGCGGGTTGGCCGAAGAAGTTGCCCGCTGCACACGAGTTAGCGAACTGGTTCTTCAGCCGAATTCGCACATGACCGCCGACGAGGCCGATGTGGTGAATCCTGCACCTTACGAGCGACGCCCTGACCACTGGAGGAGCGGGTCGGCAAAGATGCTGGCACGGTTCGCCCCAAAGCTCCGCGCCGTCCCCGCAGACAGCGCGGGATTTCCATAGCGCCTCAAAACGACCGGGGGGCGGCACAAGGGTCGGCACAGTAGCCTGGAACCGTTAGGCTGGCCCTGTCGACTGTTAGCCTAAGCTGTTGAAATGGCGGAGGGGATGGGATTCGAACCCACGATAGGACTTGACATCCTATAACGGTTTAGCAAACCGCCGCCTTCGGCCACTCGGCCACCCCTCCGCAGGAGTGGAAGTCACACGGCGTTGCAGGCGCCGCTTCTACCCGCACCCGGCCCCGCCGTCAAATGCTCAGGACAGCGCCACCTCGAAACCCCGCTTCACCCCGGGCCGCGTCATCATCCGGTCGTACCAGGCACCCACGTTGGGGAGGTCGTCGAAGGGGACGAGATGGCGCTCGTGCCGCCAGACCCAGCCGATGATGGCGAAGTCCGCGATGCTCGGCTGGCCCTCGGTCGCCACGAAGTCCCGCCCGGCCAACCGCTTTTCCAGCACCCCATAGAGACGCTTCGTCTCCTTCCCGTAGCGCGCCAGGCCGTAATCCTTCGCCGGCCCGTCCGGCTGCATGAGGAAGTGATGCACCTGGCCGGGCATGGGGCCGAATCCGCCCATCTGCCACATCAGCCACTCCAGAACCGGCACGCGGGCGCGCAGGTCGGCCGGCAGGAAACGGCCGGTCTTCTCTCCGAGGTAGAGAAGGATCGCACCCGATTCGAAGACACTGATCGGCTGGCCACCCGGCCCCTCGTCGTCCTCGATCGCCGGGATACGGTTGTTCGGGCTGATGGCCAGGAACTCCGGCCGAAACTGCTCTTCGGCACCGATGTTGACGGTTTTCACCCGGTAGGGCAGCCCCATCTCCTCCAGCGCCACGCTGATTTTGCGGCCATTGGGCGTGTTCCAGCTGTGCAGCGTAATCATCGGCAGGTCTCCTCGCACCCAGCATCACCCCGCGCGTGCCCTGGGGGAAGCCCGGCTGGAATTCCACCCCCCACGAGCCGATCTATGCCGGACATGGCAGAGACGCACCCGCCGCCCAATCATTGTGCCGGGCCCTTCGTCCCCTCCCGGGCCGGTCACCAAGGGCCCCCTTCCTGGGCGATCCCGGCCGGTCACGGCATCACCCGCCCTCGCGCAATCCGGCCGCCGAGGCCGCCCCTCCTGGCCCGCGCCGCCCCCACAGGGCAGGCTGCAGCAGTCTTTCGAGAAGGAATCGCCCGACATGTCCGGCTCCTCCCCCCATCCCGGCATGAGCGACACCGCCGCGATGATGCATTACGACGCGAACAAGCGCTCCGTCCTCGTCGGCTACATCCTATGGTTCTTCCTGGGCTGGTTCGCCGTGCACCGCTTCTATGCCGGGCGAACGATGAGTGGGCTGGTGATGCTCGCGGTCAGCCTCGTCTCCTGGGCGCTGACGGCGGTGGCGATCGGCTATCTCGGCCTCGGGCTGATCGGCCTCTGGCTGCTGCTGGACCTCTTCCTGATCCCCGGCATGATCCGGTCCTACAACCGCGAGATCATCGCCTCCCTCGGGCGCTGATCCGCGGGAGTGATGCAACGCCGGCGAGCCCCGCGCGTCGTTACACCGCGCGGAGGTTGCTCATGGAACAGGACGGCTGTCTCGATTGCCTCATCATCGGTGGGGGCCCGGCGGGGCTGACCGCCGCCCTCTATCTCGCCCGCTTCAACCGCCGCCTCGCCCTCGTCGATGGCGGGGACAGCCGGGCGGCCTGGATCCCCACAAGCCATAACTTTCCCCTCTTCGCCGAGGGGATCGGTGGCCGGGATATGCTGGCCCGGCAGCGCGAGAACCTGGCGCAGTACGGCATCGAGCCCCGCCGGGGGCAGGTGACGGCACTGGAGAAGCGGGAGGGCCGCTTCGTCGCCCGGTTCGAGGACGGCAGCCCCCCGATCGAGGCCCGGCGCGTGCTGCTGGCCACCGGCTCGCACGACATCGAGCCCAGCCTCCCCGACCATGCCGACGCGCTCCGCCGCGGCCTCGTCCGCTACTGCCCGATCTGCGACGGCTACGAGGCGCGCGGGCGCAAGGTGGCCGTGATCGGCCACGGCGCGCGGGGGCTGGGCGAGGCGGTCTTCGTGGCCCGCAGCTACAGCCCGGACGTCACGCTGCTGACGCTGGGCGACCCGATCTCGGAGGAGGATGCCGGCCGCGCCGAGGAGCACGGGATCCGCGTCATCACCGCCCCGATCGACGCGCTGGAGGTGGAGGGGGATCGAATCAGCGCCGTTCGCGCGGGCGGGCAGGAGCACCGGTTCGAGACGCTCTACTCCGCCCTCGGCCTGACCGTGCGCTCCGACCTCGCCACCCGCCTCGGCGCCGAGCACGACGACACGGGATCCCTCATCGTGGACGACCACTGCCGCACCACCGTCCCCGGCCTCTACGCCGCCGGAGACGTGGTGCGCGGCCTCAACCAGATCGTGGTGGCGATGGGCCACGCCGCCATCGCCGCCACCGACATCCACAACCGCTGCGAGCTGCCGACGGAGGACGAGCCCGGCGGCAACCGCGCGCGCTAGCCGTCGAGCCTGGCCTTGAGCACCTCGTTCACCAGGGCCGGGTTCCCCTGCCCCTTCATGGCCTTCATCACCTGGCCGACGAACCAGCCGAACAGCGTGGGCTTGGCCCTGTACTGCTCCACCTTGTCCGGGTTGGCCGCGATGATCGCGTCCACCGCTGCCTCGATCGCGCCGGTGTCGGAAACCTGCCGGAGGCCGCGCTCCTCCACGATGGTGCCGGGCGGCTTGCCCGTCTCGGCCATCGCCTCGAGCACCTCTTTCGCCATCTTGCCCGAGAGCGTGCGGTCCGCGATCAGGTCCAGCAAGGCGCCGAGATGCTTCGCGGAGACCGGGCTGTCCTCGATCCCGCGGCCCATCCGGTTCAGGATGGCAAAGAAGTCGCCCATCACCCAGTTCGCGGCGACCTTCGGGTCCCGCCCGGCGGCGACCTCCTCGTAGAAGGCCGCCGTTTCCTTCTCCGCCACCAGCACCGAGGCGTCATAGGCCGAAAGGCCGAACTCGTTGACGTAGCGCGTCCGCCGGGCATCGGGCAGCTCGGGCAGGCCCGACTTCAGCTCCTCGATCCAGCCGGGCTCGATCACCAGGGGCGGGAGGTCGGGATCGGGGAAATAGCGGTAATCATGCGCGTCCTCCTTGCTCCGCATGGAGCGGGTGACGCCGCGCGAGGTGTCGAAGAGCCGCGTCTCCTGGTCGACCGTGCCGCCGGATTCCCAGACCTCGATCTGCCGCCGCGCCTCGGCCTCCACCGCCTGCATGACGAAGCGGATGGAGTTGACGTTCTTCACCTCGCAGCGCGTGCGGAAGCCCTCGCCGGCCTTGCGGACGGAGACGTTCACGTCGGCGCGCAGCGAGCCCTGCTCCATGTTCCCGTCGCAGCTGCCGAGATAGCGCAGGATCTGCCGCAGCTTGGTGAGATAGGCGCCGGCCTCCTCGGGCGAACGCATGTCGGGCTCCGACACGATCTCCATCAGCGCCACGCCCGACCGGTTCAGGTCGATATAGGACTTGCCCGGGTGCTGGTCGTGCAGCGACTTGCCGGCATCCTGCTCCAGGTGCAGGCGGGTGATGCCGATCTCGCGCGTGCTGCCGTCCGACAGCTCGATCGTGATCTTTCCCTCGCCCACGATCGGGTGGGCGAACTGGCTGATCTGGTAGCCCTGCGGCAGGTCCGCGTAGAAGTAGTTCTTCCGGTCGAAGCGCGACCAGGGATTCACCTGCGCGTTCAGCCCGAGCCCCGTGCGCACGGCCTGGGCCACGCATTCGCGGTTGATCACCGGCAGCATGCCGGGGAAGCCCGCATCCACGAAGCTCACCTGGCTGTTCGGCTCGGCGCCGAACCCGGTGGCGGCACCGCTGAACAGCTTGGCGTTGCTGGTCACCTGGGCATGGACCTCCAGCCCGATCACCAGCTCCCAGGGGCCGGTCTCGCCCGAGATCGTGTAGCTCATGCGAAGGCCCTCACCTGCGGCAGCTTCGTCAGACCCGCGGCGTGCTCGATGGCGGCGCTCACCGCGAACACCGTTTCCTCGTCGAAGGCGCGGCCGAGCACCTGCAGCCCGAGCGGCAGGCCCTGGCGGTCATAGCCGGCCGGCACCGTCATGCCGGGGATGCCCGCGAGGTTGGCCGTCACCGTGAACACGTCGTTCAGGTACATCGCCACAGGATCGTCCTGCTTCTCGCCGGCCGCGAAGGCGGCGGAGGGGGTCGCGGGCGTCACGATCGCGTCCACGCCGCGGAAGGCCTCGTCGAAGTCCCGCTTGATCAGCGTGCGGACCTTCTGGGCCTTGAGGTAGTAGGCATCGTAGTAGCCGGCGCTCAGCACATAGGTGCCGATCATGATGCGCCGCTTCACCTCGTCGCCGAAGCCCGCGGCGCGCGTGCGCTCGTACAGGTCGCGCAGGTCCTCGCCGTCCCGGCGCAGGCCGTAGCGCACGCCGTCGTAGCGCGCGAGGTTGGAGGAGGCCTCCGCCGGCGCCACGATGTAGTAGGTCGGCAGTGCGTATTTCGTGTGCGGCAGGGAGATGTCCACGATCTCCGCCCCCTCCGCGCGTAACCAGGCGAGCCCCTGCTGCCAGAGCGCCTCGATCTCCTCGGGCATCCCCTCGAGCCGGTACTCGCGCGGCACGCCGATCCGCAGCCCCTTCACCCCGCGGGCGCAGGCGGCGGCGAAGTCGGGCACGGGGGCGGGAGCGGAGGTGCTGTCCTTCGGGTCGTGGCCGGACATGCTCTCCAGCAGGATCGCGCAATCCTCCACCGTGCGCGCGACGGGGCCCGGCGTGTCAAGCGAGGAGGCGAAGGCCACCACGCCCCAGCGCGAGCAGCGCCCATAGGTCGGCTTGATGCCGGCGATGCCGCAGAAGGCCGCGGGCTGGCGGATGGAGCCGCCCGTATCCGTCGCCGTCGCGCCCATGGCCAGCCGCGCCGCCACGGCCGCCGCGGAGCCGCCCGAGGAGCCACCGGGGACGAGCGTCGTGCCGTCGTCGTTGCCGCGCTTCCACGGGTTCTCCACCTCGCCGAAGGCGGAGGTGGCGTTGGAGGAGCCCATGGCGAACTCGTCCAGGTTCACCTTGCCCAGGAACACCGCCCCGTCCCGCAGGAGGTTGGAAGTGACCGTGCTCTCATAGGGCGGCGTGAACTCGCCGAGGATGCGGGACGCCGCCGTGGTCCGCACGCCCTGGGTGCAGAACAGGTCCTTGATGGCGAGCGGGATGCCCTCGAGCTTCCCCGCCACGCCGTTGGCACGCCGGGTGTCGGAGGCGCGGGCCGCCTCCATCGCGCGCTCGGCGGTGACGGTGATGAAGGCGTTCAGCCGGGGGTTCAGCGCCTCGATCGCCCGGAGATGGGCCGCCGTCAGCGCCTCGGAGGTGACGATGCCCTCAGACAGCGCCTCAAGCGCGCCGCGGATGGTGAAATCGGTGGGGTGCATCACTCGACAACCTTCGGAACGGCGAAGAAATCGCCCGCGCGGTCCGGCGCGTTGGCGAGCACCGCCTCCGCGCGCCCGCCATCATTCACCACGTCCTCGCGCATCGGCATGGCGGTGCCGCCCGCGCCGGAGAGGGGCTCCACGTCGCTCGTGTCCACGGCCTGGAGCTGCTCGATCCAGCCGAGGATCCCGTTCAGCTCCGCCTGCAGCCGCTGGTCCTCCCCCTCCTCCAGATGGAGCCGGGCGAGGGACGCGACGCGCCTCACGGTCTGCAGGTCGAGCGACATGGGAAATCCGGAGCTGGGACTGAGGTACGGTGGTGCAGGAAGCCCCCGGCACCCCTCAAGTCAAGGGGCCTCGCCTTTCCGCATCGCCTCCCCGGGCGCATATCGCCGGGAATGACGCCCCGCCCGTTCTCCCTCCCGCTGCTCGCCGCCCTCCTTGCCGCGGGCACCGCCGGGGCGGCCTGCCCTCCGGGAGAGGGGGACCGCCTGGTTCTCGCCGCCCCGGCCGCGCCGGCCGCGCTCTCCCTCCTCGGCCCGGGCCCCGGCCCCGTGCCGGTGGTTCTGGCCCAGGCAGATGGCGCCGCCCTGCCCTTCGCGCTCGATACGGGCTCCAGCCTCACCATGCTCCGCCCCGGTGCCGCCGCGGCGCTCAACCTCCCCTTCGATCCCGGGCGGGCGACGCCGATCACGGGGGTGGGCGGCACCTCGCGCATGCCGAATGCCCTGCTGCGGCACTTCCAGATCGGCCGGCGTGCCTTCCGGAACCTCTCCCTTCCCGTGGCGCCCGGCAGCAGCGAGGATGAGGGGCGCCTGGCCGGCATCATCGGAGCCGACCTGCTGCAGGCGGGCGCGCTGGAGCTGGATTTGCCCGCGGGCCGCGCCGTGCTGCACGATTCGCCCGCCTGCCTCGCCGCCCCGCCTCCCTGGCCTATCGGGGGGCCCGCCGAGGGGATCGCGGTGGAGGTGACGCCCGCGGGACTGGTCATCCTCCCCCTCCGGCTGAACGGCCAGCCGGCGCGCGCCCTGCTGGACACGGGCGCGGAGCGGACGGTGCTGCGCCAGGACCGCATCGCCGGCTTCGGCATCCCCGCCGCGGCGCTGCGGGCGCCGCCCGCCGGGACCGTCTTCGGCACGGGCGGGGAGGCCGCCGCCTTCCACATCCATGAGGGCGCGACGCTCCGCCTCGGGGAGGGCATGGTGGCGGCGATGCCCATCGTCATCGCCCCCCTGCCCCCTTCCCTGCCGGTGGACCTCGTCCTCGGCCAGGACGTTCTCGGCACGCGCCGGCTCTGGCTCTCCTACGCCGCGCGGCGGCTCTGGCTCGCGCCCTCCACCGGACGCCCCTGAGACGATACCCCGAGACCATGCCCGCCACCCCCCTCCCCGCCCTCCGCGCCGCCCTGCCCCGCCACGCCCGGCTGATCGGGCTGGACCCCGGCAGCAGGATCATCGGGATCGCCCTGTCGGACGTCCTCCTGATGCTCGCCTCCCCCTATGCCGCCCTGCCGCGCGGCAAGCTGGCCCCCACGGCCGCCGAGATCCGCCGCATCGCGGAGAAAGAGGGGGCCGGCGGGCTCGTCTGCGGCCTGCCGCTCGGCATGGACGGCTCCTTCGGCCCCGCCGCCCAGGCCGCGAAGGACTGGGCCATGGCGGTCTCGGATGCCACCGGCCTTCCCGTGGCCCTCTGGGACGAGCGCCTCTCCTCCTCCGCGGTGAACCGGATGATGATCGAGGCCGATCTCAGCCGGGCGAAGCGGGCCCGGGCCGTGGACGCCGCCGCCGCCGCCTACATGCTCCAGGGCGCGCTGGACGCGACCCGCCCCGAGGCCGGTCAGCCCGGCGGGCGCTCCATGTAGCGGGCGCCGGGGTCGTAGCGCCGCAGCACCGCGTCGAGCGCGGGATCGGGCACCGTCCCGAAGCCGTGGCGGCGCCAGAAGCCCTCCGTCCCGCCGATGGCGACGAGCGCCAGGGGCAAGGACCCCGCCAGGGCGGCCAGCCGCGCGACCGCGCCCTCCCCCGCCCTGGCGCCCCGGGCCGCCGGCAGGATCGCGAGGTCATGGAGGAGGAGGACCTCGGGCCTGGCCGGCAGCGCGCCGAGGAGGGTGTTCAGCGCCGGCGGCCGGCGGGTCCAGGGATGCGCCAGGGCGTAGCCGGCCGCCTCCCCCCGGACCTCAAGGAGAAGGCAGCCCTCCGGCGAGAGGCGGAGCCGCTCGGCGAAGACCTCGTCCGATTCGGGATGGCCGGGATGAACGGCGGCGGCGATCGCGGAAACGGGCGGCAGGTCGGCCTCCGCCATCGGCCGCCAAGCTCCCGCCTTCCCCCGCAACCCCGCCTCCCCTACACACGCGCTGTCGCGCCACCCCGCTGCCCCGAGGCCCCATGCCCCTCTACCCGCACCGGCACCTCCTCGCGCTGCAGGGGCTGGAGCCGCCTTACATCGCGGAGCTGCTGGACCTCGCCGAATCCTATGCCCTGCTGAACCGGGGCGGGAAGACGCAGCGGGACGTCCTGCGCGGCCGGACGCTGATCAACCTCTTCTTCGAGGACAGCACGCGCACCCGCACCTCCTTCGAGCTGGCCGGCAAGCGACTGGGGGCCGATGTGATCAACATGTCCGTCTCCACCTCCTCCGTGAACAAGGGGGAGACGCTGCTGGACACGGCCTCCACGCTGAACGCGATGAAGACGGACCTGCTGGTGATCCGCCACGCCCAGTCCGGCGCCCCCGCCCTGCTCTCCCAGAAGGTGGACGCCGCCGTGATCAATGCGGGCGACGGCACGCATGAGCACCCGACCCAGGCCCTGCTCGATGCCCTCACCATCCGCCGCCGCAAGGGGACGCTGGAGAACCTGACGGTCGCCATCTGCGGCGACGTGCTGCACAGCCGCGTGGCCCGCAGCAACATCCACCTCCTGCTGGCGATGAACTGCCGGGTGCGCATCGTCGGCCCGCCGACCCTCATCCCCTCCGAGGCCGAGGCGCTGGGGGTGGAGGTGTTCCACGACATGAAGGCCGGGCTGCGCGACGCCGACGTGGTGATGATGCTGCGCCTGCAGAAGGAGCGGATGCAGGGCGGGCTCGTCCCCTCCGCCCGCGAGTTCTTCCGCTTCTACGGGCTGGACGCGGCGAAGCTGAAGCACGCCAAGCCCGACGCCATCGTCATGCATCCGGGACCGATGAACCGCGGTGTGGAGATCGACAGTGCCGTCGCCGACGATCCCGCCCGCAGCGTGATCGGGGAGCAGGTGGAGATGGGCGTCGCCGTCCGTATGGCCGTGCTCGACATCCTTTCCCAGAACCAGCGGCGCAACGCCCGATGAGCCTCATCCTCCGGAACGCCCGCCTGGTCTGCCCCGCGACCGGCCGCGACGCCCCCGGCAGCCTCCTGATCCAGGACGGCCGCATCGTTTCCCTGGATGGGACCGGCGCCCCCGAGGGGGCCGAGCTGGTGGATTGCGGCGGCGCGATCCTCGCCCCCGGGCTGATCGACCTCCGCGCCTCGCTCGGCGAGCCCGGCCAGGAGCATCGCGAGACGATCGAATCCGCCGCCGAGGCCGCGGCGGCCGGCGGCATCACCACCCTCTGCGCCCTGCCGGACAGCGACCCCGCGCTGGACGACCCCGCCCTGCTGCAATTCGTCCTCCGCAAGGGAGAGGCGACGGGCAGCCTCACCGTCCTGCCCTATGGCGCCGCCACGCGCGGCTGCGCGGGGAAGGAGATGACCGAGTTCGGCCTGCTCTGCGAGGCCGGGGCCGTCGGCTTCACCGACGGCGCCCGGGCGATCGCCGACGCCCGGATGATGCGCCTCGCCCTCTCCTACGCCCGCGGCTTCGGCCGCTTCGTGGTGCAGCACCCGGAGGAGCCGTCGCTGACCCGCAACGCCTCGGCCACCGAGGGCGAGATGGCGACCCGCATGGGCCTCCCCGCCGCCCCTGCCGCGGCGGAGGCGATGATGGTCGCGCGCGACATCGCCCTCGCCCGCCTCACCCGGGGGCATGTGCACTTCGCCCATGTCTCCACCGGCGCCGCGCTGGACCTCATCCGCGCGGCCAAGGCCGAGGGGCTGCGCGTCACCTGCGACACCGCGCCCCCCTATTTCGACCTGAACGAGACGGCGATCGGCGACTTCCGCACCTATGCGAAGCTCTCCCCGCCGCTGCGGCGGGAGGCGGACCGGCTGGCCGTGGTGGAGGGGCTGCGCGACGGCACGATCGACGCCATCGCCTCCGACCATCAGCCCCGGGACGCGGACGACAAGCGCGTCCCCTTCGCCCAGGCCGAGGCGGGCGGCGCGGGGCTGGCCACGCTGCTCGGCGTGACCCTCGCCCGCTTCCATGGCGGGGACCTCGGCCTGATGCGGGCGCTCGAACTGCTGACCTCCGCCCCGGCGAAGCTGCTCGGCCTGGAGGCCGGGCGCCTCGCCCCCGGCGCCCCGGCCGACCTCGTGCTCTTCAACCCCGAGCGTGGCTGGAAGGTCGAGGCGGGCAAGCTGCCGGGCAAGGCGCAGAACTCGCCCTTCGACGGGCGGGCGCTGGAGGGGCGCGTGACCGGCACCTGGAAGGCGGGGCGGCGCGTTTTCGGATGAACCTCGTCATCGCGGCCGCCATCGGCCTCCTCCTCGGCTCGATCCCCTTCGGCCTGATCCTCACCCGCGCCGCCGGGCTGGGCGATATCCGCTCCATCGGCTCCGGCAATATCGGCGCGACGAACGTGCTGCGGACCGGGAACAAGAAGCTGGCCGCGGCCACGCTGGCGCTGGACTTCCTCAAGGGCGCCGTCGCGGTGTGGCTCGCCGCCGCCCTCCTCGGCCCGGAGGCGGTGGGGATCGCCGCCATCGCCGCGGTGCTCGGCCACTGCCATCCCCCCTGGCTCGCCTTCCGCGGGGGCAAGGGGGTGGCGACGGCGCTGGGCGTCTTCCTCGCCCTCGCCTGGCCGGTCTTCCTGGCTGCGGCGCTCACCTGGCTGGTCATGGCGAAGCTGGTGAAGATCTCCTCCGCCAGCGCCCTCACGGGGATGGCCGTCGCGGCCATCGCGGCCTTTCTCTGGGGGGGATGGGCGCTCTTCTGGCCGGTGGCGCTCATCGTCGCCTATGTCTTCCTGCGCCACCACGCGAACATCGCCCGGCTGATCGACGGCACCGAGCCCCGGATCGGCCAGGGCAAGTGACCCCCGCCGACTCCCTCGCCCGGCTGCGCCTCGCCCGGAGCGAGGGTGTCGGCCCGCAGGGTTTCCGCCGCGCCCTCCAACAGCACGGCGACGCCGCCCGGGCTCTCCGCGCCCTGGCCGCGAACGATCCCCGGCGCGTCGCCGATGCGGGCGCGGTGGAGCGAGAATTCAGGGCCGTCCTCGGCATGGGCGGCACCTGGCTGCATCTCGGCGCACCGGACTACCCGCCCCTCCTCGCCGCGCTGGACGACGCCCCGCCCGTGCTCGCGGCGCTCGGGGAGATGGGCCTTCTCCGCGGCCGGGGGGTCGCCGTGGTCGGCGCCCGCAACGCCTCCACCGCCGGGCGCCGCCTCGCGGGCGACATGGCGGAGGCCCTGGCCGAGGCGGGGGTGACGGTGACCTCCGGCCTCGCCCGCGGGATCGACACCGCCGCCCATCTCGGCGCCCTCCGCCACCGCCGGACGATCGCCGTCATCCCCGGCGGGCTCGACGTGGCCTACCCGCCGGAGAACCGGGGGCTGCAGTCCCGAATCGCGGAGGAAGGGCTGCTCCTCGCCGAGTCCCCGCTCGGCACCGCCCCGCTTGCCCGGCACTTCCCCCGGCGGAACCGGATCGTCGCCGGCCTCTCCCTCGGCGTGGTGGTGGTGGAGGCGGCGCACCGCTCGGGCACCCTCATCACCGCGCGCCTGGGCGCCGAGGCCGGGCGGGAGATCTATGCTGTCCCCGGCTCCCCGCTCGACCCGCGCTGCGCCGGGTCGAACGACCTGCTCCGCAACGGCGCCCATTTCTGCGAGACGGCGGCGGACGTGCTGGCCACCCTCCCCGCCACGGCCGAGGCCGTGCCCGTTTTTCGCCGTTCCCCTCGCGCGCCCGTGCGGCCGGAGACCAGGCGGCAAGAGGCGGAAATCCCGGACGAGCCACCCCCTTCCGGCGCCCCGGACCTCCTCTCCCTCATCGGCCCGACACCCGTTCCGGTTGACGAGGTGCTTCGCCACTGCCACCTCTCGCCGCCTGAGGCCCGCGCCGCGCTCCTGGAACTGGAGCTGGAGGGGCTCATCGAGGCGCTGCCCGGAAACCGTGTCGTGCGGTCCGGCATTCAGCGAACAGAGAGATTCGGAGGGCTCTAGGCCCCACATGACTGACGTCGTCGTCGTCGAATCGCCCGCCAAGGCGAAGACCATCAACAAGTATCTCGGTTCGGACTACACGGTCCTGGCCTCCTTCGGCCATGTCCGCGACCTCCCGGCCAAGGACGGCTCCGTCCGGCCGGAGGAGGACTTCGCCATGGACTGGTCCTCCGAGGACCGGGGGGAGAAGCAGGTCCGCGAGATCGCCCAGGCGCTGAAGGCCGGGCACGCCAAGCGCCTCTACCTCGCCACCGACCCCGACCGGGAAGGCGAGGCCATCTCCTGGCACGTCCGGCAGATGCTGGAGGGGCGGCGCGCGCTGAAGGGCGTCGAGGTCCACCGCATCACCTTCAACGAGATCACCAAGCGCGCCATCCAGCACGCGATCGAGCATCCCCGCGACCTCGACGTGCCGCTGATCGACGCCTATCTCGCCCGCCGCGCGCTGGACTACCTCGTCGGTTTCACCCTCTCCCCCGTCCTCTGGCGCAAGCTTCCCGGCTCGCGCTCGGCGGGGCGGGTGCAGTCCGTCGCGCTGCGCCTCATCACCGACCGCGAGGCGGAGATCGAGGTCTTCAAGCCGCGCGAGTACTGGAGCGTTGAGGCCGCCTTCCGTACCCCGACGGGCGCCCCCTTCAACGCGCGGCTGACGCATCTGGAAGGCAGGAAGCTCGACGGGTTCGACCTGCCGAACGAGGCCGCGGCCGCGCGCGCCAAGGCGCTGGTCGAGGGCGGCAGCTTCACCGTCTCGGCCGTCGAGAAGAAGCGCACCAAGCGCAACCCGCCGCCGCCCTTCACCACCTCCACCCTCCAGCAGGAGAGCAGCCGCAAGCTCGGCTTCGGGGCCCAGGCCACGATGCGCCTGGCCCAGCAGCTCTATGAGGGCGTGGACATCGGCGGCGAGACGGTCGGCCTTATCACCTACATGCGAACGGACGGCGTCCAGATGGCGCAGGAGGCCATCACCGGCATCCGCGACCATGTGAAGTCGGCCTTCGGCCCGGACTACCTGCCCGCCGCCCCGCGCGAGTACTCCTCCAAGGCGAAGAACGCCCAGGAGGCGCACGAGGCCGTCCGCCCGACGGACGTGACGCGCACCCCGCAGGAGGTGGCGCGCTACCTCAACCCGGACCAGCGGCGCCTCTACGACCTCGTCTGGAAGCGCGCCGTCGCCTCCCAGATGCAGTCGGCCGAGATGGACCAGACGGCGGTGGACATCGACGACGCCGCCGGCAAGGCCCGGCTGCGCGCCACCGGCCAGGTCGTCGCCTTCGACGGCTACCTCAAGCTCTACCGCGAGGGCTCCGACGACCGCCGCGCCGAGGAGACCGGCGACGCTGCCGCCGAGGGCGAGGACGGCCGCACCCTTCCCCCCATGGCGGAGGGCGATGCGCCGAAGCGCGGGGAGGTGACGGCGAGCCAGCACTTCACCCAGCCCCCGCCCCGCTACTCCGAGGCGTCCCTGGTGAAGAAGATGGAGGAGCTGGGCATCGGCCGCCCCTCCACCTACGCCTCCATCCTCCAAACCCTGCAGGACCGCGAATACGTCCGGATCGAGCAGCGGCGCTTCATCCCCGAGGATCGCGGGCGCCTCGTCACCGCCTTCCTCGTCTCGTTCTTCGAGCGCTACGTGGACACGAACTTCACCGCCGCGCTGGAGGAGAAGCTCGACGATATCTCCGGCGGCCGCGCCGAGTGGCGCGAGGTGATGCGCGACTTCTGGAACCACTTCCGGGAGGCCGTGGACGCCACCAAGGACCTCAAGATCAGCGACGTCATCGACGCGCTGGACGAGGATCTCGGCCCCCACTTCTTCCCGGCGAATGAGGGCGGCACCGACCCGCGCCTCTGCCCGAACTGCCATGCCGGCCGGCTCGGCCTGCGCCTCGGGCGCACGGGGGCCTTCATCGGCTGCTCGAACTACCCGGAATGCCGCTACACCCGGCCCCTCGCGGTGCCGAGCGCCGATGGCGAGGATGCGGGGAACGAGGGACCGCGCAGCCTCGGCACCGATCCTGCCACGGGCCAGGAGGTCTCGATGCGCCGCGGGCCCTACGGCCTCTACGTCCAGCTCGGCGAACCCGGCACGGACGAGAAGGGCAAGCCCACCAAGCCCCGCCGCGCCTCCCTCCCCCGCGGCATGGACCCGGAGACGCTGACGCTGGAGCGGGCTGTCGCGCTGCTGAACATGCCCCGCATCATCGGCCTGCATCCCGAGACGGGCGAGGAGATCACCGCCAATCTCGGCCGTTTCGGCCCCTATCTGAAGATGGGCGCCCTCTCGCAGAGCCTCACGCCAGGGGACGACATCCTCTCCGTCGGCATGAACCGCGCGATGGAACTGCTGGCCAATGCGAAGCCCCGCGGCATCACCCTCGGGGTGCATCCGAAGGACGGCGCCGCGGTGGAGGTGAAGCGCGGCCGCTTCGGCCCCTTCGCCCAGCACGGCCAAACCGTCGCCTCCCTGCCGCGCGGGGTGGAGATGGAGAGCTTCACCCTCGACCAGGCCGTCGCGCTGCTGGCCGAGAAGGGGAAGATCCTTCCGGCGAAGAAGGGCGCCGCCCGCAAGGCCCCGGCGCGCAAGGCGGCCAGCGCGAAGGACGACGCGCCGAAGCCCGCGAAGGCGGCGCCGAAGGCCGCCGCGGCCCGGGCCGCGAAGCCGGCGGCCTCGAAACCGGCTGCCGCAAAGCCCGCCGCCGCGAAGAAGGCCCCGGCGAAGAAGCCCGCCGCCAAGGCGAAGGCCGCGGCCAAGCCCGCCTCCCGCGCCAAGGGAACGGGCTGAATTGGCCAGGCGCCCGCCCCCGGGCGGCGCCGGAGGCCGCGAGGGCTCCGGGCGCCTTCCCCGCACGGGGCCGGTGATCCGGCGCCGCGAGCCGGGCACGACCAACCCGCTGCCCAGCCGGGAGGAGCTGCGGGCCTTCCTCCGCACCGCCACCGGCCGGGTGGGCAAGACCGAGATCTCCCGCCACTTCGGCCTCTCGACCGAGCAGCGCCCGGCGCTGCGCGCGCTGATGGCCGCGCTGAAGGAGGAGGGCAGCATCGCCCCCGTCGGCCGCCGCACCATCCGCCACGCCGCCAACCTGCCGGACATGGCGGCGCTGGAGGTCTTCGGCACGGATGCGGATGGCGAGCCCATGGCCCGGCCCATCACCTGGGAGGGGGCGGAGCGGCCGGTCGTCTACATGCGCCCGGAGCGCCCGGGCCAGCCTGCCCTCGCCCCGGGGGACCGGGTGCTGGCCCGCATCACCCGCCTCGGGCCCGGCAAGTATGAGGGGCGCACCTTCAAGCGGATCGGCACGGGATCGCCCTCCCGCATTCTCGGCATCTACACCAACGGGCTGGTCGAGCCCGTGGACCGCCGCGCGCGCTCGGCCTGGGTGATCCCGCCCGGCCAGGAGAACGGCGCGCAGGAGGGCGAGCTGGTCCAGGCCGAGCCGATCCCGGGCGGATCGCGCGAGCGCTACATGGGGCCGAGCCCGGCGCGGATCGTCGAGCGCCTGGGGCCGATGGACGATCCCCGCGCCGTCTCCCGCCTCTGCATCGCCGCCCACCGCATCCCCGACAACTTCCCGGCGGAGGTGGTCGCCGCCGCCGAGCGCGCCGAGGCCGTGCCGCCCGGCACGAGGGACGACCTGCGCGGCATCCCCCTCGTCACGATCGACGGCGAGGACGCCCGCGACTTCGACGACGCCGTCCACGCCGAGCCGGATGAGGATGGCTGGCGCATCCTCGTCGCCATCGCCGACGTGGCCCATTACGTCCGCCCCGACGCCCCGCTGGACCGCGAGGCACGGCTGCGCGGCAACTCCGTCTACTTCCCCGACCGCGTCGTGCCGATGCTGCCGGAGGCGCTGTCCAACGGCTGGTGCAGCCTCAAGCCCGGGGAGGACCGGGGCTGCCTCTATGTCGAGATGCGTTTCGACGCGGCGGGCACGAAGACCGCCCACCGTTTCGGCCGCGGCCTCATGCGCTCCGCCGCCCGCCTCACCTACGAGAAGGTCCAGGCCGCGCGGGACGCCGAGGGGGATGCGGGGCTGGCGGAGGGCCACATCGCCCGGCTCTACGGCGCCTTCGAGGCCCTGCTCGCCGCCCGCCTGCGCCGCGGCACGCTCGACCTCGACATCGCCGAGCGCCGGGTGATCCTCGGCCCCGACGGGAAGGTCCTCTCCGTCGCGCCCCGCCCGCGCCTCGACAGCCACCGGCTGATCGAGGAGTTCATGGTCGCCGCGAATGTCTGCGCGGCCGAGGAGCTGGAGCGGCTGCACCAGCCCTGCATGTACCGCGTCCACGACCGTCCCTCGGACGAGAAGATGGAGACGCTGCGCGGCTTCCTCTCCGGCCTCGGCATCTCCCTGCCGCCGTCCAACCTCGTGAAGCCGCGCGACTTCGCCCACATCCTGGAGCGGATGAAGGACGCGCCCGAATCCCGCCTCGTCAGCGAGACGATCCTGCGCGGCCAGTCCCAGGCGGAGTACAACCCGGAGAATATCGGCCATTTCGGCCTCGCCCTGCCGCGCTACGCCCATTTCACCAGCCCGATCCGCCGCTACGCCGACCTGCTGGTCCACCGCGCCCTCATTCGCGGGCTGAGGCTGGGCGAGGACGGGCTGACCGATGCCGAGGCCGCCGAGCTGCCCGACACGGGCGAGCACATCACCAAAACCGAGCGCCGCGCCGCCCTGGCCGAGCGCGACGCGGTGGACCGCTACCTCGCGGCCTTCATGGCGGACCGGGTGGGCGCGCATTTCGCGGCGCGCGTTTCGGGGGTGACACGCTTCGGCCTCTTCGTGACACTGGAGGAGAACGGCGCCAGCGGAATCGTTCCGATGGCTGCCCTTCCGGACGACCAATGGTTCCACGAGGACGCGGCGATGCGCCTGATCGGCCGCCGCACGGGATTGACCTTCACCCTCGGCCAGGAGGTGGAGGTGCGGCTGGCCGAGGCGGTGCCGCGCACGGGCAGCCTGAGCTTCGGGATGGTGGTGGGCGATCCCCGCGCCGCCGCGCCGCGCAAGCCGGTGCCCCCGCGCGGAAGACAGAAGCTGGCCGGGCGGGGCGGCAAGCCCGGCAGCGAGCGCCAGCGGGAGAAGCGGCCCCGCTAGGGGCGGCCCGGCGCGGCGCGAAGAGGCTGGGCGGTGCCCTGGCCTTCCTCGCCGCCCTGCTCCTCTCCCGCCCCGGCATGGGGCAGGACTTCGGCCCGACGCTCCGCACGGGCTTCGCCGCCATCGCCGAGCGCCACCTGGAGGCGACGGAGCCCCTTCTCGTCGGGCTCTGGGCCCTGCGCGGGCTGGAGGCGATCGACCCCTATCTCTCCGCCGCCCGGCGCGGCCCGGCCCTCGCCCTCGGCTTCTCCGGCCGGCTCGCCGCGGACCGGCTGGCGGGCAACACCCCGCTCTCCGTCGCCGATGCCGTGGCCACCCTCTTCGCGGAGGCGGAGCGCCAGTCCCCCGCCCTTCGCCAGGCGGGGCGGCAGGCGATGATCCAGGCCGCCTTCGAGGAGGTGTTCAACCACCTCGACCCCTATAGCCGCTATCTCGGCGCGGAGGAGGCGCGGCAGGGGCGCGAGCGGCGGCTCGGCGCGGCCGATCTCGGCCTTACCCTCGGCCCCGCGCCGCGCCGCGCTGTGGCCATCGCCGCCGTGGCACCCGGCAGCGCGGCGGAGCGGGCAGGCCTTCGCCCCGGCGATATCGTGGCGGCCGCCGACGGGATCGCCCTCGATGCGGAGCACCTGGACGATGCTCACAGGGCGCTGGAAGGCCCGCCCGGGAGCAGCGTGCTCCTCTCCATCCGGCGCGGGCGGCGGCGGGTCGATCTCCTGCTCACGCGCGGTGCGGCGCCCCTCCTCTCCCTCTCCGCCCGGGTGCGGGACGGGGTGCTCTGGCTCCAGATCCCGATCTTCTCCGCCGCCACGCCGGAGCAGCTCGACCGCGCCCTGACCGACTTCCCCGAGGCGGAGGCGCCGCTCGGCGTGGTGCTGGACCTCCGGGGCAACCGGGGCGGGCTGCTGCAGCAGGCGCTCCGCGTGGCCGATTCCTTCCTGCCGACCGGCACCATCGCCTCGACCGAGGGCCGCCACCCCGCCTCCCTCCGCCGCTTCGAGGCCACGGGGCGCGACCTCGCGGCGGGGCGGCGCCTCGTCGTGCTGGTGGACGGGCGCACGGCCTCCGCGGCCGAGGTGGTGGCGGCCGCCATGGCCGATCTCGGGCGCGGCGTGGTGGTGGGCAGCGCCACCATGGGCAAGGGGCTGATCCAGGTGCTCGTGCCGCTGCCCGACGGGGGGGAGCTGGCCCTTTCCTGGTCCCGCATCCTCGCCCCCCGCGGCTGGCCGCTGCAGATGCTGGGCGTGCTGCCCGCGCTCTGCACGGGCGGGGGGGCGGAGGAGACGGCGCGCAACCTCGCCACGCTCGGCACGGCCGACAGCCCGATGGCGGTTCCCCTCGCCCGCGCCCGTGCGGCCCGCGCGCCCGTGCCCGCGAGCGAGATCGCCGCGCTTCGCGGCGCCTGCCCGCCGGCCGAGGGGCGCGAGGCGGATCTGGCGGCCGCGCGCGCCGTGCTGGAGCGGCCGGAAGCCTATGCGGGGGCGCTCGCGCGGTAAAAGCTTGACGCGGGCGCGTCCGGCGCTAGTTTGCGGCCCCTCCGCGACCCGGCCCTGGCCGGCACTCGCCCCTGTGGAATCGAGTCCCAGAGTCAGAACATGGCCAAGTCCAACACCATCCAGATCCGCCTCGTCAGCTCCGCCGACACCGGCTACTTCTACGTGACCAAGAAGAACACGCGGAATGCCACCGGGAAGATGGAGAAGAAGAAGTACGACCCCGTCGCCCGCAAGCACGTCGTCTTCCGCGAGGCCAAGATCAAGTAATCGCCGCGGGGCGCCCTCGCGCCCCATCCGGACATGGCCGCCCGAGGACCCCAGGGTCCCCGGGCGTTTTGTGTTGGAAGGTCAGGCGGCCTCGGCCCGCAGGACGACGCGGCCCGTCACCTTCCCGTCCCTCAGGCGGCGCAGCACCGCGTCCGCCTCGGACATCGGCTCGGTCGTCACCGGCAGGGCGGCGAGCTTGCCCTCCCTGGCCAGGCCCATCACGGCCTTGAGGTCGTCGAGCGAGCCGACATAGGACCCCTGCAGCGTCAGGGCGCGGATCGCCATGAGCGGCAGGGGCACCGTCATTTCCCCGCCGAAGAGCCCGACCTGGACGAGGGTGCCCCCCTTGCCCAGCGCGTCGAAGGCGAAGCGGGCGGTCGCGCTGCCGTTCACGAGGTCGATCACCGCGAGCGCCGGGCCGCCGCAGGCATCGACGATGGCTTTCGTCACTTCGCCCTCGGCCAGCACCGTGTCGGTGGCGCCGGCGGCCTTCGCGGCCTCCAGCTTGGCCGGGGAGACATCGACCGAGACGATCCGGCGGTGCCCGAGCGCGCGCAGCATGTGGATCGCGTTCAGCCCGAGCCCGCCCGCCCCGACGAGCACGACCGGCCGCTCGGGCGGGATCGGGCCGAGCTTGCGGATGGCCGAGTGAACGGTGATGCCGGAGCAGGCATAGGTGGCCGCCACGGCGGGATCGAGCCCGTCCAGCGGCACGAGGTAGCGCGCATCGGGCACCAGGACGTGCGTCGCGTAGCCGCCGTTGCGGTAGATGCCCAGCGTCCGCGCGGCGTTAGGGCACATGTTGTCCTCCCCCGACGCGCAGCGCTCGCACTTGCCGCAGCCGATCCAGGGGAAGACGACCTTCTCCTCCCCGACCGCCACGCCCACCGCCTCCGGCCCGACCGCCGCGACGCGCCCGGCGATCTCGTGCCCCATGGCCAGCGGCAGCACCACGCCGCGATCCTTGAGCGACAGGGTGCCGCGGCTGCCGAGGTCGTAGCCGCCTTCCCAGATATGCAGGTCGGAATGGCAGACGCCGCAATGCGTCACCTCGATCAGCACTTCCGAGCCCTTCGGCTCCGGCGTCGGCAGGTCCAGGGCCTGCAAGGGCTTGCCCGTCTCAACCACGGCCCAGGCGCGCATCCGTTCCCTCCATTCTCTTCGGTGCGATGGCACACCCGGCGGGCGGCGGGGTCAAGCACGGCTCCCCCTGGCGTGGCGGGCGCGGAAGCGTTACCTCCGCCCGGTCTCTTGGAGGAGAACGTCATGGATCGCCGCGCCCTTCTGGGCCGCGCCGGGGGGGCCGCGACGCTGGCCGCCGGCGCCGCCTCCCTGTCCGCGGGCCTCGCCGCCCCCGCCATCGCGCAGACGGCGCAGCCGACGCTGCGCTGGCGCCTCACCTCCTCCTATCCGCGCTCGCTCGACTGCATCTACGGCGCGGGCGAGGTCTTCTCCCGCGTGGTGTCGGAGCTGACCGACGACCGCTTCCAGATCCGCGTCTTCTCCGCCGGCGAGATCGCGCCCCCGCTCCAGGCGCTGGACGCCGTGCAGTCCGGCAGCGTCGAGTGCTGCCACACCACGAGCTTCCTCTACAGCGGCAAGAACGAGGCGCTCGCCTTCGCCACCGGCCTGCCCTTCGGCCTCAACACGCGCCAGCAGAATGCCTGGATGTACGAGGGCGGCGGCATCGACCTGCTGAACGAGGTGCATCGCAAGTTCAACGTCTACGGCATGCCGCTGGGCGCGACGGGCGCGCAGATGGGCGGCTGGTTCCGCAAGGCGCTCGGCCCGGCCTCCGACCTGAACGGGCTGAAGATGCGGATCGGCGGGCTCGCCGGGCAGGTGCTGTCACGCCTCGGCGGCGTGCCGCAACAGCTCGGCGCGGGCGACCTATACCCCTCGCTGGAGCGCGGCACGATCGACGCGGCCGAGTGGCTCGGCCCCTATGACGACGAGAAGCTCGGCTTCGTGCGCGTCGCGCCCTTCTACCACTACCCCGCCTGGTGGGAGGGCGGGGCCTCGACCTACTTCTACGTCAACCTCGACCAGTGGAACGCCCTGCCCAAGTCCTACCAGGCCGCGATCCGCGCGGGCTGCGCCGAGGCGACGCACTGGATGGTCGCGCGCTACGACATCCGCAACCCGGACAGCCTGCGCCGCCTCGTGGCCCAGGGCGCGAAGCTCACCCCCTTCTCGCGGGAGCTGATGGACACCTGCCTCCGCGCCTGGCTCGACATCGAGAAGGATCTCGTCGCGAAGAATCCGGACTTCGCCAAGGTTCACGAGAGCTGGTCGAAGCACCGCGACGACATGCGGATCTGGCACCGCGTGTCCGAGCTGTCCTTCGACAACTACGTCGCCCAGGCCGGCGCGCGGCGCTGACCGCCGGGACCGGCGCCCGCCATCGCGGGTGCCGGTTCAGCCCCTTGGCTGCGCGGGCGCGCGGGCGGCGGTGAGGGCGCGGCGGATCTCCGCCTCCGCCTCGCCCAGCGCCTTCGTGGCCGCCACGCGCCGCTCCCGGCCTTCCTGGGCGATGCGCAGCGAGTCCTCGATCGTCGCGACGAGTGCTGAATTCGCCTTCTGGACGGATTCCAGGTCCACCACGCCGCGCTCCATCTCCGTCCGCACCTCGGCATTGGCGCGGCGCAGCCCTTCGGCATTGGCGGTGAGCAGCTCGTTCGTCAGGTCCGTCGCGGCGCGCACGGCCTGCCCGGCCTCGCGCATGCGGTGCAGGGCCAGGGCCTGGGCGAGCTGGGTCCGCCAGAGCGGCACGGTGTTGGCGAGCACGGAATGGATGCGGCCCGCCAGCGCCTTGTCGTTCTCCTGGATCAGCCGAATCGAGGGCAGCGCCTGCATGGCGATCTGGCGGGTGAGGCGGAGGTCGTGGACGCGCCTGTCCAGCTCCTCGCGCGCGGCGCGCAGGTCGCGAAGGCGCTGCGGGGCCAGCGGGTCCCGCCCGACCTCGGCCTCCCACTCGGCCGCGGGGATCGCCTCCTTGTCCGTCCGGGCGAGCACGGTCTCGCCGGCCGCGATGTGCTCGGCCAGCGCGTGGAACCACCCGAGCGTGGCCTCGTAGAGCCGCTCCAGCCGCTCCACATCCTCCAGCAACCGGGTGCGGTGGCCGTCCAGCCGGTCCCCGATCGTCTCCACCTGGCTCCGCACGCCCTCATAGCGCTGGAGGATGGCGGTCGTCTCGGCGCCCGCCCGGGTGAACAGCCGCGCGATCAGGCCGGGCTTGTTGTCCAGCTTCGTCACGTCGAAGCCGCGCAGCGTGGTGAGGAGGCGGGAGAGGGAATCGCCCGCCTCGCCCATCGCGTCGTTCCGGGCGGCGCCGAGCATGGAATCGGCCGCCGCGGCCGCGCGGGACTGCGCCTCCTGGCCGAAGCGGGTGATGCTGGTGTGGTCGCCCAGGTCGATCCGCTCGGCGAGCTCGGCCACGCGCTCCGGCGCGGGCTGAAGCCGGTCCTGGCTCACGCGTTCGCCGCTCAAGCGATGCCCTCCCGATGCAGACGGTCCTGCAGGACCTTCACCTGGATTTCCAAAGCTTCGGTTTCCGCCGCGCGGAGATCCTCGGCCGATTGCCGCGCGGCGCGGGCGAGGTCGTCCACCAGCACCGGCAGCGTGCCCGGCGGCGTCGCCCCCTGCGCCAGCCGGACGCCGATGCGCTCCAGCCCGTCCACCCCCACGGAAAGGACCCGGCGCGCCTGGCCCGCGGCATCGGGACGGAGGGCGAGCTCGTCGAGCAGGGCGCGCATCTCCCGGGCAGCGGGCAGGAGGCGCCGGTCCCCTTCCTCCAGGGCCGCGATCCGCGCGCGCATGGGGTCCAGCGTGTCCGGAGCCGGCGCGGGGCGTGGGGCGGGCGGCGGGGCCGCCTCCTTCACCCCGTCATAGAGGAGGCGGGCGCCCGCCCAGGCCATGAGGCCGAGTACGAAGGCGCCGATCCCGCCCGTGCCCCCCGCAAAGCCCGCGGCCAGACCCATGGCGACGCCCAGCAGCACCCCGGCCCGGCGCGCGTCCCCGCGCCTCGCCCGGGCAAGCCGGGACATGGCGAGGCCGACGCCCGCGAAGGCCGCGATGCAGCCCCCGATCAGCTTTCCCTCGCCACTCGCCAGGGCGAGGAAGAAGGCGGGCACGAAGGGCGCCGCGAGGAGGGCGATCGGGACGCCGCGCAGGCCCGTCCACCAGCGCGGCAACCGGTCATGCCCCCGATAGGGGCCTCCGGCAGTTCCCCCTGTAGTCCAACGAGGCGCGCTCAATCGAACAGCCTCACGAGGACGTGGATGAAGGAGAGCAGCCCGGTAAAGCCGACTCCGGCCGAGAGAAGGGCGAGGCCGGCGAGCCGGCGGACGGGGGCAGGGAGGGAAGCGGGGTTCATCGCAGAAGGGAGATCGCCCCGCGATGCCCCCGCTTCAAGCGCCCCCAGCGCCTACAGTTTCACCCTCAGCATCCGGGCGATCTCGCCCACGATGCCCGCGCGGAAGGCGAGCACGCAGAGGACGAAGATGCCGCCCTGGATGATGGTGACCCAGGCGCCGAAGGGGGCGAGGTAGGTCTGCATGGAAACCACCGCCGCCGCGCCGATCACCGGCCCGAACAGGGTGCCCAGGCCGCCGAGCAGGGTCATGAGCACGACCTCGCCGGACATGGACCAGTGGACGTCGGTCAGGGTCGCGATGCCCACCGTGATCGCCTTGGCCCCGCCCGCGACACCCGCGATCCCGGCCGAGAGGACGAAGGCGACCAGCTTGTAGTCGTCCGTCCGGTAGCCGAGCGAGGTGGCGCGCGGCTCGTTCTCCCGGATGGCCGTCAGCACCTGCCCGAAGGGCGAGTGGATGATGCGGTGGATCAGCAGGAAGCCGATGAGGAAGAGGCCCGCGACGAACCAGTACATCGACATGTCCGCCCGGAGGTCGATCACGCCGAAGAGCATGCCGCGCGGGATGGACTGGATGCCGTCCTCGCCATGAGTGAAGGGCGCCTGGAGGCAGAAGAAGTAGACCATCTGGGCCAGCGCCAGGGTGATCATGGCGAAGTAGATGCCGGCCCGCCGGATCGCGATCCAGCCGAAGACGAGGCCGAACAGCGCCCCCACGACACCCCCGAGCAGGATGGAAACCTCAGGCGTCAGCCCCCAGACCTTCGCCGCATGGGCCGCGATGTAGCTCCCCATGCCGAAATAGGCGGCATGGCCGAAGGAGAGCAGGCCGACATAGCCTATCAGCAGGTTGAAGGCGCAGGCGAAGAGGGCGAAGCAGAGCAGCTTCATCAGGAACTGCGGGTAGAGGAAGAAGGGGCAGGCGATCAGCGCCGCGATCAGCAGCAGCAGCGCGACCGCCTGGGCCCGGGTGAAGCCGAAGACGCCCGGCGCCGCGGGCGGCATGGCCGCCGGCGCCCCGCCTTGGGAGGCGCCCGGCGACAGGTCGGGGGAGAGGGTGGTGGCGGAAGCCATGGGTCAGGCCCTTCCGAACAGGCCGGCGGGGCGTGCGAGCAGCACGATCGCCATGATGACGAAGATCACGGTGGCCGAGGCCTCGGGGTAGACCACGCGCGTCAGCCCCTCGACCAGCCCGAGCCCGAAGCCCGTGATCACGGAGCCCAGGATCGAGCCCATGCCGCCGATCACCACCACCGCGAAGACGACGATGATGAAGTTCGAGCCCATGCCCGGGTTCACCGAGTAGATCGGCGCGGCCAGCACCCCGGCCAGCGCGGCCAGCGCCACGCCCGCGGCATAGGTGAGCGTGACCATCCGCGGCACGTTCACGCCGAAGGCCTGGACCAGGGGCGCGTTCTCGGTCGCCGCGCGTAGATAGGCGCCGAGTCGCGTCTTCTCGATCACCAGCCAGGTGGCGATGCAGACGGCAAAGGCCGCGACGACGACCCAGAGGCGGTATTTCGGCATGAGCATGAAGCCGAGATCGACGGGCGCGCCGCTCAGCGCCGCGGGCGGCGCATAGGGCAGGCCGGAGGCGCCGAAGCCGTTGCGGAACAACCCTTCGATGATCAGCGCCAGGCCGAAGGTCAGCAGCAGCCCGTAGAGGTGGTCCAGCTTGTAGAGCCGGGAGATCATCGTTTTCTCGAGGACCACGCCAAAGGCGCCCACGATGAGCGGCGAGAGGATGAGCGCCCCCCAATAGGGGATGCCGGCCCAGTTGAGCAGCATCCAGGCGACGAAGGCGCCCATCATGAACTGCGCGCCATGGGCGAAGTTGATGACGTTCAGCATGCCGAAGATCACGGCGAGGCCGAGCGAGAGGAGCGCGTAGAAGGCGCCGTTCACCAGGCCGAGCGCGATCTGCGGCGCCGACATCTCCAACTGAAAGAGGATTTCCTCGAGCAAAGGCGTGTTACCCGTCATGGGCGGGGGGCGCGCGGCCCCCCGCGTTTCGGATCAGGTACGGACGAGGGAGCAGCCGCCCTCGGCCATGGGCCGGAACGCCTCCTCCGCCGGCACGGTGCGGACGAGCTTGTAGTAGTCCCACGGCCCCTTGCTCTCGCCCGGCGCCTTCACCTCGAAGAGATAGGAGGGGTGCAGCTTCCGGCCGTCCTGGCGGATGGAGCCGGGGCCGAAGGCGTCGTCATCCGTCGGCATGGCCTTCATCCGCACCACGGTTTCCGCACCGCTCGCCTTGGCCTGGGCGACGCCCATGTCGGCCGCGGCCTTGAGGTAGTGCAGCGCCGCGCTGTAGCAGCCCGCCTGCCACATGGTCGGCATGGCGCCGTTCAGCTGCCCCTTGATCTTGTTGGCCAGGTTGCGCGTACGGTCGTTCAGGTCCCAGTAGTAGGTCTCGGACAGGACGAGGCCCTGGGCGGTGTTGAGGCCGAGGCTGTGCACGTCGCTGATGATCATCAGCAGCACGGCGAGCTTCTGCCGGCGCGTCAGCCCGAACTCCGCGGCCTGCTTCACGCTGTTGATCGTGTCCACGCCCGCATTGGCCAGGCCGACGACCTTCGCCCGCGACTGCTGCGCCTGCAGGAGGAAGGAGGAGAAGTCCGTCGTCCCCGGGAAGGGGTGGCGCACGGAGCCGAGCACGCGGCCGCCCTGCTTCTGGACGAGGCTGGTGGTGTCGCGCTCCAGCGCGTGGCCGAAAGCATAGTCGGCGGTGATGAAGTACCAGGTGTCGCCGCCCGCCTTCACCATGGCGCCGCCCGTGGAGTTGGCGAGCATCCAGGTGTCGTAGGTCCAGTGGATGGTGTTCGGCGTGCAGGCGGAGCCGGTGAGGTCGGCCGTCGCGCCCGTGGAGTTGAGCATGATCTTGTTCTTCTCGCGCACCACCCCGTGCACCGCGAGGGCGCAGGAGGAGGTGGCGACGTCGATGATCACGTCAACGCCGTCGCGGTCGATCCACTGGCGCGCGATGGTGGAGGCGACGTCGGGCTTGTTCTGGTGGTCGCCCTGCAGCACCTCGACCTGGATGTTCCGCCCGGTAACGCCGCTGTCCTGCACGGCCTGGCGCACGGCGGCGACCGAGCCCGGGCCGCAACCGTCGCGATAGGTGCCGGACATGTCGGTCAGCACGCCGATCTTCAGCGTGTTGTTCGCCTGCGCGCGGGCACTGTTCCAGGGCAGCGCACCGATGGCCGGGAGGGCTGCGGCGCCACCCAGGAGGGTGCGGCGGTCAATGGTCATTCCTTATCGTCTCCCTGTAGTTCTTCTTGGCGGCGGTGCCGACTGGCCCGCCTAGACTCCGAGATACTCGTGCAGCCGTTCCATGCTGCTGGCCATCTCGTGGTTTGCCACGCTGTCCACCACGCGCCCGTGCTCCATCACGTAGTGACGGTCCGCGACGGTCTGGGCGAAGCGGAAGTTCTGCTCCACCAGCAGCACGGTGAAGCCGCGCGACTTGATCTCCCGGATCATGGCGCCGATCTGCTGCACGATGACGGGGGCCAGCCCCTCGGTCGGCTCGTCGAGCAGCAGCAACGGCGCGCCGGTGCGCAGGATTCGCGCGATGGCGAGCATCTGCTGCTCGCCGCCCGAGAGCTTTGTCCCCTGGCTGCGCGCCCGCTCCTTCAGGTTGGGGAAGAGGCTGTGGATGGTCGGCACGTCCAGCCCGCCGTCCCGCACCTTGGGCGGCAGCATCAGGTTCTCCGTCACGTCGAGGCTGGCGAAGATGCCGCGCTCCTCCGGGCAGTAGCCGATGCCGGCGCGGCCGATGCCATCGGGGGACATACGGATGGTCTCGCGCCCCTCGAAGACGACCGAGCCCGTGCGGCGCCCGGTCAGGCCCATGATGGCGCGCAGCGTGCTCGTCTTGCCCGCGCCGTTGCGGCCGAGCAGCGTGACGACCTCGCCCTTGCGGATGTCGATGTTCACGCCGTGCAGCACGTGGCTCTCGCCGTACCAGGCATTGAGGTCGCGCACGGCGAGCATGGCATCCGTCACGGTCTCCGCGCGGGGCGGCAGGGCGTCAGGCATGGACCACCTCGGCTGCACCGGAAACGGAGGGATCGCTGCCGAGATAGGCCGCGATCACGTCGGGGTTGCGCGAGACCTCGGCATAGGGCCCCTCGGCCAGCACCTTGCCGCGGGTCAGCACCGTGATGGCGTCGCAGAGCCCCTCCACCACCTTGAGGTTATGCTCGACCATCAGCACGGTCCGGCCCTGGGCGACGCGCCGCACGAGGGCGACGATCCGGTCCACGTCCTCATGCGTCATGCCGGCGGTGGGCTCGTCCAGCAGCATCAGCGTGGGGTCGAGGGCGAGGGTGGTCGCGATCTCGAGCGCCCGCTTCCGGCCATAGGGCAGCGTGCCCGCGGGCGCCGCGGCATAGGTGGTCAGGCCGACATCGGCCAGCAGTTCCATCGCGCGGTCGTCGTAGCGGCGCAGCACCGAATCGCTGCGCCAGAAGTCGTAGCTCCCGCCCCGCTGGCGCTGGAGCGCCACCCGCACGTTCTCCAGCACGGAGAGGTGCGGGAACACGGCGGAGATCTGGAAGGAGCGGACGAGGCCGAGCCGCGCCACCTCGGCCGGCTTCATGCGCGTGATGTCGCGCCCGTCGTAGCGGATCGTCCCGCGCGAGGGCTGCATGAACTTCGTCAGCAGGTTGAAGCAGGTCGTCTTCCCCGCCCCGTTCGGCCCGATCAGCCCGTGGATCGTGCCGCGCCGGATGCGCAGGTCCACGCCGGAAACCGCGACGAAGCCGCGGAACTCCTTCGTCAGGCCTTCTGTCTCAAGGATGTGATCCTGCACCCAGTCCGTCCCATTTCCCTAGACGCCGTCTTCGCGGCTGCCCGGGAAACATGGCCGGGTGGCACAAGGGACGCAAGCGGATTGCTGTTCTGACACGAAAGCATGAGCCCTCGGCCGCCTGGAAGCGATGAATTCGGGGCTGAAGCGGACCGTTTGCGGCGAATCGTTCCGGTATGGCATGACCGGCCCTGCTGATTCGCGACCCGCTGCACCAAGGGAAGGACGGCAGCCCGTCGTTTCCCGCAGCGATACCTTCCTCAATTAGCTTTCCCCGCCTCGCCCACCGACACATCGGCGTGATCGATCAGCTTATCGATACAGGCACGCTGCTCCTGCGATTAGTCTCGGTGTATTGCCGGTCCGCGATGCTGGAGCACTATTTTGTCCGCAATCTCCCCATCTGATCGCATCGGACTTGGCCGCGGTCCAGGCGCCTTCGACAAGCGGGCAACAGAAACGTCTTCGGAACTTTCGCCTCTCGGGCCCAAGCTCCGAGAGGCCCCGCCGATCGGCCACGATCCTCTTGCCCCCACGATCTTCCATGAACCCTGGTGGCTGAGCGCCATGGCCGGCCCCCGGTACGAGGAGGTCACTGTCTCGGCAGACGGGCGCGTGATCGGACGGCTCCCCTTCATCGTCCGGAGCCGCCCCGGCGGACGGCGTTCGTGCGAGATGCCGCCGCTCACGCATTTTCTCGGGCCGGCCGTGGACGAGGGCGGGGGCAGTGCTCCGAACCGCGCGCTGAAGCGGGCGCAGATCATCCGCGAGTTGCTGGAGCAGCTGCCGCCCGTCGGCGCCTTCCGGCAGCGCATGCACCGCGGCATCCAGGAGACCATGGTCTTCCAGGAGAACGGGTTCCAATCCCTGGCCGACTTCACCTTCGAGATCGCCCCCGCCGAGGAGGGCGTGATCTGGAAGGGTATGCGCGACAAGACGCGCAACATGATCCGGCGCGCCAGGGAGCGCTACACCGTCACCAATCTCGACGATCCCGAGGTCTTCGCCGACTTCTACCAGCGCAATATCCAGGAGCGGGGCGAGGAGTTCTACTACTGCACCCCCGACATCACCCGCCTCTGCTACGAGACGGCCATCCGGAACCAGGGCCGGGTCCTCGTCGCCCGGACCGGGGACGGCGCGCCCGTTGCCGCGATCTTCTATGTCTGGGATGCCCGCAGCGCCTACTACCTGCTGAGCACGCGGGTCCGTGATTCCGACAACAGCGCCGTCAGCCTCCTCCTGTGGGAAGCGATCCGGCACACCACCTCGCTCGGCCTGATCTTCGATTTCGACGGCGTTGCCTCCCATGGAAGCCGCGTCTTCTTCACCGGCTTCGGGGGGGAGATCCGGCCGCGATACGTCATCTCCCGCGAGACGCCCTTCTTCAGGGCATCCACCATCGTGGCGGACAGGATCAAGGCGCTCCGCCGCCGGCTGGGCCGGTAGCGAAGGATCGGGAACCGTCCGCCCGGAAGCCGAATGGCCAGCAAAAAAGAAGGCGGCAACCCGGGGGTCGCCGCCTAAGTCTGGGAGGAAACGCTGAGAAGCTGACCTCACGACATCATCACAAGGTCGTGATCTTTATCGCAGATGGCGAGGGGTCCTCGCAACAACATTCTGCTGAGTAGATCGGTTTCATCAACCCGAGGTTGGAAAAGCGGGATCGTCACCGCCCAGGGCTACCCCGGGCTCAAGACCTGGTGCCCAGGAAAGGCCTCACCCGCCGTAAGCGATCCGGCGCGGCGCCTTCTCGGCCTGCTCGATGGCGGCCAGGGCGTCGGATACCTGATGGAACAGCCCGGCCTCCCGGCCCGAAGGCATGCTCGTCAGGACGACGCCCCGTCCCGTCCGAGAGAGGAGCCATGACAGGGTCCTGTCCTCCTGCGCCACGCCCCCGCTCGAGGGCGTGACGACGCCGAGCCACAGCTCGCCCTCCTCGCCCGCATGGGCCTCCACCCACCAATCGCCCCCCCAGCTGGAGACGAGGCTTGCGGCCCAGGCCGCGGCCCGTGCTCGTTCTTCCCGCGTGATCGTGGGGTGGACAGGGGCGCGGCGCGCGAAGGGCAGGATGATGGCGGACACGGTGAGTTCCCGGGCAACTCTTGTGTGCGGCTCTGGGCAAGAGGCCTTCCCGCACACACGACTCGTCACATCACGGAACCGTGAAGTCAACTGGAAAGCGCATTCCTGCCCTGTAATGAAAGATACTTGTCAGGATTCCTCGGCGGGAGCCCCGCTCCGCACGCCTCGTCCTCACCGCATCATGCCATGGAACCGCGCCGAAGGGGCACGGAAACCTGCACCGGCCGTTCCCTGACCCTCAGGCCGCGCGGGCGCCGCGCAGCGCGCGCCAGAGGCGCCTGGTCCCCTCCACCTGCTGACGCCACCAGCCGCCGCGCACGAGGTCCGCGGATGCCTCGGGATCGCCCGTGCGGGGGAAGACGTCGCGCCGGAAGTCGCCGGTGCGGAAGAGCATGTCCCAGAAGGGGAAGAGCACGGCGAAGTTCCGCCCCTCCTCCCCCGCCGAGAGCACGCCGTGATGCAGCCTGTGGAAGCGGGGTGAGACGAGCAGCCGCTCCCCCACCCGCCCGAAGGAGAGGCGGACATTCGCGTGGGACAGGCTCTCGGCCACGCGCAGGATCACGACGATCAGCGGGAACTGCCCCGGGGGTACCCCGATCAGCAGGGCGAGGCCGCCGAACCAGAGGGCCGCGATCATGTCGTCGATCACGTGATTCCGGTCATCCGTCCAGAAGGTCATCTTCTCCTGGGCGTGATGGATGGAGTGCAGGGCCCACCACCAGGGGATGCTGTGCTGCAGCCGGTGCCGCCAGTACTCGCCGAAATCGAGGATGAGGATGTAGAGCGCGAAGGCCAGCAGCGGCCGGGTCTCCAGCGCGGGGATCAGCGTCTCCAGGTTCGGCGCCACCCAGCCGGCATCGGCGATCCATCCGGCGACCTGCGCCTGCACCCCGGCGAGGATGACGAAGGCCATCAGCGGCAGCAGGCCGAGCCGGGCGAGCAGGGTGTAGGCCACGTCGGTCCAGACGACGCGCCGGTCGTCCCAGCGCTCCACCGGGCGCCAGGCCTCCAGCGGCCGGCAGACGGCGTAGACGACGCTCACCTGCAGCAGCCCGAAGATGAAGAAGTCCATCCAGGAGAAGGCGTCGTCCGCCCATTCCATCATCCCGGCAGCGTAGAGGGCCGGCTGCACGGCGTTCTGGAAGAGCCAGCTCGTGAAGGCGTCGTAGAGACGGATGACCGGATCGAACATCAGCGCCGCCCGTCCGGGGGAAGGGTTTCGAAGCAGAAGCCGCGCTCCTGCAGCCCCGCGATGAGCGGCTCCAGGATTCCCGCGAAGGGCTCCCGCCGGCTGCGGACGCCCCAGTGCATCACCAGCACCTCGCCGTCGCGGATAGCGGCCAGATTCCGCCGGAGCAAGGCCTCGTTGGGATGGGCGGCGGAGTCCAGCTCGTCCCCGAGGAAGCCATTGGCGGTCCAGCCCTGGTGCCTCAGCCCGCAGCGCTCGGCCATGGCCAGCGCCCCCGGCGTGGTCCGCCCCCCCGGCGCGCGCCAGAGCGGCAGCACCACGGCCTCCGGCACCATGGCGCGGAGGGCCTGGATCGGCCGCTCCAGCTCGGCGCAGAGGGCCGCAGTGTCGAGCACCTCCGCCCCCTCCCCCGCGCGGCGGGAGGCGTAGCGGACGCGCCCGGGGCCGGGATCCCCGGTGAAGTACCAGTGGCGCCAGGTATGGCTGGCGAAGACATGCCCCTCCGCCGCGCGGGCACGCCAGAAGGCGGCCCATTCCGGGGAGAGGGTACGATCGCCCCGGAAGCTCGGCTCGTCAGCCAAGAAGAGGGTCGCGCGCACCCCGCGGCGGCGCAGGACGGCGGCGATCTCCTCCGCCTCGCGCGACCAGCCGGTGTCGATGGTGAGGTAGAGCCTGCCCCGGCAGGCCGGGGCGGCTCCCTGGGCGAGGGCCGGCAGCGCCATCAGCGCGGCGAGGCCGCCCAGCACTGCCCGGCGAAGCACCCGCATCGCCGGACGGTGAAGCGCATGCATCGCCGGGCGGCGCAGCGCGAGAAGGGGAGCCGGCACGGCCTCAGCGCGTCGCCGGCGCGGCCGGGACCTCGTTGCGGGCCTGAACGAGATCGCGGTTGCGAAAGAAGATGCCGTGCGGCGAGCGACCCACCGGCGAGGTCGCCACCTCCCCCGTCTCGGGGTCCAGCAGGGCGAGCTGGCGGGTCCAGCGCAGGGTGGTCCAGAGCCGCCCCTGCCCGTCGAAGGAGATGCAGTCCGGGCCGCCCGGCACCTCATAGACCCGCATGACATCCAGCGTGACGGGATCGAGCGCGGCGATGCGGCTGTCCACGCGGCTGGTCACGTAGATCGGTCCCCCGCCGGGCGAGGGGAAGAGCGCGTGGGTGCCGCGGCCGATCCGGATGGTGCGCTCCACCTTCCGCGCCTCGGGATCGACGACGGCCACGTGGTCGGAGCCCATGATCCCCACCAGCAGCCGCCCGTTGTGCCAGATGATCCCCGCCGGCTCCCGCCCTACCTGGAGGGTCCAGGCGACCTGGCGGGTTCCCAGGTCGATCGCGGCGATGGAGCGGCTGCCCTGGAGGGTCACATAGACCGTGCTGCTGTCCGGCCGATAGGCGATGTGGCTGGGCATGTCGCCCGGCTTCACGCGGGAGAGCAGGTTGAGCCCCATCGAGGCCGCGTCCCACTCGTAGATGTCCACCTGGTCCCGGCGCAGGCCGGTGACGACCAGCAGCTTGCCGTTCGGGCTGAACTCAAGGTTGTAGGGATTGGCAATCCGCTCGCGCTTCCTCACCTCGCCGGTGGAGGGGTCGAGGAAGAGGATCTCGTTGCCCGCCGCATCGCCGACGAGGAGCAGGTCCTTCGCCGGGGAGAGGGCGAGGTGATGCGGCTCGCGCAGCGCCGGGATCTGCCGCAGCTCCGCGCGGGTGGCGGCATCCACCACCTGGATCCCGGGATCCAGGGAGTTGATGACGAAGACCACATCGGCCCGCCCCGCCCCGGGCAGGAAGCCGGCCGCGAGGAGCGGAAGCGCGAGGGCGAGGCGGCGCATGGGAAACTCCGGGAAGCCTGTCGGTCGAAGATTCGCGATTCTCGCAAATCATTGCCGACCGCGCCTTGATTTGCATCACGGCGCGGCCGGGCGCGACCCCTATTCGACGGCCGGGCCGTCCTCGTCCCTGGGATGGAAGTCCATGGCCACCCCGTTCATGCAGTAGCGCAGGCCGGTCGGGCGGGGGCCATCGGGGAAGACATGGCCGAGATGCCCGCCGCAGGCCGCGCAGTTGACCTCCGTGCGGGTCATGAAGTGCGAGCGGTCCGTGGTGGTGCGGACCGCGCCCTCGATCGGCTTCCAGAAGGAGGGCCAGCCCGAGCCGCTCTCGTACTTCGTGTCGCTGGTGAAGAGGGGCGACTGGCAGCCGGCGCAGTGGAACACGCCGTCCCGCTTCTCGACGTTCAGCGGGCTGGTGCCCGGCCGCTCCGTGCCGTGGTGGCGCAGCACGCGATAGGCGTCGGGCGAGAGGCTCTCCCGCCACTCCGCGTCACTGCGCTCGATCGTGTAGCCCTTCTCCTCGCTCACGCCGCGCGCTCCTTCAGCCGATGGGCGAAGCCCTTGCGGAACTTGGCCACCTTCGGCGCCACCACCGCCCGGCAGTAGCCGGACCAGGGGTTACGGGCGAAGTAGTCCTGGTGCTCACCCTCCGCGGCGTAGAAGACGGGCGCGGGGGCCAGCTCGGTCACGACCGGGCCGTTGTACAGCCCCTCGCGCTCCACCTCGGCCATCACCTCGCGGGCGGTCGCCTCCTGCTCCGGCCCGTCGAAGAAGATGACGCTGCGGTACTGCGGCCCGACATCGGCGCCCTGCCGGTCCTTCGTCGTGGGGTCGTGGATGGTGAAGAAAACCCGGAGGATGTCGGCATAGGAGACGACGGAGGGGTCGAAGGCCACGCGCACCACCTCGGCATGGCCGGTGCGCTTGCCGCAGACCTGCTCGTAGGAGGGGTTCTCGACATGGCCGCCGGCATAACCGGACACGACCTCGGAGACGCCGCTCAGGTTGCGATAGACGGCGTCAAGGCACCAGAAGCAGCCGCCGCCGAGGAGCGCGACCTGGGTGCCGGAACCAGGATTTTCGGGGGATTGGGTCATGGCCGTTATTTGGTGATTCGGCCCCCGAACACCAAGGCACTCCGAGGGTTTCGGCCCCTGCCCCCTTTGCCCCGGCCCGGCGCGGGTCCACCCTGCGCGGCAATGAGCTTCCCCGCCCCCTACCCCTCCCCCCTGCCCGAGGCGCCGCCCGGGACGCTGGGCTTCGACCCCGCCCGCCTCGCCGAGGCGGCGGAGTTCGCCCTCTCCCGCGAGACGCCCTTCCCCCGCGACCTCCTCGCCCATCTGGAGGCCGGGCATTTCGAGCCCGCGCCGGACAACGAGGTGCTCGGCCCCGTCCAGCCCCGCGGCGCCCCGAACGGGCTGGTTCTGCGGGAGGGCGTGGTCGCCGCGCGCTGGGGCGACACGCGGCGGGCGGACATGACCTTCTCGGTCGCCAAGTCCTGCCTCTCCCTCCTCGCCGGCATCGCCCATGGGGACGGGCTGATCCCCGACCTCGACGCCCCCGTCTCGGCGAGCGTGGACGACCCCGCCTTCGACGGGCCGCGCAACGGGGCGATCACCTGGCGGATGCTGCTGCAGCAGACGAGCGAGTGGGAGGGAACCCTCTTCGGCAAGGAGGACCGGATCGACCGCGGCCGCGACCTCGCCAGCGAGGGAGTGAAGCCCAAGGGCTGGCCCCGCCCCCTCGCCGCCCCCGGCGAGCACTGGGAGTACAACGACGTCCGCGTGAACGTCCTCTCCCTCGCCCTGCTGCGCCGCTTCGGCCGCGCACTCCCCGAAGTGTGGCGTGAGCGGGTGATGGACCCTATCGGCGCCTCGCCGGACTGGCGGTGGGAGGGCTACCGGACCTCCGTGGTGGATGTCGGCGGGGAGCCGGTCACCTCCGTCCCCGGCGGCGGCCACTGGGGCGGCGGCATCGTCACCCATGCCGAGGACCAGGCGCGGCTCGGCCTGCTCATGCTGAACGACGGCATGTGGGAGGGCCGCCGCATCCTGCCCGAGGGCTGGGTGGCGGAATCCGGCAAGCCCGTCGCGCTCCACCCGGATTACGGGCTGCTCTGGTGGCTCAACCGCAGCGGGCGCTTCCCGAAGGCGGACCGGGACAGCCTCTTCGCCGTGGGGGCCGGGGGGAACACGATCTGGATCGAGCCCGCCACCCGCCTCGTCGCCGTCTTCCGCTGGCTGCACCCCGACGCCCTGCCGCAGCTCATCGCCCGCATCGCGGACGCCCGGACAGCCTGAGGCCGATCATGCACGCCGAGATCCACGCCGAGACCCTCACCCTCGACACCCATGTCGATATTCCCTGGCCGGAGATGATCGACCCCCGCGGGGTGACCGGGCGGAACGTCGATTTCGCCCGGATGAAGGCCGGCGGGCTGAAGGCGGTGGTGTTCATCGCCTACACCCCCCAGGGCCCGCGCACGCCGGAGGACCATGCCGAGGCCGGCGCCCGCGCCGAGGCCATGCTCCGCCACATCCGCGACACCGCCCATGGCGAGGGCCGCCGCATCGTCACCCGGGTGGCGGAGCTGGAGGCCGCCCATGCCGAGGGCGCGACCTCCGTGCTGCTGGCGGTCGAGAACGGCAACGCGATGGGGCACGACCTCTCCCGCCTCGCCCTCTGGCGCGGGCTGGGGGCGATCTATCTCACCCTCACCCATGACGGGCACAACGACCTGGCCGATGCCGCCCGCCCGCGCCGCGACCGGCCCGAGCCGGCCACGCTGCACGGCGGCCTCTCGGCGCTCGGCCGGCGCGCGGTGGAGGAGATGAACCGGCTCGGGATGCTGGTGGACGTCTCCCACGCCTCCAAGGCCTCGATGATGCAGGCGGTGGAGGCCTCCCGCGCGCCGATCGTCGCCACCCATGCCTGCTGCGCCGCGCTGCGCGCCCATCCCCGCAACCTCGACGACGAGCAGCTCGACGCGCTGCGCAATTCCGACGGGCTGATCCAGATCACCGCCGTCCCCGCCTTCTTGCGCGATCCCGGGCCGGGCGGGAACAGCACCGCGACGGTGGACGACATCGCCGACCATGTGGACCACGCCGTGCGCCGCATCGGCATCGCCCATGTCGGCCTCTCCTCCGACTTCGACGGGGGCGGCGGCGTCACGGGCTGGATGCATGCGGGCGAGACGGGCGCGCTGACCGAGGCGCTGCACCGCCGCGGCTACGACCGCGAGGCGATCGGGCTCCTCTGGGCCGGGAACTTCCTCCGCGTCTGGCGCCGGGCGGAGCGGGTGGCGGCGGAAGGGTTCTAGCCGCCCCTTACTCCGCCGGCGTCGCCGCGGCGGCGGGAACGATGCGGGACAGCTCCGCCGCGAGCGCCTCGCGCGTGACGGGCTTGGCGAGGTAGCCGGTCATCCCCGCCGCCCGGCAGGCGGCATTGTCCCGATCGAACACGCCGGCGGTCAGGGCCACCACGGGCACGTCCCGCCCCTCCCCCTCCGGCAGGGCGCGCAGCTGGCGGGTTGCTTCCAGCCCGTCCATGCCCGGCATGGCGAGATCCATCAGGACGAGGTCGAACGGCTCGCCGGCACGGGCGGCGGCGGACACGGCCTCCACGGCTTCCCGGCCGCCCGTGGCCAGCTCCGCCCGGTGGCCGGCGCGCTCCAGCAGGGCGCGGGCGACCAGCCGGTTCGTAGCGACGTCGTCGACGACGAGGACGCGGAGGCTGTGGGTGCCCGCCTCCCCCGCGACGGGAGCCGGGACCGCGGGCTGGAGCAGCGCGGCCGCCTGAATCGGCGCCTCGACCCAGAAGCGCGAGCCCGTCGCCCCCCGGGCCACGGCATCGGGGTTGTCGTCCACCCCGATGCGCCCCCCCATGGCCTCCACGATGCCCGTCGAGATGGCGAGGCCGAGGCCGAAGCCCTCCGCCACCGGGGCGTCCGGGCCGGAGCGCTCCAGCCGGACGAAGTCGCGGAAGATGTTGGCGCGCTGGTCCGGCGGGATGCCCGGACCGGTGTCCAGCACCTCCAGCCGCAGCCGGTCGCCCGAGGCATCGCTCAGGAAGACGCTCCTCAGCGTGACCTGGCCGCCGGCGGGGGTGAACTTCACGGCGTTGGAGAGCAGGTTGAGCACGAGCTGGCGCAGGCGCATCGCGTCCAGCAGGAGGCCGGGCGGCAGCGCCTGGTCGTTCTCGGAGAGCACGGCGATGTCGCGCGCCGCCGCCGCCGGGCGGATGAGGTCCGTGCAGGCGCCGAGCAGCGGGCGGATCGCGGTCGGCTCCCGCCGCAGCGGCATCCGCCCCGCCTCGACATGGGCGAGGTCCAGCACGTCGTTGGCAACGTCCAGCAGGTGCCGCCCCGCCGCCTCCAGCATCCCGGCGCGCCCGCGCTGCTCAGGGGTGAGGGCGGGGTCGCTCGACAGCGCCTGGGCCATGCCGAGCACCCCGTTCAGCGGCGTGCGCAGCTCATGGCTCATGCGGGCAAGGAAGCGGGACTTGGCGGCCCCCGCGGCGGCGGCCTGGTCGCGCGCCTCGGCCAGGTCGGCGGCGGCGCGCTTCTGCTGGGTGATGTCGGTCCGGATGCCGACCGAGCCGCCTCCCGGCACCCGCCGCTCCGTCACCAGGATCCAGCGGCCATCGGGCAGCAGGCGCTCCACCGGGGCCGTGTTCCAGGGATGGCGGTAATGCGCCATCGCCTCGGCCACGAAGGCCTCCTTGTCGGTGCCGGCCTGCGGGTACTGCCCGTGGGCGGCGCCGTAGCGCATGATCTCGGTGAGGGTCACGCCGGGGCGGATCATCGGGGCGCTGGCGCGGTAGAAGTCCCGGTAGCGCTCGTTGCAGACGATCAGCCGGTCCTCCTCGTCCCACATGACGAAGCCGTCCGACATCGCCTCGATCGAGGATTCGAGCAGCTGCCGGCCCCGCGCCCGCTCCGCCTCGGCCAGGTCGCGCTGGCGCAGCATGGCCAGGAGCAGCGCGGCGATGGCGATGGTGAGGGCCGCCAGCCCGCCGGCGGCGTAGAGGATGCGGTCCTCGTTCTCCTCCCAGGCCCTCAGGGCCGGGGCGGTCTCCTGCACCGCCACCACGTGCAGCGACGGGTAGAGGGTGCGCCGGAGGGCGGTGAAGCGCCCGGGATCCAGCCCTTCCGAGAGCGGCCGCGCCACGGGCCGGCCGATCCTCGCCTCGTCATGCGGCGCACTGGCCAGCAGGACCCGGTCCTCGCTGCGGATCAGCAGCACGCGGCGCCCGTCGGGCTCGCCGCGCGCGCCGTAGCCCGCCAGCCCCGCGGCGATCACCGGCACCGGCACCTCGGCGACGGCCAGTACCGGGGCCATGCCCTGCAGGGTGACGGGCCGGGCGAGGAAGAGCGCCCACTCGCCCGTCGTCGGGTTCGGCACGGGGCCGGCGACGGTCACCCCGCCCCGGCTCGGCGTGGTCGCCTGGGTCGGCGCCAGCAGGGCCTCGTGCGGCACGGCCGGCGGCCGGCGGCGCGACCCGGCCAGGGCGGCGGCGATGGGCGTCCCGCCCTCCATGGGGAGAAGGATCAGGTCCCGGAAGCCGAGGCTGCTGTCGCTCAGGCCCATGAGGACGCGCGAGAGGGCGGCCGAGCGCTCGCTCCGCGAGGTGCCGGGGGAGAGATCGGTCAGGGCCGGGGCGAGAAGGTTGGGCAGCCCCGCCAGCGCGCTGTCCACGGCGAGGAAGGCGCGGTTCATGGAGGCCGCGGCGCTTTCCGCCGTCGCCCCCACCATCGCCTCCGCATTCGCGATCGCGGCCGTGCGGCCGTGCCGCACGATCATCCGCGCCACGGTGAACTGGATGCCCAGCAGCACGAGCGTGCCGAGGATGATCCACAGCCCGGCCGAGCGGGTCTGGAGGGATCGGAAGAGGCGGCGGGCGGGCATGGGGGCTAGCGCGGGCCGAGGGCGGAGATGCCGAGGGCGTTGCCGGAGCGCTCGTTCCACTCCTCGGCGCAGCCGGGGCCGCAGCGGTCCACCCAGCGCGGCAGGATCACCTCCCGCACCAGCCGCCGGCGCAGCTCGTCGTCCTGGGGCGTCACCTCCACGCGCGTCATGCGGCCCCGCGCGCGCGATCCCCCCACCTGCTCGGGCGGGCATTCCGCCTGCCCGGTGTTGCAGGCGATGCCGAGGCCGGTCTCGGTTTCCGCCGCTTCCCAGATGCGCCCCTCCAGCTCCCCCAGTTCGCGCTTCAGCACGTCGCGCATGTCACCCGGCAGGGCGGCCCAGGCGGCGCGGTTCGCGCCGAAGAGCGAGACGCCCCAGGTCAGCGCCATCGCATGGACATGGCTGGTGACCTCGTTCAGCCCGATCTGCCAGCCCGAGAGCGTGCCGGTGATCGCGCACTCCACCACGCCCGTGCGGATGGAGGGGATGATCTCGGCGAACGGGATCACCACCGGCACCGCGCCGATCGCCGAGACCCATTCGGACTGCGCGGCGGATGAGGTGCGGATGCGCCGGCCCCGGAGGTCCAGCAGGCCGGAGAAGGGTCGGGCGCAGAAGAAGACCTGGGCGGGATAGACATAGACGGCCAGGAGCTCCGTCTCGTGCCGCTCGCGCAGCATCGCCTCGAGCCAGGGCCGGTTGAGGGAGATCACGCTCCGCAGCGTCGCCATGTCGGGCGCGACGCCCGGCAGCTCCACCGAGGAAAGCTCGGGCTCGTCGGCGGCCACGAGGCCGAGAAGCGCGGTGCTGAAGGGCGTGACGCCGAGCCTGAGGAGGCGAAGCGCCTCCTGGCCGCGGATGCCGCTGCGGTCGAAGGGGGAGATGTCGGCGACCAGCCGGCCGCCCGTCACCTCGGGCAGCCGCCTCGTCCAAAAGGGTTCCTCCAGCCGGGTGTACTGGTTCACCCCGGCCAGGCCACCGACAACCTGCAGGCGAATCCTCTCCGGTCCCTCGGAGCGGGATGGGGTGGGCAGGAGGAGGGCACCGACCACGAGGGCGCCGGCCAGGGCCCGGGCGCCACGCCAGACCAGCCGGCGGAGATTCAGCAACGGTGCCACGCTCTTACTCCGGCCCCCCCGGCAAGAAGGCCGAATGGCCGCCTCTTGCTCCCTCGGCGGCGAGCCTACCCGATTTTCCACACGAAAAAAACAACCATGACGCGAGTTAATTCCCCCCTCTCGCGCAGCGATCCAGATGCCTGAGCGACCTGGGCACCACGCCGGCCGCAGAGGTTGATGAGGCTTCAGCCGCAGGCCGCAATGCCGCGCAACAGGCTCGCGCGGAGGATGCCGGCCACCCGCCCGCTCTCGTCCAGGGGAGGGCGCGATGGCGCATGGGGGAAATGATCGAGCGGAACGGCCTGCCCCGCGGCGATGAGGGAGGCGTGCAGCGCCCGGTGCCGGCGCGCGCCGGGCGGCGCTCCGGCGATGAAGACGGGCGCGGCGGTGGCCAGGGCCTCGGACAACATCGAAACGGAATCGCCGCTCACCACCACCGCATCGGCGAGGGCCAGGAAGGCGGCATAGGGGTTGGGCCCCGGCGTTCCCCAGCGGTGCAGATGCCCCGGCACCCCCTCCAGCCTTCCGGCAAGCGCCTCCCCCGCCGCGGTGCCGGAGCGCCGGCTGGTCGTGGCGAGGATGCTGCCAGCGCCGGGGATCACCCGCTCGATGATGCCCAGGGCCTCGCCCGGGTCGAGCCCTTCACCCCGGACGGCTCCGCCCAGCAGGACGGCCACGCGCGGCCGGGGCAGGGCCTCCAGCCCCGGCCATTCCGCGCGCGCCACCGCCAGCACGGCGGGCGAGATGCGGTGCGTCGCGCCCAGGATCGGGAGGATGTTCGGCGCGGGCGCAGGGTCGTCATGCCGGCCGATCACCAGCAGGTCGAAATCGTCCGCCGCCAACCCCGGGCGCATGCAATGCACCGTTCGCGCGCCACGGCGCCGAAGCCAGCGCGAGACGGGCGCGGAGCGCCGCCCGGCCGAGATCACCAGCCCGGGCCAGGGCGGCGCGATCAGCCCCCGCGCGGCCGGCGCCAGCCCGGCGAGACTCGGCCAGGCCAGGGGCAGGCCGGCGAGCGCGGACCATTCCAGCGGGAGCGTGCGGAAGGGCCAGCCCAGCCGTTCGGCGATGCCGAGCGCCTGCGCCGCCGTTCCCGCGCGCGGGTCGGCCAGCACCCAGACCTCCTCCCCCGCCTGCCCGTTCATCCGCGCGCCGTACCGCGCGCCCGGGCACATGGACGGCGCCGCGCCGGGCCGCTAGGGAACCCCATCGCCCGCCCCGGGGACAGGAGAGGGAAAGCAGCCATGGCCATCCAGCACGCCTCCGAATGGGACCGCGACGCGGCCCTCACGACGGCCCGCATCCTTCTCGAGATCAAGGCGGTCAACTTCCGGCCGGAAGAGCCCTACACCTTCACCTCGGGCTGGAAGAGCCCGGTCTATATCGACTGCCGCCGCATCATCTACTTCCCCCGCGCGCGCAAGACGATCTGCGACCTTGCCGCCGAGAAGATCGGGCGGCACATCGGCTACGAGACGATCGAGGCGGTGGCGGGCGGCGAGACGGCGGGCATTCCCTTCGCCGCCTGGATCGCGGACCGGATGATGACGCCCATGGCCTATGTGCGGAAGAAGCCCAAGGGCTTCGGCCGCAACGCCCAGATCGAGGGCGACGTGCCCGAGGGCAAGCGCACCATCCTGGTGGAGGACCTGACCACCGACGGCGGCAGCAAGATCCGCTTCGCCCAGGCGCTGCGCGACGCCGGCGCCATCTGCAACGACACCTTCGTCGTCTTCTTCTACGGCGTCTTCCCCGGCGCCTTCGACACGATGAAGGCGATGAACCTCAACCTCCTCCACCTCTGCACCTGGTGGGACGTGCTCGAGGTCTGCCGCGAGCGCCCCTACTTCTCCGAGGAGGCGCTGCGCGAGGTGCGCCGCTTCCTGGAGGACCCGATGGCCTGGTCCAAGGCGCGCGGCGGAATAGGCAGCGCGGAGGAGGCGGCTTCGAAGGGCATCACTGCGGGCTGAACCAGGGCGAGCAGGCAGCGATGCTGCTTGCGGGCACCCGGCGCCTCGGCTACGAGCGGATAAAGCGTTGAATCTCAATGCAATAGCTCGACACGTCACGACCTGAACAGCTGTTCATGCGTGCATCGTGTCGGCCCGGAAGGATGCCGATGCCGCGAGACGAGGGACCCGCCCACCTGCTCGACCAGACGCCCAGCCTTCCCGAGGTGAACCGCAGCGTCGCCGTGCCGAATGCCGGGAGCTGGCTGCGGCGCCTGATGGCCTTCATCGGGCCGGGCTACCTCGTCGCCGTCGGCTACATGGACCCCGGCAACTGGGCCACCGCCCTCGCCGGCGGCTCGGCCTTCGGCTACACGCTGCTGAGCGTCGCGCTGCTCTCCTCGCTCATGGCGATCCTCCTCCAGGCGCTCTGCGCGCGGATCGGTCTCGCCACCGGGCGGGACCTCGCCCAGCTCTGCCGGGACCGCTTCCCCCGCTGGGTCGGCCTGCCGCTCTGGTTCCTCGCCGAGATCGCGATCTGCGCGACGGATCTCGCGGAGCTGATCGGCACGGCCATCGCGCTGCAGCTCCTTTTCGGCATCCCGCTCATCATCGGCGTGCTGCTGACGGCGCTCGACGCCTTCCTCATCCTCTGGCTGCAGAACAAGGGCATGCGCTGGCTGGAGGCTTTCATCATGGGGATGATCGTCCTCATCGCCGGCTGCTTCGTCGCCCAGCTCATCCTGGCGGACCCGAACTGGGGTGAGGTGCTGCGGGGCTACCTGCCCTCGACCTCCGTCGTGACGGACGGGGCGCAGCTCTACATCGCCCTCGGCATCCTCGGCGCCACGGTGATGCCGCACAACCTCTACCTCCACACCGCCGTCATCCAGTCGCGCGACGTGGCGCGGGACGAGGCGGGGAAGCGGGAGGCGATCCGCTTCGCGACGATCGACAGCACGGTGGCGCTCGGCCTCGCCCTGCTGATCAACTCCTCCATCCTCATCCTCGGCGCCGCGGCCTTCCACGCGAACGGGCGGACGGAGGTGGCCGAGATCGGGGAGGCGCACGCGCTGCTCGCCCCGCTGCTCGGCGCGGCGGCGCCGACGCTCTTCGCCGTCGCGCTGCTCGCCTGCGGGCTGAACTCCACCGTCACGGCAACGCTGGCCGGGCAGGTGGTGATGGAGGGCTTCCTGCGCCTCCGCCTCTCGCCCGTGATGCGGCGGCTGATCACGCGCCTCGTGGCGATCGTGCCGGCGGTGATCGTCACGGCCTTCTACGGGGAGAGCGGGACGGCGCAGCTGCTCGTGCTCTCGCAGGTGGTCCTCTCGCTCCAGCTCCCCTTCGCGGTGATCCCGCTGATGATCTTCGCCGGGGACCGCGCGCGACTGGGGACGCTGCGGGCGCCGGGCTGGCAGATCGCCCTCGGCTGGACCTCGGCGGCGCTGATCGTGGTGCTGAACGTGAAGCTGCTGGTGGACTTCTTCCTCGGGGATTAGCCGCGCGCCGGGCGGGCCAGGGCTACCGGCCGCCCGCGTCCCGCCGCATGATCCCGGAGATGAGAGAAGCAGAGCCCCTCCGCGCGGCCGCCCTGGCCCTCCTCCCGCTCCTGGCCGCCGCGCCGGCCGCGGCCCAAGGGCGCGACCAGGGGCGGGACACGCTCACCATCGGCCTGTCCCAGGCCACGGGCACCTTCCACCCGAATATCGAGAGCATGGCGGCGAAGTCCTACATCCTGGGCTTCGCGCGCCGCCCCCTCACCGGCCACGGCCCGGACTGGCGCCCCCTCTGCCTCGCCTGCGATGTCTTCCCCACGCTGGAGAACGGGCAGGTGGTGCTGGAGAACACGCCCGAGGGGAAGCCGGGCATGCGCGTGACCTGGCGCCTCCGGGAGGACCTGCGCTGGGGCGACGGGCGCCCCGTGACGGCCGAGGACCTGCGCTTCGCCTGGGAGGCCGGGCGCGCCTTCGAGACGGGCTTCGGCGGGGCCGAGTTCTACCGCCAGGCCTACGAGTTCATCTCCCCCGATCCGCGCACCGTGACGCTGCGCCTGGACAAGGTCTCCTTCGACGCCGGCAGCGCGGGCGGCTTCGAGCCCCTGCCCGCCCATATCGACCGCGCGATCTGGGAGGCGGACCGCCGGAACTACCGCTCCCGCACGGCCTACGACACCGACACGACCAATCGCGGCCTGTGGAACGGGCCCTACCGCGTCACCGCCGTGCAGCCCGGCGCGGGGGTGACGCTGGAGCGCAACGAGGCCTGGGCCGGCCCCGCCCCCGCCTTCCGCCGGGTCAACATCCGCGTGGTGGAGAACTCCGCGGCGCTGGAGGCGCAGCTCCTCGCGGGGCAGGTGGACATGATCGCGGGGGAGCTCGGCCTCTCCCTCGACCAGGCGATCGCGCTGGAGCGCCGGGCGCGCGGGCGATTCCGCTTCGAATACCGCGCGGGGCTCGTCTGGGAGCATCTGGACCTGCGCCTCGACAACCCGATCCTGTCCGACCTCCGCGTGCGGCAGGCGCTGATGCTGGCGATCGACCGGCCGCGCATCGTCGCGGGCCTGTTCGACGGGCGGCAGCCCGTGGCGGCGACCTCGATCCATCCCGACGACCCCATGATCGACAAGAGCCTCGCCCCCTGGCCCTTCGACCTCGCCCGCGCGCAGGCGCTGCTCGAGGAGGCCGGGTGGCGCCCCGGCCCGGACGGCATCCGGCGCAATGCCGAGGGGGCGCGGCTGACCGTCGATCTCCAGACCACCGCCGGCAACCGCTCCCGCGAGACGGTGCTGCAGGCGATCCAGGGCATGTGGCGCGCGGCGGGGGTGGAGGGCCGCATCGCCAACCAGCCGCCGCGCGTGCTCTTCGGGGAGACACTGTCGCAGAGGCGCTTCCAGGGGGCCGCTCTCTTCGCCTGGATCAGCAGCCCGGAGAACGTGCCGCGCAGCACGCTGCACTCCGACGAGATCCCGACGGCCGCGCGCAACTGGTCCGGCCAGAACTACCCGGGCTACAGAAACCCCGAGATGGACGCGCTGATCGAGGCGCTGCCGCAGGAGCTGGACGCGGAGAAGCGCCGCCCGATGTGGTCCCGCCTGCAGGCGATGGTGCACCGGGACCTGCCCGCCCTCCCCCTCTGGCACCGGGCCGACGCGCATGTCTGGCCGCAGTGGCTGGAGGGCGTGCGCCCGACGGGGAACATGTCGCCCTCCTCGCTCTGGGTGACGGATTGGAGGATGCGCTGAGATGGCGCGCATGATCGCCTGGCGCGTGCCGCAGATCGCGGCGACGCTCGCGATCCTCTCCCTGGCCGCCTTCCTCGCCATCGGGGCGATGCCGGGCGACCCGATCTCCCTCGCCATGATGGCCGATCCGCGGCTCGGCCCGGCGGATGTGGAGCGGATGCGCGCGCTGCACGGGCTGGACCAGCCGCTGCTGCTGCGCTGGTGGGCCTGGGCGACGGGGGTGCTGCGCGGGGAGTTCGGCTATTCCCGCCTCTTCGCCCGCCCGGCGGCGGAGGTGCTTTGGCCGGCGCTGCGCGGCAGCCTCGTCCTGCTCGGCACGGCGCTCGCGCTGGCGGCGGGGCTGGGCATCGGGGCGGGGATGCTCGCCGCGCTGCGGCCGCGCTGGCGGGGGGCGGTGGATGCGGTGGCGCTGCTCTCACAGGCGCTGCCAGCCTTCTGGCTCGGCATCCTCCTCATCATTCTCTTCGCCGTCACCCTGGGCTGGCTGCCGGCGGGCGGCGCGCCGGATGCGGGCGGGGTGGCGGAGGCGGCGCGCTTTCTCGTCCTGCCCGTGGCGACGCTGGCCATCGCCCATCTGGCCGCCTATGCCCGGCACACCGCCGCCGCCATGGCCGAGGTGCTGCGCGCGCCCTGGATCACCGCCGCCCGCGCGCGCGGCGCGCCGGAGTCCCGCATCGCCTTCCGCCACGCCCTGCCCAACGCCGCCGTGCCGCTGCTCTCCATCCTCGCGCTCGATGCCGGCGCCCTCGTCTCCGGCGCGCTCATCACCGAGACGGTCTTCGCGCGGCCCGGGATGGGCAAGCTGCTGACCGATGCGGTAATGGGGAACGATCACAACCTCGCCCTGCTGGCGCTGCTGCTCGTGGCCGGGACCACGCTGCTGGCCACCCTCGCGGCCGATCTCGCCCAGCGCGGGCTCGACCCCAGGCTGGGGCGGGAGGGGTGATGGGCGGCGATGCCTGGAGGCTCCGCACCGGCCTCGCGATCCTGCTCCTCCTCGCCCTCGCCGCGCTCGCGGCGCCGGGGGTGGCGGCGCTGCTCGGCGTCGATCCGGAGGTGCCGGACATCCTGGCGCGGCAGGCCGGTCCCTCCGCCGCGCATCCCCTCGGCACGGACGAGCTGGGGCGGGACATCCTCGTGCGGCTGCTGGTCGGGGCACGGGTCTCGCTCGCGGTAGGGATCGCGGCGGCGCTGGCCTCGACCGTCATTGGGCTGGCGGCGGGGCTGCTCGCGGCCTGGCGCGGGGGCTGGGTGGATGCGGCGCTGATGCGGCTGGCGGACGGGCTGCTCGCCCTGCCCGCCCTGCCCCTGCTCGTCCTGCTCGCCGCGATGGACCCCGCGGCGCTCGGCCTGCCGCGCGGCGGCGCGCTGTCGGACGTGCTGCGGATCGTGCTGATCCTCGCCCTCTTCGGCTGGGTCGGCGTCGCGCGGCTGGCGCGGGCAGCTGCGATCTCCGTCCTCGCGCGGGACCATGTGCGGGCCGCGCGGGCCTTGGGCGTGGGAGAGGCCCGGCTGCTGCGCCGCCATGTCGTGCCGGCGCTCGGCGCGCCGCTGGCGGTGGCGGCCTCGCTCGCCGTGGCCGGGGCGATCCTGGCGGAGAGCACGCTCTCCTTCCTCGGCCTCGGCATCCAGCCCCCGGCCTCCTCCTGGGGCAACATGCTGGCCAACGCGCAGGACCTCGTCTTCAGCGCGCCGATGGCGGCGCTGTGGCCGGGGCTGGCGATCGCCCTCGCCGTGGCGGGGGCGATGCTGGTGGCGGACGGGCTGCGCCCGCGGAGCGGCTGACGCCGCCGCTCAGCTCCCGATCTCGCCCCCGTCCCGCTTCACGATGGCGATCACGGAGGGGCGCGGCGGCATTCCCTCCCGGTTGTCCGGCCAGCGGGTCGAGGGCTTGTCGAAGGTGCTGCCCGCATCCTCGCCGGGGTGCTGGATGGCGAGGAACACCGTCCGGTCGGCCGGCCCCAGCAGCGGCCCGCAGACCTCGGCCCCCGTCGGCGCGGCGTAGAAGCGGCGGGTGAGCGCGCGTCCGTCCCCCTCCGTATCGGCGGCGAAGAGGCCGTCCGCGATCCTTGCCGCGGCCGGGGCGCCGTCGGTCGAGATCCAGATGCGGCCCTTGCTGTCGAAGGCGCAGTTGTCGGGGCAGGAGAGCCAGCCGCCCTCCGCGTCCACGGCCGCGTGATAGGCGGCGCCGGCATGGGTGCCGGGCTGGCCCGCCATCAGGAACACCTCCCAGCGCGCGGAGGTCGCGGCGTGGTCCATCCGCCCGCGCCCCTCATTGGCGCCGCTCATGGCGGGGGGCAGGATCTCGATGACGTGGCCGTGCGCGTTGTTCGGGCGCGGGTTCGCGGCGCCGGTCCCGTTGTCCCGGCGGGAGGTGTTGTTCGTCAGCATGACGTAGACGCGGCCGGTGACAGGGTTCACCTCCACATCCTCTGGCCGGTCCATCGGCGTCGCGCCGAGCAGGTCGGCGGCGCGCCGCGCCTCGATCACCACGTCGCCCTGGGAGCGGAAGCCGTTCGCCTCGGTCAGCGGCCCTTGGCCATGCACCAGAGGCATCCAGTCGAGGCTGCCATCATCGTTGAAGCGCGCGACATAAAGGGTGCCGTCGTCGAGCAGGTCGCGGTTCAGCCCGGGCTCGTCGCTGTTCCAGGGCCGCGCGGTGACGAACTTGTAGACGTAGTCGAAGCGCTCGTCGTCGCCCATGTAGATCACCACGCGCCCATCGGACGAGATAGCGTGGGTGCAGCCCTCGTGCTTGAAACGGCCGAGGGCGGTGCGCTTCACCGGCACGCTCCCGGGATCGTAGGGATCGAACTCCACCACCCAGCCAAAGCGGTTCGGCTCGTTCGGCTCCCGCGCCACGTCGAAGCGGGGGTCGAAGCGGTGCCAGGTGTACTGCGCGTCCCGCACGAAGCCGTAGCGCTTGAAGGCCGCCGCCTGCGGCCCCGTCTCCACGCCCGGGCCGCCGAAGTAGTAGTTGAAGTTCTCCTCGGCGATCAGGACCGTGCCCCAGGGCGTGTTGCCGCCGGCGCAGTTGTTCAGCGTGCCCCGCACGCGCCTACCCGTCGGGTCCGCCGAGGTGCGCAGCCGCTCATGCCCCGCGGCGGGTCCGCTGACCCGCATCTCGGTCTCCGCCGTGATGCGGCGGTTCAGCGCGCCGCCCCTCACCGGCACCCAGCGCCCGTTCTCCCGCCGGATCTCCACGACGCTCGCGCCATGCGCCATCTGCTCCACGCGCATCTGCGCCTCGCTCGTGCGCTGCCGCGCCTCGCGGGCACCGCCCAAGCCGGGGAACATCAGCTCGGGATTCGTGTACTCGTGGTTCACGACGAGCAGGCCGTGCTCGCCGCCGGCCGCGCCCTTGGGCAGCGGGAAGAAGTCGAGATAGTCGTTGTTGTAGCCGAATTGCAGCGCCTGGGCCTCGGCGCTCTGCTTCGCCGGGTCGAAGGCGGGGGCGCCGGGCAGCACCGGGTCGCCCCAGCGCATCAGCACCTGCACCTCATAGCCCTCGGCCACCGCCTCGCCCGGTCCCGTCCCCTGGGGCAGGCCGCGGAAGCCGAGGCTGGAGGAGGGGGAACGGGCCTCCTCGGCCGCGGCCCGCGCGGCGCCGGCGAGGGGCAGCGCCCCTGCTGCTGCCGCGCCGAACAACCCGCGAAGGGCGGAGCGCCGGGTGAGGCGCCGCCCGATGACCGAGCCGATGGAATCGGCGGCCGACGGATTGCTGCCGATATCCTCCAGCGCCTGCTGGTCCGGCGGAAAATTTTCCACCCCCATCCCGGTCATGCCCCTGATCCCCCGAACTGACGGGCGCGCTCATAGGACAGGGCGGCGAAGGCCGCGTGACAGCCGGATGACGAAAGCATGACGATCCCGGGCGGCCGCCCGGGACTAGAGGAACACTTCCAGGAGCTTCGCATGCCATTCCTGCAGCCGGCTGCCCAGGCCGCGTCGGCGCCAGGCCGCGAGGGTGATCTCGTGGGAGGCGGCGACGTCCTGCCGGAACAGCGCCTCCATCTTCCCGCCGAACTCCTCGCCGAGGATGATCGCGTCGATCTCGTTGTTCCAGACCGTGCTGCGCCAGTCGAGATTGGAGGAACCCACCGCGGACCAGGCGCCGTCCACCACGGCGGTCTTGGCGTGCAGCACCCTTCCCTGGCGCTCGTGGATCCGGACGCCCGCCCGGAGCAGCGCGTCATAGGAGGCGCGCCCCGCGGCGATGGCGAGGCTGCTGTCGCTCTCCCCGGGCAGCACGATCTGCACGTCCACCCCGCGCCGCGCGGCGGCCATGAGCGCGCGGGCGAGGTCCGGGGTCGGCACGAAGTAGCCCGTCGTCAGGTGGACCGACTTCTGGGCGAGGACGATGGTCGCGAGCAGGGTGCGGTAGATCAGCGGCTGGTCGCTGTCCGGCGAGCCGTCGATCGCCTGCACCGTGGTCGGCCCCATCGGCGCCGAGGGGGCGGGCGGCGGGTCCGCGATGGGCGGCCCCTTCTGCTGGCGCCAGGTCTCCATGAAGTAGCGGCTGAACTGGGAGACCACCGGCCCCTCGATGCGGACGCTCGTGTCCCGCCAGGCCTGCTCGTCGGAATCCGTGCCCCGCGGCTTCGGCGTGTTCCGGAGGACCTTGCTGATATTCGCCCCGCCCGTGATGGCGACGCGGCCATCGGCGATGAGCAGCTTGCGGTGGTCCCGCCGGTTGAGGTCCACCGGGACGCGCTCGTTCGGAACGAGCGGGTTGAACTCCAGCACGCGCACGCCGCCCGCGCGCAGCCGCTCGAACAGGGACTCCGGCGTGCCGAACGCGCCCCAGGCGTCGTAGACGAGGTTCACCTCCACGTCCCTGGCGCGCGCGGCGAGGAGCAGGTCGGCGAAGCGCCCGCCGGCCTCCTCGTCGAACTCGTAGCTCTCGATGTCGATCCGCCTCCGCGCGGAGCGGACGGCCTCGGCCATGGCGGGAAGGATGGCCGGGCCGTCCACCAGCAGGTCCACGCGGTTGCCGGGCACGAAGGGCATGCCCGCGAAGCGCTCGCCCTGCTGGCGGATGAGGTCGATGCTCCCGCCCGGCGCCCCCCTCTCCCGCGCGGCGAGCAGGTCCGGGCTCACCCCGGGCGTCGGGGCGGCGACGCAGGCGCCGAGGAGGATGGCGGCGAGCAACGGCAGAAGGCGGGGGAGGAAGGCCATGCTGCAACGATGCCGCAGGACTCTGGCGAAACATGGACCCTGCCGGGGCAGTCGCGCCGCATGCCCGCCCTCGCGGCGCGGTGCCCCGGCAGGGGTCGGGACCGGCGCCGGCACGCCTTACCCGCCCACCCGGCCGCCGCGGATGCGGGTGAAGGTGACGAGCGCGCTGCGGGGCGGGGCCTTGCTGTCGAAGGCCGGCCACAGCGTGCCGGGCCTGTCCCAGGAGGCGCCGGGCTCCGCGCCCGGGGTGCGCACCATGGCGAAGAGCGCCTCCCCATCAGGCGCCACGGCCGCGCCGCCGACCGCCGCGGCGCGAGGGGCGCCGTAGAGCGGGAAGAGCGCGCCGCGGCGGGGGCCGCGCGTCTGGCAGCAGAGCAGCATGTCCGGCTCGGCCCCCACGCGCCCTCCCCTGTCCGTTCCGATCCAGACGCGGCCCGCGCCGTCGGCCGTGACGGTGTCGGGGTGCTCCGGCCCGCCCGGTGCGAGGCGGCCGGGGGAACCGCTGGGGAGCAACGTCGCCACCGCGGCCGTGTCCGCCCCGTGATCGCCGCCCGTCGGGAGGATCTGCAGCACCCCGCCCGGCATGGGCGGCACCGCGCCCGGGCTGCCGCGACAGGTGAGGAACAGAGCGCCGTCGGCGTCCAGCGCGAGGCCGGATGGCTGGACCAGCCCCGTGCCGCCCATGCGGGCAGCGAGGCCGATCGTGTCGGTCAGCGCCGCCGGCTCGCGCGGCAGGTCGACCCAGCGCAGCCGCTCCCCCTCGATCCGCGCCACGGCGAGGATGCCGGCATCCAGGGCGTCCGGCATCCGCGCCGGGCCGCGGGAGGTGAAGCGGAGGAGGAAGCCGCCGGGCCGGCGGTCGGACATGTAGACCACCGCGCGCCCGTCCCGCGTGAGGGCGGCAGCGGCGTCGCCATGCCCGAAGCGGCCGAGCGAGCTGCGCTTCACCGGCACGGAGCCCGGCTCCGTCCCGTCCAGCTCCACCACCCAGCCGAAGCCGCGCGGGTCCTCGAAGCGCGGCTCCAGCCCGCGCAGGCGGGCGATCCAGCTTCCCGGATTGTCCTCGGTGAGGAGAAGGCTTCCCCAGGGGGTCCAGCACCCGCCGGAGACGGCGAGCAGCCCCCGCACCGCCCCACCCAGCGGCCCCGCCGCGCCGCCCGAGATGCGGCAGAGGGTGTTCGCCGTGAGCCGGCGGGACTGGTACCCGCCATCCACCACGGCCCAGCGGTCCCGCTGCTTCTCGACATTGAGCAGCGAGGCGCCCTGCATGACGGCCGCGACATCGGGCTGGTCGAGGCCGCCGGGGAAGGCCATGGCGGGATCGACGGTCGGATGCGCCACCGTCAGCACGCCGCGCGGCACCCCGTCCGCCCCGGCGGGCGGCACCCAGAGCCCGATGATCCGCCCGTCCCAGCCGAACTGGGTCTCGGCGGCGTCCACGGTCGGCTCGTGCGGGATCCAGGGGCGGGCGTCGGGCGTCACCCGGTCCCCCCAGCGCACGAGCAGGTCGCGCTGGTAGCCGGGCGCGACGGTGTCGGAGGTCTGGGTGAGGAAGGCGGGGGCCTCCCCCATCTGCGCCAGGGCCGGGAGAGCGGGTCCGAAGGGAAGGGCGCCAGCCGCGCGCAGCAGCCGGCGTCGCGTGGTGGCGCGAGGCGTGTTCTCGGATTGCGTGGGCATGTCAGCCTCGGGTCGTGACCCCGGGCCCTGGGTTGCCGGCGGGCAACCCCTCGGCGGCGCCTGCCGCGCTTCGCACCGCCGCCGTGCCGCGGGCCCACTGCCGCGGCACGACGAGGTCAGAGGGGGCGGCGCCGTGCCGCGCGACCCGGCGGGGAGGGCCACGGCGGGCATGGGGCGGCGCGGCATGGTTCATGCGCGCAAGATGGCGCGGCGCGCGGGGTGTGGGGAACGGCCGCGGCCATCACGCTTCGTCGAACTCGCGAAACGAACGCGCCCCCGTTTCCAGGGATGGAATCCGCGACCGGGCCGAGGGCGGCCGGCCCTACCCCGCGAGGATCCGCCGCGCCCCCTCGGCCAGCACGCGCATGCCGAGAGCCAGGTCCTCCTCCTTCGTGTCCTCGGTCCAGTGGTGGCTGATCCCGTTGATCGAGGGCACGAAGAGCATGGCGGCCGGCATGACCCGGGCGAGGTACTGCGCGTCATGCCCCGCCCCTGACGGCATGCGCTGCCAGCGCCCGGGCGCCAGCGCCTCCGCCGCATCCGCCAGCGCGTCCTGCAGCGCGGGGTCGCTGACGGCGGGGGTGGAGAGGGAGAGGGCTTCGAGCGTCGCCGTGCAGCGCTCCCGCCGGTTGCTCTCGGCGACGCAGCGGCGCAGCACCTCCTCCAGCCGGCGCAGCACCTCGATGTCCACGTCCCGGTACTGGAACAGGATCTCGGCGCGGCCGGGGATGATCGACGGCGCGCCGGGGGTGAGGGCGATGCGCCCGGCGGTCCAGACCGTGCGCTCGGCGCAGTGGCGCGGGAACTCCTCGTCGATCATGGCGAGCAGGCGCACGGCGGCCAGCCCGGCATCCCGCCGCTCGGCCATGGTGGTGGTGCCGGCGTGGTTCTGCTGGCCCTCGATGGTCATCTTCCACTGCCAGATGGCGACGATGCCGGTCACGACGCCGATGCCGAGCCCGCCCTTCTCGAGCTGCCGACCCTGCTCGATATGCATCTCCAGGAAAGCCTTGTAGCGGTCCCGCTCCACGGCCAGGCGCGGGCGCCCCTCCAGCCCGGCCTCGCGCAGCGCCTCGCGCAGCGGCTTGCCGTGGTAGCGGTTGGCGAGGCGGTCGATCTCCGCCTCCTCGAGCAGCCCGGTGAAGGAGCGGCTGCCGATAAAGCTGCCGTAATGCCCCTCCTCGTCGGAGAAGACGGCCACGTCCACGGGCAGGCCGGCGGCGGCGAGATGCAGCGCGGCCACGCAGCCCAGCGCGCCGTCCAGCCATCCCGCCTCGTTCTGGCTTTCCAGATGGCTGCCCGCGAGAAGATGGGGCCCGGGCTTCGGGCTGCGGCCGAGGATGTTGCCGATCCCGTCGATCTCCGCCTCCAGCCCCTCCTCGCGCAGGCGGGAGATGAACCAGTGGCGGGCCTCCATGTCCTCGGGGGAGAAGGTCGGGCGGTGGACGCCCGTCCGGAACTCGCCGAAGCGCCTGAGCGCCTGCAGGTCCGCCAGGAAGCGATCCGTATCAACCCTCATGCGCGACCCCTCATTCTCGATGCCGCGCGCAGGTTAGGGGCGCCCCGCCGCACCGCACAAATCGGCGGCGGGCTCCAGCGTCAGAGCTGCCAGTCGGAGGGCGGTGGCGCGGCGCCGTTCACCAGGACCTCCAGCGCCTCCACGCCCGAGAGAGTGAGCCCCAGCCGCGCATCGGTGAAGGCCGCATCCCCCGCCGAGCCGCCCGCGATCCAGCGGGCGAGCGAGGCGGCGGCCGAGCGCAGCCCGGCATCGGCCCAGTCGGCCGAATCGATCTCGATCCGCAGCCTGTCCCAGCCCGCGCCGCCGATGAGGATGTCCCCTCCCGGGTCGCGATCGGCGAGCGCGAGGATGAGAAGGTCATCGCCCGCCCCGCCGTCCAGCCTGTCCGCCCCCGCACCGCCGGACAACGTGTCCGCGCCCTCGCCGCCGAGAAGCCTGTCCCGCCCGGCCTGGCCGAGGACGAGGTCATTCCCCTCCCCGCCTTCGGCGAGGTCATCCCCGGCGCCGAGGAGGAGGAAGTCGTCGCCCTCGCCGCCGAGCACGGTGTCGTCTCCGGCCGCTGCGGAGACGAGGTCCATGCCCGCGCCGCCGAGGATGAGGTCGCTGCCACCCCCGGCATGGATCATGTCATGCCCGGCGCCGCCCTCAATCCGGTTGTCGCCGTCGCCCGCATTGATGGCGTCGTTCCCAGCGCCGCCGAGGATCGTGTCGGCCCCGGCGCCCGCGGTGATCGAATCAGCCCCGCCACTACCGCTCAGCCGGTTCGCGCCCTCGCCGCCATCGATTCGGTCGTCGCCATCGCCGCCGGCCAGCAGGTCGTCCCCGGCGCCGCCGCGCAGGAAGCGCTCGGCCGGGGGCGGCGCGGGAGGCGGGACGCTCAGCGCCGTGTCGGGCGAAGGCGGCGCGGGGGTGATGACCGGCTGCACGGGTTCGGCGTGGGAAGCGGGCACGGGACCGGTCCCGACGACCGGCGGGGTGGACGGAACTGGGGCCGTCAATACCTCGGGGGCTATGGCCTGTTCCGGGCCCCGTTCCGGGACCGGCTCCGCGGTTCCGGCCGTGGCCTGCTCCGCCCCCCCTTCCGTGACTGGTTCCGCGGTTTCGGCCATGATCGGCTCGGTCACCCCCAGCGGCGCCACCGGGGCGGGGCCGGGGGACGCGGCCGGGAGGGGCGAGGCCTCGCCCGGCGCGGCATCCGCCAGCGGCGCCGCGCCCTGCCCGGCCGCGAAGGGCTGCGCGAGGAGCATGAGGTGGTGCAGGACGCGGCCATCCGGCTCGGTGCCGCTCTCCGCCGTGGCGGCGGCCAGCGCGATCACGGCCAGGGGTTCGGCCAGGGGTCCTGCGGGGGGCAGCGGGCCGAGGGGAGGCAGCAGGAAGGGACCGGTCCGCACGATTCGTTCACCAATCGCTAACGATCTCTTTCCTGAGACATCCGCCGCCGGGCTTCAATACGAATCGGCATTAACTATTTTGAAATCTTTTGTTCCCCAAGCTTGCTCCCGCGGCCCGGAGCGGCTACCCGCCCCCGCCCCATCCGACGGCCCATCCCCCTTGCCTCCCCTCTCCGAACGTCCCCTGGCCACGTCCGACTTCGCCTTCGACCTGCCCGAGGCGCTGATCGCCCAGTCGCCCGCCCGCCCCCGGGATTCCGCGCGCCTCCTGCGGATCGGCGCGGCTCGGGAGGACCTCTCGGTCCGCGACCTGCCCGCGCTGCTCGGCCCGGGCGACCTGATGGTGGTCAACGACACCCGGGTGATCCCCGCGCGGCTGCGCGCCCGGCGCGGCGAGGCGCGGGTGGAGATCATGCTCAACCGCGCCGAGGCCGACGGCACCTGGCACGCGCTGGTCCGCAACGCCCGGCGGCTGCGCGCGGGCGACGTGCTCAGCATCGAGGGCGCGCCGGAGCTCGCCCCCCGCGTGGTGGACGCGCCCGAGGGCGGCGCCGTGCGGCTCGACTTCGGGCCGGACGGGGCGGCGCTGGCCGCGGCGCTGGAGCGGGCCGGGGAAATCCCCCTCCCCCCCTACATCGCCCGGCCGGAGGGCCCGCGCCCGGAGGACCGGGAGGACTACCAGCCGATCTTCGCCCGCGTGCCCGGCGCCGTCGCCGCCCCCACCGCCAGCCTTCACTTCACGCCGGCCCTGCTGGAGGCGCTTCAGGCGCGCGGGGTGGGCCGCACCACCCTCACCCTGCATGTCGGCGCCGGCACCTTCCTCCCCCTCCGCGGCGAGGACCCGCGCGCGCAGCGCCTCCACGCCGAGTGGGGCGAGGTGACGGAGAGGGCCGCCCGCGCGATCAACGAGACCCGCGCCAGGGGCGGCCGCGTCGTCGCCATCGGCACCACGGCGCTGCGCCTGCTGGAAACCGCGACGGGGAGCGACAACATCACCCGTCCCTTCCGGGGGCTGACCGACATCTTCCTCCTGCCCGGGCACCGTTTCCACGGCGCCGACCTCCTCCTCACCAACTTCCACCTGCCGCGGAGCACCCTGTTCATGCTCGTCTGCGCCTTCGGCGGCACCGAACGGATGCGCGCGGCCTATGCCCACGCCGTCGGGGCCGGCTACCGCTTCTACTCCTATGGCGACGCCTGCCTCATCGACCGCAACGACGCGGAGGCCGCGCCGGGCGGCGCAGGGGCGGGCGCGTGAACGGCCCGCTGAACTTCACCCTCCAGGCCCGGGACGGCGGTGCCCGCGCCGGCACGCTGCACACTGCCCATGGCGAGGTGCCCACCCCCGTCTTCATGCCCGTGGGCACCGCGGGCACGGTGAAGGCCATGACGGCGGACGCCGTGCGCGCCACCGGGGCGCGCATGGTGCTCGGCAACACCTATCACCTCATGCTGCGCCCCGGGGCCGAGCGCGTCGGCCGGCTGGGCGGGCTGCACCGGCTGATGGACTGGCACGGCCCCATCCTGACGGATTCCGGCGGCTTCCAGGTCATGTCGCTCGCCGGGCTGCGGAAGATGGACGCCGATGGCGTGACCTTCCAGAGCCATATCGACGGCAGCAGGCACCGGCTCACGCCCGAGCGCAGCATCGAGATCCAGCATCTCCTCGACGCCGATGTCACCATGTGCTTCGACGAGTGCACGCCCTTCCCCGCCACCCTCGAGGACGCGGCGAAGAGCATGCGCCTCTCGATGAAGTGGGCGGCCCGCTCGCGCGAGGCCTTCACGCCGCGCGGCGGCTACGGCCTCTTCGGCATCCAGCAGGGCAGCATCTTCGAGGACCTGCGGGCGGAGAGCGCGCGCGCCCTGACCGAGATCGGCTTCGAGGGCTACGCGATCGGCGGCCTCGCCGTGGGCGAGGGGCAGGCGGAGATGTTCCGCACCCTCGACTTCTCCGTCCCCATGCTGCCGCAGGACAAGCCGCGCTACCTCATGGGCGTCGGCACGCCGTCCGACATCATCGGCGCCGTCGCGCGCGGGGTGGACATGTTCGATTGCGTGATCCCCACGCGGTCGGGCCGCACCGGCCGCGCCTATACCAGCCGCGGCGTGCTGAACATGCGCAACGCGCGCCACGCCGAGGATGCGTCCAGCCTGGACCCGGAATGCGATTGTCCCGCCTGCACACGGCACTCGCGCGCCTATATCCATCACCTCATCAGGGCCGAGGAGATGCTCGGCCCGATGCTGCTGACCTGGCACAACATCCGCTACTACCAGACCCTCACGGCACGGCTCCGCGCCGCCATCCTGGAGGGTCGCTTCGAGGCCGAGGCCGCCGCCATCGCCGCGCGCTGGGAGAACGCCCCGCCGCCCGAGCCGCCCTCGCCGGAGGAGACAACATCATGAACCACGACGTATCCGGCCTGACCATGCTCGGCCGCAGCACCGCCCAGCCCGGCTCGCCCGAGGAGGCGGTGCTGGAGCGCGTGCCCAACCCGCATCCCGGCACCCACTACGTCGCCCGCTTCACCGCGCCGGAATTCACCAGCCTCTGCCCCATCACGGCGCAGCCGGATTTCGCGCATCTCGTGATCGACTACATCCCCGGGGACTGGCTGGTGGAGAGCAAGAGCCTGAAGCTCTACCTCACCTCCTTCCGCAACCACGGCGCCTTCCACGAGGCCTGCACGGTGGACATCGCCAAGCGGCTGGTGGAGTTGCTTGCCCCCGTCTGGCTCCGCATCGGCGGCTACTGGTATCCGCGCGGCGGCATCCCGATCGACGTCTTCTGGCAGACGGGCGCGCCGCCTACCGGTGCCTGGATTCCCGACCAGGGCGTCCCGCCCTATCGCGGCCGGGGATGAACGAGGCCGACCCGCGCGCGCTCATCCGCGACGAGGCCCTTCGCCTGGGCTTCGACGCGGTGGGCTTCGCGCGGGCGGAGCTCGGCCCGGAGGTGCGCGACCGCCTTGCCGATTTCCTGGCCGCCGGCATGCATGGCGAGATGGGATGGATGGAGGGCCGCGCCGAGCAGCGCGCCCATCCCCGGGCGCTGTGGCCGGAGGCGCTGTCGGTCGTCTCCCTCGGCCTCTCCTACGCGCCGGAGGACGACCCGCTCCGCTATCTCGAAATGCCCGATCGCGGCGCGATCAGCGTCTATGCCCGCCATCGGGACTACCATGACCTCGTGAAGTCGCGGCTGAAGGCGCTGGCGCGCTGGATGGTGGCGCGCTTCGCCGGGAGCGACGTAAAGGTCTTCGTGGACACCGCGCCGGTCTCGGAGAAGCCGCTGGCGCAGCAGGCGGGTCTCGGCTGGCAGGGCAAGCACACGAACCTCGTCTCCCGCGCGCACGGTTCCTGGCTCTTCCTCGGCGAGGTCTACACCACCCTCGCCCTGGAGCCCGATGCGCCGCATGCCGACCGCTGCGGCTCCTGCACGCGCTGCCAGGCTGCCTGCCCGACCGACGCCTTCCCCGCGCCCTACCGTCTCGATCCCCGGCGCTGCGTCTCCTACCTCACCATCGAGCATCGCGGCCCGATCCCGGAGGAGCTGCGCGCGCGCATGGGCAACCGGATCTATGGCTGCGACGACTGCCTCGCCGTCTGCCCCTGGAACCGCTTCGCGACGCCGACCACGGTGCCCGGGCTGGTCGCGCGGGAGGACCTCGTCGCGCCCCGCCTCGCGGAACTGGCGGCGCTGGACGACGCCGCCTTCCGCGCGCGCTTCTCCGGCTCTCCCATCAAGCGCGTGGGGCGCGGGCGCTTCGTGCGGAACGTGCTGAACGCCATCGGCAATTCGGGCGACGCGTCCCTGCTGCCGGTCGCGCTACGCCTTTCGGAGGACGAGGATCCCGTGGTGGCGGACAGCGCGCGCTGGGCCGCCGGCCGGCTTCAGACGATCTCCACGGCGTAGCGGTGCGCCCGCGTGTCGAGGCGGGACACGCGCAGCTCCACCGGGCGGCCGGCGGCATCGAAGGTCACGCGCTCGATCAGCAGCAGCGGCGCGCCGACGGGGCAGCCGAGCAAGGCCGCTTCCTCCTCGGTCGCCGAGGCGGCGGAGAGGTCCTCCTCGGCGCTCACCACGATGATGCCGTGGGCGTTGCGGTAGTGGACATAGATCTCGGCGCCGAGCTGCTTCGGAGCGAGCGGCAGCGAGAGGCCGGGGAACAGCGCCGCCGGCAGGGCGATCCGCTCCGCGATCCGGGGCTCGCCTTCCAGGTGGCGCCTGCGGTCGATGCGGTGGACCGCCTCGCCCGGGGAGAGCCGCAGGCGCGCGGCCTCTTCCGGCGTCGCGGGGCCGGTGGTCACGCCCGTGATGAAGCTCTCCGGCCGCACCGGCTTCCCCGCGAAGTTCCGCACGCGGAAGAAGAGGCCGAGCGCCTGCTGGCTCGTCTGCTGCGAGACGTAGGTGCCGCGCCCCTGGCGCCGCTCGATCAGGTGCCGCTGCTCCAGCCGGGCCAGCGCGCGGCGCAGCGTGCCGGCGGAGACGCCGAGCTCGGCCGCCAGTTCCGGCTCCGCGGGGATGGCCTGGCCGGACTTCCACTCGCCCGACACGATCCGCTCGTTCAGGATCGCCTCGACCTGGACATAGAGGGGGCGGGCGTCGGGCCGACGCAACTCGTTCAAGGGACGTTTCCGAAGGTGGTGACTCGGACGAGCCTATCACCGCGCGCCGAGTCAGGGCGAGAGCGCGTCGGAACCTCTCCTGCGGGAGCGCATGGGGCGATGCACGTCCGGGTGTTGTTTTTCCTTAAGGGTCTTGTGTCTTATACAAGACCGTGCAACACACTCCCCAGCCGCCGTCAAAGACGGGCCGGGTTTGGGGAAGGAAACGAAGAGACGGCGTTACCCGCCATGGGTTCCGCAGGATGCAATGCATCCCGGAACTGCGGGTAGCGCCGTCATCTTTTATTCCACCCCTGGTTTCCCCCTCCTCACCAGTTCGCCCCGCTACGCGCCTCGCTGGCGCGCGCTTGCGCATGCCCGCACGCTTCCGGCCGTTACTGTATTCACCAGTATCGAATCCTCCTTTCCAAGCCCATCTCAAGTACTCAATGCATACCGAATACTTCGTCGCCACCATACAACGAGACGTTATGGAATTACTGGCGCCGCACCGCCCGAGGACTTTCGTTTCGTCAACGCGTTATCATTGGCCGGAATGATCCGTCGGCCTTTTGGGTTGCGCTGACCTGCGTCTTGCTGGTACCGCATTTGCCATGACGTCCGCGCCCCGAATGTCGGCCCCCTCCGGCCGGCAGCTCAACGCGGCGTTCCCGTGCGCGATGCCGCGGAGCGCCCCTCCGACCCGAGCCGGGAGCCCTGCCCCTCGACGCCCTCGTGGCGTCGTCCGGGCCGTGCTCGCCTCGACCCTCGTCCTCAGCCTCGGCTCCCTCGCGGCGGGCTGCGCGACGGCCGAGGATAGTTCCCAATTCGCCGCCGAGGCAGGCGGTCTCTCCAACGCCTCGCCCGATCCGACGATGGCGGACCGGGCCGGTGACGGGCTGGCGCCCGGCATCATCCTGGCCAGCACCAGCCAGCCCAACCGCACGGGAGCCCGCCCCGCGGTCGAGCGCCGGGACATCAACAGCCCCCGCGCGGCCTGCCTCGACGCCGTTCGTCAGGCCGAGCGCGCCCATAACATCCCGGACGGGCTGATGGTGGCCGTGGCCCTGGCCGAATCCGGCCTGCACGCCCATGCGATGAACATCGGCGGCCGGGCCGTCTTCCCCGAGAGCACGGAGGAGGCGCGGCGGATCTACCGCGCCGCCCGGCCGAACCAGTACGTCATGGCGGGCTGCGTGCAGGTGAACGCCCGCGTTCATGCCCGCAACTCCGACTGGCCGCTGGACCCCTGGCGGGCGGCCGACTGGGGCGCCTCCTACCTCCGGGGCCACTTCGAGAGGCTGGGCAACTGGGCGGACGCGATCCGCCGCTGGAACGGCGGCGGCGCCTCCGGCGACCGGCTGGCCTGCCGCGTCCAGGCGAAGCTGCAGGTGACGAATCCGGGCAGCGGCGCGCTCGGCAACGCGCGTTGCAGTGGCGGCGCCCGCGAGCGGCGCGACGGCGAGGCCCTGCTGGAGATCGCCGAGGCGGCGGAGTAGCGCTTCCCCTCCCGGATGGCGGAGGGGGTCGGGCGCGCGCCGATCCTTTTCAGATCCGGCCGGCGCGGCCATCTCCCCGCCATGCCCCATCCCGAGACCTGGATGACCGTGACGCCCCTCGGCCTCTTCTGCGAGCCGGGGGGCTTCTACATCGACCCCTCCCGCCCCGTGGACCGGGCCGTCGTCAGCCACGGCCATGCCGACCATGCCCGGCCCGGCCACCGCGCCGTCCTGGCCACGCCGGACACGCTGGCCATCATGCGCGCCCGCTTCGGCGAGGACCGCGCCGGCGATGTGCAGCAGCCCCTGGGCTATGGGGAGAGCGTCACGGTGAACGGGGTCCGCATCACCCTCCTCCCGGCCGGGCACGTCCTCGGCTCGGCCCAGGTCGCGCTGGAGTGGCGCGGGAGCCGGATCGTGGTCTCCGGCGACTACAAGCGCCGGCGAGACCCGACCTGCGCGGGCTTCGAGGTGATGGAGTGCGACGTCTTCGTCACCGAGGCGACCTTCGCCCTCCCCGTCTTCCGCCACCCCCCGGACTCGCACGAGATCCGGCGGCTGCTGGACAGCGTGGCCCTCTTTCCCGAGCGCGCGCATGTCGTCGGCGCCTATGCCCTGGGGAAGACGCAGCGGATCATCGCCCTGTTGCGGGAGGCCGGCTGGGACCGGCCGGTCTATCTCCATGGCGCCGTGGAGAAGCTTTGCACCCTTTACGAATCGCTCGGCGTGCCGCTGGGCGACCTGCGCCCCGTGCCAAAGGGGCTGAAGCGCGGCCATCCGCCGATCCTGGCGGGGGAGATCGTGCTCGCCCCTCCCTCGGCCGAGGCCACGCCCTGGGCGCGGCGCCTGGCCGATCCCGTCACCTGCGCCGCCTCGGGCTGGATGACGGTGCGCCAGCGCGCGAAGCTGCGCGGGGTGGAGCTGCCCCTGATCGTCTCCGACCACGCCGACTGGGACGAGCTGCTGGAGACGATAGAGGAGGTCCGCGCCCCCGAGATCTGGGTGACGCATGGGCGGGACGACGCGTTGGTCCATGCGCTCTCCCTCCGCGGCATCCGCGGCCGCGCCCTGCACCTCGTCGGCCGCGGGGACGAAGAGGACGAGGGTGCCCCCGAGGCACCCAGCACCGAGGAGGAGGCCGACAAGGCCCGGGGGGCGCATTGAGCGCCGCACCGGAGGCGCATCGACCCGTTGCGCCGGAGCTTCGCGTGGGCATCGCCCTGGAGGCGCGCGGCCCGGGATCACCGGAGACCCGCCGATGAGCGTGCAGGCCTTCGCCGATCTGCTGGAGCGGCTCGTCTTCACCCCCGGGCGCAACGCCAAGATCGCCCTCATCCGGCGCTGGTTCGCCGAGCAGCCGGACCCGGACCGGGGCGTCGGCCTCGCCGCGCTGACGGGGGAGCTGGCCTTCACCGCCGCCAAGCCGTCGATCGTGCGCGACCTCGTGGCGAGCCGGGTGGACCCCGTGCTGCTCGCCCTCTCCCACGACTATGTGGGCGACCTCGCCGAGACCGTCGCCCTCATCTGGCCCGCGCGGGAGGGGGTGAACGCCCCCCCGCCCGCCCTCTCCGAGGTGGTGGAGGGGCTGGAGCTGGCCTCGCGCGCCGAGGTTCCGGCGCTGCTGGAGGGGTGGCTGGACACGCTGGACGCGGGCGGCCGCCTCGCCCTCATCAAGCTCGTCACCGGCGGGCTGCGCGTCGGCGCCTCCGCGCGGCTGGCCAAGACGGCGCTGGCCGAGTGGGCGGGGCAGGATGTGAGCGAGATCGAGGAGGTCTGGCACGGCGTCGCGCCGCCCTACATCCCGCTCTTCCGCTGGCTGGAGGGCACGGGGCCGCGGCCGGACGCGGCCGGCGCCCCCGTCTTTCGCCCGCTCATGCTCGCCCATCCGCTGGAGGCGCCGCCCGACATCGCGGCGGTGGAGGCGGCGCCGAACGACTGGCGGGCGGAGTGGAAGTGGGACGGCATCCGCGTCCAGCTCACCGCCGGCCCCGGCGGGCGGCGACTCTGGTCCCGCACGGGGGAGGACATCTCCGGCGCCTTCCCCGAGATCGCGGAGGCGATGGACTTCCACGCCGTGCTCGACGGCGAGCTGCTGGTGATCCGGGACGGGCCGGATGGCGGGCGGGTGGCCCCCTTCTCCGACCTGCAGCAGCGGCTGAACCGCAAGGTGATCGGCCCGAAGCTGATGCGGGACTACCCCGTCGCCGTCCGCCTCTACGACCTCCTGCTCGACGGGGAGGAGGATCTGCGCGCCCTGCCCTTCGATGCCAGGCGCGCGCGGCTGGAGGCCTGGGTCGCCCGCCACGCGCCCGCGCGGATGGACCTCTCGGAGATGATCCGCTTCGCCAGCCTCGACGACCTCTCCGCCCTGCGCGACACGGCGCGGGAGGCCTCGATCGAGGGGCTGATGATCAAGCGCGCCGACAGCCCCTACCTGCCCGGCCGGGTGAAGGGTCTCTGGTGGAAGTGGAAGCGCGCCCCGCTCTCGGTGGACGCGGTGCTGATGTATGCCCAGCGCGGCCACGGCAAGCGCAGCAGCTACTACAGCGACTACACCTTCGGCCTCTGGCGCACGAACCCCGGCGGCACGCGGGAGCTGGTGCCCGTCGGCAAGGCCTATTCCGGCTTCACGGACCAGGAGCTGATCTTCCTCGACCGCTGGGTCCGCAACCACACCACCGGGCGGTTCGGCCCGGTGCGGGAGGTGGAGAAGAGCTTCGTGCTGGAGGTGATCTTCGATGCCGCGCAGCTCTCCTCCCGCCACCGCTCGGGGGTGGCCATGCGCTTCCCCCGCATCGCGCGGCTCCGCCAGGACAAGCCGGCGGAGGAGGCGGACGCGCTGGAGACCCTGATGGCGATGGTGGAGAACCGGGCGGGCGGGCCGCGGGAGGTCTGATCCCGCGCCCCGTTCCGGCACCGGGCAGGCGTTTACGAACGCTTCATTAAACGAGCGTCATACGCCCGTCATGCGCGTCCGAGACCTCGCTCCCGCCGCCCTCCTGCTCGCCCTCTCCACAGTCCCCCTCGCCGCCGCGAGGCTGGCCCCCGTGGCGGGCGTGCCGGTCCTGGTGCGGCTGGGCGCGGATGGCCTCGCCCCGCTCGGCGATCCGGCCCTGTCCGGCATCGCCCTGGTTTCCCTCCCCGCGCCGGGCCTCGCCGTGCTGAGCGGCGACCTCGCGCTCATCCGCTCCGCTTTCGGCCCCGGCCTGGCCTGGAAAGAGAAGACACCGTGCTCTCCCAATTCCTGACGACCGCGGACGGGGTCCGCATCCGCGCCCTGCGCCGCGCGGCGGAGCGCGCGATCCTCGCCGCGCTCCTCCTGCACGGCCCGGCGCTGCTCGCCTCGGGCCTTCTCGCCGGCGGGGAATTCCGCCTGCCCCTGCTGATCTGGGCCGGCATCGCGGCGGTGGCGGGCCTCGCCCATCTGTGCAGCCCGGGCACGGCGGCGACGCGGATCACGCTCTCCGTCGGCCTCTGCCTCATGCCCGCCCTTCTCATCGAGGAGCTGGCCGGGCATCCCTGGCAGTCGGACGGGCACATGTACTTCTTCGCGCTGCTCGCCGTGAGTGCCCTCATGCTGGATGCGGGCGCGGTGCTGGCCGGAACGGTGGCAATCGCGCTGCACCACCTCGTCCTCAACTACGCCATGCCCTACCTCGTCTTTCCCGGCGGCGGGGATCTCGGGCGCGTGGTGTTCCACGCCGTGATCGTGATCTTCGAGGCGGCGGCCCTCTGCTGGCTCTGCCAGCAGGCCACGAGTGCGATCGGCCAGGCCGAGAGCTCCGCGGCGGAGATCGAGCGCCTGGCCTCCGCGCGGGAAGCGGAGCGGGCCGAGGCGGAGGCGCATGCCGCCGCGCAGCGACGGGCGGCCGCGCTCTCCATGGCCTCTGAGCTGGACCGCTCGCTCGGAAGCATCGCGGGCGCCCTCTCCGAATCGTCGCAGCGCCTCGGCGGCTCGGCGGACGCGCTCTCCGCCTCGGCCGAGCGCATGGTCGCGCAGGCGGAGGCCGCCGCCACCGACACGCGGGAGGCGAGCGCGGGCGTGGGCACCGTCGCCGCCGCGGCGGAGGAGATGATCGCGACGGTTGAGGAGATCACCCGCCGCGTCGCCGAGACCGCCGCCATCGCGGGAAGCGCCGTGGCCGAGATCCGCGCCACCGATGAGACCGTGCGCCAGCTCTCCGAAGGGGCGGAGCGGATCGGCAGCGTCGTCGCGCTGATCGCCCAGATCGCGGGGCAGACGAACCTCCTCGCCCTCAACGCGACGATCGAGGCGGCGCGCGCCGGGGATGCCGGCAAGGGCTTCGCCGTGGTCGCCTCGGAGGTGAAGACGCTCGCCTCCCGCACGGCGACCGCGACGAGCGAGATCGGGGAGCAGGTCGCCCTCATGCAGGCGGTGACGGCGCGCGCGGTCACGGCCATCCAGGGCATCGGCGGCACGGTGGAGCGCACGAGCGAGATCGCGACCGCCATCGCCGCCGCCGTGGAGCAGCAGGGCGCGGCCACGCGCGAGGTGAGCCGCGCGGCGCAGGAGGTCGCGGCGGGGACGGGGCGCGTCTCGGCGAGCGTCGCCGATGTCAGCGCCTCCGCGCAGGGCAACGGCGAGGCGGTGGACGGCGTGCGGGCCTCCAGCCGCGATGTCGCGCTGCAGGGCGAGGCGCTGCGGGCCGAGGTCAACCTCCTGGCGGAGCGGCTGCGGCGCCAGGGGGAGGCGGCCTGAGAGGGGCCTCCCCCCTTGACCTTCCCATGATGGGAAGCACCATCTGGACGGGCAGCGAAGGATGCCCGCGATGCCCGTTGCCGAAGCCAGCCGCCTGACCCTGCCCGTCGAGGGCATGCATTGCGCCGGATGCGCCGGGAAGGTGGAGCGCGCCCTCGCGGCCCTGCCCGGCGTTTCCGGCGCGGCCGTGAACCTCGCCACCCACCGCGTGACGGTGGAGGGAGAGGCGCTGGACGCCGAGGCGCTGCGGGACGCCATCTCCCGCGCCGGCTTCGCCTCGCCCGAGGAGGCGACGGAGATCGGCGTCGAGGGGATGAGCTGCGCCGCCTGCGCCGGCCGGGTGGAGCGCGCGCTCGCCGCCCTGCCCGGGGTGAACGCGGCGGTCGTGAACCTCGCCACCCGCCGCGCCACGGTGCGCCACGCGCCAGGGGCGGTGGACCGGCCCGCGCTGGAGGCGGCGGTCCGCGCCGCAGGCTACCAGCCCGCGCCCGAGGCGGCGGAGCCCTCGCCCGGCGACGACACCCCCTCTGCCGCATCGCCCGACCATCACGCCGCCCCGCCCGTGCGCGGCGAGGAGGCGGGGCTGCGGCGCGATGCGATCGTCGCGCTCCTCCTCGCCGCGCCGCTCTTCCTGGTGGAGATGGGCGGGCATCTCCTGCCCGCGCTTCACCACGCCGTCGGCGGGCCGGCCTGGAACTGGACGCAACTCGCCCTGGCCACGGCGGCGATGTTCGGCCCGGGCCTGCGCTTCCACCGTACGGGCTGGCCGGCCCTGTTCCGCGGCGGGCCGGAGATGAACAGCCTCGTCGCCCTCGGGACGCTGGCGGCCTGGGGATACTCGGCGGTGGTTCTCCTCGCGCCGGGCCTCGTGCCGGAGACGCAGCGGCACCTCTATTTCGAAGCCTCGGCGGTGATCGTCGCGCTCGTGCTCCTCGGCCGCTGGCTGGAGGCGCGCTCCCGCGGCCGGGCCTCGGCCGCCATCCGCCGCCTGCTGGACCTCCAGCCCCCGACCGCACGGGTGGAGCGCGGCGGCCGCGAGGAGGAGATCCCCGCCGCCGCCCTGCGAGTGGGCGACGTGCTGCGCCTGCGCCCGGGCGAGCGCGTGCCGACCGACGCGCTCGTGCTGGAGGGCGAGAGCCATATCGATGAATCCATGGTCACGGGCGAATCCATTCCCGTGCGGCGCGGCCCCGGGGAGGCCGTGGTCGGCGGCACGGTGAACGGGGCGGGCTCCCTCCGCCTGCGTGCCACGGCCGTGGGCTCGGCCACGGTGCTGGCCCGGATCACGCGGCTGGTGGAGGAGGCGCAGGGCGGCAAGCTGCCCATCCAGGCCCTGGCGGACCGGGTGACGCGCTGGTTCGTGCCGGCGGTGATGGCGCTCGCGGCCCTCACCTTCCTCGGCTGGCTGCTCCTCGCGGGCGGGGTGGCGGAGGCGCTGGTCGCGGCGGTGTCCGTGCTCATCATCGCCTGTCCCTGCGCGATGGGGCTTGCGACGCCGGTCGCGGTCATGGTCGGCACCGGGCGCGGGGCGGAGCTGGGCGTGCTGTTCCGCCGGGGCGCCGCGCTCCAGGCGCTGCGGGACGTGACGGTGGTCGCCATGGACAAGACCGGCACGCTCACCGAGGGCCGCCCGGCCCTGACCGACCTCATCCCCGCCCCCGGCTTCGACAAGGCCACCCTCCTCCCCCTCATCGCCGGTGCCGAATCCGGCAGCGAGCACCCTGTGGCGCGTGCGATCCGGGAGGCGGCGACGGAGCGCGGCCTCCCCGTGCCGGCGGCGAGCGGCTTCCAGGCCCTGCCCGGCATGGGGCTGCGGGCGGGCGTGGGCGGGCATCGCGTGGAGGTCGGGGCGGACCGCTTCATGGCGGCGCTCGGCCTCGAGGTGGCGCCCTTCGCGGCGGAGGCGGCGCGGCTGGCCGATGCCGGCCGCACGCCGGTCTATGCGGCGGTTGATGGCCGGCTCGCCGGCATTCTCGCGGTCGCCGACCCCGTGCGCCCGACGGCGGCCCCTGCCCTCTCCGCCCTTCGCGCCATGGGCCTGCGCCTGGCCATGGTGAGCGGCGACAACCGCCGCACCGCCGAGGCGGTCGCCCGCCCCCTCGGGATCGGCGAGGTGAGGGCGGAAGTGCTGCCCGAGGGCAAGGTGGAGGCGGTGCGCGGCCTGCGCGGCGCCGGGCGCCTCGCCTTCGTCGGGGACGGCATCAACGACGCCCCGGCCCTGGCCGCCGCCGATGTCGGCATCGCCATCGGCACGGGGACGGATGTGGCGATCGAGAGCGCCGATGTCGTGCTCATCTCCGGCGACCCGCGCGGGGTGCCGACCGCGGTCGCCCTCAGCCGCGCGACGCTGGCCAACATTCGGCAGAACCTGTTCTGGGCCTTCGCCTACAACGTGGTCCTGATCCCCGTAGCCATGGCCGGGCTGCTCTCCCCGATGCTGGCCGCGGCGGCGATGGGGCTGTCGAGCGTCTTCGTCGTGGGCAACGCGCTCCGGCTCCGGAGCTTCGAGGCATGAGGATCGGGGAGGCGGCCGAGGCCTCCGGCGTCTCGGCCAAAATGATCCGGCATTACGAGGCGGTGGGTCTGCTGCCCGCCGCCGCCCGGCGGGATTCCGGCTATCGCGACTATGGCGAGGGGGATGTCCACGCGCTCCGCTTCATCCGCCGCGCGCGGGACCTCGGCTTCTCCCTGGCCGAGATCGCGGGGCTGCTCGCCCTCTGGGGGGACCGCAACAGGGCGAGCGCGGAGGTGAAGCGCGTGGCGCTCGCCCATGTGGAGGCGCTGGAGGCGAAGGCGCGGGACCTCTCGGCCATGGCCGCCACGCTGCGCCACCTCGCCGCCCACTGCCACGGCGACGCGCGGCCCGACTGCCCGATCCTGGAGGAACTCGCCGGGGGCCGCTGAGGCGGCCTCAGCCCGGGAGCGCCGCCTCCAGCGAGGCGCGCACTGCCGCTTCCACCCGCAGCGCGGCATCCAGGGCGGCGCGGCCTGCGGTCCCATCGGCCTCCACCGGCGCGCCGTCGAGGCAGGCCGCGGCGAAGGAGGCGTGCTCGGCCTCCAGGCTGTCGCTCTCGGCCCAGGCAGTGCGGGAGAGGCCGTGGCCGGGGACCTCCTCCAGCGCCTCGCCCTCCCCCTTCCGGACGAGGATCATCTCGCGCTTCAGGTGATCGAGGTTGAGGTAGCCCTCGCTCCCGAAGAGGCGCAGCCGGCGCTCCATGTGCAGCGAGACGCGGCTGGCGGTGATGGTGGCGGCGGCGCCGTTGCCGAAGCGCAGCCGGGCATTGGCGATGTCGATGGTGGGCGAGGCAATGCTGGCCCCCACCGCGTCCACCCCGACCAGCGGGCTGCCCGCCAGGGCGAGGGCGAGGTCGAGGTCGTGGATCATGAGGTCCAGCACCACCGAAACGTCCAGGCTCCGCGGGCGGAAGGGGGCGATGCGGATCGCCTCCATATACAGCGGCCGCCCGATCTGGGCCGCGAGCCCGCCCTCCTGCCGAAGGGCACGCATTCCGCCGGAGAAGCGTTCGAGCTGCCCGACCTGGAGGACCACCCCCTTGGCACGGGCGAGGGCGACGAGGTCGTCCGCCTGCTCCAGCGTAGCGGCGATGGGCTTCTCCACCAGCACGTGCCGGCCCGCGGACAGGGCCGCATGGGCGAGGCCGTGGTGGAAGGCGGTAGGGGCGGCGACGATGACGGCATCCGCGCGGCCGATCACCTCCTCGGCCGACAGGGCGGGGCAGCTGGCCTCCCCGGCCACCAGGGCGGCGCGCTCGGGGCTGGCGTCGTGCAGGCCGATGAACTCGAAGCGCGGCCCCTTGGCGGCTTTCAGCGCGTGGAACCGGCCGAAATGCCCGGCGCCCAGGATGCCAAGACGGAGCCGCATGGTGACGTTGATCCCTTCGTAACCGCGCGGCCTGTAGCAGGGAAGCGCAAGGGTTGCATCGGGGGCGGCCGGGCCGCATGTTCCGGCCCTGTTTCCAGGGCATAACGCCAGTTAATTGACGGGGGGCCGAAAAGGCCATGCTGTACTTCGCGCGGTGGAAGGTCGCCGCGATCCTCGGCGTCATCGCCCTGGGCCTGCTTCTCTGCGTCCCGAACCTCGTCCCCCGCTCGGCCCTGCCGGGATGGGCGGCGCGGGGGATCTCGCTCGGCCTCGACCTCCGTGGCGGGTCCTACCTCCTGCTGGAGGTGGACATGAACGCGGTGGTGCGGGAACGGGTGGAGAGCCTCACGGACGCCGCCCGGACCCGGCTGCGGCAGGGGAATATCGGCTACCTCAACCTGGCCGGGGACCCGAACAACCGGCGCCTGTCCCTCCGCGTGCGCGATCCCGCCCAGGCCGAGGCCGCGGCGGCGCAGCTGCGCGAGCTGGCCATCCCCGTCCCCGTGCGCGGCTCCGCCACCGGGGTGACCGAGCCCGACATCGCTGTGGCCACGAACCCCGACGGCACGGTGACCGCTACCCTGTCGGACGCCGCACTCGTGGCGCGGGCGGGCGGGGCGGTGGAGCAGTCCATCGAGATCGTCCGCCGCCGCATCGACGAGACCGGCGTGGCCGAGGCGCTGATCGCCCGCCAGGGGCAGAACCGCATCCTCGTCCAGCTCCCCGGCGTCGAGGACCCCAACCGCATCAAGGACCTGCTGGGCCGCACCGCCCGCATGACCTTCCACCTGCTGGACGAGAACGCGAACCCGAATGCCGGCGGCGCCCCGCCCCCGGGGGTGCAGTTCCTGGCCGGCGAGGAGCGGGGCGGGCAGCTTCCCGGCCGCTACGCCGTGCGCCGCCGCGTGGAGGTGGACGGCGCCAACCTCTCCGATGCCCGCGCGGGGCAGGACAGCCGCAACGGCGAGTGGGTGGTGAACTTCACCTTCGATTCCGTCGGCACCCGCCGCTTCGCCGAGGTGACGCGCCAGAACGTCGGCCGGCCCTTCGCCATCGTGCTGGACGAAAAGGTGATCACCGCCCCCGTCATCCGCGAGCCCATCACGGGTGGGCGCGGGCAGATCTCGGGCAGCTTCAACGCCCGCACGGCGAATGACGTGGCCGTGCTGCTGCGCGCCGGCGCCCTCCCCGCCCCGCTCACGGTGGTGGAGGAGCGGACGGTCGGGCCCGAGCTGGGGGCGGACGCCATCCGGGCGGGGATGCTCTCCCTCGCAGCCGGCGCGGCTTTCGTCTTCCTCTACATGGGCTTCGCCTACGGGCTGCTCGGCTGGTTCGCCAATATCGCGCTGCTCGTGAATATCCTGCTGATGATCGGCGCCCTCTCGCTGCTCCAGGCGACGCTGACCCTGCCCGGCATCGCGGGCATCGTGCTCACCCTCGGCACGGCGCTCGACGCCAACATCCTGATCAACGAGCGCATCCGCGAGGAAACGCGGGCGGGGCGCACGCCGATCCAGGCTCTGGAGGCTGGCTTCACCAAGGCCTCCGGCACCATCATGGACAGCAACCTGACCAACCTGATCGCCATGGTCTGCCTCTACGCCTTCGGCTCCGGCCCGGTGAAGGGCTTCGCCGTCACGGTCGCCATCGGCACGATCGTGCAGATGTGGACCGCCACCACCCTCGTCCGCCTGCTCGTCTCCTGGTGGTACCGCGCGCGCCGCCCGCGCGAGCTGCCGGTCTGAGAGGGAAGAAACCCATGCCCGGCTTCCTCCGCCCCCTGTTCCGGCTGGTTCCGGACGACACGCGCATTCAGTTCATGCGCGGCCGGATCGCGGGGCTCGTCGTCTCGGCGATCCTCTCCATCGGCTCGGTGATCCTCGCCTTCCATCCCGGGCTGGAGCAGGGGATCGACTTCCGGGGCGGCATCATCATGGAGGCGCGCACCCCGGGCCCGGCCGATCTCGGCGGTCTCCGCGGCGCCGTCTCCGGCCTGAACCTCGGCGATGTCGGCATCCAGGAGTTCGGCGACGCCTCCACCGTCCTCATCCGGCTGCCCGTGCAGGGAGAGGAGGCGGCCACCCAGCAGGCCGTGTCCCGGGTGCGCGGTGCGCTCGAGGCGGCGGCGCCCGGCACGCGCATCCTGCGCACGGAGGCCGTGGGCAACCGCGTCTCGGACGAGCTGTTCACAGGCGGGCTGATCGCTCTGGGCATCTCGCTCGGCGCGATGCTGATCTACATCTGGTTCCGCTTCGAGTGGCAGTTCGCGGTGGGCGCCATCGTCACCCTCATCCTCGACACGACGAAGGTGGTAGGTTTCCTCGCCGTCACGCGGATCGAGTTCAACCTCACCACCATCGCGGCGATCCTGACGATCATCGGCTTCTCGGCCAACGACAAGGTCGTGGTCTATGACCGGATGCGGGAGAATCTGCGCAAGTTCAAGACGATGCCGCTGCGCGAACTGATCGATCGCTCGATCAACGAGACGCTGAACCGCACGCTCGGCACCTCCATGACGCTGTTCCTCTCCGCCCTGCCGCTGGCGCTCTTCGGCGGGGACGCGCTGGCGGGCTTCGCCTGGGTGATGCTCTTCGGCATCGTCGTCTCCGCCTCCTCCTCGATCTTCATCGCTGCACCCATCCTCCTCTTCCTCGGGGAGAACCGGCTGCGGCGCGGCACGGAGGCGGCGGCCAGGCCCGCCGCGCCGCAACCGGCCCGCGCCGGCGGCACGGTCGCGGAACGCCGGGGGTGACCACCCGGCGCGCGCTGCTCGGCGCGCTGGCCCTGGCCGCGGCCGGCGCGCGCGGGGCGGCGGCGCAGTTCTCCATCCCCTACACCCCGGCCGTCGCGAGGCCGCGGGCCGTGACGCTGCTGGTCGGCGCGGCCGGGGGGAGCGCGGCGGACCTCTGGGTGCGCGGCTTCGCCCCCTTCCTGGAACGGCATCTCAAGCGGGTGCAGGTGGGCGTGGTGAACCGCGCCGGCGAGGGCGGGCTGGGCGCGATCCGCGACCTCGCGGAAGCGAAGGGCGACGGGTCCGTCCTGGCCTATGCCGCCACCCCCTTTCTCGTCGCGCGCGTGGTCGAGCGGAATGCCGCGCCGCTGCTCGGCCGGATCCGGCTTCTCGGCACGGTGACGGAGGAGCCCGTCGTCCTGCTCGCCCCGCCGGGGACGGAGCTGGAGGCGCTGCGCGCGCGCGGGGGGAGCCGCCCCCTGGGGCTTCCGCCGCCGGTCAGCGCGGCCTCCATCGCCGCGGCGGAACTCGCGCCGCTCCTGCCGATGGAGCAGCTCCACTTTCCCTCCGCCGCCGCCGCGCGGCAGGCCGCCATCGCCGGCAATGTCGGCGCCGCCCTTCTCACCCTGCCGGAGGCGATCGGGGCGGTGCGGGACGGGAAGCTCGCCGTCCTCGGCATTGCCTCCGCCACCCGCCACCCGCTGCTGCCGGAACTGCCGACGCTGCGGGAGGCTGATCTGCCCGTGGAGGTCGCGCTCCGGCGCGGGATCGCGGCGCCTGCGGGGATCGACCCCGAGGCGGCGGCGCGCCTCGCCCGCGCCATGGCCGCCGCCGTGACCGACCCGGAATACCTCGCCCAGGCGGAGGCGCGCGGCGTCCTGCCGAACCACCTGGGCGCCGAGGCCTGGTCCGCCCTGGCCATGCGGGACCTCGGTGATCTCCGCAGCCGCTGGGAGACCTCTCCCTGGCCGCTCAGCGGCGGCTAGGGCGCGGCCGCTTCAGGCATAGACCTCGCGGTAGAGCGCGACGATCTCCCCGGCATCGGGCACGCGCGGGTTGTTCGCGGGGCTGCCGGAGGCGAGGGCCTGGGCGGCCATGGTCTCCAGCAGCCCGTCCCAGCGGTCCGCCGCGATGCCGTGGGATGCCGGACTGGGCACGGAGAGGTCGCGGTTCAGCGCCTCCAACTCCTCCACCAGCCGGGCGGCGGCGGACTGGTCGCCCTCCCCCTCCCCGGCCACCCCCATGATGCGCGCGGCCTCGGCGTAGCGCGGCAGGGCGGATTGCAGGCCGAAGCGGGTCACGGCCGGCAGCAGCATGGCGTTGGACAGCCCGTGCGGCACGTGGAAATGCGCCCCGATCGGGCGGGACATGCCGTGGACCAGCGCGACGGAGGCGTTGGAGAAGGCGAGGCCCGCGAGCATGGCCCCCCGCATCATCGCCTCCCGCGCTTCCTCGTCCCGCGCGCCGCCCCCGCCGTTCTGGGCATCGGCATAGGCGCGGCGGAGATTCGGCGCGATCAGGCGCATGGCGAGGCGGGCGTAGTCGTCGCTGAACGGGTTGGCCTTCCTGCTGACGAAGGCCTCCAGCGCGTGGGTGAGGCTGTCCACCCCCGTATCGGCCACGGTGCGGGGCGGGACGGTCCAGGTGAGCTGGTGGTCCACGATGGCGGCCAGCGGCAGGGCGCCGAGCCCCGCGATGAGCATCTTCTCGTCATTCGCGGTATCGGTGATGACGGTGAAGCGCGTGGCCTCGCTGCCCGTGCCGGCGGTGGTGGGAATGCAGATCACGGGCACCGCGCCGTTGTTGGCCCCGGCCGGAACCTTGAAGGCGCGGATATGCACCCCCTCCGGCGCGGCCGCGAGGATGGCCATGGCCTTGGCCGTGTCCATCGGGCTGCCCCCGCCGAAACCGATGAGGCAGTCGTAGTCCCCGGCGCGGAAGGCGCGCACGCCCGCCGCCACCACCTCGTCGGTCGGGTCCGGCACGGTCTCGTGGAACAGGCCGGGGGTGATGCCGGCGGCGCGCAGCGGCTCCAGGCACCGCTCGACCGTGCCGGAGGAGGCCATCCAGGGATCGGTGACGACCAGCGGGCGGGAGAGGCCGAGCTGTGCCAGCACCTCCGCCACCTTGGAAACCGAGCCACCGCCGGAGAGGATGAGCCGCGGCGCGAGGAGAGTGACGGTCACGGAAGCGCTTCCCCCATCTGTTCGCGCGCATCCTGCGGCCGGGCCGGCGGCCCGGCAATGGGCTCTCAGGCGGCAGGCACGGGGGCCGGGGTCGGCTCGGCCGTCCGGGACTCCCGCGCCGCGGCGAAGGCGGCGAGGCGGCGCGCGGCGACGGGGGCCAGCCCCGCCCCGGCCTCGGCGTCGAAGCGCGGCAGGTCCTCGGCGAAGTGGCAGGCGCTGGTGTGCCCGGGCGCGATCTCCCGCAGCGGCGGGTCGCTCTCCTTGCAGAGTGGCTGGGCCAGGGGGCAGCGCGTGTGGAAGCGGCAGCCGCTCGGAATGGCGAGGGGGCTCGGCAGGTCCCCGCCCAGCGGCGTGACCGTCCCGCGCCGGGAGGGATCCGGGCGCGGAATGGCGGCCAGCAGCGCACGCGTATAGGGGTGCCGGGGATCGGAGAAGAGCGCGCGCTTCGGCGCCACCTCCACGATGCGGCCGAGATACATCACGGCGACCCGGTCCGCGACGTGCTTCACCACGGCGAGGTCGTGCGCGATGAAGAGATAGGACAGGCCGAGGCGCTGCTGCAGGTCCCCCAGCAGATTCACGACCTGGGCCTGGATCGAGACGTCGAGCGCCGACACCGGCTCGTCCAGCACCACCACCTCCGGTTCCACGGCGAGGGCGCGCGCGATGCCGATGCGCTGGCGCTGGCCGCCGGAGAACTCATGGGGATAGCGGTCCGCGTGGAAGGGGCGCAGCCCCGTCAGCCGCAGCAACTCGACCACGCGCTCGCGGCGGGAGGCGGCGCTGCCGATGCCGTGGACCGCCATGGGCTCGGCGACGGCGTCCGCGACCGTCAGCCGCGGGTTGAGGCTGGCATAGGGATCCTGGAAGACGATCTGGAGGTGCCGCCGCAGGGCGCGCAGCCGGGCACCGCCCACCTCCGTGACGTTCTGGCCCTTGAAGAGGATGTCGCCGGCGGTCGGCTCGATCAGTCGCATGACGACGCGCGCGGTGGTGGACTTGCCGCAGCCGCTCTCCCCCACCAAGGCGAGGGTCTCCCCGCGGTTCAGCGCGAAGGAGACGCCGTCCACCGCGCGCACGGCGCCAACCTGGCGCGAGACGATCAGCCCCTTCTTCACAGGGTAGTGCTTGGCGACGCCCACGGCCTCGAGAAGCGGCGCCTCGGTCATACCAGGCACTCCACCACCGCCTCGACCGGCGCGCGGATGCAGGCCGCCTGGTGGCCGGGGGAGAGCTCTCGCAAAGGGGGGTCCTTCTCCGTGCAGGCACGGATGGCAAAGGGGCAGCGGGGATGAAAGCGGCAGCCCTGCGGCAGGGCGAAGGGCGGGGGAACGCTGCCGTCGATGGAGAGCAGGCGCTCGCGGTCCTCCTCGATGCGCGGGATGCTGCCGAGGAGACCGATCGTGTAGGGGTGCTGCGGGTCCTCGAAGATGTCGCGCGCGGTGCCGCGCTCCACCACGCGGCCGGCATACATCACGGCGACCTCGTCGGCCATTTCCGCCACCACGCCGAGATCGTGGGTGATGAGGATGACGGACATGCCCGTCTCCGCCTGGAGGTCGCGCAGGAGGTCGAGGATCTGCGCCTGCACGGTGACGTCGAGCGCGGTGGTAGGCTCGTCCGCGATGAGCAGGCGCGGGCGGCAGGCGAGCGCCATCGCGATCATCACGCGCTGGCGCATGCCGCCCGAGAGCTGGTGCGGGTACTCCCCGAAGCGCCGCTCGGGCGAGGGGATGCGCACGCGGCGCAGCGCGTCGATAGCGCGCTTGCGCAGCTCCGCCTCGCTCGCCCCGGCGTCATGGGCGCGCATGGCCTCGACGATCTGGTCCCCGACGGTGTGGACGGGGTTCAGGGAGGTCATGGGCTCCTGGAAGATCATCGCGATCCCGGCGCCGCGCACGGCCCGCATCCCGGCAGGGGTAAGGCCGGTGAGGTTGATGTCCTCCAGCAGGACGCGCCCCGCGCCTACCCGGCCGGGGCGTGGCACCAGCCCCATGATCGAGAGGGAGAGCATCGACTTGCCGCATCCGCTCTCGCCCACGATGCCGAGCGTCTTGCCGCGCGGCACCTCCAGGCTCACGCCATCCACCGCCGCGATGTCCCCGGCGCTGGTGGAGAAGAGGGTGCGGAGGCCCTCGACGCGGAGGAGCGGCGCGTTGCTCACGCCCATGGGAAGCTCGGCGGGCTGATGGCCTCCACCGGGCGATGCGCCCAGTCCTGCGAGGGGGCGCTGTCGAGCACGCGCTTCTGCGCCTCGTGCAGCTCCGCCGCCGCGGCCTCGTAGTCCATGGTCAGCACCATCCCGTCCTTCACGACGAGCTGCCCGTCCACATACACGTCCCGCAGCGCGCGGTCCCCGGCCGCGTAGACGAGGCTGCGCACGGGATCGCGGCCCGGGCGCATCATGGGGTGCTCCGCATTCACCAGCACGATGTCGGCGCGGCATCCCGCGGCGAGGCGGCCGATGTCCTCGCGCCCGAGCGCGCGGGCGCCGCCGATCGTCGCGGCGTCGAAGATCTCGGTCGTCGTGACCGCCCGTGGATCGGTAGCCTGGGTGCGGGCGAGATAGCCGACGAGCCGCATCTCATCGAGCATGTTGTGGGGATAGGTGTCGGTCCCCAGCCCCATGTTCACGCCCGCGCGCTTGTAGCGGCCGAAGTTCTTCATGGTGATGCCGCGGCGCGCGAAGACGGTCGGGCAGTGCGCGACCGTCGTTCCCGTCTCCGCCAGGCGGGAGAGGTCGGTGCTCGTGTGCCAGGGCGTGGAGGGATGGTCGTCGAGGAAGATGCCGTGGCCGATGATGGCGCGCTCGTTCAGCAGCCCCATGCTGTCGAGCCAGCCGATGGGGGTGTAGCCGTGCCGCCGGGTGATCTCGTGGAACTCCACTACCGACTGCGCCGCGTGGATCTGCCAGGAGAGGCCGCGCGCCGCCGCCTCCTGGCTGCTCTCGCGCAGCAGTCCGGGGGCGCAGGTGTCGATCTGCGCGGGCACCACCATGCCGAAGAGGCGGCCGCACTCGTGCTGCTGCGCGCGGTCGACGAGTTGCAGCGCCTCGGCCATCGCCTTCTCGCCGGCGGCCTCGTCCCACTCGTACTCCACCACATGGCCGTTCTTCGTGTACCAGCGGGCGGAGCGGAACATGGGCGCCACGCAGACGCGCATGCCGGATCCCGCCAGCAGGTCCAGCCAGCCCGGATGCGCCATGGAGAGATCCGCGACGGTGGTGACGCCAGAGAGCAGCAGCTCGCTCAGCGCCACGCGCACGCAGCTCGGCACCGCGCCCGAATCCGCGCGGAAGATCGGCATGTACTCGTAGAGAGACGAGTTGTAGAGCCCGGGCGAGCCGATCTCGTCCAGCAGCCCCTTGTTCATGGGCTCGCTGGAGGGGTGGGAGTGGATGTTCACCAGCCCCGGCATAACCATCAGTCCGCGGCCGCCGACCTCCTCCTCCGCCGGGCCGGTATAGCCGCGGCCGACATAGGTGATGATGCCGCCCTCGAAGGCGATGTCGGCGCCGGTGAGATAGACGTGGCGCTTTGCCGAGGCGTCCCAGGCAACGACAACATCGGCGTCGCGGATAACGGTGGTGGTCATGGCTCGTCCCCCAGATGGGTGGGCGGCGGTGCCGCCGCCCCTGCCCGGTCTCAGCGTGTCAGGCGAATGTCGAGGCCCTTGTAGAGGCCGACGCCGTAGATGCCGTGCGGCCGCGCGCCCTCCGTCCGCTGGGAGGAGGCGAGCCAGAGCTGCTCGCGGGCCAGCGGCACCCAGACATTCTGGCTCACGATGCGGCGCTGCGCCTCGGCGATGGCCTGGCTCCGCTCGCCCTCCGTCAGCGCGGTCTTGGCCTGGCGCAGCAGGCGGTCGGTCTCGGCGTCCGTCCAGTTCATGCGGTTCGGCGTCGGCTTGTTGGCGCTGTCGAAGTACAGGGCGAAGCCGTCCGTCGCGGAGATATAGGGATAGGACATGACGAAGGCGTCGAATTCCTGCGTCGCCAGCTTGCCCCAGCCCACCGTGGCGTCCCAGAGCTGGACGCGCATCTCCACGCCCACGCGGCGGAGATCCGCCTGCATCGCCTCGGCCATGCGGCGCCACTCGGCCGTCTGCAGGCCGTAGAGGAGGAAGGAGGCGCGCTGCCCGTCCTTCTCGCGCACGCCGTCCGCACCGGGCTTCCAGCCGGCCTCGTCGAGCACGCGGCGGGCCTCATCGGCGTTGAACTGCGGCACCATCTTCGCGGCCTCGGCGTCGTAGCCGGTGACGCGGGGGTTCAGATAGGCATCGGCCGGATCGGCCGCGCCGAAGAAGGTGGCCTGCACCACGGCGCTGCGGTTCACGGCCAGGTTGATCGCGCGGCGCACCGCGGGGTCGCTCACCACGGGCTTGTCCACCTTGAAGCCCATGAAGAAGTCCCAGAAGTAGTTCTCCTGGCGCGCCAGCTTCACGGTCGGGACGTTGCGCAGGCCCTGGATCGCGAATTGCGGGACATACTGCGTCACGTCGCCCTGGCCGGACTGCATGGCCGCCAGCCGCGTGTTCGCCTCGGGGATGACGCGCCAGATCACCCGCTCCACCTGCGGCGAGGGGTTCTGGTAAATGGGCGGGCCCCACCGGTAGTTCGGGTGGCGCTGCAGCACGAAGTCCTGGCGCGGCGACCAGGAAACCCAGCAATAGGGCCCGGTGCCGTTGAAGCCCTGCACGCCGAAATTCGCGCCCAGCTTCTCGACCGTGGCCTGGTCCACGACGGAGGCGAAGAAGAGGGTGAGCTGGTAGAGCAGCTCGCCATAGGGCTCCTTCAGCTTGTACTCGACGGTGTAGTCGTCCACCGCCACCACGTCGTCCACCGGGCCCGCGCGCCAGCGCACGGGGGAACGGGTGGCGGGATCGACCCAGCGCTTGATGGTGTAGGCGACGTCGCGCGCGGTAAAGGGCTTGCCGTCGCAGAAGGTGACGTCCCGGCGGAGCTTGAAGGTGTAGGTCTTGCCGTCCTCGGAGACGGTCCAGGACTCCGCCAGCCCCGGGCGGATCGTCTTCTGGTCCCAGTCGAGCGAGACGAGCGTGTCGCTCATCATGTACACGACCTCGCCCGCGCCGCGCGCGGTGGAGCGGGGCGGATCGTAGTTGTCCGCGTCGATCTCGCGCAGCACGACGAGGGTGTTGCGCGGCGCCGCCTGGGCCAGCGCCTCGGCCGCGGGCGCCGCGGCGCCCATGGCCACCATGCCGGCAAGAAGCCACTTCTTCATCGTCCTGTCCCTCTCTGTCACGCGCGGAGCCGGGGGTCGAGCGCGTCCCGCAGTGCGTCCCCCAGCACGTTGAAGGCGAGCACCACCGCGAAGATGGCGACGCACGGGATCACCGCGATATGCGGCGCGAAGAACAGGAAGTTGCGCCCGTCGCTCGCCATGGCGCCCAGCTCCGGCGTCGGCGGCTGCGCGCCGAGGCCGAGGAAGGAGAGCGCGGAGCCCAGCAGGATCACCTGCCCGAAGCGCAGCGTCGCGAAGACGAAGATGGAAGAGAGGCAGTTCGGCGCGACGTGGCGGAGGATGATCCGCGCATCCGACATGCCGGTCGCCCGCGCCGCCTCGATGTAGTCCAGCCCCATCACCGCGAGCGCGGAGCCGCGCACGATGCGCGCCATCAGCGGCACGGTGGCAACCGAGAGCGCCAGCACCACCGCCGGGATGCCGGGGCCGAAGATCGCCGCCAGCGCCAGGCCGAAGAGGATGGCGGGGAAGGAGAGCATCACGTCCATCAGCCGCATGATCAGCCCGTCCACCCGCCGGTAGAACGCCGCCGTGAATCCGAGCAGCGCCCCGATGCCTCCGCCCAGCAGCACCGAGGCGAGCCCCATGAGCAGGGTGATCCTGAGCCCGTAGAGCAGGCGCGTGACGAGGTTTCGCCCCTGCGCGTCCGCGCCCAGGGGCAGCCCGGGCGAGCCGGGGGCCTGCATGGCGACGGCGAGGTCGTTGTCATAAGGGTCGGTCGGCGCCAGCACCGGCGCGAGGGCGGCCGCCCCGATCATCAGCAGGACGAGCAGCAGCGAGATGGCCGCCGCCGGCTCCCGCAGCAGCCGCGCCAGCGTTCCCGGCCGCTTCGGCGGCGCGGCTTCGGCGGGGAGGGTCGGTGTTTCCAGCGCCGCGCTCATCAGCTCCGCATCCGGGGATCGAGGGCGGCGTAGAGGACGTCCACCACCAGGTTGATAAGGATAAAGCCGAGGGAGAGGACGATGATCGTGCCCTGCGCCATCGGGAAGTCGGCCGAGAGGATCGCGCCCACGGCCAGCCGCCCCACGCCGGGCCAGGAGAACACCGTTTCCGTCACGACCGCGCCGCCGAGGAGGAAGCCGATCTGCAAGCCGATCAGCGTGACGACGGGGATCAGCGCGTTGCGCAGCGCGTGGCGCGTGACGACGCGGAACTCGCCCAGCCCCTTCGCCCGCGCGGTGCGGACGTGTTCCACGCCCAGCACGTCGAGCACGGCCGTGCGCGTCATGCGCGCGACGGGGCCGATGAAGGTGCCGCCGAGGGTGAGCGCGGGCAGGAGGATGCCTTTCAGCCCCTCCTCGCTCCAGAGCGGGCCGCTGCGCCCGGTGAAGGGCAGCAGCTGCAGCTTGAAGCCGACATACCAGATCAGCAGCAGGCCGAGAAAGAAGACCGGGATGGAGCCGCCCGCCACCGCGAAGGCGGTGATGATCCGGTCCACCAGCCGCCCGCGCCAGTAGGCGCCGGCCGTGCCGAGCGCGATGCCGATCGGGATGGACCAGATGAGGCTCGCGAACATCAGCTCCAGCGTCGGGCCGACCGTGCTCGCCAGCTCCTGCACCACCGGGACGTTGTTGATGATGGAGACGCCGAGATCCCCATGCGCTAACCGCCAGAGATAGAGGCCGAACTGCTCGTAGAGCGGCCGGTCCAGCCCCATGTCGCGGCGGATCGCCGCGATCACGTCGGGCGTGGCGGAAGGGCCGGCGCGCACCAGCGCCGGGTCGTTCGGCACGACCTGCATCAGCAGGAAGCCCACCAGCACCACCCCGAACAGGACGGGGATGGCCATCAGCAATCGCTGGACGGCGTGGCGGCCCATCCCGTCAGGCCGCCGCAGCGCGCAGGGCGCCGTGCCGGTCGAAGATCGGCTCGCCGCCGCGCAGGGTGAGGTCGGCCTCGACCGCCAGCAGTTCCTCGGGCGGGATGGCGAAGATATCGCGCGACAGCACGGCGATGTCGGCCTGCATCCCCGGCTCCAGCGTGCCGCGCCGGCCCTCGGCGAACTGCGAGTGCGCCCCGCACCAGGTGTAGCAGTGGACGGCCTGCTCCATCGTCAGCGCTTCCTCCGGCCCCAGCACCGTCCCCTTGTTCGTCCGGCGCGTGACCATGGTGAAGAGATTCGCGAAGGGGTCCACCGAGCAGACGGGGCAGTCGGTGGAGGCGGCGGGATTGTGCCCCTCCTCCAGCCAGGTCCGCATGGGATAGGCGGCCTCGGCCCGCGCCTGGCCGAGATTGCGGACGTAGAGATCGCCGAACTCGTACATGAAGGAGGGCTGCGGCACGGGGATGATGCCGTGCGCCTTCATGCGCGCGCGCTGGCCCGCGTTGAGGAAGCCGCAATGCTCGATCCGGTGGCGGCGGCCGGCGAGCGGCGCCTCCTCCGTGTCCGCCTTCTCCATCCCCACCAGCACCTGCTCGATTGCGGCATCGCCGATGGCGTGGATGTCGAGCTGCCAACCCTGGCGGTGGTAGAGGGCGAGGAGGCGGTGGATCGTCTCGTCGGGGAACATGAACATCCCCGTCCCGCCCCCGGCGCTCTCCAGATAGGGCTCGAAGAAAGCGGCGGTCAGGCCACCGGCCGACCCGTCCCCGAAGACCTTCACGGCGCCCCAGGCGAGCATGTCATGCGTGTGGTCCGGGCGAAGCCCCTCGTTCCAGGCGGCTTCGGCGATGCCCTCGGGATTGCCGGCCAGGACCTGCCACATGCGCTGGATGAGGCGCCCTTCGGCCAGCGCGCGGCGGTAGGCGGCGATCTCGTTCAGCCCCGCGGTCATGCCGACATTCATGTCGGAGGCGCTGGCGAAGCCGCGGGCCGCGAGGTCGTGCCCCGCCGCCTCGATCGCGGCCACCATCGCGTCCTCGCTCGGCAGCGGGATGGAGTCCACCACCAGCCGCATGGCCCGTTCCTGGAACAGGCCGGTGAGCTCTCCGCCGCGCCGCTCGATCGCCCCGCCCTCGGGGTCCGGCGTGTTGTGGCCGACGCCCGCGGCCCTGATGGCGGCGGTGTTGGCGACGGACATGTGGCCGCAGGTGCGCACGATATGGACGGGATTGTCCGGCGAAACCCGGTCCAGCTCCTCCGCCGTGGGGTGCCGGCCGACATCGAGCGCGCCGTGGTCGTAGCCGCGGCCGAGCACCCAGGCGCCCTTCGGGACCTTCCGCGCCGCCTCGCCCACGCGGCGCAGCAACTCGTCCAGCGTCGTCACCTGCTCGGCGCGCAGGTTCACCTGCGAGAGGGCAAGGCCGTAGGGGAGGAGGTGCATATGGGCCTCGTTGAAGGCCGGGATCGCCACCCGCCCCGCAAGGTCCACCCGCCGCGCGCCGTTCGGCGCGGCCCTCTCCACCTCCTCCGCCGGGCCGACCGCGGCCACGCGCCCGTCCTGGACCAGCAGGGCCTCGGCGAAGCCGCCGGAGAGGCCGCGGAAGATGCGGCCGCCGGTGATGAGAAGAGGCGCGCTCAAGACCGCCAGTCCCTCCCCTGCCCCTCGATCAGCGCGAGGGAGGATTCCCAGGAGAACTGGGCATGGGCGAGGCTCGTCGGGCTGTTGAACTGGGCGGCGGTCTTCAGCCTGACCTCCTCGGGCGGGAAGACCAGCTCGGCGCCGCCGGCCAGCGCGGCCACCTGCGCCTGGCAGGCGCGCTCGAGGTAGTAGATGGCGTTCCAGGCCTCGGGGATGGTGCGGCCGCCCACCAGCAGCCCGTGGTTCAGGAGGATCATCGCCTTGTTGGTGGGGCCGAGATCCGCGATCAGCCGCTCCCGCTCGTCCAGGTCGAGCGCGATGCCCTCATAGCCGTGATAGGAGAGGTGGCCGTAGAACTTCAGCGCGTGCTGGCTGATTGGCAGCAGCCCGTGCTTCTGGCAGGACACCGCGATCCCTGCGGCGGTGTGGGTGTGGACCACGCAGCTCAGATCCTCCCGCGCCATGTGGATGGCGGAGTGGATGGTGAAGCCGGCCGCGTTCACCTTGCGGGAGGCGGGCTCGTCCTCGAGCACGTTGCCGTCGAGGTCGATCTTCACCAGGTCGCTCGCGCGCATCTCGTGGAAGAGCACGCCGTAGCGGTTGATGAGGAAGTGGTGCTCCGGCCCCGGGATGCGCGCTGAGATGTGGGTGTAGATGAGGTCCGTCATCCGGTGGTGAGCCACCAGCCGGTAGAGCGCCGCGAGGTCGCAGCGGATCGACCATTCCTCGGCGCTCATGCCGGCGGGCGCATCGCCGGCCCCGCCCAGGCCCGGCTTGGTGGAGACGTTCATCGCGGGGTCCTCCGTGCCCGAGGATGGTTCCCCCGGCACGGCAGGCCGTCAACCCGGATATCGTATATCTTCGCCAGCCCAAGGCGTGGCCGGGAACGCGAGCGGCCCGTCCGGTGCGCAGCCTGCCCTCGGATTGGGCGCACCCGGCCCATCGGGCGCGGCCCGGGGGCCGGGCGCCCTCCCCTCCTCCCGGCCGGTCAGGCCGGCTTGCGGAGGATCCACTTCGGACCCTTCATTGGCAGGTTCAGCCCGCAGACGGCCGCCGGGGTAAGAACGAGGGACGCGACCTCGCTCAATGGATCTCATCCGCCCGGGCGAGCGCCTCGCGCAGCGCCGCCACCGTGAAGTCGCGGGAGGCGCAGAGGTCGAGGATCACCTTCTCCCGGCGGGAGAGGAGCTCGATTGCCGCCGGGATCTTTGTAACCGCGTCGTGCGGGATCACCACCGCCCCGTGGCGGTCCGCATGCACCACCGCGTCATGGTGGCAGGCCATGCCGTGCACCGAGACCTCCTGCCCGTACTGCACGATGTGGACATAGGCGTGGGAAGGGTTCACCGCGCCGGCGATGAGCTGGAACCCCGTCGCCAGCATGTCGAGGTCGCGGATCGAGCCGTTGGTCACGCAGCCCAGCGCCCCGATCGCCTTGTGGACGTTCGTGTTCACCTCGCCCCAGAAGGCGCCGGTGCCCGGCGTGTCGTCGAGGTCCTGGAGCACCACCACGCTCGGCATGGCGGCGTCGGCGACATACTCGTACCAGCCGATGCGGGCGGCGCGGTCCACCTCCTTTGCCCGGCCCGAGGGCGCGGCGGCGCGGATGGTGCCCGTGCGCGCGAGGCCGCAGATCGGCGGCAGAGTGGTCGAGGCCGGCACGAGCGGGCGGAGGGTGAAGCCGTGCCCGCGCCGATGGGGGGCGACCATCTCCAGGGCGTTGCAGATCGTCGGCGTGTCCCAGGCGCGAAGGGCCTCGAGATCCGCGGCGGTAAAGGGATATTCGGGCATGCTTTCTCCTGGCTCCTCCCGCGGGAAGCCCCTCCGGGCTCGGCGCGAGGCCCCAGCATCGCCGGGCGAGAGGCGGAGGGCAAACCCGGACGAGCTATCCCCCCAGGCGCCGCCGCCCCGCGCCTCCCCCGTGAAGGGGGCGGAAGACGATGCAGAGGTTGTCCAGCAGGGCGACGGGGCGGCCGTCGAGCAGGATCGTGGCATCGGCCGAGAGGCGCTGCCCCCCGCGGGCGATCCGCCGGAGGTCGAGACGGTACTCGATCCGCCCGGTTTCGCCGACGACCACGGGCATGCGCCGCAGCCGCCCGGGCCGCACGGCCTCCGCCCTCCCCTGGAACCCGAGCCAGAGGCCGTAATGGGCGAGCAGGCGCAGGACGACCTCGAGGTCCTCGGCCGTGCCGCCCGTGCCGTCCACGGCCGAGACGGCACGGACCGCCCCCAGCCCGTGCCGCCCGTCCTGCATGCCGAGGGTGAGGATCGCTCCTGGCCCCTCCCAGCACGGTTCCGGCGGGAAGGCGAAGGCCTGCCCGGCCTCATCCATCTGGAGGAAGTTGTCGTTGGAGCCCGCGATGCCCTGGGGAACGCCCACGCCGTCCCTCGCGCATATCGCCGTCACGAGGGAGGAGAGTCGGTCGGGCATGACGCGGTTACCCTACGAGGTTTCCCCACAATTATTCACGATGGCGCGATCCCTGACATCCTCAAAAATGAGGGCTGCGTCCCGAAAGTTGCAGTTTGTCAAGTCGAACGATGCGCCAGGGCGGGAAGCATCGTTCCTTTCCAAGTCTCTAGCACAGGGGAAGTGCCTGAAAGGCTCTCCGCGGACTGCGGATGGGGCGCGGCCGCTTTTCCCGCTTCCGGGCGGGTAGGCCCATCCCGGCTGCCGGCAGTGGCAAAAGCGCCGTAGCGGCGCGGTGCTGATGCGAGCGCCGGGCTCGTCCTCGGCCCAGGCCGGACTACCCGGGAGCTGGGCAGCCACTCCCTGTCGAAAGCGCGGAGCGTGAGGCGGCCGGACTAGCTCTCCGTGTCCAGCGCGTAACCGGCGCTGCGGACCGTGCGGATCACATCCGTGTCGTGGTCACCGTTCACCGCCTTCCGGAGGCGGCGGATATGCACGTCCACCGTGCGCAACTCCACATGGATGTCGCGCCCCCAGACGGCATCCAGCAACTGCTCGCGCGAGAAGACACGCCCGGGGTGCTGGAGGAAGAACTCCAGCAGGCGGTACTCCGTCGGCCCGAGATGGAGGGTGCGGCCGCCGCGCGTCACGCGGTGCGCGTCCTGGTCCATCGCGATATCCTGCCAGGACAGCACCCCTTTCGGCGTCGGCCCGGTCGCGCGGCGCATCACGGCGCGAATCCGCGCCAGAAGTGCCTCGATGGTGAACGGCTTGCCGATATGGTCGTCCGCCCCGGTGTCCAGGGCGCGGACGGCGTCCGCCTCCTCGGTGCGGGCGGTGACCATGATGATGGGCAGGTCGCGCGTGTCGGCCCGGCGCCGGAGCTGGCGGCAGACCTCGAGGCCGGACATGGCGGGCAGCATCCAGTCCAGCAGCATGAGGTCGGGCTTGGACTCCGCAACCCGGATCAGCGCCTCGGGGCCGTCCGTCGCCTCCTCCACCCGGAAGCCCTGCTTTTCCAGGTTGTAGCGAAGCAGCGTCAGCAGCGGCGCCTCGTCCTCCACCACCAGGATGGTCGGGCGCTGGTTGTCGGGGAGGCTGCCGATCCTCATGCCGTCGGCCCGAGATAGGGGGGCACCTCGGCCGAGATGTCGGCCTTGGGCCGGTCCTCCGGCAGCACCGCGCCCCGCACGGCGTAGTGCACGGTCTCCGCGATGTTCGTCGCGTGGTCGCCGATCCGCTCGAAGTTCTTCGCGATGAAGAGCATGTGCGTGCAGGCCGTGATGTTGCGGGGATCCTCCATCATATGCGTCAGCATCTCGCGGAAGATGCCGGTGTAGATGTCGTCCACCGGCGCATCGGCGGCCCAGACGCGCTCGGCCAGGTCGGCATCGTCCCGCACGAAGGCGTCGATGCTGTCCTTGAGGTTGCGCTGCACGAGCTGGGCGAGCCACTGGAAGCCATTCACGCCCCCCATGAAGGGCTGGCCGGAGACGATGATGGCGCGCTTGGCGACGTTGCGGGCGTAGTCGCCGATCCGCTCGATGTCCTGGCTGATCTTCAGCGCGGCCACGATGAAGCGGAGGTCGCTCGCCATGGGCTGCCGCAGCGCGAGGAGGCGCACGCAGAAGGAGTCGACCTCGCGCTCCAGCGCGTCGATCGGGGCGTCCCGGCCCACCACCTCCCCGGCCATCTCGGCATCGCGCCGCACCAGGGCATAGGCGCAGTCGGCCACCTGCCGCTCGGCCAGCCCGCCCATCCGGGCGATCAGCTCCCGCAGGCGGCGGAGCTCTTCCTCATAGGACTTCACGATATGGTCCATCCTTCTCGCCTCCCGCTCAGCCGAAGCGGCCGGTGATGTATTCCTGCGTGCGCTTCTGCCGCGGCGCGGTGAACAGCTCGGCGGCCGGCGCCACCTCCACCAGCTCGCCGAGGTAGAAGAAGGCGACCTGGTCGGCGCAGCGCGCGGCCTGCTGCATGTTGTGCGTGACGATCGCGATGGTGAAATCGCGCTTCAGCTCGTCGATCAGCTCCTCGATCTTGAGGGTGCTGATGGGGTCGAGCGCGGAGGTCGGCTCGTCGAACAGGATCACGTCCGGGCGCACGGCGATCGTGCGCGCGATGCAGAGCCGCTGCTGCTGCCCGCCCGAGAGGCCCATCGCCGAGGAGTGCAGCCGGTCCTTCACCTCGGGCCAGAGGGCGGCGCGGGTCAGCGCCCACTCCACCCGCTCCTCCATCTCCGCGCGGGAGAGCTTCTCGTGCAGGCGGATGCCGAAGGCGATGTTCTCATGGATCGTCATCGGGAAGGGCGTGGGCTTCTGGAAGACCATGCCCACCTTCGCGCGCAGGGCGTTCAGGTCCTGGTCGGGATGGATGATGTTCTGCCCGTCCAGCATCACCTCGCCCTCGGCGCGCTGGCCGGGATAGAGGCTGTACATGCGGTTCAGCACGCGCAGCAGCGTGGACTTGCCGCAGCCCGAGGGACCGATCATCCCCGTCACCTGCCGGTCCGGGAGGTCGAGGCCGATGCCCTTCAGGGCCTTGTTCGTGCCGTAGTAGAAATTGAGGTCGCGGATCGCGATCCGGGCGGGGCCGATCCGCGCCCCGGAGCGCGCCGCCATGCCGCCGAAGCTCCCCTGCACCACGCCCTGCGGCGGCAAGGCCTGCTGCGCGGGCGGCGGGACGGAGGGCGCCTGGGCGGAAGCAGCGGCTGGGATGTTCTGGCTCATGATGTTCCCTATCGGCGCGCGCGCAGGACGGCGCGGGCCAGTATGTTCAGGCCGAGCACGCCGAGGGTGATGATCAGGGCACCGGTCCAGGCGAGGGTGATCCAGTCCTCATAGGGGGAGCCGGCATAGGAGTAGATGGTGATGGGCAGGCTCGACATGGGCTGGGCGAGGCTCAGGGACCAGTTGAGGTTGCCGAGCGAGGTGAAGAGGAGCGGCGCCGTCTCCCCGGCCACGCGGGCCACCGCCAGCAGCACGCCGGTGATGATGCCGGACAGGGCCGCGCGCCAGCAGACGAGCACGATCATCTTCCACTTCGGCGCGCCCAGCCCGATCACCGCCTCGCGCAGCGTGTTCGGGATGAGGCGCAGCATGTCCTCGGTGGTGCGGACCACTACGGGGATCACGATGATGGCCAGCGCCACCACTCCCGCCCAGCCGGAGAAGCCGCCGAAGGGCAGGACGAGGATCTGGTAGACGAAGAGGCCGATCAGGATCGAGGGAGCGGAGAGCAGCACGTCCGACACGAAGCGGACGACGGTGCCGAAGCGCGAGCCGCCCGCATACTCCGCGAGATAGGTGCCGACGAGCAGCCCGATCGGCGTGCCGACGAGGGTGGCGAGCCCGACCTGGATGAGGCTGCCGATGATCGGGTTCAGCAACCCGCCCCCCGAGCCCGGCGGGCGCGTGACATCGGTGAAGACGCGGAGCGAGATCCCACCCGCGCCCTTCACCACCAGCGTCGCGAGGATGGAGGCGAGGAAGACCAGCCCGAGGATGGTCGCCGCCGTGCAGAGGAAGCGGACGACCGCATCGGTCCGCGCGCGGCGGCGCCCGAGGGCGATGGAGGCGCGCTCGTCCTTCGGGCGGCCAGGGATGGAGGAGGTGGTGGTGGCGGACATGGGTTTCAGCCCTTAAGCCGCGAGCGCAGCAGCCAGCGCGAGAGCGCGAGGACGCCGAAGGAGATGACGAAGAGAAGGAAGCCGAGCGCGAGCAGCGAGGAGAGCTTCAGGCTGCCCGCCGCGCTCTCCCCGAACTCCAGCGCGACGATGGAGGCGATGGTGTTGCCCGGCCCGAAGAGGGAAGCGGTGATCCGGTTCGCGTTGCCGATCACAAAGGTGACGGCCATCGTCTCGCCCAGCGCGCGGCCGAGGCCGAGCATGATGCCGCCCACGACGGAAACCCGGGTGTAGGGCAGCACGACGCGCCGCATCACCTCCCACCGCGTGGAACCCAGGCCATAGGCGCTCTCCTTGAAGACGCCGGGAACCTGCAGGAAGACGTCCCGCATCGTGGCGGCGATGAAGGGCAGCACCATGATGGCGAGGATGAGCGCCGCGGTGAAAAGCCCCGTGCCGAAGGGCGGCCCTTGGAAAAGGCTGCCGATCACGGGCAGCTCTCCCACCGTGTCGATGATGGCCGGCTGGATCGTGCCCGCCATCAACGGGACGATGACGAAGAATCCCCACATGCCGAAGATGATCGAGGGCACGGCGGCGAGCAGCTCGATCGCGGTGCCGACCGGCCCCCGCATCCATTCCGGCGCCAGCTCCGTCAGGAAGAAGGCGATGCCGAAGGCGAGCGGCACGGCCATGAGAAGGGCGAGCACGGCGGTCAGGAGCGTGCCGTAGACCGGCACCCCCGCGCCGTAGACGTCCTGCACCGGATCCCATTCGGTGGAGGCCAGGAAGGCGGTGCCGAAGGCGCGGAAGGCGGGCAGCCCCCCGAGGAACAGCTCGATGATAATGGCGCCGAGCAGCACGAGCACCAGCGCTGCCGATGCGCGGCAGAGCGCGGCGAAGACCGCGTCACCCGCCCCGCTGCCGCGCCGCGTCGCCGGGCGTGCCGGGGCGGAGGGAAGGGCTTCGGGGATGGCAACCTGGGCCAAGCATTCCTCCTGGGGCAGTGGGTCGCCCGGCGGCGTGCCGCCGGGCGGTTCGGATCAGCGCGCGGGCCAGGCCGGCTGGCCGTTCACCTGGACCCCGGCCCAGGCGGCGCGGACCGCGGTCTGCACGGCCTCGGGCAGCGGGATGTATTCCAGCTCGCGCGCCGCGGCGCCCCCATTGGTGTAGGCCCAGTCGAAGAAGCGCATCACCGCGCGGGTGCGATCGGCATCCGTCGGGTTGGTCGGCAGCAGGATGAAGGTGGGCGAGACGATCGGCCAGGAGGCATCGCCGCCCTGGTCGATGATGCTCGCCGCGAAGCCCGGCACGCTCCAGTTCGCGCTGGAGGCCGCGGCCTGGAAGCTCTCCATGCTCGGGTGGACGAACTTGCCGGCCTTGTTGCGCAGCTGCGCCGCGGCCAGCTTGTTCTGCGAGGCGTAGGCGTTCTCGACATAGCCGATGCCGCCGCGTGTGTTCCGCACGGTGCCCGCCACGCCCTCATTGCCGCGGGCGCCGGCGCCCGTGCCCCAGCGCACCGAGGTCCCGGCGCCGACCTTGTCCTTCCACTCGCTCGAAACGGCGGCGAGGTAGGAGGTGAAGACGAAGCTCGTGCCCGAGGAGTCCGCGCGGTAGACCGGCGCGATCGCCAGGTTCGGGAGGGTGACCCCGCTGTTCATCTCGACGATCCGGGGATCGTTCCACTTCGTGACCTTGCCGAGATAGATGTCGGCGAGCAGTTCGCCGGTCAGGCGGAGCTGGCCGTCGGCGACGCCGGGGATGTTCACGATGGGAACCACCGCGCCCATCACCGTCGGGAACTGCATCAGGTTCCCCTCGGTGAGCTGCTGCTGCGAGAGCGGAGCGTCGGAGGCGCCGAAATCGACCGTGCGGTTGCGGATCTGGTTCACGCCCGCGCCCGAGCCGACGGACTGGTAGTTCAGCTGCAGCCCGGCCGCCTTCGCGCCCTCGCCCCAGCGCTGGTACACCGGATTCGGGAAGGACGCGCCGGCGCCCGTGATCGTGGCGGGCTGCGCGAAGGCCAGGGTCGGGGCGACGGCGAGAGCGACAAGGCCCCCGAGAGCGAGGCGACGATGGATCACCGAGAGGTCTCCGCAAGTTCGGCCGGACCCTTCGGCCGGCGCGGGCCTTCTAGGAGGGTGCGGCGTCATCTCGATTGCGGTTTTATGACAGATCGATGACAGGCCTGCCTCACGAAAAAGGGCACCTCCCTTCGGAGGTGCCCCTCGTAGCCTTCACTCGACCCCGGTCAGGCGCGCCGGCCGCCCCGCAGCTTCGGCCAGAGCGCCGCGAGGACGATCCCGCCCAGTGCCATCAGCGGCCCCGCCTTCGTGGTGAACCCGCTGATGGCGGACTGCGCCGCGCCGGTCAGGGCCACGTTGCGCACCGCCTGTGCCTCCATCTCCTCCCGCGCCGTGGTGTGGCGGGATGCGAGGAGGACGCAGATGCCGGCGAGGACGAGATCTACCACCAGCACGATGAGCGCCGAGGCAATCGGGCCGAAGCTGCTGCGGGCGACGTACCAGCCGAGCACGTGCAGCATCACGAAGGCGGCGAGGCCCATGAGCCCGGCCGCGGCGTAGAAGGCCATCCGCGTCGCGGTGGCATTCGCCCGCGCCTTGAGGCGGCGGCCTTCCGCCTGCGCCGCCATTCCGACCAGGCTGAAGGTCCGCAGCATCCCCCGCCCCCCTCTCAGCGCCCGAGGATGCGCGCGAGGATGTAGCCCACAGCAGCGGCGATGAGGATCGACTGGGCCGGGCGCTCGCGCACGTGGTCGGTCACCTGCTCGTACTGGACCTGCGCCGTGTCGGCGGCACGGGCGGCATAGCCCTCGGCGACATTCACCGCCTGGGACAGGTACTTCTGCCGGTCAGCGTAAAGTTCCTCGACCTGCTTGCGCAGCGCGGCGATCTGCTCGCTGGCGCTCGCCGCGGCATCGTTCACGGCGGTCGCAGCATCGTCGACGGTCTTGCCTACTTCAGTGTTCGCAGCCATGGATCCCTCCTCAGGAACGTCTCTGTCCCCACGGCAACGCCGCCCCGGCGGGCCGGTTGCGGTGCAATGACAGTGCCTTCGAGCCGGGCTTCCGCACGGAGAAACCAGCCATCGGAACTCGCGTTCTGGTGGTGCAGGCCGGCTTTGCCGGCTTCGAGGAGGAACGGGCGATGCGGGTCGGTCGGATTGCGATGATGGTCCTCCTCGCCGCGCTGATCGCGGCGCCCGTCGCCTACGCCCAGCTCAGCGGCGTCCTCGATGGCGCAGAGCTGCTCATGGCAGCCTTCGGCCCTGGGGAAACCGAGATGGCCTCCATCGCCCGCTGATTCTGCCCTTTCCTGAAGGGGTTCGAGAGGACGCGTCCTCGCTAGCGTCCCAGGGGGCGGGGTGCCGGGTTCTCGCGGACGGGGAAGCGCACCGTCCAACTCGTTCCGCCCGGTTCTCCCTCCACGCGCCCACCAACCAGCGTGCCGCCGAGCTGCTTGGCGAAGCCCTCCATTAGCTGGAGGCCCAGTCCGCGCGGCCGCGTCTTCCGGTCGGGAAGCCCGATCCCGTCGTCCCGCACCAGGAGCGTGACCTCTTCGCCCTCGGCCGAGATGCTGGCCCAGACGGTGCCGCGGGCCTCGTCCGGAAAGGCGTGCTCCACCGCGTTGCCGACGGCCTCGGTGACGAAAAGGGAGAGCGAGACGGCCTGGTCGGTCGAGATCGCGATATCCGCCACGTCCAGCTTGAGGGCGAGCCGCTCGCCCGGCGCCTCGTTGTGGGAGGCGAATTGCTGGTTCGCCAGCTCGGTCAGGAAGGGCTGGAGCGAGACCGCCTCGAAGCTGTGCTGCATGTAGAGATGGCGGTGGAGCGTGGCCAGCGCGCGAACCCGGTTGCGGGCGGCCAGGAACTCCTCGGCGGCGGCGGGGTCGGCGATGCGCCCGGCCTGCAGGTTGAGCAGCGAGGAGACGATCTGGAGGTTGTTCTTCACGCGGTGATGGATCTCGCCCATCAGGGCGTCGCGTTGCTCGAGCGCGGCCCGGAGATCCGCCTCGCGCCGGGTCAGCGCGGCAGCGGCCTCGCTGAAGGCCTGCTCGACCGCCCTCACCTCCCGCGGCTCCGTCCCGGCCGGGCTGACGCGAAACGGGTTGCCCGGCCGCCATCCGCGCACCCTGGCAGAGAGAAGGCGCAGCGGGCGCACCATGGCGAGATCGGCGCCGACCACGATCGCGGCGAGGCAGGCGATCAGGAAGGTCGCCAGCTCCATGATGCGCTGGAGAAGGATGGCACGGGCCGCCTCTCGCACCGCCGCGACGGGACGGCCGACCACGAGGCTCAGGCCTGAATTGAGGCGCGCCCCGGCGAAGGCGATCGCTCCGCCTCGCCCCTCGATGCCCGGCCCTCCCTCCTCGATCCGCGCGAGGACGGCGCTGTCCAGCACGGGGGTGGGGCGCCCGTCGGCACGGCCGGGGGAGACGATGTGGTCTGTGCGGTCGATCAGCCAGACCAGGTGGTCGGGGATGCTCCCCTCGCCGGGCAGGGCGGCATAGTCGCGGAGGAGCAGGACGCCGATGATGGCCCAATCGCCCGTCTCACCGCCGGCCGGCAGGGCGATCGGCAAGCCGGCCGGCCGCCCCGCCGTGGCCGGGAGGAAAGCGCCATAGACCGTGCGGCGGCCGAGGATCGCCTCGCGCGCGAGGGCCTCCGCATCCACCCCGGCCGGCAGGGTGCCGCAAAGAGGCGGCTGCCCCGGCCGGATCACCGCAAGGTGGGAGATCTCGTTCGAGTGGAGCTCGATGGTCTGGCTGAAGGCGGTGGTGCAGCGCCCCTCGGCGCTCAGCCGAGGATCCTGGCGGGCCAGGGTCGCGAGGACCGATTCCGAGATGCCGAGGGCCACGCCGTAGCGAGAGGCCACCAGCGTGCGGAGCGTCTCCACCTCCCGCCGGCCGTCCTCCAGTGCGCCCTTATAGTCCTGGACCGAGTTGCCGATGGCGATGGAGGCGACGGGGATGCCGGCCACCATCAGGAGCACGATCATCCGGCCGCGAATGCCGCCGAGGATCGAGGCGAGCCGGAGCCTCAGAGACCCCCTCCCCTCCTTCTGCACCACGGATGTGGGACCTTCCATCGGTCGCGCGCTGGACAGTACCGAATCGTCCGGCACCGCCTTTCAGCCCTGTCCGCGGTCCTGCTCGATCAACCGCAGAAGCTCCTCGGGAATGGGCTCGCGCATCACGTCGTCGAACAGGTCGTGCAGGCCGCGCTGCAACCAGAGATCGAAGGCGCTTTCGGGCGCGGCTTGGCCGCGCCCGTTCGCAACACCCGGTCCGGGCTTTGCCATCGGCCCTGATTTTCCCTTGGGCTTACCTTCGTCCATTCTCAGACAGGGGTCGCGTGCCCCATTCCCGAATCACTCGCCAGAGTAGAGCGACGCGACGCGCGAGGGGAAGAGGCGGACTTGCGGGTGGTGGCCGGAGCCTCCACGCCCCGCTCCTCGCCGGTCAGCCAGCGCTGGAGGGTCTGGCGGGCGCGGAACACGCGGCACTTGGCGGTGCCCACGGCGCAGTCCATCGCGGCAGCCACTTCCTCGTAGGACATGCCCTGGACCGTGACCATCACGAGCGCCGTGCGCTGCTCGGCCGGCAGCCGGGAGAGGTGGCCGCGCAGCTCGCGCATCACCAGGCTGTCCTCCTGCGCGCCGGGGCGGGCGAAGGCGCTGCTCGGCACGTCGTCGATGTCGGTGGTCTCGCGCTTGCGGCGCACGTCGGAGATGAAGCGGTTGCGGAGGATGCGGAACATCCAGGCGCCGAAGTTCGTGCCCGGCGTGAAGCTGTCCTTCGCGGCGAGGGCCGAGGTGACCGCGGCCTGGACGAGATCATCCGCATCGGCGCGGTTACGGGTCAGCGCGAGAGCCTGGACGCGGAGACGCGGGAGGGTGGTGACGAGCAGCTTGTGGAAATCCGCCACGCTATGGGTCGGGCGGGCGGCGATCGGCGTCTCAACGGTCTGGGTCATCTGAGCAATCCCCTCTTCTCTAACTTCACCCGACCAATGCGCCGCCCCGGAATCCGGTTACCGCCTCCTGGATCACGAAAACGGCAGAGGCCGCGCAGAGGCGATCAGGATGCCTCCTCGCCTTCCCCGCCCTCCTCTTCACCGCTGCTGTACCGGACCGCGAGCGCCTTGCGCGCGCGCGAGACGCGCGCCTTGAGAGTTCCGACCTGAATGCCCGCGACCCGCGCCGCATCCTCGCTTGAGAAGCCGAGCGCACCGACGAGAACGAGCGCCTCCTGCTGCTCGCGCGGCAGGCGGGTCATGGCGCGCGCGAGGCCCATTACCTCCATCCGGTGCTCCTGGCCCGCCGGAATCCCTTCCTCCACCGACACCTTATCCAGCGCGCGTTGTCGTGCGGCAGCGCGGCGTCGGTTCTCGAACCACGCATTGCGCAGGATGGAGAAGGTCCAGGCCTTCAGGCTGGTCCCCGGCTGCCATTGCGCCTCGTTGCGGAGCGCACGCAACAATGTGTCTTGCACGAGATCATCGGCTGCTGCCGGATCACGCGAGAGAAAACGGGCGAAGGCCCGTAGATCGGGGAGAAGCCGTGTCAGGGCCGGGCGGAAATCCTGGTCGTTCGTCATGCACCCGGCTGAGAAAGAGCCGCGCCCCGTATCGACGCGGGGCGCGGCGGACCCATGTAAGAGCCCCGGACGATGCTGTCATGACGGCGGCGCCTTCCGGGGCGGCGGAGGAATATCACGGATGAATGCTGCGACGCAGGGGGAGTTGCTTCGTACCCTGCCCTTCGCCCGGCGCTATGCCCGGGCCCTGATCGGCGGCCAGGAGCGCGGCGATGCCCTTGTGGCACAGGCCCTTCGCGCGGGATTGCCGACCGATGTTCCGGGCCCGCTCGCCTTGTTCGCCGGCGTCAGCCGCCTCGTTCCCGACAGCCCGGGCGAGCACATCTCCGCGAAGCAGCGCCAGTTGCTCCTCCTGACCTCGCTCGAGGACCTGTCGCTCACGGATGCGGCGCTCGTGGTCGGTCTTCCACTGACAGAAGCGCGCGAGAGGCTCGAGACGGCGCGCCATGCCCTGCGGGCCGTGGCTGCCACGGACATCATGGTGATCGAGGACGAGCCCATCATCGCCATGGACATCCGCCAACTCGTGGAGAGCTGCGGCCACAACGTTGTCGGCATTGCGAGCGGTGAGGCTGAGGCGGTTGGCATGGCGCGCGAGCTGAAGCCCGGCCTGATCCTGGCCGACGTCAATCTCGGCCCTGGGGGCGACGGTATCTCCGCCGTGCAGCGCATCCTACAGGAGCAGAACACGCCCGTGATCTTCGTCACGGCTTATCCCGAACGGCTTCTGACCGCAGAGCGGCTCGAGCCCGCTTTCATCATCAGCAAGCCTTTCGAGCCCGTGGCACTCGCGATCGCGACTTATCAGGCCGTCTCCGGCGGCGTCTCGATCGATTGAGAGCCTTCGGTAGCTGGGTCCAGGCCAGCTTCTCGTGTCCAGAACCAGGGCCCGCCTCCTTGCGGGCCCTGCAGTAAAGTACAATTCGGAGGAAAGTGGCGCCAAGGGCGCTTTGCTCGCTACTGCCCTTGCAGCATCGGCAATGCCCGTGAGCGGTCCGAAGGCACTTCGGCGACTGCCGGAAAGACGGGCATTGCGCCGGATTGGAGCACTTTGAAACGCCCTGTGTAGCACGTGGAACACGCGGCGTTGCGGGCGGGCAACCCGCCCTTCGATCCTACGTTCAGGGACCATCTATCTACTCAAGGAATCCAGAGATGCTCTACTGGACCGTCATATTCCTGATCATAGCACTCGTGGCCGGCGTGCTCGGTTTCGGAGGCGTGGCTTCCGCGGCCAGCGGCATTGCCAAGGTCCTGTTCGTTATCTTCCTCGTGCTTTTCCTCGTTTCCCTCGTGGCAGGTCGTGGCTGGATCTGAAACTCCGATGCGCCGCCGGGCGGTGCTGCTAGCCGGTCTCGCGTCCCTGGTGACGGTAGGGCCGGCATTCTCTCAGGGCAGTACTCCAACCTCGCGCTTCTGGTTCGATCCGACCCAGCTGCCGTCCTTCAACGGCGTGGTGGAGCGCTATCTCCTGACGCCGGAGGGCAAGACAGACCGGCTTCTCTTCCGAGAGGGACCGCAGGTTCTTTTCCCCGAGCATGTTGCTGACGAGATAATGGCGGCTGTGCCGACGGGGCAGCCGATCGTCGTCTACGGAATTCGTGCGCGACGTGCGCCGGTCATCACCCTTCTCGCTTGGGCAAGAGAAGGGGAGAACCAACCTCATTTCGTAGATCGCCCGAGCTGGACCTTTCCGGAGTACCGTGCTGCCGATGAGCGGCTCCAGGTCTCGGGAACGGTGCGTGCTCCGCTGTACACGCCGCAGGGTGACATTATCGGGGTCGTCCTCGACGAGGGTGTCGTCGTGCGCCTTCCAGCAGGGGTCGCCGTCGCCTTGGCAGAAAAGCTGAACGTTGGGAAACCCTTGGCAGCATCTGGGCGCGGAGCCGTGGTGCCAAATCGCGGTAGGGCCATCGACGCAGATCGGCTCGGCGACTCGTTGGAGAGGCTTGAGCCGCTTCCTGCGCCGGTCGAGCGCGCACGCTGAACGCCCAAACAGCACAAAGCCCCGACGGGCGATGCCTGTCGGGGCTTTGTGGATGGGATGTATTTGGATGCGGGGACAGGATTTGAACCTGTGACCTTCAGGTTATGAGCCTGACGAGCTACCGGGCTGCTCCACCCCGCGTGGGTGATGTATCCGTTTTTTGATCCGGTCTGGTGGCCTGGCGCCGACCGACTCTCCCGCGCCTTAAGACGCAGTACCATGG
>NZ_JACIJD010000006.1 GCF_014199205.1 Muricoccus pecuniae | reverse complement strand
AGTGGCTCTTCCTCACCGGACCGTCCTCCTTCAGGTCAACATCCCTGCCGGAAAACTCTCAGAAAGCCCGGACCAGTTTCCAGGTTTAAGGTCAAGACCAGTTCCAGAGGCGCGCGAGGCTGTGCCCCGCGATATCCGGCGTCTCGCCCAGCACTTCAGCGCATTCCCGGATGGCGCTCTTGATAGAGAGCTCGATGGAGTGGCTGCAGAGGAAGAACAGCGGCAGGACCGCGCGGCCCGACGCCCAGAACTGCAGCAGCCTTCCCGCCAAAAGGTCAAAAGCCTCGCCGTACGCGCCGTTGAGATCCTCTCACGTCTTGTCGTAGCTCGAAGGGCGCGGGTCCCGAATTAAGAACTTCTGCCCTGTCTTCCTTAGACATACTCACCTCGATGCAGACCGGCTGTTCACACGCCGAGCCGATGGCCTGAGACAGTAGGGGTTGCCAACCGAGGCTCAAGGGTTTCTCGTTGAGGTGAAGGAGACGCGCCGACACTTCGAACGTTTGCATCGCTGGCATCTCTCCAACTGGCCACCATTAGCAGCCGGAGGCGATGACCAAAAATAATACATGATCGCGTGCGTTGTTGGGAGAGCAGACATTGGCAGAGCTTCGTAGAGCTACTCCCGAAGAGGAGCAAAATGAGGACTTCATTAACGGAAGCGATATCGTCTTCGACGATAAGCTGGGCATGGACCACATGCAGAAATACTACACAGAATCGTCGATGGTGTTTGGCGATACAGTAACGGTATTTGCTACGAGCGTCGCGCCGGGAGACGGCACTCTCACGGCCGAGAGGGTCATCGCCTCCAACGGCCGGGTGTTTGTCCTCGTTCGTGCCCCGACCCGCAAGGAACGCAACAGCCTCTACCGGTGAGGTAACCGCACCAGCTCGCTCCCGCGAGCGCAGACCTCGCTACAAGAGGACGTCGGTGATGAAGGTTCCGGGCTTAGCCAAGGCGAAAGAGCTGAAGAGGCGCGTGCAGGATGGGGACGAGGCCGCCATCGCGGCTGCGGCCGACGCTATCGGCCTGTAGATGCCCTACGGGGGCAATCTGACAGCGTTCGCGCTAAAGAAGGGTCTCGCCGCCTATCGGAAGAGGAGCGCGAACATCTTGGATGAGGAAATGCGGGCAGCACAGCCCACGCCTGAGCAGGCCGAGCAGCTCGCGCCGATGATCGCCATGCATGCCCGGATGGCCATGGAAGGCGAGGCGGAAGGTAGCCTCCGATTGCTGGCGCGGGTGATCGCCGGGCAGCTCGAACAGGACGACCTGTCGCCGGCCGAATTCGCGTCCTATGCGCGAATCCTGTCTGGCATGCGACACGCGGAGATTATCGCGCTCGGCACCTTTTATCGAAGCTGGCAGGAAGCGGAGAAAGCGGACCTTGGGCCTAAGGAGGATGCGGTCGAGCGCACCGCTAACATGGCCTACTCCGGCAAGATGGTTCCTAACGTGGTACCTAACTACGGAGAGCTGAAAGCGTTGATGTCGGGGCTGACGCGCACGGGACTTCTTATTGAGGTACCGACGGTGGACGGAGGAAATCGCTATCAGCCGTCCAGCCTGTTTCATCGGCTCAGCGAGCTGGCCTCCCTGGAGAGTGCGGCCGAACCGGCCGCAACAGCACAAGGGAAGTCTGCAGTCGACTAACGTCATATCTCCCGGTGCTTTTGCCGTGATAGTCCCTTGGCCAGCGCGGAGTTGCCTTCGTGCACACGGTCCGTCCATTCTCCAACCACCAACATCAGCCGTCCACACGCCAGCCCGCCCGTGACATAAGCAGGTCGTAAACCGGTCAGCCCATATATATACGATTTCATAATGATTGCCGGTTATGGTGACTGCGTCAGACAGGGTGAGTGGCCGGTAGATTCAGTCGTCAGGCACGGAACCGCCTAAAGCGGGTGAGCACCGCCGCCGAGATGCGTGCCAATGCGCTGCGTGAGGTCGATATCCCCGAGATCCGGTAGGCCGACCAGCGCGAGCCCGCCGAGACCCCTGCCTCCTCCGGCGTGCTCGTCCAAGGCCGCCCGGCTCTGGTCGACAAGACGATGGTCGAGGACGCTGAGTCAGTCCCCTTCAACACCCGCCGCCGCAATCTCGACGTCATGGAGTAGGTTCCCCGCCCCATTTGAGCTGGGACCAAGGCTTCTTCGTGAACCAAGACCTTGCCGGCTACGAAGTGCCGGTCCACGCCGACATCCCCCACCGTCAGGTAATCTTCCTCGACGAGGTTGCAACCATCTCCTCGCCGATGAAGGCCAAGGGTGTGGGCGGACTCCGCAGCGTCGGGGGCGCGGTGGCAAACGCCATCTACAACGCGACAGGCATCCGCGAACGGGATTAATCGATTAGGTTGGACAAACACATTGGCCACCTGCCCGAGACAGTGTGGCCACGAAGGCCAAAGGGAGAGGCGTTTGGCGTCTTCCTTCCTGGCCCGCTCCCAAGGGCCCACTCCATCGCCCGCCAAAGACTAGGTACGCTTCGACCGCTTTCGGGAAGGCGACTGCAGCCATGGATCGGCTGCTCTGGGCGCTCAGCGGAAGTGCATGGCTCGGCGTGACACCGGTAGCGGCCAGTGGGTGATGAAGCACGTTGGTAGAGACCTGTCCTTCCCTGCCTGTTTCCGTTTCGGTGAAGCCTCGCGCACGCACCACCTTACCAACCCCGGTCCCAAGACAAGTGATCAGGCCTGTCGAACGACCTTTTCCCCCCAAGCGGAGCGGGAACGGGCGTGTGATCAGCACGCGCCCCAAAGGCGCGCCGGTCCAGCGTGGCGTACAGACTGGGACCAATACGCCGCCTTGGTCACTTGCACAAAACGAAGCCGTCGCGCCGCATCTGATCCAGCGCGCGCGGGTCCTCGCCGAACTCCCCAACACCCCAGGTCAGCATCGCGAGAGCAACAGCGAGAGGCCGATGCCAGTTCCCCTTTTGGTAGACCTCACGGACATGGTTCCGGTCCGACGCGTTCTCGTGGCCAAAGATGAGGTCGAGGTCGTCCCGGCTCACACGCAGGCCGTTCAGCATCGTCCGGGCCGAGTGTCGCAGGGAGTGGAAGTCCAGGGCCGGCCGCGTGATGCCCAGCGTGCGGCGAAGCGCGAGGAATGACCGCGAGAGATTCCGCGCCCCTTTTTCGGGCGAGGCCACGTCATCGAAGAGAAGATCAGCCTCTGACCCGCCCCTGAGCCGGAGGTACTGGAGGAGCCCCAAACGGAGGACGACAGGGTGGACGGGGACAACCCGGTCCGCCGCGACCGTCTTGAGGACGTTCTCGTGCTCCGCCTGGCGGTGACGACCGATGCCGAGCTCGGCCGCGTAGTCGGCTCCGGCAAGAGGGCGCACATGGAGCAGGACGAGGTCGTCTCCGTGCACCTCGACGTCGCCCCGGCGAAGCTGGACGATCTCACGTTCCCGCATGCCCATGTAGGCGCCGAAGAGAACGCCGAAGTAACGGGACGCCTGGCCCGCAGGACGCAGGCCGGAAAGGGCGGCATCTAGGGGCGACCACGACCTCCAGAGAGACGAAGTGAACGCCTGCTGGATTTCGGAAACGCGGAACGCCTCGCGCGCCTCCCTCGCGGCCTGGCGCTGGGCGGCGCCCTTTCCTTTCTTCTGCATCCCCTGGGTGGGATTAGGCAGGCCCTCGCAGCCGGCGTCGGCTTCCGCCCACTTCCAGAGCCCGCTCAGCGCGCTCGTGTTCTTGTTGATCGTCTTGGTCGAGAGGCGTTTCACGGTGCTTGGCCGAGAGCGCGAGATACGCAGCACCTCTCTCGCGTCCACGCGCCGGTTGCCCTTTGGGTCGGTAGGATCCGCATACTCCGCGGCCTGTCCCCAGTCCGAGCAGACCTCGAGGAGGTTGCCCCGGAACTCCCGGACCAGCTCGCGCGTGATCCCGCGAAGGGGCAGGTCGCCGAAGAACTCGGTGAACAGGCGGATGGTGGTCTCGGCATCCCGCTCCGCATCCTGCTTCCAGGCCCGGTCCACTCGCTTGGCCTTCCGGAAGGCATGGAACGCGACCGAAAGCGGCGTGTCGGGCGACAGCGGCGCGGGTGGGGCGGGTCTGGCGGGCGGTGCCGGCGGACGTGCGGCGGCTCCCAGATGGGGCAGGGCCGAAGGGGGTGGGGCGGGGGTCGGACCTTGCGCTTCCACCGACTGAGCGGTTCCGCCTGGATTAGGCCTGAAGGCCACTTCCTGGGCAGCGACCTCGCGGAACCCTGCCATGGCACCATGCATGCCGGCCTCGAGCAGCACCGGAGGAATGACCTGTGGAGCGGGTGTTCCCGCGCGCTCCAGGGCGGCGCGAACGAGCGGCTCGACCGTCGCAAGATTATTAGAGGCCAACTCGCCCCGCATGAAGGCCGCCCGGCCGAGCGCCGCGAGGGACCGCTCCTTCGCCGCGGCCGTGCGAGAGGGGAAGGCAGTGTGCGGGGCGGGAGAGGGCAACGCAGCAATCAGGGCGGCGGCGAGATCGGCCGGAACGGGCAGGGGCTCGTCCGCATCCTCCAGGCCCGACACGTAGGCCGCGAGCTGGGCGGCAACCGCGTCCGGGAGCGACGCCTCCGGCATCGGTGGGCGGCCGCGCTGGATGGGATCTGGGCCGCGGCGGCGCCGGGCTTCGGTGGCGCGCCGAACAACCTCGTCGCGAACAGCCCGCATCACGGCCGCCTCGCTGCCGACAGGATCCAGTGAGCCGGGCTCCCGGTCCATCAACTGCTCGAACGCGGCGTCCATGAAGGCTCCCAGGCGTCGGGCGGGAACGCGGCCCTCCACCTCGAGGGAGAGATCGATGCAGCGTCCACGGCCTGCCCCCGGCAGGCGACGTCTCCAGTACCACAGGTTGCCCCGCCGCCGGATGTGGGCGTGGTGCCTCATCGGATCCCCAGTCAGGACCGTCTGGCTGGGGGCACTATGGTGTGACAGCTTTGTGTGACACCCATGTGCGACACCCGGCCGGTTGGCCCGGTTGGCGCCGACAATGCTGGATATACGAGGCTATGTTGCTGATCTGCCGAACCCTAGAGGAGGGTTGGCTGGGGAACCTGGATTCGAACCAAGACTGCCCGAGTCAGAGTCGGGAGTTCTACCGTTAAACTATTCCCCACGGCAGGCGGCGCGCCCTATAGCCCGGTGCGTGGGGGACTGCAAGCGGCTATCTGGCGCGCCCGCTGGAATAAGAGCTTGCTCCGTTCTATCTCCAAGAGGATCATCAGTTACCCAGTGCCATGCAGACCCGGAACGCGCCGCAATCGCCGGGGGGCAGGCGGGGGGAAGGTCCCCCGGTGCCGCCCATCACCGCCCCGTCGAGCGCCCCTGCCGGGGCGGCTTCGGGTGCGTGGCGCGGCGCCTTGCAGGGTACGCCGCTTTTCGCCGCGCTCGATCTCGGAACGAACAATTGCCGGCTTCTCGTGGCCAGTCCCTCCGGCCCGGCGGGGTTCCGCGTGCTGGACAGCTTCAGCCGGATCATTCGGCTCGGTGAAGGGCTGAGTTCCACAGGTGCTCTTTCGGACGCCGCGATGGACCGGGCGGAGGCGGCGCTCGAGGCCTGCGGCCAGAAACTGGCGCGCCGTCCGGTGCAGGCCGTGCACGCCGTCGCCACCGAGGCCTGCCGGCGTGCCACCAACGGGCGGCGCTTCATCCAGCGGGCGGAGCGGGCCTTCGGCGCCCCCATCCGCGTCATCCCCGCGCGCGAGGAAGCGGAACTCGCCATGGAGTCCTGTGCGCCCCTGTTCCGTCCGCAGGACCGGCGCGCGCTCCTCTTCGACATCGGCGGTGGCTCCACGGAGATCGCCTGGATCCGGACCGACGAGTCCGAGAGGCCGCGGCTGATCGGCACCATCTCGGTCCCCCTCGGCGTGGTGACGCTGGTGGAGCGGGACGGGGCGGCCTGCTTCGCGGGGGAGGGCTTCGACCGGGTCGTAGAGGAGGTCGCCACCCGTTTCGAGGCTTTCGACTCCGTCCACTGCATCCGGCAGGAGATGCGGGCGGGCGGGGTGCGGCTGATGGGCACCTCGGGCACCGTCACCACCCTCGCCGGCATCGCGCTGGACCTGCCCCGGTACAGCCGCGCCGCCATCGATGGGCACGACTTGGAAATGGGGTGCGCCGACCGTGCCCTGGAGGCCCTCCGCAGCATGGGCAGGGAGGGGCTGGCCGCGCATCCCTGCATTGGGCCGGAGAGGGTTGATTTCGTCCTGCCGGGATGCGCCATCTACGCCGCCATCCGCAAGGTCTGGCCGGCCGCGGGCCTCACCGTCTGCGACCGCGGCCTGCGCGAGGGACTGCTGCTGCGGGCGATGCGCGAGCGGCGCCGGCCCCGCCGCGGCGGCTGAACACCCGAGGACCCCTATCCCGTGACCGAATCCCGCAACCCGGGCGGCGAGCGCAACCTCTCGACACGGCTGCGCACCGCCAAGGGCCGAAGCACCGCCAGCCAGAAATGGCTGCAGCGCCAGCTGAACGACCCCTATGTGAAGGCCGCCAAGGCCGCGGGCTGGCGCTCCCGCGCCGCCTTCAAGATCATCGAGCTGGACGAGCGCTTCGGCCTTTTCCGCCCGGGCCAGCGCATCGTGGACCTCGGCGCCGCCCCGGGCGGCTGGACCCAGGTGGCGGTGAAGCGCGCGGGGGAGCGGGGCAAGGTCGTCGCGCTGGACATCCTGCCCATGGACCCCGTGCCCGGCGCCATCACCCTCCAGGGCGACTTCAACGAGGAGGCGGCCGAGCGCGCCGTGCTGGAGGCGCTTGACGGCACGGCGGACCTCGTCATCTCCGACATCGCGCCCAACACCACCGGCCACAACGCGACCGACCACATCCGCATCCTCGCGTTGGTGGAACTGGCCGCCGACTTCGCCCGCAAGGTCCTCACCCCCGGCGGCGCCTTCGTGGCGAAGGTCTTCCAGGGCGGGACCGAGCGGGACCTGCTCAACGCCCTCAAGCGCGACTACGCCACCGTCCGCCACGCCAAGCCCCCGGCCAGCCGCAAGGACAGCGCGGAGATGTACGTGGTCGCCCAGGGCTTCCGGGGCGGGGCAGGGGGCTGACACCCGCCCGCGGCGAGGAGCAGCGTCTCGCCACCGTCATGAGCCCGGCCTTGCGGCGCGGGGCGCAAGGGGCGTAGGAGGGATCGCCAAGGCAGCGCCGCCCGTCTCCCGAGAGGCCCCCCGCTCAATGGCACCCGACACCACCCCGCCTCGCTTCCTCGCCCGCTTCGAGGAGGCCTATGCGTTCGACGACGTCCTGCTCGTCCCCGGCTACTCCACCGTCCTGCCGGCAGGGGCCGACACCCGGACCCGCATCACGCGCGAGATCGGGCTGAACATCCCCCTCGTCGCCGCCGCGATGGACACGGTGACGGAGGGCGCCATGGCCATCGCCATGGCCCAGGCCGGCGGGATCGGCGTGGTCCACAAGAACCTGACGATCGAGGAGCAGGCGGCCCAGGTCCGCCGGGTGAAGAAGTTCGAGAGCGGGATGGTGGTGAACCCCGTCACCATCCAGCCCGACCAGACCCTCGCCGATGTCCGCGCCCTGCAGGAGGGGCACCGCATCTCCGGCATCCCCGTGGTGGAGCCGGAGACGGGGCGGCTGGTCGGCATCGTCACCTCCCGCGACGTGCGCTTCGCGACCGACCCGAACCAGCGCGTCTACGAGCTGATGACGCGGGAGAACCTCGTCACCGTCCCCACGGAGGTCACGCCGGACCGGGCGCGGGCCCTGCTGCACAAGCACCGGATCGAGAAGCTGCTGGTGGTGGACGAGCGCGGCCGCTGCGTCGGCCTCATCACCGTCAAGGACATGGACAAGGCCCAGGCCAACCCGAACGCGGTGAAGGACGCGCTCGGCCGCCTGCGCGTCGCCGCCGCGACCGGCACGGGCGAGGACGGGAGGCTGCGGGCGGAGGCGCTGGTGGCCGCGGATGTGGACATCATCGTGGTGGACACCGCCCACGGCCACTCGGCGGGGGTGCTGAGGTCGGTCGAGACGATCAAGCGCCTCTCCAACTCCGTCCAGATCATCGCGGGCAACGTGGCGACGCCCGAGGCCGTGCAGGCCCTGATCGAGGCCGGGGCGGATGGGGTGAAGATCGGCATCGGCCCGGGCTCCATCTGCACCACCCGCATTGTGGCGGGCGTCGGCGTGCCGCAGCTGACGGCCGTCATGGAGTGCGCCGCCGCCGCGCGGGAGAGGGACGTGCCCGCCATCGCCGATGGCGGCATCCGCACCTCGGGCGATATCGCCAAGGCGATCGCGGCCGGGGCGGACTGCGTGATGATGGGCAGCCTCTTCGCCGGGACCGACGAGGCGCCGGGCGAGGTGTTCCTCTACCAGGGCCGCTCCTACAAGTCCTACCGCGGCATGGGCAGCCTCGGCGCCATGGCCCGCGGCTCGGCCGACCGCTACTTCCAGTCCGAGGTGCAGGACAGCCTGAAGCTCGTGCCCGAGGGGATCGAGGGGCGCATCGGCTACAAGGGGCCGGTGGGCAATGTCATCCACCAGCTCGTCGGCGGGCTGAAGTCGGCCATGGGCTACACGGGCAACGGCACCATCGCCGAGATGCAGTCCAACTGCCGCTTCCGCCGCATCACCGGCGCCGGCCTGCGCGAGAGCCATGTCCACGACGTGGCCATCACGCGCGAGGCCCCGAACTACCGGCAGGAGGGGTAGGGGTTCCGCGCGCCGCAATCCCGGCGGCACGCCCCCATCTGTGTGACATGACCCCGAACGCCCGAATCTCCGCCGCCATCGCCCTGCTCGACGCGCTGGAATCCGCCCCCCGGCGCCCCGCCGACGCGGTGGCGAACGACTTCTTCCGCGCCCGCCGCTTCATCGGCGGCGGCGACCGCCGCGCCGTCGCCGACCGTGCCTGGGGCGTCGTGCGCGAGCGCGCCCGGCTGGACTGGCACCTCGACCATGTCGGTGCTGCGCCCACCGGCCGGCTGCTGATGGCGGCCCACATGATGCTCGTGGAGGGTGGCGGCCTCGCCGGGGTGGAGGCCGCCTTCAACGGGGGCCAGTACGCCGAGGGGCCGCTGAGCGGGGATGAGCGCCGCCTCCTCGCCAAGATCGAGGGCCGCCCGTACCTGCACCCCAGGATGGACGAGGCCACGCGCCTCAACCTGCCGGAATGGGCGCTGCCGGGGCTGCGCGCCCGCTTCGGCGAGGCGCTGCCCGAGGCGGCGGCGGGGCTGGAGGGCTCGGCGCCGCTCGATCTCCGGGTGAACCTGCTCCGCACCACCCGCGACGCCGCCGCCCAGGCGCTCGCCGCCGAGGGGATTCCCACCACCCCGACGCCTCTCTCCCCCTGGGGGCTGCGGGTCGCCGATCGCCGCCCGGTGCTGGCCACCCAGGCCTTCGCCGACGGGCTGATCGAGATCCAGGACGAGGGCAGCCAGCTCATCGCCCTGCTGGCCGATGCCCGCCCTGGCATGAAGGTGGCGGACTACTGCGCGGGCGCCGCGGGCAAGACGCTCGCGATGGCCGCGACCATGGGCAACCGGGGCCGGATCGCGGCCCTCGACGTCTCCGCCCCTCGCCTGACCGGCGCCGCCAAGCGCCTGCGCCGGGCCGGGGTGGACAATGCCGAGACGCATCTGCTGGAGGCCGGGGACCGCTGGGTGAAGCGCCGCGCCGCCACCTTCGACCGCGTGCTGGTGGACGCGCCCTGCACGGGAACGGGAACCTGGCGGCGCAACCCGGACGCGCGGCTCCGGACGACCCTCTCTGACTACGATGAGCTGATCACGAAGCAGCGCGCCATCCTGGATCGGGCCGCCTCGCTGGTGCGTCCGGGCGGAAAGCTGATCTACGCTACCTGCTCCGTGCTGCCGGGGGAGGATGAGGAGCAGGTGCGGGACTTCCTGGGCCACCATGCCGATTTCACGGCCGTGCCGCTCGCCGAGGCCTGGGCCGAGGCGGGGATGGATGGCTCGCCGCCGGGGCAGGGACAGCACATGGCCCTGGCCCCGCATAGCCACGGTACGGACGGCTTCTTCGCCGCCGTGCTGCGCCGGCAAGCCTAGGAAACCGCCATGGCCGGGGCTGCTGCATGATCCAGGTGCGGCGCGCGCGGCCAGAGGATGCGGCGGCCATCGGCGCGATCCACCGCATCGCGTGGCAGGACAGCTATCCCGGCATCCTGCCCGATACCTATCTCGCCGGCCTGGACGAGCGCCGCATCGCGGCGGGCTACCTGCGCGCCATGCTGGCGCGGCGGGGAGGGGAGGCGGTCTTCGTCGCCTGCGCCCCCGGGGGGGAGCCCGTGGGGTTCTGCTCCGCCGGCCGTGCCCGGCGCGAGGGCATCGCCGAAGGTGAGATTGAGACGCTTTATCTTCTCCCGGACTGGCGGGAGCAGGGGATCGGGCGCCGGCTGATGCGCGCCTCGGCGGCGCATCTCTCGGCGATCGGCTGCGCCTCCGCGATGCTCTGGGTGCTCTCGGCCAATGCCTCCGGATGGTTCTACCGGCGCCTGGGCGGCAAGCCCGTGGGGCGGGAAGGCATCCGCGTGGGCGGCGAGATGGTGGAGCAGACCGCCCTCCTCTGGAAGCCCATCTCCCTCCTCCTCGACGCGACGGCCGCCACGCGGGAGGGGGATGCGCGCGGGAAGGGTTGAAGTGACGCCCGTTCTGTGTTGATGGCCGCCATGGCCGATACGACTCCCGTCTCCCCGACGCCCGCGCAGGGGAACCTCCAGGACATCACCGAGAGCAGCGAGCGCCACCAGCGCCTGCTCATCCTCGACTTCGGCAGCCAGGTGACGCAGCTCATCGCGCGCCGGCTGCGCGAGGAGGGCGTCTACTGCGAGATCTGGCCCTTCACCGCGGACGAGGCCCGGATCCGCGCCTTCGGCCCCATGGGCATCGTCCTCTCCGGCGGTCCGGCCAGCGTGACCGAGGGCGCCAGCCCCCGCGCGCCCCAGGCCGTCTTCGAGATGGGGCTCCCCGTGCTCGGCATCTGCTATGGCCAGCAGACCATGTGCGCCCAGCTCGGCGGGCAGGTGGAGGGGAGCGACCACCGCGAGTTCGGCCGCGCCCATGTGCAGGTGGCCGATGACTGCGCGCTCTTCCACGGCGTCTGGGAGAAGGGCGCGCGCGAGCAGGTCTGGATGAGCCATGGGGACCGCGTCACGGCGCTGCCCCCCGGCTTCCGCGCGGTCGCCACCTCCGAGGGGGCACCCTTCGCTGCCATCGCCGACGACACCCGCCGCTTCTACGGCGTGCAGTTCCACCCGGAGGTGGTCCACACCCCCCACGGCCACGCCCTGCTGAAGAACTTCGTCCGCCGGATCTGCGGCGCCACGGGCGACTGGACCATGGGCGCCTTCCGCCAGGAGGAGATCGAGCGCATCCGCGCCAAGGTGGGCAAGGGCAAGGTCGTCTGCGGCCTCTCGGGCGGCGTCGATTCCTCCGTGGCCGCCGTGCTGCTGCACGAGGCGATCGGCGACCAGCTCACCTGCATCTACGTCGACCACGGGCTGATGCGGGGCGGCGAGACGGAGCAGGTGGTCTCCACCTTCCGCGACCGCTTCAACATCAAGCTGATCCATCGCGACGCGAGCGACCTCTTCCTCGGCGCCCTGGCCGGGGTGACGGACCCCGAGGTGAAGCGCAAGACCATCGGGCGGCTGTTCATCGAGGTCTTCGAGGAGGAGCAGGAAAAGATCGGCGGCGCCGACTTCCTGGCCCAGGGCACGCTCTATCCCGACGTGATCGAGAGCGTCTCGGCGACCGGCGGCCCTTCGGTGACCATCAAGTCCCACCACAATGTCGGCGGCCTGCCCGAGGGCATGCGAATGCAGCTCGTCGAGCCGCTGCGCGAGCTGTTCAAGGACGAGGTTCGCGCCCTCGGCCGCGAGCTGGGCGTGCCCGAGGCCATCGTGGGACGCCACCCCTTCCCCGGTCCCGGCCTCGCCATCCGCATCCCCGGCGAGGTGACGCGGGAGAAGGTGGCCATCCTGCAGAAGGCCGACGCGATCTTCCTGGAGGAGATCCGCAACGCCGGTCTCTACGACGCCATCTGGCAGGCCTTCGTCGTGCTGCTTCCCGTGCGCACCGTGGGCGTGATGGGCGACGGCCGCACCTACGACCAGGCCTGCGCGCTGCGCGCCGTGACGAGCACGGACGGCATGACGGCCGATGTTTACCCCTTCGACATCGCCTTCCTCTCCCGCGTTGCGAACCGCGTCGTGAACGAGGTGCGGGGCATCAACCGCGTGGCCTTTGACGTGACGAGCAAGCCGCCCGGCACGATCGAGTGGGAGTGATCCCCAGCCGCTGAGGCATGGCTTGTGAGGCCGGCCCCCTGGGAAACGGGGCCGGAACGGGCCAGGATGGCCCACCCCCGCCGGGAACCGGCGGCTGCCTCGGAGGAAACAGTCATGCTCAGGACAATCCTGGCCGCCGGGGTGGCGGCGCTTCTCTCGCTGCCAGCCCTGGCCCAGCCCGCGAACGACACGGTGGCGGCGATCCGGGCCCGCGGATCGCTCGTCTGCGGCGTCACGCCCAATTCCGCCGGCTTCGGCACGCCGGACAGCCGGGGCGAGTGGCGCGGCATCGACGTGGATTCCTGCCGCGCCATCGCGGTGGCGGTGCTGGGCGATACCCGCAAGGTCCGCTTCGTTCCGGCCAGCACGGCGCAGCGCTTCACCATGCTGCAATCCGGCGAGATCGACGTCCTGGCCCGCGTCACGACCTGGAGCATGTCGCGCGAGGGCTCCCTCGGCCTCGCCTTCGCGAGCATCAACGTCTTCGACGGGCAGGGCTTCCTGGTGAAGACCGATTCCGGCGTGACCTCCACCCGCCAGCTCGACGGCGCGACCATCTGCCTCCTGCCGGGCACCACGAACGAGCTGAACGTCGCGGACTACTTCCGCACGCATAACATGCGCTTCACCCCCGTCATCATGGACAATGTCGAGGAGCTGCGCGCCGCCTTCCTCTCCGGCCGCTGCGACAGCTACTCGACCGATGCCTCGGCGCTCGCCACCTACCGCGCGAGCCAGGGGGCCAACGCGAGCCGCTTCCTGCTGCTGCCCGAGCTGATCTCGAAGGAGCCGCTCGGGGTCGCCGTCCGCAAGGGCGACTGGCGCTTCTTCGACATGGCCCGCTGGGCGCATTTCGCCATGGTCACGGCGGAGGAGCTGGGCATCACCAGCACCAATATCGACAGCTTCGCGAACAGCACGAACCCGGACGTGCAGCGCTTCCTCGGCCGCGTCGGCGACATCGGGCAGGGCATGGGCATGAGCAATGACTGGGCGGCCCAGATCGTGCGCCAGGTCGGGAATTTCGGCGAGGTCTGGGACAGGAACCTCACCCCCCTCGGGATCCCGCGCGGCATCAACGCGCTCTGGACCAAGGGCGGGCTGCAATACGCGCCGCCGCTGCGCTGATCCCCTTCCCGTTCCCGAGGTGCCGGGAGATCCGGCACCTCCTCTTCCGGACGATCCGACGATGATGAAGCTGATCTTCACGGCGGCGCTGGCCGCCCTCACGGCCCTGCCGGCCGCAGCCCAGCCCGCCGCCGACACGATGGGCGCGATCAGGGCGCGCGGCCATCTTCTCTGCGGCGTCACCCCGAACACGGCCGGCTTCGCCGTGCCCGACAGCCGCGGCGAGTGGCGCGGGCTGGACGCGGACACCTGCCGTTCCGTCGCCGCGGCGCTCCTCGGGGACGGGACGAAGGTGCGCTTCGTGCCGACTACGGCGCAGAGCCGCTTCACCGCGCTGCAGAGCGGCGAGGTGGACATGCTCTCCCGCGCGACGACCTGGACGCTCGGCCGCGAGGCGCAGCTCGGCCTCGCCTTCACCGGCGTGAACTACTACGACGGCAACGCTTTCATGGTGCGCCGCGGCCTGGGCGTGGACAGCGCGACGAAGCTCGACGGCGCCTCGGTCTGCCTGCAGCCGGGGTCCACCACCGAGCTGAACGTCGCCGACTACTTCCGCCGCAACAGCATGCGCCTCAACCCGCTGCTGATCGAGAACCTGGAGGAGCTGCGCGCGGCCTTCGCCGCCGGCCGCTGCGACGCCTATGCCTCGGACACCTCCACCCTCGCGGCTTTCCGGATGGGGCAGGGGGATGCCGGGGCGGATTACGTGCTGCTGCCCGAGGTCTTCTCCAAGGAACCGCTCGGCCCGGTGGTGCGGAAAGGGGACTGGAAGTTCTTCGACCTCGTGCGCTGGACCGGCTACGCGCTGCTGACGGCGGAGGAGCTGGCCGTCACCGCCGCGAATATCGGCAGTTTCGAGGGGAGCCCGAATCCGGACGTGCAACGCCTCCTCGGGAAGAGCGGCGAGCTGGGCCGCCAGCTCGGCGTGGATAACGATTGGGCCGCACGTGCTATCCGCGCGGTGGGCAACTTCGGCGAGATGTGGGAGCGCAACATCACCCCGACCGGCATGCCGCGCGGCCTCAACCGCCTCTGGAACCAGGGCGGGCTGATGTACGCGCCGCCCATGCGCTGAGCCCCGGGAAACCCTCCCGTCGCGGTGGATTGCGGGGATATCGGGGAGGGTTTCGCCTCACGAAAGTGTTCCCATTTTGCCCCATTCTGAACCTCACGGCGCGACTCGTTGAAAAGAGACGAGTCGCTGCGCTGCATCCTCCCGCGTTGCGAAAAGAGCACGGCAACCACCTACATCTAGCGTCCGTTGACCGACCGCCGCGCGATATCTTGTGCGGCTCACCCTTCCGAGGCATCCTCCGCGGCCGGGGGAATTAGGGGTTACGGGACGATGTTTGACGCCGTTCAACTTGAGGGACACGGCCAGGTTCAGGTCGATCGCTCGCGCGATTCGCTGCTCACCGCCTTCGGCAAGGACACGCTGAGCGACCGCTACCTGCTGCCCGGGGAGTCGTATCAGGACCTCTTCGCGCGGGTCGCCAGCGCCTATGGCGACGACCGCGAGCACGCGCAGCGGATTTACGACTACATCTCGCGGCTCTGGTTCATGCCGGCCACCCCCGTGCTGTCCAACGGCGGCACGAAGCGCGGCCTGCCGATCTCCTGCTTCCTGAACGAGGCGGACGACACGCTCGACGCCATCGTCGGGCTGTGGAACGAGAACGTGGCCCTGGCCTCCAAGGGCGGCGGGATCGGCTCCTACTGGGGCAACCTCCGCTCGATCGGCGAGAAGGTCGGGATGAACGGCAAGACCTCCGGCGTCGTGCCCTTCATCCGCGTGATGGACAGCCTTACCCTCGCCATCTCCCAGGGCTCCCTCCGCCGCGGCTCGGCGGCCGTCTACCTCCCCATCTCGCATCCGGAGGTGGAGGAGTTCATCGAGATCCGCCGCCCCACCGGTGGCGACCCGAACCGCAAGGCGCTCAACCTCCACCACGGCATCCTCATCTCCGACGCCTTCATGCGCGCGGTCGAGGCCGACGAGGAATGGGCCTTCACCAGCCCGAAGGACGGGGCGCTGATCCGCAAGGTCTCCGCGCGCTCCCTCTGGATCCGCATCCTCACCGCGCGGATCGAGACGGGCGAGCCCTACATCATCTATTCCGACCACGTGAACCGGCAGCGCCCCGAGCACCACAAGCTCGCGGGGCTCGAGGTGAAGACCTCCAACCTCTGCTCCGAGATCACCCTGCCGACGGGGCGCGACCATCACGGCCGCGACCGCACGGCGGTGTGCTGCCTCTCCTCGCTGAACCTCGAGACCTGGTTCGAGTGGAAGGACGAGCCGCGCTTCATCCCGGACGTGATGCGCTTCCTCGACAACGTGCTGCAGTCCTTCATCGACACCGCGCCGGACACCATGGCGAAGGCGAAGTACAGCGCGATGCGCGAGCGCTCCGTCGGGCTGGGCGTGATGGGCTTCCACTCCTTCCTGCAGTCGCAGAACGTGCCCTTCGAGAGCGTGATCGCGAAGGTGTGGAACATGAAGATGTTCAAGCACATCCGCGCCCAGGCCGATGTCGCCAGCCGCGAGCTCGCCGCCGAGCGCGGGCCCTGCCCGGACGCGGCCGAGTACGGGATCATGGAGCGCTTCTCGAACAAGATCGCGATTGCGCCGACGGCCAGCATCAGCATCATCTGCGGCGGCGCGAGCCCGGGGATCGAGCCGATCGCGGCCAACGTCTACAACCACAAGACGCTGTCCGGCTCCTTCATCGTGCGGAACCCCTACCTCCAGAAGGTCCTGGCGAAGCACGGCCGCGACGATGACGACACCTGGACCTCCGTCACCGTGACGAAGGGCTCGGTTCAGCACCTGGACTTCCTGACCCAGCAGGAGAAGGACGTGTTCAAGACGGCCTTCGAGCTGGACCAGCGCTGGGTGATCGAGCACGCGGCCGACCGCACGCCCTATATCTGCCAGAGCCAGTCGCTGAACGTCTTCCTGCCCGCCAACATCCACAAGCGGGACCTTCACCAGATCCACTTCCAGGCCTGGAAGAAGGGGGTGAAGTCGCTCTACTACTGCCGCTCCCTCTCCATCCAGCGGGCCGACACCATCAGCGAGAAGGTAGCGGTGCAGCCGAAGCTCGGCTACGCCGTGAACGACGTCGCGGCCCCCCTGCCGCTGGTCGCGGCGCCGGCCGAGAGCACGAATTACGAGGAATGCCTCGCCTGCCAGTGATGTGAACAGGCAGGATTCGACCGCCCGAGGCGGCGGCCGCAATCTATCGCATCCACCGGCGGGCCGAAGCCCGCCGGGACGCCCGAGATCCTGACCAATCTTCCAGGAAAAACCCATGCCCGACGGCGCCATTTCCCCGGACGAGCTGCCCGTGCAGTTCGACCTGCTGACCGCGAACCCCGTCTACAAGCCCTTCCGCTATCCCTGGGCCTATGACGCCTGGCTGACGCAGCAGCGACTGCACTGGCTGCCGGAAGAGATCCCGATGGCCGACGACGTGAAGGACTGGCAGAAGAACCTCACGCCCGGCGAGCGCAACCTGCTCACCCAGATCTTCCGCTTCTTCACCCAGGCGGATGTCGAGGTGAACAACTGCTACATGAAGCACTACAGTCAGGTCTTCAAACCGACCGAAGTGCTGATGATGCTGTCCGCCTTCTCGAACATCGAGACGATCCACATCGCGGCCTACAGCCACCTGCTCGACACGATCGGCATGCCGGAGCTCGAGTACAGCGCCTTCCTCAAGTACAAGGAGATGAAGGACAAGTACGACTACATGCAGAATTTCTCGGTCGAGTCGAAGACCGAGATCGCGAAGACGCTCGCCGCCTTCGGCGCCTTCACCGAGGGGCTGCAGCTCTTCGCCTCCTTCGCCATCCTCATGAACTTCCCGCGGCACAACAAGATGAAGGGGATGGGCCAGATCGTCTCCTGGTCGGTCCGCGACGAGACGCTGCACTGTCTCTCCGTCATCCGCCTCTTCCGCACCTTCGTGCAGGAGAACCCGGAGATCTGGACGGAGGAGTTGCGCCGCGACCTCTACCTCATCTGCGCGACCATCGTGGACCACGAGGACGCGTTCATCGACCTCGCCTTCGGCATGGGCCCGGTCCAGGGGCTGAATGCGGAGGAAACCAAGACCTATATCCGCTTCATCGCCGACCGCCGCCTGCAACAGCTCGGGCTCGATCCTCTCTATCACATTGAAAAGAACCCGCTGCCCTGGCTCGACGAGATGCTGAACGCGGTGGAGCACACGAACTTCTTCGAGAACCGTGCCACCGAGTACTCCCGCGCCTCCACCGGCGGCACCTGGGAAGAGGCCTTCGCGGACCAAGCTTTCAACGGCTCGCCCCAGCCCCAGGGCGAGATTCTGCTGGGCGAGGCCGCGCGGCACTGACGCGGCGGGGCGGCCCGACCGGCCGCCCTGTTCCGGCCGACCGAGCATTTTTTGTCGGGCGCGATCCTTTTGGAACGCAAGTGCCCGTTCACGATAACAAATCCGGCCGCTATGGTGGTGGCCATATCCCTCTCGGAGGGAGTCGGTGATCCGGTGGAGAGCCGATCTGATGGGGTCGGAGGTTACGAGCGGCATGGCTGCGGACGAGCCGGAGGGGTCAAGACCAGGGAGCCGCGGTCCCGCGGCGCCCCGACACACCCGTCGGCTGACGGACAAGATCCTGATCGCGTTTCATCACGCCTGCGATCAGGGCGACTATGAGGTGGCCGAGGAGATGCTGCGTATCCTCGAGATGATCATTTCCCGGCGGACTGCTTCGCCCGACACCAACCGCCGCAAGAACATGGAGAGCCTCGTGGCCGCCCATGAGCGGCTCTGGCTCCTGCGCCACCCCGAGAGCGAGGGCTGAGGCTCCGGCTCAACCTGCCGGCTCCCAATCCAGCGCGGCGCCGCGGAGGACGAGTTCCGCCTCCGTGGTCCAGCCCTCCTCCCCGTGCAGCACCAGGCCGGGGAGCAGGGCGGTGGGCGCCCGGGGGGCACGCCTTGCCCTGATCAGCACGCGTCGGGCCGGGCGTCCCGCGCGGGGCCAGAGGGGCATGATCTCGATATTGCCCAACCCGGCGCCGCGAAGCGCGGCCATGCCCGCGTCCAGCCTGGTCGCGGGAAGCACCATCGTCGCCCGGCCTCCCCGAGCCAGCGAGGCCGCGAGCAGACCTGCCCAGGGGGGCAGCCCGCTCTCCTCGCCGTGCGTGGCCCCGGCCCGAAGGGCGTGCGGCGGGGCCGAGCCCCCGGGCCAGTAGGGCGGGTTGCTGACCGCGTGGTCGCAGCGCGGCAGGCGGGCGCGGAGCGCGGGATCCGCCACGTCGCCCTCGATCACCTCCACCCGCTCGCCCCAGCCGTTCAGCTCCGCATTCTCCCGCGCGAGCTCCGCGAGGCCGGGGTCGCGCTCCACGGCCACGGCCCGCACGCCGGGGCAGCGCGCGAGCACGCAGAGGAAGACCCCGCCCGGCCCGCTGCCGGCATCGAGCACCACCTGCCCCGGCCGCGCCGCGACGGAGGCGGCGAGCATCACGGCGTCCAGCCCCGCCCGCAGCCCCTCTTCCGGCTGGCGCAGCCGGACGAGGCCGCCGAGGAGGGTATGAATGGGGCCGGCCCTCAGCGCGCCTCCCACTCCCCGGCCTCGCGCAACAGGGCCTCGGCGGCTGCGGCCTGCTCCTCGGGCACGGCGAGCCGCTGGGGGAAGGCGCCGATCCGGCCTTCCACGGCCGAGACATGGGAGTCCAGCAGGAGCGGCCGGAACCCGCCGTCCCGCAGCAGGGCCTGGAGGAAACCGAGGCGCACGGGGTCGCCCTCGGACAGCAGGACGCGGATCATCAACCCTCCTCCGGGCCTCCTCTGGGCGGCCGCCCGTTGCTGCCCGCTCACCCCATCGGTATGGTGCCGGCCTCCATGGACAGGTCAATGCCCGCGTGAGCGCCACCACCGCGCCCGTCTCCACGGCGCCCATCGCCGGGGCGCAAGATCCCGAACAAGCGCTGGAAACCCTCACTGCGCTGGTCCGCGACGACCTCGAGGCCTGCAACCGCCTGATCGTCGAGCGGATGCAGAGCCCGGTCGCGCTCATCCCCCAGCTCGCGGCCCATCTCGTCGCGGCCGGGGGGAAACGGATCCGCCCCCTCCTGACGCTGGCCGCCGCCCGGCTCTGCGGCCACCGGGGCGGGCGCCACGTCGCGCTCGCGGCTTGCGTGGAGTTCATCCACACCGCGACCCTGCTGCATGACGACGTGGTGGATGAGAGCGCGCTCCGCCGCGGCGCCCCGAGCGCCAATGCCGTGTTCGGCAACAAGCCGAGCGTGCTGGTGGGCGACTTCCTCTTCGCCCGCGCCTTCCAGATCATGGTCGCCGACGGCTCCCTGCGCGTGCTGGACATCCTCGCTACCGCCTCCGCCACCATCGCGGAGGGCGAGGTGCTCCAACTCGTCACCCAGAACGACACGGCGACGACCGAGGACCAGTACCTCCAGGTGATCGAGGGCAAGACCGCCGCCCTCTTCGCCGCCGCCACCGAGGTCGGCGCCGTGGTGGCCGACCGGCCCCAGGCCGAGGCCGAGGCGCTGCGGGAATACGGCCGCTCGCTCGGCGTCGCCTTCCAGCTCGTGGACGACGCGCTCGACTACTCCGCGAGCCAGGCCGCGCTCGGCAAGACGGTGGGCGACGACTTCCGTGAAGGGAAGATCACCCTGCCGGTGCTGCTCGCCTTCAACTCGGCCGGTGAGGAGGAGAAGGTCTTCTGGCGCCGCGTGCTGGAGGAGCGGGAGCAGGCTGAGGGCGACCTGGAGAAGGCCATCGCCCTCATGCAGTCCCGCGGCACCCTGGAAGCGACGATCGAGCGCGCGCGCCTCTACGGCAACCGCGCGCTGGACGCGCTTCGCATCTTCCCCGACGGGCCGGAGCGCCGCGCGCTCGCCGGCATCGTCGAGTTCTGCATCGCCCGCGCGCGCTGACGCGCGGGCGCGCGGCCTCCCTCAGCCCTGGGACTCAGCCTCGGCCGAGCCAGGGCATCTTCGTGGCCATGATGGTCAGGAAGGGGATGTTCGCCTCGAGCGGCATGGACGCCATGTGCGCTACCGTACGGCCGACGAGGGCCACGTCCATGCGCGGCTCGACCATCATCGAGCCGTCGGGCTGCATCACGCCCTTGGTCATCCGTTCGGTCATCGGCGTGGCGGCGTTGCCGATGTCGATCTGGCTCGCGGTGATGTCGTGCTTGCGGCCGTCCAGCACAATCTGCTTCGTCAGCCCCGTGATGGCGTGCTTCGTGGCCGTGTAGGCCGCCGCCCCCGGGCGCGGGGCATGGGCGCTGATCGAGCCGTTGTTGATGATGCGCCCGCCCCTGGGGGACTGGTGCTTCATGATGCGGTAGGCGGCCTGGGCGCAGAGGAAGCTGCCGGTCAGGTTGGCGGCGACCACGCCGTTCCAGTCCTCGAAGGGCAGCTCGTCGAAATCCACCGCCGGGGCACCGCGGCCGGCATTGTTGAACAGCAGGTCCAGCCGGCCGAAGCGGCTCTTCACCTCGGCGAAGGCGGCCTCGACCTCGTCGCGCGCGCCGACATCGGCGGTGAGGGCGAGGCCGCGCTCCTGCCCGGCGATCGTTTCCTCAAGCGGGGCGAGGCGCCGGCCGAGCACCGCCACCGTCCAGCCATCCGCCAGCAGGGCCTGCGCCGCGGCGCGCCCGATTCCCTGGCCCGCCCCGGTCACCACGGCGTAGCGATCCGCCATTTTTCCTCCCTTTCCACCCGTTCGGAGGGCGAGCCTGCGTCCCGCGCCCGGCCATGGCAAGCTCGGCGGCAACCCCTTCGGCCGGGGGCGCGTTCCCAACCCGTGACAGGGGAGGCGCCGCTATGAGCGACGACGAGGGCCGCCGGGACAAGGACGCCACCGCGATGGGCGTGAACCCGATCCAGGACAATCCGATGGCGCGGCGCCAGGCCCATGGCCGCAAGGGGCCGGAGCGCGGGGAGGACCCTGCCGCGGGCACCGCGGCCGAGCCCGTCTCGCCCGGCGAGTTCCAGGCCGGCGACCGCTCCGAGCTGGGGCAGGCGCTGGGCGGGCCGGTGGACATCTCGCCGATCCGCGGCCGCCGAATGATCGAGCGGGAAGAGGAATAGGCATCCCGCCGCCCGTCTTCCGGGCGGCCAGTGAAGGACAGAGGGGCAAGACATGAGCGACCGGCCCGATCCCGACGACGAGGTTGATCTCGGCGTCAGCCTCGCCACCATCGTGGGCATCATCGATGCCGCGCGCGGCAGTGGCGAGTTGGAGGAGGAAGCGACCAACGAGGACGCACAGGACGAGGAGAACGCCGACGACAGCGACCCCGACGCGATGGTCGACACGCTGAAGGGGCTGATCAACGAGCTGAACGAGGACGAGCAGGCCTCGCTCATCGCGCTCACCTGGATCGGGCGCGGCGACTACGACGCCTCCGAATGGGACGAGGTGCTCCGCCTCGCCAAGGAGCGCAACGAGGACGGCACCGCCGCGGACTATCTCACGGGGATGGAGCTGTTCGGCGACTATCTCTCCGAGGGAGTCGCCGCCTTCGGGATCTCGGCGGAGGAAGTGGCGCGCTGAGCGCGGGGGAGGGGGCTTAGCGCCCCCGCCCTAACCCGCGATCAGGCGCCGGGCGCCAGTGAAGCGCCCGGCCAGGGCGCGGCAGTGGCAGGAGACGTGCGGCGCGACCGCCATGCTCCACTCCCGCATCCCCGCGTTCAGCCCGGCCAGCCGGTCCGCGGCCTCCTGCGCCCGCCTCGCCAGGGCGGCCTCGTCCAGGCCGAGCACGCGCCCGTCGCGCAGCTTCCACTCGCCGCCGACCATCACCTCCCGCACCGCCGAGCCGTCCTCGGTGAAGACGAGCTGGTTGGCGGCGTCGTTGAACGGCGCCCAGTTCACATGGGCGAGGTCGAGGAAGACGAGATCGGCCAGCCGCCCGGGCGCGATGCTGCCGGCCTCCAGCCCGAGCAGCCGCGCCGAGCCCTCGGTGGCCAGCCGCACCGTCTCGGCCGTGCCGAGCCAGTCCTCTTCCGTCGCCCCGTCCCAGAGGCGGGAGGCGAAGGCTGCCAGCCGCATGGCCTCGAACATGTTCTGGTTGTCCGAGGAACCGGAGCCGTCCGTGCCCAGCCCGACCGTCACCCCCGCCCGGATCGCCGCCCGCGCAGGTGCGATGCCGGAGGCCAGCCGCATGTTCGAGCCGGGATTGTGGGACAGCCCCGCCCCGCGCGCGGCGAGCAGGGCGAGGTCGGCCTCCGTCAGCCACACGCCATGCGCCACGCTGAAGCGCTCGTTCACCAGCCCGAGCCGGTCCATATGGGCCAGCAGGGTGGAGCCGTAGCGGACCTCCCCGCCGCCTGCCTGGTAGCGGGCCTCGGCCACATGGGTCTGCATCGGCAGCCCGTGCTCGGCGGAGAGGTCGCGGCACCCCTCGAGGAAGCTGTCCGAGCAGTGCAGGGGGATGGTCGGCGCGCAGCCCAGCCGCACGCGCCCGCCGCGCCAGGAGCGCGCCGCCTCGTGGATGGTGGTCAGGATGTCGTCCGCCCGCGCCATGGAAAGGCCCGCGGCGCGCGCACGGTACTCCTCGGGCAGGGCCTGGATGAGGCCCGGCGTCGCCTGGAAGAAGGTGAGGTCCGCGACCATCGGCGCCAGCACGGCCCGCAGCCCCACCGTCTCATAGGCTTCGGCCATCGCCGCCAGCCCGTCCAGCGACGGGCCGGGGAACTCGAAGGCGAGGTCGTATCCCGCGGTGCAGCCCTTGCGCAGCATCTCCACGGCGGTGAGCGTCGTGGCGAGGCGCTTGTCCTCCAGCCCGCGATGCCCGCCGATCCAGGCGGCATGGGTCAGCAGGAGCGCGAGGTCCCACTTGTCGCCCATGCCCTTGGAGAGCCCGCCATGCCCGTGGGTGTGGCCGTTCACCAGCCCGGGGATGACGAGTCGCCCGGTGGCGTCGTGCCGCGCGGCGTCCTCCACGGCCGTTCCGGGCTCCAGGAGCGCCGCCACGCGCTCCCCTTCCAGCAGGATGTCGCGATGCGGCGCGGCGGTCGCGTCGGGCAGGAGAACGCGCGCGCCGCTGATGAGAATCCGGTTCATGCGGGCGAGCATAGCAGCGCCAGCTCCCGCACCGCCCCGTCCGCGCCGGCACGGGACCGTTGTGACGCGCGCGGCGTTCGTTCACACATAGGGCGTGATGATGCCTGGGCCGAACACAACCACTGCGCGCGCGGGCGAGCCGGCCCCCATCCCGCACTCTGCCTGGTCGGCCGCGCGCCGCGGCATTCTGGAAGCCTTCGCCGCCGGGGAGCGCCTCGTCCTGCTGGTCGGCGGTCCCGGTTCGGGCAAGACCCTGCTGCTGCGGGAGATCGAGGCCTCGCTCCGCTCCCCCAGCTTCCGCGTCGGGCGGGTGGAGGGCTCGGGCTGGGCGGAGGGCGCGCCGCTCTCGCAGATCCTCCTCGTCGACGACGCCGAGCGCATCGGGGATGCGGAGCTGCGGCAGGTGGCGGAGCGCGCGGTGGGCTTCACCGTGCTGGCCGGCACGCCCGCGCTGGCGCGGCGCCTGGGGGCCCTGCCGCACCGGCTCGTCGAGCTCGGCCCGATCCAGGAGCGCGACATCCCCGCCTATGTCGCGGCGCAGGTCATCCGCGCGGGGCTGGAGGATGACAGGCTCGGCGGGGGCGCGGTCGAAGCCTTCGCCAGCGCGGCCAAGGGCGATCCGGCCCGGCTGAACCGGTTGATCGGGACGAGTTTCCTCGTCGCCAATATGGCAGGCTCGCGGGAGGTGCTGCCGGAGCACGTCCGCCGCGCCGCCGCGGTCCGGACCGGGCGGCCCTCCAAACCCCGCGCTGCCGGCCATTCCTCCTCCGTGATCGACGAGGCCGAGACCTCGCCCTTCCTGACCCCCGCGCCGTCCGAGGGGGCGGGTTTCGACCTCCGGCGGGGCCTTCTCCTCGCCTCGGTTCCCCTCGCCCTTCTCGTCATCGCCGGCGCCTGGTTCCTCTGGCCCGAGGCCGAGGCGCCCCGCCCGCGGGAAGCGCCGGCCGTCCTGGCGCAGCGCCCGACCGCCCCGGAGGCGCCCGCGCCCGCGCCGCCGCTCGCCAGGGAGGAAGAGCCCCGCCCCGCCGAGCCCGCCGCGCCGGCACCTCCGCCGCCGGTCCCGGAGCCGCCCCGCGCCGCGGCACCCGTTCCGGAGCCGCCCGCCCCCGTCGCTGCCGCGCCCGCGCCGGAACCGCCCTTCGTGCCGGATCCGGGGACGACCGCGGCGCCCGCCTTTCCGACCGGCCTGGAGCGTCCCGCCGATCCGGTCGAGCCGGCGGCGCGCGGCGCCCCGCCCGCGGGCGCGATGGTCCGCGTGGTCATCACCTATCCCCGCGCCGCGCCGGGCGCCGCGCAGCGCGCCGCAGCCCTCTCGTCCGAGCTGGACAGGGCGGGCCTGTCCGCGGGCACGCCCTTCCCGCTGTCCCGCAGCGCCGCCGGGCCCGAGCTGAACTACTTCTTCCGCGAGGACCGCGAGGCGGCGCTCCGCGTCGCGCAGGCGGGGGCGGGGCAGATCGGCGAGGCCGTGCCGCGGCTGGCGCCGCTCGGCGGGGCGCTGCCGAGGCCCGGGACGATCGAGGTCGGTCTTCCCGGTCCCGGCGCCGCCCCGGGGGACCGGGCCACCCCTCCCGAACCCCCGGCGGCCCCGGCGCCGGAACCCGCTGTGCCGTCCTCCCCGCCGGAGGCGACAGTGCTCGGCGCCGATGCGGCGCAGCGGGGCGTCACCCTTTCCTGGGGAGTGCCGGCGCGGGCGGATTCCTTCGTCGAGGTACTGATACTGGAGGGTGGGGAGGCGCCGCCGCGAGAGGTCTTCGCGGGCTATTCGGAGGCCCAGGGCACCCAGACGATCCGCCTCTCCCGGCCCGGACTCTATGCCTGGCGCGTCCTGGCCGTCTCCCGCAGCGCGCGCCGATACGCGCCCAGTCGCTGGTACTATTTCACCGTGGCCGAGGCCTCCCCATGACCCGACCGCTCCACCTCCTTCCCCTGCTCCTGGCCGTGGCAGGATGCCAGAGCACCACGACACCCACCCCCGCGCAGCCGGCCCGCCCGGCGCCGCGCGCGGCCGTGCCCGCGCCGCCCAAGCCTCCGGAGGTGTCGGGCGGCTGGTCCTTCAGCATCGACGGGGATCGGTGCAACGCCCGCGTGGCCCATCGCGAGGCCACCCTGGCCATCACCGCCGGCCCGGAGCCGCGGCTCGCCTTCTCCCTCTCTGCCCCGGGGACAGGGCTTCCGGCCGGCAGCCCCGTCCGGATCGCCTTCAAGGGGGAGGGAAGCGGGTGGCAGCTCGCGGCCCGGACCGATCCGCGCCGCCTCGCCTACGCCGCCATCCCGCTGGACGGGACGGGAGAGGGGCGCGTCCGCGACCTGCTCGGCGGCGGGACGGTGACCGCCAGCGGCCGGGGCGTCTCCGTCCCCGCCCTCGTCGTGCCGGATGCGGGCGTGTCGGGCCGGGACTGGTATGCCTGCCTCGCCCGGCTTGCCGGTGAGTGAGAGGGGGCGACTCCCGGCCTGCAAAGACCCTCCCGATCCGCTATAGGAGCCGACCCCGCGCGGGGGCTGGCGGGCGGAGAGGGGCATGACGATCGGGATCGAGCTGGGGCGCACCAACACGGGTGCGGCCGGGATGATGGATCTGGAGGAGCTGCTGGCCACGCGCCTCCTCGTCCAGGGCAATTCGGGCAGCGGCAAGTCCCACCTCCTGCGGCGGCTGATGGAGCAGTCGGCCCCCTGGGTGCAGCAGGCCGTGATCGACCCAGAGGGCGACTTCACCTCACTCGCCGACCGCTTCGGCCACCTCGTGATCGACGCCGCCGCCCATCCCGAGGAGGCGATGGCCGCCGCCGGGGACCGGGTGCGCCGCCACCGCGTCTCCGTCGTGCTGAACCTCGAGGGGCTGGAGGTGGACCGCCAGCTCCGCCACACCGCCGCCTTCCTCGGCGGGCTCTTCGACGCCGAGCGGGACCACTGGACCCCGATGCTGGTTGTGGTGGACGAGGCGCAGCTCTTCGCCCCCGCCGCGGGCGGCGACACCTCGGACGATGCCCGCCGCGCCTCCCTCTCCGCCATGACGGACCTCATGTGTCGCGGCCGCAAGCGGGGCCTTGCCGGCATCATCGCCACCCAGCGGCTGGCGAAGCTGGCGAAGAACGTGGCGGCGGAGGCGAGCAACTTCCTCATGGGCCGCACCTTCCTCGACATCGACATGGCCCGCGCCGCCGACCTGCTGGGCATGGAGCGGCGCCAGGCCGAGCAGTTCCGGGACCTCCAGCGCGGGCACTTCATCGGCCTCGGCCCCGCCCTCTCCCGCCGGCCGCTCGCGATGCGGATCGGGGTCGTCGAGACGCAGAGCCGGGGCAGCGGCCCCTCCCTCACGCCCCTGCCGCAGACGGCGCCGGAGGAGGCGAGGGAACTGATCCTCGCCGCGCCGGACCCCGTGGCGCCGCGCCCAGCCCGCCGCCCGCCGCCCGCGCCGCCGGCCGACATCCTCGCCCAGCTCGCCCAGGCCTCCGCCACCCCGCGCGGGCCCGCCATCCGCGTTGCCGAGCCGGAGCCGAGCCCGGAGGAGGCGGCGGAGCGCGAGACCCGCACCCGCGCCATCCTGCACGAAATGCTGGCCGAGGAGGACGCGGCCTTCCGCCCGATCGGCGTGCTCTACCAGGACCTTCTCGTGCGGCTCCGCATCCACGCCGTCAGCGGCCGGCCGCCCGAGCTTCCGGCCTTCCGCCGGATGCTGGCGGTGGCGCGCGCCGGGGTTCCGCCCGAGGCCGCGAACGATCCCGGTTGGCCCGAGGCCGCCGCCCGCGCCGATGGCCTGCCCGAGGATACGCAGGGGGTCTTCCTCCTGCTGGCCCATGCCGCGCGCCAGGGCCTGCCCTGCCCTTCGGACGCCGCCATCGCCCGCGCCTATGGCAGCCGCTCGGCCGGGCGCGCGCGGCGGCTGCTCGCCTGGATCGAGGAGCAGGGGCTGATCGTCACCCGCCCCGCGGCGGGCGGGCGGCGGATCGTCGTGCTGGTCGGGCTCGCCTGGGAGACGGCGCCGGGGGATCCCGCCGCCGCGTGATTGCCGGGTGGCCCGGGCTTGCGGCATCCTTCCCGCAAGCAACCGAGGAAACCCCCATGCCCATCGCACGCCGCGGCGCCCTGGCGGGCCTCGCCGCCGCCGTCCTGGCCGGCCCCGCGCGGGCGCAGGCGGGGACGGTCACCCTCGTCGTCCCCACCGCCCCGGCCGGCACCACGGACTTCGCCGCGCGGCTGCTCGCCGAGCCGCTGTCGCGCCAGCTCGGCCAGTCCGTGGTGGTGGAGAACAAGGCGGGCGCCAATGGCGCGCTCGGCACGCAGGACGTGGCGCGGGCGCGGCCGGACGGGACGCGGCTGCTCGTGCAGTATTCCGGCTACCATGTCGGCTCGCCCGCCATCGTGCCGAATATCGGCTACGACGTGCGGCGGGACTTCGCCCCGGTCTCGCTGCTGCTGGACGCGCCGCAGGTGATCTTCCTGCACCCCTCCATCCCCGCCGCGAATGTGGGGGAGCTGGTAGCCTGGGCGAAGGCCAATCCGGGCACGCTGAACTACGCCTCCTCCGGCACGGGGTCGCTCCAGCACCTCGGCACGGAGCTGCTAAAGCTCCGCACGGGGACCGACATGACCCATGTCCCCTATCGCGGCACCGGCCCCGCGACGCAGGACCTCGTCGCCGGGCGCGTGCAGATGATGATGACCACCCCGCCGCCCCTGATGCCCTTCGTGCGCGAGGGACGGCTCAAGGCGGTCGCCATCACCTCCGCCGCGCGCCACCCCGCGTTGCCCGACGTGCCGACCCTGGCGGAATCCGGTCTGCCCGATCTGGAAGTGACAGGCTGGTTCGCCGTCTTCGCCCCCGCGGGCACGCCCGAGCCCGTGCTGCGCCGGCTGACCGAGGCCTGCAACGCCGTGGTGGACACGCCCGACTTCCGCCGCCGCGCGGAGGAGCAGGGCGCCGTCATCCGCCTCATGCAGCCGGCCGAGCTCCAGGCGCGGGTGAACCGCGAGCTGGACGAGTGGACCCGCGTGGTGCGCGAGGCGAGGATCCAGCCGGACTGAGGGCGCCTCAGCCCGGCGCCACGACCTCGTTCACCAGCTCCTCCCCGCGCTCGAAGGCGGTGACGCTCTCCAGCGTGGTGGCGCAGATCGTCCCGAAGGCCTCGCGCGTGAAGAAGGCCTGGTGGCCGGTCAGCAGCACGTTGGGGAAGGACACCAGCCGCTGGATGAGGTCGTCGTCGATGATGTCGCTGGAGCGGTCCTGGAAGAACAGGCTCGCCTCCTGCTCGTAGACATCGATGGCCAGCCCGCCGAGGCGGCGCGACTTCAGCGCGGCGATCGCGGCGCGCGTGTCCAGCAGCCCGCCGCGGCTGGTGTTCACCAGCAGCAGCCCCGGGCGGGTGCGGGCGAGGAAGTCCGCATTCACGATGTGGCGCGTCCCGTCCGTCAGCGGGCAGTGGAGGGAGATCACGTCGCTCTCCGCCGCGAGATGCTCCACGGAGACGTAGCGCCCGCCCAGCGCCTCGAACTCCGGATGCTCCTGGGGATCGTGGCCCAGCAGCGTGCAGCCGAAGCCGGCCATGATGCGCGCGAAGACGCGGCCGATCTTGCCCGTGCCGATCACCCCCACCGTGCGGCCGTGCAGGTCGAAGCCCATCAGCCCGTCCAGCTCGAAATTGCCGCTGCGCGTCCGCTCATGGGCCTTGTGGATGCGGCGGTTGAGGGAGAGCAGCAGGCCCGTGGCGAACTCCGCGACGGAGTGCGGGGAGTAGTCCGCCACGCGGGTGACGCGGAGCCCGTGGCGCGCGGCGGCGTGCAGGTCGATCTGGTTGAAGCCGGTGGAGCGCGTCGCCACCAGCCGCGTGCCCCCGGCGGCCAGCGCCTCCGCCACGGCGGCGTCCACCTGGTCGTTCACGAAGATGCTGACGGCCGGGAAGCCCGCCGCGAGCGCGACCGTCCCCGGCTCCAGCCGTGCCTCGAAGAAGGTGAGGGCGTGGCCGTGGGCTGCGTTCAGCTCGGTCAGCATCTCGCGGTCGTAGCGCTTGGCGCCGAAGACGGCGACCTTCATCGGGGAACCCCATCGCTGTTGGCCGGCCTGCCTATCACGGCTTTTCTCCCCCGCGCGATCCCGGGCGCGATCCCGGGTCGCTCCCGCGCGTTGTCACCACCTGTCGCGCCGCATGAGAGAGGGACGCCGCTTGCCCCCCCTGACGAGGGACGATCTACGCTGCCAATCCCCCCTTGCCCTGGGCTGCATCATCGCCCTCGCCGCCATGGCCGCTTGGTTCTGGAGCCTGGACAAGCGCGATGCCTCGATGGGCACGCTCACCGCGCTCGTCGGCTGCCTCGGCCTCATCCTGCCGCCGCGGGAGCGCATGGGGGTGCTGCCCTGGCGCCTGCGCGCCCTGCCGCGCCACCTGGACGCGGCGCCGATCCTGGCCACCATCATTTCCAGCCCGGGCTACGGGCTGAACTGGTTCTACGGCGAGAACCCCTATGACGAGGCCGTCCACCTCCTGAGCGGGGGGCTGGCCGGGGCGGTCTTCCTCGGCCTGCTGATGGTGGACGGGCGCCGGCGGAGCGCGGCGCGGCTCGTTCTATCCAGCGCCGGTTTCGGCCTCGCCCTCGGCGTCGTCTGGGAGATCTTCGAGTGGGGGACGGCGCTGATCGGCGAATGGACGGACACCTGGACGGACGTGCTGCTCACCACCCTCGGCGCGACCCTCGCCGGGGCCTGGGCGGCCTGGCGCCGCAAGGGCCGGTAGCGGGTGCTCGTCGCGACCTACAACGCCCATCGCGGGCGCGGCGCGCGCGGCGCCTTCCGGCCGGAGCGCATCGCCCGCGTCATCGCTGAGATCGGGCCGGACCTCATCGCCCTGCAGGAGGCGCAGCACTATCTCCGCCCGTCCCGGGAGATGCTGGACGAGGAGTGGCTGGAGCGGGAGGCCGGGCTGCGCCCTCTGCAAGTCACCCACCGGCCGGGCGAGCAGGGCTGGCGCAGCAACATCGTGCTGCTGCGCCCGGATGCCCGGGTCCTGCGCCCGCCCATGGGGCTGCGGATCGGGGGGATGGAGCCGCGCGGCGCAATCCTGGCGGAGCTGGACCTGGGCTGGGGCCCGTTCCGGCTCCTGGCCACGCATCTCAGCCTTGGCGCCTCGCGCCGCCGGCGGCAGGCGGAGGCGCTGCTGGCCGCCATGGCGAGCGGGGCGGGCGGGCGCCTGCCGACGCTGCTGATGGGTGACTTCAACGAGTGGCGGCCGGGGGCCTCGGCGCTCGGCCTGCTGGAGCCGGTCTTCGGCGTGCCGCCCCGCGCCCCGACCTTCCCGGCCTTCCACCCCTTCCTCTCGCTCGACCGGATCATGGGGCACCCGGCCGGCCTCGTGCCGGGGGTGGAGGTGCATGACACGCCGCTGGCGCGCATGGCCTCCGACCACCTGCCGCTGAAGGCGCGGATCGACGCGGCGCTGCTGGCGCCGCGCTGATCCTGCCCCGTCAGCCGATCTTCCGCTCGCTCGCGGGCGGCAGGAAGCGCTCGGTGAACATGTCGGCGACCTTGGGCGGGTTCGTCACGCCATAGGCCTCGGCGTTCACGCGGATGAGCGTCTCGGCGCGCGCGGTGTCGATCGCCCCCGTGCCGTTGGCGCGCACATTGGGGGTGAGGATGGAGCGGTCGCGCGTCATGGCCCAGCGGCGCTTCTCCAGCGCCTCGTCGAAGAGCGGCTCGCGCTTCTTGAGCGAGGCCATGGCGGCGTCGGGTTCGGCCAGCAGCAGCTTCAGCCCGGCGATCGAGGACTTCACGAAGGCAGCGGCGACCTCCGGGTTCTTCTCCAGCCAGTCGGCGCGGGCGACCACGGCGCTGCCATAGATGTCGAGCCCGTTCTCGGCATAGGGCCAGGCGACGATGTCGTCCTCCTTCATGCCGAGGCCGACGAGGTTGAAATAGGTGGTGAAGAGGAAGCCCGTCACCGCATCCACCTGCCCCTGGGCGAGCATCGTGTCCCGCAGGTTGGCGGCCATGCTCGTCCAGCGCACCCCGGAGGCCTCGATGCCGGCCACGCGGGCGAAGGCGGGGAAGAGCATGCGGCTGCCCTCGCCCTCCGGCGCGCCGATCCGCTTGCCGGCCACGCCCTTGGGATCGGTGATGCCGCTGCGCTTCAAGGTGATCAGCGAGGCCGCCGTGCGGTCGAGCACCTGGTAGATGGAGACCAGGCGCTTGTCCGGGTTCTCGGCGTTGAACTTCACCATGGTGGAGACGTCGGTGTAGCCGATGTCATAGGCGCCGGAGGCGAGCTTGACCGTCGTGTCGCCCGAGCCGAAGCCGCGATCCATCCGCAGCGCGATGCCGTTGGCGCGGAACACGCCGCGGTCGTCCGCGAGGGCGAACATGCCGTGGTTCCCCTGGAGGGCCCAGTCCAGGCAGAAGCGCAGCGGCGCCTGGGCGGCGGCGGTGCGGAGGGCGGGGAGGGCGAGGGCCAGGCCGCTGCCGGCGGCCAGCAGGGTGCGGCGGTGAAGGGTCACGTCTCGTGTCTCCGGTCGGTCGCTCGGCGCGGGCATCGCCGCGCCGGTGAAAGCTCCATGCAGCGGGCTGCACGGCGCCTCCCCCGGCAGGCCGGCGCCGGATCGAGGGATCGGCGCGCCCGGCGCGAGGACGCGCGGCCGGAACGATGCAAGAGGAATGCCGCGCAGCCCCCGCTCAGCTCCAGCTCAACCCCAGATCAACGTCCTGGGGCGGAGCCCTCCGCCCAGGCCTCGTGGCCCGCAGCCTCGTCCATGTCCACGCCCACATGCACCGTGTGCCGCCCCCCGCCCAGGATGACGCCGAGCAGGGGGGAGACATCCCCGAAGTCCCGGCCCCAGCCGAGCAGCACGTGCTCCTCGGTGACGAAGAGGCTGTTGGTCGGGTCCATCTCGACCCAGCCCGCCTCGGCGCCGAGCCAGGCGGCGACCCAGGCATGGGACTGGTCGGAACCGGCCCGCTTCACGCCCCCCGGCGGCGGGCGGGTGCGGATGTAGCCGGAGACGTAGCGGGCCGGGATGCCGAGCATCCGCAGCCCCGTGATCATCAGATGCGCGAAATCCTGGCACACCCCCTCGCGCCGGCGCAGCACCTCCTCCACCGGGGTCGAGACGGTGGTGACCCCGGCGCGGAAGGCCATGCCCTCCCGAAAGTGCGCGATCATCTCCACCACGGCCTCCCCAGCCGGCCGGCCGGGGGTGAAATGCGGGGCGAAGAAGGCGCGGGCCGCCTCGACCGGGGGCAGGGAGGGGCTGGGGAAGAGGAACTCCGCTACCTCGGGCCGGGTGAGGGCGGCACCGCGGATCGCCTCCCAGGGAGGCGTCTCCTGCGGCAGCGGGGGCGGGGCCGTCACCTCCACCAGGGAGTCCGCGGTCACGACGAAACGCTTGTGCGGGTCCTCCAGGTAGAGCCAGGCCGTCGGATTGCCGAAATGGTCCTGCTCCTCCGCCCGGCGCGTCGGGGCGGGATCGCTCACCAGGCTCGTCGCCAGCACGCGCTGCCGGGCGAGCGGGCGCGGGGAGAGGTGGAGGAGGTGGGTCGCCATCTCCACGGCGGATTCATAGGTGTAGTCGGTGACGTGCCGAACCCGGTAGATCACGCCGCGCCCCTCTCCACCGTGTCCACCCCCAGCAGCCGCGGCGCGGCGAGCAGGGTGAAGTAGCGGCGCCCGATCGCGTCCGACAGGTCCCCGACCGCGTGCTCCACGGCCAGGAGCCGGGGGGAGAGGGCGGCGGCGGCGGCCGCGCCCTCCGCCGAACCCGCCACCTCGGCCGCCATCGCCTCCACCTCCAGCCGCAGGCGCCGTGCCCAGGCCGAGAGGCTCGGATCGCCGCCGCCCTCGACCCGCGCGAGCAGCTCCTCGGCGGCGGCGAACTGGAAGACGAGGCCGCGCGGGTTGGCGGGGTCGGCCATCACGAGGTCCAGCGCCGGGGCGGGCTGGACGACATTGAGGTAGCGCGAGCGGTAGGTGATGACGGAATCGCACAGCTCCAGCGCGAGGGAGAGGGCGCTCTCGATCCGCGCCGGCGGTTCCTTCAGCACGTTGCCGAGCAGGGCCGCGATGCTCGTCCCCCGCTCGAGGCGCCGCCCGAGGTCGAGGAAGGTGTGGGCGCCGCCGCGCACCATGTTCTCGGCCGCCACCCCCGCCACGCCGGAGGCGTAGCGCACCAGCCAGCCGAGGGCGGCGCCGAGCGCCGCGGGCCCGTCCGCCTCCATCAGCGCCGCGCGCGTGTCGCGGAGCGGCAGGGTGAAGGCGGCGTGCATGTCGCCGGTCAGCCGGTCCCGCGTGGCCTCCACCAGCCGCGCCACCTCGCCCGTCAGGCGGTGGACGCGCCCGCCCTCCTTGCCGGCGGCGAGCAGGGCGCGGCGCAGCGCGCTGTCATTGCCCGAACTCGGCACGTCCTCCGCCTGGATCAGCCTCGCATCCAGCAGGCAGCGCGAGAGGGAGGCGACCTCGGCGAGGTCGCGCGGCAGCACCGTGGCGCGGTTCAGCCGGGTGAGGGTGGCGCGCATCAGTCGCGCGGAATCGTCCAGTCGCTCGACGTAGCGGCCGAGCCAGAAGAGGTTGTCCGCGACGCGGGAGGGCAGGTCGCCCGCCGTGCGCCGGATGGAGAGGGCGGGGATGTGCAGCGGCCCCGGGCCGCGGATCTCCGCCCTGTCCTCGGAGGTGACCCAGACATCCTTGCAGAGGTCGGTCGGCCGCCCATTCTCATCCGCGACCCTGGCGAGCCCGCCGGACAGGCACTGCCATCCCGCGCCGTCATGCAGGAGGTAGAGGCGCAGCACGACCGGACGCGGCTCCAGCCCGTCCCCGGCGAGGCTGGGCGCGGAGGAGGGCTGGGGCAGGGCCGTCGCGGCCCAGCCGCGCGGGTCGGCCTCGATCCTGGCCCAGCCGCGCGGGTCGGCCTCGATCCTGGCCCAGCCGCGCGGGTCGGTCTCCGGGCCGGCGCCCGGCCGGGCGACCGGGCGGGGGAGAAAGGCGTCGGGCGCCGCGCGGAAGCGGTCGAGGGAGGCGGGGTCGCCGAGCCAGAGCGTCTCGGCGGAGAGAAGGGCGGGCTCCTCCCCCAGCAGCGCCCGCGAGAGCGAGGGGAGGAAGGCAGGCAGGCCCGGCGCCTCGGCCAGGGCCGCGCCGGGATGGTTGTGCAGCACCACCGCGCCGGCCCTCATCGCGTCCAGCAGACCCGAGATGCCCTGGGACGGGCGCCCCCCGAGCTCCAGCGGGTCGATTGAGGCGCCGGGTAGGCGCGAGAGCAGCACGCGCACGGGCTGCAGCCCCCGCAGCGTCTTGAGGTAGAGCGCGCCGCCGCGGGCGGAGAGGTCCCCCACCTCCGCCAGGGCGCAGGAGAGTTCCCGCGCGAGGGTGACGTGCTCCGCCCAGTCGGGATGGCCGACGCCCGGCGTCAGCAGGGCCACCGTCGCCGCCCCGCTCAGCTCCGAGCCGGCGGCGCGCTGGAGCAGTTCCCGCCAGAGGTCGAGGAAGGGGCGGATCGGGCGCATCTGCACCGCGCGCGCGCATTCCGGGAGCACCCGCGCCATGTGCGAGCGGTTGGCATAGACCTGCGAGAAGCCGTCCATGGCCACGACGCTGTCGCCCGTGACCCGCCAAGCGCCGTCCGGCCCGCGCAGGAGGTCGGCGGCATAGGCGTGCAGGAAGCGGCCGGAGATGCCGTGGCGGCAGGGGCGCAGAAAGGCAGGGTTGGGAAAGACCAGCTCCGGCGGGACCAGCCCCTCGGCCAGGAGGCGCTGCGGGCCGTAGAGGTCGGCGAGCACCGCTTCCAGCAGCCGGGCCCGCTGGGCCAGCCCCTCGGCCAGCCGGTCGAACTCCTCGCCATCCATGATGAGGGGCACGGGATCGAGCCGCCGCGAGGCCTTGCCGCGGGAGGCGGAGGGGAGGAAGCCCGCCGACCCCTCCTCCTCGAAGGCGCGGTCGAGCAGCCGCGCGCGGTGCAGCAGCCCGCCCTCCGGCAGGCCATGGAAGGAGCCGAGCAGCGCCGACCAGTGCGCGCGCACACGGCCGCGCCCGTCCACCATCTCGTCGCGCATTCCATCCCTCGGCACGGCCGCGGGGCGGCCGGCGGCGTCCTGGCTGGATAGGGTGGGGGAGGCACGGTCCATTCGGGGCGGGGCTTCTCGGGCGGCTCGGGGCAGGGGCGGGGCCGGCGGCACGGCGCCAGGATCGAAGGGCGGCGCAGCATAACGGCCGCGACGGCCAGGAACAGCCCGGCCGTACGGGTGGGGCGAGAAGTTCCGGGGCTGCGGCCCTGGCGCCGCGCCTCCCGCCCGTGGCATCACCCAGGGCATCGCGCATCGGCGCGGGCATCGGGCCCGCGCAGGGAACCGGCATCGAAGGACGGAGGCCACCCATGGGCACCAGGTACCGCATCTCCAGGCGGAGCTTTCTCGCGGGCGGCACCGCCCTCAGCCTCGTCCCCGTGCCGGGCGCCCGCGCCTCCGCGCAGGTGCTGGACAAGGTCGTGTTCCAGACGGACTGGCGCGCCCAGGCCGAGCATGGCGGGTACTACCAGGCGCTCGCCGCCGGCATCTATCGCCGCTACGGCATTGACTGCGACCTGCGCCAGGGCGGCCCGCAGCTCAACCCGGCGCAGATGCTCGTGGGCGGGCGCGCGGACATGATCATGTCCAACCCCTTCCAGGCGCTGAACTACGCGCGGGACGGCATCCCCTTCCTCTGTATCGGTGCGATCTTCCAGAAGGACCCCGTGATCCTCATGACGCATGAGGAAGCGGGGATCGAGGGCTTCGAGGGGATGCGCGGCCGCCCGATCTCGATGAGCGCGGCGGGGCGGGTGACGCACTGGCCCTTCCTGCGCAGCCGCTTCGGCTTCGACGACGGGCAGATCCGCCCGAAGGCCGTGAGCCTCCAGCCCTTCATGGCGGACCGGGGCGCGATCTACCAGGGCTTCGTCTCCTCCGAGCCCTTCACCGCCATGCAGGCCGGCGCGCGGCCGCGCGTGCACCTCCTCGCCGATGCGGGCTACGAGGCCTACAACACGACAATCGACGTCTCCGCCCGCATGGTGGCGGAGAAGCGCGACCTCGTGCAGCGCTTCATCGACGCGACCGTCGAGGGCTGGACCGAGTACATGAAGGGCGCGGATATCGGCGCCGCCAACGCCCTCATCCGGCGGCAGAACCCGGAGATGCCGGAAGATCTCCTCGCCTACGGCCTGCGCGCCATGAACGAGCGCGGCATCGTCCGCTCCAACGAGGCGCTGACGCTCGGCATCGGTGCGATGACGCATGAGCGCTGGGGCCGCTTCTACGCCATCATGCGCGAGACCGGCGTCTATCCCGCGGGGCTGGACATCCGGCGCGGCTACTCGCTGGACTTCGTGAACCGGAAGATCGGAGTCGGCTGAGCCGCCGGCGGCGCGAGGGGAGGGTGCATGGCTGACACGAACCCCGCGCCCGATGTCGCGGGACTCATCCGCGGCGTCGCGGCAGGGGAGGCGGGGGCGCTGCGGCGGCTCTACGAGGCCCAGGCCTCGCGCCTCTTCGGCATCGCCATGGCCATCCTACGCGACCGCGACGCGGCGGCGGACGCGCTGCACGACACCGTGCTGAAGATCGCTGCCCGCGCCGGCGGCTTCGATCCCCTGCGCGGCGAGGCCTTGGCCTGGCTCGGCACCATCGCCCGGAACGCGGCGCTGGACCTCGCCCGTGCCCGCGGGCGCGAGACCCCGACCCGACGATCCCGGCCTCGGCGACGGGGCGGTCCACCCGGAGGCGCTGGACCGCATCGCGACCGCCCAGGAGTCCCTGCGCCTGCGGGACTGCCTCGCGGGGCTGGAGCCGCGCAACCGGGACGGCATCCTGCTCGCCTTCGTCCACGGCCTCTCCCACGCCCAGATCGCGGCGCGGCTGGACGAGCCGCTGGGCACGGTGAAGGCCTGGATCCGGCGCGGCCTCGCCCGGCTGAAGGGGTGCCTCGCATGATCCCCGCCAATCCCGAGGGGCTGGACGCCCTCGCCGCCGAGCACGTGCTCGGCACGCTCGACGCGCGCGGGGCGGAAGAGGTGCGGCGCGCCCTGCCCTTCAACCCGGCGCTGCGCGAGGCGGTGGCGGAGTGGGAGGCGCGGCTCGCGCCGCTGACGGAACTCGCGCGCCCCGAGCCGCCCCCCGCGGGCCTGTGGGAGCGGATCGAGGCCTCGCTCGCCGCCCCCCAAACCCCCGCCGCGCCGGTTCGCCCCCTGCGCCCGCCGAGGCTGTGGCAGGCCTGGGCCGGGGGCGCGACGGCGATCGCGGCGGGGCTGGCCGCCTTCATCCTCCTCCGCCCGGCCGAGGCGCCGCGGATGATGACCGTGCTCCTCAGCAGCCGGGACCAGCCCGCCTGGCTGGTGGAGGCGGAGGGCGGCGGGCTGCGCCTGGCCAGCCTCAATCCCCGGCCGGTGGAGCCCGGCCGCGTGCAGCAGCTCTGGGCCCTGCCGCCTGGCGCCACCGTGCCCGTCTCCCTCGGGCTCGTGCCCGAGGGTGGGCAGGCGCGGGTGGCGCCCGGCCTCGTGCGGCCGGAACCGGGGATGCTGATCGAGATCACCCTCGAACCGCCGGGCGGCTCGCCCACCGGGCGGCCGACGGGGCCCATCCTGTTCATCGGGCGGCTCGCCGCGGCGGCCCCCTCCTGACCCCTCGCGTCACCGTGATGGCGCCCGCTGCGTCCGGCAGGCGCCGCGCTCCGTAGCGCTGGGCGGGGCAAGGCGCCCCGCTCAGATCAGGAGAGACGCATGACCCCCTCCATCCGCCGCCTTGCCCTTGCCGGCGCCGCCCTCTTCGGCCTCACGGGCATGGCCGAGGCCGCCACGCTGGTCGGCCTGACCGCCGATGGCTCGCTCGTCCGCATCGACACGGAGACGCGCCGCGCGAGCGCGCCCGTTCGCGTGCGCGGCGCGAACGGCGCGCTGCTCGGCATCGATGTCCGTCCGAAGGACAACAGCCTTTACGGCGTGACCGAGAGCGGCCAGATCGTGACGATCGACCCCATGACAGGCGCCGCCACGGGGGTGAGCCAGCTCAGCGAGCGCTTCGATGCCGGTGGCCGCGCGGTGGTGGACTTCAACCCCGTCGCCGACCGGCTGCGGCTGATGGGGGTGTCCGGCGTGAATTTCCGCGTCAACGTGGACAACGGCCAGGTCGCGCGCGACGGGCAGCTGAAGTACCAGACCGGCACGTCGCTCGCGGAGACGACCCCGCGCATCACCGCCGGGGCCTATACGAACAGCATGGCCGGCGCCCAGCAGACGGCGCTGCTGACGATCGACGGGGTGCTGGGCCAGCTCAACCTCCAGGCCCCGCCGAACGATGGCGTGCAGCAGGTGCGCGGCACGATCGGCAACGGCGTGTCCTCGACGGCGGCCTTCGACATCCTCTCCGAGGGCGCGACCAACACCGGCTACCTGCTCGCCGGCGGCATCCTGCACAGGATCGACCTGGAGAAGGGCAGCCCGACGCCGATGGGCCCCGTCGCCGGGAGCGCCGAGGTGATCGACATCGCCGCGATGCGGTGAACCCCGTGCGGCGGCGCCATCCGCGCGCCGCCGCTCAACCCGCGCGGGTCACCAGGGCAGGTCCACCCAGGAGAGGTGGCCGCCCTTTCCCGCGCCGGTATCCATGAAGACCGCAGCGCCCCCGGCGGCGCCGACCTGCATGAAGGGGCGCCCGTTGCCGCTCCGCACCTCGTGGCCGCAGTAGATGGTGAAGCCCTGGGGGATGCGGTCCACCCAGTCGTGCAGGCGCTCGGGATAGCCGTCCTCGCGCATGCGGCTCGTCACCTGCCCGAAGAGGGCGCGGGGGACGAGGCCTTCCGGCTTGCGCGCCCCCGCATCGGGAGGCGGGGCGGCGTGGAGCATGCGGGGGTGGAAGCCGCCATGCACGAAGACGCGCTGGTCGATCCGCAGCCAGGCCGGGGCGCGGGCGATCTCCTCCACCGCGCGGCGGCGGAGCGCCTCCGCATCCCGCGCGGCGTCGATCTGCTCCAGCGTGCGGCCGAGGCCGTTGGGCTCGATCCGCAGCGGCGCCCCCTCCAGCGCGCGGCGCAGCTTGTGGTCGTGGTTGCCCAGGAGGAAGAGGCCGCGCCCCTCGGCCCGCAGCGCGAAGGCGCGGCGCAGCACGCCGGGCGCGTCGGACCCGCCATCCGTCAGGTCGCCGAGCTGGATGAGGAAGAGGCGCTCCGCCGCGGCGCCGTCGACCGCCGCGTGGAAGGCGTCCGCGTCGCCATGGACATCGCCGACGACCCGGATGCCCTCGAAGCGGCCCCGCGGGTCCTTCACGCTCCCGCCCCCTCCGGCATCCTGCCGCACCCGCGAAGCCCTCCCCTCGCCCCCGCCTTTTCGGGGAAGGGGCGCGGGGGCGTGCGAAGCAACTCCCGGTCCGCGGCGCGGGGGGAAGGCTCGGGCGCGGTCATGCGGGAAGCTCGGCCCGTCGTCGCATCGGCGGCAGCGGCACGCTGAAGAGCCGGTCCGTGCCGAGCAGGAAGACGCGCCCGCCGCGGGGGAAGAGCCCGCCCAGCGCGGGGTCCCGCACGTCCAGCCCGCCGGTATAGGCGCCGAAGGCGGGAAGGATGACGCGGCGCGCATCAGTGGCGAAACAGGGGCGGGTGATGCCGCCCGCGCGGGTGGCGAGGGTCGCCTTGGGGTGGAAGTGACCGCTCACCTCCCCGCCTGCGCCGGGCCGCGGCCCGCGCGGATCGGCCTCGTGGCGGAAGGTGAGGGGGCCGTCCGCGAGGAGGTGGAGGGCGAGGCCGGGCAGGCCGGGCGGCGCCACGGGGTCGTGGTTGCCCAGCACCCAGACGGTCTCCTCCACCGAGGCGAGGATGCGCCCGAGGGCGGCGCAGTCGGCCGGCGCCATGCGCTCGCAGCCGCCGGCATCGTGGAAGCTGTCCCCGAGCAGGATCAGCCGCGCCGGGCGGTGGCGGCGGACGGCGAGGGCGAGCTTCGAGAGGGTCTCGCGCGTGTCGTAGGGCGGCACGAAGGCCCCGCGCGCGGCGAAGTGGCTGCCCTTCTCCAGATGCAGGTCGGAGACGACGAGGCTGCGGCGGGCCGGCCAGGCGAGGATGCCCATGGGATCGAGCATCAGCCGCTCGCCCGCGATGTGCAGGGGAGCGGGGATCACGTCGCCAGCCCCCTCGCGCTGCGGCTGACGCGGCGGGCAGGGGGGCGGCGTCTGTTCTCTCGTCTCGGACGGTCCACCACTCCCGAACGCACGCGGACGCCCTCGGTCACCTCGGCCAGCACGTCGGCGAAGTGCTCGGCCCCGCCGGTCGCCTCGTCCACCAGCGCGGCGGCCTCGGCCAGCAGCGCGTCCTCCGCCCCGCCGGCCACCCATTCCCGCCCCTCCTCGATCAGCGCGGGGACGGCCAGGGGCGAGACGCGGTCCAGCCGACGCACCCGGATCGCCCCCTTGATACGGGAGAGAAGGGTCGCGATGCGGCCGACATCGGTGAGGCCATGGGCGGCCTCGGCGCGGGTGGCGCGGAGGAGGATGTGGTCGGGCTCGTACTTGCGCAGCACGTCGTAGATCAGGTCCGAGTTCATGGTCATCTGTCGGCCGGACTTCTCCTGGCCCGGGTGGTTCTTCTCGATCAGCCCGGCGATCGTCGCGATGTTGCGGAAGGTGCGGCGGAGCATGGAGGATTCCGCGATCCACTCCTCCAGCTCCTCGCCGAGGATGTCCTCCTCGAAGAGACGCTCGGGGTCGTCGGGCTCGAAGGCGCTCCAGGTCGCCAGCACGTAATCCGTGCCGAGATAGCCCATGGGCCCGTAGCCCAGACGCTCCATGCGCTTCGTGACGAGCATCCCCAGCGTCTGGTGGGCGAGGCGCCCCTCGAAGCAGTAGGCGACCATGAACCAGCGGCCGCCCTTGGGGAACACCTCCACCAGCATGCCATCCCGCTGCGGCAACTCGGAGCGGCGCTGCTGCAGCCGCAGCCAGTCGCGCACGGGCTCGGGCAGCGCGCGCCAGCGCTTCGGGTCCGCCAGGATGGAGCGAACGCGGAAGGACAGGTTGGTCGAGAGCGGAAGGCGGGCGCCGGCATAGGCGGGCACGCGCGGCTCCCCCTCGCCGCCGCGGGTGACGACCATGGTGAGGGCATCGATCCCCTCGTAGCGGAGGGTCTGCCCGGCGAAGATGAAGCAGTGGCCGGGCTCCAGCGTGGAGGCGAACCACTCCTCCACCTCCCCCAGCACGGGGCCGCCGCGCAGCCGCACCTTCAGCATCGGCGTGTCCACGATGGTGCCGAGGTTCATCCGGGCCTGCCGGGCGACGCGGAGGTCCCGCACATGCACCATTCCCTCGGAATCCCTGAACAGTCGGCGGAAGCGGTCATAGGCCCGGAGCGCGTAGCCGCCATCCTCGACGAAGCGCAGCACGTCGTCGAAGTCCCGGCGGGTGAGGGTGGCATAGGCCCCGGCGCGCGTGACCTCGGCATAGAGGTCGTCGGGGTGGAAGGGCGCCTGGCAGGCAATGGCAAGGATGTGCTGGGCGAGCACGTCCAGCCCGCCCGGGCGCGGCGCGTCGCCGTCCAGCTCATGCGCGCGCACGGCCTCGGTGGCGGCGACGCACTCGATCACCTCGAAGCGGTTGGCGGGCACGAGCACGGCGCGGGAGGGCTCGTCCATCCGGTGGTTCGCACGGCCGATGCGCTGGAGCAGGCGCGACACGCCCTTGGGTGCGCCGACCTGGATCACCTGGTCCACCGCGCCCCAGTCGATGCCGAGGTCGAGCGAGGCGGTGGCCACCACCGCCCGCAGCTTCCCCGCCGCCATCGCCGCCTCCACTTTCCGCCGCTGCTCGATCTGGAGCGAGCCGTGGTGGAGGGCGATGGGCAGGTTGGCGTCGTTGAGCTTCCACAGCGCGGCGAAGATCAGCTCCGCCTGGGCGCGGGTGTTGACGAAGACGATGGTCACGCCGGCCCCGCCGATGCGCGCCAGGATGCCGGGGGCGGAGGCGATGCCCATGTGCCCGCCCCAGGGCAGGTGCCCCTCGGGCAGCATGAGATCCATCACCGGCTCCGCGCCGCCGCGCCCGAGGACGAACCGCACGTCCTCCGCCCGCGCCGTCGGGGACAGCCAGGCGCGCAGCGCCTCGGGATGCGCGACGGTGGCGGACAGGCCGACGCGCCGCAGACCGGGCGCCAGCGCGTCCAGCCGGGCCATGAGAAGCGAGAGCTGGTCGCCCCGCTTGGTGCCGGCCATGGCATGCGCCTCATCCACCACCACGGACCGCAGCCCGGCGAAGAGGCCCGGTGCGTCCGGGTTGGCGAGAAGGACCGCGAGGCTCTCCGGCGTGGTCAGCAGGATCTCCGGCGGCGTCTCGCGCTGGCGGGCGCGGCGGTTCTGGGGGGTGTCGCCCGTCCGCGTCTCGATGCGGATCGGCAAGCCCATTTCCTGCACGGGGTCCATTAGGTTGCGGGCGATGTCCACCGCCAGCGCCTTGAGCGGCGAGACGTAGAGGGTGTGCAAGCCCTCCCGCGGGGCCTCGTGCAGTTCGACCAGCGTGGGAAGAAAGCCCGCCAGCGTCTTGCCGCCGCCCGTCGGCGCGACGAGGAGGGCGCTCTCGCCGGCGCGCGCGGCCTCCCAGAGGGCCAACTGGTGGGGGCGCGGTGTCCAGCCGCGCGCGGCGAACCAGCCCGCGAAGGGTTCCGGCAATGTTCCCATGGGCCCCTGCTATATGGCATGCATCCCGCGCGGTGCGAGTGCTGCGCCGCAACCTCTTGATCTCCGAGGCACCTTTATGGCCGAAATGTCAGGTCCACTCCTCACCGTCCTGGCCGGGCTGGCATTGCTGGGGGTCGTCCTCCTGCTGATCCGCCGCCCCTCGGGCGGAGGGGAAGCGATGGCGGCGCTCTCGGGCAAGCTGGACGCCCTGGGCGCCGCCCAGGACCGGCAGGCCGCCGCGGCCGCCGACCGCGCCGCCGCCGCCGAGCGCGCCATGGCGGACCGCCTCGCTGAGGCCCGCCACGCGACGGACGCGGCGCTGGCCGCCCAGCGCGAGCGGCTGGGCGCGACGGAGCAGGCCCTGGCCGACCGCATCGGCGAGGCGACCCGCGCCATGGCCGAGGCGCTGGCCGCGCAGGGGCTGGCGGTGGCCAACAGCACGGCCGCCCAGAACGAGCGGCTGGCGGCGCAGGAGAAGGTGCTCGCCGAGCGCCTCTCTGCCTCCAGCCTCGCGCTCACGGAGACCCTGGCCAGCGCGCTCTCCTCCCAGAACGAGCGCCTGGCCGCACAGGAGAAGGCGCTGGCCGACCGGCTGGCCGCGACCCAGGAATCGCTCGGCGCCGCCGTGGCCGCGCAGAACGACAGGCTCTCGCGCGTCCTCAACGAGAACGCGGTCAAGGCGGAGGAAACGGCGGGCCGCATCCACGAGCGGCTGGCCGTGATCGATGCGGCGCGGGCGAACATGGAGGCGCTGGGCGCGCAGGTGGGCAGCCTTGCCCAGATCCTGGGCAACAAGCAGTCCCGCGGCGCCTTCGGGGAGGTGCAGCTCCGCCAGATCGTGGAGGATCGGCTGCCGGCGGACGGCTTCTCCTGGCAGCACACCCTGGCCAACCGCACGCGCTGCGACGTGCTGATCCGCCTGCCGCACCCGCCCGGCCCGATCGCCGTGGACAGCAAGTTCCCGCTGGAGGCCTGGCTCGCCGCCCGCGACGCGGCGGACGACGCCGCCCGCATCGCCGCGACCAAGCGCTTCGCCGCCGATGTGACGCGCCATGTGGACGATGTGGCCGGCAAGTACATCTGCCCCGGCGAGACGGCCGAGGGCGCGCTGATCTTCGTGCCTTCAGAGGCGATCTACGCCGATCTCCACGCCGCCCACTCCCCCGTGGTGGACGCGGCGGCGCGGCGGGGCGTCTACATCGTCTCGCCCAGCACCATGTGGGCCGTGCTCGGCACCATGCGCGCCCTGATGCAGGACGTGCGCATGCGGGCGGAGGCCGGGCAGATCAAGAACCAGGTGGCTGAGCTGATGAAGGATGTCGGCCGGCTGGATGACCGGGTCACGAAGCTCCGCAAGCACTTCCTCGACATGCAGAACGACGTGCAGCAGATCGAGATCACCACGGGCAAGATCACCCGCCGCGGCGTCGCGATCGAGGCGGTGGAGCTGACCGACCTCCCCGCCCTGTCCGGCCCCGCGACCGCCTTGGCGCCGGCGGCCGACTAGAAGACCCTGGAGGGGACCGGCACGGCGGGGCGGTGCCGCCCGCCGCCGATCCCCTCCCGCCCTCACATGGGCGGCACGCCGCCGACGCGCACGAGGTGGTGCATCCCGACCTCGTCCGGCCGCTGGACGCCGAGAAGGGCGAGGTTGCGGTCCACCTCGGAGGAGAGGATCTCGATCCCGTGCCGCACCCCGGCCTCCGCGCCCACGGCGGCGGCATAGAGGAAGGGGCGGCCGACGAAGACGAAGTCGGCACCGAGGGCCATCGCCTTCAGCACGTCCGAGCCGCGGCGGATGCCGCCATCCATCATCACCACCATGTCGCCGGCGGCGGACTTCACCTCCGGCAGGGCGCGGAAGGCGGAGATGGCGCCGTCGAGCTGGCGGCCGCCATGGTTGGAGACGATGACGCCGTCCACCCCCTCCTCATGGACGCGGCGCGCGTCCTCCCCGTGCAGGATGCCCTTCACCACCAGCTTGCCCTTCCAGCGCTGCCGGATCTGGGCGAGGTGCGACCAGTTCAGGTGGTCCCGCGCGCCGAAGTCGCGCTCCACGTTGCGCGCGATAATGGGGGCGCCGCGGGTCGCGTAGGAGTTCTCGAAATGCGGCATGCCGTGGTGGCGCAGCGTGCGGAACATCGTGTCCCACAGCCAGCGCGGGCGGATCGCGCCGTCCCAGGCGAGGCGCAGCGTGGGCTTGAGCGGGGTGGAGAAGCCGCTGCGGACATTGTTCTCGCGGTTGCCCATGGTGGTCACGTCCACCGTCAGGACCAGGGTACGGAAGCCCGCCGCGGCCACCCGGTCCACCAGCGCCGCGATCCGCGCGGGCTCGCCCGGCAGATAGGCCTGGAACCAGCTGTCCGGCGCCTCCCGCACGACCTCCTCCAGCGGGACGAGGGAGGAGCCGCTCATGATCATCGGGATGTTCGCGTCCCGCGCCGCGCGGGCGAGGACGAGGTCGCCGCGATAGGCCATCATCGCGCTGATTCCCATCGGCGCGATGCCGAAGGGCGCGCTGCACTCCCGCCCGAAGAGGGAGGTGACCATGCTGCGGCGGGAGACATCGACGAGGTAGCGCGGGCGGAAGGCCCATTCGCCGAACACGCCGCGGTTGTCCTTCAGCGAGGAATTCGTCTCCGCCGCCCCGGCGATGTAGCCGAAGAGCGGGCGGGGCAGCTTTCGGCGCGCGGCGGGCTCGAAGTCGTCGAGCGCCAGGACGGAGCGAAGGCGGCGCGGCAGCCCCGTCGAGACGCTGCGATAGACACTCTTGGCGGGCGGGGGAACCGGCGCGGCGCCGTTCCCGTCGGGCGGGCTCATGATAAGCGCTCCAGGACGCGGTCCACGAAGAGACCTGCGCTACCGAGATAGGTGGAAGGATCAGTGAGGCGGGCGATCGCCCCGGCGTCAAGGCGGTTCGATACGGCCTCGTCACGCCCCAGGGCCTGGGCGAGCGGGATCCGCTCGGCCAGGGCGAGGTCGCATGCGTGGTGGACGGCGTCATGCGCCGCGCCGCGGCCGAGCATCGGGGCGAGACCCATCATCACCGCCTCGGCCATGATCGCGCCGCCCGTCGCCTCCAGGTTGCGCCGCATCCGGGCCGCGTCCACCGTCATGCCCTCGGCGATCTGGCGGGCCTGGTCCAGGGCGCCGGCGGTCAGCAGCATCGCCTGGGGGATGGCCAGCGGCTCGGCCTGCCAGGGGCCGGTGCCGCGCTCGTGATCGAGCGCCATGGCCGACATCACCTGGGGCACCAGCGCGTGAACCCCGCGCGCCTGGGCGAGGACGTACTCGCAGGCGATGGGGTTGCGCTTCTGCGGCATGGTCGAGGATCCCCCGCGCCCGGCCTCGTGCGGCTCGAACACCTCGGCCACCTCGGTCTGCATCAGCAGCATCACGTCCGTCGCCATCTTGGACAACGTGCCGCAGAGGATGCCGCACCAGCACACGGCCTCCGTCACCGTGTCGCGCGCGACGTGCCAGGGGATTTCCGGCACGGCGAGGTCGAGTTCCCGCGCCAGCGCCTCCGCCACGGCCGGTCCGTCCTCGCCGAGGGAGGCGAGGGTGCCGACCGCGCCGCCGAACTGCACGCGCAGGAGGCGGGGCAGCAGCGCGTCCAGCGTCTCCCGCGCGTTGATCAGGGGCGAGAGCCAGACGGCGCACTTGTAGCCGAAGGTGACGGGGAGCGCGTGCTGGAGATGGGTGCGCCCGGCCATCACGGTGTCCCGGTGCTCCCGCGCGCGGGCGGCGAGCGCCGCGATCGTCGCGTCGAGGTCGCGACGGAGGATAGCGAAGGCGTCGCGCAGGGCGAGGACGAGGGCGGTGTCGAGGATGTCCTGGGTGGTCGCGCCCCAATGCGTCCAGCGCGCGGCATCCTCCCCCGCCAGGGCGCCGAGCTGCTTCACCAGCCCCACCACGGGATAGCCCGTGTTGCGCGTGGCGGCCGCGAGTCCGGGGAGGTCCAGCCGGTCGGCCCGCGCCGCGGCGGTGATGGCGCGCGCTGCCTCCTCGGGCACGATGCCCAGCCCTGCCTGGGCCCGGGCGAGCGCCGCCTCCACGTCCAGCATGCGCTGGAGCAGGGCCATGTCGCCCACGGCGCCGCGCATGGCATCCGTGCCGTAGAGGACGCCCCAGACGGGGCTGTCCGCCGGATTGACCGCGCTCAAGGCGCCCCCTCCATATCGGCCAGGATTTCCTTCGCGATCTTCAGCGCGTGGTTGGCCACGGGCACCCCGGCATAGGCGCCGACCTGGAGCAGCACCTCCGCGATCTCCTCCGGCGTCACGCCCGTGTTCCGGGTGGCGCGGACATGCAGCCCGAACTCGCCCTCCCGCGCCAGCGCCGCCGTCACGGCGAGGGTGAGGAGGGAGCGCGTGTGGCGCGGCAGGCCCGGGCGCGTCCAGATCTGCCCCCAGACATTGCGCGTGATGTAGTCCTGGAAGGGCGCGTCCAGCGGGGTGATGTTCGACCCGGCGCGGGCGACATGCGCCTCGCCCAGCACGGCCTTCCGCACGGCCATGCCGGCGCCGTGAGGGTCCTCCGCGGGGTCGCGGAGCAGATGGGCCTGGAGGGCCGCAATGATCGGCTCCGCCGCCTCGAAGGTCGGGATATGGGAGACGCCGGGCAGGACGGTGAGCGTGCTGCCCGGGATGGCGTCCCGGATCGCCTCGGCGGCGGAAACCGGGGAGGACTGGTCGAGCTCGCCGACCACGACCGCCGCGGGGCCGCGAAGCCGTCCGGCCAGGGGCTCGGCGCGTGCGTCGCGCAGGGCGGCGCAGCAGGCGGCGTAGCCCTCGGGCGGGGTGGCGAGCAGCATGGCCCGCAGCGCGCGGGAGGAGGGGAGGGCGGGGTCCACCACCCAGCGCGCCATCACGCCGTCGGCCACGGCAGCCATGCCGCCCGCGCCCACCGCCTCGATCCGCGCCTGCCAGTTGGAGGCGGGCGGGAACTCCATGGCGGTGTCGAGGAGAAAGAGGGAGTGCACGCGCTCCGGCCGCGACGCCGGCATCTCCATCGCGATCCGCCCGCCGATGGAGATGCCGGCGAGATGGGCCGCCCCGATGCCGAGCGCGTCGAGCACGGCGAAGGCATCCCCGGCCAGGGCCTCCATCGTCGCCTCGCCCGGGACGGGTGGCGTCAGCCCGTGGCCGCGCAGGTCGAAACGGATCACGCGATGGGTGCGGGAGAGGGCCTCGGCCTGGGGGTCCCAGACATGCAGCCCCGTGCCGAGGCTGTGCAGCATGAGGAGCGGCGGCGCGCCCGGCGGGCCCGCGACCTGCACATGGACCGCGGCGTCGCGGACGGTGATGAACATCTCTTCCCCAGTCCCTCCCGGTGCGGCGCAGCATGCCGCGCCGGGGGGCGGCCGGGAAGGGGCGCCCCCCTTACACTCCCGCGACCGGAGCCTGGCCGGAATCCTGGCCGCGCATGGCCCAGCCCGTCGTCCGGTTCTCCACTGCCACGGCGACGACATACATGATCACCCCCATCACCCCCGTTATGATCAGCCCGGCGAAGACGAGCGGCACGTCGAAGCGGGAGGAGGCGAGCATCATCAGGTGGCCGATGCCCTTATTCGCCGCCACCGTCTCCGCCATGATGGAGCCGACGAAGGCAACGGTGATGGCGATCTTCAGCGAGGCGAAGAAATAGGGCATCGCCCGCGGCAGCCCGACCTTGCGGATGATGTCGGCCGGCCGCGCGCCGAGCGCGCGCAGCACGTCCCGCAGCTCCGGCTCCACCGTCGCGATGCCGGTCGCCACGTTCACGACGATCGGGAAGAAGGAGATGAGGAAGGCGGTGATCACGGCCGGGATCGTCCCGATGCCGAACCAGACCACGAGGATCGGCACCACCGCCACCTTCGGCACGGAGTTGAAGGCGATCAGCAGGGGGTAGAGCCCGTGGTAGAGCAGGGTGGAGGAGCCGATCGCCACCCCGAGCAGCAGGCCGAAGACGATGGCCAGCGCGAAGCCGATGAGCGTCGTCACCAGCGTCTGCCAGGCGTTGTCCAGCAGCGGCAGCCACCACTTCACCATGCTCGCGCCGATCGCCGAGGGGGCGGGGAGCACGAACGGCTCGATGGCGAAGGCGCGGCAGATCACCTCCCAGAGGAGAAAGCTGCCGAGGATGATGATCCAGGGCAGCGCCGCCTGGAGCCGGCGCCGGCGGCGCGCGGCCACCGCCATGGCATCGATCCGGCGCTGCGCGGCGGTGGGGGAGGGCGCGTCAGGCGGCATGGGGCGTCTCCTGGCCGGCGGAGGGCTGGGGCAGGTCCTCGCCGCGCCGCGCCGCGCTGATGTGCTCGCGCAGGTCGTGGACCAGCTCCTGGAAGGACTGGGTGTAGGTGATGTCGAGCGAGCGCGGGCGCTCGAACGGAACCGTCCGCTCGGCGATGATGCGCCCGGGGCGCGCGGACATGATCAGCACGCGGTCCGCGAGGAAGACCGCCTCCTTCAGGTCGTGGGTCACGAGGATCACGGTCGGCTTGAGGATGTTGCACACGCCCTGGAGCTCCACCCACAGGTCCTCGCGGGTGAAGACGTCCAGCGCGCCGAAGGGCTCGTCCAGCATCAGGAGCTGGGGGTCGTGGATGAGGGCGCGGCAGAGGCTGGCGCGCTGCTGCATGCCGCCGGAGAGCTGGTGCGGCGTCTTGTGCTCGAAGCCCTTGAGCCCGACGAGGGCCAGCAGCTTGCGCGCCTTCTCCTCGTACATGGCGCGGTCGGCGCGAAGCCGGCGCCGGTGCGGCTCGACCACCTCCAGCGGCAGCATCACGTTCTGCAGGATCGTGCGCCAGGGCAGCATGGTGGGCGCCTGGAAGGCCATGCCGGCCATGGAGAGCGGGCCGTCCACCTCCTTGCCCGCCACGATCACGCTACCGGCGGAGCACGGCCAGAGCCCGGTGACCAGGCGCATCAGCGTGGACTTGCCGCAGCCCGAGGGCCCGACGACCGCCACGAACTCGCCCCTGGCGATCCGCATGGAGGTGTTGCGGAGCGCCAGCGTGCCCTCCGCCCCGCCGTAGCGCATGGAGACGTCGTCGATCTCCACAAAGGGTCTCTCGAACCCGACCATCCCCTCACCGGCCTCCCCGCCCGCCGTCAACCCGGCGAACCCGCCGTCCCTAGGGGACAAGCAATTCTCCTGCCATCACGAAAAGGGGAAGTGGCCCGGGCGGCGCCTCGGCCGGGAAAAAGCCGCCCGCCCTTGGCACTCGGCCCCGCGGCACCCAATCTGCCCGGCCCAGAGAGCCGAGGAGCGTGCCCATGCCGGTCGAGGATATTTCCGCCAAGGACAGCTACGAGGCGCTGAGCAGCGACCCCGATGCCATGCTCGTGGACGTGCGGACGGATGCGGAGTGGAACTTCGTCGGGATCCCGGACCTGGCCGAGGCGGGCAAGCAGCCGGCCCTCGTGCCGTGGCAGCTCTACCCCTCGATGCAGGTGAACGGCGCCTTCCTGGAAGGCCTGCGCCGGGCCGGGGCCACGCCGCTCAGCAAGATCTACTTTCTTTGTCGCTCCGGCGCCCGGTCGCTCGCCGCCGCCCAGGCTGCCCAGGCGGCGGGGTTCCCGCACTCATACAACGTCGCCGACGGGTTCGAGGGGCCGGTGGACGCGGAAGGGCACCGCGGCACCCAGGCCGGGTGGAAGGCGAGCGGGCTGCCCTGGCGCCAGCGCTGAGCCGCCCGCCCGCGCCCGGCCCTACTCCACGCTGATCTTCGCGCGCCGGGCCACCTCTCCCCAGCGCTGGGTCTGCTCCGCGACGAAGCTGCCGAAGGCGTCCGGCGCCATGGTGCCGGGCGTGATGCCCAGCTCATCGAAGCGGGCGCGGACCTCGGGCGTGCCAAGCGCGGCCAGGGCCTCGCGGTTCAGGCGCTCGACCACCGGGCGCGGCACGGCGGCCGGGGCGAAGAGGCCGTGCCAGGAGACGCTCTCGAAGCCGGGCAGCGTCTCCGCGATGGTCGGGACATCAGGCGCCTGCGGCACGCGCTGCAGGCTGCCCACGCCGAGCGGCCGGACCCGCCCCTCCTTCGCGTGCGGCCAGCCGGAGGAGAAGTTGTCGAAGGCCATGGGCAGCGTGCCCGCCAGGATGTCCGTCATGATCTGGCCGCTGCTGCGATAGGGAACGTGGACGGCTTCCGTGCCCGTCACCTGCGTGAACAACTCGCCCGCCAGGTGGATCGAGGTGCCGACCCCGGAGGAGCCGTAGTTGATCTGCCCCGGCCGCTGCTTCATCAGCGCGATCAGTTCCGGCACGCTGCGGGCCTGCACGCTGTTGGACACGACCAGCATGTTCGGCTGGCTGCCGAGCAGCGCGACCGGCGCGAAGTCCTTCAGGTTGTCGAAGGGGATGCGCGGGTAGATCGAGGCGTTGATCGCGTGGCTGCTGATCGTGCCCATGCAGATGGTGTAGCCGTCCGGCGCCGCCTTCGCGCAGGCATCGGCGCCGATGTTGCCGCCCGCGCCCGCGCGGTTGTCCACCACGATCGGCTGGCCCAGGCGCTTCGACATCTCCGTGCCGACCAGGCGCCCGATCAGGTCCGTGGTGCCGCCGGCCGCGAAGGGCACGATCATGCGGATGGGGCGGCTGGGCCAGTCCTGCGCGTGGGAGGGAAGCGGCGCGAGGGCGAAGGCGCAGGCCGCCCCCATCAGGGCGCGTCGAAGCATCATGTTGTCCTTTCCTGGCCCGCCCGGGGCGGGGTCCTGGTCCGCCCGGGGCGGGGCGTCCTCCGGGCGCAGGCTGGCCATCGCGCGCCGCGGGCGTCAAGCCGTGCCCGGCCCCGGCCGGCGCGGCGAAAACCGGGGCCGCCGGGACGCGTTGGGACCGCATCTCCGCCGGAGCAACGCGTGTCCGAGCCCGCCCCCCTGCCTCTCACCCCGCGCGAGCGCCTGCTGGAGGCGCACCGCCGGCTCTGCGCGGCCTATAACTGCCCCATCGCCTACTTCCACGCGCTCGGCCCCCTCGACGAGCTCGTCTCCTCCCTCCTGTCGCACCGGACCCGGAACGCGGACAGCGCGCGCGCATTCCGGCAGCTGAGGGAGCGCTTCCCGGACTGGGAAGCCGTGCGGGACGCGCCGGTGGAGGCGGTGCAGGAAGCGATCGCGCCCTGCACCTGGCCCGAGGCGAAGGCGCCGGCGCTTCAGCGCATCCTCCAGCTCATCACCGGCCGGCGCGGCGCGCTGAACCTCGACCATCTCGGCGAGATGCCGGTCACCGAGGCGCGGCGATGGCTGGAATCCCTGCCCGGCGTGGGGCCGAAGACGAGCGCGGCGGTGCTCTCCTTCTCTGTGCTGCGCGCGCGCGCCCTGCCGGTGGACAGCCATCACCACCGCGTCGCCCAGCGCCTTGGCATCATCCCGGCCAGCATCTCGGTCGGCCCTTCCCACGGCGTAATGGAAGCGATGCTTCCGCCCGAATGGGACGCCCAGGGGGTCTATGACCACCACGAGGTGCTGATGCTGCACGGGCAGCGCGTCTGCTTCTTCCGCTCGCCCGCCTGCGCCCGATGCGTGCTGCTCGACATCTGCCCGACCGGGCAGGCGCGCCGCACCGGGCTGCGGGAGGCGGAACCGCGGGTCCGGAGCGGGGCGTCCGCGGAAAGGGGACCTCAGGCCGCCTAGGGCGTCCCCCCAGCTCCTCGCCAAGCGGGTCAGGATTCGGGCCCGCCAGGGCATCTTGCCCCAATCGCGCCATGATCCCGTCGCGCCTTCGCCGCGCCGGGGGTGTCCTATCCCTCCCGTACCCGCCAGCCGATGCGGGTCGGAGGATCTGCTATGGATCGCATCGCCATCGCCCTGATCGCTTCGGGCCTCGTGCTCATCCTCGCTATCGTGGCCGCCGTGGTCGGCGGCGCGCCCACGCTCACCCTCTCGGCCGTCGCCGCGCTGGGCGCGACGATGTCGGGGGCCGGGATCGTGGCGGGCCTCGTCATGCTCGAGCGGCGCAACTTCGGCGCCGCCCGCATCGCCTGAAGCCTCAGGCCTTCTCGGGGTAGAGCGCGGCCAGCCCGGCCTCGCTCGCCTCGCAGCGCCCGCGCTCAGTGATCAGGCCGGTCACGAGACGGGCGGGGGTCACGTCGAAGGCGGGGTTCGCCGCCGGCGTGCCCTCGGCGGCCAGGCGCACGGTCGCCACGCTGCCATCGGGCAGGCGCCCGGTCGCATCCGTCACCTCGCTGCCGGAGCGCTCCTCGATCGGGATCTCTGCGAGCCCATCGCGCACCTTCATGTCGAGGGTTGAGTGGGGCAGGGCGACCCAGAAGGGCACGCCGTTGTCCTTCGCCGCCAGTGCCTTGAGATAGGTGCCGATCTTGTTCGCCACGTCGCCCTCGCGGGTCACGCGGTCCGTGCCGACAAGCACGATGTCCACCAGCCCGCGCTGCATCAGATGCCCGCCCGCATTGTCGGCCACGAGGGTGTGGGGCACCCCATGCGCGCCCAGTTCCCAGGCGGTGAGCGCGGCGCCCTGGTTGCGCGGGCGCGTCTCGTCCACCCAGACATGAACGTCCAGCCCGGTGTCATGCGCCTGGTAGATGGGGGACAGGGCGGTGCCGAAGTCCACTGTCGCGATCCAGCCGGCATTGCAATGGGTGAGCACGCGCACGGGCTCGCCGGCCGGCTTGCGGGCCGCGATCTCGCGCAGCAGCTCCAGCCCGTGCTCGCCGATGCGGCGGTTCGTCTCCACGTCGTCGTCGCAGATGGCGGCCGCTTCGGCATAGGCGGCATCGGCCCGGCGCTCGGGGGGGTGGTTGCGGACGGCCGCGCAGACGCGGTCCAGCGCCCATTTCAGGTTCACCGCGGTCGGCCGCGTCTCGTTCAGCATAGCCGCCATCCGCTCGAGATTCTCGATCGAGGGATCGCGACGCAGCGCCATGGCGAGGCCGTAGGCGCCCACCGCACCGATCAGAGGCGCGCCGCGCACCTGCATCGTGCGGATCGCGTGCGCCGCCTCCTCCTCGTCCCGGAGAACCATTTCCTCGACGGACCAGGGAAGCTTCGTCTGGTCGAAGATGCGGATCGAGTGGCCGTCCGCGTCGAGCCAGACGCTGCGATAGGGCTTGCCGTTGATCTTCAACGCGTCAGATCCGCTGGTGCATGGCGCAGACGAGGGTGAAGAGCCGCCGCGCGGTTTCGAAATCGAGCGTCACGCGCCCGTCCAGCCGCTCCTGGAGCAGCTCGGCGGCCTCGTTGTGCAATCCGCGCCGGCCCATGTCGATGGCCTGAATCCGCGCTTCCGCCGCACCCTCGGTCACCGCCTGCTCGTGGCTGGAGATGACCATCTGGTAGTCCTTGATCAGCCGCCGGAAGGGGCCGAGCGCGAGGAGGAAGGCGTGCAGCGGCTCGTCCGCCTCGTTGCGCACGTCGAGCAGCAGGCGCCCGTCCCTCAGGGCGAGGTGCAGCGCGTAGGGGCCGGGGGGCAGTCCGGCCGGGGCGAAGCGGTTGCCGGCGAGGAGGTCGGCGACGGCCTGCTGCCGGTCGGCCTCCGCGAAGGCCGAGGGAAGGGGCGCGTTGTCCGGCAGCTCGATCCGCACGATGTCCCGGGCGTCCAGGGCTGCCTCCGCCAGCTCGGCGTCACGCATCGCGCGAAGGGCCCGGGCGCGGAGGCGCCTCGCCGGGGAAGGGATCGTGCTCGGCGAAGCCGAGGCGCATCATCCAGCCCACCACGGCACCCTTGGCCGGGCGCAGCAGCAGGGTGCAGATCACGGCGAAGAGGGGCAGCCACACGGCCATGTGCAGCCACATCGGCGGCTCGTAAGCCTTCTCCACCCAGAAGATGGGCGGGAGCAGCAGGTGCCCGGCGATGAAAATGACGATGTAGGGCGGCGCATCGTCCGCCCGCAGTCGCCCGAGCGGGGCGTGGCAGACCTCGCATTCCGGGACGACGCGGAGAAATCCCTGGAAAACCTTGCCCTCGCCGCAGACAGGACACCGGTTCAGGGCGCCGCGCCGGATGGAGGTGAGCATCGAGGGCTGCTCGACGGGCTCGGCACCCTGTTCCTCGCGGGGGCGCCAAGTGGTCACCGCCTCGGGAGCGCCTCTCTGGAGCGACATGGGTGCAATCCTCCCGGCACAGGAACCGAACGCATCCGGTCCTGACTTGTTGCAATGCAATATGGGCTGGGAGCATCCCTTGGACAAGTTCCGTTGCCGGACCGCCCCGCGGGGCATCCTGCCGCATCAGCGCGAGGCGAGGGTGGCGGCAGGCCTCTCGCGAGGGATAGCAGCCGCTTCGAGGCGGGCGCGCTCCCGTTCCCAGTACTCGCGGCGAAGATTGCGCGCTTCCCGTTCGCGGGCAGCCACCTCCGGCCCAACCTCCCGTGCCGGGGCGGAGGGGCCGGCGATACCCGCGAGCAGGTTGCCGAACACCCCGTCCTCCGCCCCTGCCGCACCGCTGAAGCCGGCGGCGAGCACCGTCGCGGCGAGAAAGGGAACGACAAGGCGCTGCATGGGGCGGGACTCCTGGCCCACCAACGCCCGCACGGGTTAGGGGTTGCCGCTCAGCGCCGGCGCTCGTACTCCAGGCGGCGGCGCTCCTCGTCGAGCCGCCGCTGCTGCTCGTCGAGCTGACGCTGGCGCTCGCCGACAGTCCGTTCGCGCTGGGAGTCCTCGCGCCAGCGGTCGAAGCGGGCGCGCTCCTCCGGCGGGATCCGCTCGCCCCGGCTCTCGCGACGCGCACGCTCGCGCTCCCAGGCCTCGCGGCGGCGCTCGAAATCCTCGCGCTCGTCCTCCATCCGCATCCGCTGGCGCTCGCCATGCCCGCGGCGCTCCTCCTCGGCCTCGCGGCGGGCCTCGTCGCGGCGGCGGCGCTCATCCTCCTCAGCGCGCCGCCGGGCCTCCTCCGGGTTGCCGCTGAAGCTGCGGAGTGCCTGGTCGAGGATCCCGTTCAGGTCCTGGGCGCCGGCGGGCGCGACGGCCAGCGCGGCGAGGAGGGGAAGGGCGGAGAGCAGGGCACGGCGTTGCATGGGTCTTTCCTCGGCGTCACGGAGCAGGGCGGGGCCACGGGCGAGTGGACGCCCTGCCGGTGACGGGGTTGCGGCGGGGTCGTGGCGCCGCCGTGACAGGGTCAGCGCTGGGGATTGTCGCTCAGCAGCGGCACGCTCGTGGCGCCGGGCGCGGAGGGAGCGACGGCGCGCGGCACCACGCGGTCCGGCGTCATGGTCGTGCGCTGGCGGTTCATGTCGTCCACCAGCGCCGGGGCGCCGGCGCCGCCCGTCTCCAGGTCGCGCGCGACATCGGCGACGCGGTCCTGCCGCTGGTCCTGGTCCACCTGGCGCGCGGCCTCGCGCTGGGCGGGGCTCTGGGCCGAGGCGGGGGCCGGGGCAGCGAGGATCGCGGCGGGCGCCGCGAGGATGGCGAGGGCAAGGGCGAAGCGGCGCATGGGGTACCTCCTCCCCCTCAACGCCAGGCCGGGGCCGCCGGTTGGCTCGCGCCGATCAGTCCCCTGTGGGCTGCCACTCCGCCGGCACCTCCGCGCCCGTCTGCGCGGTGATGCGTCCATAGGCTTCCACGCGGCGATGGACGGCGAAGTTGAAAATCGTCTCGCGCCCCAGGCGGCACATGTCGAGGTCGAGATCGGCGGTGATCAGCTCGTCGCCCCAGGAGGTGGCCTGGGCCATGATCTCGCCCTGCGGGTTCACGATGATCGAGTGGCCGAACAGCTCGTGCCCGTCCTCCACCCCGGCCTTGGCGGTCGCGACGGCGAAGGTGGCGTTCTGGTAGCAGCCCGCCTGGATGGAGAGGTGGGAGTGGAGCACGCGGAGGTGGTGCGCCTCGAAGCCGCGATTGTCCTGGTTCAGGCTTGGCGTGTTGTAGCCGAGCATGACGACTTCCACGCTCTGCAGCCCCAGCACGCGCCATGCCTCGGGCCAGCGGCGGTCGTTGCAGATGAGCATGCCGAGATTGACCGGCCCCGCGCCGCCCACGGGCGCGCGCATCACGGGGAAGCCAAGATCGCCCACCTCGAAGAGGCGCTTCTCCAGGTGCTGCACCTTCCGCACGGGATCGTACTCGGCATGGCCGGGCAGGTGGACCTTGCGGTACTTCAGCACGATCTCGCCGGAGGGATGCACGAAGACGGCGGTGTTGAAGCGCCGGCCCTCCGGTGTCCGCTCGGCATAGCCGAGATGGAAGGCGATGCCGTATTTCCGCGCGGCCTCGAAGAGCGGCGCGGTCTCGTTCGAGGGCAGGGCGCTCTCGAACCAGTGGTCGGCCGCGGCGCGGTCCGCCTCGTACCAGCGCGGGAAGAAGGTCGTGAGCGCGAGCTCGGGGAAGACCACCACCTCCACGCCGCGGCGATGCGCCGCCTCCATCAGCCGCACCATCCGGCCGACCGAGACATCGCGGCCCTCCGCCTTCTGGATCGGGCCGAGCTGCGCGGCGGCGACGGTGAGACGACGGGTCATGCGCTGCGTCCGTATATATAAGGAGTGTGCCGGTTGCCGGATGCGGGAGGGCTCAGCGCTTCAGCAGCGAGCCGAGCACGCCGCGCACGAGCGCGCGCCCGACCTGGCTGCCCATGCTGCGCATCGCCGACTTCGCCATCGCCTCCACCACGCCCTGTCGCCGGCCGCCGCCGCCCGTCAGCACGTCGTTGAGCACGTCGCCCCATCCGCCGCCCGCTTCCTCGTTCGGCGCGGGACGCGCGGCACCCCGTGCCGTCCCGCGAGAGGCGGTCGCGGGGATGCGGCGCGCGGGCGGAAGCGAGGATGCAGGGGCGCCGCCTCCGGGGCTGCGCGCCGCGCCGGCCGAGGCGGGCCCGCTCCACGGCCCGCTCCAGGCGCCGCCGCTGCCCGATGCGCCGGCCCATGATCCGTCCATCGGCGCCGCGCCGGCATCGCCGACGGCATGGGGCGCGGGATCCTCGGCCACGGTGGTGGCGCGGCCGGTCAGGTGCTCGTAGGCGGATTCGCGGTCGAGCGGTGTGTCGTACTTCCCGCCGATCGGGCTGTGGGCCATCACCGCCGCGCGCTCCTCCGGCGTGATGGCGCCCATGCGGGAGCGCGGCGGCAGGATCTTCGCGCGCTCCACGACGCCGGGCTGGCCGCCGGGCTGGAGCGTGGAGACGAGCGCCTCGCCCACGGCCAGCTCGGTGATCGCGTCCTCCGTGCGGAAGGCGCGGTTCGGGCGGAAGGTCTCGGCCGCGGCGCGGACCGCTTTCTGGTCGGCGGGCGTGAAGGCGCGCAGCGCGTGCTGCACGCGGTTGCCGAGCTGCCCCAGCACCGTGCCCGGAAGGTCGAGCGGATTCTGGGTGACGAAGTAGACGCCCACGCCCTTCGAGCGGATGAGGCGCACGACCTGCTCGATCTTCTCCAGCAGCGCCTTCGGCACGTCGCGGAAGAGAAGGTGAGCCTCGTCGAAGACGAAGGCGAGCTTCGGCTTATCGAGGTCTCCCACCTCCGGCAGTTCCTCGAACAGCTCGGAGAGCAGCCAGAGAAGGAAGGTGGCGTAGAGGCGCGGGCTGGCGGCCAGCTTGTCGGCGGCGAGGATGTTCACCGAGCCGCGCCCGTCCGGGGTGAGCAGCATGAGGTCGGTCAGCTCCAGCGCGGGCTCGCCGAAGAAGTGCTCCGCCCCCTGCTGCTCCAGGGTGAGGAGGCGGCGCTGGATGGTGCCGATCGTGGCCTTGCTGACATTGCCGTAGTGGGCGGCCAGCTCCGCCGCGCGCTCCGCCACATGGGAGAGCAGGGCGCGCAGGTCCTTGAAGTCGAGCAGGAGCAGCCCCTCGTCGTCGGCCAGGGCGAAGGCGATGGCGAGCACGCCCTCCTGCGTGTCGTTGAGGTCCAGCAGCCGGCCGAGGAGCAGCGGCCCCATCTCCGCGACCGTCGCGCGCACGGGGTGGCCCTGCTCCCCGAAGACGTCCCAGAACACGACGGGCGCGGCCTGCCAACCGAAGTCCGTGGCGCCGAGCGCCGCTGCGCGCTCGGCGATCTTCGGCTTCGGCGTGCCGGGCTGGCTGAGCCCGGCGAGGTCGCCCTTGATGTCGGCGCAGAAGACGGGAACGCCGGCGCGGGAGAAGCCCTCGACCACTGTCTGAAGGGTGATGGTCTTGCCCGTGCCCGTCGCGCCGGCAACGAGGCCGTGCCGGTTCGCGAGGGGCAGGTGCAGGTACTGGGGCGCGGAGCCCTTGCCCAGGAGGATCCTGTCGCTCGCCATCGCCGCCGTCTCCGTTCCGTGCCGCACGCTGTCTACAACATCTGCTCCGGCCGGCGCAGGGCAAGTCCCCGCCGTTCCACCATGCGGACGGATCAGTTGCCTTCCTCGGGCGCGCGCCAGGGAGCCGGGTCGCGCGGCGGCGGGCGGCGCGCCTGCGGGGAGGGTTCGGGATGTGTCTCCTCCGCCTTCGCCTCCCCGCGCGCGGCCAGCCACCAGCCGGCGCGGCCGAGGATGAGCGCGCAGAGAAGGGCGAGCAGGGCGATCGGGACCGAGGTGCCGGGCCCCATCAACCAGATCGGGAAGCCGAAGCCGAGCAGGGCGGCGAGGACCGCGACGATGAGGGGGAAGTTCACCGGGACCGCCTCCGCACCGTGACCGGCAAGGGAGCGGCGGTGGGCAGGCGGGCCGGCGAGCCGGGGAGCGCGCGCGCCATCATCCCAGGACGACGGGCCGGTCGTGCTGGCGCGGTACGAAGCGGCCAGAGCCCGGCCTCGCGAGGACGCTGGCGCCGTCCCAGATGAGCGTCCCACGGAGATAGGTCGCGGCCACGCGCCCGCGCAGCGCGCGGCCGTGATAGGCGGAGTGCTGGAATTCCGGCCGGTCGAGGATGGCGGCCTGGTCGAAGGTGAAGTCGCCGCGCTCGATGACGCAGAGATCGGCGTCGCCGCCCACCGCGATGCCTCCCTTCTTCGGGTCGAGCCCGTGATAGCGGGCGGGCTCGGCGGCGAGGTACTTCGCCATCAGGGTGAGCGGCAGGCCGCGCTCCTCCAGCAGGGTGAACATGACGGGGGCGAAGCTCTGCATCCCCGTCAGCCCGGCGCCGAGGGCGAAGATGTCGCCCTTGTACTCCTTGCGCTCGCGCTGCCAGGGCGCGTGGTCGGTGGAGACATAGGCGACCTTGCCGGCGAGCAGCGAGGCCCACATCCGCTCCACCTCCTCGGCCGTGCGGAAGGGCGGGTTGCACTTGCCGAAGCCCTGGAGGCGGACGACGTCCTCCTCCGTCATACAGAGATAGTGCAGGCATGCCTCGCCCGAGCTGCGGGCGCCCGCGCGGCGGAAGTCCTCGGCGATGTTGAAGCCGCGGGAGAGGGAGGAGTGGGCGATGTGGACATGCGCGCCCGTCTCCAGCCCGATCTCGAAGATGGCGAGGTTGGCCAGGTTCTCCGCCAGCGGCGGGCGGGTGCGGCAGTGCATGATGGGATCGGTGCGGCCCGCGGCCTTCGCCTCGGCCGTCAGCTTCATCACCAGCTCCTGGTCCTCGTTGTGCACGGCGACCATGAGGTTCGTCTTCGCGATCTCGGCGAAGGCCTCCCGCATGAGGACGGGGTCGATGCGGGGGAAGCGCACCGCGTCGTACTCATAGGTGGAGAACTTGAAGGAGCAGGCGCCGGCCTCGGCGAGCCCCGCGATGGCCTCGACCATCTCCTCTCCCCCGGCGTCCTTGCGGATGGTGCCGTAGAGCGCGACGTCCACATGGGCCAGCCGGTGCAGCCACTCCACCTTGTCGCGCAGGATGGCCGCGTCGGTGACGGGGAGGGGAATGTCGTAGGGCATGTCCACGCAGGTCGTCACGCCGCCCGCCGCGGCGGAGAGCGTCGAGCCCTCGATCCCGGGCCAGCCGATGGAGCTGGCCGTGTGCATGTGCCCGTCCACGAGGCCGGGGAAGACGAGTCGGCCGGAATGGTCCTCGGTCGCCGCGGCGGGGGGCGGCGCGCCCTCGCCGATGGCCGCGATCGTCTCGCCGCGCACGGCGACATAGCCGCCCTCCAGCACGCGGTCGGGCAGCACGAGGTCGCCGAGGATCACGCGGTCGAAAGGCTGGCTCATCAGGGCTTCCCGGTCTTGCTGCTCTGCGGGAGAGGTTAGGGCAGATCCTCCGGCGCGTGTATCCCGGGCGCCATGGGGAAGAGCTCCTCCGCGAGGGATAGCGCGAGCGACGCGGCCTCTCCCGCCCGCTCCGCGTTCCAGGCCAGCGCCACCCCCACCGCGGGGATCGGGCCCGCGAGCGCGCGGAAGGCGACGCCGGGCGGCCGCAGCCGCGCCATGCCGGAGGAGACGAGGGCGACGCCGAGCCCCGCCGCGACGAAGCCGAGCTGCGCCATGGCCGAACCCACCTCCCGCACCGCGCGCGGCGCGAAGCCGGCGCCGTGGCAGGCGGCCACCATCGCATCGGCATAGGCGGGGGAGATGGCGCGCGGCAGCAGCAGCATCGGCTCGTCCGCAAGGAGGGACAGGGGCAGGGGATCGGGCGCGACGAGCAGCGCGTGGCCCTCGGGCAGCGCGGCGAGGAGGTGGTCCTCGCCGAGGGGGCGGATGCGGATGGGCGGGCGAGCGCGGTCGTCCCGCAGGAGGGCGATGTCCACCTCGCCGCGCCGCAGCGCCTCCAGCGCGTCGGCCGTGTCCATCTCCCGCACCGAGACCGCCGCTTCCGGCCGTGCGGCGGAGAGGGCGCGCACGAGGGGCGGCAGCTCGTCGAACAGGGCGGAGGTGACGCAGGCGATGGCGACCGGCGCGTGGCGCCCCGCGCGCAGCTCCCGCGCCAGCGCCTCCAGCGCGCCCGCATCCTCGGCCAGCCGGCGCGCGAGCGGCAGCAGCGCCTCGCCCGCGCGCGTCGGCCGCGTGCCGCGCCCCGTGCGCTCCAGCAGGCGCACGCCGAGTTCCTTCTCCAGCGCCTGGATCTGCGCGGTGAGCGGCGGCTGCGACAGGCCGAGGCGGGCGGCGGCGCGGCCGAAATGCCCTTCCTCCGCGACCGCGAGGAAATGGCCGAGGCGTCGCACGAGGCGGAAGTCCATGGCGCCATACGGAAAGCCTATCGCGCAGCGCCGTCAATCGGATTGGACGATGACGCCACACGGGTGCAGAACCTGACGCAGAGGAATCGAGAGGGAGTGACGCCGTTGCACCAGCATGAAGTGAAGGTCTACCCGTCCAAGGCGCTGCTGAAGCGCGAGGACCAGCTCGCCTGGAAGATCGCCGGGGTCGCCGCCGATCCCGTCGCGGTGCCGGAGGACACGGCCGCGATGATCATCAACCGGGTGATCGACAACGCCGCCGTCGCCATCGCCGCCATCAACCGCTCCGCGCCCACCTCCGCGCGGCAGATGGCGCTCGGCCATCCGAGGGAGGGCGGGGCGACCGTGTTCGGCCTCGATCCCTCGCGCCGCTTCTCGCCGGAATGGGCGGCCTGGGCGAACGGGACGGCCGTGCGCGAGCTGGACATGCACGACACCTTCCTCGCCGCCGACTACTCCCATCCCGGCGACAACATCCCGCCCGTGCTCGCGGTCGCGCAGACGATGGGCAAGTCCGGCGCGGAACTCCTGCGCGGCCTCGCGACCGCCTATGAGATCCATATCGACCTCGTGCGCGCCATCTGCCTGCACGAGCACAAGGTGGACCACATCGCCCATCTCTGCCCCGCCGCCGCGGCCGGCATCGGCACGCTGCTCGGGCTGGACCAGGCGACGATCTTCCAGGCTGTGCAGCAGGCGCTGCATGTCAGCGTGACCTTCCGCCAGTCCCGCAAGGGCGAGATCTCCTCCTGGAAGGCCTTCGCCCCGGCCCATGCGGGCAAGCTGGCCGTCGAGGCGGTGGACCGCGCCATGCGCGGGGAGGGCGCGCCCTCCCCGATCTACGAGGGCGAGGACAGCGTGATCGCCTGGGTGCTGGCCGGCCGCACGCACCGCTATCAGGGCGACGTCTACGAGCCCGTCTACTACAGCGTCCCGCTGCCCGGCCCGGGGGAGGGCAAGCGCGCCATCCTCGACAGCTACACGAAGGAGCACTCGGCCGAGTACCAGTCCCAGGCGCTGATCGACCTCGCCTTCAAGATGCGCGAGCGCGTCCCCGACCTGGAGGGGGTGGAGAAGATCCTTCTTCATACCTCCCACCACACCCACTACGTCATCGGCACCGGCGCCAATGACCCGCAGAAGATGGACCCCAGGGCCAGCCGCGAGACGCTGGACCACTCCATCATGTACATCTTCACCGTCGCCCTGCAGGACGGGCGCTGGCACCACGTGGACAGCTACGCCCCCGAGCGCGCCGCGCGGCCCGACACGGTGCGGCTGTGGCACAAGATGGAGACACGCGAGGACCCGGAGTGGACGCGCCGCTACCACTCGCGCGACCCGAACGAGCTGGCCTTCGGCGGCCGGGTTGAGATCACGCTGAAGGACGGGACGGTGCTGGTGGACGAGCTGGCGGTCGCCAACGCCCATCCGCTGGGGGCGAAGCCCTTCGGCCGGGCGGACTACATCCGCAAGTTCCGCATCCTGACCGAGGGCATCATCGACCCGGCCGAGGCCGACCGCTTCATCGCGGCGGCCGAGAACCTCGCCTCCCTCGGTGCGGGCGAGCTGGACCAGCTCAATGCCCGCTTGCCCGACGGCAAGCTCGCCGCCGGCAAGCCCGGCATCTTCTGAGCCGACCGGGCGCCGCCGGCACGCCCGGCGGCGCCCGATCCAGACATGCGCCGCGGCGCCCTCAGCGGCGCCACACACCACAAGAGGAAACCCAATGAGCGAAGCCCAGTCCGAGATCCGCAAGGGCCTCGTCGGCGTCGTCGCCGACGTCTCCTCCGTCTCCAAGGTGATGCCGGAGACGAACAGCCTGACCTATCGCGGCTACCCCGTGCAGGACCTGGCGGAGAACTGCGCCTTCGAGGAGGTCGCCTACCTTCTCTGGAACGGGGAGCTGCCCAACGCCTCGCAGCTCGCCGAGTTCCGGCGGGAGGAGGCCTCCCAGCGCGTCCTCACCCCCGCGCTGTTGGAGGTCATCCGCGCCTTCCCGCACGACGCGCATCCCATGGACGCCATCCGCACCGCCGTCTCCTTCCTGGGGATGGAGGATCCGGAGACGGCGGACGTCTCCGAGCCCGCCACGCGCCGCAAGGCGATGCGGCTGCTGGCGAAGATCCCGACCGCCATCGCCGCCGCCCACCGCGCCTCGAAGGGGCTGGACGCGATCGCGCCCGATCCCTCCCTCACCTTCGCCGAGAACTTCTTCCACCTCGTCTTCGGGAAGGTTCCCCAGCCCGAGGTGGTGAAGGCCTTCGACGTCTCCCTCACCCTCTATGCCGAGCACGGCTTCAACGCCTCCACCTTCACTGCGCGCACCATCACCTCCACGGGCGCGGACCTGCACGGTGCCGTGGTCGGCGGCATCGCCGCGCTGAAGGGCCCGCTGCACGGCGGCGCCAACGAGGCCGTGATGCACATGCTCAGCGAGATCGGCGATCCGTCCCGGGCGGTGGAGTGGCTTCAGTCGCGCTTCGACCACCGGGCGCTGGTGATGGGCTTCGGCCATCGTGTGTACAAGAACGGCGACAGCCGCGTGCCGACGATGACCAAGTATGCCGAGCGCATGGCGGAGGTGGTGGGCGACCGACGCTGGATGGAGATGTCGCGACTGCTCGCGGCCGAGATGCTGGAGAAGAAGAACATCCATCCCAATCTCGATTTCCCGGCCGGCCCTGCCTATCACCTGATGGGCTTCGACATCCCGCTCTTCACGCCCATCTTCGTCGCCTCCCGCATCACCGGCTGGGCGGCGCATGTCATCGAGCAGGCCGTGGACAACCGGCTGATCCGCCCGCTGTCGCAGTACACCGGCGCGGCGCAGCGCGCGGTGCCGCCGATGTCGCAGCGCGGCTGACGCGTATCGGGGGAACGGCGCGCAACGTTCCCCCGCACCGCGCGTCGTCCCGCGCGTGCAGAACACGACGCCGCGCAACGTGGATGATGCCGTGTCGGATGCAGGTGAAAATCTGCAATGCGTTTGAGTCTTTCGTTGACAATCCGGAGGTGCGTGCAGATAGCGTGATGCGCGCATGAACCGCCTTGCGCGATTCGCGTTCGACACTGTCAAGCGCGCCAGGTTCGAGAAAGCCGGCGACGTGACGGCGACGCGGCGAGAAGGGGCGGTGATCGGCGCGACGCAGCGCGGAAGGACGGTTCTTGGAATTCCTGAACCGGTTGCAGGAGAGGGATGCGGGGACCGGTGACGGAGCCCGCCATGAACGCGAGGCCGGAGACGGCGCGACGCGGGCAGCCCACTTCGGCGCGTTGCGGAGACAGACCCTGTGACGCCTCCCTCCCCGGATGGTCGCGTCGGCGGGTCCCCACTGGCCCACGACCGAACCCATCAGGCTCAAACCTTCAGGAGACCCAGCACGTGAGCGAAGAGAAAACCCCCCGAGCGGCCGCCATGGCCGTGAGCACCTCGCGCCGCAGCGCGGGCACGCGCAAGGCGAGCACCGCCGGCCGCGCCCGCCCCGCCGCGAAGACGGCGGCGAAGAGCGCGGCGAAGCCCGCCGCGAAGAAGCCGGCGGCGAAGAAGCCCGCCGCGAAGAAGGCCGCCGCGCCGGCGAAGAAGGCGACCACCGCGCGCCGCCCCGCCGCCGCGAAGACCACCGCCGCGAAGAAGGCCCCGGCCCGCAAGACCGCCGCGACCAAGACCACCACCGCTCGCAAGACGGCGACCGCGAAGAAGGCCGCCCCGGCGCGCCGCACCACCGCGACCGCGAAGCGCGCGACCACCACGACGGCGAAGCGCGCCACCACCGCCAAGACCGCCGCGAAGTCCGCGACGAAGTCCGCCACTGCGCGCCGCCCGGCCGCCAAGCGCACCACCGCCGCCGCGAAGCGCACCACGGCGACCACCGCCCGCAAGGCGGCTCCGAAGCGCGCCACCACCGCTAAGGCCGCCGCCAAGCCCGCCGCGCGCAAGGCGCCGGCGACCCGCGCGGCGGCGACCCGCAGCACGGGCGCGCGCAAGAGCGCCGCGACCTCCGCCCGCAGCGAGGCCGCGAAGAAGGGTGCCGCCACGCGTGCGCGCCGGAAGGCCGAGGCCGCCGCCAACACCGAGGCCCCGGCGCCCGCGCCCGAGACCGAGGCGCCCGCTTCCGGCGACGCGACCTGATCGCAGCTTCATGCTCGTGAAGGGGGCGCTTCGGCGCCCCCTTTTCATTTGTCCCCGTAGGGCAGGACCGCCGTCCCGTTAGCGACGGGGAAGGGCGAGGAGGTCGCCATGCCCGACCATCGCCCGCAGCGCGCCACGCCTCGCCCGCGCCTCCCTCGCGGTCAGCCATGCCGTGATCGCTGCGGCCGAGCGCGGCATCTGCCCGGCCGCTGCCGCGGCATGCCCCCGTGCAAGTTCGGACAGCATGCGCGTCTCGCCCGTGCCGATGCGCCAGGGAGAGGGCGCGGTCGTGACGGAGAAGCCGTTTGCACGGAAGGCCGCCGCGGCGACTCGCGTGGCCGCGCCACCAAGGGCGGGACCCTCGAATCCCTTGTCGCGGATCTGGTCGCGCCGGAAACCGCGCGCCACGATCCCGTCCGCGGGGTGAGGCGGCAGGAAGCGCGCGTCGCCCTCCACGTTCAGCGCCGCCAGGAATGGCAGGCGAAGCCCCGCGGCCATGCGGGACACCCAGCGCCGGGAGACGAGATCGAGCAGCGCGGAGCAGACCACGCCGTCCGCGCGGCCGAGCGGCAGGCCACGCGGCGCGTCCGCGAGGTCCATGACAAGCCCCTCGACCCGCCAGGCACCGGCGGGCGTGTGGACCAGCAGCGTGCGCTTGTTCGGCGCCGACACTTCGAGCCCCACGGCAGCCGCGCGCATGGCGATGGTGTCGAAGGCGAACTCGATAAGGGTGACGTCCGCATCCACCAGCGTCCATGCCTGCGGGCGGTTCAGGATCGGCGCGAGCCAGCGGAACAGGCTTCCCGTGCCGGCGCCGAGGTCCAGCAGCCGCGGGCGCGCGGGCAGCGCGGCCGAGAGGGCCTGGGCCAGCATCGGGCTGCGCGCCCGCGCGTCGAAGGGCTCGCGCAGCTCCAGCCAGTCGGCGTCGAAGCTCTCCGTCATGGCCGCCGCTCCGGCAGGGCGGCCTCGATCTCGCGGGCGAAGCCTTCCGCGCGGTCCGTCCATCGCGGCAGCCGCTGCCCCGCGCGCCAGGCGGCCTCCGACATCGCCTCGCGCAGCCCCGCATCGTAGATCGGCCGGCGCATGGCGCGGGAAAGGCTGTTCGCGTCGCCCGGCGCGCAGATCACGGCGGCGTCGCGCGGTGCCAGATCCGCCAGCGCTCCCCCGGCGGTGATCGCCAGGGGCAGCCCGTGCGCGAGCGCCTCGGCCACCGCCATCCCGTAGCCTTCCCAATGGCTCGCCGAGGCGAAGAGGTCCGTGGCGGCGAAGAGCGCCTCCAGCGCCTCGTCCCCGACCTCCCCGGCGAAGGTGACGCGCGCGGCGATGCCGAGTTCCTCCGTCAGCGCCCGCAGCCCGCAGGCATGGACGGGGTCGCGCTCGCCGCCCGCGATGGTCAGCTTCCACTCGATGTCGGTCAGTCGCCCGAGCGCGCGTAGCAGCACGTCGTGCCCCTTTCGCGGCACGAGCGCGCCCACTGCGAGGATGGCGCAGCCCGGCCCGCCGGACCCCTTCGCGCGCGGGGCCGGATCCGTGCCGGGCTCGACCGTGCCGATGCGTGCGGGATCGGCGCCGAACTCGGGCGCGAGCCGGTCGGCGGTGAGGGGGGAGGTCGTCACCAGCCGGGCGAGCCGCGGGAAGAGCGCGCGCTCCCGCTCGCGCAGCGCTTCCCGCTCGGTCTCGGGGAAGCCGGTCTCCAGCGCGGTCGGGTGGTGGATGAGGCCGATCGCGTTCCCCATAGCGGGCTCGCCGGCGAGCGGCGCGAAGGAGGGCAGGGAGAGCCCGTCCACCACCAGCACCTCCCGCTCGGAAAGGCGGCCGAGCACCGCGCGCGCGGCCTCCTCGGCGGTGTCGTCCGGAAGGGGATGGCGGCCCGGCATCTCCTCCAGGCGGATCTCGTGGCCGAGTTCCCGCAGCCCCGCGAGGATGCGGCGGTCATAAGCATAGCCGCCGCTGACGGCGTCCAGCGGCGCGGGAACGGCGAAGGCGATCCTCACGCCGCGGCGGCCCGCGCGACCTCGGCCTCGTAGGCGGCCCAGGCAAGCGGGCTCTCGCGCAGCAGCACCTTCAGGCTGCGCACCGCGCGCCCGCCCTCGCCGAGCTTCCCCTCGGCCAGCGCCGCGGAGAGCAGGCCATGGATGTGGAAGCAGAGGAACTCGGTCGTGGTGTTCTGGCCGGCGAAGGCGGGCAGCTCGTCCAGGTTGCTGTAGTCGAAGCCGTCGAGGATGCGGCGCAGTTCCACGCGGGCGGCGGCGATATCCACCAGCAGGTTGGCGTCGTCCAGCCGCGGGGCGCGGAACTCCGCCTCCACCACGAAGGTCGCGCCGTGGACGCGCTGGGCCGGGCCGAACGCCTCGCCGCGGAAGGAATGGGCGATCATGACGTGATCGGCGACGGTCAGGCTGTACATCGGCTTCTCATTCATAGGTGACAACGGGCAGGAGCGGGGCGGACGCCCCCTCGGGCGGGGTGCCCAGCAGCTCCGGCATGAGGCGCGGCAGGTCGTGGAAGGCGACCATCGGCCCGCAGAGCGCGTCGAGCGCGGGATCGGCGAGCAGCGAGAGGGCGAGCGCCATCCGCTCCGCATGGCTGCGCCGGCCACGCATGGGCGCGGCGATCTGGCCGACCTGCGTCGAGCGGAGGGTGACGCGCCCACCATGGAAGATCTCGCCCAGGGGCAGGCGGCACTCCTCCGTGCCGAACCAGGAGGCTTCCAGGATGCGCGCCTCGAAACCGGCGCAGCGAAGCGCGGTGCGCAGCCCTTCCGGGTTGCCGGAGGCGTGAACGATGAGGTCGCGGTTGCCCGGCGCCTCGTCAGGCGTCACCAGGCGCAGCCCCAGCCGCCCTGCCACCGGCGCGCGCAACGGATCGGGGTCGGCGACGGAGAGGTCGAGCGCCGGGAAGCGCGACAGCAACCAGGCGCAGAGAAGCCCCACCACCCCCGCGCCGATGACGAGCGCGCGCTCCCCGGGCAGGGGCTGCGCGTCCCAGACGATGTTGAGCGCCGTTTCCATGTTCGCCGCCAGCACCGCGCGCCATTCCGGCACGCGGTCGGGCACGGGGGAAAGGGCGGAGACCGGGGCGACGAAGCGGTCCTGATGCGGGTGCAGGCAGAAGACGCGCTGTCCCACCAGCTCCGCCGGCCCGTCCTCGACGATGCCGACGGCCGCGTAGCCGTATTTCACGGGGAAGGGGAAGTCGCCGGACTGCATCGGCGCGCGCATCCGGTCCCACTCGCCCTCCGGCACGCGGCCGTGGAAGACGAGCTTCTCCGTGCCGCGGCTCACGCCGCTGGCGAGGGTGCGGACGAGGGCCTCGCCCGGCCCGGGCGCGCGCAGCGTCTCGCCGTGGATCGCGCCCTGTCCGGGGCCGGTCGTCCAGAAGGCGGTGGCAGTCAGCAAGCCGGCGATCCTCCGCCGCAGACCCGCGGCCGCGCGCGGCGCAGCGGGATGTCGAGAAGGAGGTCGCCGCCTTCCAGCGGATAGACGCTCCAGGAGAAGCGCAGCCCATCCGCGATGCAGGATGCTTCCGGCAGGGTGAAGGCCGCGCGGCCGGAGCCGAGGATGACGGGCGCGACCGTGACGTGCAGCCGGTCCAGCAAGCCCGCCGCGAGGAAATGCGAAACCGTCACGCCGCCCCCCTCGACGAAGAGGCGGCAGAGCCCGCGCGCGCCCAGTGCCGCCAGCAGCGCCCCCAGGTCGAGCCCGTCTCCCGCGCGCGGCAGGCGCAGGACTTCCGCCGCGCCATGGCGCCCGGGGCCGGGAACCTCGTCGAGACAGGCGAGGATGGTGGGCGCCGCGCCGTCGTTGAACAGGCGGTGCGTGTCGGGAAGGCGGCGGCGCGGATCGATCACGACGCGCACGGGGCTCGGCCCCGTCACCTCGCGAGTCGTCAGCCGGGGATCGTCATGCGCCACCGTGCCCGCGCCGACGAGGACGGCATCGCAGAGCGCGCGCAGGCGATGCGTGTGCAGGATGTCGCCCCGCCCGCCGATCCACTGGCTGGAGCCGGCCGCGGTGGCGATGCGCCCGTCGAGCGTCTGGGCGAGGCGCCCGATCACCGTGCAGCCATCCGGGCCGTGGTCGCAGGACAGGACGGGGCCGAAGAGCGAGAGAAGAGGGTGCGTGCCGGGCGGATTTTCCGCCCCGCCGTTGCGGCGCCTCAGCAGCGCCGCCCAGGCCTCCTCCGTCTCCCATCCAGCGATGTCGGCCGTGGCATCCATTCATTGCAGCTATGCCCCAGCCGCGCCGCGCGCGCCAGCAGCACCGCCCCAGCGCCACCGCCGGGACGTTCACGCGCGCGCGGCGAGGGCGAGCGAGGGCGCGTGCCGCGGCATCGCGCGCTGCCCCATGCCGCCATAGGTGGTCGGGCGGCTCGCCGGCAGCGCGGCGCCGGCGATCGTCTCGATCACGCGCGATTGGAGATCGATGGCGCGCTCCAGCAGGCGGCGGTTCTCGTCCGAGAGGTCGCGCAGGCGCAGGGCCAGCTTCTCGGTCGCGGCGCGCAGCTCGCCCTCGGACGTGGCGCCCGTGCGCGTCGCGGCGCCATAGGCCGCGCTGAAGGCGTCGGTCGCCTGCACCTTGGCGCCGGCCAGCGTGGCGGCCCGCGAGAGGTCGAGCCGGGCGAGCGCCTCGTTCTCCTCCCGCAGCGCGTCGGCCAGGCGCTGGCCCGCGTTCAGCAGGGCGTGGATCATGGGGAGATGGCTCATGCGGGCGATCCTTCCTGGTCGATGTTGGGCTGGGGAGATGCGGGAAGCGGAGACTGGCCGGCGGCGGACTGGATGCGGAGCAGCTCGCGATGGACGGAGGCGGCGATCCCGATGCCGCCGCGCTCCGTCCAGGCGCGGGCGTAGTTCTCGACGAGCATCGGGCGCCACTGCGCCTCGGCGGCGCCGCCGGAGAGGAGGCCCTTCGGCCCCTCCCCGAAGACGGGCTGGAGCAGGGAGCCCAGCGCCTGCGCCTCGAAGCGGCGGGCGAGGCGGGCGAGGGTGGCGTGGTTGGCGGCGACGGCGTCCATCACCGCACCTCCAGCTCGGCCTGGAGCGCGCCGGCCGCCTTGATCGCCTGGAGGATGGTGATGAGGTCGCGCGGCCCGACGCCGAGGGAGTTGAGCCCGCGCACCAGCTCGTCGAGGGTGACGGAGCGGGGCAGGATGCCGAGCCGCCGTTCGCGCCCGTCATCCACCTGGATGCCCGTGCGGGGCACGACGACGGTCTCACCGTTCGAGAGCGGGCCGGGCTGGCTCACCTGCGGCGTCTCGGTGACGCGGATGGTCAGGTTGCCCTGCGCGATGGCGACGGTGGAGACGCGCACGTCCCGGCCCATGACGATCGTGCCCGAGGCCTCCTCGATGATGACCCGGGCGGACTGGTCGGGCTCGATGCGGAGCTGCTCGATGTCGGTCAGCAGCCGCGCGATGTCGCGGCCCGCCGTGACGAGCACGACGGTGCGCGGGTCGGTCGCCGTCGCGAGGCCGGTGCCGACGGCGCGGTTGATGGCCCCGGCCATGCGCTGCGCCGTGGTGAGGTCGGGGTTGCGGAGGGAGAGGCGCAGGCGGTCGCGCCCGCCCAGCTCGAAGGGAAGCTCGCGCTCCACCACCGCACCGGAGGAGATGCGCGCCGAGGTCGGCACGCCGCGCTGCACGGAGGCGCCCTGGCCGCGCGCGCCGATCGCGCCGGTGGCCACCGCGCCCTGCGCCACGGCGTAGACCTCCCCGTCCGCGCCCAGCAGCGGCGTGACCAGCAGCGTGCCGCCGGTGAGGTTGGAGGCGTCGCCGAGGGAGGAGACGGCGATGTCCACCCGGCTTCCCGGGCGGGCGAAGGCCGGCAGGTTGGCCGTGACCATCACGGCGGCGACGTTGCGCGTGTCGAGCTTCGATTCCTGGTCGCGCGTGTTCACGCCCAGCCGCTCGAGCATGCCGACGAGGGATTGCCGGGTGAAGATGGCCGAGCGCAGCTTGTCGCCCGTGCCGGGCAGGCCCACCACCAGCCCATACCCGACGAGCTGGTTGTCGCGGATGCCCTCGACATCCGCGATGTCCTTGATCCGGACCTCGGGCGCCGCGATCGCCGGCACCGACCCCGCCAGGACCGCCGGAAACAGGGCGAGCAGGAAGGCGATGGCCGGCACGACCTTCGCGCTTCGGAAACCGCTCTCGGGCATAGTGACCTCCACCAGAACGCCTCCCGGCGCTTCCGTAACCCCCCAGGCGCAACGGCCGTGCCAGGGTTTGACGGGGGAGGGGGCGGCAGGGTTTGCCGGATGGGGGCCGTTTCCGGCCCTCCCCACGGCAGGTTCGGACAGGCGTTGCGGCAGGGACGAGGACGAGGCGGGATGATCGGCATCAACGGAACGGGACGGGCCGGCATGGCAGGGCCCGCGCGCCCGGCGGCCCGCGGCGGAGGCGGCTTCCGCCTGTCCCAGCCCGCGGCGCGGGAGGCCGAGGGGGCCGCGGCGGCCGCCCCGGCCACCGCGGTCGGGCTCGTGGCGCTGCAGGAGGCCGGCGACGACGCCGAGCGCGACCGGCGCGGGCATGCCCGCGCGCGCGACCTGCTGAAGGAGATGTCGGCGCTCCAGGCCGAGATGCTGGGCAGCGGGGTGGACCCGGCGCGGCTCACCCGAATCGCGGCCCTGGCCGAGGGCGAGCAGCCGGCCGACCCGGTGCTGGCCGACGCCCTGGCCGGCATCGCCCTCCGTGCCAGGATCGAACTGGCCCGGCATGGCCTGGCGATTGCTTAAATGTTGCATAACAGTGATAAGCTGCGCGACGCGACCGCGCTCTGGTGAATGGCAGGGGACTTCCCCTTGTTTTGAGACCGGGGGCATCGCTATACGCGGCTGCCTGACCGGCCGGGGGGACCGGGGGGTCGGGCCAGGCTATTGGGATGCAAGCCATGCTCATCACCCTGCCGCCGGACTACAGGCCCTCGGACGACGAGGCCTTCATGAACCCACGGCAGCTCGCCTATTTTCGCCAGAAGCTGCTGCGTTGGAGGCAGGAGCTGCTCCGGGAAGCCGGTGAAACCCTCTCCTCCATGGGCCAGGGCGGCATTATCGAGGCTGACCTGAGCGACCGGGCGAGCGTCGAGACCGACCGCGCCCTGGAACTCCGCACCCGCGACCGCGCGCGCAAGCTGATCAGCAAGATCGACCAGGCGCTGGAGCGCGTGGACAACGGCACCTACGGCTACTGCGAGGAGACGGGGGAGCCCATCGGCCTGCGCCGACTCGAAGCCCGCCCGATCGCCACCCTTTCCATCGAGGCGCAGGAGCGCCACGAGCGGATGGAGCGCGTCCACCGGGACGACTGAGGGCCCGCACCGATTCGCTGAGGCAGGGCGAGGGGCAAGCCGCCCGCACCGGCCCGGGGCCAGTCCCCCTATCCCGGCCGCCTCGGCCGGGGATACCGGGCCCGGAGGGCCCAAGGGTCGCCGGCCCTGACACGATCGCCGAGCAGTTCCGCAATCAGGAATGCTTGCAAATTGGCGTCCGGCAGAGCATGTGTGCGACCGCAGCAGGGGCGCGCAGCGGCGCCCGGCGGCATCAGGGCAGACCGGTTCGGGCACGGGCGGGGCGACAGGGTCGCCAATGGCCCGTGCAACCGCATCCGGGACGCCCCGCCGCGCGCCGGCAAGCAGGGCCGACGGGATCCAGCCCGGCGACCCGGCTTCAGAGACACCGCACGGCCCTGGCCGTGCTGACCATCACGCGGCACCCGCCGCGTCCACAACCGCGCGGCCCCGGCCGCGTGACTAACAGCGCGGCAAGCCCGCGTCCGACGGAGGCCCCAGTGGCGCGCACCCCTCTCGAGCGTATCCGCAACATCGGCATCACGGCGCATATCGACGCCGGCAAGACGACGACGACGGAGCGTATCCTCTACTACACCGGCAAGTCCCATAAGATCGGTGAGGTCCACGAGGGCAACACCACCACGGACTACATGGAGCAGGAGCGTGAGCGCGGCATCACGATCACCTCCGCCGCCGTGACCGCCGAGTGGAAGGACCACCGGATCAACGTCATCGACACCCCGGGCCACATCGACTTCAACATCGAGGTGAACCGCTCGCTGCGCGTGCTCGACGGCGCCGTCTTCATCATCGAGGGCGTGGCCGGCGTGCAGCCGCAGTCCGAGACGAACTGGCGCCTGGCGGACCGCTACAACGTCCCCCGCATCATCTTCATCAACAAGCTGGACCGCACGGGCGCCGACTTCTACCGCGCCGCCGCGACCCTGACCGAGAAGCTCGGCATCAACTGGGTCACACTCCAGCTCCCGATCGGCATCGAGGACAGCCTCAAGGGCATCGTCGACCTCGTCGAGATGAAGGCCTATATCTGGGAGGGCGACGAGCTCGGCGCGAAGTACCACGAGACGCCGATCCCCGACGACCTGAAGGACAAGGCGGCCGAGTACCGCCAGATCCTGCTCGACACCGCCCTGTCCGTCGATGACGCGGCGATGGAGGAGTATTTCGACAAGGGCGACGTCGAGATCGCGACCCTGAAGCGCTGCATCAAGCGCGGCACGATCGATGGCACCTTCCGCCCGGTGTTCTGCGGCTCGGCCTTCAAGAACAAGGGCGTGCAGCCCCTGCTCGACGCGGTGATCGACTACCTGCCGAGCCCGGTCGACATCCCCGGCATCAAGGTGGCCGCGGAAGAGGGTGAGGACGAGGCGGCCGATCGCCGGATCATCCCCGCGAATGTGGACGCCCCCTTCGCCGGCCTCGCCTTCAAGATCGTCAACGACAAGTACGGCAACCTGACCTTCGTCCGCGTCTACTCGGGCGTGCTGAAGACCGGCGACACGGTCCTCAACACGACCAAGGAGGGCAAGGAGCGCGTTGGCCGCATGTTCCAGATGCACGCCGACAAGCGCGAGGAGATCAAGGAGGTCACCGCCGGCGACATCGCGGCCTTCGTGGGCCTGAAGGACACCGGCACGGGCGACACGCTGGCCTCCTCCGAGGACCCGGTGGTGCTCGAGCGCATGGCCTTCCCGGTGCCCGTGATCGACATCTCGGTCGAGCCGAAGACGAAGGAGGGCGTCGAGAAGATGACCCTCGGGCTGCAGAAGCTGGCCGGCGAGGACCCCTCGCTGCGCCTGAAGACGGACCAGGAGACCGGCCAGACCATCCTGTCCGGCATGGGCGAGCTGCATCTCGAGATCATCATCGACCGCCTTCGCCGCGAGTACGGCGTGGACGCCAATATCGGCGCCCCGCAGGTCGCCTATCGCGAGACGATCACCAAGCCGCACACCGAGACCTACACCCACAAGAAGCAGTCGGGTGGCTCGGGCCAGTACGCCGAGGTGAAGATCGTCTTCGAGCCGAAGGAGCGGAACACGGGCATCGAGTTCGTGAACGGCACCGCCGGCGGCTCGGTGCCGAAGGAGTACATCCCGGCCGTCGAGAAGGGTATCAAGGTGCAGGCCGACACGGGCGTGCTCGCCGGCTTCCCGACGGTGGACTTCAAGTACTCCCTGGTGGACGGCAAGTACCACGACGTCGACTCGAGCGCCCTCGCCTTCGAGATCGCCGCCAAGGCCTGCTTCCGCGAGGGCATGAAGAAGGCCGGCCCGGTCATCTTGGAGCCGATCATGGACGTGGAGGTGACCACCCCGTCCGACCATGTCGGCGACGTGGTGGGCGACCTGAACCGTCGCCGCGGCGTGATCCAGAGCCAGGACATGGCCTCGACCTCGGTCATCATCCGGGCCCATGTCCCGCTGAAGGAGATGTTCGGCTACATCTCCAACCTGCGCGGCATGACGAAGGGGCGCGCCTCCTTCTCCATGCAGTTCCACCACTACGATCCCGTTCCCCGCAACGTGGCGGACGAGATCATGAAGGCTTCGGCCTGATCTCCCGGTGGCCCCGCCTCGCGCGGGGCCGCACGGATCTTCGGCGGCGCGGGCGGGATCTCCCTCCGTGCCGTCTCTTTTTCCAGGCGTCAGCGGCGGAGGTGGTGCAGCCCCGTCGCATCCAGGACGATTACCCCGTCCGCCACCCGGGTCGCGATGTAGCGGAGCCGGGCGGAGCCGCGGTCCCGCCGCGCGCGGGAGGGCTTCACCTCCACCACCTCCACGGCCACCGAGACCTCCTCGTCCGGCCGCAGCGCCGCGGGCCAGCGGATCTCCATGGCCGAGCCGGCGAGGCTGATGTCGCGCAGCAGGGGGCTCGCCATCAGCATGCCGAAGCAGGCCGAGAGGGTGTGCAGCCCGGCCGCCACGACCGTCCCGAACACCGAGTCACGGGCCGCCTCCTCGTCCAGGTGGAAGGGCTGGGGGTCGTAGCGGGAGGCGAAGGCGCGGATCTCGTCGAGGGAGAGAGACATCCGGCCCAGCTCGTAGCGGTCGCCGGGATGCAGCTCGTCGAGGGACCGGAGGCGGGGCGTCATGCCCTCTCTTAACCCCCGACGGCGGCCCCTTGAAGCCGGGGCCGGGTGGGGCGACATGGTCGGCATGATCCAGGACCCGCACCGGCCTCCGGTTCTCGATATGACGCCCGAGGGGGACTTCCGGGAACCGCCGCGTCCGCTGCGCGGCGGCTCCTGGCTCGACCGCGCGCTGCTGCGCCTGGGTGGTGCCGCCGTGCTCGCCACGGCCGTGGCGGGCGGGCTCGTGCTCGCGGCCGTTGCGGCCCTGCTGCTCGGCCTTCTCATCCCCGTCCTCGTCGTGGCGGGGCTGGTGGGCTTCGTCTCCCTCTGGTGGCGCGTGCGGCGCGCCGGCCGTGCCGGCACGCCCGCTTTCATCGTCGTCCGCCGCTGAGTCACCGCCGTGAGCCCTGCGGGGTTCACGCCGGACCCGGCGCGGCTCTACGAGGTCGGCCGGGACGGACGTCCCTACACGCTGGAGCCTGAGAAGCCGGGCTCGGCCGAGGCGCTGGAAGCGCTGGGCCGGCGCTGGTGGACGGCTGCCGTCCTGTTGAACGCCGTGGCGATGGGCGTCGCGGCCGGGGGTGCCCTGCTCGGGCCGCGCGTGTTGGCTGCCTGGCTCGGGCTGCTGCCCCTGCTGACCGCACCGCTCTTCCTCGTCGCGCCCTGGCTGCGCCGCCGTGCCCTGCGGCGCGGGCGCAGGGTACACCGGAGCCGTCCTCCGGACTTCCCACCACCATCCCCGCCCCGGCCATCGGCCTTGTCCTGAAGGGCGGGGCATGGAAGCTTCCCGTGCCGGCCGGAGAGCCGGGTGGGGAGGATGCCATGGACCGCCGCAGCTTCGGGCAGGGAACGCTTGCCGCCATTCTCGCGGGAACCGTTGCACGCGAACTCCGGGCACAGGAGGCCGCCGCGGGGGAGGGCTGGGCGACGAGCTGGGCAGCCTCGGTGCAGGGGCCCTATCCGGTCGGCAACCCCTCGGCCCAGCCGAACCAGTCCTTCATCTTCCCCGATCCGGCCGAGGGTGCGCGGGACATGACGCTGCGCCTGGTCCTGCGACCCTCTCTTTGGGGCAGGCGGGCGAGGCTGCGCTTCACCAACGCCTTCGGAACCCGCCCCCTGCGGCTGGACGGCGCCCATATCGGCCTTCAGCACAGCGGCGGCGCGCTGGTTCCCGGCACGAAGCGCCCGGTCCGCTTCGCCGGGGCGGAAGGCGTGACGATCGAGCCGGGCGGGCAGGTCTGGTCCGACGCGGTGGACCTGCCCTTCGCAGCGGAACCGGCTTCGCCGCTGCTGATGGGCCGCAAGCTGGCCGTCTCCTTCCATGTCGCCGGGGCGAGCGGGCCGATGAGCTGGCACGCGAAGGCGCTGCAGACCTCCTACGCCACCGCGCCCGGCGCCGGATCCAGGGGCGGCGAGGAGGGGGAAGAGGCCTTTCCGTTCTCGACGGCCTCCTGGTTCTTCCTGGATGCGCTGGACGTCTCCGCCCCCGCCGCCACCCCGGTCGTCGTCTGCTTCGGCGACTCGATCACGGACGGCACGGCCTCGACCATGAATGGGGACGATCGCTGGCCGGACGTGCTCGCGCGGCGGCTCAACGCCGCCATGGGGAACCGCGTCTCCGTCGTGAATGCGGGGATCGGCGGCAACCAGGTGGTCGGGCCCGCGGAGTACGGGCCGGACAAGCCCTTCCCGGGCGGCCCCTCGGCGCTGGCGCGGCTGGAGCGGGACGTGATCTCCCTGTCCGGCGTCACCACGGTAGTCTGGCTGGAGGGGACGAACGACTTCAGCCGCAACGGCAACGCCTCCCTGGACGCCGCGAGGGACGGGATGCGGGAGGGCGTGCGCCGCCTCCGCGCGGCGATCTCCGGGGTTCGGGTGATCGGCGCGACGGTGACGCCCGCCCTCGGCAGCACGAGCGCCGCCCACGGCCATGCAGAGCAGGACGAGAAGCGGAAGGGGTTGAACGCCTTCATCCGGGAGGGCGGGCTGTTCGATGCCGTGGCCGATTTCGACCGCGCGACGCTCGACCCCGCGACGGGCGGGCTGCGGCCGGAGATGATCCCGGATTCCACCATCGGCGGGCCGGGCGACAAGCTGCACCCGAACCGCGCCGGCTATCTCGCGATGGGCTCCTCCGTGGAGCTGGCATCGGTGGTGCCCGCGCGGCGCTGACCGCGCGGCGCTTACCGCGCGGGCGGGCCGGTTCAGGCCGCCTTGGGGGCGCCCAGCTCGGCGCGCTTGTCGAAGCGCGCGACGCGGGAGAGGAGGTAGTCCACCTCCGCCCGCGCCGTGGCGGTGAGCCCCGCGCCCGGGCGGCGCTGCGCGTCGCTGGCCAGCACGCCGCGGCGCTTGAGCACGTATTTCCGCACCGCCAGGCCCACGCCCTGCTGCTGCTCGTAGCGCACGAGCGGCAGGTGCGCATCGAACAGGTCATGCGCGGCGTCGCGCCTGCCCTCGGCCTGGAGGCGGACGACATCCGCCAGCATGTCGGGGAAGGCGTAGCCCGTCATGGCGCCGTCCGCCCCGCGCTCGCACTCGAAGTCGAGGAAGAGGCCGCCATTGCCGCAGAGGATGGAGATGCGCTTCATCGAGCCGTCCTTCTCGAAGCCGCGCAGCGCCGAGATCTTCTCCAGCCCTGGCCAGTCCTCGTGCTTCAGCATCACGCAGGAGGCGTGGGCCTGCACGATCCGGCGGATCACCGCCGGCGTCATCACCACGCTGAAGGTGAGGGGGTAGTCCTGGATGACGAAGGGCACGTCCGGCCCGATCGCCTCCACCGCCTGCGCGTAGTAGTTCACGATCTGGTCGTCGGTGCGCAGCGTGTTGGGCGGCGCGATCATCACCCCCGCCGCGCCCGCATCCATCACCGCCGCGGTGAGGGACTTCATGGCCGCGAAGCCAGGGGCGGAGACGCCGACGATGATCGGGATGCCCGCCCGCTTGATCATGCGGGAGGCGATGGCGATCCCCTCCTCCTGGTCGAGCTTCGGCGCCTCGCCCATCTGGCCGAGCACGGTGATGCCCGTCGCGCCGCTCTCGACGAAGAAGTCGGTCAGCCGGTCGTTGGAGGCCTCGTCCACCCGGCCGTCATCGTGGAAGGCCGTGGGGGCGATGACATAGACGCCCTTGGCCCCGGTCAGATCGGTCATCCCATCTGCTCCTTCTTCCAGCTCTCGTAGCGCGCCTTGTTCTCGGCGTTCGGGGGATAGAGACCGGGCAGGGAGGCGCCGCCCTCCACCTCGGTCATGATCCAGCCCTCCTGCCGCTCCTGCTCGACCGCGGCCTCGACGACCGCCTCCAGCAGGGCCTGCGGGATCAGCACCGCGCCGTCCTGGTCCACCACCACCACGTCGCCGGGGAAGACGGCCACGCCGCCGCAGCCGATGGGCTGGTCCCAGGCTACGAAGGTCAGCCCGGCGACGGAGGGCGGGGCGGCCGCGCCGTTGCACCAGACCGGCAGGTTGGTGGAGAGCACGCCGGCGAGGTCCCGCACCACGCCATCGGTGATCAGCGCGGCGACGCCCTTCTTCGCCATGCGGGCGCAGAGGATGTCGCCGAAGATGCCGGCATCCTGCACGCCCATCGCGTCCACCACCGCCACGCAGCCCTCGGGCATCGCCTCGATGGCCGCGCGGGTGGAGATGGGGGAGGACCAGCTCTCGGGCGTCGCCAGGTCCTCGCGGGCGGGGACGAAGCGGAGGGTGAAGGCGCGGCCGACGATCCGGGGCTGGCCCTCGCGGATCGGCTTCGTGCCGCGCATCCAGACGTTGCGGAGGCCCTTCTTGAGCAGCACGGTCGTCAGCGTCGCGGTGGAGACGCCCTCCAGTGCCGATCTGATGCCGGGATCGAGGTCCATTCTTGTCTCCTCCAGGTCGCGCCTGTGCTCCGGGGCTTCGCGCGGTGGGCGCCCCGCGTCAAGCACGGGGGATAAAGCCGCCCGGGGCTTGGTTCTCTCTCCCGGGGCTCCCATCTGCCGCGGCATGATGCGGATCGGTTCCTTGGGCGGCCTGGGCGCTGCGGCGCTGCTGGCGGGCTTGGCCCTGCATCCCGGCGAGGCCCGGGCGCAGGAGCGCCGCTTCTTCCAGGTGACGCCCGGTCCCCGGCTGGACACGAATCCCGTGATCGGTTCAGGCGAGCGGCTCACGGTGATGGACCGGTCGGCCATCGCCCGGTGGCTCTGCCCCAATGGCGGCACCCCCCTGCGCGGCCGGCCCGGCCGTTGCGACGGGCGGGGTGGGGCCCGGGGCGGCGGGGCGGATCCGGATGTGGCAGGCTGGCATGCTGGCCTGCCCCCCCCGACCCATCGCCAGGTGGCCTGCCCCGCGGGAACCGTCGCGGCGGCAGCCCGGGCGAATCCGGGCACCGTCCGCTGCATGCCCGCGCCCGCCGGGCTGCGCGAGGCCGCGGCGAAGCCCGAGGCCGCCGAGGCGCCCGGGGCGAAGACCACTGATGTGACCGAGACCGCCGAAGCGCCCGCGCCCCGCAAGGAGACCGGCCCCAAGCCGGTGGCCACCGCCGCCGCTGGTTCCTAATCCTCCAGCGGCCGTGGCCTAGCCAGGGCGGGTGGACTGCCGAAAATCTGGCGAACTCCCCAGAAAAGCGCCGCCAGCGCCGCCGTGCCCAGCCCCGCCACCAGGACCCAGACGGCCGGCCTGATCTTGAAGTCGGTGTCGAGATTGGCCGCGAGGATCGCTCCCGCCGGCAGATTGGTGGCCAGCGCGTACCAGAGATATTCCAGCCCCGCCGCCCCCACCGCTGCGAGGAGCGCGACCGGCAGCAACGGCCAGGGCGCCCCGCGCCAGCGCGCCGGCAGCCCGCGCCAGAGCATCAGCCATAGGAACAGCCCGCTCATCAGCACGGGTTCGGAGACGTTGATCTTCGACTGCATGTAGAAGTGCAGGATGCCGAGCGCCGTGGCGGGATAGGCCAGCCGGTGCAGCGGCTTCCACTCCCGCCCGAGGCGCCGCAGCCAGCCATCGGTCGAGGTCCAGCCGAGGACCGCCAGCAGGAGCAGCGCCGTGAAGCCCGTGGAGAGATAGGGCCGGCGCACGATCTCCAGCAGCACGTGCCACAGGCGCAGGTGCTCGTTCCCGACATAGAGGGCGAGGTGGACGAGGCCGTAGCCGAGCGCGGCCAGGCCGAGCATCCGCCGGACCTGCATCACCCGCTGCCAGTCGAAGACCCAGCGCGCCGGGGTGACGGCGAGGCCGATGAGCAGGAAGCGCACGCACCAGTCGCCCGTCTCATGCGTCGCGCGCGTCAGCGGCTCCGGCCCGAGCGCGCCGGCCACCCAGAGCCAGGCGAGCCAGAGCAGGGGCAGGAGGCAGCCGAGCAGCACGAGCGCCTTGAGGGGGGAGAAGCGCCCGCCGCGGTCCAGCCAGGGCCAGGGGCCGGGCCTGGGTGGCGGCGGGCCGTCCCGCCGCCGCCGTCGCGCGGCGGGGGAGGGGAGGGCGGCCTCGCTCACATCGGGGGCACCACGCCGTCCCGCGCTACGGTCACGCGAGCGGCGGTGAGGCCACCATCCGGCCCGGGGGTGGCGATGAGAAAGACCTGGGCGCCGGGCCGCAGGTCCTCGATGGAGGCCGGGACTGGCGTCACCACCGGGGCGTCGGCCGGCACGACGACCTGCACCTTCTGCCCGCGCGCGGTCAGGGTGAGGCTGCGCCCGTCATTCCCCTCCACGGCGGAATCGACGGTGGCGTTGGTCATGGAGGAGGTGGGCGTCAGGTCCCAGGCGAAATGGCCCTCGCCCGTGCCGCGCATGGCCTCGGGGAAGACGAGCACCTCCAGCGCGCGCCATACCCCGTCCGGCCCCGGCTCGGCGGCCGTGCCGATATAGGTTCCGGGCGCGACCGAGGAGAGCTCCACCCGCCGCAGCGCGGAGACGGAAAAGTTCTCCGCAAGGCGGATCGCCGCCGTCCCACCCTCGCGGGTGTTGATGGTCAGATCCCGCCCGGAGAGGCCCGCGATGGTGCCCCGGACACGGCGCGGCGTGCCCTGCGCCCATGCCCGGGAGAAACCGGCCAGGGAAAGGGCCGTGGCGGCCAGCAGAATGCGTCGTCGTGTCATGGAAATCCCTTCGCTCCGGCGCACGGCCGGTTTCGCACATGGCCCGGCCGGGCGCGGGCTCAATCCTTTGCCCGTGGAATGATGGAGATGGTGCCGCTCACCTCGAGCACTGCCAGCCGGATCTCCTCCATCCGCGTCAGCCCCTGGGTCTCGCGCGCGCTCTGCAGGATCTCGTCCTCGCCGATGCGGGCTTCGCGCAGCCTTTCGTGGATTGGCTGGCCGTCCAGCACGAGCAGGGTGGGCAGTCCCTCCAGCAGCCGCTCCGTCCGCTGGTCCCGCGCCTTGATCCAGCGGAGCGCCACGTCCAGGCCGAGCAGGGTGGAGATCACGAGCAGCCCGTTGGTGAGGGAGAAGTCCTCCCCCAGCAGCGCCTGCTGCGTCGCCTCGCCGACCACGAGGAGGAGCACGAAGTCGAAGGTGGTGATGTGGCTCATGCTTCGCCGCCCGGTGATGCGGAACAGAAGCCAGAGCGCGGCATAGACGGAGGCCGCCCGGATCACGCTCTCCATGCGGCGCCCCCACCCCCGCCCGTCACGGCAGGATCACGAGGTGGAGCGATACCGCGGACTCCCCGAGCACCAAGCGCCCGGTGACGAGACCGGGCCGGCGGGCATGCACGCGCAGCACCACCTCCGCCCTCCGTCCCTCCGGCGGCGGGTCGAAGCGGAGTTGGACGAGGCCCGGCGCACGGGCTTCCCCCGCCGCCCGCGGCTCGGCGGCCGAGACCGTCACGCGGTCCACGAAGCCCTCCTCCAACCGCAGCAGGAGCGGGCCGGCATGCGGCGCGACGGTCCGCAGGCGGATCGTGCTCTCGCGCCCGGCGCGCTCGATCCTCTCCCACTCCACCTCCACCGCGCCGTCCTCGCTGCGGGTCCGGGCCTCCGCCAGCGGGCCGCCGCCGAAGGCGCCCAGCGCGCCGAGCAGGACGAGCAGGCCGAGTCCCGCCCAGCCCCAGCGCTGGAAGCGCCAGATGCGGCGCTGGAACGCGAGGTCCTCCCCGACGAGGCGGGAGGCCTCCTGAAGGGCGGAGTCGGTCATGCCCGGGGCAACGCCGGCCCGGAGCCCTCGTTGCCCGGCCTTCACGCGCGCCGTGCTGCCATGCGAAAGGCAAGGCATGCGAATCCACGTCCAGAACCCCGCCAGCGACCCCGAATTCTCCATCACGGAGGCGCAGTGGCGGGCAGCCATTGACCGGCACCCCGACATGGTGGGGATGGAGGTGAGCTTCGCGACGGACGAGGCCGGCCTCGCCGCCGCCCTGCCCGAGGCGGAGGTGCTGCTGAGCTGGGTGCGGCCGCTGAAGCAGCGCTTCCCCGTCGGCGTGCTGCCCGGCGCCGCGCCGAGGCTGAAGGTGATCGCCTGCACCTCCGCCGGGGTGGACAGCGCCGCCCCCTTCGACTGGCTGCCGGATTCGGTCGCGCTGCTGAACAACCGGGGAACCCATTCCGACAAGGCGGGCGAGTTCGGGATCATGGCGATCCTCATGCTCCAGACTCACATGCCCGCCTTCGCCGACCAGCAGCGGCGGGGGGAGTGGAAGCCGCGCTTCGCCTCGACCCTGGCCGGGCGCTCGGTCGTGATCGTGGGGATGGGCTCGCTCGGCGGCGGCGTCGCGCGGCGGGCGCGCGGCTTCGGGATGCATGTCATCGGCCTGCGTCACGGAAGCGAGCCGCATCCGGACTGCGACGAGACCCATCCGACGGAGGCGCTCGATGAGGTGCTGCCGCGGGCGGAGTTCCTCGTCCTCGCCTGCCCGCTGACCGAACGGACCCGCAACCTCCTCTCGCGCGAGCGGATCGCGCTGCTGCCGCAGGGCGCCCGCCTCGTGAACATCGCCCGCGGTGCGGTGTGGGACCAGGACGCGGTCTGCGACGCGCTGGAGGCCGGGCGTCTCGGGGGCTGCGTCACCGACGTCGCCGTGCCTGAGCCGCTGCCCCCGGACCACCGGCTCTGGCGCACGCCGGGCATGGTGGTCACGCCCCATGTCTCGGCCGATGACCGGGAGCGCTACAACGACCGCACCCTCGACATCCTCTTCGACAACCTCCGCGCCATGCGCGAGGGCCGGGCAATGCCGAACCGGGTGGACCCGGCCAAGGGCTACTGAGAGAGGACCGGCACCCTCAGGCTGAGGAGACGTCGTCAGGAAGTCGGGGAGGGCGGCGCCCGCTCGCAGTCCCGCCGCGGCGGCATCGGGGAGATGCCGGAGGATCCGGGCATCTCCGTCATCGGCGGCGAGGACGGCGCCGGGGCCGGGGCCGGCGGCGTGGGCGAGGGGGGTGTCTGGGCGAAGGCCGCGCCGCCGATGAGGGTGGCGAGGAGCGCGGGGAGCAAGGGAGCGGGCAGGGTCACGCGGGCGCCTCCGGTCCGGGAGGGCCGAGCCTGCCCCAGCGCCGCGGCGGCTTCCAGGGGAAACCGCGCCGGGCACGGCGCCACAAACCCCTGCCCCCGGCCGGCGTTCACCCCTCCATGCGGATCCACTCGATCGAATGCGGCTCGATGCGTCCCTTCGGCGGCGGCTTCTGGGATGGCGAGACGCCGGGGCTCGGCCCCGCCCACCTCGCCTGTCGCTGCCTCCTGGCCGAGACCGAGGCGGGCCTGGTCCTCGTCGATACCGGCTTCGGGCTGGAGGACGTGAACCGCCCCGTCCCGCGCCTCAGCCGCGCCTTCCTCCTGGCCGACCGCATCCACCTGGAGGCGGACGAGACGGCGGTGTCGCGCCTGCGCAGCCTCGGCTTCGATCCGGCCGATGTCCGCCACATCGTCATGACGCATCTCGACTTCGACCATGCCGGCGGGCTGACCGACTTCCCGCGGGCCGAGGTGCATGTCCACGCCGCCGAGCTCGCCCTCGCGCGCCGTCGGGAAGGGGCCGTGGCCCGCAACCGCTACCGCCCGGCCCAGCTCGCCCATCCCATGCGGGAATACAGCGCCCCCGGCGCGCCCTGGTTCGGCCTGCCCACCATCCGCGGGCTGCACGGCCTGCCGCCCTCGATCTTCCTCGTCCCGCTGCCCGGCCATACGGGCGGGCATTGCGGCGTGGCGCTGGAGACCGGGGATGGCTGGGTGCTGCATGCCGGTGACGCCGTGTTCATGCATTCGGAGCTGGAGGAGCCCCTCCGCATGCCGCCCCTCGCCTCGGCCTATGCCAATTTCATGCAGGTGAGCCGGGAGGCGCGGCTCCAGAGCCGCCGCATGCTCCGCACCCTCGCCCGCGAGCACGGGGACGAGGTCACGATCCTCTGCACCCATGACCCGTCGCTCCCCCCGGGGGCGGAGCGGCGGGTCGTGTCGGGCGAGGGCCTCAGGAAGCGCTGAGGGCCGCGACGCCCGGAAGGGTCTTGCCTTCCAGCCATTCGAGGAATGCGCCGCCGGCGGAGGAGACATAGGTCATCCGCTCGGCGACCCCCGCATGGCGAAGCGCCGACACGGTGTCGCCGCCGCCGGCGATGGACTTCAGCCCGGCGGACTGGGTGAGGCCCGCCACGCTCTCGGCCACCGCCACCGTCGCCGCGTCGAAGGGCGGGGTCTCGAAGGCACCGAGCGGGCCGTTCCAGACGAGGGTGGAAGCCTTGCGCAGCCGATCCTCGATCGCGTCAACCGTCTCCGGCCCGACATCGAGGGCCATCATGTCGGAGGGAACGGAATCCACGCCCACCGTGCGGGTGGCGGGGTTTGCCTTGAACTCGGCGGCCACGACGAGGTCCCGCGGCAGCAGGATCTCGCAATTCGCGGCCCGCGCCTCGTCGAGGATGCGGAGCGCCGTCACGTGCATCTCCGCCTCCTGCAGCGACTTGCCCATGTTGTGGCCCTGGGCCGCGAGGAAGGTGTTGGCCATGGCGCCGCCGATGACGAGCACGTCCACCTTCCGCGACAGGTTCCCCAGCAGGTCGAGCTTGGTGGAGACCTTCGCGCCGCCGACGATGGCGACCACGGGGCGGGACGGGGTGCCGAGCGCCGCCTCCAGCGCCTCCAGTTCCACCTGCATCAGCCGGCCGGCATAGGCGGGCAGCAGCTTCGCCACGCCCTCGGTCGAGGAGTGCGCGCGATGGGCGGCGGAGAAGGCGTCGTTCACATAGGCGTCGCCGAGCTTCGCCATCTCGGCGGAGAGGGCGGGGTCGTTCTTCTCCTCGCCGGCGTGATAGCGCGTGTTCTCCAGCAGCAGCACGTCGCCATCGCCGAGCTTCGCGACCGCCGCCTCGGCCTCCGGGCCGATGCAGTCATCGGCGAAGGCGACGGGCTTGCCCAGCGCCGTGGAGAGCGCCTCGGCCAGCGGGCGCAGCGACATCTCCGGGACGCGCTTGCCCTTCGGGCGGTCGAAATGGGAGAGCACCACCACCTTGGCGCCCTTGTCCGACAGTTCCTTGATCGTGGGGGTGAGCCGCTCGATCCGGGTCCGGTCGGTGATCGCGCCGTCCCGCACGGGAACATTCAGGTCGGCGCGCAGCAGCACGCGCTTCCCCTTGGCGTCGAGCTGGTCGAGCGTGCGGAAGGAGGCCATGGGTGGTGTTCCTGAAAGCGGGCAGAAATGGGCGGGGGCGCCGAAGCGCCCCCGTCGGGTCTCAGAGCGTGCCGAGCAGCGCGGCCGTGTCGCTCATGCGGTTCGAGAAGCCCCACTCGTTGTCGTACCAGGACATCACGCGCACGAGGCCGCCATCCACCACCTGCGTCTGCGTCGCGTCGAAGGTCGAGGAGTGGGAGTCGTGGTTGAAGTCGATGGAGACGAGGGGGGCGGTGTTGTAGCCGAGGATCCCCTTCAGCTCGGGGGACTCGGAGGCCTCCTTCATCGCCGCGTTGATCGCCTCCTTCGTCAGCCCCTCCGTGCGCGCGGGCACGAAGTCGAGCGAGACGAGGGAGACGTTCGGGGTGGGGATGCGGATGGCCGTGCCGTCCAGCTTGCCCTTCAGCTCCGGCAGCACGAGGCCGACCGCCTTGGCCGCGCCCGTCGAGGTCGGGATGGCCGAGACCGCCGCGGCGCGGGCGCGGTGCAGGTCCTTGTGCAGCGTGTCCACGGTGTTCTGGTCGCCGGTATAGGCGTGGATGGTCACCATGTAGCCGCGCAGGATGCCGAACTTCTCGTGCAGCACCTTGGCGATGGGCGCGAGGCAGTTGGTGGTGCAGGAGGCGTTGGAGACGATCTTGTGCTCGGGCTTCAGCACCTTGTGGTTCACGCCGTAGACGATGGTCGCCTGGGCGGATTCATCCGCATAGGTCTCGCCCCAGGTCACGGGGGCGGAGACGAGCACCTTGCGCGCGCCGGACTGCAGCAGCAGCGACGCCTTCTCCGTGTTAGTGAAGATGCCCGTGCACTCGGCGGCCACGTCCACGCCCTGCCAGGGGAGCTTGGTGGGGTCGCGCTCTGCCGTCACCTTGATCGGCTTGTAGGTCTTGCCGTTCGCCGAGATGATGAGGCTGTCGCCCTCGACGCGCACCTCGCCGGGGAAGCGGCCGTGCACGCTGTCGAAGCGGAAGAGATGCGCGTTCGCCTCGACCGAGCCGAGGTCGTTGATGTGGGTGAACTCGACATCGTCCCGGCCGCTCTCCATCGCCGCGCGGAGAACCAGGCGCCCGATGCGCCCGAAGCCGTTGATCGCAACCTTGACTGGCATAACCTTCCCTCTCGTCCGTTCGTCTAGTTCACGCGGCGCTTGACCGCCGCCACGACCGCATCGGCGGTGATGCCGAAATGCTTGTACAGATCGCTGGCCGGCGCGCTGGCGCCGAATCCCTGCATGCCGATGAAGATGCCATCAGGCCCGAGCCAGCGCGACCACCCGAACTCCAGCGCGGCCTCGATTCCCACCCGCAAAGCGGAGCCGAGCACCGCATCGTGATAGGTGGGGTCCTGCAGGGCGAAGAGTTCCCAGCAGGGCAGGGAGACGACGGCCACCGGGATGCCCGCCTCCTCCAGCGCCGCCTGGGCGGCGAGGGCGATCTCCACTTCCGAGCCCGTGGCGATCAGCGTCGCGCGCCGCTCGCCCGAGGCCTCGGACAGCACGTAGCCGCCACGCGCCGTGCGGTTCTCCCCGGCATCGGTCCGCACCGCCGGCAGGTTCTGGCGGGAGAGCGCCAGCACGCTCGGCCCGTCCGCCCGCTTCACCGCGAGCTCCCAGGCCTCCGCCGTCTCGATGACATCGGCGGGGCGGAAGACATGCAGGTTCGGGATGACGCGCAGCGCGGCCAGGTGCTCGACTGGCTGGTGCGTCGGCCCGTCCTCGCCCAGCCCGATGCTGTCATGCGTCAGCACATGCACCACGCGCTGGCGCATCAGCGCGGCGAGGCGGATGGAGGGGCGCATGTAGTCGGAGAAGACGAGGAAGGTGCCGGAATAGGGGATGATGCCCCCATGCAGCGCCATGCCGTTCATCGCGGCCGCCATGCCGTGCTCGCGGATGCCCCAGTGGACGAAGCGCCCGCCGAAATTCTCCGCCGAGAGCGCCGGGACGCCCTTCACATTCGTGTTGTTCGAACCCGTGAGGTCGGCCGAGCCGCCGATCAGCTCCGGCACGGCCGGCACCAGCGCCTCCAGCGCCTTCTGGGAGGCGATGCGGGTGGCGATCTTCGGCTTCTCGGCCACGGCCTTCGCCTTCCACTCGGCGATCGCCGCGTCCCAGCGCTCGGGCAGCTTGCCGGCCATCGCGCGCTCGAACTCCGCGCGCTGGGGGTGCTTGGCCAGCCGCTTCAGCCAGGAGCGGCGGGTGCCGCCGCCGCGCTTGCCCGCGGCTTCCCAGGATTCGCGGATGTCGTCCGGCACCTCGAAGGGTCCGGCCTCCCAGCCAAGCGCCGCCTTGGCGGCTGCGGCCTCCTCCGGGCCCAGCGGGGCGCCGTGGCTGCCCGCCGTGCCCGCCTTCTTCGGCGCGGAGAAGCCGATGATGGTCCGGCAGGCGATCAGCGTCGGCTTGCGGGACTTCGTCGCCGCGTTCAGCGCGGCCGCGATCGCCTCGTGGTCGTGCCCGTCCACCCGGCGCACCGCCCAGCCATAGGCGCGGAAGCGGGCCAGCGTGTCCTCGGAGACGGAGATCGCTGTGTCGCCGTCGATGGAGATGTGGTTGTCGTCCCAGAGCACCGTCAGCTTGCCCAGGCCGAAATGCCCGGCCAGCGAGGCGGCCTCGTGGGAGATGCCCTCCTGCAGGTCGCCGTCGGAGGCGATCACCCAGGTCCGGTGATCCACCAGGCTCTTGCCGAAGCGCGCGGCGAGGTGCCGCTCCGCCATGGCCATGCCGACGGCGGTGGAGATGCCCTGGCCGAGCGGGCCGGTGGTGGTCTCGATCCCCGGATGCTCGCCCACCTCAGGGTGGCCGGCGGCGGGGGAGTGGAGCTGGCGGAAGCGGCGCAGCTCCTCCACCCCCATCCCGGCATGGCCGCTCAGGTGCAGCCAGGCATAGATGAGCATGGAGCCGTGGCCGGCGGAGAGGACGAAGCGGTCCCGGTCCGGCCAGCGGGGGTCCGCCGCGTCGTGCTTAAGGAAGCGGGTGAACAGCACGGTCGCCGCATCGGCCATGCCCATGGGCATGCCGGGATGGCCGGACTTCGCGGCCTCCACGCCGTCGATCGCCAGCGCCCGGATCGCGTCCGCCATGCGGCGCTCGGGCGTTACCGGGCGGGCCAGGATCGCCTCCTGCGCCAGCAGGGCGGGGCTGCGCTCCGGGGTGGAGGGCTGCTTGTCGGGTTCCATGGTGGCCAAGTGAAGGATCTCTCCGGCATCGGTGCCGGCCGGGCAGGACGCCGCCCGCCGGTTCCCTGGGGGGCCCAGTCGCGTGGGGGCCGTCATAGAGGCGCCCCGCCCCGATGCCAACCCTGGGGGGCCGGCGGCGCGGGGCCTGCCGCGCGGCGCGTTTCAGCCGGGGCGGCTGGCGCGGGCGAGCACGGCTTCGAACAGCACCTGGCAGCCGTCCTGCGCCTCCTCCGGCAGGATGCTCTCGGCCTCGTTGTGGGAGAGCCCGTCCTTGCAGGGGGTGAAGATCATGGCGGCGGGCACCCGGCGGGCGACGTAGATGGCGTCATGCCCCGCGCCCGAGATGATCTCCCGCGCGGGAAGGCCGAGGCGGGCCGCCGCGTCGCGCACGAGGCCGACGAGCCCGGGGTCGAAGGGCTGGGCGGGGATGCGGAACAGCTCGCGCAGCTCCAGGCCGAGCCCGGCCTCCTCCGCGATCGCGCGCGCCCGGCCGGGGAAGGTGGCAGCCAGAGCTTCGATCTCCTCCCCCAGGGGATGGCGGAACTCGACGGAGAAGCGGACCTCGCCCGGCACCACGTTGCAGGAATTGGGGGAGACCTGGAGGCGCCCGACCGTGCCGCGCCCCTCCTCGCCGCGCGCCCGCATCAGCTCGTCCACGAGCGCGATGATCCGCGCCGCGCCCACCAGCGCGTCCCGCCGGGCGGAGGGCGGGGTGGTGCCGGCATGGGCGTCCTGGCCGGTCAACACCGCCTCGTACCAGACCTGCGCCTGCCCGCCGGTGACGATGCCGATGCGCACTCCCTCGCGCTCCAGGATCGGGCCCTGCTCGATGTGGAGCTCGAAGTAGGAATCCGCCCCGAAAGGCGCGGCGGGCGCCTCGCCGCGATAGCCGATGCCCTCCAGCGCATCGAGCACCGAGATTCCCTCCAGGTCGCGCAGCGCGTAGGTGGCATCCCGGTCATAGACCCCGGACCAGACGCCGCTGCCCATGAGGGAGTGGCCGAAGCGGCTGCCTTCCTCATCCGTCCAGTTCACCAGCTCGATGGGCGCCTCGGTCTCGATGTTGAGGTCGCGCAGCGTCCGCATCACCTCGAGCCCGGCGATCACGCCGAGCGCGCCGTCGAACTTGCCGCCCGTGGGTTGGCTGTCGAGATGGCTGCCCAGCAGCACGGGCGGGCGGGCGGGGTCGCGGCCGGGGCGGCGGGCGAACATGTTGCCCATCTCGTCCACCCGCACCGTCAGCCCGGCCTGATGGCACCAGAGGGCGAACTGGTCGCGCCCGGCGCGGTCCACCTCCGTCAGCGTCAGGCGCTTCACGCCGCCCTTCGCCGTCGCGCCGATCGAGGCCATCTCCATCAGCGTGTCCCAGAGCCGGGCGCCGTCGATGCGCTGGTTGGTTCCGGACATGGCGGTTGGCTCCATCGTGAGATCGCGCGATGAATGCGGCGCGCGGCACCGTCGGGCAAGGCCCCCGGCCGGGCCTCTCAGCCGGCGGGCATGGGCGGGCCGCCCTTCTCCACCGCGCGCTTCCAGGCCGGGCGGCCGCGCATCGCCTCCAGCCAGCGCCAGAGATGCGGGCGGGACGGGGTGAGCCCGCCGCGCGCGGCGCTCGCCTCCACGGGGAAGCTCATCTGGATGTCCGCGCCGCTGAATTCCGGCCCGGCGAAAAAGGGCTCTTCCGAGAGGGCGGCTTCCATGTGGCCCAGATTCGCCGCGATCCCCGCCTCCACCCGCGGCAGGGCGGGCGCGGCGGCGGGGCCGAGCCGCGAGAGATAGAGCTTCACCAGCAGCGGCGGCATGGCCGAGCCCTCGGCGAAGTGGAGCCAGTGAAGGTAGCGGCCATGGGCCGGGGTGCCGCGCGGCGGGCGCAGCCGGCCCTCCGCGTCGTGGCGGTCGAGCAGCAGCTCGATGATCGCGCCGGACTCGGCAAGCACCTCCCCGTCCTCCTCGACCACGGGCGACTTCCCCAGCGGGTGCACCGCGCGCAGGGCCGGTGGCGCGGCCATCGTCCGGGGATCCCGCTCGTAGGAGAGGAGGTCGTAGGGAAGGCCGAGCTCCTCCAGCAGCCAGAGGATCCGGTGGGATCGCGAGGCCTGGAGGTGGTGCAGGCGGATCATGCGGCGCTCCTTGCTCCGTTGCGACGGAGCGTTGCACCGCCTGGCACGGCTCGCCAGCCCGCGGCGGCCTTCTGGCCGTCCGTCCGCGGCGGCCTCCGTGCCGTTCGCCGACGGCCCCGCCTTGCCGTCCGGCCGCGCCCGCGCGAGTTTGCGCTAACGCCCGCAGAGAGGACTCCATGGCGCACGCGCTCTCCCCGGCACTCCCCGCAGCGGGGCTTCTCCGCAACAGCGCGCTCGACTCGCCGGAGATCCGGCAGGCGCGGGTGGACCTGGCCGCCTGCTTCCGCATGGCCGCCCGGCTCGGCCTGCAGGAGGGGATCTGCAACCACCTCTCGGTCCTCGTTCCCGGGCGGCCCGACCTGATGCTGGTGAACCCCTATGGCTGGGCCTTCGGGGAGATCACCGCCTCGCGCCTCCTGATCTGCGACTTCGAGGGGCAGGTCCTGGCCGGCGAGGGGATGCCGGAGGCGACAGCCTTCTTCATCCACGCCCGGCTGCACATGCGCCACCCCCGCGCCGTCGCCGCCTTCCACACGCATATGCCGAACGCGACCGCCCTCTCGATGCTGGAGGGGCCGCCCCTCGTCTGGGCCGGGCAGACGGCGCTGAAGTTCTACGGACGCACCGCCGTGGACGAGGACTACAACGGCCTCGCCCTCGACACCGACGAGGGGGACCGGATCGCCGCGGCGATGGGAGACGCCGATATCGGCTTCCTGAAGAACCACGGGGTAATGGTCGTCGGGCCCAGCATCGCCGAGGCCTGGGACGACCTCTACTACCTCGAGCGCGCGGCGGAGGTGCAGCGCCTGGCCCTCGCCACCGGCCGGCCGCTGAAGCCCGTGCCGCCCGAGGTGGCCCGCCGCACCTACGAGCAGATGCGCGCGGGCGACGCCGAGAGCGCGCGGCTTCACCTGGAGAGCGTGAAGCGCATCCTCGCGCGCGAGGAGCCCGACTATCTCGACTGACCCTTCCCCGGGCGCACCGGGGCGGCGCATCGGGCTTCTCTGCCTCGCCGTCACGGCCCTCGGCTGGGGCCTGAACTGGCCCATCCTCAAGTCGCTGCTCTCCGAGATGCCGCCGCTGGCCGCGCGCGGCATGGCGGGGCTGCTCGCGGCCACGGTCCTCGCCGGGTTCGCCGGCCTGCGTGGCGTGCCGCTGGCCGTGCCGGAGGGCCGGTGGCCGGCGCTCCTCACGGCGGCCCTCCTCAACGTCACCGCCTGGATGGGGCTGGCGACGATGGGGCTGCTCTATCTCGGCGCGGGGGAGGGGGCGATGATCTGCTACACCATGCCCGCCTGGACGGCCCTCGCCGCCTGGCCCGTGCTGGGGGAGCGGCCCTCGGCGCGGCGGGTGCTGGCGCTGCTGCTCGGCATGGCGGGGGTGGGCATCCTTGTCACATCGGGCGGGCTCGCGCTGGACTGGGGGAAGATGCCGGGGGTGGCGATGATCCTCGGCGGGGCCATCCTCTTCTCCCTCGGCACCGTCTGGTTCAAGCGGCACCCGCTGGGGCTGCACCCCATCGCCTCCGTCGCCTGGCAGGTGGGGCTGGGCTGCCTGCCCCTGGCCCTGCTCTCCCCCCTCCTGGAGGGATTCGATCCCGGCAGCGTCTCGCCCCATGGCTGGGCGGCCTTCCTCTACATGGCGGCGGTGCCGCTCTGCCTCTGCTACCTCACCTGGTTCGCGGCGCTGGCCGCGCTGCCGGCGGGGGTGGCGGCGATCGGCACCCTGGCGACGCCGGCCATCGGCGTGCTCTCGGGCGCGCTTCTCCTCGGCGAGGAGGTCGGCCCGCGGCAGGCGCTCGCGCTCCTTCTCACCCTCGCCGGCATCCTGCTCGCGATCGGGGAGGGGAGGCGGAAGGAGGCCAGGGCCTAGCGTCCCGGAGCTTACCCCGTGCGCCGGGCGCCGTTCCGGCCTATGGGGCGGCGCATGTCCGACCTGCCCATCCTCCGCCTCCTCCCCGGCCGCGACCGGCGCGCCAAGGCGGGCCATCCCTGGATCTTCTCGAACGAGGTGGCGATGACCCCCGCCGCCCGCGCCCTGCCGCCCGGCGGGGCCGTGCGCGTCGAGGGGGATGACGGGTTCCGCCACGGGGTCCACCTGTTCAACCCGCACTCGCTCATCGCCGCGCGGCGCCTCTCCCGCGATCCCGGCGCGGTGATCGACGACGCCTTCTGGGCAGCCCGCATCGCCGAGGCCCTCGCGCTTCGCCAACGGCTCTTCCCCACGCCGCATTACCGCCTCGTCCATGCCGAGGCGGACGGGCTGCCCGGCCTCATCCTCGACCGCTACGGCGACCTGGTCGCGCTCCAGGCGAACACCGCCGGCATGGAACTGGCGACCCCGGCCATTCTCCGCGCGCTGGACGAGCTGATCGCCCCCCGGGCGGTGGTCGCGCGGAACGAGGCCTCCGTGCGCGCCCTGGAGGGCCTGCCCGAGGTCACCGCCCTGCTCCGCGGCACGGAGGCGACGGGCACGGTGGAGGAGGGCGGCGTCGTCTTCGGCGTCGATCCCCTGGGTGGGCAGAAGACGGGCTGGTTCTTCGACCAGCGGGAGAACCGCGCGCGGGTGGCGGGGCTCGCGCGCGGCGAGACGGTGCTGGACGCCTTCTGCCACACCGGCGGCTTCGGGCTGCAGGCGGCCGCGGCCGGCGCCGCCCGCGTCACCCTGCTGGACCGCTCCGAGCACGCGCTGGCCACCGCCATGGAGACGGCGCGGCGCAACGGGCTGGAGGACCGGGTCGAGGCGGTGCGGGGCGAGGCGATGGAGGCGCTGGAGCGCATGGGGCGGGAGGGGAAGCGCTTCGGCGTCGTCGTCGTCGATCCCCCGGCCTTCGCCAAGTCCCGCAAGGACATCGCGGCGGCGGTCCGCGCCTATTCCCGGCTGGCGCGCCTCGCGGCCGGGCTGGTGGTGCCGGGAGGGATCCTGTTCATCGCCTCCTGCAGCCATCACGTCCCGGCCGGCGAGTTCGCCGACACCGTGATCGCCGGCCTCCAGCGCGCCCGGCGCGACGCGCGCATCCTGGCCATGACGGGTGCCGGGCCGGACCATCCCGTTCATCCAATGCTGCCTGAGAGCGTCTACCTCAAGGCCCTGACTTTGCAGCTTTCGTAGCGCGGTATCGCAGCGTCCGCGCTCCCGTGGGGCGCTGATGCCCGATGCGGCGGGGGGGGCCTTGATCCAAGAGCGGCGATGATTACTTAGCTTGCTAATGTTAGCTTCCTACGAAATCCCTGCCCGATGAGCCTGAATGCGGAATTCGTCACCGCCCTGCGCCGCGTCACCCAGCGCTGGCGCACGCGGTGGGATGCGGAGCTGCGCGACAGCGGGCAGACCCTCGCCCGCGCCCGCGCGCTGATGATCCTTTCCCAGGAGGGCGGCAGCGCCATGCAGCGGGACCTCGCGGCCCATCTCTCCGTCGAGCACCCCACCCTCGTCCGCCTCCTGGACTCGCTGGAGGGGCAGGGGCTCATCCGGCGGGAGCCCGTGCCCGGCAATGCCCGCGCCAACCGCATCGCCCTCACCCCGGCGGCCGCGCCGATGGTCGAGGCGGCGGAGCGCGTCTCCGAGGGGCTGCGGCAGCGCGTGCTCGGCGACATCCCGCGCGAGGATCTCGAAACGGCGCTCCGCGTTCTGCGAAGTGTGGCGACGAAGCTCGAGACGCTCGACGCCGTTCCCCGGATGGCCGGAGACGGCGAGGAGAGAGCCCGATGAGCGGCACGGCCGCACCCGCCGCGCCGGCCCCCACGCCTCCGCTGACGGCGGGGCGCCTGGCGGTGTACGGCCTGGCCTCGCTCACCTTCGGCCTCACCCAGGGCCTCGGGAACAACCTCGTCGCGGCCAATCTCCAGGCGGTGCAGGCGAGCTTCGGGGCGACCGCGAACGAGGCCGCATGGCTCACCGCTGCTTACGCCTCCACAAGCATTACGGCCTCCATCCTGTTGTTCAAGCTGAGAACCCAGTTTGGGCTGCGGCTCTTCGCCAAGCTCGGCCTGGGGCTGTTCCTGCTCGTCTCCCTCGCCCATCTCGTCGCGAACGACCTTCGCTCGGCCGTGGTGCTGCGGGCGGTGGCGGGCTTCGCCAGCGCGCCGCTGAACACCCTCGCCATCCTCTACATGATCGAAATCTTCCCGCCCTCGCGGAAGCTGACGGTCGGCATCGCCCTCGGGCTGATCGGGGCGCAGATCGCGGTGCCCATCGCCCGGCTCGTCTCGCCGGGGCTGCTGGAAATCGGTCTCTGGGACGGGCTGCTCCTGCTTGAGCTCGCCCTCGCCTGCCTCTCCCTGGCCATCGTCCTCGTCCTGCCGATCACGCCGCCGCCGCGCGCCAAGGTGTTCGACCGGGTGGACGCGGTCAGCCTGCCCTTGCTGACCGTCGGTCTGGGGCTGGTCGCCGTCGTGCTGGGCCTCGGGCGCGGCTACTGGTGGCTGGAGGCGGGCTGGCTCGGCGCCTGCCTCGCCGGCGGGCTCGCCTGCCTCACCCTGCTGGTCGCGGTGGAGCTGAACCGGGAGCGCCCGCTGGTGAACCTGCACTGGCTGTCCTCATCGGACATGCTCCTCTTCGGCGGGTCCATGTTCTTCGCGCGCTTCATCCTGTCGGAGCAGACGACCGGCGCCATCGGCTTCTTCCAGAACCTTGGCCTGCTGAACGAGCACATGCGGGGGCTCTTCCTCGTGATCCTGGCCGCGACGCTCGCCGGCTTCATCGGCGTGGCCTTCGTCAACCGCCCGGAGAACCGGCCCGCGATCCATGCGGTGGCGCTCGCCATGATCGCGGTCGGGGCCTGGATGGAGAGCCGGGGGACGAGCCTGACGCGGCCGCACGACGTCTATCTCCCCCAGGCGCTGGTCGCCTTCGGCGGGGCGATCTTCCTGCCGGCCGCGACGGGCTGGAGCTTCGCCCACACCCTGCGCTCCGGGGTGAACTACCTCACCAGCTTCTTCGCGGTCTTCCTGGCATCCCAGAACCTCGGCGGGCTGCTCGGCGCCGCGGCGCTCGGCACCCTCGTCACGGTGCGGGAGAAGTTCCACTCCAGCCAGATCGTCGAGAGCCTGACCCTCGCGGACCCGCTCGTGGCGCAGCGAATCGCTCAGTACGGCGCCGCCTACAGCCGCGTCCTCGGCGACCCCGCGCTGCGCGCCGCCGAAGGCAACCTCACCCTCGCCGGTGTCGCCACGCGAGAGGCCTATGTGCTGGCCTACAACGACCTCTTTCTCACCGTTTCAGCGGTTTCCGCCTTCTGCCTCGCCGTACTTCTCATCCACCAGCTCGCCGCCTGGCTCGGCCGCCGTGCCGCCCAGGACAGCGGGACGGCCGCCTGAACCCCCTTAGGACCCCATGCCCCTCTCCCTGCCCCTCCGCTCGCGGGCGACGATCCCCGCCCTCCTCCTCGGCCTCGCGGGTGTCCTCCTCGTGCTCTTCGCCTGGCGCCTGCCGCCCTTCACCTCGACGGTGCAGGTGACGGACGACGCCTATGTCCGCGGCCTCGTCACCGTCGTCAGCCCGCAGGTCTCGGGCTACCTCGTCGAGATGCCCGTGCAGGACTACGCCGCCGTGAAGGAGGGCGAGCTGCTCGCGCGCATCGACGACCGCATCTACCAGCAGCGCCTCGCCCAGGTCCGGGCCCAGCTCTCCGCCAGCCAGGCTTCCCTGGCCAATCTCGACCTGCAGCGGCGCACCAAGGAGGCGCAGGTGGACGTGGCTGAGGCGCAGGTGGCCAATGCGCAGGCCGTGCTGGCCAAGGCCGGGGCGGATGTGCGCCGGATCGAGCCGCTCGTGGCCGCCAACATCCAGTCCCGCGCCCAGAGCGACGCCGTCCACGCCGCGCTGCGCCAGGCCGAGGCGGGGCTGGCCCAGGCCCAGGCCTCCCAGGCCGTCGCGCAGCAGTCCCTGGCCGAGACACTGGCCACCCGCACCGGGCTGGAGGCGGCGGTGCACGGGGCCGAGGCCGCCGTGCGCCTGGCGGAGATCGACCTGCAGAACACCCGCATCCTCGCCCCGCGCGACGGGCGGCTGGGCGAGGTGGGGGCGCGGCTCGGCCAGTACGTGACGGCGGGGACGCAGATCACCTCCCTCGTGCCGGCGCTGCGCTGGGTGGTGGCGAACTACAAGGAGACGCAGATCCCCGGCATGGCGGTGGGCCAGCCCGTCACCTTCCGCGTGGACGCGCTCCGGGGCGCGGCGCTGACCGGCCGGATCGAGCGCTTCTCCCCCGCCACAGGCTCGGAGTTCAGCGTCATCCGCTCGGACAACGCGACGGGCAACTTCACCAAGGTCGCCCAGCGCCTGCCCGTGCGCGTCGCGATCGACCCGGGGCAGCCCCTGGCCGACGGGCTCTCGCCCGGCATGTCCGTGGTGGTCAGCATCGACACCGCCAGCGCCCCGGCCCCGGCGCGCTGATCAGAGGAAGCGGGCGCGGAGGTCCAGGCTGTCCCGCTTCCCCAGCGCGTCCCGGTTGGCGGCCAGCCAGGCGTCGCAAGCCGCGCGCCCGTCATCGCGCAGGCTCGTAAGAAAGCTCCATTCTCCGTTGTATTTGCTGGACATACCGAGGCGCCTCATCCGCTCCTCATCCTCGATGAGATGAACAAAGAGCCGCTGGTAGCGTGGCGGCTTGAGTGTGCCCTGGTCCACCAGCCTTTGAACGAATTCAATGGCTCTCATCTCGTACATGAGAGAGGCGTTGAAGCCGATCTCGTTCACCCTGGTGTTGATGTCCTGCACGGTCTGGGGAATGTCCGGGCGGGAGAGGGGATTGATCCCCACCAGCACGATGTCCGGCGGCCCGCCCCCGCGGTCGTAGAGCGGCCACAGCGCCGGATTGCCCAGGAAGCCCCCGTCCCAATAGGCCTCGCCCTCGATCTCCACGGCGCGGAACAGGTTGGGCAGGCAGGCGGAGGCGAGCAGCGCCTCCCGCGTCAGCTCCTCCCGCGTGAAGACCCGGGGCTTGCCGCTGCGGACATTGGTGGCCGCGACGAAGAGCTGCGGCGCCTCCGGGTGCCGGCAGAGGATGTCGAGGTCGAGCACCTCCTCCAACACCCGGCGCAGCGGGTTCATCTCCAGGGGAAAGGGATTGAGCTGGTAGGGGGAGAAGAGGCGGGTCAGGGCATCGAAGGCCTGCCAGGCGACGCTGTGGCTCAGATCCGGCCCCCAGATCAGCCGCTCGAAAGGGCTGTTCCGGAGCGGGCTGAGAGCGTAGCGCGACCCGATCGCGCCCCAGAGCCGGTTCAGCAGCGCGGCCGCGCCGGCCCGCCCGCCCTCGGCCATGCCCTGGGTGAAGGCCGCGCCGTTGATGGCGCCGGCGGAGGTGCCGGAAATGGCGGCCACCTCGATCGATTCCTCCTCCAGCAGGCGCAGCAGCACGCCCCAGGTGAAGGCCCCGTGCGTGCCGCCCCCCTGCAGGGCGAGGTTGATGCGCTGCGGCGCCGCCCGCCCCGTGACGGCCGGGGCGACGGGCGTGCCCTCGATCGGGGGCAGGCCCTCCTGCCCGGTTTCCGGGGCAGGCGGTGTCACGAGGCCGTCCAGCCGCCGTCGATGGAGAGGGCCGCGCCGTTCACCGCGCCGCTGTTCGGGCCGCAGAGATAGGTGGCCATGGCCGCGACCTCCTCCACCTCCACCCAGCGCTTGCTCGGCTGCTTCTCCAGCAGGAGGTCCGTGAGGGCGGTCTCCTCGGAGACGCCGTGCTTCCTGGCCAGCGGCCCGACCTGCGCCTCGGCCAGGGGCGTGCGGACGAAGCCGGGGCAGATGGCGTTGCAGGTGATGGGGGTGCGCGCGACCTCGATCGCGACCGTCTTCGTCAACCCGACCACCCCGTGCTTGGCCGTGACATAGGCCGACTTGAAGGGCGAAGCGACGAGGCCGTGGGCGGAGGCCACGTTGATGATCCGCCCCCAGTTGCGGGCCCGCATCCCCGGCAGCAGCGCCTTGATGGCGTGGAAGTTGGAGGAGAGATTGATCGCGATGATCGCGTCCCACTTCTCCTCCGGGAACTCCTCGACCGGCGAGACGAACTGGATGCCGGCATTGTTCACGAGGATGTCGACATGGCCGAGCGCCTCCGTCGCCTCGGCGCACATCGCCCTGACTCCCTCGGGCTTCGAGAGGTCGGCGCCGGAGTAGGGCGCCTCGCCCCCGGCGACCGTCGCCACCTCCGCCCGGGCGGCGGCGATGGCGTCCGGCGTGCCGAAGCCGTTCAGCATCACCCGCGCGCCCTGCCGGGCGAAGTCGAGCGCGACGGCGAGGCCGATGCCGCTGGTGGAGCCGGTGACCAGGGCCGTGCGGCCCTCCAGGAGCTTGCTCATGCGTGACCTTCTCTGATTCTTACCTGTCGCTCGAAACCCGTCGGGGCGCAGGAGACGCCTAGGGCAGGCGCTTCGCAATCCCCGCCAGCCAGCGCACCGCGGGGCTGCCGAAGGCGGGCGCCCGGTGCTCCAGCGCCGCGCGGGCGATGGCGGCCGAGAGGCTGGGCTGGGGCAGGGCGGCCGCCGCCAGTTCGGAAACCGGGCGGCCGACGGAGAGGGCGAGCATCCCCGCCATCTCCAGCCCGCCCGGGGCGAGCAGCCCGGCGCCGGCCAGCCCGCCGCGCCGGTCGACGGAAAGCGTCACCAGCCCTTCCTCGATCCCCTCGGCGGCGGCGCGGGTCGTGTCCGCGAGCGGCCAGCGCAGGGTCTCCCCCCCGCCGAGCGCGCCGATCTCCACCAGGGCGGGCTCGGTGCGGATGGCCCTGACCGCGGGCGGCGTGCCCGGGGTGCCGGGCAGGCGGAACAGCATGGAACGGGCGAGGGTACCCAGATCCGTCCCGCCCGGCCGGCCGATGCAGCCGCCGGCCGCCCAGATGCGGCGGTTGCCCGCAACGCGAAGGGTGCCGTCCACCTCCGGCACGGAGCCAGTCAGCCCCGCCGCCACGAGGTCCAGCCCGGCCAGCCGCGGCGCGCGGCCGAGGGCGAGAAGGAGGTGCGAGCCCTCCAGCCGCGTGCCGTCCGCGAGCAGGAGGGCGACTCCTCCCTCCCGCCGCTCCGCGCGCACGGCCTCGTGCCCTTCCATAAGGTTCACGCCGTCCCGCCGCAGCGCGCGGCCGAGGCCGTTGGCGAGGACGGGGTCGGAATCCGGCGCGATGCGGGAGGCGGCGAGCAGCGTGACCCGCGCGCCGAGCCGCGCGAAGGCCTGGGCCATCTCCAGCCCGAACCCGCCCCCGCCGAGGACGAGGAGGTGGTCCGGCCGCACGTCCAGCTCGTGGATCGTGTCGGCGGTGAGGTAGGGCACGGTCTCCAGCCCCTCTAGCGCCGGAACCACGGGGGCCGCGCCGGTCGCGATGAGCGCGCGGCGGAAGCGCCATTCCCGGCCGGCCGCGCCTACCGCATCGGGGGCGGAGAAGCGGGCGGCGGCGCGCACCACCTCCACCCCCATCGCCTCGAAGCGGGCAGCGGTCGAGTCGGGGGCGGCATCCGCGTCAGCGGCGGCGAGGTGGGTGCGGAGCGCGAGCCAGTCCACCGGCACCTCCCCCGTGCCGATACCCATCCGCGCGGCCCCGCGCGCCCCGGCCGCGCGGGCGCCCGCGGCCCTCAGCGCGGCGGCCGCGATCTCCGGATCGGGCGCCTCCCCGCCCATGGCGCCGCGCTCGAACAGCGTCACCCGCAGGCCCAGCGCCGCGGCCAGGGCGGCCAGCCCCCGCCCGGTCTCGCCGGCGCCGATCACGGCGATGTCGGTCTCTGCCATGCTTCCCTTCCGGCCTTTTGGTCGCGGCAGGCATAACGCGGTCCCGGCGGAAGGGTAGGGGGCGAGGCGGTGGTTGACGCGGACGCGACCGCCTTTCTATACAGCGCCGACCCGCGCCGGGCCTCCCGCCGCGGCTGCCCGCGTCCGCGCCCCGCTTCCGGGCCGGAGGGGCGGCCGGGAGGACCGGGCCAGACCACTCAACGCCGCCCGCCCCTTCGCCCGGGCGGCCCGCATCTCGAACGGAGCGCCCTGCCGTGAAGCGTACCTATCAGCCCTCCAAGCTCGTCCGGAAGCGCCGGCACGGTTTCCGCGCCCGCATGGAGACGGTCGGGGGCCGCAACGTGCTCGCCAACCGCCGCGCCAAGGGCCGCAAGAAGCTCTCGGCCTAGGGCAGCCCCAGGGGCGCAGGACTATTGCGCCCCGTGACGCGGTTCGCACCATGAAGCTGCCCCGGATGAAGAAGCGGCGCGACTTCCTCCGCGCCGCCCAGCGCGGCAAGCGGGCCGCCCGGCCGGGGCTGGTGATCCAGGCCCTTGAGGGCACGGGCGGGCCCATGCGCCTGGGCTTCACCGTGACAAAGAAGGTGGGCAACGCCGTGGTGCGGAACCGCACCAAGCGCCGCCTCCGCGAGGCCGCCCGGCTGGTGCTGGGCGACACCCCGCCCGAGGGCTGGGACCTCGTGCTGATCGGGCGGGACGAGACCCGCAGCCGCCCCTTCACCCAGCTCCAGGGCGATCTGCGCGGTGCGCTGAAGCAGACAGGCGTCGCGCCGTGACCCCCGCCGCCGAGGCCCTGAAGCTGGGCGTCCGCGCCTACCAGTTCACGCTGCGCCCCTTCATCGGGGCGCATTGCCGTTTCCATCCCCATTGCAGCGCCTATGCGATCGAGGCCCTTGGCGCCCATGGGGCGCTGCACGGCACCGCGCTCACGGCCCGCCGCATCCTCCGCTGCAATCCCTGGAACCCGGGCGGCTACGATCCCGTGCCCGCTGCGAAGAAGACCTGAACGCCGGACCTGATGGACAACAAGCGACTTCTCGCCGCGATCGCGATCTCGATCGGCATCCTCCTGCTGTTCGACCTCTGGAACCGCCCCGCGCGCGAGGCGCAGCGCCAGGCCGCGCAGCAGGCCCAGCAGAGCCAGACGAGCGGCGTGCCCCTGCCGCAGGCGAACACGGCGCTGAACCCGGCAGGGGTCGCGAGCACCGGCCCGAATGACGGCGCCCCCACCACCCCCGCGCCCCGGCTGCGGGTCGAGAGCCCGCGCGTTCAGGGCAGCGTGAACCTGCGCGGCGCCCGCATCGACGACCTCGTGCTCCGCGACTACCGCGAGACGATCCAGCCCGGCAGCCCGAACGTGCGCGTCCTGGCCCCGCGCGAGGACAGCGCGCCCTACTACGCCCAGTGGGGCTGGACGGCCGCTGACGGCCGCACCCCCGTGCCCGGCCCGAACACGGAGTGGACCGCCGAGGGCGGCGCGCTGACCCCCTCCACCCCCGTGACGCTCCGCTGGGACAACGGCGCGGGCCAGCGCTTCGAGATCTCCCTCTCCCTCGACGGGAACTTCATGGTCACCGCCGACCAGCGCGTGGTGAATACGGGTACGGAGGCCGTGCAGGTCCTGCCCTGGGCCCGCGTGCGGCGCGAGCACACGCCCCAGGTGGCCGGCTACTACATCCTTCACGAGGGCTTCGTGGGCGTGCTGGACGGCCGCCTGCGCGAGACGAAGTACGCCGACGCCAAGACCGAGGCCGGCCGCCGCAATGGCGGCCCCGCGCTGGAGCAGGAGGGCTCGGGCGGCTGGGCCGGCTTCACCGACAAGTACTGGCTGACGGCGCTCGCCCCCGTGGACCAGTCCGCCCGCGACCGCGCGGCCTTCCGCCACACGAGCGAGGGCGGCCAGGACCGCTGGCAGGTCGATTTCGCCCCCGTCGCGCCCGTCTCGGCCGCGCCGGGCGCCACCGCCGGCTTCGCCACCCGCCTCTTCGCCGGGGCGAAGGAGGTGCACCTGCTGGACGACTACGCCACGAGGCTCGGCATCACCGACTTCGACAAGGCGATCGACTTCGGCTGGTTCTACTTCCTGACCAAGCCGTTCTTCTACGCGCTGGACTGGCTCTACAAGCTGGTGGGCAACTTCGGCGTCGCCATCCTGATCTTCACCGTCGCGCTGAAGGCCCTGTTCTTCCCGCTGGCCAACAAGTCCTACAAGTCGATGGCCCGCATGAAGGTGCTGGGCCCGAAGATGCAGGAGCTGAAGGAGCGCTTCCCGGACGACCCGGCGAAGCTGCAGCAGGAGATGATGGCGCTCTACAAGGCCGAGCAGATCAACCCGGCCGCGGGCTGCCTGCCCATCCTGCTCCAGATCCCCGTCTTCTTCGCGCTCTACAAGGTGCTCTTCGTCACCATCGAGATGCGCCACGCGCCCTTCTACGGTTGGATCCGGGACCTCTCGGCGCCCGATCCCACGAACCTGTTCAACCTCTTCGGCCTGATTCCCTGGGATCCGCCCCTGTTCCTGCACATGCCGGCCTGGGCGATCATCATGGGCATCACGATGTGGATCCAGTTCAAGCTGAACCCCACGCCGCCGGACCCGATCCAGGCGAAGCTGTTCAGCTTCATGCCGATCATCTTCACCTTCATGCTGGCGAGCTTCCCCGCCGGGCTCGTGATCTACTGGTCCTGGAACAACCTGCTCTCGGTGGCGCAGCAGTACTACATCAGCCGCCATGACCGGGAGACGCGGCGCCTCGAAAAGCTCGCGGCCAGGACGTGAGCGGGGCCGAGGACCGGCCCCCGCAGGGCCCTGGGGACGAGGAGGCGGCGCGGATCGAGGCGGGGCGGCTCCTCTTCGCCCGCCCCGTCCGCTTCTTCTTCGCCGCCCAGAAGATCGACGCGCTGCCCCCGGCCGAAGCGCCGGAGGTGGCCTTCTGCGGGCGCTCCAACGTGGGCAAGTCCTCGCTCATCAACGCCATGGCCGGGCATCACGGCCTGGCGCGCGTCTCCCACACGCCGGGGCGCACGCGGCAGCTCAACTTCTTCGCCGCGGGCGAGGGGACCGGGGCGCCCCTCACCATCGTGGACATGCCGGGCTACGGCTTCGCCCAGGCGAGCAAGGCGGTGAAGGCGGACTGGCAGGGGCTGATGTTCGACTATCTCCGCGGCCGCCCGACGCTGCGCCGCGTGATGCTGCTGATGGACGCCCGGATCGAGACGAAGGACGGCGACCGCGCCGCCATGGACCTGCTGGGGGAGGCCGCCGTGCCCTTCCAGATCGTGCTCACCAAGTCCGACGACACGAAGCCCGCCTCCAGGCTCATCAAGCGGCAGGAGGAGATGGCGGAGCTCGTGCGCAAGCGCGTGGCGGCCCATCCCGTCGTCCTCACGACCTCCTCGTCCAAGGGAACGGGCATCCCGGAGCTGCGCGCGGCGCTCGCGGATATCGCGGCGGCGGGCTGATCCGTGGAAAGGGCCGGTCTCGGCGGGTTGACCGTGCCGGGGCCTGCCCCTTACCACCGCCGCCGGTCCGCCATCCGGGCCGCCATCCCGGGAATGAGCCGATGAACACCGACGAGCAGGACAGGATGGCGATCCTCGCCGGCGCGCTGCCCTATCTCAAGCGCTACGACGACCAGATCGTGGTGGTGAAGTATGGCGGCCACGCCATGGGCGAGGAGGAAGGCGCGCTCCAGTTCGGGCGCGACATCGCCCTGCTGGAGCAGGTCGGCGTCAGCCCCGTGGTGGTCCATGGCGGCGGGCCGCAGATCAACGCCATGCTCAAGCGGCTGAACGTGCAGTCCACCTTCGTCAACGGGCTGCGCGTGACGGACGACCAGACGGTGGACGTGGTCGAGATGGTCCTGGCCGGCACCGTCAACAAGCAGGTGGCCGAGGCCATCACCCGCGCGGGCGTCATCGCCGTCGGCATCTCGGGCAAGGATGGCAACCTCATCCGCGCCCGCAAGGCCGAGCGCGTGATGCGCGACCCCGAGACGAACGAGGAGCGCGTCCTCGACCTCGGCTTCGTGGGCGAGCCCGAGCGCGTGGACACGAAGGTGCTGGAGCTGCTGATCGGCGCCGACATCGTGCCCGTCGTGGCGCCGGTCGGCGTCGGCGATGAAGGCCAGACCTACAACATCAACGCCGATACCGTGGCCGGCGCCATCGCCGGCGCGCTCGGCGCCGCGCGGCTGCTGATGCTGACCGACGTCTCCGGCGTGCGCGGCCCCGATGGGGTGCATATCCCCGAGATGACGGTAACGGAAGTGCGCGCCGGCATCGCGGACGGCTGGATCTCGGGCGGCATGATCCCCAAGGTCGAGACCTGCATCTACGCCATCGAGAAGGGCGTGCAGGGGGCGGTGATCCTGGACGGCCGCGTGCCACACGCGGTGCTGGCCGAGCTGTTCACCACCGGCGGGCCGGGCACGCTCATCAAGCCCTGACGAGAAGCTCGTCCACGAGGCTCCGCATCTCCTTCGCGGAGAGCACCCATTCCCCGCCCGGCAGGACCAGCAGCTCGTCCGGCGCGCTGCCCGTCAGGCGGAGCTGGGCGAAGGTCGCGGCACGGCCGGAGAGCCCGGCCTTCCAGCAGAGCGCGACGAGGACCGGCGCTCCCCGCGTGGCGAGGGCCCGGGTAACCACCCCGGCAGGCAGCCCGCTGAGGGCGGCGAGGATCCGGCCGCAGTCGGCGAGCGAGCCCCTGCGCGCGGCGGCGACGAAGCTGGCCTCGTCCACGCCGCCACCCTCCGCCTCCGGCTCCTGGGCGGGCGCGGCCGGGCGGAGCGTGGCCAGCGCGTTCCCGTCCAGGTCGCGACGGGCCGCCAGCACGCGCAGCGCCTCCTCCGCGAGGAGGCCGCGAAGGCCCTCCACCACGGCGGCGGGCAAGGCGGGGCGGCGGACGAGGGCGTTCTGCCAGGGCTGGTGCTCGCCGCAGCGCCTGGCGATGACGAGCAGCGTCGCCTCGCGCAGCCGGGCGGTCGCGTTGCCGAGCAGCGCCGTGATCGCGGCCGAGTCGTCCCGTGCGACGATCGCGTCCGCCGGGCGCTCGGGCAGGTTGGGCCGGCGGGCGATCGCGCCGAGCGTGTCCGGCACCGGCGGGTCGGCGATCAGATCCAGGAGGTCCTCCTCCTCCAGCACGGGGGAGCCGCGCAGCACGGGCTCGGCGACGGCCATCGCCACGTCGCGCGCGAGATGCAGGATGAGTGGGCGGGGGATGCCGTCCTGCTCGGCGACGAGTTCCGTCACGGCGCTGCGCACGGCGACCGCCTCGTCCTCGATCAGGAGGCGCATCGCCTCCCAACTTGTCCTGCGCTGGCGGTCGGTGCTCCCGGGGTCCAGCAGGGGGGCGAGGGAGGCCAGCTTGCGGGCGAGGACCCGGCGCACGCCCGGCTCGGCGTCCCCGGCGAGAAGGCGGTCCGCCAGCGGCGGGGCGGCGGCGTTGGCGGCGATGGCCGCCCGGACGCCGATCGAGGGGTCGTTCGCGAGGAAGAACAGCATTTCCGGCGGGGTATCCGCCCGCTCCGCCAATCCGACCCGCGCGGCATCGTCCATGCGGCGGGGCGAGGTCGCCGTCATGGCTTCCATCATCGCCTCCAGATCCCCGGCGGGCCGCCCCGTTTCGGGCGCCGTCTTGCCGGGAGAAGGGCAGGTTGCGCGGCCGGGGTGAAGGAACCCTGAATCCGGCGCCGCCCGCGGGCGCGTTGACAGCCCGCCCGGCGCGCGCGATGGGGTCCGCCTGCCGACCGACGCCCGGACCCAGGACGCCCATGATGGACATCGCCTCTCTCCAGCCCCAAATCGAGGCGCTCTGGGAGCGCCACGCCGAGGTGACCCCGGCCACCCGTGGCGAGGACCGCGACGCCGTCGAGACGGCGCTGGAGGCACTCGATTCCGGCCGCGCGCGCGTGGCGGAGCCGGACGGGCAGGGCGGCTGGCGCGTCAATCAGTGGCTGAAGCAGGCGGTGCTGCTCTCCTTCCGCCTGGAGGACAGCGCGGTGATGGACACCGCCGCCGGCACCCCCGGGACCGCCTATGACAAGGTGCCGCTGAAGTTCGCCGGCTGGGGCGAGAACCGCTTCAAGGAGGCCGGCTTCCGCGCCGTGCCGGGCGCCGTCGTGCGCCGCTCGGCCTATATCGCGCCGGGCGTGATCCTGATGCCGAGCTTCGTCAATCTCGGTGCCTATGTGGACAGCGGCACGATGGTGGACACCTGGGCCACCGTCGGCTCCTGCGCGCAGATCGGGAAGAACTGCCACATCTCGGGCGGCGCCGGGATCGGCGGCGTGCTGGAACCGCTGCAGGCGAACCCGGTGGTGATCGGCGACAACTGCTTCATCGGCGCCCGCTCGGAGGTGGCGGAGGGCGTGATCGTGGGCGAGGGGAGCGTGCTCTCCATGGGCGTCTTCCTCGGCGCCTCCACCAAGATCGTCGACCGCGCGACGGGCGAGGTCTTCCAGGGCCATGTGCCGCCCTATTCCGTGCTGGTCCCCGGCAGCCTGCCTGGCAGGCCGCTGGCGGACGGCACGCCCGGGCCCTCGCTCTACTGCGCGGTGATCGTCAAGCGCGTGGACGCGCGCACGCGGGAGAAGACCTCGATCAACGAGCTGCTGCGGGACTGATGCCCATCGATCCCCTCCCCATCGCGCAGGCGCTGATCCGCTGCGCCTCCGTCACCCCCGCCGACGAGGGGGCCATGGCCGTGCTGGAGGGCGCGCTCGCCCCGCTCGGCTTCGAGTGCACGCGGCTGCGCTTCGGGGAGGTGGAGAACCTCTTCGCCATCCGGCGTTCCGGCGGCAACGGCCCGCATCTGTGCTTTGCCGGCCATACGGACGTCGTGCCGCCGGGTGAGGGCTGGACGCACCCTCCCTTCGCCGCCGAGGTAGAGGACGGCGTCCTCTACGGGCGGGGCGCGGTGGACATGAAGGGCGGCGTCGCTGCCTTCGTCGCGGCGGCCGCCGATGCGGTGGCCGACGGCACCGCCGATCGCGGCACGCTCTCCTTCCTCATCACCGGGGACGAGGAGGGGGTGGCGACGGACGGCACCACGCGCGTGCTCGACTGGATGGAGGAGAGGGGGGTCGTCCCCGACATGTGCCTCGTCGGCGAGCCGACGAGCAAGGCGCGGCTGGGCGACACGATCAAGATCGGCCGGCGCGGCAGCCTTTCGGCCGAGTTCACCATCCACGGCACCCAGGGTCACGTTGCCTATCCCGACCGCGCCGACAACCCGATCCACCGCCTCGGCCGCGTGCTGCACCGGCTGACGGAGAGGCCGCTCGACGAGGGCACGGAGTGGTTCCAGCCGAGCACGCTGCAGGTCACCACGGTGGATGTGGGCAATCCCACGAACAACATCGTCCCCGCCCGCGCCTTCGCCCGGCTGAACATCCGCTTCAATCCCAGCCACTCGCCGTCGAGCCTTGAGGCCTGGATCCGCGGCATCCTGGAGGCGGAGGCGCCGCGCCACGAGGTCTCCTTCTCCCTCTCGGGCGATGCTTTCCTGACGGAGCCGGGCCCCTTCGTGGAGGCGCTGCGCCGCGCCGTGCGCGCGGGCACGGGCGAGGAGGGCGCGCTCGACACGGGGGGCGGCACCTCGGACGCGCGCTTCATCACCCGGCTCTGCCCTGTGGCCGAGCTGGGCGCGGTGGGCACTACCATGCACCAGACCGACGAGCGCACGCCCGTCGAGGAGCTGCGGCAGCTCGCCGCCCTGTACGGCGCCGTGATCCGGGAGTGCCTGGGCTGAGCGCGCCGGGGGTCACCACCGAGGAGCAGATCCGCGCCGGCTTCCGCGCGGCCTGGCTGCTCGCCCGCGGGCGGGAGGAGGGGCTGCGCTTCACCCTTCTCTCGATGGAGGGCACGGCGCGCTCCTTCTGGGCGGCGGTGTTCTGCCTGCTCCCCTTTCTCCTGATCCGCGCCCTCGGGGACGGGAGCGCCTTCTCCGCCGGACTTCCCGTCGAGCTGATCGGCTACAGCCTGGGCTGGACGGTGTTTCCCCTGGCCTCGGCCGCGCTGGTGGACGCCTCCGGGCGCGGGCCGCTCTGGCCCCTCTTCATCGCGGCCTGGAACTGGACGAATCTCGCCCAGTACGCCGCCCTCCTCGGCGCCACCCTGCTCAACCCCCTCCTGCCCACGGGCTTCGGCGGGGCGCTCACGCTGGTGGCCTTCGGCTACGCCCTCTGGCTGGAGTGGTTCGTGGCGAAGTCCGCGCTGCGCATCAGCGGGGCGCGCGCGGTGATTTTCGTCGTGCTCGACATGATGATCGGGCTGTTCATCGCCTCCGTGGTGGCGCGCCTCTCGCTGGCCTGAGGCCTCCTCCCCTCAGATGTCCTTGGACTTCGGCACGGAGGGCGCGGAGACCTCGCGCAGTCCCTGGTCGACGAGGCACTTCCAGGCGCTCTCGGCGTCCTCGGCCATGCGGAAGAGATCGAGGTCGCGGGGCGAGATCATCCCGGCCGCGAGCAGGGCATCGAGGTTCACGACCGACCGCCAGTAGTCCCCATCGACCAGCACGATGGGCACCTGCGGCGCCTTCCCCGTCTGCCGCAGGGTGAGGATCTCGAAGAGCTCGTCGAACGTCCCGAAGCCGCCGGGGAAGACCACCAGCGCGTTCGCCCGCATCGCCAGGTGCATCTTGCGCATGGCGAAGTAGTGGAAGCGGAAGGTCAGCTCCGGCGTGGAGTAGGCGTTCGGCTCCTGCTCGAAGGGCAGCATGATGTTGAAGCCGATCGAGGGCGCCTTCGCCTCGCCCGCGCCGCGGTTGGCGGCCTCCATGATGCCCGGGCCGCCCCCGGTGGCGATGACGTTGTCCCGGAAGCCCTCCCCGTCGAGAAAGGCGCCGCCCCGCTCGGAGGCGAGCCGCCCGAAACGCCGCGCCTCGGCGTACCAGAAGGGCTGCCGGCCCGGCCCGTCCTCCCGCACCCGCGCGCTGCCGAAGACGACGATCGTGGAGCGGACGCGCCAGTTGCGCAGGACCTCGTCCGCCTTGGCGAATTCGAGGAGGAAGCGCACCCCGCGCATGGAGGAGCCCATGAGGAAGTCCGGGTCGAGCGCGGCCAGCCGGTAGGAGGGCGAGGCGAGCTGCGCGGCATTCGCCTGGGCGAGGGAGGGGCTGTCGTTCATGGTCTCTCCGGCTTCTGGGCGGGCCTGCTTCCCTCAATCCCCGGGCCCGGCGGTTGTTGCCGCCGCCACTTCCTTTGCCCCGGCTGGAAGCCCCGGGCCGTGCCGGGCACAAAAAGAAGAACGGGCGCTAGACGCTTGAACCCGTTTCTTTTCCCCTGGCATGGACCGGCTGCTGGCTCTCCGGCCTGCCCGTCAGCACAAGCCCGCGACCTGCGCGCACCGCGCCATCCCCGAAGCGCGCCCGCAGCGATTCCATCGCGGCCCAGCGGGCGGCGCGGCGCGGCGCCTCCGGGTCCGCCAGGTCGCCCAGATCCGCGGTCCCACCCTCGACCAGCGGCTGGGCGCCGATCCCGATGAGGCGGAACGCCGTTCCGTCGGCCTCGCGCGCGAGGAGCGGCAGCACGGCCCTGTAGAGCGTCTCGGGCACGATGCTCGGCCCGGCCAAGCGGGCGTGGCGCGTGCGCAGCGCGAAGCGGCCCGTCTTGAGCTTCAGCACCACGCCCCCGGCGGCCAGCCCCTTCTCGGCGAGCCGCCGGGCGAGCTTCTCGCAGAGGCGCCAGAGGATCGGCTCCATCTCCGCGGGCCGGGAGAGGTCGCGGTCGAAGGTGGTCTCGGCCGAGACCGACTTGGTGTCGCGCTCCGGGCGGACGGGGCGCGAGTCCTCCCCCCGCGCGCGGGCGACGAGCAGCGGGCCGTCCTCGCCGAAGCGCCGCATCGCCTCGCGCGGCTCCAGGGATTGCAGCTGGCCGAGGGTGGAGAAGCCCATGCCCGCCAACCTGGCGGCGAAGGCCGGTCCCACGCCCGGCAGGATCGTGACGGGCTCCCCGGCGAGGAGCGTGGCGGCCTCGGCCGCGCCGATGCAGGCCAGGCCGCGCGGCTTGTCCCGCTCCACCGCGATCTTCGCCAGCAGCCGGTTGGGCGCGAGGCCGATCGAGACGGTTACCCCGACCTCCTTCTCCACCCGCCGCGCGAAGCGGGCGAGGGTGATTGCGGGCGGGGCGCCGTGCAGCGCCTCCGTGCCGGAGAGGTCCAGCACGGCCTCGTCGATCGACATGGCCTGGACCAGGGGGGTCAGCTCCTCCATCAGCCTCCGCACGGCGCGGGAGGCGGCGGTGTACTTCGCGAAGTCCGGCCGGATCACCACGGCATCGGGGCAGGCCTGCAGCGCCTTGAACATCGGCATGGCGGACTTCACCCCGCGCGTCCGCGCGACGTAGCAGGCGGCCGAGACGACGCCGCGCTGCCCGCCGCCGACGATCACGGGCCGCCCGGCCAGCTCGGGCCGGTCCCGCTTCTCGACGCTGGCAAAGAAGGCGTCGCAATCGACATGGGCGATGGCGAGGTTGAAGAGCTCGGGATGCGAGGCGACGCGCGCCGAGCCGCAGGCGGCGCAGCGGCGGGGCGCGGCCTCGGTGCGGTGGAAGCAGTCCCGGCAGAGGGAGGGCATCCGCCCTTCTAGCACAGCCCTGCGCGGCGGGCGCGGAGTCGCCGCTCGGCCGCGGCTCAGTCCCGGTCCCAGAGCCGGGCGGCGCCGAACACCCCCGAGCTGTCCCCGTGCCTGGCGGGGAGGATGTTCACCGCCTTGGCGTCGCCGAAGATGAAAGGGGCCATGAGGCCGGGCAGGTCGCGGTAGAGATGCGCGAAGTTGGAGACGCCGCCGCCGAGCACGATCACTTCGGGATCGACCAGGTTCACCACCACCGCCAACGCCCGCGCCAGCCGGTCCGCGTGCCGGGCGAGGCCGGCGGCGGCCGCGGGATCGCCGGCGCGGGCCCGAGCCTCCACCGCGCTCGCGTCGCGATGGCCGGGCCCGTCCGTATCGGCGGCGAGCGCCGGGCCGCAGAGGAAGGTCTCCAGGCAGCCGTGCAGCCCGCACCAGCAGCGGGGGCCCGGGAACTCCTCCGGCCGCATCCAGGGCAGGGGGGTGTGGCCCCACTCGCCGGCCACGCGGTTGAGCCCGTCGAGCGGCCGCCCGTCCACGACCCATCCGCCGCCCACGCCCGTGCCGAGGATGGCGGCGAAGACCACGGGGTATCCCGCCCCGGCGCCATCGGCCGCCTCGCTCATCGCGAGGCAGTTGGCGTCATTCATCACCCGCACCTCGCGCCCGAGCGCCGCGGCGAGATCCCTCTCCAGCGGCTGCCCGTTCAGCGCCTGGGTGTTGGCGTTGCGAACGAGGCCGGTCCGCGGGTTGATGCTGCCCGGGATGCCCAGGCCGACCGTCCCCCGCGCGACCAGCCCGGCCTCCGCCTCCCCGACGAGCTCCGCGATCGCCCCGATGATGGCCGGATAGCCCGCCGGGGTCGGCCGCCGGCGGCGCAGCAGCACGCGCCCCTCGCCGTCCAGGGCGGCGACCTCCGTCTTCGTGCCGCCGAGATCCACGCCGAGCCTGATCGTCATGGGCCCACCAATGCCGCCGCAGCCCGGGAGCGTCCAGCCCGGAGCGCGATCACAGCCGCGTCGGTGGCCCTGGACTCGGGCGGCGCGGGGTGGTGCATTGGCCGGTCTATGGCCGCGCCGTCCAACGCCCCCAAGAAGGAAACCCTGCTCGACGTGCAGGGGCTGACCTGCCCGCTGCCCGTGCTGAAGGCCAACAAGGCCCTGCGCGGGATGCCCGCGGGGGCGCGTCTGACGGTGCTCGCGACCGATGCGGCGAGCGTGGTGGATTTCCAGGCCTTCTGCCGGGAGACCGGCCACGCCCTCGTCTCCTTCAGCGAGAGCGCTGGGGTCTATCGCTTCACGCTCCGCAAGCGCGACGAGGCGGCGGGGAAGGGAGGGGGCTGATGCTGCTCCTCACCCATCCCGCCTGCCTCCGCCACGACAACGGGCCGCACCACCCCGAATGCCCGGACCGGCTGCGGGCGGTGATCCGCGCGCTGGAGGCGCAGGAATTCTCCTCCCTCGTCCGGGCCCAGGCGCCGGAAGCGACCCGCGAGCAGCTCCTGCGGGTGCATCCCGAGCGCCATGTGGACCGCATCCTCTCCACCCGCCCGGCGGAGGGAGCGAGGGTTCATCTGGACGCCGACACCTCCATGAACGCCCATTCCGCCGAGGCCGCGCTGCGCGCCGCGGGCGCGGGGGTGGAAGCGGTGGACTGCGTGATGTCGGGCGAGTTCCCCCGCGCCTTCTGCGCCGTTCGCCCGCCCGGGCACCACGCCGAGCCCGACTCCCCGATGGGCTTCTGCCTCTTCGCCAACGCCGCCATCGCGGCCCGGCACGCCCAGGCGGCGCACGGGGTCGAGCGCGTGGCGGTGCTCGACTTCGACGTGCATCACGGCAACGGCACCCAGGCCGCCTTCCTGAACGAGCCGAGCCTCATGCTCGCCTCCTCCCACCAGTCGCCGCTCTATCCCGGAACGGGGGAGGCCTCGGAGACGGGGGTGGGCAACATCCTGAACGTGCCGCTCGCGGCCGGCACGGACGGGGCGACCTTCCTCCGGGTGTGGGAGCGGGACATCCTCCCCGCGGTCCAGGCCTTCTCGCCCGGCCTCATCATCGTCTCCGCGGGCTTCGACGCCCATCGCATCGACCCGCTGGCCGGGCTGCGGCTGGTGGAGGAGGATTTCGCCCGCCTCACCGAGGCGATCTGCGACCTCGCGAACACCGTTTGCTCCGGGCGGGTGGTGTCGATGCTGGAAGGCGGCTACGACCTCGGCGCCCTTGCCCGATCGGCGGCCGCCCACACGCGCGCCCTGATCCGCGCCTGACCCTGCCGGAGCCCTCATGCCCGACCCCTTGCCCGATGTGGAGAACCTGTCCTTCGAGGAGGCCATGGCCGAGCTGGAGACGATCGTCCGGCGGCTCGAGGGCGGCCAGGCTCGCCTCGAGGAGGCGATGGACTCCTACGCCCGCGGCACCGCGCTCCGCGCGCATTGCGAGCGCAAGCTGAACGAGGCGGAGGCGCGGGTGCAGGCGCTGGTGCCCGGCGCGGCCGGCCCGGCCCTGAGGGACGTGGAATGAGGGACGTGGAATGAGCGGCGCCCCGGCGATGGAGGCCGATGCGATGGAGGGGCTGAAGGCCGCGATGGCCGAGGCCGCCTCCGAGGTGGACGAGATGCTCGACGCCCTGCTGCCGAAGGAGGAGGGCGAGGAGCGCTCCCTCTTCGCGGCCATGCGCTACGCCACCATGGGCGGCGGCAAGAAGCTGCGCGCCTTCCTCGTGCTCGAGGGCGCGCGGCAGTTCGGCGTGGCCCGCCACTCCGCCCTTCGCGCCGCGGCGGCGGTGGAGATGCTGCACGGCTACTCGCTCGTGCATGACGACCTGCCGGCCATGGACAATGACGACCTCCGCCGGGGCAAGCCCACGGTGCACCGCGCCTGGGACGAGGCGACGGCCATCCTGGTGGGCGACGCGTTGCAGACCCATGCCTTCGCCACCCTCGCCGCGCCCGAGACCCATTCCGACCCGGCCGTGCGCGCGGAGTTGTGCCTCCAGCTCGCCCTGGCCTCCGGCGCGCGCGGGATGGTGGGCGGGCAGATGCTGGACATGATGGCCGAGAAGGCCACCGCCCCGCTGGACGAGGCCGCGATCGGCCGGCTGCAGATGCTCAAGACGGGCAAGCTGATCGAGTTCTCCGCCGAGGCCGGGGCGATCCTCGGCAGGGCGGCGGCCGGGCCGCGCAACTGCCTGACCTTCTACGGCCGCGAGATCGGCGCCGCCTTCCAGATCGCCGACGACCTGCTCGACCTCACGGCGACCGCCGAGGAGGCCGGCAAGGCGACGGGCAAGGATGCCGGGGCGGGCAAGGCGACGCTGCTCGGCCTGCTCGGCCCCGAGCGCGCGCGGATACAGGCGGAGCGGCTGGTCGAGCAGGCCAAGCGCCACCTGGACGGCTTCGACGAGCGCGCCGGCCTCCTGCGCGCCCTGGCGGATCACGTGATCCGCCGCCGGAACTGAGATTGAGACAAGAACGGTTCGAGGAAGAGCCCATGTCCCCGCCCCCCCCGACGCCGTTGCTGGACCGCGTGCGTATCCCGTCCGACCTGCGGAACTTCTCGCCCGAGCAGCTGAAGGCCCTGGCCGAGGAGGTCCGGGCCGAGACGGTGCATGCGGTCTCCACCACCGGCGGCCATCTGGGCGCCTCGCTCGGCGTGGTGGAGCTGACGGTCGCGCTGCACGCCGTGTTCGAGACACCGCGCGACCGGCTGATCTGGGACGTCGGGCACCAGGCCTATCCGCACAAGATCCTCACGGGCCGGCGCGACCGCATCCGCACGCTGCGCCAGGGCGGCGGGCTGTCGGGCTTCACGCGCCGCTCGGAGAGCGAGTACGACCCCTTCGGCGCCGCGCACTCCTCCACCTCCATCTCGGCCGGGCTCGGCATGGCGGTGGCGCGCGACCTGCTGGCGCCACAGGGGCTGGGCCAGGGGCCCGAGCAGGCGGTGATCGCGGTGATCGGCGACGGGGCCATGTCGGCGGGCATGGCCTATGAGGCGATGAACAACGCGGGCGCCATCAAGTCGCGCCTGGTCGTCGTGCTCAACGACAACGACATGTCGATCGCGCGCCCCGTGGGCGCCATGTCGGCCTATCTGTCGCGCCTCATCTCCTCGCGCCCCTTCCTCTCCATCCGGGAGGTGATGTCGCGCGTGGCCCGCCGCTTCCCGCGCCCGCTGGCCGAGGCCGCCAAGCGCGCGGACGAGTACGCCCGCGGCATGCTGACCGGCGGCACGCTCTTCGAGGAGATGGGCTTCTACTATGTCGGCCCGATCGACGGGCACGACCTCGACCACCTGCTCCCCGTGCTGCGCAACCTGCGCGACGCCGAGGAGAGCGGGCCCATCCTGCTCCATGTCGTCACCCAGAAGGGCAAGGGCTACGCGCCCGCCGAGGCCTCGGCCGACAAGTATCACGGCGTGGTCAAGTTCAACGTCGTCACCGGCGAGCAGGCGAAGGCCCCCCCGGGGCCGCCCTCCTTCACGAAGGTCTTCGCTCAGGCGCTGATCGCCGAGGCCGAGGCCGACCCGCGCGTCGTGGCGGTGACCGCCGCCATGCCGGGCGGCACCGGGCTCGACGCCTTCGAGAAGCGCTTCCCGCGCCGCAGCTTCGATGTCGGCATCGCCGAGCAGCACGCGGTCACCTTCGCCGCCGGCATGGCTTGCGAGGGGCTGCGCCCCTTCGTGGCCATCTACTCGACCTTCCTCCAGCGCGCCTACGATCAGGTGGTGCACGACGTCGCGCTGCAGAACCTGCCCGTGCGCTTCGCCATGGACCGCGCGGGGCTCGTCGGGGCGGACGGCGCGACGCATGCCGGGGCCTATGACATCGCCTATCTCGGCTGCATCCCGAACATGACCCTCATGGCGGCGGCGGACGAGGTCGAGCTGACCCATATGGTGGCCACGGCGGCCGCCCATGACGCCGGGCCCATCGCCTTCCGCTACCCCCGCGGCGAGGGACAGGGGCTCGACCTCCCCGCCCGTGGCACGGTGCTGCCGATCGGGCGCGGGCGCGTGCTGCGTGAGGGAGGCACGATCGCCATCCTCTCCTACGGCACCCGCCTGGGCGAGGCGCTGCGCGCCGCCGACGAGCTTGCCGCCCAGGGGCTCTCCTGCACCGTGGCCGATGCGCGCTTCGCCAAGCCGCTGGACACGGCCCTCATCGAGCGCCTCGCCCGCAACCACGCCGTGCTGCTGACGGTCGAGGAGGGCTCGACGGGCGGCTTCGGATCCCTCGTCGCCCACCACCTCCTTCACCAGGGGCTGCTGGATGGCGGGCTGCGCTTCCGGCCCCTGACCCTGCCCGACACCTATATCGACCACGAATCGCCGAGGAAGCAGTACGACCTCGCCGGCCTCAACGCGCCCCAGATCGCCCAGGCCGCCCGGGACGCGCTCGGGCACGAGAGCGACGCCCGGCCGGCGAGAGCCTAAGGGCAGCCGAGGCGTCGTGCCGGGGGCACGGAGGGTCGGCTCCGGGCCGCCGGGCTGCTACCCTCCCGGCATCCACCGGGAGGACCGCCTTGCCCCAGACGAAGCCGGCCAAGCAGCGCGCCGATGCCGCGCTCGTCGAGCGCGGTCTCGCCGAGAGCCGAACCCGCGCCCAGGCCCTGATCCTGGCGGGCAAGGTGTTCAGCGGCGAGCGGCGGATCGACAAGCCCGGCCAGGAGTTGCGGGAGGGGGACGCGCTGGAGGTCCGGGGCCAGGACCATCCCTGGGTCAGCCGGGGCGGGCTGAAGCTCGCGCACGGGCTGGCGGCCTTCGGGCTCGATCCATCCGGCCGGGTCTGCCTCGATGTCGGCGCCTCGACGGGCGGCTTCACCCATGTGCTGCTGCATCATGGCGCCGCGCGGGTCTATGCGGTCGATGTCGGCCATGGCCAGCTCGCCTGGAACCTGCGCAACGATCCCCGCGTGGTGGTGATGGAGCGGGTGAACGCCCGCTACCTCGACGCCACGACGGTTCCTGAACCGCTCGGCGCTGTCGTCTGCGACGCGTCCTTCATCGGGCTCGCGACCGTCCTGCCGGCCGCGCTCTCCCTCGCCGCGCCGGGCGCCTTCGCGGTCGCGCTCATCAAGCCCCAGTTCGAGGCGGGGCCGGGCATGGTGGGGAAGGGGGGCGTGGTGCGGGACCCGAATGTCCATCGCGCCGTCTGCGCCCGGGTGAAGAACTGGTGGTCCGAACTGCCGGGCTGGAACGTCCTCGGCATTACCGAGAGCCCGATCACCGGCCCCGAGGGGAACAAGGAGTTCCTCATCGGGGCCCGCAAATCCTAGTCCTTTAGCGGCCCATCGCCTCCGTGCCGGTTGCCGCGCTTGCCCGGGACAGGCTTCCCGCAAGCGCCCAGACGCGTGCCGGATCCATCCGCACGTCCGGGTCGTTCAGCAACCGGTCGAGTTCGGCGAGGGCCTTCTCCATCTCCGCGTCGGTCATGGCACCCCTTTAGTTTTCGCAGTGCAGCATGCCTGGAAACGGCTTTGTTGATCCAGGGTTTCCGGCCTTCACCGGCCGTTAACCCCGTTCATTCGTTCGTGAGCGAATCCTCAGCTCGTGGAGACGAGTGCCGGGAGAAGAGCCGCGTCCCGGGAGGAGGAACGGGCGGGGTTGCGGAAGCGCAACTCCCCGGCGGGCACGCCGTCCGGCGGCGCCATCCCGAACAGCTCCATGCGGGAGGCGCAGGACACCGTGGAGACCGCCCGCGCCTCGGCCGTGGTGAGGAAGCGGCGTACCGATCCCTCCAACTCCATCCGGTCGCGCAGCCCGCGCCATTCCTGCCGCCCGATATCATCGAGGAAGACGGCCAGGATGCCCGCCCGCTCGCCCCCGAGGCGGGAGGAGGCGGCCACCATGCGCCGGCACACGGCCTGGGCGATGTCGCAGGCCTGCCCCGCCCGGGCCGCGAGGACGAGGATGTTGCCGTTGCCCTGGGTCACGGCGAGGTGCGCCTCGGGGCCGAACAGTGCCCGCAGCGCGGTGGCCGGGACCGCCGCCTGGGCCCCAGCGAGGATCAGGGGGTCGAGCTTCAGCACGGCATCGGCCGCGGCGTCCTGCCGCCGGCGGTCGCGGAGCATCTCCATGATGCGCCGCTGCAGCGCCGCGCCGTCCAGCGCGTCGCGCTTGAGGCCTTCCGGCAGGGTCATCTTCAGGACGTAGCGGCCGGGATGGGCCGCGAGCCAGGTCTGGAGGTCCGGGTTCACGCCATCGACGAAGGCGCACCAGTCACCGCGGGGCACGGGGCGCCCCTCCTCGGCCGAGACGGTCTCGCAGGCGATCTCCGCCTCCATACCCTCCCGCGCAATGACGAGGTCGTGCGGGGTGCCGTCCATGAGGCCGGTGAAGCGCACCTCGAATCCGCGCGCCCGGTGCAGCGCCGCCACGCGGAGGAGGTGGAAGAGCGGGACGAGATTCGCCTCCCCCGCCAGACTGGCATGGAGCAGGGAGCGGAGGCGCCGCCGGGCCGGGACGGGAAGGGATTCGGCCAGCCGTGCCGCATCGCGGGCGAGGCGCAGCAACTCGCCCTCGGCGCGCCCGGGGTTTTCCGGCGCCTCGGCGCCCAGGAGGCGGTGAAGGGTCATCTCCAGCGCGTGGCGCTCGGAGAGGGCGCGGCCGGTGAGCGACGGGGCCGAGGCGCGACGGGCCAGCTCGTCCATCCGGGCCTGCCAGCGGCTGGGCCCGGCGAGGTTGATGAAGCCCGTCAGGGGGTGCCCGGAACCGGCGCCTCCGGAGGATCGCGCCGGTTTGCTTCCCCCCTCGATCGCCCTGGCGCCGGCTGCGAAGCTGTCCGCGGTGTCGAGAGGAGGCATGGGGGGGTCACCTCTGGTGCCCTCCTGCAATACCCGAGTCCCGCACTCGGATAAAGAACGGTCTGTTCAGTTTCTCGGGAGCCGGGTGGTCAAGGGCGCGTCCGGCACCTGGGCCCGGTGGCGCAGCAATGCGTCGGCCAGAACGCAGGCCATCATCGCCTCACCGACCGGGACGGCGCGGATGCCGACGCAGGGGTCGTGCCGGCCCTTGGTGACGAGATCGCGGTCCTGCCCGTGCCGATCCACCGTCCTCCGCGCAACGAGGATGGAGGAGGTCGGTTTCACGGCGAAACGTGCGACCAGCGGCTGCCCGGTGGAGATGCCGCCGAGAACCCCGCCCGCATGGTTGGCCATGAACTCCACCGTGCCGTCGGCCGCCATGCGCATCTCGTCGGCATTGTCCTCGCCGGTCAGGGCGGCAGCGGCGAAGCCCTCGCCGATCTCCACACCCTTCACGGCATTGATGGACATGAAGGCGGCCGCGATCTCGGCGTCCAGCTTGCCGTAGATCGGAGCGCCGAGGCCGGGCGGGAGGCCCTCCGCCACCACCTCCACCACCGCGCCGACGCTGGAGCCGGCCTTGCGCAGCGCGAGGAGCCGTTCCTCCCAGCGCGCCGCCGCGGCGCGGTCGGGGCAGAAGAAGGGGTTCTCCTCCACCGCCTTCCAATCCCAGCTCCCGCGGTCAACCGCATCGCCGCCCATGGCGACGAGCGCCCCGCGGATGGTCACGCCCGCGCCCAGCACCTTGCGCGCGACGGCGCCGGCGGCCACGCGTATCGCCGTCTCCCGCGCGGATGACCGCCCGCCGCCGCGGTAATCCCGCACCCCGTATTTCAGGTGGTAGGCGAGGTCCGCATGGCCCGGACGGAAGCTGTCGGCGATCTCGCCATAGTCGCGGGAGCGCTGGTCCTTGTTCTCGATGACCAGCGAGATCGGGGTGCCCGTCGTCAGCCCCTCGAAGGTGCCGGAGAGGATGCGGACCTCGTCCGGCTCCTGGCGCTGGGTGACGAATTTCGACCCGCCGGGGCGGCGGCGGTCCAGCCAGGGCTGGATGTCCGCCTCCGTCAGCGAGAGGCCGGGCGGGCAGCCATCGACCACGCCGCCGATCGCCGGCCCGTGGCTCTCGCCCCAGGTGGTGACGCGGAAGAGGTGGCCGAAGCTGTTGTGCGACATCGCGGGGAGGGGGCGCTCAGCTCTTCTCGATCGTGATATCAGGCGCGTCCGGATGCTTCATCCCGACGATGTGGTAGCCGCAATCGACGTGGTGCACCTCGCCCGTCACCCCGCCCGAGAGGGGCGAGAGGAGGTAGAGGCCGGCGCCGCCCACCTCCTCCAGCCCGACATTGCGGCGCATGGGCGAGTTGTACTGGTTCCACTTCAGGATGTAGCGGAAGTCCCCGATGCCGCTGGCGGCCAGCGTCTTGATCGGCCCGGCGGAGATGGCGTTCACGCGGATGCCGGAATCGCCGAGATCGGCGGCCATGTAGCGCACGCTCGCCTCCAGCGCCGCCTTGGCCACGCCCATGACGTTGTAGTGCGGCGTCCAGCGCTCCGCGCCGAGATAGGAGAGGGTGAGCAGCGACCCGCCCGGCTTCATCATCGCCGCGGCCCGGCGGGAGACGGAGACGAAGGAGAAGCAGGAGATGTCGAGCGCCTGGAGGAAGGCCTCCTTCGGCGTGTCGAGGTAGCGGCCGCGCAGGTATTGCTTGTCGGCGAAGCCGATGGCGTGGACGAGGAAGTCGATCCCGTCCCAGCGCTCGGCGACCTTGGCGAAGGCGGCGTCGATCGCGGCCTCGTCCGACACGTCGCAGGGGACGAGCAGGTCCGAGCCGACGCCCGCCGCCAGCGGGCGGACGCGCTTCTCCAGCGCCTCGCCCTGATAGGTGAAGGCCAGCTCCGCCCCCTGGGCGGCCACGGCCTGGGCGATGGCCCAGGCGATGGAGCGGTCATTGGCCACGCCCATCACGATGCCGCGGCGCCCGCGCATCAGCTCGCCCCGGGCGGGCAGGAGGGGGGCATCGGCCACGGTCTTGGCGTCATCCATGGTGCGTCCTCCGGCAGGGCGAGGGGCTGTTGCGATGGGGTCGGAGGGGTGGCACACCGGGCGGAACCGAACAAGGGGCCGCACGCAGATGAGCCTGACCACCGAGGTCCCCGCCGGCGAGGCCTATGCCGCCGGCATCCCCGACACCGACGAGCCCTACGGCCTCTTCGAGGCCTGGTTCGCCGAGGCCGCGGCGCGGGAGCCCAACGATCCGAACGCCATGTGCCTCGCCACCTGCTCGCCCGATGGCTGGCCCTCGGCCCGCATGGTGCTGCTGAAGGGACGGGACGACAGGGGCTTCGTCTTCTACACGAACGAGCACAGCCGCAAGGGCGGGGAGCTTCTGGCCAACCCGCGCGCGGCGCTGTGCTTCCACTGGAAGTCCATGCGCCGCCAGATCCGCATCGAGGGGGAGGTCGAGCGGGTGACGGCCGGGGAATCCGACGCCTACTTCGCCTCCCGCTCCCGCGGCTCGCGCATCTCGGCCGTCTCCTCCGACCAGTCCCGCCCGCTCGCCTCCCGCGCCGAGTTCGAGCGGCGCGTGGCCGAGACCGAGGCCCGCTACCCCGGCGAGGACGTGCCCCGACCGCCCCACTGGGGCGGCTTCCGACTGCTGCCCCGCATGGTCGAGTTCTGGCAGGACATGCCCTACCGCATGCATGACCGCCTCGTCTTCGAGCGGGCCGGGGAGGGGTGGACCACCGGGCGCCTCTTCCCGTGACGGCCCGCGCTTGAGCATCCCGCCTGGCCAGGCCGGGGCGGCGGCGCTGCTCTCGCGGCTGACGGGCGGCACGCGGCCGGTGGAGACGCATATCTCCGCCGTCTTCGTCGGGCCGGACCGGGCGCTGAAGATGCGCAAGGCGGTGAATCTCGGCTTCCTCGACTTCACTGCCCCCGAAGCGCGCCGCCGCTACGCCGAGCGGGAGCTGGCGCTGAACGCGCCCGCCGCCCCCACCCTCTATCGGGCCGTGCACGGCATCCCGGATCCGGCGGACCGGCTCGTGCCCGCGGACGACCCTGCGGCGGTGGAATGGGCGGTGGAGATGGCGCCCGTGGCGCCCGGCGCCTTCCTCGACGCCGTCGCGGCGCGGGGCGGGATCGACGCCGGGATGGGGGACGCGCTGGGCGACGTCGCGGTCGCGCTGCGCGGCACCTACCCGCCCGCGGCCGCGCCGCCCGATCCGGTGGAGGCCTTCCGCAAGGTCCTCCGCGGCAATGCGCGCGCCGCGCTCGTCTCTGGCCTCGACCGCGGGCGGGTGATCGCCTGGCGCCGCGCGGCGGAGGCCTGGCTGCGCCGCCTCGCGCCCGTGCTCCGCGCGCGGGTGGCGGAAGGGCGCGTCCGGCGCTGCCACGGAGACCTGCACCTGGGCAACCTCCTGCTGCTGGACGGCCGCCCGACGCCCTTCGACGCGCTGGAATTCGACGAGGAGCTCGCCACGATCGACACGGGCTACGACCTCGCCTTTCTCCTGGCGGACCTCCTGCGCCGCTGCGGGCGCGCGGCCGCCTGCCGCGTGCTCTCCCGCGCGATCGGGGTGGGGGGCGATGCCGGGCTCGTCGCCGGGCTGCCGCTCTGGCTTTCCACCCGCGCGATGATCCGGGCCCACTGCCTCGCGCGCATGGACGGGCAGGGGGAGGGGGCGGCTGGCTTCCTCGGGGATGCGGAGGCGGCGCTCCGCCCGCCGCCGCCGCGGCTGATCGCGGTCGGCGGGCTTCAGGGAACGGGCAAGACCGTGCTCTCCCGCGCCCTCGCCCCGCTCTTCGGCGCGCTGCCCGGGGCGCTGCACCTGCGGACGGACGAGATCCGCAAGCGCCTGGCCGGCGTGCCGCCGGAGACCCCGCTCCCGCCGGAAGCCTATACGGAGGCGTCGAGCGACGCGGTGCACCGCGCGCTCTTCGAGGATGCCGCCCTGGCGCTTCGCGGCGGCCACTCCGTCATCGCCGACGCCGCCTTCCTCGATCCCGCCAGGCGTGCCGGCATCGAGGCGGTGGCGCAGGAGGCCGGCCTGCCCTTCACCGGGCTGTGGCTGGAGGCGCCGCTCGACCTGCTGCGCGCGCGCGTGGCGGCCCGGCGCGGGGATGCTTCGGACGCGACAGTGGCGGTGCTGGAGAGGGCGGCGTCCTGGCCGCATGGTGCCGTGTCGTGGAACCGCATCGATGCCTCGGGGGACCCCCTGGCGACGGCCCTTGCGGCGACCCAAGCTCAATCGTGCTAGATCGGAACCGTCCCGCCTGATTCGGCGGGGCCCGGAGGGAGGGGGCCGCGTCGCCCGCCCGCCGGAACACGACGGGAGCAACGCCGCCATGGCATACCGCCGCATCCTCCTTCCCCTGACCGGCACCGCCGCGGGCGAGGCCGCGTTGCAGACCGCCGTGATGACGGCGCGCATCTGGCACAGCCATGTCCACTGCCTGCACGTGCGCGTGGACGCGCGGGACGTCGCGCCGCTTGCCGGCGAGGGCCTCTCGGGCGCGATGATCGAGGAGATGATGGCCGCGACCGAGCGCGAGTCGGGCGACCGCGCGAGCCGAGTGCAGGCGCTGTTCGACCGCTTCGTGGACGGCAAGGACGTGGTCCTCGCCAGCTCCGCCGAGGCCGCGGAGAAGGCGGACGCCGCCACCCTCTCCTTCGAATCCGTCGCGGGGCGGGAGGAGGACCTCGTCGCCCAGCAGTCCCGGCTCTACGACATGGCCATCGTGCCGCACCCGGATTCGAGGGAGGACGTCTCCTCCTCCGATGCGCTGCACGCCGTTCTCTTCGACAGCGGCCGCCCGGTGCTCATCGCGCCCCGCCTGCCCCCGACGACCATCGGCACCCGCGTCTGCTGCGCCTGGAACGGCACGGCCGAGAGCGCGGCCGCCATCGCCGCCGCCCTGCCCTGGCTGCACCGGGCGGAAGCCGTGCAGATCCTCTACAGCAAGGACTACCAGCGGCGCGGGCCGGATGTGCGGGGGATCCTCTCCTATCTCCGCTGGCACAGCATTAAGGCGGAGGCGACGGAGTTCTCGCCCGTCACGCGGGAGGTCGGGGCCGGGCTGCTCGGCGCCGCGCGCGACTTCGGCTCCGACCTCCTCTGCATGGGCGCCTACAGCCACTCCCGTATCCGCCAGCTCATCCTCGGCGGCGTGACGCGGCACGTGCTGGAAAATTCCGACATGCCGGTGATGATGTGCCGGTGAAGGCCCGGCGCGCCTGGAGCCGATCCCGTTCTGGTGGAACCACCGGGACGGGTGAATTGGCTCCCCAAACAATACACTAGAGGAGTTGAGGTGAGCCGGAGCGAACGGAAGCCGCTCTAGTCCGCGAGGTCGAACAGCACCGGCGCGTGGTCGGAAGGGCTCTCCTCCGACCGCGCGGCGAAATCCACCGTCGCGCCGGTAAGCCGCTCGGCCAACTCGGCGCTCAGCAGGGCGTGGTCGATCCGCAGGCCCCGGTTGCCCTCGAAGGCGGGGCCGTAGTCCCAGTAGGTCCAGGGCGCGTCCTCGGGATGGAGGGCGCGCAGCGCGTCCGTCATGCCGAGATGGGTGATCGCGCGAAAGGCCGCGCGCGTCTCCGGCCGGACGAGCGCGTCGGTCGCCGGCATGCTGTTGGGGAAGAAGTCGCGGTCGGTCGGGCAGACATTGAAGTCGCCCAGCACGGCATAGGGGGTGAGGGAGTCCAGCCGCTCGGCGACCCGCCGCCGCAGCCGCTCCATCCAGGCGAGCTTGTAGGCGTAGCCCTCGGCGCCGCCCGAATTGCCGTTGGGCAGGTAGATGCCGGCGAGGTGCATCCCGGCCGCGCGCACCTCCACGAAGCGGGCATGGGTGTCCTCCTCCCCGCCGGGCAGGACCTCGTCCACCACCTCGAAGGGGATGCGGGAGACCACCGCGACGCCGTTCCGCCCGCCGGGCTGGCCGACGGCGTGGAAGCGGTAGCCGAGCTCGGAGAGCAGCAGGCCGGGGAACTCCTCCGTCCGGCACTTCAGCTCCTGCAGGAAGACGATGTCGGGCGCGTGCCGCTCCAGCAGGCGCCGCAGATGCGGCTCCCGCTTGCGGATCGAGTTCACGTTGAAGGTGCAGAGGCGCAAGGGGCGGCTCAGACCGAGAAGGAGACGCCGCAGCCGCAGCCCGAGGCCGCGACGGGGTTGCGGACCGCGAAATGCGCCCCGATCAGCTCGTCCGCCCAGTCCAGCTCGGCGCCGCGCAGGAGGTCGAGCGAGACGGGGTCGATGAAGACCCGGCCCTCCACCACGAGGTCGTCCGCCTCGGGCCCGTCGGCCAGGTCGAACTTGTACTGGAAGCCGGCGCAGCCCCCGGCCTCCACGGCCAGGCGCAGCCCGGCGCCAGGGCGGCCCTGGGAGACCGCGATCTCGGCCACCTGGGCCAGGGCGGCCGGGGTGACGGAGAAGGGGGCAGGGGCGGGGCTGCCATCCGGCATGGGGAGACCTCGGCGAAAATTGGGCTTCCCCGCCAAGATAGGGGGTCGGGCCCGCTTCTCCAACGCGCCCGCGGCGGGCCGGGCCGCGCCTCAGCCTTGCCGCCCGCGCGGGCCGGGTGCTACGGCCCGCCGACGCCATGGACGCCCAAGACCCCCCCGCCGCCCCCGCGCGCGGCCCGCATGAGCTGGCACCCTGGGCGGTGCAGCCCGGGGAGTCGCGCGGGCGGCTCTACCCCGAGGATTCCGGCGGCGGGCGCTCCCCCTACCAGCGGGACCGGGACCGGATCATCCACTCCACCGCTTTCCGGCGGCTCCAGTACAAGACGCAGGTCTTCGTCTTCCACGAGGGCGACGCCTTCCGGACGCGGCTGACCCACTCGATCGAGGTGGCGCAGATCGCCCGCTCCCTCGCCCGGCAGCTGCACCTGGACGAGGACCTTGCCGAGGCCCTGGCCCTGGCCCACGACCTCGGCCATCCCCCCTTCGGCCATGCGGGGGAGGAGGCGCTGAACGGGGTGATGCGCGCCTGGGGCGGCTACGACCACAACGCCCAGTCGCTGAAGGCCGTGACCTTGCTGGAGCACCGCTACGCCGGCTTCGACGGGCTGAACCTCACCTGGGAGACGCTGGAGGGGCTGGCCAAGCACAACGGCCCGCTGCGCCGCCCGCCGCCCTACATCGCCGAGTACTCCGCCCGCCACGATCTCGAGCTGCACTGCCATGCGAGCGCCGAGGCCCAGGCGGCGGCGATCGCGGACGACATCGCCTACAACAACCACGACCTCGACGATGGGCTGCGCGCCGGCCTCTTCACCCTGGAGGAGGCCTGCCGCCTGCCGCTCGTCGCCGCCGCGCGGGACCAGGCGATGGCCGTCATCCCCGCCGACGCCCCGCCCGACCGCATGGCGAGCGAGATCATCCGCCGCGTGATCAACCTCATGATCACCGATGTCGTGGACGAGGCGCGCCGCCGCATCACCGTGCTCAGGCCGAGGAGTGTGGGGGACATCCGCAGCGCCCCTCAGCCCGTCGTCTTCTTCTCCGACCGGATGCGCGCGCTGAACCAGGAGACGCGCGAGTTCCTGTTCGGGCGGATGTACCGGCACTGGCGCGTGAACCGCACGGCGCTGAAGTCCAAGCGCGCGCTGCAGGTGATGTTCTCCCTGCTGCACGGCCAGCCCGACATGCTGCCGCCCGCCTGGGCGAAGCGCGCGGGGGAGGCGGGATCGCCCGCCGCCGCGCGCACCGTCTGCGACTGGCTGGCGGGCATGACCGACAAGTTCGCGCTCGAAGAGCACCGTCGCCTGACGGACCCCAACATACCCGGCTGACCACGACATGACAGACGACATCTTCCGCACGATCCGCGACGCGGTCGTGACCGAGCTCCGCGCGCTGCTGCCGGACCTGCCCGAGGAGCTGCTGGCCCGCGTGCTGGTGGAGCCGCCGCGCGACGCCTCGCACGGGGACATGGCGACCAACGCCGCCCTCGTCGTCGCCAAGCCCGCGCGGATGCCGCCGCAGAAGGTGGCGGCGAGCCTGGCCGAGCGCCTGGCCGCACGGGAGGGCATCGCCGCGGCGGCGCCGGCCGGGCCGGGCTTCGTCAACCTGCGGCTGGAGGAGTCGCTGCTGCGCGCCCAGCTCCCGGTGATGCTGCGCGCCGGGGAAGCCTATGGGGACGGCACCACCGGCGGCGGGCGCAAGGCGGATGTGGAGTATGTCTCGGCCAACCCGACGGGCCCGATGCATGTCGGCCACTGCCGCGGCGCGGTGGTGGGCGACGCGCTGGCCAACCTGCTGACGAAGGCGGGCTGGGCGGTCACGAAGGAGTACTACATCAACGATGCCGGCGCGCAGGTGCAGGCGCTCGCCTGGGCGGCCTACTGGCGCTACCTCCAGGCCCTCGGCACGATGGTGACGGAGGAGGAGTTCGCGGCCTCCATCCCGGGCGGGCTGCAGTATCGCGGCGACTACCTCGTCCCCGTGGGCGAGGCGCTGAAGAGGGAGCACGGCGACGCCCTCGCGCCGGGCGCGGTGCCGGCCGATCCCTCCCTCTGGCTCGACACGGTGCGCGAGTTCACCGTCGAGGCGATGATGAGCGAGATCCGCGACGACCTCGCCGCGCTCGGCGTGCGCCACGACGTGTTCATCAGCGAGGCGGCGCTGGTCCGCAGCGGCGAGGCGGACAAGGCGATCGCCGCGCTCGCCGCGCGCGGCCTCGTCTACGAGGGTGTGCTGGAGCCGCCCAAGGGCAAGCTGCCCGACGACTGGGAGCCGCGCGAGCAGACGCTGTTCCGCTCCACCGAGTTCGGGGACGACGTGGACCGCCCGCTCCGCAAGAGCGACGGCACCAACACCTATTTCGCGAACGACATCGGCAACCACGCCGACAAGATCGCGCGCGGCTTCGACGAGCTGGTGCAGGTCTGGGGGGCGGACCATGGCGGCTACGTGCCGCGCATGAAGGCCGCGGTGGCCGCGCTGTCGGCGGAAAGGCCGGTTTCCTTCGACGTGGTGCTGGCGCAGATCGTGAAGGTGGTGAAGGGCGGGCAGCCCGTGCGCATGTCCAAGCGCGCCGGCACCTATGTCACCCTGCGCGACCTCATCGACGAGGTCGGGCGCGACGCCGTGCGCTTCACCATGCTGACGCGCAAGGCCGACGCGCAGATGGAGTTCGACCTCGACGCGGTGGTGCAGCAGAGCCGCGACAATCCCGTCTTCTACGTGCAGTATGCCCATGCCCGCTGCCGCAGCGTGCTCCGCGGCGCCGGCGACCCGGCGGCGGAGGACTTGGCCGGCGCGCCGCTCGACGCCCTGGCCGATCCCGCCGAGATGGCCCTCATCCGCCGCCTCACCGCCTGGCCCCGCACGGTGGAGGGCGCGGCCCTGGCTCGGGAGCCGCACCGGATCGCCTTCTTTCTCCATGACTTGGCCGCGGATTTTCACCTACTATGGAACCGGGGGCGCGACGACGCCACGTTGCGATTCATCCGGGAAGGGGAACCGGAAGCCACCCGCGCGAGGCTCGCCCTCGTCGCGGCGACGGCAGCCGTCATCCGCTCGGGTCTCGCGGTCATGGGGGTGACACCCGTCGAGGAGATGCGGTGAGCGATTTCACTGTTCCGAGCTACCGGGTCCGCCCGCAGCGGGCCGGTTTTCAGGTGCCCTGGCGGATGCTGGCCCTCTCCGGGGCCGTCCTCGGCATCGCGGCGGCCGGGGGCGGCGTGGTCTGGGGGATCACGCGTGCCGTCAACCGCAGCGTGCCGACGATCGAGGCCGATTCGCGGCCGATCCGCGTGAAGCCGGAGGATCCCGGCGGCTTGCGCGTGGCGAACCAGGACGAGCGGATCTTCGACAGTGCGCGCCGCGGCCCGGCCGCGGCGGCCGGCCAGGCACGGCTGACGCCCGAGTCCGAGCGGCCGGACCTGGCCGCGCTGCGGCAGGCCGCGGCCCGCGCCCAGCAGGCGGCCGCCGCGGAGGCCGCCGCCCGCCCGGTGCTCGTCAACCCGAGCATCGCCACACCGCCTCCCGCCGGCGCTTCCGCCGCGCCCCTGGCGGCGCAGCCCGCCCCTGCGCCCGCGCAGCCCGCGGCCACCCAGGGGGCCGCGTCCCCCCAGGGCGCGCAGCAGCAGGCGGCCGCGGCCGCGCCGCAGCCGGCCCCGCAGGCCCCCGTGCCCTCCATCGCGCCGCCGCCCATGCCGGCCAATGCGCCGGCGGCTGTTCAGCCCCGGGGCGGGCGCTTCGTGGTCCAGCTCGGCGCCGTCACCTCGGAGGAGGCGGCGCAGGGCGAGTGGCTGCGGCTGCAGGGTCGCATCCCGGAGCTGGCCGGGCGCCAGCCCCAGATCAGCCGCGTCGATCGCGGCGACCTGCCGCCGCTCTGGCGCATCCGCACGAGCGGGCTGCCGGATGCCAAGGCGGCGGAGGCGCTCTGCGCCTCGGCCAAGTCGAAGGGAGCGCCCTGCGCCGTGATCGGCGGATGAGGGCCCGCGCGGCCATCACCGGCCTGTCCGGCCTCTCGCTCACGGGGGAGGAGGCGGCGCTGCTGCGCGCGACGCCGCCCGCCGGGGTGATCCTCTTCCGCCGGAACGTGGACAACCCCGCCCAGCTCTCGAACCTCACCTCATCGATCCGGGAAATCCTGGGACAGGAGGCGCCGATCCTGGTGGACCAGGAGGGCGGGCGGGTTGCCCGGCTACGGCCGCCCTACTGGCCCTCCTTCCCGCCGCCGGCGGTCTTCGAGGGCGGGCCGGAGGCGCGCGCGGCGGCGAATGCCGCGCTGCTCGGCGCCCATTGCGCGGCGATGGGGCTGGACGTGGTCTGCGCCCCCTGCCTCGACCTGCGCGTGCCCGGCGCGCATGACGTGATCGGGGACCGCGCCTTCTCCGCCGATCCCGCCGAGATCGCACGGCTGGGCGAGGCCTGGATCGAGGGGCTGATGGCCGCCGGCTGCACCCCCGTGGTCAAGCACATCCCCGGCCATGGCCGCGCGACGGCCGACAGCCATGTGGACCTGCCCCGGGTGGAGGCCGATGCCGAAACCCTGGAGGCCGACATCGCGCCATTCCGCGCCGTCTGCGCGCGGGATGGCGGGCGCCATCTCTGGGCCATGACGGCCCATGTGACCTATGCCGCCTTCGACCCCGACCTTCCCGCCACCCTCTCCCCCTCGCTGATCGGGCGGGTGATCCGGGGCGCGATCGGCTTCGACGGCGTGCTCGTCTCGGACGACCTCGTCATGGGGGCGCTGAGCGGCTTCGGCGCTGACCTGGCCGCGGCCTCGCTGGAGGCGGGCTGTGACCTCGTCCTCCACTGCAACGGCGTCCTCGCCGACACCGCCGCCCTGCTTCGGGACTGCCCCGCGCTCACGCCGCGCGCGGAGGAGCGGATGCGCGCGGCGCGGGCCGCCGCCCTTGCCGCCCGCCCGCCGGCCCGCGCCGCGGCGGCCGCCCGCCCGGCCCCCTCCGCCCCGCACGCGCTGACGGACGCCTGACCGGCGGATGGACTGGCTCCCGGATTTCCTCGCGGCCGCCCTCGCCGCGATCCTCGCGATCACCCTGCACGAGGCGGCGCACGGCTACGCCGCCCGCGCGCTCGGGGACGACACGGCGGCGCGGATGGGGAGGCTCTCCCTCAACCCGCTGCGCCATGTGGACCCGATCGGCACGCTGGTGGTGCCGGGCTTCCTGCTGGTGTCGCAGCTTCTCGTCTCCGGCCGGGTGGACGTGATGTTCGGCTGGGCGAAGCCGGTGCCGGTGAACGTGCTCGCGCTCCGCAACCCGCGCTTCGGCATGGTGCTGGTGGCCGCGGCCGGGCCGGCGATGAACGTGGTGCTCGCCTTCGCCGCGGCCCTGCTGCTGCACCCCCTGCAGGGGCCGGGCGGGGACAATCTGATGGACTGGCTCTCGGGCTTCCTGATCCTCTCGCTGATCGGCAACCTCGTCCTCGCCGCCTTCAACCTCCTGCCGATCCCGCCGCTGGATGGCGGGCGGATTCTCGGCGGGCTGCTGCCGCCCGCCCTCGGCATCCCCTTCCTGCGGCTGGAGAGGGCCGGGCTGTTCATCGTGCTCGGGCTGATCTTCCTCCTGCCGATGCTCCTGCCCGGCTTCGACCCCCTGCGGAGCCTCGTCGGCGGCGTGGTGCTGCCGACGGCGCGGATGATCCTCAACCTCACGGGCCACGCGGCATGACCCCGAGGGGTCACGCGGCGTGAGCGGGCGGGCCGAACCCGCCCTCGTCGTCACGCTGGAGGGGTTCGAGGGGCCGCTCGACCTCCTGCTGGACCTCGCCCGGGCGCAGAAGGTGGACATCGCCCGGATCTCCATCCTCTCCCTCGTGGACCAGTACCTCGCCGTCATCGAGGGCGCGCGGCGCGTGCGGCTGGAGCTGGCGGCGGACTGGCTGGTGATGGCCGCCTGGCTCGCCTGGCTGAAGTCCCGCCTCCTCCTGCCCGACGACCCCGAGGCGGGGGAGGATGCGGAGTCGCTGGCCGAGGCCCTGGCGGACCGGCTGCGCGAGCTGGAGCGGATGCGCGAGGCCGCCGCCTGGCTCGGCGCCCGGCCCTATCTCGGCCGGGACGTGCTGGCGCGCGGGGCACCGGAGAACCTCGTGCTGGAGGACCGCTCGGCCCTCGCCGCGGACCTCCCGGGCCTGCTGCGCGCCTATTCGGATATCCTCCGCCGCGCCGCCGCCCGCCGGCCCTACCAGCCCAAGCCGCGCCGCCTCTGGACCGTGCAGGACGCGCTCTCCCGACTGCGGGGCCTCGTCGGGCACGTCCCCGGCTGGACGGAGCTGGCGGCCTATCTCCCGGAGGCCGAGATGGACCCGACGGAGCGCCGCGCCGCCCTGGCCAGCACGCTGATCGCCGGGCTGGAGCTGGCCAAGACCGGGGTGGCGGAGCTGCGGCAGGACGCGCCTTTCGCCCCCATCCTGCTCCGCCCGCCCGGCGCCGGCCGGGACGAGGCGCCGAACCGCGGGAGCCGCGACGCCGATGCTGCCTGACACCGAGGCCGGGCCCGTCCCGGCCGACACGGCGGAGGAGGGCGGCCCCCCTCCCGCGACCGTGCAGGAGGGGGCGTCACCGGCCGCCGACTCCACCTCCCCCGAAGCGATCAGGATCGCCGAGGCGCTGGTCTTCGCCTCCGCCACCCCCGTCACCGCCGCCCGCCTCGCGCCCCTCCTGCCGCCGGGGACGGGCGCGGCGGCCACCCTCACGGCGCTCGCCACGGCCTATGAGGGCAGGGGGGTGACGCTGGTGAACGTCGCGGGCGGCTACGCCTTCCGCACGGCCGAGGACCTCGCCCCCGTGCTCACCCGGGTGGTGGAGGTACCGCGCCGGCTGCCCCGCGTGGCGATGGAGGCGCTGGCCATCATCGCCTGGCACCAGCCCGTCACCCGCGCGGAGATCGAGGAGATCCGCGGCACCGCCCTGTCCCAGACCACGCTGGAGCTCCTGCTGGAGAACGGCCTCGTCGCGCCGCGCGGGAAGAAGGAGGCGCCGGGCCGCCCGACCCTATGGGCGACCACGCCGAAGTTCCTGGAGCAGTTCGGCCTGGCCTCGCTGCGCGACCTGCCCCGGCGGGAGGAGCTGATGCCCGAGCCCGGCCTGCCCCTGCCCGAGCCCTCCCCCGGGCCGCTGCCGGGTCCGGGCACGCCGGACGGAACGGCCGCGGGTTGAGGCGGCTTCCATCCCGCGCCGCGCGGCCCCATCTTCCGGGGGCCCCATTTGTCGTGCGGGCGAGTTCTGCTAACGGAGACGACCCCGCCAGGGCCGGCCCTTCCCGGGCCAGCGGCCCGCCCCGGGTGATCGGAGAGACATGTTCGACCTCGCCTGGTCCGAGATCGCGCTGATCGCCGTCGTGGCGGTGGTGGTGATCGGTCCGAAGGACCTTCCCGACGCCGTGCGCGGTATCGCCCGCGGAATCCAGAAGCTGCGCCGCATGGCCGGCGAGTTCCAGGGCCACCTGGACGAGGTGGTGCGCGAGGCGAAGCTGGAGGACGTGCGCGACCAGATCCGCGACATCCGCAACTTCGACCTGAAGTCCACGATCGAGAAGGCCGTGGACGAGGACGGCTCGATCACCCGCACCTTCCGCGACGACCCCTTCCGCGCCCCGCCGCCCCCGACCTCCGACGCCGCCCCGGCCGCGGGCACCGAGGCGGCCCTGCCCGATGGTGCCCCGCCCGCGGACGCGACCACCCCGCCGCCCGAGGTGACCGCTGCCGCGGCGGCGGCCGACACGCCGGACGCCACACCGCCCGGCCCGCCGGTGGAGGGCGCCGCCGCGCAGCCCGTGCCGCCGACGCTCCTGCCCGACCCGGCCGTCCCGGCGCCGGCTTCCCCGGCGGAGCCGCCCCCGCGCCCCGCCACCCACACCGCCTGACCAGAAGAAGCCGCAAGCACAGTGCCTCGCGAACCGGACGACACGATCGACGACAAGCCCATGCCGTTGATCGACCACCTGCTCGAGCTGCGCACGCGGCTTCTCTGGTCGATCGGCGCCTTCGGCATCGCCTTCGCGCTCTGCTACTACTTCTCCACCTCGATCTACGGCTTCCTCGCCCGCCCGCTGGCGGAGATCCTGGTGGAGCAGGGCGGGGGCGAGCGGCGGATGATCTTCACCGCCCTCTACGAGGCCTTCTTCACCTATCTGAAGGTCGCCTTCTTCGGCGCCGTCTTCTTCAGCTTCCCCATGTGGGCGACGCAGCTCTGGCTGTTCATCGCCCCCGGCCTCTACCGGTCCGAGAAGAAGGTCATCACGCCCTTCCTCGTCGCCTCGCCCGTGCTCTTCGTCGCGGGGGCGTCGCTCGCCTACTACTTCATCTTCCCGCTGGCCTGGCGCTTCTTCATCTCCTTCGAGACCCCGACGGGGGGCGGCGGGATTCCCGTTCAGCTCGAGGCGAAGGTGTCCGAGTACCTCTCCCTCGTCATGCACATGATCCTGGCCTTCGGCATCGCCTTCCAGCTGCCGGTGCTGCTCACTCTCCTGGCGCGGGTCGGGATCGTGAGCGTGGAGCAGCTCCGCGCCGGGCGCCGCTACGCGATCGTGGGGATGTTCGTCGCGGCCGCGATCATGACGCCGCCCGATGTCATCAGCCAGGTCGGCCTCGCTGTGCCGCTGATCGCGCTCTACGAGCTCTCCATCCTCGCCGCGGTTTGGATGACGCCCAAGCCCAAGCCCCCGACCACCTGAGACAGGCCCCATGCACGATATCCGCGCCGTCCGCGCCGATCCGGCGGCGTTCGACGCCGCGCTCGCCCGCCGCGGCCTCGCCCCCGTCTCGGCCGAGCTGCTGAGCCTCGACGCCTCCCGCCGCGCCGCCCAGACCACGGCGCAGGAGGCTCAGGCCCGGCGCAACGCGCTCGCCAAGGAGATCGGCCAGGGCAAGCGGCAGGGCGCCGACACCACCGCGCTCGAGGCCGAGGCGACCGGGCTGCGCGCCCGGATGGAGGGGCTGGACGCCGAGGCGAAGCGCGCCGAGGAGGCCCAGGCCCGCATCCTGGAGGCCCTGCCGAACCTGCTGGACGCCGATGTGCCGGAGGGGGCGGACGAGTCGGCGAATGTCGTGCTCCACCAGCATGGCGAGATCCCGGCTCTCCCCTTCGCGCCGAAGCAGCATTTCGAGCTGGGCGAGGCCTTGGGCGGCATGGACTTCGCCACGGCCGCGAAGCTCGCGGGCAGCCGCTTCGCCGTGCTCCGCGGGCCGCTCGCGCGGCTGGAGCGCGCCATCGGCCAGTGGATGCTCAACCTCCACCTGGACGAGCACGGCTATACCGAGACGGCCGTGCCCCTGCTGGTTAACGACGCCACCATGTACGGCACGGGCCAGTTGCCGAAATTCGCCGAGGACCTGTTCCGCACCACCGACGGCCGCTGGCTGATCCCGACCGCCGAGGTGCCACTGACAAACACGGTGCGGGACGAGATCCTGCCCGAAGCCGCGCTTCCCCTTCGCCTCGCCTCCCTCTCGCCCTGCTTCCGCTCCGAGGCCGGCTCCGCCGGGCGGGACACGCGCGGCATGATCCGGCAGCACCAGTTCGCCAAGGTGGAGATGGTCTCCGTCACCACCCCCGACGCCTCGGCCGAGGAGCACGAGCGGATGACGCGCTGCGCGGAGCGCGTGCTGACCGAACTCGGCCTGACCTGGCGCCGGATCGTCCTCTGCGCCGGGGATACGGGCTTCGGCGCGGCCAAGACCTACGACCTCGAGGTCTGGCTGCCGGGGCAGGGGGCGTGGCGGGAGATCTCCTCCTGCTCCAACTGCCGGGACTTCCAGGCCCGCCGGATGAACGCGCGCGTCAGGCCGCGGGAGGGCAAGGGCAATCTCTTCCTCCACACGCTGAACGGCTCGGGCGTCGCGGTGGGGCGGGCGCTGATCGCCGTGATGGAGACGCATCAGCGGGAGGACGGCTCGATCGGCATCCCCTCCGTGCTGCGGCCCTTCATGGGCGGCTCGGAGGCCATTCCGGCCGCGTGAAATCGCGCCAGGCCCCCCCGGGGCCATTGCGCCCGGGGCCCGCTGCCCATAGGTTCCCCCCGGTCTCGCGGGGTGTGGCGCAGCCTGGTAGCGCGCCTGTTTTGGGTACAGGAGGCCGTGGGTTCGAATCCCGCCGCCCCGATTCGACGAGACCTTCCGTCTGGAGCGCCGCATGAGCATCGCCCGCATCTACTCGCCGACGAAGAACGCTACGCAGTCCGGCCTGGCCCGCACGGACGAATGGGTGCTGGAACACTCGCTGAGCGAGCCGAAGCGCGTCGATCCCCTGATGGGCTGGTACGGCTCGGGCGACACCAACCGGCAGGTCCGGCTGCGCTTCGACACGCTGGAGGAGGCCGAGGCCTATGCGAAGGCCGAGGGCATCAGCTACGAGGTCGAGGCGCGGCGGCAGCGCCCGGCCATGCGGCCGAAGAGCTACGCCGACAACTTCCGCACGGACCGCCTGACCAACTGGACGCATTGAGGCGGCGAAACGGGCACCCTTAGCTCAACTGGATAGAGCAACCGGCTTCTACCCGGTTGGTTGGGGGTTCAAGTCCCTCAGGGTGCGCCATCCCTTCCCGCTGCGGTTTATGAGTTGGCAGATAAAACGGGAATCGACCCATTTCCCGAGAATCGCCAACCCAAAAAACGGGAATGGTCACGGGTGCGAGGTACATCTGGGCTCGACCGGGCGGTCGCCCGAGCCAGCTTGTAAGGACTCCAAGGATTCGCGTGTTCTGAAACGCCTTCGTAGAAGGCGTTTGCAGTATCTGTTTTCCTTGATAACCAAAGGTACTTGGCTAGACGAGCCGATCCGACTCGACGAGGCGATTAGGAGCCATCTTCGAGACCGCAGGGCTCAGCGGCAGCAGACCGCAGCGGCTTATGCCGATCTCGGCAGGCAAAGTTCACAGCGAGTTTACTGAGCCGCCACAGCGCTGCTCTCCGCCACCCCGCGCAGCCCCTCCCACAGGCCCGCCGGTCCCAGTAGCACGGACATCATCCTTGCCTGGATGGCCTCCGAGTTCAGCGCCTGCCTGCTCATGTTCTGGTTGGCCTCCATGGCGCCGATGATTGCCTTGATGAGCTCCTCGTGCAGGTTCGGCGAGTTGCTGAACTGCTCCTTGCCGTTCGCTGCCGCCTGCTCCAGCAGGATGGGCGACTCCATCAACTTGGCCTTCATGGTCTCCACGTAGGAGACCGCGTCGCCCTCGGTGATGTCGCCCTCGAACAGGTCATTGATGGCCTGGACGATGTCGGACAGCCGCTTCTTGTGGCGGTCCTGGACTGAGCCCGACCCGGCATCGATGATCGGAGTAAGTGGCACCTGCTCGCCCCCGCCGACGGCGAGCCTCTGCTGCCCCAGGTCCCGCATCTTGTGGTGGCTCAGGCGGAGAGCCGACAGGTCGATGCCCTCGCGCTCGCGCCCGTAGTTCAGCAGCGGGAAGAGCATGCGGGCGAAGAGGTGCAGCTTCTCGTAGTAGGTGTTCCCGTAGTCGAACATCTGCCCGAGGAACTCGTAGACGCGGACGTAGGTGCCCAGATCCTGCTTGAACAGCAGCAAGGCATCCATCTCGCCCTTGGCGTCCGTGTGGGCCTTGCTGCCCTCGGGCTCGTCCTTGGTGGTCTGCCGTGCCTGCTTGAACTTGGTCAGGAGCCGGTTGCTGACCGGCCCGATCGCCGCGTCGAGGTCCGCCTGCGTGGGGTTCTTCTTGGAGACGGCGCGCGCGACGCGGTCGACCTCGTGCTCATCGTAGTAGGCCAGGGAATCCAGCTTGTTCCGTAGGTCGAGCACGACGTTGGGGTTGCTGACGTCCGCCAACTGGGCCGTCCGGTAGTACTGGCGGAAGGCGGCCAGGATGTCCTCGGGCTCGTTCACGAAGTCCACCACATAGGTGGTGTCCTTGCCCTTGGCGGGCAGCGCCCGGTTCAGCCGCGACAGGGTCTGGACGGCCTGGATGCCGCCCAGCTTCCGGTCGACATACATGGCGCTCAGCAGGGGCTGGTCGAAGCCGGTCTGGAACTTGTTGGCAACGAGCAGGATGGAGTACTGCGTCGTCTTGAAGGCGTCCTTGATGTCGCGCCCGAGCAGCCCGGGGTTCATGTTCGTCTCGGTGAAGGGGCCGTTGGGCGTCTCCGTGTCGGTCACCTCGCCGGAGAAGGCGGCGAGCAGGCCGATGCCGTAGCCCTGCTTCTTGATGTAGGCCTCCATCTGCTTGGTCCAGCGGACGGCCTCCTTCCGGCTGGCGGTCACGACCATTGCCTTGGCCTCACCACCAAGGAGGTGGGCGACGTTCTGCCGGAAGTGCTCGACCACGATCTGCACGCGGGCGGCGATGTTGGTCGGGTGCAGCCGTACCCAGCCCATGATGCCCTTGCGGGCCTCGCTGGCATCGACCTCCTTCTCGTCCATGTCCCGGCCCTCATGGGTCAGGCGGAAGGCCATCTTGTAGGCGGTGTAGTTGCGCAGGACGTCGAGGATGAAGCCTTCCTCGATGGCCTGGCGCATGGAGTAGACGTCGAAGGCCTCGGGCAGGTTGTCCTTGGCCGCGGGACGGCTCGGATCCGGGCGGCGGCCGAAGAGCTCGATGGTCTTGGCCTTGGGGGTTGCCGTGAAGGCGACGAAGGTGATGCTGGTGTCCGCGTCGGCCCGCGCCGCCATCTTGGCCGCCAGGAGGTCCTCAACGCTGACCTCGGCGCCGTCCACGACGTCCGCCTGCTCCTCGGCCGTCAGGACCGTCTTAAGCTCGGCAGCCGCCTTGCCGGACTGCGAGGAGTGAGCCTCGTCGGCGACGACGGCGAATCGCTTGCCCTTGGTCTTGGCCAGCTTGCGAACCTCGTCGAGGGCCCAGGGGAAGGTCTGGACGGTGCAGATCACGATCTTCTTGCCCGCGCCCAGGGCCTTGGCGAGCTCGCTGCTCTTGCTGCCGCCCTCGCCCGTCACCGAGGCGACGACGCCCAGGGTGCGCTCGAAGCCCTCGATCGTCTCCCGGAGCATCTTGTCCAGGACGGTGCGGTCCGACACGACGAGCACGGTGTCGAACACCTTCTCGTTCTTGTCGTTGTGCAGGTCGGCGAGGAAGTGCGCGGTCCACGCGATGGAGTTGGTCTTGCCTGACCCGGCCGAGTGCTCGATCAGGTAACGGCCGCCCGCGCCTTCCTGCCGGACGGAGGCGACCAGCCTGCGGGTAGCCTTGAGTTGGTGAAAGCGCGGGAACAGCCAACTCTTGAGTTGCTTCTTCTCGTTCTTCTCGGCGACGACGTAGCGCCCGAGGATCTCCAGCCAGCTATCCCGCTGCCAGACCTGCTCCCACAGGTAAGCCGTCGGCGCGCCGAACTTATTTGGAGGGTTGCCCGCGCCGAAGTTGTCGCCCTGGTCGAAGGGCAGGAACACGCTGTCTGCGCCCACGAGCTTCGTGCACATGCGCACGTTTGAATTGCTGACCGCGAAGTGGACGACCGCGCCGCCCGGGAAGGACAGGAGCGGCTCGTCCTTGTTGCCGACCAGGGACCGCGGCGGCCGATCGTAGCGGTACTGGTCGACGGCGTCGGCGACGGACTGGGTATAGTCCGACTTGAGCTCGACAGTGGCGACCGGGATGCCGTTCAGGAACAGCACCAGGTCGATGCAGTCCTGGCCGTGCAGGGAGTAGCGGACCTGACGGACGACCCGGAGCCGGTTCGCGGCGTAGCGGGCTTGCAGGGCCTCGTTCATCGCCAGCGCCGGGCGGAACTGGCACAGGGCGAGCGAGGTCTTGAGACCCAGAACGTCCAGGCCGTCCCGCAGCACCACCAGCGTACCCCGCTTGTTCAGGGCGTCACGCAGGCGGTCGGCGAGCATGGTGGTGGCGGAGGCACCGTGCGCCTTCGTCAGGGTCGCCCAGGCGTCCGGCTGCGTCTCCTGCACCCAGGCCGCGAGGTCTTCCGGGAACAGGGCCCGGGCGCGGTCGTACCGGTCGGCGGACTTGGCTTCGTATAACCAGTCATGGCCGTCGAGATGGGCGCAGATGCCGTCCTCGAAGGCGAGTTCCTTGTGGATGCTCATTCTGCGGCCTCTTGCATCGCAAGGTCAGCGTTAACGAAGCCACGGACGTCGATCTTGCCGGTCACGGCGGCCGAAATGAGAGCGGCGCGGCGCTCCTTCAGTAGCGCCATCCCGTGCTCAACTTCGGCAGTCAGTAATTCATTGTCGCGACAGTGGCGGTCGAGCGAGCCGAGGATATCCTTTTGCTCACGAAGAGAAGGTAGCGGCAACGGTAAATCCATGATCGCATCTTGGGAGATGTTTAGCATAGATGAGCTCGCCCCACCCGCTGCTAGTCCTATCTGTTCCCTCGCGGCGTTTGATCCTAAGAATCGTGCCAGGAATTCGGGCAAGCAGCGGACTTGGTTCATCCTGAGCCTATAAAGTTTGTCACACAGCATCAGGCGGGGATGATCTACCAAGACAACTGCTGCACTCCCGACAAGCTCCCGGGTGTTCGCCCGCGAAACGAGTACATCACCCGCCCGAAGGCCGAGATTTGGAATGGGTTCCAGGTCGAGCGGCAGTGTCTTGTTCTCGTTTGGATTAAACCTGCCCCCATTCACACAGCCAACCTTCAGGACCCCCCACGCTTCTGAGCTATCTACCGGATACCCGTCACATTGAGGGCTCCAGCCCTGCTCCAGTGTGCGGGTGACGTACTTGATCCGCGTTATATGCCAATGCGCGGGGATCTCACCAAGCCACTCAATGCCGCTGTCTTTCATCGGCACACTCGGGTCCAATCCCTTGGTGACCGCATGTGAGATGGTCGCCTGCTTCTTTTCCTCCAAGAGCGCGATCAGGCGCTCCTGTTGAGTAATCAAATCGTCAATCTTGGCCGTCTCTCGGTCGAGAAAGGCGGCGATGGCGAGTTGTTCAGCGGAAGGTGGCCTAACGAAGTGCATGTCATGAACTAGCTCGCGAGCTAGGCCTGGAACGCCAGTATCCTGTGAGAATGCCGCAAAATTAGCGACATAATATGCCCAATATAGCCAACGCAAATCGCAGTCTGCCATAGACTGATCTACAAAGTAGGCCGTGTCTATCGCGAAGACCGGCGCGTCGCTCCAATTCAGCGCGCCATAGGATCCTTTGCGTCCAACAATAATCACAGGCGCTTTCGTGTTGGCAACATCGTGGCATCCCACTGGCCCGTTCGATCCATACGCAAGCAGGCTCCCAGCATCGTTCCTGGACTCTGTAGGGAGCGCAGCACCATAGGCTAGTCGTGCTACACGCTTGAACTGCACGACTGGCCAATGAGCAGGCACTGCGCCCAACAGCGTTGAACCGCTGTCCTTGTAAGCCGAGTAGACAGGAAGGCTCACGATTTAAGCCCCCCAATCATCGCCAAGATTCGATCGGTCACCTGTTCTAACTCCGTGTCGATCGTAACCAGTGGACGCGGTGGCTCATATACGTAGAAGTGCCTATTGAATGGGATCTCGTATCCGACCTTGGTTCTCTCATGATCTATCCAGGCGTCTGGCGCGTGAGGTATGACCTCTTTTGCAAAATAGGCATCGACCTCCTCAGTAAGGGGCACGCTTTCGCTGTCCCGGCGGGCTGGGTCGGGTACAGGACGCCCCTTGGCTTTTCCCTTCAAGCCCAACATCGGTTTGTCGTCTGCGTCGAGCAGCGGGCGTTCAACCACGATCGTGCGGTAGCCAAAATCCTCATTGCGGAACACTTGCGAGATGGGAGCAAGCCTGACGCTGCCACCCTTCGGCGCCGGAGGAGGTTCCTGGCCGTCCTGAACGACCATAGACATTATCTTGCCCTCCGCGTCGGTGAGGGTAGCCAGTCGGGCTTCGGCGGCGTCCTGAAACAAGTTGGTGACAAGTGCGACGTGTTCGTCGCTCATTTCCCGGCGCTTACTGCCCTGACTCTTACGCATCCTCCGCCATTGGTCGGAGCCATTGATTAGCTGAACTTTGCCCTTGCGGTGCTCCGGCTTGCGGTTTGAGAGCACCCAAATGTAGGTCGCAATCCCTGTGTTGAAAAACATATCAGTCGGCAAAGCGATGATGGCTTCGAGGAGGTCATTCTCGAGCACGTAGCGCCGAATCTCGCTCTCGCCGGAGCCAGCGCCGCCGGTGAACAGCGGAGAGCCGTTCAGGACGATGCCAATCCGGCTGCCTCCGTCCTTCGCCGGGCGCATCTTGCTCAGGAGATGGAGCAGAAACAGCATCGAGCCGTCAGAAACCCGCGGCAGCCCGGGTCCGAACCGGCCGTTGAACCCCTGCTCCTCGTACTCGCGGCGGACGGCCTTCTCGACCTTCTTCCACTCAACGCCGAAAGGGGGATTGGACAGCATGTAGTCGAACTTGCGGCCCGCGTGGCCGTCGTCGGACAGCGTGTTGCCGCAGATGATGTTCCTGACGTCCTGCCCCTTGATGAGCATGTCCGCCTTGCAGATGGCATAGCTCTCGTCGTTGAGCTCCTGGCCGTACATCGTCAGGGTCGCTTGCGGATTGAAGCCGAGCAGGTACTCCTCGGCGCCGGACAGCATGCCTCCAGTCCCAGCCGTCGGGTCGTAGATGGTGCGGACCACCCGGTTGCCCGGGGTCAGCACGTCGTGGTCCTCGGCGAACAGGATGGCTGTCATCAGGGCGATTGCGTCCCGCGGTGTGAACTGCTCGCCCGCCGTGTCGTTCGCGGCGTCGGCGAACTTGCGGATGAGCTCCTCGAAGACGAGGCCCATCTGGTGCGGCTTCACGGCCGTCGGGCTCAGATCGAACCCAGCGAAGCGCTCAATGACTTGGTAGAGCAGACCGGCCTTCCGGAGCCGGTCAAGCTGCTCGGTGAACCGGTAGCGGTCAAAGATGTCCCGGACCGGCGCCGCGAACGCCTGTACGTAGGCGGTCAGGTTGGCCGCGATGTTATCCTGATCGCCGAGCAGCTTCGGCAGGTCCAGCGGTGAGGTGTTCCAGAAGGGCACCTTGGTGATCTGCTGGAGGAAGGGGTCGGGGTTCAGCCCCATCCCCTCCTTAGCAGTCTTCTCGGCCAGCGCGGCCGCCTTAGTCGGCGCGAGGACGCAATCCAGGCGCCGGAGCACGGTGAACGGCAGGATGACCTTGCCGTACTCGGCCGGACGGTAATCGCCCCGGAGGAGGTCGGCGACCTGCCAGATCAGGTTCGAGAGGGAGGTGTCGCTCACGCCGGTCGGCCTTCGAGCACGAGTTGGGCCGTGGCTGCCATTCGGCGCTGGGTAGGATACATCGTGGACATGAATGCCTCAGGGGAGTGCGGGCTACTTCCTCAAGGATTACATACCGATTCCCGGATCGAAAGCTTCTTGATCCATGATGAAACCGCATCTCCTCCGCGGCCCGTCAACATGTTTGCTTTGGGCCGCACTGCTCCCGTCGCTGTGGTCTTTTTGTCGCGCCGGTCATTGGCGGGTGTCAGGCGGCTGGCCAGAGCCGACACCCCGCTGTGTTCCGCAAGCGAACGGGGCTGGCTACAAGATCAGCATGGAATTCACCTCCCAGCCCTCGGCCTTCTGGCTCAGAATCCGCGTCTGCCTAGCGACCATCGCCCTCCTTCCTGTCCTTGCCTGCGCGCCGCTGTCCGAGCCGCAAGCTGGAAGCACGGCCCTGCGGGGCGAAGTGGTTGCTATTCATGACGGCGACACGCTCACGCTTCTCACCCCAGGCAACGTGCAGCGCCGGATCCGGCTGGCCGAGATCGACGCCCCCGAAAGCAGGCAGCCGTTCGGGACTCGCGCGAGGCAGGCGCTTGCCGACCTGACCTTCCGGCGCGCCGCCCGTGTCGATGTCGTCGACGTCGACCGGTATGGGCGCACCGTCGGCGTCGTCTGGGTGGACGGCCGGAATGCGAACGCGGAGCTCGTGGAGCGTGGGGCGGCCTGGGTCTACCGGCAGTACTCGCAGGATCCGTCCATGGTGGTTCGAGAGGAAAGTGCGCGGCGTGCGAAGCGAGGGCTCTGGGCGCTACCGGAAGCCGAGCGGGTGCCCCCATGGGAGTGGCGGCGCCAGCGACGCCACTAGGAGCCCGCGTGATAACGGCCACGCCAGACGCCTGACGAGGACCATGGTGGCGGCGAGGGTAAAGAAGCCGACGGCGGAGCTCAGGATGGCGTCGTGGTCGCGGGCGAGGCGTCCTCATCGGCCGAACCAAGCGAAGGGCCGCTCCACCACCCAACACCCCGGCTTTCGTGCAGGGAGACCGGTGAGGCGGCGGCCATCAGGAGCCTGCCATCAGTGTCTACCAGGGCACGGCGCTTGCGCCTCGTCACCTTCTTCCCGGTGTCGTAGCCGCGCATCTCCTTCACGCCGACGCCGCCCGAGCGGGCCGACGGAGCATCCAGCACGACCGCTGTCGGGGATGCCTCCCGGCCCAGGCGCTCGCGGTCGGCCATGGTGAGCGCGTGCGCCAGCCGCTCGAAGGTGCCCGAGCGCGAGAGGCGCAGGACCCAGCGAAGCACGTCCCGGAGGGTGGGAACTCGCGTGGCAGGTGGGCCCAGGCACAACCCGTCCGGAGCCTTGGAGGATGGCATCGATCACCAGCCGCATCGGCCAGGTCCACGGATGTCCGTTGCACGGTGCATGGGACCGGAAGCCGCACGCAAGCTGCGCGCGGGCGGCAGGGGTCCAAGAGGGGCTACCTCGATGGACGTCAGGCACCCCCCGCACGCGCAGAACCCCCGCCGCTCACCTCTCCTCAACCATCTCGGAGGGGGCTGGGAACCGACCAAGCTTGCTTGGGGTCGGGGACGGCGCTCCTGAACGGCTTGCGCATGAACTCGGCACCGGCTGATGTGTCATGCCCGATGACAGCACTGGCGGAAGCGAACATCAGGATCTCACGGAGCACTGAGGCGCGCGGCCTCTGGCAAGCCTGGAGAATGCTTGACCACATCGTCTTGGAAGGTGGCCTCCATCGGGGACAGTGGACGTGGCGTAAAGGTTATTGTGGCCCGCAGTCCCTCCCGTTCGAACTCCACGACGATCTTGGCGCTGGCCCCGAGATCATGCGCCAGGGCGCGCTCCAGGAGCCGTAATCCAAAGCCGCGCCGGACCGGAACACCCAGCACGGGCGGTCCGCCCACCTCACGCCATGCCACGGTTGCTGTACGACTGGCCGGGTCGGCTGTGCAGGATACCTCGACATGCCCTTCAGGTACGGAGAGGGCGCCGTGCTTGATGGCGTTTACCGCCAGTTCGTGCAGCCCCATCACCAGCGCCTGTACTTGGCCTGGCGGTATCTGAGGCATAGGGCTGCTGGCCGAAACCTTGAGCTCGAAGCGCAGCCCCTGGTCGGCCCCAGTCTGGCCGAGCCAGGGTGCGAGCCCGGAGCGCACCACTGCGTCAAGCGCCGCCCCCTCCCAGGCCACGGTTGTCAGGAGGTCGTGCGCGCGGGCAAGGGATTGCAGGCGCCCTGTGAACGCTTTGACGAACTCATCAGGACTGCTCCCCGCAGTCCCGCGGGCCGTCTGCATGGCAAGCGACTGCACCGTGGCGAGGGCGTTCTTGGCGCGATGGTTCAGTTCCGCCACGACGAGCCGCAAGCGCCGCTCGCTGTCCAGGAGCGAGGCCGTGGCCGTCCGGCGGTGGCGGGCCGCCGTCATCAGCGCCTCGGCGAGTCGGTCTGCCTCAGGCAACCCCCCTCGTACACGGCTGGACGTTGGCAAGGCCGCCTCATCGGGTGAGGCGGCGAGCCGCAGGAGGTCAGTGATCGGGCGCAAAACGCCGCGCGCGATCCTGCGGGCGAGGAAAATGCCGAGCGCGAGCACGGAGAGTTCTATCGCCAAGAGGGTGACTGCCGTCAGGAGGGCTGGGCGCGTGAGCGTTGCCTCGGGCACGGCAGCGGCAACGCCCCAGCCGTAGGGCTCGGGTAGGCGTGCGAACGCGGTGAGCACCCGGGTGCCGTCCGCGCTGACGGCGTCGAGACGGCCGTCGGGAGCACCGGAGACCCAGTGCTCCATGAGGTCGGCGGTGATTGGTTGACCGACGAAGCGGTCCGGGTCGGGGGCGCGTGCCACGCGGAGCCCGGTGCGGTCGAAGATCGCGACGATCCAACCGGCATCGGGCTGCTGCCGCCTGATCAGTGCGTCGAACGCGTCGAGAGGGGGATTCAAGGTCAGTACAAGGGGGGGCGCGCCCTCCTTCCTTGGCACCAGGACGTCAATGGCCACGACCGGGCGGCGGACAACGACACCGAAATAGACATCCGACGTAGACGACTGCCCCGTGGCGAGGACGCGCTGGTGGTTGACCATGTAGGCCCGCGAAGGCAGCGGCGCGCCGCGCGGTGCGGCGGTGTTCATGAGTTGTTGGCCGTCCTCCTGGAGCAGCAGGATATTGGCGCCGGGTGCCTGACGCGCGACCAGGTTCTCCGCCTGGGATCGGAAGGTGTCGAGATCGTCGCTCGCGAGAGCGCGTGAGGCGGCGAGCACCTCAAGCGCCAGGGTGCGGCCGCGCAGTTCACCCTCAAGAGCCAGGGCCAGTCCACGCGCAACGTTCAGCGCCTCCTGTCCCGCCTGCTGACGACCGTTGCGATACCCGATGTAGACGAGGGCCAGGTTCAGGGCCACGAGGGGGAGGACCACCGCGAGAACGAGGAGGGCAAGACGCCCGCGGAGCGTGGGCCGTCTCAGGGTGCTCAGCAGGGTAGAACCGTCAGTTCTCACGCTTCTCTCTATATCAAGTACGCAAGCCACAAACTGGAGACGGGGCAGCATGGGACAAGCAAGCGGAATGATTACAGCTTCTACATCCCCGGGGTAAGCTGGTGTAGAGAGAGGTCCGACGTCGCCGCTTGATGTGGAATGTCTGTCATCGCCGCCCGGTCCGACAACCGCGGAAGACCGCCCTTCGGCTTGTGCCGCTTACGTAGCAGCAACGTGTTGATCGCCGCCCAGAGGTCCTCCGGAACCAGGGTCCGGGCTCGATCAGCATCAGGACGCGACGACGGCGGCCTCGATGCGCCAACGGTCGCGGTAGCGCCTCATGCCGCGGCGGATGCAACGTTTGCGGCAGCAACGGCCTGGGATGACCCGCTTCGTACCCAGGGCGCGCAGGTCACGCTGCAACCCGTCGGCGGCGTAGCCCCGGTCCGCTACGAGGCGGCGGAGGCGGCCGGGAGTGGCGGCGAGCACGTCGGGTGCTGCCGTCACGTCGCTGGCGTTGCCAGGGGTCAGATGGATGACCGCGGGGCGGCCAAGGACCTCCGTGAGAACGTGGATCTAGGTGGTCTGGCCCCCGCGCGACGAGCCGATGGCCTACGTCCTGGCTCCCTTTTTCGCCGTGGGCCGAGCGGTGCGCGCGGACGTAGGTGATGTCGAGGGATGCCGTCTCGGGCTGACAGCACGGAACCCCACTCACCCCGCCCGATAAACAGCCTGATCGAGGTTCGACTCTGTCAGCGGGAGCAGCAACCGGGAGAGCCCTAGCCATGGCCCTTCCAGAGGCCAAGCAGGTGTCCGCAGGGGAGTTGCGCAGTTAGTGATGGCGTTGCTGAGACGCGCGACGAGCCGCGATATCGACACTCAGCATCTCGGGGAATAGAGGAGCCTCAAGCAGAGAGGAACCGCCATGAAGGCCACCGAAGCGAAGCTGCTGGACTTCCTCAAGAGATCGCCCCAGTTCGTCATCCCCATCTACCAGCGGACTTATAGCTGGACCGAGCGCGAGTGCCGCCAGCTATGGCAGGATATCCTCAGCGCGGGCCGCAATCCCGGCATCGGCGCCCATTTCGTCGGCTCGGTTGTCTATGTCGAGAAGGGGCTGTACCAGGTCGTCAACCAGCCACCTCTTCTCGTCATTGACGGCCAGCAACGGCTGACAACGGTGACCCTCCTGCTCGAGGCCCTGGCCAGGGCGTTGGGAGACACGGAGCCGCTCGATGGCTTCTCGGCCAAAAAGCTGCGGAACTACTTCCTCCTCAACCCCCTCGAGGACGGAGACCGCCGCTACAAGCTCGTCCTCTCCCAGACTGACAAGGCCTCCCTGACGTCCTTGGTGGACGGAGACCCGCAGCCCAAGGACCACTCCCTGCGGATCCACGCCAACTTCGCCCTGTTCCAGGAATGGCTGAAGGGGGAGAAGGACAACCTGGTCACGGTCTGCCAGGGCATCGCCAAGCTCATGGTGGTGGACATCTCGCTCAACCGCGATCAGGACAACCCACAGCTAATCTTCGAGAGCCTGAACTCGACCGGCCGCAAGCTCAGCCAAGCCGACCTGATCCGCAACTTCATCCTCATGGGCCTGGAACCCACGCTTCAGACCAGGCTCTACGAGCAGTACTGGCGTCCGATGGAGCTCGACTTCGGCCAAGAGGCCTACTCGCTCTACTTCGACACCTTCATGCGCCACTACCTGACCCTCAAGAAGGGTGAGATCCCGAACGTCGAGGCGGTCTACGAGGTATTCAAGGACTACGCGCTCGGCCGCGGGAGCGACATGGATGAGCTTGTCAGGGATATCCGCGCCTACGCCGGGTACTACTGCAAGATGGCGCTGGGAGCCGAGAACGACCGCTCGCTCAAGGACGTCTTCCATGACATCCGGGAACTGCGCGTCGAGGTCGCCCTCCCGTTCCTGCTCGAACTCTACCACGATTACGCCTCCGGCACTTTGTCCAAGGACGAGTTCGTGCAGGCCGCGCGCCTGGTCGAGAGCTATGTCTTCCGCCGCGCTGTCTGTGACATCCCGACGAACTCGCTGAACAAGACCTTCGCGGGGTTCGGCAAGGCCCTCAAGAAGAACCGCTACCTGGAGAGCATCCAGGCGCACTTCCTCGGGCTGCCGTCCTACCGCCGCTTCCCACTCGACGAGGAGTTCAAGCGGGCCCTACAGACCAAGGACCTCTACAACGCCCGTAGCCGGAGCTACTGGCTGCGACGCCTGGAGAATGACGGCCGCAGGGAACGCGTGATGGTGGAGGACTACACCATCGAGCACATCATGCCGCAGAACGAGAACCTGTCCCCTGCTTGGCGCTCGGCCCTCGGTGCTGACTGGCAGCGGATCCACTCGACCTATCTGCACACGCTCGGCAATTTGACGCTGACCGGCTACAATTCCCAGTACAGCGACAAGTCCTTCATCGAGAAGCGTGACATGAAGGATCGCGACATGAAGGATGTTGGCTTCGGCAGCAGTCCTCTGCGGCTAAACAAGGGGCTCGGCGCCCTGTCCACCTGGGATGAAGCGGCGATCCAGGAGCGGGCGGAGCGGCTGAGCACCCTGGCAGCATCGGTCTGGGCCGCTCCGAAGCTCGATCCGGCCATCTTGCAGGCATACCGGCCTACGGCGACCCAGGGTGGATACACCCTCGCCGATCATCCCCAGTTGGCGACCGGCCCTGTGCGCGTCCTGTTCGACGCATTCCGTGCGCAGGTGCTGGCCCTGGACCCCTGCGTGACCGAGGAGGTCCGCAAGGTCTACATCGCGTTCAAGGCCGAAACCAATTTCGTCGACGTCATCCCCCAGGCCAGGCGGCTACGTCTGACGCTGAACCTCAAGTTCCACGAGATCGACGATCCCCGCGGGCTCTGCAAGAACATCGCAGGCATGGGCCGCTGGGGGAACGGCGAGGTGGATGTCGGCTTGGCCTCCATGGACGAGTTGCCCTACGTGATCGGCTTGGTTCGGCAATCGCTCGAGCATCAGATGGGGAGCGTTGACGCGATCTGACCGGGCATTGTGGGGCCCATGCCGCCCGGAGAAGCGGTGCGACGAGCGCTGCTCCGGGAGGATGCGTCGTCGGGCGGTTGGAACCCGACGGGCGACACCATCGCAGAGAGGGTGTGGACCCAGCCCATGTCGATCAGGTCTACACCAGCGAGCAGATTGTCCCGGCCGCGCTACCTGATGATGCGACCGGCGAACCGCTCCTGTGAGGGCGATCACGGGCGCTTCTCTGGCGCCCCTTCTTTCTGGCGCAGCCTGTCGTTCCTCACCGTCGAGTAGACGACCAGCCCGCACCACAGGAAAAGGCCGACGCCAAGGGCGACGAGGAGGACATCCCGAGTGGACATCAGTGTAGCCCCTCCCTCGACCCTTACCTCAAATCGATGTCCGCGGTGCCGTCCGTGACGCTCATCCGCACCTCAGGCTCGCGCCAGGTCAGACGGAAGTCGGCGCGCTTCGCGGGCTGGCGCTCTCTCAGGTAGGCGTCGACCTCCTCGGACAGGCACTGCGGCGCCCCCCTGTCTTCGTCATCGTCCTCAGGTTCGGCCTCCGCCTCGTTGGTGACGACGATGAAGTAGTCTGGCTGCACGCCGATGAGCTCCAGCGTCCGCAGCATCATGATGCCCTCGATGATGACCGGCCGACCCTGTCGATGCCGAGACTGAACCATCTCCCCGAGGTCGCCGATCCGGTGGGTCACGGGAGACATTGAGGAGAGCCAGAGGTCCGTCTCCAGGACCGGCATGCCAAGCTGCCACGCGAGGTAGCGCGCCAGCGACGACTTGCCCGCGCCGTTCCGCCCGTCGATGGCGATGGTGAGAGCCCGCCATGGAAAGCAGAAGGACCGCAGATGCGTCAGCAGGTCATCTGCTCCCGGTATCGGCTGCATTGCTGGGATCATCGGCTTCTCCGTTTCGCATCGGGTGGGCTCATCAGGGATCATGCCCCGCGCCTCCATTCGTTCCCGGGGACATGGACGACACGTCCGGCCTCCTCGGACCAGACCAGCCAGCCATCGACGGTGGTCTGGAGGCGGCGCAGGCGCGCGTAGAACTCCGGCGTCACAATCCGCATGCCGTCGCTGAAGGGACGGGCGGCAAAGTCGCCCGAGACCACCCAGTCGTAGATCCGGCGCTCCCAGCCGTAGGGCCAACTGGCAGCGTCGTGCGTCTCCGAGCACCAGCCCAGGGCGTCGTGTAAATCCAGCCTGGGATTGCGCGCTTGCAAGGCCGGGTAGTCCGCCTTCCATTGCATCCAGCGCGCGACGAGCTCGGGGGCAACCAGGTGGTGCTGCCACTTCGTCCATGACCAGCAGAAGGCGCTCGACGGGTTGATGTAGAAAGGTGCCATCGGCGGGGTATCTGCCGCCAGGAGTGCGTCGATCGTGTCGGCCGCCATCTCCTCGAAACCGCGACGCACCTCCTCCTCGCCCTCGGTGAGGCTGAAGATGTCGTCCAGGTACGCGCGCTGATGCGCCAGCAGGTCGGCTTTGCTCCTCATGCTCGGCGCCCCGCTTCCACGATCGCCTCGACCTCGGCGCCGGTCAGCACCTCCCGGTCGAGGAGCGCCGCGACCAGGGTATCCAGGACGGCCCGATGCTCCCGCAATAGGCCGCAAACCTCCGCGTAGGCGGCGTTGAGGCGCTCGTCGACCCGCCGCGCTAGGTCTGGCCGCGACAGCAGCAGGCTGGCGAGCTCGCGCTCGTCCCAGAGGCCGAGCCAGAGCAGCGGCCGCGCCGACATGCCCATGGCCGTCTCGGCGTTGAGCGCCAGCCGTGTCGCGCGGCCCAGGTCGCTATGGACAGGACCTCCGGAGCCGCCCGTCGCCTCGCCGAGCACCACCTCCTCGGCGGCGCGCCCGGCCAGCAAGCGCCGCAGATGCGTGCCGAGCCAGACCTCGGTGAGCTCCCCGCTCGGCGTGGCGACGGCAGTGTGCCCGTCACTCTGAGCGTCCTCGCGGACGGAGACGTATTGCAGGCTGCCCGGCTGCTCGAGCACCTGCACCAGCGCGTGCCCGGCCTCGTGGACGGCCGGGATTTGCCGGTCGCTAACCGGACGGGCTCCGTCGCCGCCGCGGATCTCCGCCAGCAGGTCGTCCAGCAGCATCGGGCGTCCGCTACCGCGTGCCCGTCGCCGGGCCCCGCGGGCCCATTTCTCGCAGTCCGCCCCCGTGCCGCCCTGCGCGAACAGGGCCGCCTGCGAGAGGTCAGCGCCTGCCAGATCGTCCCCTAGATGAACCCTGAAGATGGCGACCAGCGCTTGCCGGTCGGGCAGCGGGATGGTGATGGTGCGATCCAGGCGGCCCGCCCGCAGGATGGCCGGGTCCATGATGTCGGGATGGTTGGTGGCACCGACCACAACGACCCCTTCGCGGTTGCCAAGGCCGTCCAGGTGCTCCAGCAGGCCGCCGATGACGGCCGCCCACCAGTCGCCGTGCTGGCCGGTGGTCGCCCGCGTGTGCAGGCTGTCCATCTCGTCGATGAACATGATGCAGGGCGCGGCCTTGCGGGCCTCGTCGAAGGAGGCCGCCATGGCGCGGAGTAGGTCGCCGAGATGGCCTTCCTTCGTCGACTGCCAGCGCGCGTAGGAGGCGGCGACCAGCGGCACGCCGCAGGTGGCTGCCAGGGCCCTGGCGAAGGTCGTCTTGCCGGTGCCGGGTGGCCCAGCCAGCAAGCAGCCGCGGTCGACGTCCCGCCAAGCCAGCCGACCGGCGCCGTACTCCCGGAGATCGCGGGCCAGGTCGCGCCCCCAGGCCACGGCCTCGTCCATCCCGGGAAGGCTGTCGAGGGACGTGCCCGGTCCGACCGCCGCCTTCTTGCCGCCGGTGGCGATCCGGGCGGCGCGCTCCAGGAAGTCATCGGCCGATTGGTCCAGGCGGCGCGCCAGCCGCAGGGTCACCGGCGAGATCAGGGCGCAGACCTCTGCCGGAGGCAGGGCCGTCGCCTGGCCGTCCGTCACCGATTGGGCGACCAGGCGGAGGCCCTCGGCGTCCAGCGGCTCCACAACGAGGCGCAGATCGGCGGCATGGAGGAGGTCGGGCGGCAGGTGGCGGTCGGGTGCCTGGGAAACGCCGAGAAGGTTCTGGCCCTGCCACAGGCTGACCGAGATCTGCTCGTTCTCGTAGGCGGGCTGGTGACGACGGTTAGAGCCGGTGGCGTCGAAGACCAGCCACTCGCCCTCGCGAACCTCCATGTCGCCCAGCCTGCTCCGTGACGTCCGCCTGCTGGGTGCGCCCACCATGTCGCGCCAGGCGCTGCTGACGGGCTCTACCCAGTCGGCGCTCGGCACTTCCAGGACGACCGCGCCCTGGACCTTGGCCGCGTCGATCTGACGGGCGGCGAGAGCGCGCCGGAGCGCCATGAGGGACGCGGCCTGCGCGGGGTCTACCCTGCGGTAGGGGTCATCGGAGTCCGGATCGTCACCGAGCCGTCTGACGTGGATCTCGAACTCCGATTCGTCGGAGTTCTGATGGGGATCGGGCATGCTGAACCCTATGGGCGTGAGTGCGGGATGGCGGGGCGGCGGGGCCGCTCGCTATTCGCAGGCGCGCAGAGGGGGTCCGATGCGGGGTCACCGGCATCTCCAGGGTTCGACATCGGGAACGTTAGGTGAACATCGATGCTGTTGCAAGATGACGTCTGATCGGGGCGGGACTGCCTCAAGGCCGCCTCGACTCGGAACCGAGGCTTGCCGCGGCACCCCTTTTCGGTTGCGGGCTGGCGGAGGAGGGCTCTCCGACAGGTGGTGGATGGGGAGAGATAATTATCGGGCCGGGGCTGTTCTCGCTGAGCGGATGCACCTGCCCGGTGGCCACGCCGCATCCGCAGAGGGCGCATACTGGGCGCCGGTAATGGACGATTCGGGGGTAACCTGCGGCGACCTGCATCGCACGTGTCGCCACGGTCAGCGAGTGGACCTGAATGAGGCTGCTACCCGCCGTCAACGACCGACGACCACGAGCAACTTCTTGCAGTATCGAAATTGAAACACGTTTGGCCTATTGTTCCGCCAGTGGCCCATCCCGGGCGATGAGCGGAGCAGGTGCCGTGTTCGACCACGACAACAGCAGGAACATATTTCAGGCCGCGATGTACCAGAATGCGGCCATCGCGAACCAGAACGCCGCTCTCGCCGAGTCCAACGCGGAGGTGGCCGCCTACAACGCCCGGATCGCCGAGGGGTGGGAGGCCCGGGCCAAGCGGGCTGAGGACATCGCCCTCAGCAACAAGAAGATCGCCGAAGATGCGCTTGCCCGCGTCGCGGCGCTCCAGGCTGAAGCGAAGACCGCAAAGTGGGACCTTCTTGTCCAGAAGGCGACGACGGCGGGATTCAGGGCCCAGCTTGATGCCATGAAGGCTGCGGCTCCCGATTGCTCCGCCATGGTGGATTCGGGGAAGCGTTATAAGGATGGCGATATCAAAACTATCGGTCGAATAGCTTTCGAGGAGGCTTTCGACGCCACCCTTCGTGCTCACAACGTCCAAGAGCCTGCGAAGTACCGGGTGGACTAAGAGCTTCCTCTTGCCCAGGTAAACGAAGGACGGGGGCTTCTGGCCCCCGTCCTTTTATTTGGCGTTGTGGCCCTATGATTTCGGAGGATTGTCGCCTGCGGCGGATCCTCCCCCAGCCGGAGGCTCCCCACCTCCAGCCGGAGGCTCCCCACCAGATTGCTGGGGGTCTGTGGGCAGGATCGAACCCCGCTCGTTGGCCGCATCGAAGTTCTTTTCCGAGACAGCCAGGTTCTTGCCCTTGCCATCATCTGGGACGCCTGCATCCGTCGTCTCGGCCTTGGCATCCGAACCCTTGCCGCCGTTGTTGGTGTTCGCCTGCCTCGGCCGCGCACCGATGGCGCCCAGCTTCGCGCCCGCCGAGGTCGTGAAGTTGCCGATGGCGGCGTAGACGTGCCTGTCATTATCCGCCTCACCGCGCTGGCCGTCCTCGACGTGGAGGATGTTGCTGACCATCTTCCGCACCTCGTGGATGAGGGCGAAGGAGCGGATGGCGATCTGGTAGTGCAGGTAGACCAGGATGCCGAGCATGGTACGAGGCCAACGAGGCTACTCGGTGTCCGGCGGGTATAACGTCGGGCAACTCCTGCTCACGCAATCGATTTAAGGAGGGCCTCGTCCTCCGTCCTGGGGACGCGCAGACTAGGAGTCCTTATGGCCGATCCGTGGAGTAAGAAGAACCCGTTTCTGAGCATGATGCTGAGCGGCGCCAATGCCTGGGCTGGAATCGCCCGCGGCATTATGAGCGGCCAGGCCAAGGGCCAGCAGGCCGCCGCGGCCCGTCAGGGCAACAAGCAGGTTGCTGACTTCTGGACGTCAGCGCTGACCGGCGGCACGCCCAAGAGGCCGAGGACGTCGAAGAAGCGGCGGTGAACGGTGGGAGCGTGTGCAGCCCCGACTTCATGATGGGTGATCGGCAGGGGCTCTGGTAAGCACCCCGACTGTACGCAGTGCTATCAGGCACTTGCTGCTACACCTGTCGCCCGGACAACATGGCACCGAGCACTCGAGCAATCCCAATGCGAGTTGGTTTGGAAATGTCCGGCCACTTGCTCATAAGGGCCTCACCGCCTCAGTCAGATAGACAGCACGTCCACCTTGCCACTTGGCAATTCGACCTCGTTTTCATACGGATGTCGTTCGTATCTGCGTGTAGTGATCTTGAGAAGAGTCCAGTCCCAAACTGCGTCTTATCGATAACACAGATGCCGATTGGTTCTCTTTGCGCTTTTGCTTTGCGTGCAGGCGCGGCGGCAAAGGAGCGGACGCCGTGGTAGCCCGCATGGCGGAACTCACCGCTGGGTGGGGTGGACAGCAGCCTAAGCTGACCAACGACTTCAATTGAATTTTTGCGCCCGTGGCAGACACTCAATTCGTCTACACATACGACTTAGAAAGTCTCATTCGGCCAGCGTGACCGCCATGCAGCGTGTCAATCACATCGGCAGCAAAAATCGGGCCTCCTTACTTGGCTTGAAGAAGCGCATTGTGGAAGGTAAATCGTTTCGAGCGGCACAACAGACTTGATTGATGTTCACCCGCTTCTTCAAGTTCCATTCATCAGGGATGGGCCAAAATTTAGCTTTTCCAGTGGCATGTCGCTCCCACTTGATTGGATGATGAGGATCAGGCGGATCTTCTCCAAAAGAAAAAAGAACATCTGATCGTTTTCCATCGAGCTTGGAATAGTGGAAGTGAACGCCGCTTTTGTTGTGTTCTTCCGCAATGACCATATGACGCTTGTGTGGTTTCCCGAGCGGTAAGCATAACTGGAATAAGAATGGCGTGTCTTTAGGACGGATGAGCCGTTCCCAAGATACCACGTCGACATAGCTCCACGACGCATTTAGCCGCCGGTGCGTGCGTTCTATCAGCATCTCACGCACACCCTCTTCCAAGAGCGGCGAAAAGGGTATCTTTATATCACTCGCTACGTTTGGGACAAAAGTGTCACCGGTCGGGTGTCTCACTCCAACCAAATCCCGCACCCGAGCTTCGGCCAAAGCGAGTGGCCGCCGGATATGTTCTATTTTCTGATAATCTTCAGGCCAATCCTGGAGCATCTCACCCGCACGTTGATGCGTTAGTCGCTCAAAGATCGCGCTTTGTCGTGCCTCATTCAGGTGAACCGCGCTCATTACAAGCGAAAGGATTTCTTGTATTACTTCAATTTTCGATGACACGCCCAAGCCCCCCAAGCCATTTGAAAACAAAACCGGTGGGTTACCTTTCGCAGGCAAGCGTTGGCGAGCAACGATTACGGTTTATACAAGCTGGGAACCGCTCGCTTTCGATCAAATCCTAGACTCCAAGCGCTGCGACCACATTCGATAGGCCGCAGCGGTGCTGCCTACTCTACTCACCGGCTCCAGACACCGCAGCAAAGTCGGCTCCAGCTTCCTTTTTCGCCCGCTCCTTTCGCTCGCTGTAGTGGTCGGGCAGGTCACTCGCTACACCACCGGCCGCCTGCATCAGAAGAAGTGCTTTTGCCATCACGTTTGCCATCCGCCGCCAGCCCTCTGCCCGCCCACTCAAGCCTAGAGCCGATCGTGCTCCACTAGAAATCTGTCTGAAACTCGTTTCGGAGGGCTGGTTACAGCCAAGTGCTTCCCACGAGCACCGGGCTGTCGACCGGCGCGTGCACCGATTTGAATGGACGCGTATTGGTCGTCCATACGCTCAAGCGAAACCTTCCCCCTCGCTCCAGCCCCGCACGAGGCTTTGGACACGATCACGCATCTCGCCCCCTCGCAGCAGCGCCTCCTTCGGTGAAAGGCCGCCCAGAGCATCGTCAGGTGTGACAAGGAACTCGAGCGTCACCCAGGGGCCGCACGTCTCTAGTCCCTCCACAACCAGCGCCAGGCAGGGGACCGTTGCCGACCCGACGAACTGCGCGCGCGGATAGACCCATCCATCCTCGTGGTGGATAGCCAGGAGAGAACGCTCCCGGCGCCGCTCGTCGACCTCCTGACGGGTGATGCCCAGAAGATGCCCGACGTCCTCAACAGACAGGTTGCCTCCGGCACGCGTCTCAAGCGCGGACTCGTACTCAGTCGTGTCCGGTGGCGGGCCATAGCTCATTGTGCAGATCCCTGACGGGCGACGCGCCATTGTCGGCCAGCGCGGCCGTGATCGCTAGATTCTTTCCCTTCACGCGCCCGCGCGATTCAGCTTCTGCAAGCCTCTGACTAGCCGTCCTGTTTTGGCCATTTCCCCTACAAATCGCGCTGAAGTCACCCGGCATATCGCTTACATTTCGCGCCCTGCAACGAGCCTGCGAAGGTTCCGGACTTTCCGGTGAGCCTGCCCACCTCCTCACCTCAACGGCGGTCTTCGCGAATCGCATTTCGTCGTTGACGACCCTACACTGTTCTGCATACGTTCTCCTCTATGACGGATCGCCCCGCCATCTCGGCTTCCAGAGCCGCTGCAACAGCCCTCGTCGGAGCGCTGCGGGCGATCGTCCTCACCGAGACCCTGCGAATACGGACAGGGCGGATGGCGCAGGCCTGAGACCGTCAGCGGACCACCGCTGACAGCTAGAGGCCTGGCTCTTCCGTTCCCCCCACCTCCCGCCCCCCTGGGGCGGGAGGTGGGTAAATCCACTCGAACGCAGGGTCGCACCCTCATGAACACTCTCTGTGGCCGCCGCGATGACGGCGGCGCGTCCATGCGCCTGGCGAGCAGCCTGGCGCGCGAGGCGGGCCGATGAGCCACGCCGACGATAGCTCTCCTGGCCGCCCGGTGGTGCGTGCCGCCCTTGGCCCCATGCAGCGGCTGGACACGCTCTCCAAGGCCGCGGCGGAGGGACGCCACCTGCCCATGCTGAACGACCTCCTTCGCGGCTGCGCGCTGTTCAAGGAGGACGTCCGTTCCGACGCGGCGCAGTTCGCAGCGAAGGCGCTCGACCGCTTGGACGGCAACGACCCGCCCGCTCACCCGCTGCTCTTCGCCCTGAGCGAGCTCACTCACCTCCCGGAGCCCCAGGACTATCTCATCGCCGCCAAGGCTTTTGAGGACCTTCAGCGCGACAGCCCGCAGGCAAGGCTGGCGGCGATGGAGGTGGGAGTGCGGTGCCACCTCTACGCTGCCCTGACCGGCGTGCACGCATCGGTTCACAAGGTCGCCGCCCATGCGGTGGCGCTCGCCTACTCGCCCGGCATCGGCAAGGAGGATGCCGTTGGCTATGCCACGGCCGCCATTGCTTGGCTGCTGGCGGCCAACGGCCAAACGACGTTGCCCGAGCGGTGGTCCCGCGAGGGTGCCGCGGGGTTCCTGGCATCCGCTTTGGATCCCGACGGCCCGGGCGAGCAGATGCTCCTCAAGATGCTGACCAACAGGGAAGCGCTGCTACAAAAAGATGGCCACCAAGAGGCCGATCCTCACCGTCGCAGGCGAGCGCCGAGCATGATCCGTCCTTTCATGCCGGTGGAGGACGAGCCGGAGGAAGACGGCGAGCCGCATGCCGAAGTAGATGCCGAAACCGGCGCACTCGCGGCCGTGGTGTTCACCGAGGTCGGCAACACGCAGACCCCGGCGGGCCAGCGAGTGCTGCTGGAGTTCAGAGATCTGCTGAACCTGCCGCTTCCGCTGGAGCCAGTGCCTGACTCGGCGGGTCTTCGGGAGGCTCTCCTGCACGAGTTCCCGCACGCGGCGGAGGTCTGTGACGCCATCCTCCAGGACCTCGTCGGCCGGTCACACGTCGCCTTCAGGCCGGTGCTGCTGGTCGGACCACCTGGCTGCGGCAAGACAACCTTCGCCATGCGGCTTGCGGAACTCTTGGATCTGCCGATGGAGGTCTACGGCTGCGGTGGCGTGTCGGATGCCGCTCTCGCGGGGACGGCACGACGGTGGAATACCGGCGGCCCGGCGCTGCCGACCGGGATGATGAGGAATCACCGGCACGCCAGTCCAGTCGTCATCCTGGACGAAATCGAGAAGGCAGGAACCTCGCGGACCAACGGTAGTCTGCCCGACGCCTTACTAGCGATGCTTGAAAAGCGGACAGCGCGGTGCTGGCGCGACCCCTACCTCGAGGCGCCGGTCAACATGGAGAATGTGGTCTGGCTGGCGACGGCCAACGACCTGGATGGGGTTCCGGCGCCGCTGCGGGACCGGTTCAGAATCCTGCGATTTCCGAACCCTGGCGCGGAACATCTCAGCGCATTGGCACACCGCCTTCTTGTCGCTTCAGCAGTCGAACGTGGTCTCGACCCTCGATGGGCGTCGCCGCTGGACGTGGTGGAGTTCGCTGCCGTGGCGAGCGTTTGGCGCGGTGGATCCTTACGGCACCTCGCAAAGCTCGTGAATGGTGTGGTCACGGCCCGGGACCGGCCCAGCACTCATCACTAATCCGTGATCTAAAACGGTGAGAACCACGCTGGAAGACCTTAGAAACCTTCAGGCGGGCATCAGCAATGCTTCAAACTCCTTATATAATCCTTTGTTATGTTGTCAAAAGTCACCCATAGATAATATTTGACTTAATCGGGCTGCCGCGATCCCTTGCGGATCCGATGACTGGGTTGCCTGGGAAATTCGACGCACGGAAGCCTCGCAGCATTATCCAGCATCAAGCAATCAATTTCCACCACAAGCGGGCGGAGCAGGATTCCTATGCCATCGTCAGGTGCATTCAACAGGCAGCGGAGGCCAGGGTGGCTCTGTGCGCCTTCCTACGCCGAGAAGCCGCGGGACAACCCGCGAGGCCTGTTTTCGAGCCGCAAATGCGGTCAACTGCCCTTTTGGACAATGGATGAATTCAGGCTCATGGCGCTCCTTGAGACAGCGCCGGAGGTGAAGTCCTTCGCCGTACATCCCGAACTCATCATGCTGGCCGACGGCCCGGAGTGGCTGGCTTTCGTTCCCAGCTTGGCAGTGACTGCGGAAGGCTTCCGAGCAACGGTGGAGTTATCTCCCCTGGGCTTCCCACGCTCGGACCGCCAGAAGCGCGTTGCTGACCTTGCCAGAACTCATTGCAACTATTCAGAAGCGCCGCTGGTAGAAATCCCGTTCGCCGCTGTCCGCTCGAAGCCGCGGGCCAGCGATGCGGTGCTATTGCTTGGAAATCTTCATCTGGCGCTCGATGACGCAGCCAAACTCAAGGTGAGCGACCTGCTCCGAGGTGGACCGGCGCGTCTCGATAATTTGGAACGGTCTTCGGGAGTTGGCCGGGAAAGCTTGTTAGGGCTCGTGGCACAAGGGGAGCTCGAGCGCTTGGGCTGTGGCCCGATCACCTCGGCGACCGAGGTGGCAGTAACACGCCGGGGAGGCGAAGCATGACGGGTTTTCGCCTCTCCTTCGGGGATCGTGTCCAAATCGGCGCTGACTGTTACGAATTCGTTAGGCGCGAACCTGGCCGCAAGAAGTTCACTAGGAAGAGCGACGGCGCGGAGGTCTGGTACGAGGACCGCGATCTTACCTTGAAGTTGACGAGTGGCGAGCTTTCCTTTCCGCCGCATTCTGCGATTCCGGTCTCCCGCCACCATCTCTTGCGTATGGAGTTTTCCTCCATGCCCGAGCAGATCAAACAACAGGCGTGGATGCGGCGGGATTACGCTGCCGCGCTACAAGAGAATACCAGGCTGGGTTGCCCGCACAAAGCGCGGGATGTCATCAAGGCTGTTCATCTGAGGCGACGTGCAGAGGCTCAGGAGAAAGGAGAAGGCTTCCGCGAACCTGTGCCAGGACAATCTACCGCTTATTACTGGAAACTCATCTGGACCCTCACCGGAGGCAAAGATATTCGCTATCTTGTCTTTGCGGAGCATAACCGAGGAAATAAAAAGGCCCGGCTTGAAGCGGTCGTTGCTGATATTGTCCGAGACAAGATTTTATTTTGCTATTTGACTCCCCAACGGCACTTCGTGGCTACAGTCCATGACGCTGTCGTTGGAGAGTGCAGGCGGCGAGGCATTCCGGACAACCAAGCTCCCTGCCAAGAGACCGTCCGCCGCTGGGTTAGGAAGCTCTCGCCTTATGCCGTGCTCAAGGCGAGACATGGCAAACGGGCGGCCGACCTCGCGTTCGGTGCCAGCGGGGTGGCTCCCGTTCCTGCTAGGCCCGGTGAGGTCTACGAGGTCGACGCGCACCGCATCGACTTGATCATCATTGATGGGCGGACGGGCGCTCCCCTCGGTCGTCCTTGGATCACCGTTGCCGTCGACCGCTGCACGCGCTGCATCGTTGGCTTCCATGTTCACCTTGAGCCGCCATCATCCCTAACGATCGCGGGCTGCCTCAGAAATGCGATCGCACCTAAGCTCTACGTCTCGTCAAAGTGGCCGCAACTCGGCGCCGATTGGCCATGCTGGGGCGTTCCGGTCATGGTGGTCCTCGACAACGCCTTCGAGAACAAGGCCGACTTCCTCAAAGAGGCCGCCGCGGAACTTGGTTTCACCCTGTTCTGGACGAAACCGGACACGCCCGAGTGGAAGGCGGTTATCGAGCGCTGGTTCGGAACCTTGGAAACTGGTTTCATTCGCCGGATCCCGGGTGCGACCGGCAACAGCCCTGATGACCGGGGCGACTATGCGGCTGAGCGGATGGCTTGTGCGACTTTGGAAGATGTCGACGAGCTCGCACACCGCTACGTTGTGACGGTCTATAACCGAAGCCACCACAGGGGCATCAACGATGTACCCGACCGGCTTTGGCGTGAGCATACCGCGGAGTGGGAAGTCCGCGCCCCGCTCGATATTGCCTCCCTGGACGCGCTGCTCGCCTATGTCTTCTGGCGCGTGCCCTCAAACAAGGGAATTGAACTACTAGGGCTGCACTACAACGATCGGCATGATCACCGCATCCTTGAACTCATCAGAACCCGACCCGGGTCACCGAGAAAGATGACACTCAAGATCCGTATGGATCCGACGGACCTGGAGTTCATTTGGGTCCTCGACCCGGCCACCGGCCGCTACGAGAAACTCCAATCCCAAGAGCCCGAGTACACCCGGGGGCTTACGCTTGCACAGCACAGGTTGATTCGCCGGTTAGCTCTCGAGCGCATGCGCAAGTATGTCTCCGTGAAGGATCTCTGCGTGGCGCGCGATGCTCTTCAGCGCTCAATGGACGAAATCCTGGGTAACCCGCACGCCAGCGGTCGCATGAAGGCGGCGCGCCTCAACGGTCTCGGCTCCAAGGGTTCCTGGTGGAAGGTCCATCGCGCCGTCGAACTCGAGTACGAAGGGGACGGCCGGTCCGTCGTTGACCTTCTGCAACCGGATGCGGACCAAGATGGTGCCCGCGGGGCGCAGCAGGACGATGGGCTGCCCTCAGAGGAGAAGAAGCTTGAGGTGAAGCCTTCAGCGGACAGGCCCACCCTGGCGTCGCAGCCGGAGGAGAGCCTGCCTGACCGCGCTCGGAAAAGTGGTATCGAGGTGGAGGGGCTCGATGACTGACGACCGCGGGCAGTGTCGTGCCGAAGAGGCGCGACGGATCGCGCGCCTCAAACGCGTCTTCTTCCGCTCAGACGAATTCAAAACCGCGATCCTTAACATCGAGGACCTTCGCGATAACGGCTACCTGCCGAACGGCGACGCCCTCTGCCAATTGCTGTCCGGCCCACCTGGCGTCGGCAAGACGCAGGTGTTCACCGAAATCATGCGGCAAGCGTGGGCACTACCGGACCCCCAAACCGGCGCAAGGCCCGCCGTGCTGATGAAGGTACCCACCCCGTTCACCAACAAGCGCATGCTGGGAACCTTTCTGAAGGCGCTCGGCACCGAGGATTTGTCAGATCGCCATGACGTGGGAACGATGATTGCGCGGGTGCAGCATTTTCTTCAACTGCGCCGCACGAAGATTATCCTGATGGAGGAGGTGCAGCAGGTCTTCGATAAGAAGGCTGAGACAGCCGGTGCATCGTACTGGTTCGCCGACTTTATCAAGGCTCACATCCTTGACGAAGCTAAGGTCCCGGTCGTCTTCAACGGCACTGAAGCTGCTCGAAGGATTTTCGGGAACGTTCAACTCGAGGACCGTCGGTACGGCGACTCCGTACTGACGCCGCTCGTCTGGACCGAGGCGGACGGCTGGGGCCGACTGCGCGTGGTCGTCGAGTCTTTCGAGCGGGCGTCGGACTTCCCGAAGCGTGGGGACCTCCTAGACGACGGCATTCTGGAGAGGTTTGAGAGAGCGACCGGAGGCATCTTCCGGCAGCTATTTAAGCTGTTTCTGAAAACCATCGAGCTTGGCACCCGGCGTGGTGCCGACAGGATTGATACCCATTTGCTGGCCCTGGCGCACGCCGCCCTCGCTCAGCCCGATCCCGGGTGGTTCAACGCCTTCTCGGTGCCCCGGCTTCCGCCACTTACCGAGCCGGACACGTCCCGTGTGACCAGGCTTCGCAAGAGGGTAAAGCCGTGAAGGCACAGCCCTTGCTCGTGCAACCACATGCCGATGAGAGCGCCCTTGGGCTGATTGCTAGGCTTGCTCAGGCGAACCTTTGCACGGTTACCCAGATGCTCTGGTGGCTTGACCTACCGGAGGAGGGCAGGGCGGCCCTAAGTGCATCGCCTGCGGCTGCCGCCGGGCTCCTGGACCTGGACCCAGGGGTGCTCGAACGGATGGGCTTCGAGGTGTCCGGGCAGACCTGGGTTCTCGGTGAACGCGTCCCGGCGGCCATGGTGGTCAAGCAACACATGCGGCTTTGCCCGGATTGCCTCAGAGAGGAGCCCTATCACCGTCGGGTTTGGGACCTGCTTATTCCAAGTCTATGCCCACGACATGGTAAGCCTTTGATTGACCGCTGCCCGGGCTGCAAGACGTTCCTCCGGTGGCGCCGTCTGTCGATCACGTCCTGTGCTTGTGGGCAGGACTTGCGAACGGTCGATGTCCGGCCGGTCAGTCATGGCTGCCTCGGTGCGGCTGCCGTCTACGACCGGCTCGGAATTCGCGATCACGGCTCCCCGCTGCCAGAGCCGTTCCGGTCGCTGCCGCTGAAGGATTTGGTGGAACTTTTGTGCTTCCTAGGCCGCACGGACATCGTGCTCGCGCAGGGGAACCCTCACGGGCTACGGGGCAAGAGCATGAGCCTGGACCCGATGGTGCTCGACGCCGGGGTGCGCGTAGCGGTCGGCTGGCCAGCAAGCTTCAGCGATCTCGCCATCAGGTTGAGGCGAGTGAGGGGAGAGCGACGCGGCTTCCAGAGGCAGTACGGCTACCTTCATCGGTTCATCGCCAAGTGCGGCAAGGCCGCTTACGGACCTTGGCTGCGAGCCGCGTACCGCGACCATCTCCTCAATGTTGATGGGGTTCCATCACAAATCTTGCCTTCATTCCTCTGCGTCGCTGAGACCCTCGCGGATTTCGTAACCGCGAGCGAGGCCCAGAAGATGCTGTCCCTTTCAACGAGACAATGGCGCCGTTTGCGGCGGAGCGCCTTGTGGCGGGGGCTGCCGCGGATTGAGCAACTCCGGGCCACCGGTTATCTGTTGCGACGGTCCGACGTGGAAGCGCTGGCCAGACTCCTTCCCCGCCTTATTGGCGCCGCTGAGGCCAACCGGATGCTCGGACTACGTGGCGTACGAGGAAGCAAGGTGGATGGCTTGGCAGCTTACGGCTTCCTGACCGTGTACGACTACAACCCGCTGGCCTCCCGTTGGAAAGCGGTCGACCGGGCTGAAGTCGAAGGATTGTTCTGGGAAATCGCATCCCAGGCGACCTCAATCCGCCCACCACATGCGCTCGACTTCGATGCGCTTTATCGGCATTGCTCCAATGGGCGGGTGCCACCACTATCCTTCGCTGACATCATTAGCGGGTTGGTTGAGGGACGGGTTCGTGGCTACACAGTTGATCGCTCTCGAAACGATCTTCGCCGCTTTGTCTTTGATGCCACGCAGGCTTATTATCTGCTTCGCGGAACAGCGTCGTGTGAGGTGGGGTGAGCCTTGAGACGGCGGCAACGGAACTATCGTTGCGCGACCCAATTTTATTCGCCTTAGTGATGGTAGGACCACTGCCGAGACTACGGCGTATTGGCTCGACAATCCGGTTCGACGCTGGGGTGCTCCAAGGATTTTGGAGCACCTACGCGGTTCCAGACCGTCAGGCGGGTGACATGGGGCTGCGGGCGTCAGAGGTACGGCGTGCCCTTGATGCGGGAGCTAGCACCTACCGGCGATAGTCGAGTTGGCCGCGCGCCCTTCGAAAAGCTAACCGCATACGTACAAGCACGACCTTTCCATTCACCTCTTACTGATTCCGGTGAATTGGGTGGACGCTTTCTTGTTTAAGCTCCGCAAGAGAATGCGTTAAATCAATGCCTTATCGGGTCGGGCATTCTCATTTAATGGGTGGGCTCATACGGTTTCCTTCCCGGGGCCGTCAGCCCGCGTCGCGCAGCACGCGCAGCACATCCAGCCCGTAGCGGTCGAGCTTCGAGGCTCCGACCCCATGGACTTCGGCGAGGTCGTCCAGCGTGCGCGGCCGCTGGGCGGCGATGTCGGCCAGCGTCCGGTCGGGGAAGATGACATAGGCCGGGACGGACTGCCGCGTCGCCGCCTCCTTCCGCCAGGCCCGCAGCGCCTCGAAGGCGCTGTCCTCCCCGCCGCCGATAGGCGGGGCCGGGCGGCCGGGGCGTTGCGCGCGGGAGCGGCGCGGGGCGCGGGCGGCCTCGCGCAGCGCCGCCTCCTGCAGCATCACGGGCTGCTCCCCGCGCAGGATCGGGCGCGCGGCCTCGGTCGCCTGGTAGATCGGCAGGTTCGTCTCGCTCGCCATCTCGAGCGCGCCATGGGCCAGCAGGTGGCGGGCGATGTTCTTCCAGGCACCCTCCGCCACGTCCCGCCCGATGCCGAAGACGGAGAGCTTGTCGTGCCCGAAGGAGCCGACCTTGTCGGTATCCTTGCCCCTGAGCACGTCCACCACATGCCCCAGGCCGAAGCGCCCGCCCGTGCGGTGGACGGCGGAGAGGAGCTTGCGCGCGGCCTCGGTGGCGTCCACCAGCCGCGGCGGGCGGAGGCAGGCGTCGCAGTTGCCGCAGTCCTGCGGGAGGTCGTCGCCGAAGCAGCGCAGCAGCAGGCGCCGGCGGCAGGTGGCGCTCTCCACGATGGCGACGAGCCGGTCCAGCCGCTCGTGGTCCAGGCGCTTCTGCGCGTCCGCGGCGGGGCTCTCGGCGATGCGGCGGCGGGCGATCGCGATGTCTTCGGCGCCGTAGAGCAGCAGGGCCCGGGCCGCGGCGCCGTCGCGCCCCGCGCGGCCGATCTCCTGGTACCAGGACTCGGGGCCGCCGGGCAGGGCGTGGTGGGCGACCCAGCGCACGTCGGGCCGGTCGATGCCCATGCCGAAGGCGATGGTCGCCGCCATCACCACCGGGTCGCCGGAGGAGAAGCGGCGCTCGGCCGCGCGCCGGTCGGCCGCGTCCATGCCGGCGTGGTAATGCAGGGCGTCGTAGCCGTCGCGGCGGAGGCGGGCGGCGGTGCGCTCGGTCTCCGCGCGGCTAGGGCAGTAGATGATGCCGGCGCCGCGCCCGTCATCGGCCTCCTCCATGAAGGCGGCGATCTGGGCGGTGGCGTTGTCGCGCGGGGCGACCTCGATGCGGATGTTGGGCCGGTCGAAGGAGCCGCGGAAGACGGGGGCCTCGGTCAGCGACAGGCGCTCGCGGATGTCGTCCACGGTGCGGGCGTCGGCGGTGGCGGTGAGGGCCACGCGCGGCACCTCGGGGAAGCGCTCCGCCAGCATGGTCAACATCCGGTATTCCGGGCGGAAGTTGTGGCCCCAGGCGGAGATGCAGTGCGCCTCGTCCACGGCGAAGAGGGCGAGGTCGCGCCGCGCCAGCCGCTCCGCCGTGCCCTCCAGTGCCAGGCGCTCGGGCGAGACGTAGAGGAGCTTCAGCCGGCCATTGGCGAGGTCGAGCGAGACCTGCCGTCGTTCCTCCTCGTCGAGCCCGGAATGAAGGGCGGCGGCGGCCACGCCCTGCTGGCGCAGCGCGGCGACCTGATCCTCCATCAGCGCGATGAGCGGCGAGACGACGACGCCGAGCCCCGGCCGGCACAGCGCCGGCACCTGGTAGCAGAGCGACTTGCCGCCGCCCGTCGGCATCAGCACGAGGCCGGAGCCGCCGGCCGTGACATGCGCCACGATCTCGGCCTGGCGGCCGCGGAAATCGGTGAAGCCAAAGACGTCGTGCAGGACGGCGCGGGGATCGGTGGTCGGGGTCATGCGCGGGTCACGGCGCGGAGGGTGGTCCTGATGGAGGCGGGCGGGCATCCCGCCCCGGCGGTGCGGGACGGGGAGGCGCTGTCGGGGCGGGGCATGGGCAGCCGATCAGATGGGGCAGCCGGGCGCCCTGCGGCAGGGCACGCTCGCGCAACGAGCGCGCCTCTCGCGGCACGGGCTCACGACATGGCCGGCAGGGCCTGACCGCCGGCGAGGCGGAGGATGCGGGTCGGGCGCTCCACCCCGATCAGCCGGTGGGTGATGAGGATGGCGCTGCGCCCGCCGAGCGCCGTGTCCAGAGTCTCCAAGAAGGCGCGCTCGGTCGCGGCGTCCAGCCCCGCCGTCGGCTCGTCGAGGATGATGACGGAGGCCGGGGAGAGCAGCGCACGGGCGAGGGCGATGCGCCGCGCCTGTCCGCCGGAGAAGCGCGCCCCGGCCTCCCCGCAGCGCGTCTCCAGCCCCTCGGGCAGGGCGCGGACGAGCTCGGCGATGCGGGCGCGCTCCAGCGCCTCCCAGAGCGCGGCCTCCGGCGCGTCCGGCGCGGCGAGGCGGAGATTGGCGGCGACGGTGTCGTCGAACAGCGTCGCCTCCTGGGTGAGGCAGGCGATGCGCGAGCGCACGGCATCTGCGGTGAGGGAGGCGTAGTCCACGCCGCCGAGGGTGATGACCCCCTCCTGCGGGGCGGCGAGCTTCAGCAGCAGCGCGGCGAGGGTGGACTTGCCCGCCCCGGAAGGGCCGAGCAGGGCGATGCGCCCCCCTTCCGGCAGGTCGAGGGAGAGGTTCTCGAAGACGGGCGCGCGGTCCGGCCCCCAGGCGAAGCGGAGGCCGCGCACCGCGATGGCGTGGCCCGAGGGGGTGGCGGGGCTGGGCGGGTCCGGCACGGGCACGGGAGTGTCCGCCGCCTCCAGCAGCCGCCGGGCGCCGGCGCCCGCGAGGGCGAGGGCCGCGCCCGCGCGGGGGAGCGCGCCCAGCGCGTCGCTCGCGGCGAGGACGAGGAAGAGCGCGACCACCACCGCCCCCGCGGCACCGCCGGCGAGCCCCCAGGCGAGGGCGCCGAGCAGCGCCCCCTGGGTGAGCAGCGTCCCCGTCGCCGCGCCGAGGGAGCCCGCGCGGGAGAGGCGGCGGCGCTCGCGGTCCATCGCCTCGGCGGCCCCCTCCACCCGGGCGAGGGCGCGCGGCCCGGCGCCCGCGGCGAGAATGTCCTCCAGCGCGGTCAGCGGCTCCACCGCCTCGGCCCGCAGCGTGCCGGTCGCCCCGGCCGCGGCGGCGGCAGCCCGGCCCGCGAAGGGCGCGACGAGCACGGGCAGGAGGAGGGCGAGGGCGAGGGGGACCGCAACGATGGCCGCCAGCACCGGGGAGAGCGAGCCGAGGATGGCCGCGACCGCCACCACGACCGCGCCCGCCGCCGCCATCGGCACGAGGGCGCGGAGATAGAGGCCGTCGAGCGATTCCACATCCGTCACCAGCCGCCCGAGGAGGTCGCCCGAGCGGGTGAGGCCGGGCCCGGCCGGCAGGCGCTCGGCGAGGCGGCGGAAGAACCAGGTGCGGGTGTCGGCCAGGGCGCGGAAGGTCGCCTCATGAGTCGCCATCCGCTCCGCCCAGCGCAGCAGGGGGCGGATGAGGATCAGCGGGCGCAGCAGGACGAGGGAGGCGGCACCGGCGGCCAGCGTGCCCGTCGCCAGCCCCTGGGCCACGCCGTTCCCGGCGAGCGCCAGCAGGGCGAGGCCGGCCAGGGCCGAGGCGCCGGCGGTGATCGCGCCGAGCGTCAGCCACCCGCCGCGCGCGCGCCAGAGGCCGAGGACGCGGACGAGGTCGCGGGCGGCGCTCATGGTGCGGCCGCCCGGCGCTGCGGCACCACCCGGCCCTCGCGCAGCTCCAGCACCCGGGGGAAGCGGGCGCGGAGCGCGGCGGAGTGGCTGGCGATGACGGCGGTGCGCCCGGTGCAGAGGCGGCGCAGGCTGTCAAGCACGAGGGCCTCCGTCGCGGGGTCGAGATGGGCGGTGGGCTCGTCCAGCAGCACCAGCGGCGCGTCCCGCAGGAAGGCGCGGGCGAGGGCCACGCGAAGCCTCTGCCCACCGGAAAGGCCGTGCCCGCCCTCGCCGACGAGCGTGTCCAGCCCCTGCGGCAGCGCCGCGGTGAAGGAGGTGACCTGGGCCGCAGCGGCGGCGGCCTCCACGGCCGCGTCATCCGCCTCGGGGCGGGCGAGGCGGATGTTCTCGCGGATCGTGTCCCGGAGCAGCACGGGGCGCTGCGGGAGGTAGGCGATCAGGCGCCGCCGCTCGGCGGGCAGGAGGGCGAGGGCGTCGCGCCCGTTGAGCGCGATCCGGCCCGCCTCCGGCGCGGCGAAGCCCATCAGCAGTTTCAGGATGGTGGACTTCCCCGCGCCGCTGGGGCCGGAGAGCACCAGCGTCTCGCCCGGCAGCACGCGGAAGGAGACGTCCTCCACCGCCATCGGGCGCGCGGGGTCGGGGCGGTGGGAGAGGTGGTCCACCACCAGCGTCACGCTCGGCGGCACCTCCTCCAGCTTCAGCCCGGCGGGCTCGGGCCCGTCGAGGATGGGGGCGAGGGCGGAGGCCGCGCCCTGGGCCGACATGCGCTCGTGATAGGCGACGGAGAAGGCGCGGAAGGGGGCGAAGAAGCCGGGGACGAGGAGGAGGCAGAACAGCGCCGCCTGCGGCACCGGGTGCCCCGCCGCGGCGAGGATGCCGTGCCGCCAGGCGAGGCAGCCGAGCACCGCCGCCGCCACCAGCTCCAGCGCGCCGGTCGAGAGGAAGGCGAGGCGGAGCACGCGCATCGTCCGCCGGCGCAGTTCCTGGGCCGCCGCGTCGAGCGCGCGCGCCTCCGCGTCCTGGCGGCGGAAGAGGACGAGGGTCGGGAGGCCGCGCATCCGGTCGAGGAAGCGGCCGGAGAGGCGCTGCAACGCGTCGAACTGGCGCCGGCTGGCGACGGAGGCGCCGATGCCGGAAACCGCCATGCCGATCGGCACGAGCAGCCCGGCGGCGAGGAGGATGATGCCGCTGAGCGTGTCCACCGCCGCCGCGCAGAGCGCGACGACGAGGGGCGCCGTCACGGCCAGGGCGGCGGCGGGGATCCAGCGGGCGAAGTAGCCGTCCATCGCCTCCACCCGGTCCACCACGAGTGCCGCCCCCTCGCCGGCGGGGCGGGAAGAAGGTGTCTCGGCCAGGAGGCGGGAGAGGATGCGGTGGCGCAGCGTGGCCCGGGCGGCCTCCCCCGCGCGGGAAGCGGCGGTTTCCTGCGCGACGCCGAGGGCGATCTGCAGCAGGGCGAGCCCGGCCGCGCCAGCCAGGGCCGGCCAGCCCCCGCCGCCCAGCCCGAGCAGGCCGCAGAGGATCGAGGAGAGCAGCCAGGCCTGCGCGACCCCGCAGCCCGTCCCGGCGAGGCCGAGCAGGATCGGGGGCATGAGGGCGGAGCGCCCCTCCCGCGCGGCGGCGGCGAGCAGGGCTCGGCCCGGGTCAGGACGGTGGTCTCGGCCGGCACGTCTGGGCATGGCGGGGCCGTTCTAGGACAAAGCGCGCGCGGGCGGAATGCGGCACGGCATCTGCATCTCCGCGCCTTTCCATCACGCCTTTCCTGCGAGGTCCCGCATGCTCCCCAGCCATGGCCGACACGGCTACCACCCCTGGCGCGGGCGGCCGCGCTGGAGCTGGCCGGGCGGGGCGGGGCTGGCCGTCTATCTCGGGGTGAACCTGGAGCACTTCGCCTTCGGCGAGGGGCTGGGGGCGGAGCTGGCGCCCGGTGCCAGCAGCGGGGCTGGACCGCATCCGGACGTGCTGAACTACGCCTGGCGGGACTACGGCAACCGCGTCGGCGCCTGGCGGCTGATCGAGACGCTGGACGAACTCTCGCTGCCCTGCACCGTGCTGCTGAACAGCGCGATGTACGACCATGCGCCCGGGCTCGTCGCCGCCCACCGCGCCCGAGGGGACGAGATGGCCGGGCACGGGCGCACCAATTCCGAGCGGCAATCCGTCCTGCCGGAAGCGGAGGAGCGGGCCCTCATCGCCGAGGCGACGGCGGCCATGGCTCGGCACGAAGGGGTGGCCCCGCGGGGCTGGCTCTCGCCCTGGATCGCCGAGAGCCGCGCGACGCCGGACCTGCTCGCCGAGGCGGGCTACCGCTACACGCTCAACTGGTGCAGCGACGACCAGCCCGTCTGGCACAAGACGCGGCACGGGCCGCTGATGGCGATCCCCTATCCGCAGGAGGTGAACGACATCCCCTCCATCGTCGCGCGCAAGGACGGCGCCTCGCAGTTCGCGGAGATGATCGTGGACGACTTCGATGAGCGGCTGCGGCAGGCGCGGGACGGGGTGGCGCAGGTGATGGGGATCGCGCTCCACCCCTACATCATCGGCCAGCCCTATCGGATGCGGGCGCTGCGCCGCGCCCTGGCCCATATCGCCGCGCGGCGCGACCGGGTGTGGATCACGACCGCGGGCGGCGTGTTCGACCACGCCGCCGCCCTGCCGCCGGGGAGCATCCCCGGCGAGTAGGCGTCGTCAGAACGTGACGACGGACGTCGTCAGAAGGTGACGACGGACCGGATGCTCTTGCCCTCGTGCATGAGGTCGAAGGCGTCGTTGATGCGGTCCAGCGGCATGGTGTGGGTGATCAGGCTGTCGATGTCGATCTTCCCCTCCATGTACCAGTCCACGATCTTCGGCACGTCCGTGCGCCCGCGCGCGCCGCCGAAGGCCGAGCCCTTCCAGACCCGCCCGGTGACGAGCTGGAAGGGGCGGGTGGAGATCTCGGTGCCGGAGGGGGCGACGCCGATGATGATGCTCTCGCCCCAGCCGCGATGGCAGCACTCCAGCGCCTGGCGCATGGTGTGGACGTTGCCGACGCACTCGAAGGAGTAGTCCGCGCCGCCATCGGTGATGTCCTGGATCGCCTGCACCACCTTGTCGCGCCCGACCTCGTCGGGGTTGACGAAATGGGTCATGCCGAACTTCCGGGCCATCTCGGCCTTGGCGGGGTTGAGGTCCACGCCGACGATCCTGTCGGCGCCCACCATGCGCGCGCCCTGGATGACGTTCAGCCCGATGCCGCCGAGCCCGAAGACCACGACATTAGATCCCGGCCGCACCTTGGCCGTGTAGATCACCGCGCCGATCCCGGTCGTCACGCCGCAGCCGATGTAGCAGATCTTGTCGAAGGGCGCGTCCTCACGGACCTTGGCGACCGCGATCTCGGGCAGCACGGTGAAGTTCGAGAAGGTGCTGCAGCCCATGTAGTGCCAGACGGGCTTGTTGGGATTCTCGCAGGAGAAGCGCGAAGTCCCGTCGGGCATGATGCCCTGCCCCTGAGTGGAGCGGATGGCCGTGCAGAGGTTGCTGCGCTGGGAAAGGCAGGTTTTGCAGTTCCGGCATTCCGGCGTGTAGAGCGGGATGACGTGGTCGCCCGGCCTCACGCTCGTCACGCCCGCGCCGACCTCCCGCACGACGCCCGCACCCTCATGCCCGAGGATGCAGGGGAACTTGCCCTCCGAATCCAGGCCCGACAGCGTGTAGGCATCGGTGTGGCAGACGCCGGTGGCCATGATCTCCACCAGCACCTCCCCGGCCTTGGGGCCTTCGAGATCCACGGTCTCGATCGTCAGGGGCTTGTTCGCCTCCCAGGCGACGGCGGCGCGGGTCTTCATGGCTGGGCGGCTCCCCTCCGAGGTGACACGGTGTTTCTATCCGCCCCCATGAGGGCCGGCCAGGGGGCGGGCGAGGGGCGGGGCAGGGGAGAGGGGCGTGACGGTCGAGGAACTGACGGCCCGGGTGCGGGAGGGGGTTCCCCTGGCCGGCGCCCTCGGCATCGAGGTGGTGAGCGCGGGGCCCGACACCGCCATCCTGCGCCTGCCGCCCTCGGAACTGTCGCTCCGCCCCGGCGGCACCGCCTCGGGCCCCGCGCTGATGGCGCTCGCCGACGTGGCGATCTGGGTGCCGCTCCTCGTCGCGACCGGGGGCGGGGACGAGACCCGCACCGCCCAGCTCAGCATCGCCTTCCTTCGCCCGGCCGGGAATGCGGGGGTGCTGGCCGAGGTCCGGATCGTCCGGCACGGCCGCAACAGCGTCTATGCCGAGGTCTGGATGCGCGGCGAGGGGGCGGAGAAGCCCTGCGCCCATGTCACCTCCAGCTGGCTACGTGCCCCCGCACCGGGCTGAGGCAGGAAATCGCGCCTCCTCGATTGAGAATGACTTGCATCATCTTTCGCAACTGGTAGAAGGGCGGCGTCCGGTTGCGGGGATCGCAGCGGGACAGAGACCGCACTGGGCGCGAGGACCGCACCGCATGTATGTCTGCAGCTGCAACGGCCTGACCGACACCCAGATCCGCTCGGCCATCACGGCCGGCGCGGGCCGTACCCACGATGTCTATGCCGCCTGCAACTGCCGGGCGCAGTGCGGCTGCTGCACCGCCACCATCCTGGGCATGCTGCGCGACGGCTCGGGGCAGCCCCTTCCCGCGCTGGACACCGGCGCAACGCTCGCCCACTGAGTGCGGCGCGCCCCGAAACGGGCGTTGACCACGGCGCGGCGCCGCTCCATTCCGCAGGGCTGAAGCAGCAGAGGCGCCCGCCATGCCCGGCGACCAGAAGGTCATTGAGTACCTGAACATCCAGCTCACCAACGAGCTGACCGCGATCAACCAGTACTTCCTCCACTCCCGCACCCTGAACCACTGGGGCGTGACCCGGCTCGGCAAGCACGAGTACGAGGAGTCGATCGAGGAGATGCGCCACGCCGACTGGCTCATCAAGCGCATCCTCTTCCTCGACGGCCTGCCCAACGTCCAGCGCCTGAACCAGATCCTGATCGGCCAGTCCGTGAAGGAGATCCTGGAATGCGACGAGCGGATCGAGCAGAAGGCCATCCAGGACCTCCGTGACGGCATCGCCCATTGCGAGGCGGTGCGCGACTACGTCTCCCGCGACCTGCTGCTGAAGATCCTCGCGGACGAGGAGAAGCACCAGGACTTCCTCCACGCCCAGTTCACCCTGATCGAGAAGATCGGCGAGGAGCGCTACACCCTCCTCAACTCCGATCCGGCGCCCGACCAGGAGCACTGAGCGGCGGGGCGCCGGAACCCCGGGCCGGCCCTCAGGCCGGCACGAGGCGGCGCCCCTCCACCCGCAGGGCGCGGTCGTGGAAGGCGGCCACGGCCGGGCGATGGGCGATGGAGACCATCGCCGTGCCCGGCAGCCTCTCCCGCAGCAGCCGGTAGAGACGTTCCTCCGCTACGGGATCGAGGCTGGCGGTCGCCTCGTCCAGGAAGAGCCAGGCCGGGCGCTGCAGCAGGGCGCGAGCGAAGGCCAGCCGCTGCTGCTCCCCGCCCGAGAGCACGCGCTCCCAGCTCTCCCCCGTGTCGAGGCGTGGCGCGAGGTGCCCCAGCCCCACATCCTCCAGCACCGCGCGCAGCGCGGCGTCGTCGAAGCTGCCCTCCGGCGAGGGATAGGACAGGCTTCGCCGCAGCGTGCCGAGCGGCAGGTAGGGACGCTGGGGCAGGAAGAGCGCACTGCCCCCCGCCGGCACGGAGACGCGGCCCCGGCCGAAAGGCCAGATCCCGGCCAGCGCCCGGAAGAGGGTGGACTTCCCGCTGCCCGAAGCGCCGGAGACGACGACCGCCTCCCCCGGCGCGACGGTGAGGGACACGTCTTCCAGCAACGGCCGGCCGTCCGGCAGCGACACGCCGAGCCCGCTCGCCTCCAGCCCCTTCTGCGTCCCGCTCTCGACGCGCGGCCCCTCGGCATCGGCCGCCTCGGCGGCGCTGATCGCGGTCTCGAAGCCGGTCAGGCGCTGCACCGTCGCCCTCCAGGCCGCCACCTCGGGATAGTTGTTCACCAGCCAGGACATCGCCTCCTGCACCGAGCCGAAGGCGGTTGAGGTCTGGATCAGCCCGCCCAGCGGGATGCGCCCGGCGAAATAGTTCGGCGCGACGACGACGAAGGGGAAGATCGTCGCCACCTGGGAGAAGCCGGCGGTGAAGAAGGTGAGCTGCTTGGTGGCGCGCATGATCGCCCACCAGTTGCCGATCACCGCGCCGAAGCGTCCCTCCAGCCCGGTGCGCTCCTCCTCCTCGCCCCGGTGAAGGGCGATGCCCTCCACATTGTCGCGCACGCGGACGAGGGCGTAGCGGAAGTCCGCCTCCACCCGCTCCTGCAGGAAGTTCAGCCCGATCAGCTTTCGCCCGATCCGGTGCGTCAGCCAGGTGCCCAGCGCCGAATAGGCGAGCGCCACCCAGACGAGGTAGCCGGGGATGGCGACGCCGAAGACCGTGACCTCGCCCGAGAGGCCCCAGAGCACGAAGACGAAGGAGACGAGCGTGACCACCGCCCGCATCAGCCCGAGGCCGAGGGTAAGGGTGCTGTCCACGAAGAGGCGCGCGTCCTCCGCGAGGCGCTGGTCCGGGTTGTCCGTGCCCCGGTCCTCCACCGCGAGCCGGTAGTAGGCGCGGTGGCCGAGCCAGCGGCGCGTGAGGGAATCCGTGAGCCAGCGGCGCCAGCGGATCTGGAGCGCCTGCTTGAGATAGAGCGCGTAGACCGCGACGACGATGTAGAGCGCCGCGACGAGGCTGAAGCCGGGGATGAAGGCGAAGTCGTCCGTCGGGCCGCCGATGAGGAGGAGGTTGATGAAGGCCTGCCAGTCCTTCGTCTCCAGTGCGTTGTAGAAGCCGCGCTGCCAGTAGGTGAGCAGCACGTTCATCGCGACGAGGCCTAGGTTCAGCACCACGACCACGGCGAGCAGCCCCCTCGCGGCCCAGCGCTGGTCGCCGTTCCAGAAGGGGCGGGAAAGCGACCACGCGTCTCGAAGAGCGGCGAGGGTGAAGCGCATGGGCATGGTCCGGCCTTGGGGAAGGGGTGAGTGTCCCCCTTGGCCGGCCCGGGTCAATCCGGCGCGGTCACTCCGGCGGGGCGGGCGCGCGGAGGCGGATCACGCCGCGGAGCTCGTCGAGATCGGCGGGGCGGCCCTTGCGCAGCACCTCGAGCCTTCCCTCGCGGCCGAGCGCGACGGCGGCTTGGCGAACGGGGCCCATCAGGGACTGCCAGGATTCCGGCAGAAGGGCCCGGGCCACCTCGCTCGGGCAGATGCTCTTCGCTGGGCCGCGCGCAGCGACCTGCCGGAGGATTTCCGCCTGGATGGCGTCGCGGTCTGGGCGGGAAGTCATGCGGGAGGAGCTACGACGGATCGCCTCCCGCTGGAACCTCCGTTCGTGGTCCGGTTCCAAAAGAAAGAGGGCGGGACCTTTCGGTCCCGCCCCCCTGGACGCCCTTGCGGGAGGCCGTGCTGCTTAGCGCAGCACGATCTCGACGCGGCGGTTCTGCGGCTCGCGCACGCCGTCGGCGGTCGGCACCAGCGGGCGGCTCTCGCCGAAAGCCTGGACCGAGATCTGGTTGCGCGAGATGCCGCGGCGGGCAAGCTCGGCCGCCACCGCCTCGGCGCGGCGCTGGGACAGGCGCTGGTTGTACTGCGGCGTGCCCGAGCGGTCGGCATGGCCGGCCACCTCGATGCGCGTCGTGCCCGTCGAGTTCACGGCCTGGGCCGCCTCGCCGATGATCTGGCGGGCGCGGTCCGTCAGGTCGGCGCGGTCGAAGTCGAAGAACACGAGGTAGGTGCGCGCAGGCGCCGGAGCCGCCGCCGGGGCCGCGGGAGCAACCGTGGCGACCGGCGCCGGGCGCGGCTGGTTGAAGGCGTAGCGCAGGCCGAGCAGCGCGCTGTGGTTGAAATTCTCGAGCCCCTGCTTCGTGACGGTCACCGTGTTGTTGATCGTCTGGCGCTGGACGACGGTGAAGTTCGGGTCGGTCGTACCGAAGAAGCGGTACTCGGCCGTCAGGCTCAGCCCGGGGACGCCGAGGGGGAAGGAAGCGCCGGCGATGCCCTGGAAGGCGAAGACGTCCGAGTCGTCATCCGAGACGAGGAGCTGCGAGCGAACCGGGCGGAAGTCGGTGCGCACGTTGTCCTGCGCCACGTGGGACCAGCCGATGCCGCCACCGATATAGGGCGTGAAGATCGGCTCGGCCCAGCCGAAGCGGCGGAGGTCGAGGTCGAACAGCACGTTCGCCATCGCGCCGGCCTGCCAGAGCTTGCCGCCGTTGGTGCGGCTCGCCAGGCCGGCGGCCAGCGTGCCGTGGTAGTCGTTCTCGCGGTAGAAGCCCTCGACCTCGGCGCGCAGGCCGTTGCCGAAGCCCCAGCCGATCGAGCCGAGCCCGACCCAGCCGTTCTCCCAGGTCACCTCGACCTTCGTCGGGATGCCGGCGGCGCGCGCGGCCGCACCGGCATTGCCGGTCAGCTCCCGCTCGGTGCCCTGGAGATAGTTATAGCCCGCGCCGCCGCTGATATAGAGCCCGGTGACGGGCTGCGCCTGGGCCGCGAGGGGCAGGGCGAGAAGGGTCGTGGCGAGCAGCGCTGCGCGCAGGCGAGGCATCAAGATCATCTCTCTTTTGGGAGACCCCGTGAAACGATACGGGGACTGGACGATTCCTATCCTGCCGCGAAACGGTTGCTCTTTCATCCCCCCTACAACACCTGGTTGCACCCTGTTGCAGCGCAGCAACAGGGTGCCGTCACGGTCACTCCGCGTCCCGCCGCAGCGCACGGTCGAGCACGCGCACGCTGTGCAGCGCCTCGCGCCCCGTGAGCTCGGCGATCTGGTGGCGGCAGGATGTCCCGTCGGCCACGATCACGTCCCCCTCCGGCGCCGCGCGCACGGCGGGGGCGAGGGAGAGCTCGCCCATGGCCTTCGACACCTCTACCCGGCGCGCGTCGTAACCGAAGGCGCCCGCCATGCCGCAGCAGGAGGAGGTGATCGGCTTCACCTCCAGCCCCGGCACGGTGCGCAGCGCCTTGACCGCGGCCGGGAAGGCGCCGAACGCCTTCTGGTGGCAGTGGCCATGGATATGCGCGGCGGGGGCCACCTCCTGCAGCGGCAGCTCCGCGCCCTCGCGCACCAGGAACTCGGAGAGAAGCATCGCGCGGTCGGCGAGCCGGTCCGCCTCCTCGCCGGGGAGCAGCGACTTGAACTCGTCGCGCAGGGTGAGAAGGCAGGAGGGCTCCAGCCCGAGCACCGGGAGGTCGGAGCCGGAGAGCGCCTCCATCGTCCGCCGCGCCTCCATGCGTGCCTCCTCCACCATGCCCGCGGCCAGGTAGGTGCGGCCGCAGCAGAGCGGGCGCGACGAGTCGGATGCCCTGGCCGAAACCGCGCGATAGCCGGCGGCGCGCAGCACGCGGACCGCGGCATGCAGGTTCTCCGGCTCGAAGTAGCGGTTGAAGGTGTCGCCGAAGAGCAGCACGTCGCCGCGGGGCGCCGGCGCCCCGTCCTCCGGGTCACGGAAGGGCCGGGCGGCGAAGCGGGGCAGGGCGCGCTGCTTGGTGAAGCCCAGCACGCGCTCCCCGATCGCGCGCGCGCCCGGCACCCATTCCCGCGCATTGGCCAGGAAGGGCGCGCGGGAGGCGAGCGGCGCCCATTGCGGAAGGGTGGCGATCAGCCGGTCCTTGGCGGAGACGCCGTGCTTCTTCGCGCGGGCGTACTGGGCCTCGATCTTCATCTTGGCCATGTCCACGCCCGTCGGGCACTCGCGCTTGCAGCCCTTGCAGGAGACGCAGAGGGAGAGCGCCTCGGCCACCTCGTCCGAGGCCAGCGCGTCGGGGCCGAGCTGGCCGGTCAGCGCCAAGCGCAGCGTGTTCGCGCGGCCGCGCGTCAGGTCCCGCTCCATGCGGGTCGCGCGAAAGCTCGGGCACATGACGTTGGCGTCGAACTTCCGGCAGGTGCCGTTGTTGTTGCACATCTCGACCGCGCCGAGCAGGCCGCCCTGCGGGCCGGGCCAGGCGGACCAGTCAAGCACCGGCGTCACGGCGGGATCGGCCGCGTAGTCCGGCGGGTAGCGGAAGAGGCTGCGGTCATCCATCCGCGGCGCGCGCACGACGCGGCCGGGATTCATCAGCCCCGCCGGATCGAAGGCGTCCTTCACCGTCTCGAAGGCGCGGACGATGCGGGGGCCGTACATCTCCTCGTGGAACTCGGAGCGGACGATGCCATCGCCGTGCTCGCCCGAATGGCTGCCCTTGTACTCGCGTACGAGGGCGAAGCACTCCTCGGCGATCTGGCGCATGCGGCGCACGTCCTCGCCGCTCTTCATGTTCAGCACGGGCCGGACATGCAGGCAGCCGACGCTCGCATGGGCGTACCAGGTGCCCTTGGTGCCGTGGCGCTCGAACACCTCGTTCAGCCGCTCGGTGTAGTCGGCCAGGTCGTCGAGCGGCACGGCCGTGTCCTCGATAAAAGAGACCGGCTTCCCGTCGCCCTTCATGGACATCATGATGTTCAGCCCGGCCTCGCGCACCTCGGCGACCGCGGCCTGGAAGCCGGAGTCGATGCACTCCACCACCGCGCCGGGATAGCCGAGATCGGCCATCATCTCGTCCAGCCGCCGGAGGTCGCGCGCCAGCGCCGCGTCCTCATGGCCGTGGAACTCGACGATGAGCAGGCTGTCCGGCTCGCCGGTCACCATGCGGTCGATCGTCGGCCGGTAGATGTCGATGGAGCGCCCGAGGTCGATCATCGTGCGGTCCACCAGCTCCACCGCCTCGGGGTCGAGGGTGACGAGGTGCCGGGAGGCCTCCATCGCCGCGCGGAAGGTGGGGAACTGGCAGATGCCCAGCGCCTTGCGCGGCTTGATCGGCCAGAGCTTCAACTCAAGTCCCGCGGAGAAGGCGAGGGTGCCCTCGCTGCCGACGAGGATGCGCGCGAGATTGCCGCGGCCGTTCGCCCGCGCCTCGGGGGTGAGGGACTCCAGGTCGTAGCCGCCGACGCGGCGAAGCACCTTCGGGAAGCGCGCCGCGATCTCCGCCGCCTCCGCCGCGCCGAGGGCGCGCAGGCGGTTCACCAGCTCCGCCACGCTCCCGGGCACGCCCTCGCCGAGATTGTCGGGTAGTTCGCCGAAGGTGAAGCGCTCCCCGCCGGGCAGCAGCGCGTCGATCGCCATCACGTTGTCCGCCATCAGACCGTAGCGGATGGATTTCGAGCCGCAGGAATTGTTGGCCGCCATGCCGCCGATCGTGCAGCGCGCCCAGGTGGAGGGATCGACGGGGAAGAACAGCCCGTCCTTCCGCAGCGCATCGTTCAGCCCGCCGAGGGAGATGCCCGGCTGCACCACCGCCCGCATGGCCGCCCTGTCCACCGAGACGAGATTCCGCAGGTGCTTCGTGCAGTCGATCACGAGGGCGCGGTTCACGGTCTGCCCGCACTGGCTCGTGCCGCCGCCCCGCGGCAGCACCGGCACGCCCTCCTCGCGGCAGATGGCCATGGCGGCGGCCACGTCCTCCACCGTGCGGGGGAGCAGCACGCCGATCGGCTCCACCTGGTAGATGCTGGCATCGGTGGCGTAGCGCCCGCGGTCGCCGGCCCCGAACAGGACCTCCCCTTCCGTCTCGCGCTTCAGGCGGGCGGCGAGGCGGCTGTCGCCGGGGGCGATGCGCGAGCGGGTGATGGCGTTCATTCCTGGCGTCTCCTGCGGGGCAAGATTACCCGAGCCTGCCTGCCCCGTCGCATCCATAATCTTCATCAATGGGACATGGCGAATTCATTGACGCTGCGCGATGACCGCCCGGCATTATCCGCCCTGCCCAGGCTGTTCCGAGGCATCCATGATGCTCATCAATCGAACGCGCCGAACTCATTGGCACGACGCGGGGTTGAGGGCTAGACCGGCGGCCAGAGCGGAGGACGCCCATGGCCTATTTCACCACCCGGCCCGAGAATGGCCGGCATTTCCTGCAGATCCCCGGCCCGACCAACGTGCCCGACCGCGTGCTGCGCGCCCTCGACAACCCCACGATGGACCATCGCGGCCCCGATTTCGGCATCCTGGGCAAGCGGGTGCTGGAGAAGGTGAAGCCGGTCTTCGGCACCACCGGGCCCGTGGTCATCTATCCCGCCTCCGGCACCGGAGCCTGGGAGGCGGCGCTGGTGAACACTCTCTCGCCCGGCGACACGGTGCTGATGTGCGAGACCGGCTGGTTCGCCCATCTCTGGCAGGAGATGGCCGAGCGGCTCGGCCTGCAGCCCCGGCTGCTGGAGACGGACTGGCGCCGCGCCGCCGACGTGCCCGCGATCGAGGCCGCGCTGCGGGCCGACAAGGGCCATGAGATCAAGGCCGTCTGCGTCGTCCACAACGAGACGAGCACGGGCTGCACCTCCCGCATCGACGAGGTGCGGCGCGCGATGGACGCGGCCGGCCACCCCGCGCTGCTGCTGGTGGACACGATCTCCTCGCTCGGCTCGATCGAGTACCGGCACGACGAGTGGGGCGTGGACGTCACGATCTCGGGCAGCCAGAAGGGGCTGATGCTCCCGCCGGGCCTCTCCTTCAACGCGGTGTCGGAGAAGGCGGTGCGCGCGAGCGAGACGGCGCGGCTGCCGCGCAGCTTCTGGGACTGGAAGCCGATGCTGGCCGCCAATGCCACCGGCTACTTCCCCTACACCCCCGCGACCAACATGCTCTACGCGCTGGACACCGCGCTCGACATGCTGATGGCCGAGGGCCTGCCCAACGTCTTCGCCCGGCACGACCGGCACGCCGAGGCCACGCGCCGCGCCGTGCGCGCCTGGGGGCTGGAGGTGCAGTGCGCCGAGCCGCGGCACTACTCCTCCGCGCTCACGGCGGTACGCCTGCCGGAGGGCCACTCCGCGAACGCCCTGCGCGCGGCGATCCTCGAGCGCTTCGACATGTCGCTCGGGAACGGGCTGGGGCGGCTGAATGACCGGGTGTTCCGCATCGGCCATCTCGGCGCCTTCAACGACCTGTCCCTGCTGGGAACGCTGGGCGGGGTGGAAATGGGGCTGCGGGTGGCCGGCGTGCCGCACGAGGCCGGGGGCGTGAAGGCCGCGATGGACTACCTCTCCGGCAACGCCTGAGCCGGGCGGGGCGGCGGTCCCGCCGCCCTCCCACGGCGCCCCGCCGCTCGGGAAGCGGCGGGAATTCCCGAGTTCCCGAGTGCGTTATTTCTCCTGCCACACATCTTGCGTATACGGGGGCGTGAGAACAGGCTGTTGCACCACCAGGGCGGGAGTCCTACGCGTTAATGCCTTCCGCCCCGATCACGGCTGAGAGGACGATGGGTTCCAGGTCTCTCCTGGCACGGATGCGCGTCCTCCCCGCCACGGGGAGGACCGGCCGGGCATGACCGCGCGGGTTCTCGTGGTCGATGACATCGCGGCCAATCTCAAGCTCCTCGAGGCGCGGCTCAACGCCGAGTACTACGAGGTCGCGCTCGCCAGTTCGGGAACGGAGGCGCTGCGCCTCGCCCAGCTCTGGAGCCCCGACGTCATCCTGCTCGACGTGATGATGCCCGGCATGGACGGCTACGAGGTCTGCCGCGTGCTGAAGGCCTCCCCCGTCACCGCGCATATCCCGGTAGTCATGATCACGGCGCTGGTGGACCAGGCCGAGCGGGTGCGCGGGCTGGAGGCGGGGGCGGACGACTTCCTCTCCAAGCCCGTGGACCACGCGACGCTCTTCGCGCGCCTCCGGGCGCTGCTGCGCACGAAGCAGGTGCTGGACGCCTTCCGCCTGCGGGCCGAGACCGCGCGGGACCTCGGCTTCGAGCCGATGCCGGACCCCTCGCGCAGCGTGGCCGGCGCGCACGCCCTCCTCGCGACCGAGGACGATGCGGAGGCCGCCAGCCTCGCCTCCATCCTCGCCCAGGACGGTGTGACCGTGACGCGGGCGGCCGATGCGGCGGGCGCCTGGCAGCGGCTGCTGGAGGAGAATGTGGACCTCGCCGTGCTCAGCCTCTGGCTGGACGACGGCGAGGGGCTTCGCCTGGCCTCGCGGATGCGGGCGCAGTCATCGACGCGCGAGGTGCCGGTGCTGCTGATCGCGGATACGGACCAGCGGAACCAGGTGCTGCGCGGCTTCGACCTCGGCGCGAACGACCACGTGCTGCGGCCGGTGGACGCCAACGAGCTGCGGGCCCGGGCGCGAAACCAGATCCGGCGCAAGCGCTACCAGGAGCGGCTGCGCGCCGACCTGCAGCGCAGCCTGGAGATGGCGGTGACGGACAGCCTCACCGGGCTGCGTAACCGCCGGTACGTCACCCGCCACCTCGAGGGGCTCCTGCGCGCCGGCGGCGCCACCCTGCTGCTGATCGACGTGGACCGCTTCAAGGCGGTCAACGACACCTATGGCCACGCCGTCGGCGACGTGGTGCTGCGGGAAGTGGCGGAGCGCCTGCGCGTGCATCTCAGGGCCGTGGACGTCGTCGCGCGCTTCGGCGGGGAGGAATTCGTCGTCGCCATGGCGCCGCAGCCGGCCGACGATGCCGGCATGGTGGCCGAGCGGCTGCGCGCAGCGGTGTCCGACACGCCGGTCGTGGTGGGCGAGGTCTCGCTCGAGGTGAGCATCAGCATCGGCGTCGCGGTGGCCGTGCCGGACTGCACCGTGGACGGGCTCGCGGCCACGGCGGATGTCGCGCTCTACCGCGCGAAGGCGAAGGGGCGGAACCGCGTGGAGATCGCTGGTCCGGAGGATTGGACGGCGGCCGAGCTGGGCAGCCGGCAGGCCTGAGCCCCGGCCAGGGCTACCTTCCACCGGCGGCTCAGGAATTTTCGGATTCGGAATGAGATACTGAAAAACGAAGCGGGGAGGGCGGTGGCGGACCCCCTATCCGCCGCCGCCCTCCCCGGAACCCGGTCGCTTGCGCTCTAGCGCGCGGCTTCGACGCCGAGGCCTCCGACCGAGGTGTTGATGAAGCGCAGGTGCGAGCTGGGAGCGGGCGCCTCGGCCACCTCCTGCAGGGGCCGGCTGTCGCGGACCATGATCGGGCCGCGCGGGGCCGTCATGCCCTCCGGGCGGTCGAAGATGAAGCCGTAAGTCGCATAGGTCCGGCCGTGGGCGTCGGAGTCGTGCCCGACCTGGACGCGTACGGCGGTCCAGTCGTTGTCCTCCGACACATCCATGACGGAGACGTTGCGCATCACCGTGCCCTTGCGGATGCCCGGGCCCTCCCAGTTCGCATGGTGGATGGTGATCTCGCGCGCGCTCACCTGCTGCTCCACCACGGCCACATGGCCCGAGCGCATGCCGCCGGAGGCGCGGAAGACGAGCACCGCGCCGGGCTCCGGACGGTTGCCACGCTGATAAAGGCCGGCGGCATTGTTCCACCAGGTCCCGCCATTACCGGTGATCTGAATGCCCGTGACCATGCGCACATAGGGAACGCAGGAGATGCTGGTGAAGGAGCTCACCTCGCTCGGCATCTCGCCCCGCCCGGTGCCGCGGCGCGCGGCCTTGGCGCCGCTGAAACGGTTCTGGCGAACCGGCTCGGCCTGAGAGGCGGTGGGGGCCGCGGCCTGGGCGGCGGAGACATGCTTGGCACCACCCCGGTTCGGGGAGGAAGCGCTGGCCGAGGATATCAGGTCCGGCGCGAGAACCATCCCGCAAGCCGCGACCACCGCAACGGCAACGCTCTTTGCCCGCATTCTATCCCCCAATACAGACCTCTTGTCCCTGACCGGTCGACCGGCCCCGCCATTCCTGGCGGCGTCACGGAGGTGTTATCCAAGCCTTTGAAACCGCGGCAACCTGGCATCGGGCTTCCAGGCGCAAGGTGATGTGATTTACCGCGACGGGGTAGCTGAGGGGAAAGCTATCAGGACTTCATTCCTGCAAGAAGGTTAACGCGACAGCTTGGGACACAGTGTTGCGGTCGTGCGGCCACAGTCAGGCAGGGGGAATGGCACCGGATTCCGATGCCATTCCAAGAGGTTCAGCGGCAAGCCGTAACCATGATCTCCACCAGATGGCGGGGGTCCGCCATGTTCGCCTCGACGCAGGCGCGCACGGGGGCGCCGCCCTGGGGCAGCCAGGCGGTCCAGAGCTTGTTCATGGCGTCGCGGTCGCGGATGTCCTTCAGCCAGACCTGGGCCTGGAGAAGGCGGGTCTTGTCCGTGCCGTGCTCCTCGAGCGCGGCGTCGATCTTGTCCAGGACCTGCTGGGTCTGGCCTGTGACGTCCTGGGACAGGTCGTCGGCCGTGATGCCGGCGAGGTAGACGAAGCCGTGATACTCGACCGAGGTCGAGAGGACGGGGCCGACGCCCTTGCGAAGGATCGCGCTCATGTCTGGTACTCCGAGGCCGGAATGGCGCGGGGCTTCTAGGGCGCGCGGAGGGGGCGCGGCAAGGAGGCGCCCTAGCGCCGCTCGGCCTCGCCCTGCCTGGGCCCTTCCAGGGAGGCCGCGATCCCGCCCGCCCGGCTCATCCCCCAGGCAAAGACGGCGAGCGTCAGCCCCGCGGCCAGGAGGGTGGGGAGGCGCAGCCCGAAGGCCTCCCCGGCGGCCCCGAGGGCCAGCGCCCCCATGGCCGGGCAGGCGCGGGAGATGAGGGCCCAGAGCGAGAGGATCCGGCCGCGCATGGCCGGGGTGGCGGCGGTCTGGGCCAGGAGCTGGACGGAGATGCCGTGGGCGGAGGCGCTCGCCCCGATGGCCGCCGCGCAGAGAAGGGCGAAGCCGAAATGCCCCGTCGCGGCGAAGAGCGCCGTCGCGACCGCCTGGGCGAGAATGGCGAGGACGGCGATCCGCGTGGTTCCGCCGAGTCGCCCCCGCGAGGCGACGATGAGCCCCGAGACGAGGGCCCCCACCGCGAAGCAGGCCGTGAGCAGCGCCAGCGACTCGGCACCCCGGCCGAAGAGCCGCTCGACATAGGGCGGCAGGATCTCCTGCACCCCGCGCAGCAGGACGGAGGAAAGGGCGGAGAAGACGAGGACGGGCCCCAGCCCGGGGTGCCGGGCGGCGTAGCGGAAGCCCTCCAGCGTCTCCGCGAGCAGCGAGGCCGTTGCCGCATGGCCCCGGCGCTGGGCCGCCTCCACCCGCAGCCGCGGCATGGAGAGGGTCGCGAAAGCCTGACCGAGCGCGTTGCACAGGATGGAGGGCGCGACCCCCCAGGCGGCGATGACGACCCCGGCGAGGCCGGGCCCGACAAAGCGGGCCACGTTGAAGAGAAGACTGTTCGCGGCGACCGCTGCCGGCAGGTCTTCCCGCGCGACGATGGCGGGGATCAGCGTCTGCCGGGCGGGCTGGGCGAAGCAGGCCGCCGTGCCGCTGACCACCTCCAGCGCGAAGAGAAGGCCGATGGAGATCCCGCCCGTGGCGGTGAGGCCCGCGACGGTCAGCGCCTCGATCCCGATGATCGCCTGGGAGATCATGGTCAGACGGACCCGGTCCACCCGGTCGGCCACCGCGCCGGCCACGGGGCTGACCAGCACGGCGGGGGCGAGGTCGGCGAAGGCGATCAGCCCCACCCAGGCCGCGCTGCGCGACAGCTCCCAGGCGAGCCAGGCGACGCCGATGCGGTGCATCCACAGCCCGGTCCATGCGCCGAGGCTGGCGCCGAAGAAGATGCGGGCGTTGCGGCTGGAGAGCGCGCGGCCGAGGGGGCCGGCGACGATTCGGGAGAGGGCCGGGGGCAAGGGCGCCTCAGCGCCCGACCGGGGCTCCGGCGGGCCCGATGGCCGGGGCGCGCGGCTGTTCGGCCCGCGCCGTGCCGCGCGCGCATTCGGCCGCCAGCCGGTCGCGCTCATAGACCTGGGCGATCTGGTCGGTGATCACCTGCGGCCCGAGATGGGAGGTGGTGCCGACGCGCGCGTTGTAGTCGTCCTGCCTCATGAGCTGGCCGCGGTCGCGGTAGCGCACCACGCGCTCGGCCTCGGCGGTGCAGGCCGCGTTGACGGCGGCGCGGCCACTCTCCCCTCCCGCCTGCGGGCGCGCGGGCGTCTGGCCGGCGCAGCCCAGGAGCAGCAGGCCGGAGAGGAGCGCGGGGAGGGTTTGCTTCATGCGGGCGTCGCTCCGGTGGTGCTGTTCGGCGTCGTCAGGCGCGGGCGCGCGAGGCGGTGCCGCAATCCCTCTTCATCGAAGCGGGCCGCGCCGTCCAGGGGCTGCGTCGCCGCGGCGCGCAGAAGATCGGGGTGGAGCAGGGTGCCTTCCCGCCCGATGTCGAACAGCCCGCGCAGCCAGCTCGCCCGCCCCATCACCTCCAGCAGGGCGAGCAGGCGGAGCAGGACGGCCATCCCCTCGGCGTGGTCGAGGCCGAACCGCCGGTCCAGCGCCTCCGCCCAGCAGCAGGCGTCGCGGTCCTCCAGCAGGAGGTCGAGCGAAGGGTCGCCCGCGAAGCGGCCGGGGAAGCGGAAATGCCGGGGCGGGCCGTGCAGCGCCGCCGCCGCCGCCTCCCGCGCCGTGTCCCAGGCGGAGAGCAGCGCCCTCGGGGAGACGGCGGGGGTGGCGTCGGGGGTGAAAGGAATGGCGTAGGCGGTCGGCATGGCGGAGGAAGTGGGGTGCCCCCGCCAGAAGGTCAGGTCTTGACCGGATCGAGGCCGCGCAGCGCCTCGGGCGTGTCGAAATCCCGGAGCACGCCGTCATCGGCCATCTCCACCCCGACCAGCCGGTCGGCATGGCGGCCGGTGAGGTGTCGCGCCCCGACATCGCCGCTGATCTCCAGGATCTCGGGGAAGAACTCGCGGCCCCAGAGGACGGGGTTGCCCTGCTTGCCCCGGAAGGTCGGCTGCACGATGGCCCGCCCCTCCTCAGGGTCGAAGGCGGCCAGCAGACGGTCGATGGCGGCGGGGGTGACGAGCGGCATGTCGCCCAGCAGCACGACGGCCCCCTCCACCTCCGGCGGCAGGGCGGCGATGCCGGCCTTGAGCGAGGCGGAGAGCCCCTCGGCGTAATCCTCGGCATGGGTCATCAGCACCGGGCGGCCCGCCAACGCCTCCTCCACCCGCTCGCGCTCATGGCCGGTGACGACGAGCACCGGGCGGGCGCGGCTGGCGAGCGCGCTGTCCACCACACGGGCGATCATCGCCTGCCCCGCGCGGTCCATCACCATCAGCTTGTTCAGCGGCGCCATCCGGCGGGAGCGGCCGGCGGCAAGGACGATGGCGGCCACTTCCCGCGGGCGGCGGGGGGCGGGTCCGGTCGGCGTGCGGGGCGCCTCGCCGCGCGGCAGGGGCCGGGTCTCGATCTCCTTCAGCAGCCCGCCCACGCCCATGCGGGTGATCGCCTTGGGCGGCACGGGAATGCCGGCGAAGAGGCGCTCCAGCACCCAGTCGAAGCCGTTCACCTTGGGGGAACGCGCGCAGCCCGGCAGGACCATGGCCGGCACCGGCCCGATGCGCCCGAGGCAGAGAAGGTTCCCGGGGTCCACCGGCATGCCGAAATGCTCGATCACCCCGCCCGCGCGGACGATGCCGGCGGGGGCCACGTCCCGCCGGTCCACCACGGCGGAGGCGCCGAGAACGAGCAGCAGCTCCGCCCCGGCCCCGTGCAGGCGGCCGAGGGCGGCGGCGATGGGGGCGGTCTCGTGGGCGCAGCGCTCGGGGGGCAGCAGCGTGCCGCCCAGCGCCTCCACCCGCGCCCGGGTCGCCTCGGCGCCGTTCTCGATCACCTTCTCCTTCATCCCCGGCAGCTCGCTCGCCACGAGACCGACGCGGAGCGGGCGGAAGGGATGGAGGGAGAGGGCGGTGGCGCCGCGCAGCATCGCCTCGGCGACCTTCAGCGCCCCGGCGGGGACTGCGAAGGGGATGACCTTCAGCGTCGCCAGCATGTCCCCGGGCCCGACCACGGCGAAGTCGGGCAGGGTGGCGAGCGTCAGGCTCTCGTCCAGCGCGTTCAGCCGGTCGATCAGCCCGGCATCCACGCGCAGCACCCCCGCCGCCTCGGCCAGGAGGTTCACCCGCCCCGTCGCCGCGCGGGAGCGGCCGACCAGGGGGCGGAGCATGGCGTTGCCCATGCGGTCCGCCGCCTCGTTCTCCGGCACGTCGCCCGGCTCCAGCCGCGCGGCGATCACCTCCTCGTGCCGGGCCTGGCGCAGCGCCTCGATCGCCTCGGCGTCCAGCACCGTGCCCTTCTTCAGCACCCGGTCGGGCAGGCGCAGCGTGTGGGCGAGGATCGCGCCGCGCGCTTGGGCCAGCGGTGTCGGGCCGAAGATCATGCGGGCTTCCCCCGGCGGGCCGCGACGACCTGGGCGATGACCGAGAGCGCGATCTCGGGCGCCGTCACCGCCCCGATGTCGAGCCCGACGGGCGCGCGGATGCGGGCGATGGCCTCGGCGCCGTGCCCGGCCTCCGTCAGCCGCTCGACCCGCTTCGCATGGGTGCGGCGGCTGCCGAGGGCGCCGATGTAGAAGGCCTCCGAGCGCAGCGCGACGTCGAGCGCGGGATCGTCCAGCTTCGGGTCGTGGGTGAGGGTGACGATGGCGGTGCGGGAGTCCGGGCGGAGGGCGGTGAGCGCGTCGTCCGGCCACTCGTCCACCAGCGTCGCGCCCTCGGCGAAGCGCTCCTCGGTCGCGAAGGCACGGCGGGGGTCCACCACCGTCACCGCCAGCCCGACCGCGACCGCCATGGGCACGAGCGCCTGCGCCACATGGACGGCGCCGACGACGATCAGCCGGGGCGGCGGCGCTTGGGGATGGATGAACCAGCTCTCCTCCCCGAGCGTCACGGGGCCGGCGCGGTCGTCGCGCAGCGCGGCCTCCGCCGCCTCGGCCAGGGCGGGGGGCACGGGCTGATCGGGGTAGAGGACCTGCGCGCCGTCCGGCAGGCGGGTGAGCAGCGCGACGGGGCGGCGGGCGGCGCGGGCGGAGGCGAGCGCCTCCAGCGTCTCCGGCGTCACGCCAGCGGTTCCACGAAGACCTTCAGCTTGCCGCCGCAGGCCAGCCCCACCTCCCAGGCGCGCTCGTCGGAGATGCCGAAATCGAGCAGCTGGGGCCGGCCGTCCTTCATCACCTGCTGCGCGATGTCGGCCACCGCCCCCTCGATGCAGCCGCCCGAGACGGAGCCGGCGAGGCGGCCCGTCCCCGTCACGGCCAGGCGCGATCCGGCCGGGCGGGGGGAGGAGCCCCAGGTCTCGACCACGGTGGCGAGGGCCACGCTCTCCCCCTCGGCCCGCCAGGCGCGGGCCGTCTCCAGAATGTCCTCGGTGCCGCTCATGCGGGCCTCCCCGTGTTTCTTGCCCCGCTGGAGCCGGCCCCGGAAAGGGTGGCGACGAGGGTTCGCAGGCTGTTCAGGTTATGCACCTGGCGATGCTCGTGCACGTGCGGGAGGAGCGCACGTATGCCGGCGGCGCGGGGCTGGAACCCGGCATAGCGGAGCAGCGGGTTCAGCCAGATCAGGCGCCGGCAGGAATGGGAGAGGCGCTCGGCGGCGTCCGACAGCCCCTCCGCCCCGCCGCGGTCCAGCCCGTCCGTGATGAGAAGCACCACCGCCCCCTGGCCGAGCACGCGGCGGGCCCAGAGGCGGTTGAAGCGGTCCAGCGCCTCCCCGATCCGGGTGCCGCCGGACCAGTCCGGCAGAATATGGGCCACGGCCTGGAAGGCCACCTCGGGGTCGCGGTCGCGCAGCGCGCGGGTGATGTTGGTCAGCCGCGTGCCGAAGACGAAGCTGTGGACGCGGGCGCGGTGGTTGGCCACGGCGTGCATGAAGTGCAGCAGCACCTGGGCGTAGCGCGCCATGCTCCCGGAGACGTCGCAGAGCAGCACCAGCGGCGGTGGGCGGGTCACGCGGCGGCGGCGGGAAATGGTGGCGATCTCGCCCCCCAGCCGCATGGAGGCGCGGATGGTCGCCCGGAGATCCGCGCGCGGGCCGGAGGGGTCGGGGCGGAAGCGGCGGGTGGGGCGCTCGGCCAGGGGGAGGACGAGGCGCCGGATCTCCCGCCGCGCCGCCGCCAGCTCCTCGGCGGTCATGGCCTCGAAATCCATCCGGCTCAGCCGCTCCCGCTCGCTGACCGTCAGCGCCGCGTCGTCCCGCCGCGCCGGGTCCACCGCGGGCGGTGCGGGGGCGGCACCGCCCGGCATCGCCTCCGTGGCGCGGCGGGCGGCGGCGGGGAGGTCGGGGATCTCCTCCCCGGGGGCGGGCGGCCGGGCCGGGGCGTCGGGGTTGCGCCAGAACAGGTCGAAGGCGGCGTCGAATACTTCGAAATGGTCGCGGCGGTGGACCATCGTCGCGCGCAGCGCGGCCCGGAAGGCGGCGCGGTCAGAGACGGGCACATGGCCCAGGGCCTCGGCGGCGGAGAGGGCCTCGGCCGGGCCCACGGGCAGGCCGGCCCGGCGCAGAACCCGCCCGAAGGCGAGGAGGTTGGGGGCGAGGGCGCTCACGGGAGGGCCGCGCGCGCTTCCTCCACCCGCCGCGCCAGCTCCTCGCCGCGCAGGCGGGCGATGTCGTCCTGATACTTCAGCAGCACGCCGAGCGTCGCCTCGGCGGCCGCGGGCTCCAGCTCGCGCCGGTTCAGCGCGGTGAGGGCGCGGGCCCAGTCCACCGTCTCCGCCACCCCCGGCGGCTTAAAGAAGGCGTCGCCTCCCCTGAGGCCCTGGGCGAAGGCGACCACCTGGGCGGAGAGGGCGGCCGGCACCTCCGGGGCCCGGCGCGCGAGGATGGCGAGCTCCCGCGCGGGGTCGGGATAGTCCACCCAGTGATAGAGGCAGCGGCGCCGGATGGCGTCGTGCACCTCCCGCGTGCGGTTGGAGGTGATGATGACGACGGGCGGCGTCTCGGCCCGGAGGGTGCCGAGCTCGGGCACCGTGATCTGGAAGTCGGCCAGGACCTCCAGCAGGAAGGCCTCGAAGGGCTCGTCCGCACGGTCCAGCTCATCGATCAGGAGGAGGGCGGGGCTGCCCTCGATGGCCTGGAGCAGGGGGCGGGGCTCGAGGAAGCGGCGGTCGTAGAGGCCGCGCTCCAGCGCCGCCCGGTCGCCCTCGCCCGCGGCCTCGGCCAGGCGGATCGCCATGAGCTGGCGGGCATGGTTCCACTCATAGGCGGCAGAGGCCAGGTCCATGCCGTCATGGCATTGCAGCCGCACCAGCCGGCGCGGGAGCTGCGCGGCGAGGACCTTGGCGATCTCGGTCTTGCCGGTGCCGGGCTCGCCCTCCAGCAGGAGGGGGCGCCCCATGACGAGGGCGAGATGGACCGTGGTGGCGAGCGCCGTGTCGGCGACGTAGCCGCCCGCCTCCAGCAGGGCGCGGGTGGCGGCGATGTCGCCCGGGATGCCCTCAGCCAATGACGAAGAGCAGCCCCAGCACGCCCAGCATGAGCGCGCCGCCGATCCAGAAGTTGATGGGCATGCCATAGGGCTCGCGCGGGATGGCGGCGAGCGTCTCGGCGAGGCTCCGCTTGGCCTGGCCCGGGCGGAGCGCCGCGACCGCGGTGCGGCGCTCGGTCACGGGCTGGCCGGTCGTGGCCGTCGCGTTCGGGATGGTGGGGACGGTGTCGTTGGAAGCCATCGGTTCGGTTGCCATCGTGTTTGCGGGAGAAGCGGTTGCGGGGGCCGCGGTTTCGGCGGCAGGGGCGAGCTGCGCGGCGAAGCGGTCGAAGAACTGGTCGGCCATCTGCCGCGCGGTGCTGTCCACCAGCCGAGCGCCGAGCTGGGCCATCTTGCCGCCCACCTGCGCCTTGACGGCGTAGTTGAGGGTGGTGGTCGAGGGGCCTTCCTCCACCAGGGACACGTCGGCCCCGCCGCGGGCAAAGCCCATGGCGCCGCCCTGGCCCTCGCCGGTGATGGTGTAGCTCTCCGGCGGGTTGACGTTGGTGAGCGTCACCTTGCCCCCGAACTTCGCGGACATCGGCCCGATCCGGACGGCGACCTTCGCCTGGAAGCTGTCCGGCCCCGTGCGCTCGACCGACTCGCAGCCGGGAATGGCGGCCTGGAGCACGGCGGGGTCGTTCAGCGCCTCCCAGACCCGTTCGCGCGGCGCCTCGATCCGGCGGCTCCCCGTCATGTCCATGCGATGCTCTCCTGCCCCGCCCCTCGCTTCGCCGGGCAAACTAGGGGAGGGGCGGCCGGGGGGAAAGGGGAGGCGGGGCCCGGCGGCGCCCCGTCTGGTCCGCGGCGGGGCCGGGTGTTAGCCTTTCCCGAGCACGGAGGCGCCCCCTTTCCGGGCCCGGCACGCGGCCCGGCCCCGCGCCCCCGCGACGTCCATGCCGGGAGGTGACCAATGCCCTATGTGATCGGAGAGAGCCTGCCGGACGCCCCGGCCGGCCAGCGCTTCCGCGCCCTGCTGGAGCGGCCGGGCATCCTGCGGCTGCCCGGGGCGCATACGGGCATGGCGGCGCTGCTGGCCAGGCGGGCGGGCTTCGAGGGCCTCTACATGTCCGGCGCGGCCATGTCGGCCAATATGGGCCTGCCGGACCTCGGCATGATCACGGTGGACGATGTCTGCTGGTACATCCGCCAAGTTGCCCGCGCCTCGGCCCTGCCCGTGCTGGTGGATGGCGACACGGGCTATGGCGAGGCGCTGAACGTCATGCACATGGTCCGCTCCTTCGAGGAGGCCGGGGCCGCCGCGGTGCATCTGGAGGACCAGCTCCTCCCGAAGAAGTGCGGGCACCTCAACGACAAGAAGCTCGCTGATCCCCAGGACATGGCGGCTAAGGTGGCCGCGGCGCGCAAGGCGCGGCGCCACCTCTACATCATCGCCCGCACGGACGCAGCGGCGAGCGAGGGGATGGACGGGGCGGTCGCGCGGGCGAAGCTCTACATGGAGGCCGGGGCGGACGCGATCTTCCCCGAGGCGCTGAACACCGCCGAGATGTTCCGCGAGTTCGCGCGCCGCATGCCCGGCGTGAAGCTGCTGGCGAACATGACCGAGTTCGGCCGCACCCCCTTCTTCACGGACAAGGAGTTCGAGGAGATGGGCTACGCGATGGTGATCTGGCCCGTCTCGGCGCTTCGCGTGGCGAACCGCGCGATGGAGGAGCTCTACGCGGCCATCAACCGGGACGGCGGCACGCAGGGTATGGTGGACCGGATGCAGACCCGCGCCGAGCTCTACGAGGCCATCGGCTACCACGACTACGAGGCGCTGGATCAGACCCTGGTCAGGACCGTCATCCCCGAGGGCATGCCCCACCGATGAGGCGCCGCTCGATCCTCGGGCTGCTGGCGCTCGCGCCGGCGGCCGCCCTCGCGCAGGAGGGGCCGCAGCCGAAGCTGCCGGCGGAGCCGCTGGTCATCGTCACCCGCGACGGCAAGCGGCACGAGTTCCAGGTGGAGATGGCGATCGACCCCGGGCAGCAGATGGTGGGGCTGATGTTCCGCCCCTCCGTCGCGCCGAACGAGGGCATGCTCTTCGACTGGGGCCAGCCCCGCGAGAGCAGCATGTGGATGCGGAACACCATCGCCTCTCTCGACATGCTGTTCATCACGCAGGAGGGCAGGGTGCTGCGCATCGCCGAGCGCACCGTGCCGCGCAGCCTCGCCACCATCAGCTCCAACGGCCCCGTGCGCGCCACGCTGGAACTCGCGGCCGGCACGGCGGAGCGGCTGGGCATCCGCGTCGGGGACCGGGTGGAGCAGCGGATCTTCGGGACGGCACGCTAGAGCGGCCTGTGCGCGAGATCGGATCCACGGCAGCAGGAAGCGGCCGGCGCAGCGCCGATCCCGTGGTGCCGAATGCTGATGTCCCGCCCCGATCAGGGCGGGCACCGTCGGCTCGCGCCGTTGGATCTCCGAGGATGGTAGCGGCAGGTGCTGGCCCAGGCGTGATGGCGTCCTGGCCAAGTCGGAGAGCGTCACCGGCCGAGCCTCGGCATCCGTTGCGGCGCAGGCCGTGACTGCGCTTCCAGGTGCCAGAGCCTTTTCAATATGTCATCAGGCTCGTCGAATGCGATTTTCCAGCGACGCGGCCGGCGCTGACGACGAGAATGGCGAATAGGAAGGCGCGGGCGCACCCTGCCGGCCCGAAGCTCTCCCGAGCGACCATGCCGGACCAGCGACCATCGGTGGCCATTTCACATCCGCATTATTAGAATCCGGCGAAGCTTCCGGCGGCAAGGGCGAGATCGATGGCAGGAGACTGGTTGCGGCCGGACGCATGGATCAACGCTGCCCCGGAGACCGTGCCCCATCTAAGGGCCTCCTCCATTGCGCGGGCTGCCCCGGCCGGGACCATCGGTCGGATTGCGTGGGACCGGATGAAGCCTGGCCTGCTGCTGCTGGGCGTGGCTCTCCTCGCACGATGCGCTTTCTTCGGGAATCCGGTGATCGAGGGCGACGAGCAGTTCTACCTGCTGGTCGGCGATCGGTTCCTGAAGGGCGCGCTGCCCTATGTCGATCTCTGGGACCGCAAGCCCATCGGGCTGTTCCTGCTCTACGCCGGCATACGCCTGCTCGGCGGGGAGGGGATCCTCCAGTACCAGTTGGTCGCAACGCTCTTCGCCGCCGCCACGGCCTTGCTCATCGCACGGATCGCGGCCGAAGTCGGAGCCCGCCGGGGAGCGGTGCTCGCTGGCGTGGTGTATCTGCTCTGGCTGAACCTGTTCGGCGGTGGGGGAGGGCAGTCGCCGGTCTTCTACAATCTCTTCATCGCCGGTGCAGCGCTTCTGACCCTGCGCGCCGCCGCGCATCCGGCCTCCGGGATCCGGCTGCTGGGCCTCGGCACCGGTGCCATGCTCGCGGCCGGCCTGGGGATGCAGATCAAGTACACGGCGCTCTTCGAGGGTGCCTTCCTCGGCTGCGTCCTCCTCTGGCGTGGCTGGCGCTCCGGCCTCTGCCTGCCGCGGCTCCTCGGCTACGCCCTGATCTGGATCGGCGCGGCGCTCCTTCCGACGGCTGCGGCACTTGCGGCCTATGCGGTGCTGGGAGAAGCGACCGCCTTCATCTTCGCGAACTTCACCTCCTTCTTTCATCGCAGCACCGCGGCGGGCGGCTCCGCGCTCGGGCGGCTGGCGGTCATGGCGGCGCTGCTCTCGCCGCTCGCGCTCTGCGCCGGGCTCGGCCTGCGCGCGGCACGCGGCGCGCTCCTCGTCGCGGCACCGGGCGCGATGCGCGCCGACCGCTTCCTGGCTGCATGGTTGGGCGTCGCCGCGGCCGGCGTGCTGCTCCTCGGCACCTACTACAACCACTACGCCCTGCCGCTGCTCGTGCCGCTCTGCGCGGCTGCCGCGCCGCTGCTCGGGGATCCCCGGCGCCGGCTGGCCACGGTCGGGCTGGTGCTGTTCGCCGTGCTTGCCGGCGGCGCAATGGTGGCTGCGCACGGCCGCTCGCGCGGCAATGGCGAGGAGATCAGGGCCCTGGCCGCGGAGATGCGCCTCGGGTCCGGCGAGACCCTCTACGTCTTCGACGGCGACCCGGTGCTCTATCATCTGGCCGACAGTCCATTGCCGACCCGCTTCGCCTTCCCGACCCATCTGAACGATCTCAGGGAGACGGCCGGTATCGGCACCGACCCGCTGGCGGAGTTGCACCGCATCCTCGCTGCGCGCCCGACCTTCATCGTGACGACCGACATGCCGCGCCCGCGCAACAACCCCGCGGCCTGGCGCATGGCGGAGGAGGTATTGCGCGCCGACTACCGGCTGGTCCGGTCGGTTGCCGCGGGCGACCGCGCCCGCCTGCTCTACAGGCGGGTTGACCGGAGCGGCAGCCTTGCCAGCGGCGAGTAGATGGCCCGTGTGCCGCTTCCGGTGGTCCGATGCTGGTATCGGCTCAGCCGGCCGTGGGCCTCCGGCGTGCCGGATGAGGGCGCCAATCTCCGGGGATCGGACCCTCTAGAGCGGCAGGGTGATCGTCTGGCCGAAGCGTGGGACGATGAAGTCCCCCTCGGCCAGCCCGGCACCCGACCGCGCCTCGGCGAGCGCCCGCGCGGGCTCGTCGATCCCCTCCTGGGTGAGCTTGAAGGTCCCGAAATGCATGGCGATGGCGGTTCGCGTGCGCGTCTCCGCCCGCGCCCGCACCGCCTCCTCCGGGTTCATGTGGACCGCCCGCATGAACCAGCGGGGCTCATAGGCGCCGATCGGGATCATGCCGATCGAGAACGGCCCGAGCTCCGCCCCGATCTCCGCCAAGTGCCCGCCATGGGCCGTGTCCCCGGCGAAGAGGATGCTGCCCGCCGCCGTGCGGATGGCGAAGCCGCCCCAGAGGGAGCGCCCGCGATCCCCGATGCCACGGGCGGAGAAGTGGTGGGCGGGGAGGTAGGTGACCATCGCGCCGCCGACCGCGGTCTCCCCCCACCAGTCCAGCTCCTCCACGCCGCCAATGCCGTTGCGCGAGAGGATGGGGGCGTTGTTCAGCCCGGTGACGATGCGCGGCGCCCCGAGGCGGCGGAGGGTGGGCACGTCCAGGTGGTCGTAGTGGTTGTGCGAGAGCAGCACCGCGTCGAGCGGCGGCAGGGCGTCGAGCGCCAGCGCGGGGCGGCGGGCGCGGCGCGGGCCGAGGAAGGGCAGGGGGCTGCACCGCTCCGACCAGATGGGATCCGTCAGCAGCGTCGGGCCGCCCGCGACGCGAATGAGGAAGCTCGCATGCCCGATGAAGGTGATGGCGGCATGGCCCGGCGGCGGCTCGGCGGGCGGCACCTCGGCGGGGTCCTCCACATGGCGGGGCCAGGGCGTGCCCGCCCCCTCCCGCATCATCCGCCAGACCTGGGCGAGGGGCTGGCCCGCCACGCCTCCGTCGGGGTTCAGGAAGCGGCCGTCCGGCCCCTTCCGCGCGCCCTGCCTCAAGCTCCCACCTTCACGCCGAGCTCCCCGGCCATGTCGAGGGCGAACTGCCAGGCGACGCGGCCAGAGCGGGAGCCGCGGGTGATCGTCCACTCCTTCGCCCGCGCCAGCAGCGCCTCCCGCTCGATGGGCAGGCCGAGCGCGCGGGCATAGCCCTCGACCATGGCGAAGTAGGTGGTCTGGTCGCAGTTGTGGAAGCCGATCCAGAGGCCGAAGCGGTCGGAGAGGGAGACCTTCTCCTCTACCGACTCGCTCGCATGGATGGCGCGCTGCCCCTCGTTCTCGATCATGTCGCGCGGCATGAGGTGCCGGCGGTTGGAGGTAGCGTAGAACACGACATTGGGCGGCCGCCCGGCGATGCCGCCGTCCAGCACCGACTTCAGCGCCTTGTAGTCCGCGTCCTCGCGCTCGAAGGAGAGGTCGTCGCAGAAGACGAGCACCCGGCGCGGCTGTTCCCGCAGGACCTCCAGCAGCTCGGGCAGCGTCACGATGTCCTCCCGCGCGATCTCGATCAGCGCGAGGCTGCCCGGGCCCCCCCGGTTGGCCTCGGCATGGGCCGCCTTCACGAGGGAGGACTTGCCCATGCCACGCGCCCCCCAGAGCATCGCGTTGTTCGCCGGCAGGCCGCGCGCGAAGCGGAGCGTGTTCTCCAGCAGCAGCCGCTTCTGCGCCTCGACCCCCTGGAGAAGGGCGATGTCCACGGCCGAAACCCGGCGCACGGGGGCCAGGCGGGGCAGGGGGGCGGGGTGCCAGATGAAGGCGTCGGCGCCGTCCAGGCGAGGCGCGGCATGGGCGGCAGGCGCCATGCGCTCCAGCGCCTCCGCGATCCGGGTGAGCAGGGCATCGTTCATCATGGCTTGATTCATCGAGGCTTTCCGGGGCGCCGCCGGGCTCGGCTTGACGCGGAGGGGTGGGCGACTAGTTTCCGCCCGAAGCTGAAGCGTGCCGCGCTTCGGATTGTCAACCGCGCGCGTGCCCAGGCACCGCGTCTCCTCAAACGACCGGACGGAAGCCCAGCCCCATGTTCATCTCCCCGGCCCTTGCCCAGGACGCGGCCGCCGGCGGCGCGACCGGACTGGTCATGCAGTTCGCCCCGCTCGTCCTCATCTTCATCGTCTTCTACTTCATCCTCATCCGCCCCCAGCAGAAGAAGATGAAGGAGCACCGCTCCATGCTGACCCAGCTCAAGCGCGGGGACCGCGTGGTGACGGCGGGCGGGCTGGTGGCGACCATCATGAAGGTGAAGGAGGGCTCGGACGAGATCGAGGCCGAGATCGCCCCGAATGTCCGCGTGACCGTGGTGCGCGGCACGATCGCCAGCGTGATCCGCCCGACGGCCGCGAACGACGCCGCGCCCACCAAGGGCTGATCCCAAGGACTGATCCGGGAGCACCGGATACGGAAAGGGCGCCGCGGGGAGGACCCGCGGCGCCCTTCCTCGTTCTCCCGGCCCGGTTTGCCCGGCCGGGTGACGGATCAGGCCGACTGGCCGGACTGCATGCCCTTGTCGAGCAGGGAGGCCACGAACTCCCAGTTCACCAGCTTGTCGAGCCAGTTGGTCAGGTAGTCCGGACGGCGGTTGCGGAAGTCGAGGTAGTAGGAGTGCTCCCACACATCGACGCCGAGGATGGGCGTGCCCTCGCCCGTGGCGATCGGGTTGGAGCCGTTCGGGGTTTTGGTGATCTTCAGCTTGCCCGAGGCGTCCTGGACCAGCCAGGCCCAGCCCGAGCCGAACTGTGTCACGCCGGCCTGCTTGAAGTCGTCCTTGAACTTCTGCAGCCCGCCGAGATCGCTCTCGATCTTCGACATCAGGTTGCCCGGGATCTTGTCGTCCCCGCCGTTGGGCGACATCACCTGCCAGAACAGCAGGTGGTTCCAGTGCTGGCCGGCCTGGTTCAGCACGGGCGTGCCCTCGGCCCCGGCCTTCCCGGCCTCGGCGACGATCTGCTCCAGCGTCTTGCCCTGGAGGCCCTTGCTCTCGACCAGGCCGTTGAGCGCGGTGACATAGGCCTGGTGGTGCTTGCCGTGGTGCAGCTCGAGCGTCTCCTGCTGCATGCCGCGGGCTGCGAGCGCGCCGGGATCGTAGGGCAGGGGGGGCAGGCTGAAGGCCATGAGGCATCTCCTTCCGGTGATTCGGGCCGCAATGTCGTCCTTGTGAGCGCCGGGGCCAAGGGCGGGGCGCCTCAATCCGGCGCGATGGTTCCGGCTTGCCAGCGGGGCCGCCGGGGTCCAAGGGATCGCGCATGGCCGAGGCCCCAGCCCTGTCCGCCCCCGCGGAGATCGCGCGGCGGCACGATCCCGACCGCTTCCTCTGCGCCCTCTTCGCGCCCGCGGAGAAGCGGGAGACCGTCTTCACCCTCATCGCCTTCAACCACGAGCTGGCCCGGGCGCGGGAGGCGGCGCGGGAGCCGCTGATGGCCCTGATCCGCCTGCAATGGTGGCGGGAAGCGGTGGAGGAAGCCGTGGCGGGCAAGCCGGCGCGTCGGCACGAGGTGGCCGAGCCCCTCTCGCGGGAGATCCGCGCGGGAGCGCTCGATCCCGCCGCCCTGCTCCGCATGGTCGAAGTGCGGGAGGAGGCGGAGACCGGTGAGGAGGCCGTGCCGCTGATCGATCGCCTGCGCGGCACCGCCGGGGCGATGGCGGCGGAGACGGGCCGCCTTCTCGGCGTGCCGGAGGAAGGCCTGGACGGGCTGCGCCGGATCGGAACGGCCTATGGGCTGGCGGGGACGCTGCGCAGCCTCGCCGTCCTGGCTGCGCAGGAGCGTGACCCCCTTCCGCCCGGCAGGGAACCCGCCGAGGCCGCGCGCGAGTTAGCGCGCGAGGGGCTGATGCTGCTGGAGGAGGGCCGCCGCTCGCTCTCATTCCTGCCGCGGCAGGCTGTCGCCGCCGCGCTGCCGGCCGTGCTCGCCCAGCGAGACCTGCGCCGCGTGCTGCGCCCGGACTGGCAGCCCGGCGCGCCGCCCGCCCCGCGCGCGCTGGGGGACCGGCTGGCCGTCACCTGGGCCGGCTGGCGCGGGCGGGTCTGAGCCGTCGAGGTCAGGCCCGCTTGCGGCGCTTGGCCGGGGCGGGCTCGGCGATGGGCCGGCCGGCGAGCAGCGGGGCCAGGAAGCGCCCGGTATGGCTCTCCGGGCTGGCCGCCACCTCTTCCGGCGTACCCTCGGCCACGATGCGCCCGCCGCCGTCGCCGCCCTCCGGGCCCATGTCGAGCAGCCAGTCGGCGGTCTTGATGACCTCAAGGTTGTGCTCGATCACCACCACCGTGTTGCCCTGGGCCACCAGCGCGTGCAGCACCTCCAGCAGCTTGCGGACATCCTCGAAGTGCAGGCCCGTGGTCGGCTCGTCCAGGATGTAGAGGGTGCGCCCCGTGGCGCGGCGGGCCAGCTCCTTGGCGAGCTTGATGCGCTGCGCCTCGCCGCCCGAGAGCGTCGTCGCCTGCTGGCCCAGGTGGATGTAGCCGAGGCCGACCTCGGTGAGCACCTTCAGCTTGTCCCGGATGGCGGGGACGGCGGAGAAGAACTCCAGCCCCTCGTCCACTGTCATCTCCAGCACGTCGGAGATCGACTTGCCCCGGAATTTCACCTCCAGCGTCTCGCGGTTGTAGCGCTTGCCCTTGCAGGTGTCGCAGGTGACGTAGACGTCGGGCAGGAAGTGCATCTCGATCTTGATGAGCCCGTCGCCCTGGCAGGCCTCGCAGCGGCCGCCCTTCACGTTGAAGGAGAAGCGCCCGGCCTTGTAGCCGCGGGCGCGGCTGTCCGGCAGTTCGGAGAACCAGTCCCGGATGGGGGCGAAGAGGCCTGTATAGGTCGCGGGGTTGGAGCGCGGCGTGCGGCCGATCGGCGACTGGTCGATGTCGATGATCTTGTCCAGGTGCTCCAGCCCCTCGATCCGCTCGTGCGGCGCGGGGACGGTGCCCGCGCCCATCAGCCGGCGCGCGGCCGCCTTGTAGAGCGTCTCGATCACGAGCGTGGACTTGCCGCCGCCCGAGACGCCCGTGACGCAGGCGAAGGTGCCCAGGGGCAGGGAGGCCGTGACGGACTTCAGGTTGTTCCCCGCCGCGCCGACGACCTTGAGCATCCGCTTCGGGTCCGGCGCGCGGCGCGTCCCCGGCACGGGGATGGAGCGGCGGCCGGACATGTAGGCGCCGGTGATGCTGTCGGGATTGGCGGCGACCTCCTCGGGCGTGCCGTGGGCGATGATGCGCCCGCCGCCCGCGCCGGCCGCGGGGCCGATATCCACGAGGTAGTCGGCGGCCCGGATCGCGTCCTCGTCGTGCTCGACGACGAGGACCGTGTTGCCGATGTCCCGCAGGCGCCGGAGCGTGCCGAGCAGCCGCTCGTTGTCCCGCTGGTGCAGGCCGATCGAGGGCTCGTCCAGCACGTAGAGCACGCCGGTCAGGCCGCTGCCGATCTGGGAGGCGAGCCGGATGCGCTGGCTCTCCCCGCCCGAGAGGCTGGCGCTGCCGCGGGACAGCGAGAGGTAGTCGAGCCCGACATCCACGAGGAAGCGCAGCCGGTCGTTGATCTCGCGCAGGATGCGGCGCGCGATCTCCTGCCGCTGCGGGGTGAGCTGGTCGAAGACGCCCGCGAACCACTCCATCGCGCGGCGGATGGAGAGGGCGGAGGCACCGGCGATGTCCATCCCCGCCACCTTCACGGCCAGCGCCTCGGGCTTGAGGCGCGCGCCGTGGCAGACATGGCAGGGGCGGTTGGACTGGTAGCGCTGCAGGTCCTCGCGGACCCATGGGTTGTCCGTCTCGCGCAGGCGCCGCTCGAGATTCGGGATCACGCCCTCGAAAGGCTTCTTCACCTCATAGGCGCGGAGCCCGTCCTTGTAGCGGAGCGTCACCACCTCGCCCGTGCCGCCCAGGATGCCCTCGCGCGCGGCCTTGGGCAGGTCGGCCCAGGGCGTGTTGGTCGAAACCTTGTAGTGCTTCGCCAGACTGTCGAGCGTCTGGTCGTAATAGGGGGAGGAGGCGCCCCCGGCCCAGGCGGCCACGGTGCCCTCGGCGATGCTCTTCGCGTCGTCCGGCACGACCAGGGCGGCGTCGAAGAAGGTTTCTGTCCCCAGCCCGTCGCATTCGGGGCAGGCGCCCTGGGGCGAGTTGAAGGAGAAGAGCCGGGGCTCGATCTCCTCGATGGTGAAGCCGGATTCCGGGCAGGCGAAGCGGGAGGAGAAGACCGTCCGCTCGCCGCTATCCGCCCCTTCGAGATAGACCACCCCGTCCGAGAGGCCGAGCGCCGTCTCGAAGCTGTCGGCAAGCCGCTGCTGGGCGCCCTCCCGCACCACAACGCGGTCCACCACGGCGTCGATGTCGTGCTTCTTCTTCTTGTCGAGCGGGGGCACCTCCTCGATGCGGAGGAGGGTGCCGTTCACCTTCACCCGCTCGAAGCCCCGGCGCTGGAGCTCGGCGATCTCCTTCTTCCACTCGCCCTTCTTGCCCTTCGCGATCGGCGCCAGGATCAGGAATCGCGAGCCCTCGGGCATGGCCATGGTCCGGTCGACCATCTGGGACACGGTCTGGGCCTCGATGGGCAGGCCGGTGGTGGGCGAGTAGGGCACGCCCACCCGTGCCCAGAGAAGGCGCATGTAGTCCGCGATCTCCGTCACCGTCCCGACGGTGGAGCGGGGATTGTGGGAGGTGGTCTTCTGCTCGATCGAGATGGCCGGGGACAGGCCCTCGATGCTGTCCACATCCGGCTTCTGCTGCAGTTCCAGGAACTGCCGGGCATAGGCGGAGAGGCTCTCCACGTAGCGCCTCTGCCCCTCGGCATAGATCGTGTCGAAGGCGAGCGAGGACTTGCCCGAGCCGGAGAGCCCCGTGATGACCGTGAGCGTCCCCTTCGGGATGTCCAGGTCCAGGTTCTTCAGGTTGTGCTGCCGGGCTCCGCGAATGCGGATATGGCCCCCGGTGCCGATCTCGAGCGCGCCGCGGTTGGCCAGGCGGTTGGCGGTGTCGGGCAGGCTGTCAGGCACGGGGCGTTCCGACCTTTTTGGCACGGGTTGATGTTCGCATTGTGTTCACGGACTTGTGCCACCATATAAGGGCGGCGGAAAGGGGTCGCCGGGGGGCGCCCCGACCGTCTCACCCCTCGGGGGCTGGCCTCACCAGCCCCCGAGGGGTAGTTTCCGTGGCCCGCGGCGGTTTCCCGCGCGGGCGGTGGTGATTCGCGCGGCCCCGGCACGCGGGGCCACTTCATGGTATGGAGAAGCCGTGGCCAGGGGTTTCCCGGGCCGGGCAGGGATGTGGGTGGCATGGCCGGCGTCAACAAGGTGATCATCCTCGGCACGCTGGGGCGCGACCCGGAGGTGCGGAATTTCCAGAACGGCGGCAAGGTGGTGAACCTGCGCGTCGCGACCTCCGAGCGCTACAAGGACCGCGAGGGCAACCAGCAGGAGCGCACGGAGTGGCACTCGGTGGCCATCTTCAACGAGAAGCTGGGCGAGATCGCCGAGCGCTACCTGAAGAAGGGCAACCAGGTCTATCTGGAGGGCCAGCTCGAAACCCGGAAGTGGACTGACCAGCAGGGGGTGGAGAAGTACACCACCGAGATCGTCCTCCGGCAGTTCCGCGGTGAGATCTCCCTCATCGGCGGTCGCGGCCAGGGCGGCGGTGGCGGCGCCGAGGAGGGCGGCTATTCCGGCGGCGGCGGCTTCGGCGGCGACCGGGGCGAGCGCGCCGGCTCCTCGGGCGGCGGCTATGGCGGCCGTTCCTCCGGCGGCGGGGCAGGGGCGAGCAAGCCGCGTAGCGGCGGCGGCGGTGGCGGCGGCTGGGACGCCCCCAAGGCCGACCTCGACGACGACATCCCGTTCTGACTTGGCCGTTCTGACCTGGCCAATCCGAGTTGGCCGTCCTGATCGTATTGGAAGAGATTAAGTGAGCGAGACGGAGAGCGGCGGCCCCTCTGACGAGCGGCCGTTCGACGAGACCATGCCCGTGACCCTCGAGGAGGAGATGCGGCGCTCCTACCTCGATTACGCCATGAGCGTGATCGTGGCGCGCGCCCTTCCGGACGCGCGGGACGGGCTGAAGCCGGTGCACCGCCGCATCCTCTTCTCGATGAACGAGAACGGCTTCACGTCGGATAAGCCCTACAAGAAGTCGGCCCGCGTGGTCGGCGACGTGATGGGTAAGTACCACCCGCACGGCGACAGCGCGATCTACGACGCCATGGTCCGCATGGCGCAGCCCTTCTCCATGCGCGTGCCGCTCATCGACGGCCAGGGCAACTACGGCAGCATGGACGGCGATCCGCCGGCCGCCATGCGCTACACCGAGGCGCGGCTGGCCAAGTCCGCCGCCGCCCTGCTGGCCGGGATCGACGAGGACACCGTCGATTTCAGCCCGAACTACGACGAGAGCGCGGAGGAGCCGCGCGTCCTCCCGGCCGCCTATCCGAACCTTCTCGTCAACGGCTCCAACGGCATCGCCGTGGGCATGGCGACGAACATCCCGACCCACAACCCGGGCGAGGTGATCGACGCGACGCTGGCGATGATCGCCGATCCCGATGTCAGCCTGGAACGGCTGATGGAGATCATGCCGGGCCCGGACTTCCCGACGGGCGGGCTGATCCTCGGGCGCGCGGGCATCAGGGCCGCCTTCGAGACGGGGCGCGGCTCCATCCCCGTGCGCGCGCGCTGCGAGATCGAGGAGATGCGTGGTGGCCGCCACGCCATCATCGTCTCGGAAGTGCCGTACCAGGTGAACAAGGCGACGCTGATCGAGCGCATCGCGGACCTCGCCCGCGCGAAGCAGGTGGAGGGCATCTCCGACCTCCGCGACGAGAGCGACCGCGACGGCATGCGGATCGTGATCGAGGTGAAGAAGGACGCGACGGCGGAGGTGGTGCTGAACCAGCTCTACCGCTTCACGAACCTCCAGACCTCCTTCCCCGTGAACTTCCTCGCCCTCGATGACGGCACGCCGCGCCAGATGGGGCTGCGCGACGCGCTCTCCGTCTTCATCCGCTTCCGCGAGGAGGTGATCACCCGCCGCAGCCGCTTCCGCCTGAACAAGGCGCGGGACCGCGGGCACATCCTGATCGGCCTCGCCATCGCGGTGGCGAATATCGACGAGGTGATCCGCATCATCCGCGCGAGCCCGGATGCCGCCGCGGCGCGTGAGGCGCTGATGGCGACGGACTGGCCCGCCGGCGACATCGGCACGCTGCTCGCCCTCGTGGACGATGCCGGCAACATCGTGACCGAGGACACGGTGCGCCTGACGGAAGCCCAGGCGCGTGGAATCCTCGAACTCACCCTGCGCCGCCTGACGGGCCTCGAGCGGGAGAAGATCCAGCAGGAGCTGGACGAGATCGCCGCTTCCATCCGCGAGCTGCTGGAGATCCTCTCCTCCCGCCCGCGGCGCCTGGAGCTGATGGCGCAGGAACTGGCCGAGGTTCGCGCCCAGATCGCCTCCCCGCGCATGACGCAGATCGTGGACGGCCTGGCCGACCAGGACGACGAGAGCCTCATCGAGCCCGGCCTCATGGTGGTGACGCTGACGCGCGACGGCTACGTCAAGCGCACGCCGCTGGAGACCTTCCGCGCCCAGAACCGGGGCGGGCGTGGCCGCAGCGCGGCCGGCACGCGGGAGGACGATGTCGTCATCCGCAGCTTCAACGCGCACACGCACCAGCACGTCCTCTTCTTCACCAGCCGCGGCATCGCCTTCCGCGAGAAGGTGTGGCGCCTGCCGGAGGCGGGCCCGACCGCCCGCGGCCGGTCGCTCCGCCAGTTGCTGCAGTTGCAGGACGGGGAGAAGGTCACGGCCGTCCTGCCCCTGCCGCAGGACGAGAGCCTGTGGGAGAACCTGCACCTCGTCTTCGCGACGGAGTGCGGCAATGTCCGGCGCAACAAGCTGTCGGACTTCCGCAACGTCCGCGCCGCCGGCCTCATCGCCATGAAGCTGGATGATGGGGACAGCCTGGTGGGGGTGCAGACCTGCCGCGAGGGCGACGACATCCTGCTCGCCACGCGCCTCGGCCGTGCCATCCGATTCACGGCGGAGGAAGGCGTGCTGCGCGTCTTCGCCGGCCGCGACTCCACCGGCGTGCGCGGCATCAGGCTCGTCGGCAAGGGCGATGCGGTGATCGCGCTCTCGGTCCTCCGCAACGTCCCGGCCACGCCGGACGAGCGGGCGGCCTATCTGAAGGGTGCCGCCGCGAGGCGCCGCGCCCAGGGGGAGGTGACGGCCGAGGAGGCCGCCGAGGCCACCGCCGCCGCCGAGGAGCTCGAGGAGAGCACCGAGGAGGTGGTGCTGAGCCCCGAGCGCACGCAGGAGCTGGCCGATGCGGAGGAGATCCTCCTCGTCGTCACCGATACCGGCTTCGGCAAGCGCGCCTCGGCCTATGAGTACCGCCGCTCGGGCCGGGGCGGGCAGGGCATCGCCAGCATCCCGCTCGGCCGCGGCAAGGGCCATGCGGTGGTCGCCACCTTCCCCGTGCGCCCCGGCGACGACGTGATGCTGGTGACGGATGGCGGGCGCCTCATCCGCATGCCGGCGGACCAGGTGCGCGTCATGGGCCGGCCGGCGGCGGGCGTGACGCTCTTCCGCCTGGACAAGGGCGAGGCGGTCACCTCCTGCTTCCCCGTGGTCGATGACGGGACCGGCACCGATGCCTGAGCGGGTCGGCGTCTATCCCGGCACCTTCGATCCCGTCACCAACGGGCATCTGGATGTCATCGCCCGCGCCGCGCGCCTGCTGGACCGGCTGGTGATCGGGGTGGCGATGAACGCCGGCAAGGGCCCGATCTTCCCGATCGAGGAGCGGGTGGAGCTGGTCCGCGCCGAGACGGACTCCATCGCGCGCTCCACGGGGGCCACCATCGCCGTGGTTCCCTTCGAGGGGCTGCTGGTGACCCTTGCGCGGGAGCACGGGGCGGGGATGATCATCCGCGGCCTGCGCGCCGTCTCCGACTTCGACTACGAGGTGCAGATGGCCGGGATGAACCGGCGGCTGGACCAGGGGGTGGAGACGGTCTTCCTCATGGCGAGCGAGACGAACCAGTTCATCTCCTCGCGCTTCGTGAAGGAGATCGCGCGGCTGGGGGGAGACATTTCCTCCTTCGTGCCCCAATTGACGCTCGAGCGCACGCTCGCCCGCGTCCGCCCGGCCCTGTGAGGCCGGGCGCGCAATAGGAACCGGGAGTCACACGCCATGCAGCGCCGGACCCTTCTCACCACCACGATCGCGACTGCCACGGGAGCCATGATGAGCGACGCCACCACGAACGAGGCCGAGGCCCAGGCCAATGCCGAGAACACCCTCTACCTCGACCTGAAGGACGGGCGGGTGACGATCGAGCTGCGCCCCGACCTCGCGCCCAAGCATGTGGAGCGGATCAAGACGCTCTCCTCCCAGGGCTTTTACGACAACACGCCCTTCCATCGCGTGATCGAGGGCTTCATGGCCCAGGGCGGCGACCCCACCGGTACCGGCACGGGCGGCAGCCAGATGCCCGACCTGGCCGCCGAGTTCTCTCCGCCGGCCAAGGCCCGCTTCCTGCGCGGCGTCTGCGGCATGGCACGTACCGGGAACCCGAACAGCGCGAACAGCCAGTTCTTTATCATGTTCGGCCCGTATCCGAGCCTGGACGGCCAGTACACGATCTGGGGCCGCGTGACCTCCGGCATGGAGCATGTGGACAAGATCAAGCGCGGCGCCGGCGGCTCCGGCACCGTCCAGAACCCCGACCGCATCGTGAAGATGCGCCCGGCGACGGCGGCCTGACTTCCGGGGCCTGATCTTCCGGCTTGACGTACGGGGCCCGGCCTTTCATCTGTCGGGCCCCCATTCGCGCCTGTAGCTCAGTCGGTAGAGCACGAGACTTTTAATCTTGGGGTCGTGGGTTCGAGCCCCACCGGGCGCACCAGATTTTCCCCCTATTTTGCTGAGGTTTTCCCGCGAGACCGGGCGGGGCTGCTTCCGGCGTACGGACTTCCGGAAGCACATCGGAAGCAGCCCCGGGTGGATGCCGCTTCCCGTGCGGCGGCCCGGCGCCCTGGAACGACGAAGGGCGACCCGAAGGCCGCCTTGCTTCCAGCACTTCAGTGACGCAGCCGTCTGATTCGGTGCAGCCTCATCCGCAACATGGCCACAGCTGATCGCCTCCGCTACGCGCAACTCCCGGACGATCGTGGCGCGGAGGTGCCGGGCCTGCGCATCGCCCACACCTTGTCCTAGCCTCGCGTCGGTGGCCCGTCTGGCCGCCCCGACAGTCTCGATGGCGTCCGACTCCATAGCGCCGGCCCGGACCCGCTCCGCGTCCTGCAAGGTGGTCAGCGCCGCCGCGCAGGCTGCAACCGCCCCGGCAGCAAGGGCGGGCCCTTGCGTCACCATTTCGTCTAGCGTGGGGGTAGCGGCTCCGGGCCCAGGCTCGTTCAGCGTAGCGACGGCGGCGTGACTCGGCACGCGCGAGGGCAGGGGGATGACGATCGACATAGCAGTTCCCATGAGCAGGACCAACCTATGATCGCGTCACGGTCAGATCAGGCCAGGGTCACCCCACCCCCAGGATCTGGACACCCCGGGGGCACCCCGCCACCCGGCGAAGGCAAGGCGCTCAGACGGGAACTCAGTCCTGACGTTTCGTGCGCCTCCGGGCAGGCTCGGTCGGGTGGAGAGCGCACGATGACACGAGTGGTGCCGTCGCGGGTTCAATGGACCTCGACGGGCGGGTTGGACGGATCGGCCTGGGTGGACGGCGCGCCCGCCGCCAAGGGCAGAATGGTTATCCGGTCAGCCTCGTCCGCCGGCGTTGACGGTCCAGTGTCATCCAAGGAGGACTTCAACTTGCGGCGCCACGCGGCTTCCCGAAGTACCGGCTTCACCGGACGGTCCGTCCTCAATCCCCCTACTATAGTGGTGGTTCAGATGACACGGGGCTGGCGGGCGACGTTCTCAGTTGACGCCGAGGCGCGGCCTACGTTCCGTGCCGAGATAACGAGCGTGCTTCCCCGTAAACGAGCATTCCGATAGCCTGCACGTATGCCCCGCTCCTGCACAGTCACCTCGACCATCGAGACGGGAAAAGAACGTCGAGATGAGGACGCGAACGCCGCCGGTGCTTGGAAGATGAACAGAGTGCCGTCAGGCTGATGCGTACCGTTTAGGATGCTCTATGGCCATCAATCGACATTCCCTCGCGACAATGGTTAGCGCAGAGAACACCTTGCGCGACTATCGTATCGTTGAGGGCATATACCTGCTTGGGAGCCTTTCTCGCGGCCTCACCGTGTTCGATCAGCAGGTCCGGGCGCACAACCTCGCTTGGGCGCTCTGGCGCGTACTAGAAGCCGAAAAGCAGGACGCTGATCCGATTAGAATTGCGGTGGTCGGTGGTGGAATCGCTGGCTTGACCCTCACCGCGTGCCTCTTGGCGCGCTCTAGTGCGTTCGTGGTTACGCAATTCGAGGAGCGGTGGGACCTCTGTCCTCTGCAGCAGGGATCGGATACGAGGTGGTTGCATCCCCACATCTATCGCTGGCCGAAACAAGGTAGCAGGGCACCAGATGCAGGCCTGCCTGTACTAAATTGGACAGAGGGACGAGCGTCCGACGTGTCGCGCGAGGTCTTGGAGGGCTTTGGCAACTACGCGCATCAGTATGGCGAGGGACGGCTCGCCCTTTACTTGGGGATGAACCACCTTAGAATCGGGGCTGCCGACCGAACCATCGAGTGGATGGGCCGCAAAGGCTGCAGGCGCGGGGCATACATTCAATCGGGTGAGCCTCACGGTGACCGTTGCGGTTTCGACGTAGTTATACTTGCTACAGGGTTTGGACTTGAAAAGGGAGCGCAGGAGGCTGAAGGATCCAACTCTTATTGGCGTAATGACCGATTAGGCCAGCCGCAACTCAGTGGTAGTAGAGCGACATATCTGGTCTCCGGCTTCGGAGACGGTGCGCTCGTTGATCTCTGCCGCTTGACAGTTGAACGTTTCCGTCAGGACACCATCCTTTACGAGCTTTTCGGTCACGAGCTGGAGATTTTCGAGGACGAACTGAGGGGGCACCTTGGCGAAGATTTTGGCCGTAGTGCCCAAAACGTCTACGACATCATGCAATGCAAACTTTCACCCGCCAGCCAGGAACTCATGCGCGCGGCTCGTCAGAATTTGCTTCAGCGCCTACGCAAGGACACGATCGTCATTCTGCACGCAAGCGGAAGGGACGGGACAAATACATCGCTCAGGGATCTGTTTGATCCACATAGTTCAGTATTAAACCGAACTCTGCTCTACCTCCTGTACCAATGTGGCGGTTTCGTTCTTTCCCTAGGTGAACTGGACGACGCCGTACGGGAATACGCAGTGCGGGACGACAAGGTGGTGAAGCGGTACGGAGCCGATACGCTCCAGGCAGTTAAAAGGCTATTTAGTGATCCGGACATTGTTTCAGCTAGGCTCGACGACATGAAAGCTAATGCGGGGCAAATTGCGGAACGACGCTGGCCGCTCGGCGCCTTTCCTCACATTTCAACGGTAGCCTAATGGCTGGTCCAGCGCAGTACGAGCATCCTGAGCCGGTGCCTACGGTCTCACAGCTATGTGCCCTGCCGTTCGTGGCTGCGGTTGCAGGCTATCTGACAGATACGGTCGGCTGCGGGTCAAAGGCGACCCGTGTGACCCTACATCGCGTCATGACAAGGGACCACGAAGCTTATCTGCAGCAGGTCTGCAGCTATGCGGGCGCCGAGTTCGATCATTCCAAGGCCGGACGTCTCTTCAATTCGACCGAGGGTATCATCGGCAAGGCGTTTTCGGAACGCGTCATCATCCGGACGCGGCACCTTAAGGATGAAAAGGAGTGGTGGCTTAGATACAAAGAGGATCGTGCCGCGGTAAGCGATACAAGCGGGGAGGTTGATCAGGTGCTCTCCTACCTGGCCGTGCCGCTTTTAAGCTCGGATGCGAAACTCACGGTGTGCGTGCTGTACGTGGAAGCCGGCGGGCTGAACGTATTCACCACTAACGATCAAACTACGACGGCGATTCGACCGACAACGGCGTTGGACACGGTGCTGGGAATGTGCGGTGGGTATTGCCGCACACTCGACAATTTAGCGGTGAGGCCGCTGACGCGGCTAAGGAATTATCCCCTACCCGCCGGCAAGCCTGTCAGTGGACACGTCACCGCGTATCCGCATCTTCAGGAGGCCATATCGGAACCAAAGCCACCGCGGTTCGACACTTTGACGTCATTCAACTTCGCGCCAACGACGTAAATGCTGTTTCTCGACTACCTATCTTGGTAGTCGTGGAACGTCAGCGAACAAAGTTTGGCGCACCCTCTTTAGTTTCCCAGACTAGGTGGATCCAACCCCACGGAATATAGTGCGAAAGTCCGTGCGCATCGAATATGCGGTGGCCGTGGCTTGCGCTTACATTCAGCTTTAGAGGCTGCTCAATGCGGATCACGTCACCGCCCGCGAACCTGTACTCGCGCCACCTCTCTGTCGAGATGTCCGTAAATTCTAGATCAGTATCATTTTTAAAACTTGAATTAGCCTCGAGGACGTAAGTCATGTCTGTCTCCCTCCAGGTGTTGGATGCAGTGTAAACGGAGTCACTTCGCTAGGGAATATATTCCGCAACCTCACTATACACTTCAGCCACGCCCGTTTCCTTTCAGGTATTGGAACAATGCTCCTCGTCTCCAGATCGCTCAAGAGATAACAATGACGTGACCCGCACCCGCCGCGCCCTGCTCGACGGCCTGTCACGATAGTAGCCGTCACCTCGTCCGGCTAGTTGCAAAAGATCTTGCGGGTCTACTGACACATTTGGCGCATTCCGCTTCGCCTCCTTCATGTCCATCGGTTTCAGGACGAGCCACGTAGCCGCATTCGCACGGACCTCCTCACTGAAGTGGTCGCTCATCTGTGATGCAAGCACCATTCCCAGGCCGAACTTTCGGGCTTCTGTGATAAGTTCGTTCAGGATGTTGTCCGACCGGTCCCGGTCACCACCACCAAGGCTCAGAATCTTCGCCTCGTCGATGATGACGAACAGCCGGAAGCGCTGTCGGTCGTCGGCCGGCTGGACGGGAATAGGGCCCCGCAAGCGTAGGACACGGAAGAGTTTCCGCAGCAACGTCTCCGTCGCAACGAACCGGATATCGTCTGGCAGCTTGCTCAGGTCCAGCCGCATAGACTTCGACAGGAAGTCGTCGACGGATACATGGCTGGTCCGCTGAAAGATGGGATGATCGAACAGTTGCTGGACGGCCGCCAGGCACCCCTCGATGGATGCGCGCTGATTCCGGCGGGCGTCATCCTCGCTCCACTCCCTGAGAATCTCCTGCACCACGCCGAAGGTGGGCACCGGCCGCGTCCAGGTCTGAGTTTCGTTATCCAGGATGCCTGCGCGGGCATACGCCTCCTCGAACGCTTCCCGCAGAATGGCGGACTGGCGATGCCCGAGTGACGGCACCGCTCGCTGTATCAGCGCGCGGAGCGACGCCCGCTGATCGTACAGGCCGCTTTCCTCAGCGCTCTGGGCATCGATCTCCATCGGGTTCAGGCCCATGGTGCTAAGCGATCCACTGGATAGCAGAATCGATTCCGTCCCTGGAAACTTCACGTCGCCATGAAAGTCGAACGTCAGAACTGGCACGCCGAACTGGTGGATGGATGATCCCAACACCTTCAGCGTTTCGGTCTTGCCGGAGCCTGAGGCGCCCAGCACCAGCAGAAAGCCGTTCGACTGACGGCCCGGCGACCAGACAACCGAACGTGAGCCGACATGTTCCGCGCCGAGTTGCACAGTCAGCAGTCCCGCGCTCGCCTCCGCGCCGGCTGTACCCATGACGCCGGGCACCTTTGGTAGGCTCGGCGGGGAGGGAACCTTCTCGGGCACGGGTGAACCGCCCTGGTCCTCCTCGAGACGCCGTTCTCCGTCAGCGCTACCGCTCTGCTCCGGCGGGACGTCCGCGCCGGTGCCGGACGGCGCTGTCGTGACCCGCCGCAGCATGTCGAGAGCGCTCAGCGGCTCGCCTAGCACGCTGCGCGCCTTGGCGACCGCCGGCGGAATTCCGGCGTCCTGCGCCTCCTCGCGCGTGGGGCGTAGGACCAACCCGACATCGGCGGCGGAAAGCGTCTCCACCTTGATCGGCACGCCAGCGACTGTCACGAAGGTCCGGCTGACCGTCTCGGCTACCGATGCAAGCTGGACATGCACGATCCGCCCGCCGAGGCGCACCGGGATCCGTCCGGCGAACGCGTCGTCCAGCAAAGCGTGCCAGCGCTCGACGAACCCGGATTCTTGATCCCTCAGGAGCGCCGTATACAGATGCTCGCGCAGCACCTCTCGGCGGGGATGCGCCAGTGGAGAGGAGGCTTCCGAGCTGAAGACCTCGGCGAGCGCCTGCAGAGTGGCCAGGACCTGACCAACCGCGCGCCCGGCAATCACCCCGTCATCGACCGAGTACGGGACCGCCTCGTCATGCGCCTTCACCTCAATCACGTCGATCCCGAGGCCGCCGCCCTCCTCACGCAACCCGAGCAGGTCGGCTTTCTCCTTCGAATGGTGCCCTGCCACTAGCCAGCGGGCGGCAGTCGGCGTGTCGAGGCTGACGGAGAGGCCGCTGGGCTGCTGAAGACGGTACCACCGCATCGCGATAAGCTTACCCAGAGAGCCCTTCACCTGCCTGTCGTGGTGCGAACTCGCCAGGCCGAGGATGCCATTCGGCTCCATCGCCACGAGATCGCGGGCGAGCCGCTCCAGCGTATCCGCGCTGGCGAGGAAATGGGTGCGCCTGAGTTGCTCGTCGAGGCGGGTGACGAACGGCGAAAGGTCATGGGCAAAGGTCGTCAGCTGACGGCCGCGGTCGATGCGGCGGTCGATGACCTCCGCCGATCCCAACCGGGGGAGCGGCACGCGGTGGGGATCGGCCAGCACGGTCCAGGTCGCCTGCGATGCGATCGCGTCCAGAATCTCCTTCACCTCCCGTACCTGCGGGATATAGGCAGGCGTCTTGCGCTGAAGCGCCGTATGTAGCAGCGCGGCCGCCGCGAGGTAGCCGCCGAAGACGTGCTCCTCAGCCACCGGGACGATCTGGATCTCCTTGCGAATCCGGTTAAACCGGTACTCGCAGGTGGGCATCCAAGGGCTGAGATCGTGGACCCCGGCGCGGGCGACGGGCGTGCTGCGTACCTCGAAGGGGTCGAAGATGACCGCCAGGTGCGCGGGCTCTTGGCCAAGCTCCTGCTTGAGATCCTCCGGGGCCATAAGCTCGGGGGTGACGCTGAGCGAGACCAGACCGCGCTCCTCGCCCCGGCGCAGTTGCTCGCGGACCGTCTCGTCGAGATCGAGCAGGTCGTTAGCCCAGCCGCGCGTGTCCGCATGCGTATAGCGGATCCGAATATGCAGTCCCGAGTAGCCGGTCCCGCCAATATCCTGCTCGGATTCCAGGCCGCCAAGCAGCGCCTCCACGCACTTGCTCGGCCGCGGCGGATCGATCAGCACCACCTGCAGCCCGGACCGGGCATAGGGCCGGAGCTGAGCGAGCCGGCTGGCCACGTCACTGATCGTGCGCAGACCGTCCGTCTCGAGCAGGCCGCGGGGAGTGGCCCGGAAGATAGGGAGGCGGCCGATCGTGCCCGCCTGGCCCAGCATCGCCGACTGGGCAAGCCCGGTCGTCTGTTGCGGAAGGACCAGGATCTGCAGCAATTGGATCTCGTCGGCGCATGCCTCTTCGACCGTCTGCATCTCCCGGGTGGAGAGGGTGCGGGCAAGACCCCGGATATCCCGGACGATGGTGACGCTGCGCCACAGGTAGAGGGGGTGAAGCGGGGACATGACCGCCTCCACCACTTCGCCGCGGCGGTAGACGTAGAGTTCGAGCGCGAGAAGGCCGCTCAGCACGGACTCGGCTTCGTAGTCGGCGGCGGCGATCATATCCGCGTAGCAGGCCGACGTCAGGCGCAGCAGTTCCTCATAGGTGGCCAGATACTCCTCCAGCGCCTGTTGCAACTCGGGCTTGCCGGCCAGGAAGGAAATCGGCGAGATCGCCAATTCCGCGGCAAACGGCAAAAACAGCGCGCGTAGATCCCGCAGGCGCTCCACCTCTCCGACCAACCCAGACGGCACTACCTCTTCCGCGGCAAAGGCGCGGAGCCTCTCCAGCACCGGCTCGATCTGGAACGGCTTCCAGTTCTTAAACGCCGAGATCTCAAGCAGCGCCTCGGGCTTGTCGCTTTCCACTTCGATGAGGCCGCCCCAGTCCTGCGCGGTGGATCGGGACCGTACCAGGTTCAGTAGGTCGCGGTTGGTCTCCACCACGCTGATGCTCGCCGTGGAGCCCGTCCGCTTCACATCCTGGTCGGCGACCCGTACGTCGCCTTCCAGCGCCGCGGCGGCAATCTGGGAAATCTCCTCGGCGACATCCGACAGATCGGTGTCGTTACCTTCCATCAACAGGCGGCTGACAGCACGCTCGACCTCTACACGCGGCAGGCCGCCTGGCTCGGGGCGCACCCCCGGCTGGATCTTGGCCCGCCAGAGCAGGCTAGCGGTCTCGAGATCGAGGTTTGAGAAGTCCGAGGTTAGGGCGGCCTGGCGCAGGTCTCGAAGCACCCGGTTCGCGGAAAGGCGCTCAGGTCCCTGCAACTTGCGGATATAGTCACGCAGCCGCGTCCAGTCCTCGTTGGTCGCCCGCCGGAGCTGGTCCGCGAACTCCCGGTTCACCAGCAGTTTGCGCAGAACGCTTTTCTCTCCCTTCTCGTCGGCGAGGCGGGAGTCCGGAAGGAGACCAAGCAGATGCAGTCGGCCGGGCGCCATCACCGACCGGTCTGTCGGCAGAATGTCGGCCAGTTCGTCGGCAAACTGCACCATGTCTTTCAGCGAGATGCGCAAGCGGGGATTTCGGCCCAGCACGTTCCACAGCGTCTGAAGCCAGATCACCTCGGCCCCACCCGCCTCGCGGCCGCAGAGGCGCCGCACTAGGTCCGCCTCGCCGGCGGTCCGGAAATCGCGCAACGATGCGGCTTTGGAAAGCGGGTGCTCTGAGATCACGGCGATGGTGCGCAAACGGTCATTCCGCCATCGCACCGCATCTTCCTCCCGCTCCGAGAGGAACGCCGCTAGGCTCGGGTTCGCCGCCCTGGCCGCAGCCACCGGCGCAGCTTGATTGACGAGAGAGAGCCTCAGTTCCACGCCGCGCCGCGATGAGACCCGCCCCGCCGCAGCGGCGAGGACGCCATAATCAAGCGGCTTTACGTCGCGCACGACCACGCCGAACTCGCCTCGCTCAGCGGCACCGAGCAGTTCCTCGACTAGCAGTACGCTGATACGACTCGCGACTGTGACAGATTCAGCCATGCCCCTGTCCACCTTCCATCACCCCAACGACCGCCACGCTGTCCGCCAGCCGACGGGCCATGCCCAGCGACTCCAGCCGGGAGAGGAGCCGCTCACTGTTCAGCGCGAGGCTAGCGCTATCGACTTCCACACCCGCGGCCGCCAGTAGCGCGCCATCCTCCGGACGGCCGCCCGCGATGATGCCCCACCGTTCGTACAGCGCGTCCAGGAAATCGCGGTACTCGAGCTGCCGCCCGGTGGCATCGAACGTGCTCACCGTCAGTACCTCCAGCGTCCGGTCCGCCGGAACCAGTCGCTTGTTCGGGTTCTTCTGCTGAGGGTAGAGCAGGCCGCAGCGGACACCGAACAGACGCAGGAAGCCGTCGAGGCTGCGGCCTCCGCTACCATCTACCCGTTCCACCAGTTCCTTCGGCAGGTCGGTGCCCATGCTGCCGCCCACATCCTTGATCTCGTCCATCACTTCGGCAAGGAGCTTAGCATCATAAGTGTTCTTCTTGCCGCCATGCGTATTTGCCAGTTCTGCGACGGCTGCCGCCGGATCCTCGGCCCATCCGGGCTGCACCCCGGCCAGCAGATCGGCCAGCACGGCCGCCATATAGGCGCGGCTGTCGTCCATCAGGCGCGTCACCAGTGTTTCGCTAGCGGCGGCGACCGGCAGCGCCTTGGATCCGCTGGCGTCGAGAAGAAGAAGCCGCCGCGGCGAGCCGGTCCACTCGGCCGCCCTGGACGCGGCGTGTAAGAAGATGCTCATGGAGGCAAGCGTGACGATACGCTGAAGCGTCGCGATCGGGTTCGGGCGTGCCTGCCGCTCGTACGTGCCCAGATCGGCGGCGGCGGCACGAAGACCGGCCGCGACCGGCGACGGACGACCAGGCGTGAGGTCCGCGTAAATCCATTCACGCTTGCGCCAGGGCTTCAGATCATCCGAGAGCGGCGCCAGCACCGCAGTCAGGTCATCGACGATAGACAGATCGCGATCCCCGGCGCTCGCCTCCTTCACGAGATCGAGCAGCGCGAGGCGCTCCGTGTCGCCCCAGCCGGACCAGAGGCGATGCACAAAGTCCCCTGCATGGTCGTCCGACGGGTCGACGGTGACCGTGAGGGCCGTCGGCGACGAGAAGGAAGAATGCTCCGGGGACTTGCCGAAGGCCGCGCCATCTGAGGCGAGGATCGTGCGCAATAGCGGAAGCACGCGCGTTACCAGGGCTGAGCAGCGGAGGTCCCGCTCCTCACCCAGGCGGCCCCACCGGTCGCGGCTGGCGTCGAGCATGGCTTTCGTCGCGGTGAGGCGGGTCTCCGACGACTGGCTCGACGCCGTTGCGGTCATCAGCCTCTCGATGTCTAACATCCGCCCGGTCGTGCCGTGCTCCGTGCGCATCAGCGCATTGGCGACGTGAACCGGCCGGAGCTTGCCCTCCATCATTCCGATGCCATGCCGGCGCCGAAGTTCCTTGCCGATAACCTCGTGAAGAAAGGCTTCCATGGCGTCGCTCCTACTCGGCGCTGTCGTAGCGGCGCTGGGCCAGATCCACCCGGACGCGCACCTGCAGGTCGGATGTCGGGTCGAGCATCTCGATGGTCCGTACAAAGGATCCGGCCTCGGCATGCTGGGCCAGCGCGTCGTTAAAGCGCCCAAGGCGGCGTCCAAGATCATCCGAGGACTCTCCGGACTCCGCCGACATGAGGTGGAGCAGCAACCGCCGGTCCACTCGCAGATTGGCGAAGCGCACATGGTCCGGAGGCGCCAGCAGCAGATGGTCCGCCACCTGGTTGCCGAACGCCGCCCGCAGGGCCGGCGCCAGCCGGGGCTTGAACAAATGGAGCCGCAGGTTCGAGACCGTGCGTCCGGACACCATGGCGCGGCCCTGCGCCCGGGGCGAGTAGGCCAGGCGCGTCCAAAGACGCAGGAGGTCATGCTGGTTCCGGTCCGCCTTGTTCCACCAGCCATTGATCAGGGCGATCAGCCTGCCGGCCCGTAGCTGGGTGCTGAGAGTAGGGTTCTGCAGATCGGCGAACGCCTGGTCCGCACGCGTAGCATGCCGGAGCCGTCCCACCGGATGCTCGAAGTACCACCGTCGCTTCAGGGAAATGAAGGCATCCGTCGCCTCCGCCTCATCGACACGCCGGACGGAATCGAGGTCGCGCTGCAGCACAGGCGACAATTCATGTCCCGCGAACGCTTGCGGCTCATAGTTGCCGCGCCAGAGATCCTCATCTACCCGCGGCTCGGTCTGGCGCACCGGATCGAGACCCGCCTCGATCTGCTCGAAGATGGCGCCCTGCCCCTCGAAAGCCAGCCAGGAGTAGCGGGTCACCTCGGATGGCGGCTCCGCCATCAGGTCGGCGCATTTGCGACCGCCAAAGATCATATAGGAGACGAAGCCAAGCACCTCGCGGAAGGTGGCGCGCAAGCCGCGCTCGCCGACCCGCTCCAGCAGCGTCACGGTTCGCGCCTTCACGCGCTCGTGGCGCAGCATGGTACGGTTCACATGGACTGGGCAGGCGGCCACATGCGGGCAACTGGCGCAGTTCTCGTACCAGACGTCATCGGTGAGCTTGTCGATGATCTGTCCGACCAGGTCGGGCGCTAGCGTCCGCCGCAAGCTCAGGTCGATGACGACCGTCGCGCCCGGCTGAGGGGTGAAGCGTTCATCCGTGGTCTCGTCGACGGGGACGTAGGTGACCAGCCCGAGCAACTGCTCCTGGACGTCGGCCAGCCATGGCGCGTTGCCAGAGTGCTGCCGGATCAGTTCGATCAGCGGCCCTTCATTGATCGCAATGCAGAATGGGGCCTTCGCCTCGCGGGCCTCGCTCCATCGGGCGATGATCTCGTCATAGGTGACTGCGCTGGCATCGCTGATCGTGTGGGCATTGGCTGCCTTAAGATCGCTATAGAGAAGGCGGATGGTGTGCGTCTTGCCGTCACCGGCGTTGCCGGTGATGACGACGGACCCGCCCGCCTTGATGATTCGCCGCACCACGTCATCAAGCTTGGTGCGAATATTGAGTTCCCGGAGGCGCCTGATCGTAACATGATCGCTGTACGCACTCTCGTCGCGGTACAACTGTCGCACAAAGGCAAGCTTCTCGTCTTCCGCGGCGGGCGTCATCGAGCCTTTCTCCTGGTGTACCAGTTGCAGCAGGTCCGGCATCGCCGGGTCGATCCGTTCGGGAATAAGGCGCGACACCCGCTCTCTCATGGGCGAGGACGCGCCGACCGCCGCCAGCGCTGGCGCGTGCGAGAGACGGCTGGAAAGCCACCGGCGACGCCAGTAGTCCGCAATGCGCGCCGCCGCGGCAGGTTCGTCCGGGACGTGGAACTGAGCGGCACGATCGATGCCGAGCAGCACGCGCGTCGTGTTCCGAGCCAGGCGGATGCCGTAGACGATCCGCTGAGTGCCGTGATTGAGAATGTTGGAGCGGTTCAGGCCTAGCGCGGCGAAGCCTTCTCGCAACTGCCGTAGTTTGGGACTTTGCCCTTCGCCGAAGACAAAGTTGACGTTGCGGTACTCCCGGATAGCCGCAGCCAGCGCTTCCAGCGCCGCCTCTGTCGCGCCGCTCAGGTTCGGCGACCCGTACCCTTCGGAGACGCCGAGTTCCTCGTATCCGACCGCCGTCGACTGGCCGTCGCAGGTACCGGCCGGCAGCTTGACCCGGTTGTATTGTGATGAGTGGCCGGGATAGAGACTTGTCGTGCCGAGAAACGCCAGCATCGGTGGCTTCGTGACTGGCCGGCCTGCCATCTGGCTCGCGATGATGCTGTAGGCGTCGCGGTAGCGCTCCTCATAGTCACGCCGCACCTGCGGATCGAGCATCATCAGGCAGGCCAGCTTGCCGCCTAGGATATGGTTGTATGGTGGCACCGCCCCGCAAACGGTAATCTCCATCATGCCGGTCGCGGAGAAGCGCTTTTTCAGTTGGCGCAAGGCATGGTTGAGCGTCCAGGTACCGTCCGTCGTCTCCGCAAGCTCGGCCGTCGAGCGTGCCTGCGTCAGGATGTCGTGCATGCGCAGCAACGTGCGCACGAGCCGGGCGCGCTTAGCGACGAACAGCGGCGAGCGGGCGAGCGTCTCGAGATCCGCCTCCTCCACGTCATGGACCCGGCCGGTGAGGGTCTCGTCCTCGTCGATGTCGCGCAGCCGTTCCGCGCGGTCGCCGACCGCCTGCTGCTCGATGCGGGCGAGACGGTCGAGCAAAGCTTCCGGCACGCTTTCCGGCAGTTCCGCCGGCACGGGAAGGTCAGCGATGAATACCTCGCCGTAATCCTCGCGTACGCGTGCCCGCAGCGCGTCCAGAACTTCCTCGTCGCTGATCCGGTCTACTGCAGGAGAGTCGCCGGACGGCGACAACGCCTTCTTCAGACCGTCGAGGGTCCATCCCAGTTGGTCGTCCCGCGGCCCGAGTTGCATTACGGCATTGCCGAGCGCGGTGATGCCGATGACGGGGTGGTGAGGCCGCGCGGCGTCACGGATGAGATAGAACAGGTTGCGGCCGGGAGAACTGCGGTACCGGCTCGCCCAGGTGTGCCGGAAGTAGCGCCAGATATCCATCAGGCGCAGTCGGGTATGCTCGTCCCGGGCGTCCGCCGTCACCAGTTGAAGGTAGGGCTGGCACACCTGGGCCAATGCCTGATCTCGTGCGGCGCCCTGGAGGCGCGCGGCGGACCGAAGATCGGCGGCCAGTTGACGGCCGTCCGCGATGAGGTCGGTCACCGGCCGCGCCCCGGAGGTACGACCGGGGCGCTCCAGGGAGATGATGAACTTCCGCGTCGCCGGTTCGGACAATTGATCGTCCCGGCCAAATTCGAGCTGACGGCGGGCACTCTCCTTGGACACCACGCCGGGCGCGCCAGGGCGGACATACAGGTATCCTGCCTCTACTCGCGTATGCCAACCGAGGGAGATTAGGTCACGCAGGACCAGCGCGGCGGCCCGAAGACGCAGATTGACCGTATTATGCGCCGGCGTCTCCGCAAGCAGCACATCCAGCTTCGCGAGCGCCCCCTCCGGTTTCTCGGACCCGACCCTAACAAGCTCCGCGTATCGGTCAGGAGACAAATCAGGTGCAAAGTAGCGCCAGTTACCCGTTCGGATATCCTCCGCTAAAGCTTCAGCGTACTGTCTGGCCTGTCCCCCCGCTTGCACGCAACCTCACAAATTCTGCTAGTACCCCTACTCCGGCAGTAGCCGAAACATCGCGCGGGGCCAATGCTGTACGGTATTCGTTCCTTCAGTTTGGGCCGGATTGTGCTTTGCTAAGGCGGACATGTAGCGCGAGCGAGGGCATGTCGATCGCCCTTCATGCGGCGTGCTCGACCTCACGCCCGTTGCCCCAAGCCGAATGGTTGCGAAACCCGCATCTTGCTCGAGCCGAGGTCCGAGCCGAGTCCCCACTTCGTCCACAACGTAAGCGGATGATCGCGATCCTGAGCACCGGGGCATTGGTTCAGGCCATCCGGGCCTGATCACCCTCATCCATCTCACTGACCTGCTGTCAACCCCGCTTAGTTTCAGCCAGTCCCAGGATCGCCGTCGCGTTATCCCACGGCCTTGGTTGGAACCGGCTCTTCCACGCAGAGCCTCAATCCAGGACGGCAGGCCGGAACCCATAGCTGCCATCCAGTTGCTCGAAACCGCTGTGCAGAGGTACCAGGCCGGCCCATCCTCCCTCACTGCACTACAGTGGTTGGTTCAGTTGGCACGATTCTGGGCAGCGGGTGGCCGAGCAACGCGGATACGGCGTCCGCATTTCGTACTCAGGCAGCGTGCGTTCTTCCTTGGCAACGAGCACTCGGATATTCTGCACGGATGTCCCGCCCATGCTCAATCTGCCGGAACAGTGACAGCCAGCGCACCGCCGCGGCGATGTTGGCCGAGGGGGCGACAGATCAGGCGGTGGCAACGCGCCTCGGCGTCGGCCGGATGGCGGTAGCCCGGCACCGCGTGAACCACATACTTACTCCAACGAAACATCAACTCGAAATTCTCGGGAAGGGCGCCGCGCCGCGCGGGGAACGTCAGCAGCTCGCCGCAGCGGCCGCGTCGGATGCCCCCTCAGCCATGGACCGCGTGAACGCACTTTTCGGGGCCGGCGCCTCGGCGGAGCGACTGCTTGCGGTCGCGGAGAGGCTTGAGCGGCTGGCGGTGGCCGCGGAGGCCGCCGGGTCCAGCAACGCGGTGGCGCAGCTGGCAGCCCAGCAGCTCCGGGGCGTGGAGGTAGGGGCCCGGCTGGCAGGTGCGGGCGGCTACGCCCCGGGGAAGGGGCCGGGCGAGGGCGCCAGCCCCGGCGCGCAGTTCTCGGTGAATATCCACATTGGCGGTGAGCGGGTCGTGAGCGTTCGGGCGGCGCTGGACGGTCAGCACGTGGAGACCGCAGCGGACTAGCGGGCGGGAGACGACAGGCGGCTCCGCCCGGCAGGAGAATGCCTCAGGCCGCCGCACGTAGCCTTTTTATGATGCCGATGATGAAGGCCGCCACAGTGGCACCCGCCGACTGCTCCATTGCCTCATGGACGATCCCCATAGCGTCGTCTCGCTGCGTCTCATGGGTGTACTTGCCCATTGCTCGCGCGAGTGCCGCCAGCTCCGCGAAGAGACGCTCCAGGACGGGGTCAGCAAGGTCGGCGGGCTGCTCCAGCACGTGCCACTCCAAGTGGCGGGCCATGGCATCCAACGCCGCCTCCCCGGCCAGAAAGGAGACGGCATAGAGGTGAGCTTGCCGTGCGGCGGTGACCCGCGGGTCGCGCCAGTCCGGCGGCAGCGGATCGTCCAGCAATTCGGCTAGGCGTGCTGCAATCTCATCGTCCTGCGTCATAGCCCGCGCCGCCTTCACGTCCTTTGCCGTGTTGCGCACCGCCTGATCGATCATGGCTCGTCCTCCTCGGTGTGTTGATGCGGCCAGCTCTCTCGCGCCGCAGCGTCGGCAAGCGCCTCCGCGCGCGATAGATCACGCTCAAGCCAAGGTTCTGAGGTGGATGGTAAGTGATACCCATCCATTGTGGTGCCGTAGTGCTGCGGAGCATCCTCGGACCCCACGATCTTCAGCATTCGCCCATTCAGGCGGCGGACCTGCCGGTACACGGACACCTGCTCGGATCGCAGCGGGATCACTCGCCATGGAGTATCGGGCAGGTTCGGTTTAGGTGCAGGGGGACCGCACGCGGCACCCCCATGAAGCACATCCGCGAACTCCCCTATGTCAAGCTTGGGGAGCATCGCCTGGAAGTCGCGGGCTCCGACTTCGCTCGCTCCCGGTAGATCCGACTGGATAAGCCGGAGCATGCGCAGGATACGCTGGAATGCGCTGACGTCGCGCATCATGGGCACCTCTCAATCTCAGGGCGGGACGGACCGTGCGTGTTGCTGCAAGCCGACGAAATCGCCTGAGGGCCCCTCCCTAGGAGGTCCAGGGTGCAACACTGCAACAAGGGCCGAAAAATCTAGCATCTGCTGGCGTTTTCGTGTTGCAGGCACTTCCACGGTCCTGCAGCGCGACGATCAAGCTGCAACATCGAAAATCCCAGTAAAGTCTGGTGTTTTTGCACGGTGTTGCAGTGTTGCACCCTGGAAAGGGGGAGGGTGCCCCGATCACAGATATTGCCGGAACACGACCTGCAACCGCCGGATGGAATAAGCCCGCACCACGCCCACCCCGCTTACCCGGTGAGTCTCTGGCGCGACCTCGAAACCCTTGAGCAACCCCGCCAGCCGGGCGGCCGAGAGGCCGCGGCCATCCTTACCGTACTCAGGCCAGGGGCGGTGCTCCATCTTAACTAACTCCTTCACGAGAGTGTCAGACGGGATGTACCGCGAGACCATCGGGCGCGGCCCTGTTCCCCCTGCTCGCCCCCACTTGAGAATGGCCAGCGCCTCCGGTCCCCGTATCTGGCCCACGATCTCCCGCAGGTCCGCCAGCAAGGTTTCCCGCTGCGAAGGGGCATCGGCCCCACCGGACATGAACAGCGCCGCCGCGCGGGCCCGCGCGGGCCAGTCGCTCCCGGCCGCATCGGCAAGAGCCAGGAGGGGTTCCCAGCAATCCTGCGCTCGGTCGTGGAGACCGGCGGGGATGGCTGTGGTGCCGACCTCGAGCGCTGCTTGTATGGTGGGAGCGTGGGCGACAAGATGCGGCACCACGGTCCCACGCAGCTTTGCAAGTTCGCGGAAGCGCAGCGGCTTTCTGCCGGCGCCGCGTCCCGGCGCACGCTGCAACCGCACAATGATGGAGCGGTCCAGCACGGTGTCCGGCAGCCCGCCGATACCCGCCAGCGCCATAGGCGCGAAGGTAGAAAACTCAGTTTCCACCCAACCCCTGCCGTCAGGAGTGGGGGACGATCGCATCACAGACCCGTTCCGCGCAAAGCCCGAGTTCAGCAGGCCACGCATCGCCTCGTCCTGCCTGAGCCACGCATCTACCTCGTCGCACAGCAGAGTCGGGTGCTTGCTCTCGATCACGCGGAAGAGGCTCGACGGTGACGCACTATCCACCCGGAGGGGCACGGACGAGAGCGCAGCGACGGTCTCCAGAAGGGTAGACTTCCCGCACCGCTTGGTCGGGCTGGTGATCGCGAGGCGAGGGTACAGCGGTGCATCCTCAAACCCGAACGTGCCAGCGCACCAGAGGGCGGCAGCGTCGGCCTCGCGCTGATCGAACACGACCTGGCGCATGAGGACACGCGCCATGCCGTCGAGCACCTTGTGGAGCGCGTCGGGGGTGGAGCGCGGGTCAGGGTTCTGAAGGCCGCTTGCGGGGCGAGCACCCGCCGCCGCCTGACCTGCCGGCGCTAGGGCGGCGCGCGCCTGGAGCATCTGCTTGAGGTACGCTGCTGCGTCGAAGCCGGTAGCCTTCGCGATGGCAGCGGCCAAGGGCTTCAGGACAGGCAGGGGTGCAGCAGAGTGGACAATCTCCGTCACCAGGGCGTCCGCGTCGGCAATCTTCGAAGGTGACGCCGACAGAGCCCCGGCGCGGGACATGAAGGCTGCGTAGCTGGCGTCGGGACTGTCTGGCGGTTCGCAGCGGGCAACGGCCGGATCGCTCGGCTGCAAGGCGATTTCCAACCCGTCGAATGTGAGGACCTGGTCCTTGGACGCGACGGCGTTCATTGGCCGGCACCGAATGCGGCGCCGAGGCGGGTGGCGTGATCCGTCACTGAGCCGGCGGTCTTCTCCGCCTCGCGCTGCAAGACCCACGCCGCCAACTCATCCACCTGTCGGGCCAGATCCTCGGCCGTCGTGTCCGTCCACGCCGCGATGGCATGGGGCAGAACCCCCGCCCGCATGTCGGCCGGGCCCCACCCAGCGGCCGCCAGTCGGGCGATGATGGCGCGGAGCATGAGGTACCGCTGGCCCTGCTTCGCCGCCGCGATGGCGGCCGGAATGGCGCGGCTGAACAGCCCGCCGCACCGGTGCAGCGCCGCGCGGAACTCCGCCGCCTGCGGGCTCGCCTCAGCGCTCCGCTGTGCGCCACGCCCCGCGCCGCCGCCGCCGCGATCAGCAGGACCGAATGAAGGGTTGCCGGCGCCGGGCGGATAGGCGGCGCGCAGTTCGGCATAGCTGTAGCGGTGCCCCGTCGCGGCCACCTCGCGCACGAGGAACGGCGCGCCCTTGCGGTGGATGAAGCCGGGCAGGCGCATGACGCGTGGGAGGTCACACACCGCGGGGTCGGTGCCGAGCGCCGCCGCGATGGCGCGTTGCGCGGGCGTGAAGGCGTCAAGCGGGAAGTCGTTCACAAACCAGTAGTAATGGCGCTTGCCAGGGCTGGTCTCTACAACGGTAGAAGGTACGCAGCCGTGCCGGTCAATCTCTGCCTCTACAGCACCACAGCGGAGAGGGTCGTCGTTGTCGGCGGCCAGGGCGTCCACACGCTCCACGTTCTCAGCCTTCCGTCGGGCGTTGTGGCGAACCTTGTTCAGCGGCTTGAAGATGCCTGCACCCTGCGCGTTCAGCCTCTCCAGCTCAGGCAGGAGTTGCTCGAACGAACCGTGAAGTGTGCGGGCGAGGCGGGGGTTCTTGCCCGGCCCGTCATCGAAGGTCTGGACGCAGATTGATGTATTAGGCGCGGCGGAGCGGGCGAGGAAAGCCCGTGTAAAATCGGGCTGTGTCGTGTTACTCATCTGATCTCCACTACAGTAGCGGTTGTTCAGAGCGGCGGGGCTGTAGGGGCTCCGCCGTTTCTCTCAGGCGGCCTGCTGGCCACCCCCGGCGTTCGCCTCCATCCACGCCTCTAGGGTCAGGACTCATTGATCCAGAAGAGGATGGTAGCGGCGAGGCAGATGGCGGACATGAAGGTGTGGGCGCATCGGTCGTAGCGCATGGCG
>NZ_JACIJD010000005.1 GCF_014199205.1 Muricoccus pecuniae | reverse complement strand
CGGGCAAGCGACTCAAGCTCCCGCCGCTCGGCCGCGCTCAGCACGATCGACACCGCAGGCTTGCCCATCGCCGTACCCCTACCGATCACCTAAATAATCGTAGGAATTTCACGATCAGGACACTAGCACAGTTCTAGCACAGCAGGTTTTCGGCCTTCTCTTTCAGCACCCTGCCGAGCAGCCAGAATGCCGCTAGCGCAGAGCTGGCACAGCCTTCCCAGTGGTCCTCCCTAGGGGTGCGATGGCATCGGCCAGCCCAGCGCTTCCAAAACCTCCGTGCTAGGTGCCTAAACGCGCGCAGGCTCCTGTTGCGCTAGACCGCTCACCCCGTAACAGAGATGGGGTCGGCTGCCGTTAAGCCCTCCGGTTGAGCCGTAATGGCGTCAGGCGCGATCGCTTGTCGGTATGTACGAAGCGCCAAAAGCCAGTCCTCAGTCCGCGCTAGCAATGCGGTCACGTCGCATCGCAGCCACGTCTCCCCCGGCAGGGTTCCATCGGATAGGCTCCCGCCCGCAGGGACGTGCACGGCCCTCGTATAGGCCGCGAAAGCCGCCGTACCTGCCTCGCGAGACGGATCGGTCGGATAAACCTGAAACGCGCCGGAGGTGTGGAGCGAGCCGACATCAATCCCGTCGAGGCGGACGATGAGAGAACGCACCACCGCGGGTTTCACTCCGAAGCGGCCCTAGCAAGGCTGTGCGGCGCCTGTCCCGTCCCGGCCTCCAATGGCGAGACCAACCGACACCGCCTCAACCGAGAGGGTAACCGCCAGGCCAACGCCGCCCTCTATCGCGTGGTCATCGTCCGCATGCGGGCCCATCAGCCCACCATCGACTACGTCCGGCGCCGCATCGCGGAGGGGAAGACCAAGGTCGAGATCATCTGGTGCCTCATACGCTACGTCGCCCGCGAGATCTCTGGATACCTCTGCCGCTCGGCCCATCCACCCCAGGCAGCCACAGCGGCCCCTTGACCGCTATAGGAGCTTCAACGCCACTTCTACGTCAGCCCATATTGCTCCTCGGGTGAGCTTTCGCGAAATTCAGCTACTTAGTGCTACTTAATCAGCACTGAAGAATATAGCCAGAGCGTAGTTAGCAGCCCTGCCGGTACCAGGAGCATCACCACGGCGTACACCCAGCAAATACTAAACCACCAACTTACGCGCATACACACGCGTAGCGGAAGACACACAGCACCAGCCAAACCGAAATCGGCTGCGTGATCAGCCCTAAACTTCATATAGTCAACGGAACTGTGGTTCAGAGGATATTTCTCTAGTATTTCGCTGTACCTTCGCACATAGTCACGAACCTCATTTTCCTCATTTCGGCCTGAGCGATATCCGACGCCGAACTCTTCGTACAGCCGCCCGATCGAAAGAGCGGATTCATTCATCCGCTCGCTATTGCCAAGGTGATTTCTAAGTCCCTCGATAAGGCTAAACGCCAAAATTCCAACAGAGGCAATGACGCCAAACACGTTCAAAAGGTTTTGCCCCAGTCCCGTGAGACTTTGCTGGAAGACAATCGCAGCAACCGAGATCGCAATGAGAAAAACAGAAAGCGCGGAGATCGAACTGACCGAAAGAGTATTCATGACTCGGTAGCGGGAGCGGGCAACAAACCTCGATCCCCTCGTCGTCCACATCTTCTTGTAAAGAGCATCGGCGGCAGTAGGGTTTGAGTTCATCATCCGTAAACGTAGACCGAAGCTGGCGACGCGGCTACCCCGCCCACGCCGTGCCTTTCCCACTTCTTTCTTGCGGCGCGCCATGCCAAGAAAAAGCTAGGTAGTCGCGTCTCCAGACTGATGGGCGGGTATACATACCAGCTTCCATCAAGGAGCTGTTCTCGGCCGGCGGGGAGGACGTGAAGTCCAGCCGCAGCCAGCAGCTTTGCTCTTTGTTTATAGGCTCGCATGACAATACTGCAAAGCCATCCATCTAACGCGTGCAGCTGAGCATGATCATTGACCAAACAGTAATACGCCATCAGCCCCCGCACTTTCCATAGATTCGTATCTCCGTCCAAGTAGTCGCTTAACTCTTTCTCGGTTCGGCCTCCATATATGTACCTTCGGATTTCGTTAATACAGGTGGCAAGATCCCAATCCCGGAAGCCGGGGCCGATCCGGCTCGAGTTAAAGAATCCTCTTCGCGGATAAATGAGCAGGTTGTTGTAAACCATTCTGGAGATAGCGCGCTTTATGCCATTAACCCTATTGTCACTCATCGCGAGTCGCCCGCCCGATGAAAACTGGTAGCCAAGGAAGGAGAAGTGCGGAAAACTCCTGATCTCCCCCTGACCGACGCCCGTTAGCAGACGTACTCCACTTGATTTATCTTGATTCAGGGGCATTCCCGTCGTTGCACTAAAACGCGCAAATGTATTAACGATCGAGATTGCATCCTCGTAGGAGTACGTCACCACAACATAGTCGTCAGCGTATCGACAGAAAACGCCATTCTTCCGCTCGAGTTCCAGATCAAGTTGATGAGCCGCCGCATTCGCGAGGAAAAGCGATATGCTGGAGCCCTGTGGAACTCCCGCGGTGCAACTGATAAATTCACCCTTGCTGTACGCATTGCGATCAGCGAAGCGGTGTTTCAACATGCTCATTATGAAATCACGCTCGCGGCCGGTCGTGAGGAGTAATCCTCGCTCGTTTACTATGCCAGCAAGGTGCCCATGAGGTATGTTATCGAAGTACTTCTCGAAGTCAAAACCAATGATATAGGTTTTTTCGGCCTTTATATAGTTGCTGAGCTGAATCACCGCATCTAACGGCCTCTTGTCAGTCCGGTAGGCATAGCTCGACGCAGAAAATACACCGCCGTTTCGTGCGGTCAGATTTTGAGCAAGTAAGCTCGATAATGCGGCGTCCGGGATTGTGAAGATGCGGACGTTGCGCCTGCCTCCGGAGGACTTCTTTATCGATACCTCTACGGCTGGGCGAGGTGCGTACCTTCCGCTCTTGAGGCTGTACCAGAGGCCCTTTGCTATGTGCTTACCGTGAGCCAAACAGTACCTAGGATCAAAGTGACGATTCAGGGACCAGTAGAAGGGCTCTGCCGGGGGGGACGTCTTGGGGACCAAGCCAGTCCGCTTTGCGAACCTCTTTCCATCGGCGCCCGATCTCGCGACATCCTGGTTGTGGCGTCTTATCCGCTTCCGTGCCTCAAGCTCGATACGTGCCTGGATTAGGTGGATCATGTGCGGTGGGTCAGGAATTTGGGCGGCGGGGGGCACCGGAGTATGAGGTCGTTCGCAAGGCGACAGTACTTTGCAGGTCTGCCTGCTCAGTCAATGCGCGCCCCCCGCCTAGCGCCACTCGCGCATGTCGTGATTTCAGGGTTCGTCACACAATTTGTCAACCCCACCCTGACCCTCCTCCGTGTTGGTGGACACCTCGGAGAAGCTCTTGAGTGAGCGAGGTGCCTTGATGACGACCAGGACGCGACGCGAGGTCACGGAGGAATTCAAGCGGGAGGCGGTGGAACTGCTGGAGAGCAGCGGACGGCCGTTAACGCGAGTGGCGGAGGAGCTGGGGAACCAGCCTTCGATGCTGCGCAGCTGGCGAGGGCCGGCATCACGACAGCATCTCGTACATGATCTCGCCAAGCCGCTTACCCGATGCCGTGTTCTCCATCGCGCTGCGCATCCTCCCTCGCGTAGTTGCAAAGTGGAGGTCGGAATCCACCGGATAATCCGCCGCAAGACGGGCCATCTCGCGCCCAAGCGCGACAACCTCCCGGTGGGTAGCGTCGGTGCGGTCGTAAGTCGGCACAATCAGCTGCCAAATGTGCTTGTGGATGTGGCGCTCGTCTTTCGCATACGGCAGGTACGGTCTGACGAGGTCAGAGGTGACTTCCGAGTTCAGGATGGCGCAAAGGTAGTCCGCCTCCTCGCTGTCTGCGACCGCGGCCCAGTACAGGCCGCTGGCAATCAGCGACCGCCGGTCCGCCACCTTCGCTGCGAAGATGTGCATGCCAGAGGTGTTGTAGACTACCCGCAATGGCGGCACTGGCAGCTGCTTCTGGAGTTTGTTCTGATAATTCAATTGTTCAATCAATGACAAGCGCTTGGTGGAGCGGTGTGCCACCCAACATTCCTCTGCGGCCCTCCACCATTGATCGAGGCCGGGGTAATACTCGATCTCTGCGCGCTCCGTCAGTAGCCGCTCCGAGGTGCAGGGAATCACCGCACGCAGTGGCGACGTGACCCGATGCGGGAGCAAGTTCTCGCCTGAGTACACAGGACGCACGAACTCGGTCTCGACGACCCCTTCGACGCTGGCCATGTACTTCCATGGCTTCTTCTCATTCGCGCTTCGGTGCGACACCACCCCCATCCGCCCGGCCTGCAGGCCGAGCGGCGAGGCCTGACGCGACGAGACGATGAATAGCAGGCGCGGCGCCATAATGGCGCCTTGGGTGAAAGCCGGACTGTAAGGCGAGCGTAGCGCACGGTCGGCGATGGTCACCTCGCCTTCCACACGTTGAAGGTGAGGCCCTGCGGCTGACCAAGTCGTATTTCCCCGCTGCAGGCGCCCGGACCAGATCTCTGCTTTGCGTGGCATCGGGTTTGCGGCGGCGCCGCGGTGCGCAAACACCACGCTTGCCCCCCGCGGGAAGAAGTGCGGACGGATGCGGCGCAGGTCCCAGGACGGCCCGAACCGGAGTGACACGGGCGCGGCCTGGTCGGGGTAGAACCCTGCGCGGAAGCCTTCGTAGTATTCGCGGTCCATTGCGCCATTCGGCATTACCATGCCGAGCCGCCCACCTTGCTTTAGGTATAGCTGGGCGGCGCGCGCCACGAACAACGCAGAGAGGTCTTGGTGGGTCGCGGCTTCCGCGCCGGCCCAAAGCCGGCGGCTTTCGCTCATACGCTTGAAAGCGACCTGCATATCCCCTGTCATATGTCGGAACGACAGCCACGGGGGGTTCCCGACCAGCACATCCACGCGGTTTGCCTCGCGGGCCAGCCACATCGGACGGGCGAGATTCCGCACGTAGTAACCCCAGATATGGTCTCGGCCTTCGTCGTGCAGCCGGCACATGATCTTGAAGGTGTTGGTCAGCTCGAGCCTAGCGGCCTCAGGGATGGCTAGGCGCTGAAAGAGGGCAGAAAGGGAGGGGACGGCGGCACCTGGCTTCTTAGCGGACGCGCGGCCCGCCATCTCCTGGACAAGGCGATCGAAGCGCGGAGCGTCCTCCAGCAACGCGTCCGGGAATCGCAGTTCGGCTGGGAACAACTCGCGCTGGTCGTCGGCATGGATGACGAGGTTACCCGCGGTCCAGAGGTCCAGCTGCTGCTCCCGCCACTGCAGCGCGTCTCCCAGGAAGACTGGGACGTGGATTGCGCCGCGCTGCGGGTCCATGAGGCGCTCGCGGCCGATGGCGAGCAGGTAGGTAACTCGCGCCAGCGTGACTGCGACTGGATGGAGGTCCATGCCGAACACGCGGCTGGTCAACCCCGCCAGTACGTCGGCCGGCTGCCGCCCGTCCGCCTCGGCCTCGGTGATGTACTTGCGCGCTGCGTGGAACAGGAATGTCCCGGACCCGCAAGCAGGATCGAGTACCCGCTGCTCCAGTGGTGCCGTTAGGACTGCGCCGACGACGGCCTCTGCCAGCCAGTCCGGTGTGTAGTATTCGCCAAGGCGCTTGCGTGTCTCGGTGCCGATCACGGATTCATAGAGGACCTTGAGCACGTCCTGGTCGACAGCGTTCCAGGCGAAGCGGCCCAGCCGCCGCGCGAGGGTGCGGATGAACTGCTGGCCGCCGTTCACCTCGAGAACCCAGTCAAAAAAGTCCGACTCGACCACTCCGTAGATGCCGCTCTCGTCGAACTTGCTCCCGGAGAGCAGGGAAGCGGGCGCGATGCTGTCGACCGGCAGGCCGAGCACAGCGTGGGCGATGATTTCCGCAGAGTTGACCAGCAGGGTGTGTTCGATGAATAGATCGTCAGTGTCGTCGAACTGCGTTCCAAGGGCCGACTGGAGTAGACGTGACCACAAAGCGCGCTTGATCTTCACCGTTGGGCGTTCGGCGCTCGCCTTGTAGAGTGCTGAGAGAGTTGCACGGTCGAGGGCGTGCGCGCTGCTTCCGGCGCCCAGGCGCGTTGCAATCTCGCCCGCCGTCGGCCGCACGTCCTTTGCGGTCGCCAGCACGCCTTCGAGCCAAGCGACCAAGCGGTCGAGATCGGCACGGCCTCCGCTTGCCTCCAGGGTGGAGACCTCACGCAGCTCACCCTCGACCAGATGGTGGCACCGCCACTCGGCACCATCGGTGAGGATACCGACGTACCGGCGTCCTGTCTGCTCACCGCGCGTCTGCACATATCCGGCAAGCTGCTGCACCGCGTTGACGCGCACCTTGCCCTTCCGCAAGTCGCGCTTGACTTCCACTACAGCCGAGCCGACCTCGATGTCGATTCGCCGCCCGTCCCCTAGCTGGGACTCCATATGCACGGTCTGCAGGTCGTCCTCGTGCAGCTGCAAGGGGGCGCTGAGCAGCAGTTGCCTGATGTCCGCTTGAACCTCAGCCTCTGTCCGAGGAGCATCGCGGTTGGTCAGGCGGCCCAACAATGGAAGCAAGCTACACCTCAAGTGCCGGCCCGGGCGCAGCGGGTTGCAACCGCACATGCCAGCGAGCTTCTTGACAGGGATGATTGAATCTCGACCGCTGTTGTCGCCCACTGTGCGGCTGCGCGCAAGGCGCATAGGCGCGGCAATGCCCTTGTGCCGGACCCACCTCTTGGTGGCTTCCATCGGTCGGTTCTGTACCTTCGGCCCCAGGGCTAGGGCGAACCCCTTGAGGTTGTACTTACTTTCCGGAGGCAGCTAGAGGATTGCCGCGTCAGACTTGCTATCCGTCGACCGTTTTCGGGCCAGGTGGGCTCCTTCGCCCCCGCTCGGCTGCGGCGCGGTGGTACTAGAACACCGCTCGGGCTGCCCCTGGCCGGATTGAGGCGTTGGTCAACGGGCGCGCGAACTGATCTGCTTTAGCTGTGCAACGCTCGCGTTTGATACCCTTCAGGAGCTCCGCCGCATGCTGTGTGTGAATAACGTGGTCGTAGTGCGTCGAGATCTGCTCCACCGAGTTCCCGGCATTGTCGGCCAGCATATTCAGGTTGACGCCGCGTTGGATCGCGTCGGTGATGAACGAGTGACGCATGCTGTATGGGGTCCGAACCAGGCCATGGGCATCGCTGCCGAGGCCTAGCTCCTTCAGCACGACCTTGAAGCCCTCGCCGAAGCGCGTAGTGGGCTCGCCGTTAGGCTTCACCCACAGGCAGGCGTTAGGCTTCGGATCCGGGTGCTGCGCCTGGATTGAGTTTATGACCTCCTTGAGCCGCATATCCACCACCACGGGCCGTGACCCGGTCTTGCCCTGCTGCACGCGCACCACAAAGTGCGGCGTTGACCCGTCGACGAACTCTAGATCCCGGAACCTGAGCTTGGTGCCCTCCACCCCCGGCCTGAGCCCGGTCAGTAGGTGGAAGCGTACCCACAGCCACAGCAGCCTGCGCGACGCCTGGTGGTGCTTCTTCTTGGTCTTCTCGATGCGGCTCTCCAAATGAGCCAGCAGCTTCGTCTGCTCGGCTGCGCTGAAGGCGCCACGGCGATTCCGCACGAACTGGGTGACATCCAGTTCTGGCATCTCCGTTCGCGTGATGCGGCCGTCCTTGACCGCGCGCTCGAAGATGTGCCGCACCAGCCGCTCGAATAGGATGCGGCTGTTCACGCCTGGCTTGCGGATGTGGGTGCCGGGCATCTGCACCGCCAGGGGCTTCTTGTACTCGCGCCCCTTGTTGTCACGCGTACGGTACTGGACGCGCTTCGTCCCCTGCCCCGCCTTCCATTGCTCGAGGTAGGCCTCGTGGAAGCGTTCCACTGCCTGCGCGTCGACCTCGTCCAATGGTGTGTCGCTGAAGTGCGGAGCGAGATAGCGCCGGATCATACTTGCCTCCGTCTCCGCTTTTTTCATCCTCGCATCGCGCTTCGCCATGGGCGCCTGATCGGCTGCACGGATGCGATGGGCGATGTAGGCTTCAGCCGCAGTGCTGAAGGGCGTGACAGTGGTGCTGAGGCCGCGCTGCTCGCGCCACCTGACCTCTTGGTATCTCGCTTCGGCTACCTTCTTCGCCTCGCCAAGGGCTCGCTTTCCCGTCGTCTTGCGCTCGTAGTCGCCTCCGGGCAGACGGAGACGGTACTGCCACTTACTGCTCGCGCCGGGGCGCCGGTAGACGACGAGGTCGCCCTCGTGCAGCGAAACCTGCTCTGTCTCGGCTGTCTGCTTCACGGGTACCGACTCCTTCGCTGGCACCGGCGTAGCAGCAGAATTAACCGGGTTAACCTCCGGCTTGCTGCCGAAAAGGGGGATGACTTGGGCCATTCTTGGACTCCTTGGCTTGTATTCCGATCGACTGCTTGCCAAGGAGAGCTGAGTATCAGGGGCGCTTCACTGCCCGATTGTGCAAGTTTCTTGCCTTTCCACTTCTCTCTTATACTTTCTTCATTGTTCTATTGTCAGTATTCACCGCAATCATCGTCGGACATTCTTTGAATGTGCAAAAACTTTACATCACGTTCCCGTGCATGTTCTACAGGCAGGTCTTTGTTTTCAACACGTTAGGCATAGTTGTGTGTTTCACCCACAAGAAGACAATCATGGTGAACATGGGCTGACTCCGGCGCGCTCCTGCTGCCCGGCGGGAGCGCGTCAGGAAGGCGTTAGGAAAGAGGGGCTAGGCTGCGTCCCCAGGCAGACGAGGTGTCCTGGGGAAGACGATGAAGGTTAACTACCGCGAGGACGGCAGCGCCTACGTGTCCCGCTTCGAGCCGGGCGACCTCGTCCGCCTCCGCACGGACGAGACGGGCGACGGCGCCATGGGGAAGGCGGGCCAGTGGGGCAGCGTCATCTCGGTGGAGGGGCGGACGGCCGCGCGGCTGAACATCCAGCTCGCCGGCTATTCCGAGAAGCGCCAGTCGGCCCTGCAGCGCCTGATGGGCGTCCCGGCGAGCATCGTCCTGCCCTGCGACGCCCAGGGCGATACCGCCACCCTCCCGCCGAAATACGGCCCCCGCGGCCTCCGCGTGACCGCGGGGACGCCGCGCGGGCACCATGTGACGGTCTCCGCCAATGACGACCTGCCGCCCTGGGCCGCGAGCCTCGTGGTGGCGGGATCGACCCTCCTCCTCGTCGTGGCCGCGGTGGTCGCGATCAAGGGCTTCGGGGTGATGTAGCGCGCACCGCGGAGGACGGATCCTCCCCGATCCGCCGCAACGGCTTCGCCAGCAGCATCAGGCAGCCGCCGGCTGCTAAGAGGGGCAGTGCGGCCAGCGCCCAGTCCCGCTCCGCCAGGCTGGCGATCGCGAGCGGGGCCAGCACCGAGCCGATGTTGTTGAACTGCACGACGAGCCCGAGCGCCGGCCCGGTGAGGGATGGCTCCGGAACCGTGCGGGGTACGAGGGCGAAAAGGGAGGCGGGGATGATCCCGCCGATGCCCGAGGCGAGCAGCGCCGCGGCGACGGTCAGCCCGGCCGAGAAGGGCAGCGCGAAGGTCCCGGCCGAGAGCACCGCCATGGCGGTTCCCGCCACCATGACGAGCCTCGCCGCCCGGAACCCGCCCCGCATGAGCCCTCCCGCCAGGAGGTTCCCGCCGATATTGGCCATGGCCGCCCCCGCGCCGGCCAGCCCGGCGGCCGGAAGCGAGAGGCCGAACCCTTGCGCCAATCGCGCGGGGAGAAAGCCCGCGATCCCGAAATACATCACGGCGTAGCAGGCGAAGGCCCCGGCGGCGGCGAACGGCAGCCGCGCGCGCCAGAGCGCCCCCACCCGCCCGGGGATGTCGGACGGCCCCGCCACCGGCCGCCCGGCCGTGGGCGGCAGCAGGACCGCGAGGACCAGCGCGGTGGCCGGCGGCAGCAGGGCGAGCCCGGCCCAGGCCCCGCGCCAGCCCAGGCCGTCCACCAGCGGCGCGGCGAGCATGCCCAGCGCGATGCCCGTCGGCATGAAGATGCTCCAACAGCTCATCGCCATCGCCCGGTCCGCCAGCGCGGCCCGCGCGGCGACGAGACTGGGGGCGGAGACGACGACGGCCAGGAAGGCGCCGCCCTCCACGACCCGGGCGGCATAGAGGCCCCCCGGGCCCGGCGCGAGGGAGGCCGCGATCCCCGCCCCTCCCATGAGGACGAGCCCGCCCAGCAGGAAACGCCGCACCCCGGCCCGCCCGGCGAGAAGCCCGGCCGGCAGCCCGAGAAGGGCGCCGAGCAGCGCGAAGACCGAGAGCAGCCCCGCCGCGCCGCCGAGCCCGATCCCGAACTCGCCGGCGATGGCGAGAAGGGAGGGCGCGACCTTACCGAGCTGGAGGGAGGCGGCCACCCCCGCCGCCACGAGGGCCAGCACCTCCCGCCAGCGCGTCTCCCGCGCCCCGGCGGGCGGCGGTTCAGCCATCGCGTCCCGTGGCGTAGAACCAGCCGATCAGCCGCCGCTCCAGCAGGACGAAGCCCCGGTTCAGCCCGTAGCCGAGCAGGGCGAGCACGAGCACCGCCGCGTACATCTCCTCCGCGCGCCCGGCGAACTGCATCAGCACGAGGTAGTGGCCCACCCCCTGCTCACCGGCGATCATCTCGGCCACGACGGTCGTCACGAGCGCCAGCGCCAGCGCGACCCGCAACCCGGCGAGCACGTAGGGCAGGATCGCCGGCAAGGTGACGCGCAGCAGCCGGCGATGCGCCGGCACGCCGAAGCTGCGCGCCATGGCGAGCTGGTCGGCCTCCACCGCCCGCAGCCCCTGCGCCGTGTTGGTCAGCACGGGGAAGAAGGCGGTCACGGCCGCCACCGTGACCTTCATCGCGTCGTCCAGCCCAAGGAAGAGGACGAGCGGCGGGATGATGGCCGGGATGGGAATGGGGCGGATCAGCTCCACCGTCGGCCCGAGCAGGCGGCGGACGAGGCGGCTGGCCCCGAAGATGAGCCCGGCCGCGACGCCCGCCAGGGTTCCCGCGGCAAGGCCGGCGAACATGCGGGCGAGGGTCGAGCCGACCAGGAGGGGGATCTCGCCCGAGACGGTGTCCCGCGCCAGCGCCGCCAGCACGTGCAGGAAGGGCGGCCAGTTCGGGCTGTCCACCATGCCGGTGCGGGCCGAAATCTCCCAGAGAAGGAGGAGCCCGAGCACCAGCAGCAGGCCCGAGCTGGGGCGCAGCCGCAGGGACACGGCGGCGGGCCGGGCGAGAACCGCCTCCGACACCTCAGGCCTTCGCCGTGCGGAAGATCAGCTCCGCCGGCGCGGGGTAGCGCCCGCCCAGCCCGTGGCGCCCCATGGTCGAGATCACCTCGGCCAGCTCCGCCTCGGACACGTCCTTCGGATAGGCAGTGAAGGCGCAGTTCTGCAGCCGCTCCACCGGCACGCGGGAGAAGCCGGAGATGAGCTGAAGCAGCTCGGGCTTGCCCAGCCGTTCGTTCACCCAATCCACCCCCTTGTGCAGCCCGCGGGCGAAGCGCTCGAACACCTCGCCGTTGCGGGCGAGGTCGTCCTTCATGGCGACGTATTGCGCGACGGAGGAGGAGGGCGCGGTCTCGCTGATCGGCCAGCCGATGCGCTCGATCCGGTCGCCATGGCTCTGCAGCGCGGCGGTGACGAAGGGCTCGCTGAAGATGGCGGCGTCGATCTGCCCGCCCGCCAGCGCGTCCGCCATCTGCGGGAAGGGCACCTCCACCGTGGTGACCTTGCGGTAGTCGCCGCCCGTCCTGTCGATCCAGGACATGCCGCGCAGCCAGACGATGTTGTTACGCGTGTTGGAGGCGATGCGCTTGCCCTCGAGCCCCTTGCCGTCGGTGATGCCGGAACCCTTGCGCACCATCACCGCCATGGCGTCCGGCGGCGCGGGCTGCGAGCGGGAGGCGCCGGAGACGAAGCGGAAGTCCAGCCCTTCCCGGATGCCGAGAAGGATGGAGACGGTGTTGGAGAAGGCGATGCGGAACTGGCCCGCCACCAGCCCCGGCAGCCCCGTCGCGCCGCCCGCGGTGCTGGAGGTATCGATCTCGATCCCCTCGGCCGCGAAATAGCCCTGCGCGATGGCCGCGTGCAGCGGCGCGACATCGAGCACGGGGATCACGCTGACGCGCAGCTTCGTGGGCGCCTGGGCGAGCAGGGCGGGCGCGGCGACCGCCCCTGCCAGGGGCATGGCGACCGCCGCGGCGAGCGGCCTGGCAACAGCAGCGCCGAGCGCGGCGCGGCGGGTGATCCCGGTCATCTCTCTCTTCCTCTCATTGCCGTTGTTGCCAGTGCAGCGCCCGCGCCTCGGCCCAGGCGAAGAGCGCGTTGAGGGCCAGCCCGACGAGGGCGAGGATCACGAGCCAGGCATACATCTGCCGGATCAGGAAGCTTCGCTGCATGTCGAGGATGAGGAAGCCCAGCCCCCCCTGCCCTGTCAGCATCTCCGACAGCACGGCGATGATGAGGGCGAGGCCGAGGCTGGTCCGCATGCCCGCCAGGATGAAGGGCAGCGCGGCGGGGAGCACCACGTGGCGCAGCGCCCGCCCTGTGCCCCAGCCATGCGTGCGCGCGGAATCCAGCAGCACGCGGTCCACGCCGCGAACGCCCTGGAGCGTGTTCACCAGCACGGGGAAGGTGACGGCGAGCGCGACCGAGGTGATCTTCATCATGTCCCCGATGCCGAGGAACAGCATCAGCGGCGGCACCAGCGCGGCCTTCGGGATGGGGCGCAGCATCTCCACCAGCGGCTCCAGCAGCCGGTAGGCCGCGCCCCACCACCCCATCGCCGTGCCGAGCGCGACGCCCGCCGCAGAGCCCAGGGCGAAGCCGATGAGGACGAGGCGCAGCGTGGCCGCGAGCGGCGGGAGCACGTCGCCGGAGAGGAGGAGGTCCCGCAGCACCTCCCAGATCGCCGAGGGCGGCGGCATCAGCGCGCGGCGGATCAGCCCCTCCCCCACCGCCCATTCGAGGACGAGCAGCAGCAGCGCAAGGAAGAGCAGGCCGGGCAGAGGGGCGAGGAGCCGCTCAGCCCGCATGGCCGCCCCGGGTCAGTAGGGCGTCCAACAATTCGTGCCGCAATTCGAGGAAGCGGGCCGTCTCGCGCACCTCCACGGCGTCGCGTGGCCGGGGCAGCCCGGTCTCGACGACGCGCGCGATGGTGGAGGGCCGCTTCGTCAGCAGCGCCACGCGGTCCGACAGCGCGACCGCCTCCTCCACGTCATGCGTCACCAGCACCACCGTCAGCCCGCGCTTCTCCCAGAGCTCGAGCATGAGGCGGTGCAGGTCGAGCCGCGTCAGCGCGTCCACCGCGCTGAAGGGCTCGTCCATCAGCAGGATCCTCGGCTCGGCGGCGAGGGCGCGGGCGAGGGCCACGCGCTGCTGCATCCCGCCCGAGAGCTGCCAGGGGAAATGGTCCCCGAAGCCGGTGAGCGCGACGGCGGCGAGCTGCGCATCGGCCACCGCCCGCGCGCGGGAACGCGACATGCCGGGCCGGTGCTCCACCGCGAAAGCGACGTTGTCCCGCACGCTGCGCCAGGGCAGGAGGGAGCGGCCGTACTGCTGGAAAACATAGACCGCCTCGGGCGGCGGCCCCTTCACCGCGCGCCCGGCGACGCGCACCGCGCCGGCCGACGGCTCCATCAGCCCCGCCGCGATCTGCAGCAGCGTGGACTTGCCGCAGCCCGAGGGACCGAGGATGGAGAGGAACTCTCCCTCCCGCACGGAGAGGGAGACGCGGTCCATGGCCAGCGTCGGCGGCCCGCCGCGCGCGGGGAAGGACTTCCCGACCGCATCCAGCTCCAGGATCAGCGTTTCCAAGCCCCGGCCATCCCCTTCCCGCGTTTCCTAGAAGAGCTCGAAATACTCCCGCTGCTCCCACTCCGAGACCTCCGCCTCGAAGCGGGCGATCTCGGCGCGCTTGATTCGCAGGAACCAGTCGATGAAGCCCTCGCCGAAAGCCTCGCGCGCCGTGCCGCTCCTGTCCAGCGCGTCGAGCGCCTCGGCGAGGCTGCGCGGCAGGAGCGGCGCCTCCGTCTCATAGGGCGTGTCGGCGGGCGGGCCGGGGTCGCGCGCCGCCTCGATGCCGTCCAGCCCGAAATGCAGCTGCGATGCCATGTAGAGGTAAGGATTCGCCGCGGGCTCGCCGACGCGGTTCTCCAGCCGCGTCGCTCGGTCTCCCGGTTGTCCGAGGGCGCGGACCATCACGCCGCGGTTGTCGATGCCCCAGACCGCGCGGTCGGGCGCGAGGGAGAGCGGACGGTAGCGCCGGTATCCGTTGATCGTCGGCGTGGAGAAGGCCGCCGCCGCGCGCGCGTGGTGCAGCAGCCCGCCAAGAAAGTGCCGCGCCGTGCCGGAGAGAGGCTCGCCCCCTTCCCCGGCGAAGGCGTTGCGCCCGCTCGACGCATGGGCGAGCGACTGGTGCAGGTGCCAGCCGGAGGACATGACGTTCGGGATGCGCGGCCGGCACATGAAGGTGGCGTGGTATCCGTGCCGCCGCGCCACCTGCTTCACGGCGGAGCGGAAGAGGATCGCGGCATCGGCCGATGCCATGGCCTCCTGCGCGTCGAAGGTGAACTCCACCTGGCTCGGCCCGTACTCCACCTCCATCGAGCGCAGGGGGAGGTCGAGCGATTCCAGCGCGTGGCGCAGGATTTCCAGCACGGGGTCGAGCGCGTCGTAGCGGCTCTCCGTGAGGTAGTTGTAGCCCTGGCTGAGCAGCGCGACCTCGGGCGGCGTGCCCGGCTGCCCCGCATCCTCGGGCGCCAGCTTCGGGTCGAGCAGGCGGAAGAGGTGGAACTCCAGCTCCACCCCCGTGACATAGGAGAAGCCGAGCGCCGCCGCCCGGTCCAGCGCGCGGCGGAGCTGGTGGCGCGCGGAGAAGGGCACGGGGCGCCCGTCGGCGAAATAGGCGTCGCAGAGCATCCAGCCCGTATGCGGCGCCCAGGGGAGCACGCGGAAGCTTGCGGGATCGGGCAGGATGAGGAAGTCCGCCGCCCCCTGCATCTCCCGCATCCCCATCCCGGCGCCGGCGGTGAAGACGGGCCAGGCGGTGCGGTGGGCGCTGTCCTTCAGCAGCATCGTCGTCGTCATGGCGATGCCGTCGCGCAGCGCGCGGGCGGCGTCGGCCGCCACCACCGTCTTGCCGCGCAGGATGCCGTGCGCGTCGGGCCAGGACAGGCGCAGCACGCCGATCCCCTCGGCCTCGATGCGCCGGACCACCTCCTGCGCCTGGGCGCGCGCCACCTCGTCGCGCAGCCCGTGCCGATCCGCGAAGCTCATCGGGGCGCGTGGCCCGGCGCCGCGGCGCTCACTCCGCGGCCAGGGCCGGGGCGGACCAGGGGGCGGCCGCGCGGCGGCGCGCGGCGGCGGCGCGCCAGTGCCTCTCCCACCCCTCGGTCGGCGCCATGGCGTCGATCGTCGCGGGGCCGGTCATGGCGACGGCGGTGGCGGCGTCCAGCGCCATCATCGGCGCGCGCCCCTCCTCCACGGCCGTCATGGCGCGCAGCAGCAGGCGGCGGTTGGCGGCGATCGCCTTGTCGGTGGAGGCGAGGTTCTCGCGCGTGCGGTCCTGGATGGCGCCCTGGCTCTCCACCGCCCACTGGTCGTGCGTGTTGATGTCGTGCCCCATGCCCGTATAGGTCTGGCCCGCCTGCTCCTCCGGGTCGTAGCCGTACTCGTTGCGGCTGTTCCGGCGCGGGAGGTAGTCCGGTAGGGCGTAGGTCTCCAGCCGCTGCGCGCGCATGCGGGCATGGTCCACGGGCGCGGCGAAGCTCGTGAAGATCGCGATCCAGTAGCAGCGCGTGTCGTCCACCGGCATGTGCCACTGGGTGATCGTCATCTCCGCGCTCATCGGGATGACGAAGGCCTGGGGGAAGAGGAGGTTGGTCACGCGCACATGCGTCGTCGCATCGCTGATGCGGCGCAGCGCGGTGATGCGCAGGCCGTAATCCGTGCCGTCCACCTCGATGCGCGGGCGCGGGAACTCGCGTAGCACATAGGTCATCGGCAGGTCGGACCCGTCGGAGGCGCCGCGGAACTGCTTGCCGTAGCCCTCCTTCGCGTCCTCGTCCTCGAAGAAGCGGTGCAGGAAGGAGGCGTGGGCGGGGTCGATGCCCACCTCCAGCGCCTGCAGCCAGTTGCACTCGATCAGCCCTTTGAAGGCGAAGGTGTGGGTGCCGGGCGCGACGAAGCAGTCGAAATCCGGCAGGGCGGGCGGCTCGCCCTCGCCGAGATAGGCGAAGACGATGCCGGAGCGGAGCTGCACGGGATAGGCGCGCGCGCGGACGCGTTGGTGCAGCGTGCTGCCCTCCGGCTCGGCGGGGGTGTCCAGGCAGCGCCCGTCCGTGCCGAAGAGCCAGCCGTGGAAGGGGCAGCGCAGCCCGCCATCCTCCAGCCGTCCATAGGCGAGGTCCACGCCCCGGTGCGGGCAGGCGCGGTCGATGAGGCCGACCTGCCCCGCCTCGTCCCGGAAGAGCACGAAGTCCTGGCCGAGGGCGCGGACGGGGCGCACGGGGCGCGGCCCTTCCAGCTCGTCTACCAGGGCGACTGGCTGCCAGTAGCGGCGGAGCAGCGCCCCGCCCGGCGTTCCCGGCCCGACGCCGGTGAGGCGCCGATTCATCTCCGCACTCATCATGGCCGATCGCCTCCGGATGTTCGATGACCGAACGGGTGTTCGAGTGTAGGGTCTTCCAGAAAGCGAGCGCAACGCGGATCGCGCGAGCCGATGGAGAGGCGGATGCCGAGAATGGGGGCGGGCACGGGGCGCGCCGGGCCGGGCACCGAAGGGTCCGAAGCCCTGGCACGCGGGATCGCCATCCTCCTCGCCTTCGGGCCGGAGCGGCGCCGGATGAGCCTGGCCGAGGTGGCGCGCCTTGTGGACCTGCCGCGCGCAACGGCCCGGCGGGCGCTGCTCACCCTCGTCCATCTCGGGCTGGTCGAGAGCGAGGGGCGGCTGTTCCGCCTCACCCCCGCCGTGCTGCGCCTCGCTTCCGGCTATCTCGGCTCGAACGGCGTCTCGGCCCTGCTGCAGCCGGCCTGCGAGCGGATCGCGGCCTCGGCCATGGCGGCCTGCTCCGTCGCGATGCTGGACGGGGCGGAGATCGTCTTCGTCGCCTATGGGCAGCCGGCACGGCTGGTCCCGGCGAACACGATGGTGGGCGCGCGCCTGCCGGCCTATGCCACCGCCCTCGGCCGCGTCCTCCTCGCCGCCCTGCCGGAGGAGGCCCTGGCCCCGCTCCTCCGCGCCCTGCCTCCCCGCGCCCTGACGCCGCGCACCGAGACCGATCCCGCCCGGCTGCTCGACGCCATCAGGGCCGCGGGGGCGGAGGGACACGCGCTGGTGGAGGAGGAGGTGGAGCTGGGCTTCCGCTCCCTCGCCGTTCCCCTGCGCCGCTATGACGGACGGGTGGTGGCCGCGCTCAACATCGGCACCTCCGTCGCCGGGATGGATGCCCGGGGCATGCGCGAGCGGCTGCTCCCCCTGCTGCGCGCCGAGGCCGAGGGTCTCTCCGCGCAACTCGTCTGACCCTGGGTCCGCGCGAGCGACTTCGTGCGGCGTCCTCGCCCTTCCCAACCCTGCGCGTGCTGGGCCGTTCACCTATGCGAAGCCCACAAGGAGGATCCGTGCAGCAGCGGGCACCAGGAGTTACCGCTACCACGGAGACCGGAGGCCGGACCGGCCCCTCCGAGGTCGAGCGCCTGCGCGCCGCGCTGGACGAGGCCCGCACCGAGGCCGCGCGGCTCACCGAGCGCCTGCGCGGTGCCGAGCGCCAGCTCCTGGCCAGCCGCGCCCTCGTCGCCGCGCGCCGCGCCGGGGGCGAGGAGGACGACCCCGCCCTGGGCGCCGCGCTGGAGGACCTCTGGACCCTCACCAGCGAGCTGGAGGGGGCGAATGCCGCGCTGGGCCGCGAGGTGGCGGAACGGCGGGATGAGCTGGCCGCGATCGACGCCGCCCTGCGCGAGAGCGAGGACCGGGTCCGCCTCGCCCATCTCTATGCCGGGGCCGGGGCCTGGGAATGGGAGATCCCCACGGGACGATTCACCCTGTCCGACGGCTACCGCGCGCTCATCGGCGCCGCCGAGGGGCCGGCCGTCTTCGCCACCTGGCTCGCCGGCATCCTGCCCGAGGACCGGCCGGCGGCCGAGCGCGCCCTGCGCGAGGCGGCTGAGGCGGGGCTGCCCGAATTCGAGCTGGAATACCGCGCCCGGCATCCCGGGCGGGGCATCCTCTGGCTCGCCGGCCGGGGGCGGCTGCAGCGGGACGCCGAGGGCCGGCCCTGGCGCCTGACGGGGCTCAGCATCGACATCACCGCCCGCAAGCGCGCCGAGCTGGCGCTGCGCGACGCGAACGAGAACCTGCGGCGCGAGGTGGAGCGCGAGGTGGCCGCGCGCGAGACGGCGCAGGCCCGGATGACCCAGACCCTGAGGCTGGAGGCGCTCGGCCGCCTCACCGGCGGGGTGGCGCACGACTTCAACAACCTCCTCGCGGTCGTCACCGCCGGCACCTCCCTCCTCGCCCGCACGGAGGACCCGGCCCGGCGGGAGAGGCTGACGGCGAATATCAACCAGGCCGCCCGGCGCGGCGCGGACCTCACGCGCCGCCTACTCACCTTCGCCCGCCGCCAGGCGCTCCGGCCCGAGGCCATCGCCCTCGGCCCGTGGCTGGCCGACATCGCGGCGCTGCTCTCCCGCTCGCTGCGCGCCGACATCTCGGTGGAGACGGAGGTGGAGGAGGAGGTCTGGCCGGTGCTGGCCGACCCTTCGGAGATGGAGCTGGCCCTGACGAATCTCGGCCTGAACGCCCAGGACGCGATGCCGCGCGGCGGGCTCCTCCGCATCGCCGCGCGCAACGCCACGCTGGACGGCACGGAGGAGGCGGAGGGGCTGCGGGGCGACTTCCTGCGGCTGGAGGTTCGGGATACCGGCACCGGCATGGGGCCGGAAGTGCTGGCCCACGCCTTCGAGCCCTTCTTCACCACCAAGGCGGGCAGCGGCACGGGGCTCGGCCTGCCGCAGGTCTACGGCTTCGCGCGGCAGAGCGGCGGCGCGGCCCGCATCGCCAGCCGCCCGGGCTACGGCACGGTCGTGACGCTCCTCCTGCCGCGGGCGGGGGAGGCAGGCGCGGCCGCGGAGGCGGCGCAGGAGGTGCAGGAACGGCCGCTGCGCGTCCTCGTCGTCGAGGATGACGAGGCGGTGGCCGGGCTCGTCCTCGACATGATGGAGCATCTCGGCCACGCCGCGGTGCGCGCCACCGGCCCCGCCGACGCGCTGGAGAAGCTGGCCTCGGGGCTGGAGACGGACCTCGTCTTCACCGACGTGCTGATGCCCGGCGGCATGGACGGGCTGGACCTCGCCCGCGCGCTGGGCCGGCTGCGGCCGGGCCTGCCCGTCCTGCTGACCAGCGGCTATGGCGGCGCCCCGGCGCGGGTGGCCGAGGCAGGGCTTCCCCTGCTGCGCAAACCCTACGGCATCGGCGCCCTGCGCGACGCACTGGCCGCGGCGGCCGGGGGCTGAGCACCCCGCCGGACTTGGCCGACCCATCAGGGGCTGGCCATATGGCGCCCATGGCCCCCACCCCCCGGCACCCCCGCCCCGCCTCGCGATCCCCTTGGCGCTGGGCGCGCCAGGTGCTCCTCCTTCTCCTGGCCCTGCCCGTGCTGGCCCTCGCCCTCCTGGCCGGCGCGGTCTGGCTCACCCTCCCCGGCACCGACGCCGCGCTGCGGATGGCCGGCCTCTCCGCCCCGGTCGAGATCGGCTTCGACGAGCGCGGCATCCCCGTCATCCGCGCGGGCAGCGAGCGCGACGCCGCCATGGCCATGGGCGTGCTCCACGCGCGGGACCGCATGTTCCAGATGGAGATGACCCGCCGCGGCGCTGCCGGGCGGCTGAGCGAGCTGGCCGGCGCCTCCACCCTGCGGCTCGACCGCTTCGTGCGGGTGCTGAACCTGCGCGGGCATGCCGAGGCCGACCTCGCCGCCCTGCCCGCCGAGGCGCGCGACATGCTGGAGGCCTATGCCGCCGGGGTGAATGCCCTGATCGCCGCGCGCGGGCGGTTCGTCGCGCCCGAATTCCTCGCCCTGGGCGCGCCCGAGCCCTGGAAGCCTTCGGACAGCCTTCTCTGGGGCAAGGTCATGGGGCTCTGGCTCTCCGGCAACTGGCGGACGGAGGTGGAGCGCGCCCGCCTCGCCGCGAGCCTCCCGCCCGAGCGCCTCTGGCAGCTCTGGCCCGCCGATGACAGCCCCGGGCGCGCGGACCTCGCGGCGCTTCCCCCGGCCGCGCGCCTCGCCGGGCTGCTGGGCGCGACGCCGCGATGGGGGGAGGACGCGCCGCTCCCGCCCTCGGCCTCGAATGCCTGGGCGCTGGCCCCCGGGCGCTCGGCCACGGGCGGGGCGCTGCTCGCCTCGGACCCGCATCTCGCGCTCGGGGCGCCGGTGCTCTGGTATCTTGCCCGGATCGAGCTGCCCGGCGGCCGCTTCCTCGCCGGCGCCACCTCCCCCGGCGTGCCGATGGTGGTGATCGGACGGAACGAGCGCTTGGCCTGGGGCTTCACCACCACCCATTCCGACACGCAGGACGTCTTCGTCGAGCGCCTCTCGGGCACCGATGCCTACGACACGCCGGACGGCCCCCGCCCCTTCACCCTGCGGGAGGAGCGGATTGCCGTGCGCGGCGCGGCGGAGGAGGTGCTGCGCGTGCGGGAGACGCGGCACGGGCCCGTCATCTCCGACCTCGACGGGGAGCCGGAAGCGGGGCGCGTGCTGGCGGTTTCCATGGCGAGCCTCGCCCCGGGCGACACCCAGGCCCAGGGGCTGCTCGCCCTCAACCGGGCGCGCTCGGTCGCCGAGGCGCGGGCGGCGGCCTCCCTCATCGCCAGCCCCGCCCAGAACCTGATGGTGGCCGACGCGGAGGGCGCGACCGCCATGTTCCTCACCGGCCGCACCCCGGTTCGCGCGGCCGGGGACGGCTCGCTGCCCGTGCCCGGCTGGGACGGCCGCCATGACTGGAAGGGCTGGGTGCCCTTCGACGCCATGCCGCATGTGGAGGGATCGGCCGGCGGCGCGATCGTCAACGCCAACAACCGCGTGCAGCCGGCGGGGAGCGAGGTCTTCCTCGGCCGCGACTGGTTCGGGGACTGGCGCTTCCGCCGGATCGGCGAGCTGCTGCGCCAGCGGGAGCGCCACGCGCCCGGCGACCTCGCGGCGATGCAGGCGGACGCCGTCAGCCTCTTCGCGCGGGAGATGCTGCCGCTCCTCCTCGCCCCGCCCCGCCCCGAGGGCGCCGCCGGCCGGGCGCGCGACCTGCTGGCCGGATGGGACGGGGGCATGGGGACGGCGCTTCCCCAGCCGCTGATCTTCAATGCCTGGACGCGCGAGATGGGCCGGCTGGCCCTGGCGGCGGGCGGCGTGCCCGACGGCGCCTGGACCGCCGGGCCGGAATTCCTGCGCCTGCTCCTCTCGCCCGAGGGCGCGCCCTGGTGCGGGGCGGAGGGATGTGGCGCGCTCTCCATGCGGGCGCTGGAAGCGGCGGTTCGGGACCTCTCCGGGCGCTTCGGCCCGGACCCCGCCCTCTGGCGCTGGGGAGAGGCGCACCGCGTCCGGCTGGAGCACCCGCTGCTGCGCTTCGTGCCGCTCCTCGGCGACGCCCTGCGGATCGAGGCGCCGACGCCGGGGGACAACGGGACCGTGAACCGCGGCGGCACGGCGCGCGACTTCTCCCACGCCCACGGGCCGGGGCTGAGGATCGTGATGGACCTCGCCTCGCCCGAGGGGGTCATGGCGGCCATCGCCACGGGGCAGTCCGGCAACCCCTTCTCCCGCCACTGGCGCGACCTGAACGCCGAATGGGTGGCCGGCCGGGTGAGCCCGTTGCCGAGCGGCTCGCCCTCCGCCGCGCGGCTTCGGCTGGAGCCCTGAGCGGCGCGGGCTGGCATACCGGGCCCCGACGGCCCAGATCCATCAGCCCGGGTTGCACGATTCCGGACCGCTCCCGGCGATGTCAGCGATGCCGGCTGTGGACGGCGGCGTTCATTCCGTCGAAACTGGAGGCCGCATGCTGCACCGTGCCCAACGCCGCCCGCAGTTCTTCTACACCACCGCCCCCCTGCCCTGCCCCTACCTGGCCGGGCGGACGGAGCGGAAGGTGGTGACCGAGCTTTCCGGGCCGGAAGGCGAGGCGCTGCACGACCGCCTCTCCCGCGCCGGCTTCCGCCGGAGCCACAACATCGCCTACGCCCCGGTCTGCCCGGGATGCCAGTCCTGCATCCCGATCCGGATCGTGGTGGCCGACTTCCAGCCCGGCCGCACCCATCGGCGCGTGATGCGGAACAACGTGGGAGTGACGGCGCAGGACGTTCCGGCCCGCGCCACCGCCGAGCAGTTCGCCCTGTTCCAGCGCTACCAGCGCGCCCGCCACCGGGACGGGGACATGGCGGCCATGGGCTTCTACGACTACCGCGCCATGGTGGAGGACACGCCGATCACCACCATGCTGATCGAGTTCCGCGAGGAACCCGACCGGCTGATCGGCGCCTGCCTGACCGACTGGCTGAAGGACGGGCTCTCGGCCGTCTACTCCTTCTTCGAGCCCGACCTCGCCGGGCGCTCCCTCGGCACGCTCGCCATCCTGCACCTCGTGGAGCGCGCGCGGGAGTTGGGGCTGCCCTATGTCTATCTCGGCTACTGGGTGCCGCAGAGCGAGAAGATGGCCTACAAAGCCGGCTTCAAGCCGAGCGAGATCCTGACCAACGGCACCTGGCATCCGCTGCGCGACGGCGTGCCGCCGGTGACGCAGCTCGTGCCGGAGAGCGTGGGCTAGAGCGGTTTCCCTTCGCCCTGGCTCACTTCAACCGCTCGGCCATGTCGTTTGAAAAGCCGATCCACCCATCCCGGTGGCTCCACCGGAACGGGATCGACTCTAGACGGGGCCTTCCCTGCCCACAAAGCTGATGGCGGCCTCGATCTCTGCCGGAGCGGGCTGGGAGGCGCGGGTCCAGGTCACCCGCTCCTTCAGGACACGCATGGGAACGCCGCCCACCAGGGTGCAGGGCGCCACATCCTTGGTGACGATGGTATTCATCGCCACGATCGCTCCCCGCCCGATGCTCACCCCGCGCCCGACCACCGCGTCCTTGCCGATCCAGACATGCGGACCGACGCGGATGCTGGCCGGCGGGTTCAGCGCGCTGGCCGGGTCATCGAGCGAGACGATGCCGTGGCTGTCGCTGGTCCGCAGCTGCACGCGATAGGCGATCATCACGTCATCGCCGAGGACGATGCTGCGGCGCGGCCCCTCGACGAGGAAGTCCGCAAGGTTGGCGGTGAAGTTCCGCCCGATGAAGAGTGCTCCCTCGTGGTGTCGGAAGGTCGCGGAGGCCTGACAGGCGCCGCGCCCGTTGAAGATGAAGAGATGGCCGTCGCCCTCGAAGCCGACAGTGCCGGAAATCGTGCCCTCGGCGCCGATGACAACGATGCAGCCCGTGCGGGCGCCGAAACGGAGGCGCAGCTTGTGGCCGGGGCGCTCAGCGGCGAGAAGGATGTGATTGCCGGGCCCGGCGCCGTCCACCTGGATGCCCAGCGCCGCGAGCGCCGCAGCATCCTCCGCGCCCGTGCCGAAGAGCCGCGCGCCCGTCACATCCGGGAAGGAGTGGTCCGGCCGGGGACGGTCGAAGAAGCCGCCCCAGGCCGGATGTTCCGTGAGGGCCCTGATCAGGCCTTCCCGGCTCTCCCCGCCGGCACTCACCCGTCGAAACGATTGGACTTGGGGAAGCCGTTAGGCGGCATCTTGCCCGCGCCGCCGCGATTGCCGCGCCAGGGGGCGAGCACCGTCTCGGTACGGGTGCGCCCGCCGAGCTGCCAGGTCAGCCCGTCCCGGCGCGCGTCGAAGACCTTCACGTCCGAGAGCCCGCCGTCCCGGTAGCCCTGCAGCGCCACGCCGCGCCCGCGCGACATCTCCGGCACCTGCTCCAGCGGGAAGATCAGCAGCTTGCGGTTGTCGCCGATCACCGCGACCGTGTCGCCCTCCACCGCGGCGGCGACGGCGAGCGTGTCCGGCGCGTCCACCACCAGCACCTGCTTGCCCGTGCGCTTCTCGGCGAGCAGGTCCTCGGACTTCACGACGAAGCCGCGGCCCGAGGAGGAGGCCAGGAGAAACTTCATCCCCTCGCGCCAGACGAAGGCGGAGAGGATGCCGTCCTCGTTGCCCAGCTCCACGGTCAGCCGCACGGGCTGCCCGTCGCCGCGGCCGCGCGGGATGGCGTCGGCCTTGATCGTGTAGGCGCGGCCGTTGGAGGCGAGCAGGCCGATGCGGTCCGTCGTCTCCGCGTGCAGCATGAGGGCGAGGCTGTCGCCTTCCTTGAAGCGCAGGCCGGAGGGGTCCTCGATATGGCCCTTCTGCGCGCGCAGCCAGCCCTTCTCCGAGAGGATGACAGTGATCGGCTCGCGCTCGACGAACTGGTTCTCGTCGAACACCACCGCCACCGCCTCGGTCTGCACCGTGCGGCGGTCGCCCAGCGCGCCGGAGCCGAACCTGTCCCGCGCCGCGCCGATCTCCTCGGCGATCCGGTCCCACTGCGCCCTCTCGCTGGCGAGGAGCTTCTGGAGCCCCTTCAGCTCCTTCGTCAGCCGCGTGTGCTCGCGCCGGATCTCCATCTCCTCCAGCTTGCGGAGGGCGCGGAGGCGCATGTTCAGGACTGCCTCGGCCTGGTTGTCCGTCAGGCCGAAGGTCCTGATCAGCGCCTCCTTCGGATGGTCCTCCTCGCGGACGATGCGGATCACCTCGTCGAGGTTGAGATAGACGAGGAGGTAGCCGTCCAGGATCTCCAGCCGCTTCTCGATGGCGGAGAGGCGGTGGCGGGAGCGGCGGACGAGCACGACCTGCCGGTGGTCGAGCCAGGAGCGCAGCACCTCGCGCAACCCCATGACGCGCGGGGTGCGCTCGGCATCCAGCACATTCATGTTCAGCGGGATGCGGCTCTCCAGCGGCGTCGCACGGAAGAGGCTCTCCATCAGCATGGCGGGCTCGATCGTGCGGGTCTTGGGCTCCAGCACGAGGCGCACCTTGTCCGTGCTCTCGTCGCGCACATCGGCGAGCAGCGGCAGCTTCTTCGCCTCCAGCAGCTCCGCGATCCCCTCGATCAGGCGCGACTTCTGCACCTGATACGGGATCTCGGTGACGACGATGTGCCAGGTGCCGTTCTTGAGCTTCTCCACCTCCCACTTCGCGCGCAGGCGGAAGCCGCCGCGGCCGGTCTCGTAGGCGTTCAGGATGCTGTCGGCGGGCTCCACCATCACGCCGCCCGTCGGGAAGTCCGGGCCGGGCATATGGGCGAGGAGCTGGGCGGTGGTGGCCTCGGGGTTGCGGATCAGCTCCAGCGCCGCGCCGCAGACCTCGCCCGCATTGTGCGGCGGGATGGAGGTGGCCATGCCCACGGCGATGCCGTTCGCGCCGTTCGCCAGGAGGTTCGGGAAGGCGGCCGGCAGCACGACCGGCTCCTGCTCCTCCCCGTCATAGGTAGCGCGGAAATCAACGGCGTCCTCGTCGATGCCCTCCAGCAGCGCCTTGGCGACCTCGGTGAGCTTCGCCTCGGTGTAGCGCATGGCCGCGGCGTTATCGCCGTCGATATTGCCGAAATTGCCCTGGCCCTCGACGAGCGGGTAGCGCGCCGCGAAGTCCTGGGCGAGCCGCACCAGCGCCTCGTAGACCGAGGCGTCGCCGTGCGGGTGATACTTGCCGATCACGTCGCCCACCACGCGGGCGCATTTCTTGAAGCCGCCCGCGGGGTCCAGCCGCAACTGCTGCATCGCCCAGAGCAGGCGGCGATGAACCGGCTTCAGCCCGTCCCGCACATCCGGCAGGGAGCGCGCCATGATGGTGGACATGGCATAGGCGAGGTAACGCTCGGACAGGGCGCCGGCGAGCGGGGTCTCGTTGATGCGGCCGCCATCGGGCAGCGCCTTCAGGTCGTCGGGCATGGGCTCGGCGCTATGTTCTTCATCTGTTCAGGGTGATCCGTTCTAGCAGGACCGGGGCGCGGATGCCAGCACGGCGCGCCTCAGGCCGCCTTTTCCCCGGCCTCTGCGAGCGCGGCGACACGGTCCGCGAGTGCCTCCCGCGCAGCAGGCATCGGGCGGTGATGACTGCCGAAGGCATCGCGGGCGAGGAAGTGGCCGGTCAGGCGCAGGGCGTCCGACCAGTCCTTCGGCCCGCTCGGCCGGGAGGGATCCCGCATGAAGGGCGGCAGGGGCAGCATGCGGTCGGCATAGGGGGCCGCGACCTCGGCGCGCACCGCGCGGCCGGATTTCGGGGAGACATGGGTCAGCCCCTCCGCCTCCCCCGTCACGGCGCAGCGCGCGAGGTCGAGGCCGTAGCCGAGCTCGGCCAGCAGCAGCACTTCCCAGTGCACGAGGTCGGGCAGCACCTCCTCCGCCCCCCGCCCGAGATGGGCGAGGATGGGGACGAGGGCGCGGAAGGCGGCGGGGTGCGGCTCGCGCTCCGGCAGGGCCTCGGCGGCCACTGCGCAGGCGGAGGAGAGCAGCGCGAGGGCCAGCGGATCGTCCATCGCGAGCGCCGCCGTGGGATGCACCAGCTCCCCGCTGAGATGGCCGAGCTGGTCGGAGAGGCGAGCCATCCAGCGCGCTTCCACGAGGTTGCCGGGCAGCCAGACCGGCGTCTGCGCGCGAGAGGCGCCGCCGCGCGCCATGCCGGCGTGGCGGCCGTGCTCCTCCGTGAGAAGGCTGATCACGGCCCCGCCCTCCCCGAGGGGGCGGGACTCCAGGACGATGGCGGGGGCGGTCCATTCCATGCCGGAAAGATGGGGTTCCCGGCCCCCGAACGCTACTCCAGGTCCTCCAGCCCGAGGGCGCGGAGGCGGCCGCGCTCCTCGTCCCAGCCCGGCCTGTCCTTCACGTTGAGGAAGAGATGGACCGGCCGCTCCAGCAGCTTCGTCAGCTCCACGCGCGCCCGCTGGCCGATCTCGCGGATGCGGGAGCCCTTGTCCCCGATGAGGATCGCCTTCTGGGAGGACCGGCCGACATAGATGGTGCAGTCGATCCGCACCGAGCCGTCCTTGCGCTCCTGCCAGGACTCCGTCTCCACCGTCGCGTGGTGCGGGACCTCCTCATGGGTCTGGCGCAGGATCTGCTCGCGCACGATCTCGGCGGCCAGCATCCGGTCCGTCACGTCGGACAGCTCGTCCTCGGGGAACAGCCATGGCCCGACCGGCATCGCCTCGCAGAGCTGGGTGCGGAGGCGGTCCACCCCATCCCCCGTCTCGGCGGAGATCATGAAGGTCTCGGCGAACTGGAGCAGCCCGTTCAGCTCGGCGGTGAGGGGCAGCAGGCGCTTGGTGTCGAACAGGTCCGTCTTGTTCAGCACGAGCCAGAGCGGCGGCGAACCCTTGGCCAGCTTGGCGACGATGGCGCGCAGCGGATCGGTCAGCCCCGCCCGCGCATCCACCACCAGCATGGCGAGGTCGGCGTCCTGCGCGCCGCCCCAGGCGGCGGCGACCATGGCGCGGTCCAGCCGGCGGCGCGGGCTGAAGATGCCGGGCGTGTCCGTCAGCACCACCTGCGACCGCCCCTCCGTGAGGATGGCGCGGATGCGGAAGCGCGTCGTTTGCGGCTTGTTCGAGACGATGGAGACCTTGGCGCCCGCCAGCCGGTTCACCAGGGTGGACTTGCCGGCATTCGGCGCGCCCAGCACGGCGGCGAGACCGGCGCGGGTCGGTCCCTCAGGGGCCGTCTTCGGCCCCTCGGGCGCGGTCTCCTCGGGAATGTCGTCCTCAGCCACGGGACAGCTCCGTCAGCAGCGCCTCGGCCGCGAGTTGCTCAGCGGCGCGCTTGCTCTCGCCGCTGGCCTCGGCCGCCTTGCCGCAGGCGCGCGCCGAGACGGTGAAGAGCGGCGCGTGGGAGGGACCCTCGGCGCTCACCAGCACGTATTCGGGCAGGCCCTGGCCGCGGCCGAGCAGGTATTCCTGCAGCCGGCTCTTGGCGGACATGGGCGGGGTCGCGTCCGCCTCCATGGCGACGGTCCATTCGCGGCGGATGAAGGCGCGCGCGGCCTCCAGCCCGGCATCGAGGTAGAGGGCGCCGATCAGCGCCTCCGTCGCGTCCGCCACCACGTTGGCGCGCTGGCGCAGCCCGGTGCGGCCCTCGGCGGGGGGAATGCGAAGGGCGGCCGGAAGGCCGATGGCGTCGCCCACCTTGGCCAGGGTGTCGGCGGCCACGAGCACCGCCAGGCGCTTGCCCAGCTCCCCCTCCCGCTCCTCGGGAAAGCGCTCGGACAGCCACTCGGCCATGCAGAGGGCGAGGACGCGGTCGCCGAGGAACTCCAGCCGCTCGTTCGAATCGAGCTGGCGGCGCTTCGGATCGGCGGCGGAGCGGTGGGTGAGCGCCTGCTCCAGCAGGGCGGGATCGCGGAACCCATGCCCCAGCCGGTCCGAGAGCATGGCGACGGGCGCCTTCACGAGAGCCCTCCCGCCATCATCGCACGCCCGAGAAGATGCGCGTCCAGCGGACGGCGAAGGGCCAGGCCCAGACCTCCCACCAGCTCGCCGAGCCGTCCCACGAGAAGAAGATGAACTCGGCCCGGCCGACGAGGTTCTCCACGGGCACGAAGCCGACATAGCTCGTGGCCCGGCTGTCGAGGGAGTTGTCGCGGTTGTCGCCCATGGCGAAGACGTGGTCGGACGGGACCACGAATTCCTGCGTGTTGTCGTAGGGGCCGTCATCCGAGGCCTCCAGGATCTCATGAGTGCGCGCGGGGCTGCCGGAACTCGGCGGCAGCGTCTCGCGGTAGAGCCGCACGGTCAGGCGGGGGCCGTCCCCCTCCACGGTGTAGGGGCCGACGGCCGTGCGCGTCACGGGCTGGCCGTTCACGCGCAGGACCCCCTGCCGCACCTGGATGCGGTCCCCGGGCAGGCCGACGATGCGCTTGATGTAGTCCGTGGTGCCGTCCCGCGGCAGCTTGAACACGGCCACGTCGCCGCGCGCGGGCAGGCTGCCCAGGATGCGGCCGCGGAAGAGGTTCGGGCTGAAGGGCAGCGAGGCCCGGGAATAGCCGTAGGAGTACTTCGACACGAACAGGTAGTCGCCCACCAGCAGGGTCGGGATCATGCTGCCGGAGGGGATGTTGAACGGCTCGAAGGCGATGGTGCGGATGCCGATGGCGATCAGGCCCGCATAGAGGATCGTCTTCAGGCTCTCCAGCCAGCCGCCGGAGGACTTATTGCTCATCGTATGCTTCTTCGCGGCCTCACCCGGCCGGCCGAGAACCCCCGGAGAGCCCGGACAGGGGCGTGGGTCGGGCCGCCGCTGGCCCGTGGGTGCGACAGATGGGCCGGGCTGTCAAGGAAGGCCGGGGCGGCACTTCAGGGAAGCAACCCCAGCGGGGCGTGCGAACGGCCCTAAAAAGGCACGGCCGAGATGATCACCACAGCCTCGGCATAGGGGTACTCGTCCGTCATGGTCAGCGCCACCTGGGCGCGGTGCCCGGGCGGGGTGATGGCGGCCAGCCGCTCCGCCGCCCCGCCGGTCATCTCCATGGTCGGCTGGCCGGAGGGGAGGTTCACCACGCCGAGGTCGCGCCAGTAGACGCCGGCCCGGAAGCCGGTCCCCAGCGCCTTGGAGGCTGCCTCCTTCGCCGCGAAGCGCTTGGCATAGGTCGCGATCCGGATGCGCTCCGCCCGCCGCTCGGCCTTGGCGCGCTCGAGATCGGTGAAGACGCGGGAGATGAAGCGATCCCCGTGGCGCTCGATGGTCCGCTCGATCCGGCGGATGTCCACCATGTCGTTGCCGAGGCCGAGAATCATGGTGTGGGGATCACGCCTTGGCCCGCTCCACCTGCTCGATGCCCGGCAGTGCGCGAAGGGCGGCGATGACGCTGGAGAGGTGGCGCAGGTCCTTCACCTCCAGGTCCACGTTCAACTCGGCGAAGTCCGAGGCGCGGTGGAGGAAGCGGAGGGACTGGATCCGTGCCTCCTGCTTCGTGATCGCGGTCGTCATCCCCGCGATCGCCGCCGCCTCGTTGGAGGCAATGACGGAGAGCCGCGCGACATGCTCCCCGGCCGCGCCCGGGGCGGTGTCCCAGTCCACGTCGATGAAGCGCTCGGGCGTGCCGGCGAAGGCGTCGAGCGTGTGGCAGCCCTGCTTGTGCACGGTCACGCCGCGGCCGGTGGAGACGATGCCCACGATCCGGTCCCCCGGCACGGGGTGGCAGCAGCCGGCAAAGCTCACCTCCATGCCCGAGACGAGGCCGGTGATGCCGTGCGCGACGTCCCGCCCCTTGGTGACGCGGTGGGGAACGGTCGAGCCCGGCTTGCCCCGCGCGCGGGTGAGGGCCAGGGCCTCGATGCCCGAGACGGCCGGGCGCGGCGGGCCGCGCAGTTCCGGCACGGCGGCGTGCAGCACGTCGCGCGCCGTGATGTTGCCGGCGCCGACCGCGATGCAAAGCTCCTCGAAGCCCGGCTGCTTCAGCGCCTTGACTGCGGGCTCCGCGATCTTCTCCGAGAAGTCCAGCCCCTCCTGGCGGAAGGCGCGGGCGATGGCCTGCCGGCCGTTCTCCCGGCTCTCCTCGCGCTGGCGGGCGAGCACGGTGCGGCGGATGCGGGCGCGCGCCTTGCCCGTGACGACGAAGCGCTCCCAGGCCGGGTTGGGCGTGCCGCCGCGGGCGGTGATGATCTCGACCTGGTCGCCGTTCTCGAGCTGGTGCCGCAGCGGCACGATGCGCCCGTTGATCTTCGCGCCGACGCAGGAATCGCCGATCTGGGAGTGGACGTGATAGGCGAAGTCCACCGGCGTCGCCCCGCGGGGCAGCGCGATCAGGTCGCCCTTGGGGGTGAAGCAGAAGACCTGGTCCTGGTGGAGGGCGAGCTTCGTGTTCTCCAGGAAGTCCTGCGCCTCCCCGGCATTCTCCAGGATCTCCAGCAGGTCCTTCACCCAGGGATAGCGCTTGCGGTCGCGGGAGGCGTTCACCACCCCGTCCGGGCCCTGCTTGTAGATCCAGTGGGCCGCGACGCCGAACTCGGCGACCTCGTGCATCTCCGGCGTGCGGATCTGCACCTCGATCTTGGCGTTCCGGCGCTCGGGCACCGTCACCCCGGTATGGAGGGACTGGTAGCCGTTGGGCTTGGGGGTGGAGATGTAGTCCTTGAAGCGGCCGGGGACGACGCGATAGGCCGAGTGGATGGCGCCCAGTGCGGCGTAGCAGTTCGCCTTGTCGTCGGTGATGACGCGGAAGGCCATGATGTCCGAGAGCTGCTCGAACTCGACCTTCTTCGAATGCATCTTCAGCCAGATGCCGTAGGCCGACTTCTCCCGCCCCTGGATCTCGATCACCGGCACGTCCGAGTCCCGGAGGCGGCGGCGCAGGTCCTCGGCGATGTCGGCGATGAGGTCAGCGCCCTGGCCGCGGAGGAAGGCGAGGCGGGCATTGATCGTCTGGGAGGCGTCGGGCTGGAGCTCGCGGAAGGCGCGGTCCTCCAGCTCGTCCTTCACCGACTGCATGCCGATGCGCTCGGCGAGCGGCGCATAGATCTCCATCGTCTCGCGCGCAGTGCGGGCGCGGCGGTGCTGCTGCGGGACGAAGTGGAGGGTCCGCATGTTGTGCGTGCGGTCGGCGAGCTTCACGAGGAGGACGCGGATGTCCTCGCTCATCGCCAGCACGAGCTTGCGGAAGTTCTCGGCCTGCTTCGTGCGCTCGGACTGCAGCTCCAGCCGCGTCAGCTTCGTGACGCCGTCCACGAGCTTGGCCACATCAGGCCCGAAGTCGCGGGAGAGGTCCTGGAGCGTGACCCCGGTGTCCTCCACGGTATCGTGGAGAAGGGCGGTCGCGATGGTGGCCGCGTCCAGCCGGTAGCCGGCCAGGATGCCGGCGACGGCCACGGGATGGCCGATATAGGGGTCGCCGTTATCGCGCTGCTGGTTGCGGTGGGCCTTCTCGGCGACGCCATAGGCCCGCTCGATCATCGCCCCGTCGGCGCGGGGGTCGTAGCCCGTGACGAGGGCGGCCAGGGCGGCGCCGGGATTCTCACCCAGCCCCGCATCGCCCGTACCATCGCCTCCCCCGAAGTCGGAGGCGCCGGCGAGCACCCCTTCGGGCGCCCAGAAGGGGGTCATGGCGACACCGGGAGGGTTAGGGATCCCGGTGCCGTCTTTCATGGAGAGATATGCCCCCCGGTCAGCGGCGGCCGCCGAGCTCGGCCGCGATGGCGGCCTCGAGGTCGTCGCCGGACATGTCCTCGACCTGCATGCCGGCCTCGGCCGCGCTCTCCTCGTTGACGTCCATCACGCCGAAGATGTTCTCGTCGGTCGCGATGAGGTCGATCACCTCCTCCTCCACCGGCTCGGGCTCGGGGGCGCGCAGGAGGGACTTCACGATGTCCTCCTTCAGCCCGTCCAGCTCGACGGTCTGGTCAGCGATCTCGCGGAGCGCGATGACGGGGTTCTTGTCGTTGTCCCGGTCCACCGTCAGCTCCTCGCCGCGCGAGATCGCACGGGCGCGCTGGGCGGCGAGAAGGACGAGGTCGAAGCGGTTAGGAACCTGGAGGATGCAGTCCTCGACCGTGACGCGGGCCATGGCGGACTCCGTTTATTCTGTGCGGGCGAACGGGTCAGATAGAGCGGACGGCGCCGGAACACAACCCCGCGTGAAACCACCCACCAGGCCCGGGGCAATCCGCCGCATCGGGGCGGGCGGAAGGTCCCGCAGCAACGCCTCCGCCTCCTGGCCCGTCGAGGGATGCACCCATCCCGGCCAGACCTCCCGGAGCGGCTCCAGCACGAAGCGGCGCAGATGGGCGCGGGGATGGGGGATCACGGGGTCGGGCGCCGCGCGGAGGAGGCGGCCCATCGCCACGATGTCGAGGTCCAGCGTCCGGGGCGCGTTGGGGTAGGGGCGCCCCCTGCCCTCCCGCGCCTCGATCGCCTGGAGCGCGGCGAGCAGCGCGGCGGGATCGGCCGCCCCGCGCAGCCGCGCGACGCCGTTCACGTACCAGGGGCTGGCGGGGTCCGGCGGCTCGGGCGCCGTCTCCCACCAGGATGAGGTGGCCAGGAGGGAGAGGCCCAGGAGGCCGTCCAGCGCCTCCGCGGCCCGCCGGCAGGTGGCGAGCGGCGCGGCGCCGTCCGGCCCCGGCAGGTTGGCCCCGATGGCGACGAGGATGTCGCCCCCGGATTCGCCGGCCGGGCTCAGGAGTAGCGCTCCTCCTTCCAGGGGTCGCCGCGGTCGTGGTAGCCGCGCACCTCCCAGAAGCCGGGACGGTCATCGGGGATCAGGGTGATCCGCCGGATCCACTTCGGGCTCTTCCAGAAGTAGAGATGCGGCACGACGAGGCGCAGCGGCCCGCCGTGCTGGCGGGTCAGCGGCTGGCCCTCCCAGTGGGTAGCCAGGAGGTTCTCCGGCCGGTCGAGGTCGGCCAGCGGCAGGTTCGTGGTGTAGCCGTCATGCGACTCCATCGTCACGAAGCGCGCCTCGGGCCGCGGGCGGGCACGGGCGAGGAGGTCGGTCACGGAGATGCCGCGCCAGTCGTTGTCGTAGCGGGACCACTGGGTGACGCAGTGGATGTCGTTGCGCCGCTCCTCCTGGGGAAGCGCCATCAGCTCGGCCCAGGAGAGGGAGAGCGGGGCCTCCACCAGCCCGTCGATGTCCAGCCGGGCAGCGGCCTCGGAGACGGCGGGCTGGATGCCGAGGTCCAGCACCGGCCAGTCCGTCACCAGCCGCTGGCCCGGCGGCAGCCGGTCCCGCTCGGGATCGCCGGCGGTGCCGGTCAGCAGACGTCCCTGCTCCGCCCAGAGCTCCTTGGTGCGGACCAGTTTCTCCTTAATCCCCTCCAGGACCCCTTCCGGGGTTCCGCCGGGCTTGCCCTCGGGCGCGCTGTCCTTGCTCATGCCGCAGAGGTGCGCGCGGATGGCCCGGGATGCAACGCCCCCGCCGCCGGTTTCGCGCCGGAGGCGTGCGCGACCGTTCCCGGCGATCAGTGGCGAAGGGTAACGGGGCATAGGGGGCGGGTCCCATCCGGCCTACAATGATCGCGTGCGACAAGCAGTTCCGACCCTTCCTCCCCCCGCGCCCACGCGGCGGGGCGCCAACAGGCTCATCCTGGGCGCGATCCTCGGCGCGCTCCCCTCGGGCTGCGCCCTCCTCCCCGATCCCGTCCCGGCCGTGGCGGCCGGGCCCAACCGGTTCCGCGAAGCCGATTCGCGCGCCCCCGTCTCCTGGCCGGACCCGAACTGGTGGCGCCGCTTCGGCTCCACCGAGCTGGAGCGGCTGATGGCCCGCATGGCCGGCGAGAACCTCGACCTTGCCGTGGCCGCCGCGCGGGTGCGCCAGGCCGACGCCTCCGCCCGGATCGCCGGCGCCGCCCTGCTGCCCATCGTCACCGGCGGGGGTAGCGCTCAGCGCAGCGAGGCGGGCGGCGGCGCGCGGGCGGTGACGCGATACAGCGCGAGCCTCGCCGCTTCCTACGAGATCGACTTCTGGGGGCTGAACCGGAACGCCGCCCTGTCGGCCCGGCTCTCGGCCGAGGCGACCCGATTCGACCTCGGCACGACCCTCATCACGACCGAGGCCTCCGTCGCCAACACCTACTTCACCATCCTGGAGGCGCGGGACGCCTTGCGGATCCAGGAGGCGAACCTCGCCGCCGCCCGCCGGGTGCTGGCCGTGATCCGGCAGCAGGTGGCGGCGGGCACGGCCACGGGCCTCGACCTCGCGCAGCAGGAGACGGTGGTGGCCCAGCAGGAGGCGGCGGTGCCCCCCTTGCGACAGACCGTCTCCCAGAACATCGCCACCCTCGCCGTGCTCGTCGGGCGGGCGCCGGCGGAGATCGAGATCACCGGCCAGGGCTTCGGCCGGCTGGACGTGCCATCCCCCTCCCCCGGCCTGCCCTCGGAGTTGCTGGCGCGGCGGCCGGACGTGCTGGCGGCGGAGGCGGCCCTCGCCTCCGCCAATGCGAATGTGGCGGTGGCCCGGGCGGCGCTGCTGCCCTCCGTCACCCTCTCGGCCCAGGGCGGGTTCCAGTCCCTCCTCCTCGGCACGCTGCTCCGGCCGGAGGCGCAGTTCGCCACCCTCGCCGCGAGCCTCGCCCAGACCGTCTTCGACGGCGGCGCCCTGCGCGGCCGGGTGGAGCTGGCCCGGGCGCAGCAGGAGGAGCTTCTCTTCACCTATCGCCAGGCCATCCTCTCCGCCCTCTCCGACGTGGAGAGCGCCCTCGCCGCCCTGCGCGAGACGACGGAGCAGGAGGCGCTGCTGCGCGAGGCGGAGACGCGCGCCGCCCGCGCCTACAACATCGCCGAGGAGCAGCTCCGCGGCGGCATCATCAACCTGATCACCCTGCTCAACACCCAGGCGACGCTCTTTACCGCCCGCCGCAACCTGTCGACCGGGCGGCTCAGGCGTTTCCAGGCAGCGGTGGGGCTGTTCCGGGCGCTCGGCGGTGGCTGGGGCCCGCGCGCCGCCGCCCAAGTTTCGGAGATACGCCGATGAGGCGCGGATACGCTTGGCTCCTGGCGCTGGTGCTGCTGGCCGGCGCCGGCGGGGCGGGCTGGTGGTGGTGGCAGGGGCGCGGGGTGCAGGACCCCTCGGCGGCGCGCGACCAGCGAGAGGCGCAGGGGCCGCAGGGCACGGTCGCGCCGCAGGGGCCCGGGGCGCCGCGCCAAGGCGCAGGCGGGGCGGGCCGCGCGCGCCGCCCCGGCGGGGGCCCTCCCGTGCCGGTGACGGTGGCCGAGGCCTCCCGCCGGGACGTCTCCCTCACCGTGGACGCGCTCGGCACGGTGGTGCCGCTGGAGAGCGTCGTCGTCCGCACGCAGATCGACGGCCAGCTCATGGAGGTGAACTTCCGCGAGGGCCAGGAGGTCGCCAAGGGGGAGGTGCTGGCGCGCGTGGACGAGCGCACCGCCCAGGCCGCGCTGCAGCAGGCCGAGGGCAAGCGGGCCTATGACCAGGCCCAGCTCGCCAATGCCCGGGTGGACCTCCAGCGCTACCAGAGCCTCGCCCGCGGCGCAGGGGTGACGCAGCAGCAGGTGGACACCCAGCGCGCCCAGGTGGCGATGCTGGAGGCCCAGGTCAGGCAGGACGAGGCCGCCATCGAGCAGGCGCGCACCCAGCTCGGCTTCGCCACCATCCGCGCGCCGCTGGCCGGGCGCGTCGGCATCCGGCAGGTCGATCCCGGCAATATCGTGCGGGGCTCGGACACGAACGGCATCGTGACGGTCACCCAGATGTCGCCCATCGGCGTCACCTTCACCCTGCCGCAGCAGGAACTGCCGCGCCTGATGCGGGCGATGGCCGCGGGCCCCGTGCCCGTGGAGACCCTGCCGGGGCCCAATTCCTCATCGGGCAACGCGCCGGTCGCGCGCGGCACGCTGCTGACGGTGGACAATGCCGTGGACCCCACCACGGGCACGATCAAGGCGAAGGCCACCTTCTCCAACGAGGACCGCGCCCTCTGGCCCGGCGCCTTCGTCAACCTGCGCCTGCGGATCGAGGTGGTGCCGGGGGCGACCGTGGTGCCTCTCGTCTCCGTCCAGCGCGGGCCGGAGGGGAACTACGCCTTCGTCATCCGCGAGGACCGCACGGTGGAGCAGCGGCCCGTCACGATCGGGCAGACGACGCAGGCCGAGGCGGTGGTGCAGTCCGGCCTCCAGCCCGGGGAGCGCGTGGTGACCTCGGGCGGGCTGCGGCTGAGCGCGGGCACCGCGGTGGCCGTCGCCGACGACACCGCCCCCGCCCGCCCCGCCGGCCCCCGCCCGCGCCGCACGGCCGACGCGCAGGGAAGCGCGAATTGAACATCTCGGCCCCTTTCATCTCGCGGCCCGTGGCGACGACGCTCCTGTCGGTCGCCGTGCTGCTCGTGGGTCTCTGGGGCTACTGGCGGCTGCCCGTCTCCTCCCTGCCCGAGGTCGAGTTCCCGACGATCGAGGTCTCCACCCAGCTGCCCGGCGCGGCGCCCGACACGGTGGCGCTGCTGGTCACCGCGCCGCTGGAGCGCCAGCTCGGGCAGATCGCCGGGGTCTCGGTGATGACCTCCACCTCCGGCCCCGGCACCAGCCGCATCGCCATCCAGTTCGCGCTGGACAAGGACATCGAGGAGGCGGCGCAGGACGTGCAGGCGGCGCTGGACGCCGCGCGCGGCACGCTGCCGACGACCCTCCCCTATCCCCCGGTCTACGCGAAGGTGAACCCGGCGGACCCGCCGATCATCACCCTCGCCCTGACCTCCGACACCCTGCCCATCGCGCGGCTCTCGGACACGGCCGACACGCTGCTCGCGCAGAAGCTCTCCCAGTCCGCGGGCGTCGGCCGCGTGACGGTGCAGGGCAACATGCGCCCGGCCGTCCGGCTGCGGATCGACCCGGCCCGGCTGGCCGCCTACGGCCTCTCCATGGCCGATGTCCGCACCGCCGTGACGGGGGCGAACGCCAACACGCCCAAGGGCTCGCTGGACGGTGCGCGCCAGGCCTCCACCATCATGGCGAACGACCAGATCACCGCCCCCGGCGAGTTCGCCGAGGTGATCGTGGCCTATCGCAACGAGGCGCCTGTCCGGCTGCGGGATCTCGGCACGGCGCAGGAAGGGCTGGAGAACGACCGCAACGGCGCCTGGTTCAACGGCCGGCCCGCCGTCATCCTCGATGTGCAGCGCCAGCCCGGTGCGAACATCGTGGACACGGTGGCCCGCATCCGCACCCAGCTCCCCGACCTCGAGCGCGGGCTGCCGGCCGGCATCGCCATGTCCGTCGTGTCGGACCGCACGGAGACGATCCGCGCCTCCGTGCGGGAGGTGGAGCTGACCCTCGTCCTCTCCACCGTGCTCGTCGTCGCGGTGATCTGGCTGTTCCTGCATTCGGGGCGGGCAACCATCGTGCCTGCGGTTTCGCTGCCGCTCTCCATCATCGGCACCTTCGCCGTGATGTCCTGGATGGGCTTCTCGCTCGACAACCTCTCCCTCATGGCCCTGGTGATCGCGACGGGCTTCGTGGTGGACGACGCGATCGTCATGATCGAGAACATCGTCCGCCACATCGAGGAGGGCATGGCGCCGCTCGCCGCAGCCTATGAGGGCGCGCGCGGCATCGCCTTCACCATCGTCTCCCTCACCGTCTCGCTCATCGCCGTCTTCATCCCGCTGCTCTTCATGGAGGGGGTGGTCGGCCGGCTGTTCCGCGAGTTCGCGCAGACGCTGACGGCCACCGTCCTCGTCTCCATGGTCGTCTCCCTTACCCTCACGCCCATGATGTGCGCGCTGCTGCTGCGCCCGGCCAGGGAGAGCAAGGGCCGGATCGCCCGGGCCTCCGACCGGGTGTTCGACGCCCTGCTGCACGCCTATCGCCGCGCGCTGGAGGTCACGCTGCGCGCCCAGGCGCTGACGCTGCTCGTCGCCATCGGGACGGTGGCGCTGACCGGCTGGCTCTACGTCGTCATCCCCAAGGGGTTCCTTCCCCCGCAGGACACGGGCCTCATCCAGATCGCCACCGAGGCGCCGGGCGACGTCTCCTTCGCCCGCATGTCGGAATTGCAGCGCGCCGTGGCGGAGGTCGTTCGGTCCGACCCGGCGGTGGAGGCGGTCACCTCCGTCGTCGGCGCGGGCACGGTGAACGCGACGCTCAACGGCGGGCGGGTGACGGCGGTGCTGCGGCCGCGCGAGACGCGGGACCTGACGGCACAGGAGGTGATCGCGCGCCTCTCCCCGCGCCTGGCCGGGATCGCGGGGATCGTCAGCTATCCCCAGGCCGTGCAGGACATCCAGATCGGCGCGCGTGCCGGCACCACCCAGTACCAGTTCACCGTGGTGGACGCGGACGCCGCCGAGCTGGCGCGCTGGTCTCCCCGCATCCTGGAGGCCCTGCGCGCCCTGCCGGAGCTGACCGACCTCTCCAGCGACCAGCAGCAGGACGGGCTGCGGATCACGGTGGAGGTGGACCGCGCCCGCGCCGGCCGGCTGGGCGTGACGATGCAGGCGGTCGACGACGCCCTCTACGACGCCTTCGGCCAGCGCCAGATCTCGACCATCTACGCCCAGAACAACCAGTACCGCGTGATCCTGGAAGCGGGCGAGGACTTCCTGGCGGACCCCACCCGCCTCGGCCTGCTGCGCGTGGCCGGCAGCACGGACGGCACGGCGAGCGTCGTCCCGCTCTCGGAAGTCGCGCGGATCGGGCGGGGAAGCGGGCCGCTGCAGGTGACGCGGGAGAACCAGTTTCCCGCCGTGACCTATTCCTTCAACCTCGCCGAGGGCGTCTCGCTCGGCGGGGCGGTCTCGGCCATCGGGGAAGCGCAGCGCCGCCTCGGCGTGCCCGCGACCATCACCGGGCGCTTCGCCGGGGATGCGGCGGAGTTCAACTCCTCCCTCCGCAGCCAGCCCTGGCTCATCCTCGCCGCGGTGGTGGTGATCTACATCACCCTCGGCGTCCTCTATGAGAGCCTCGTCCACCCGCTGACCATCCTCTCCACCCTGCCCTCGGCGGGGATCGGGGCGCTGCTGGCGCTGGAGCTGTTCGGGCTCGACCTCTCGGTCGTCGGCATCATCGGCATCCTCCTGCTGATGGGCATCGTGAAGAAGAACGCGATCATGATGATCGACTTCGCGCTGGAGGCGCAGCGGGACCGCGGCATGGCCCCGCGCGACGCCATCGTGGAGGCGGCGGTGCTGCGCTTCCGCCCGATCACCATGACGACATTGGCGGCACTGCTCGGCGCGCTGCCCCTCGTACTCGGCCACGGCGCGGGGTCGGAGTTGCGGCTGCCGCTCGGCGTTTCCATCGTCGGCGGCCTGGTCCTCTCGCAATTCGTGACGCTCTTCACCACGCCCTCGGTCTATCTCGCCCTCGAATGGGTGCGGATGCGGCTCGGGGGGCGGCGCGCGGTCGCGGCACCGGCGGAATGAGCATTCTGGCATGAGCATTTCGGGCCCCTTCATCGCCCGGCCCATCGCCACCTCCCTCCTGGCGATCGGCATCGCGCTGTTCGGGCTGGTGGCGATGTTCCGCCTGCCCGTGGCCTCCATGCCGCGGGTGGACATCCCCACCATCGTCGTCATCGCCAACCAGCCCGGCGCCAGCCCGGAGACGATGGCGAGCACGGTCGCGGCCCCGCTGGAGCGGCGCATCGGCACCATCCCGGGGGTGACGGAGATGACCTCCGTCTCCTCCCTCGGGAGCACGCGGGTCATCATCCAGTTCGACCTTGCCCGCACGCAGCGCGAGGCGGCGCAGGACGTGCAGGCGGCGGTGAACGGCGCGCGGCAGGACCTTCCCTCCGGCCTGCCCAACCCGCCGACCATCCGCAAGATCAACCCGGCCGACGCGCCGATCATGATCCTGGCGATGACCTCGGAGACGCTGGCGGGCCCGGCCGTCTACGACATCGCGGACAGCCTCGTCGCCCAGCGCCTGGCCCAGGTGCCCGGCGTGGCCCAGGTCGAGGTGAGCGGCGGCGATCAGCCAGCCGTGCGCGTGGCCGTCGATCCCTCCGCCGCGGCGGCGGCCGGCATCTCGATGGAGGGGGTCCGCCTCGCCATCACCCGCTCCAACGTCACCCAGGCCACCGGCTTCATCGAGGGGCCGGAGCAGTCGGCCGCCATCCGCACCAACGACCGCATCGACAGTGCCGACGCCTATCGCGAGATCGTGGTGAAGGCGCAGGGCGGCGCCATCGTCCGGCTGGCCGACATCGCGCGGGTGGAGGACGGCACGCGCAGCCGGCGGCAGGCCGGCTGGTTCAACGGCCGCCCCGCCATCCTGCTGATGATCCGCAAGCAGGCCGACGCCAACATCATCGAGGTGCTGGACGGCATCCGAGCCATGATCCCCCAGGTGGAATCCTGGGTGCCGGCCGGCGTGCGGCTCGACGTGCTGAGCGATCGCTCCACCACCATCCGCGCCTCGGTAGAGGAGGTGCGGCTGACGCTGGCGCTGACGATCGGGCTGGTGGTGGGCGTCGTCGCCGTCTTCCTCAGGAGCTGGGCGCCCATCCTCGCCGCCAGCGCCTCCGTGCCGCTCTCCCTTCTCGGCACGGTCGGCGTGATGTGGTGGATCGGCTACTCCTTCAACAACCTCTCCCTCATGGCGCTGACCATCTGCGTCGGCTTCGTCGTGGACGACGCCATCGTCATGATCGAGAACATGGCCCGCCACCGCGAGCGCGGACTGCCGCCGCTCCAGGCGGCGCTGGCCGGGGCGCGGGAGATCGGCTTCACCGTCCTCTCCATCACCGTCTCGCTGATCGCGGTCTTCATCCCGCTGCTCGCCATGGGCGGCATCATCGGGCGCATCTTCCGCGAGTTCTCCGTCACCCTCGCCGTCGCGGTCGGCATCTCCGGCGTGGTGTCCCTCACCCTCACGCCCATGATGGCGGCCTGGCTGGAGCGCGACGGCCCGCCACGCCCGCCCGGCCTCCTGGCCCGCGGCTTCGAGGGCGCGCTGGGCGCGACGACGCGCGGCTATCTCCGCAGCCTCGCCTTCCTACTGCGCTTCCGCTGGCTGATGCTGCTGGCGACCTTCGGGCTGATGGGGCTGACCGTGTGGCTCTACATCGTCATCCCCAAGGGGTTCCTGCCGGCGCAGGACACGGGACTTCTCCAGGGCATGACCCAGGCCGCGCCCGACACTTCCTTCGCCACGATGGAGACGCTCCAGCGGCGCGCGGTGGAGACGATCGCGGCGGATCCGGCGGTGGAATCCGTCGCCGCCACGGTCGGCAGCAGCGGCGGCGCGGGCGCCTCCAACCGCGGCTTCATCTACATTACCCTCAAGCCGCGGGAGGAACGCGGGATCTCGGCCGATGCGGTGATCGCGCGGCTGCGCGCCCCGCTCGGCCGGATCGCGGGGGCAGGCGTTTTTCTCTGGGCGAACGAGGACATCCGCATCGGCGGGCGGCAGGACAGCGGCCGCTTCTCCTACGTGCTGCTCGGAAGCGACATCGAGGAGCTGCGTGAGTGGACGCAGACCATGGTCCAGGCCCTGCGCAACGTGCCCGGCATCAACGACGTGACGAGCGACCAGGACCGCGCCGGCCTCGTCACGCGGGTGGAGGTGGACCGCGCCGCCGCCGCGCGCCTGGGCGTCGAGCAGTCCGAGATCAACGCAACGCTGAACAACGCCTTCTCCCAGCGCCAGGTCTCGACGATCTACCGCTCCCGCAACCAGTACCGCGTCGTGCTGGAGATCGACCCCGCGCTGCAGCAGGGCCCGCCCGACCTCTCCCGCATCTTCCTGCCCGGCGCGGGGACCACGCAGGTGCCGCTCTCGGCCGTCGCGCGCGTGGTGGCGGCCTCGGCGCCGCTGGCCGTGACGCATCAGGGCGGCTTCCCCGCCGCCGCCATCTCCTTCAACCCCGACGAGGCGCTGAGCGTGGAGGAGGTGCGCGAGCGGATCGAGGAGGTGCAGCGCCAGGTGCGGCTGCCGGCCAGCATCCGCCCGCAATTCGGCGGCAACGCGGCAGCCGCGCAGTCCTTCGCCCGGGACATGCCCTTCCTGATCCTCGGCGCCTTCCTCGCGATCTACGTCACGCTCGGCGTGCTCTACGAGAGCTTCATCCACCCCATCACGATCATCTCCACCCTGCCCACCGCGGGGCTCGGCGCGCTGCTGGCCCTGCTGGCCACGAGCACGCCGCTGACGGTGATCGCGCTGATCGGCGTGATCCTGCTGCTGGGAATCGTGAAGAAGAACGCGATCATGATGGTGGACTTCGCGCTGGAGCACGAGCGGGAGAAGGGTGGGAGCAGCGAGGAGGCGATCCTAGCCGCCTGCCGCGAGCGCTTCCGCCCGATCCTGATGACGACCCTGGCCGCCCTGCTCGGCGCCGTGCCGCTGGCGCTGGGCACGGGCACGGGATCGGAGCTCCGGGCGCCGCTCGGCATTGCGATCATCGGCGGTCTGGTCGTCTCCCAGCTTCTGACGCTCTACACCACGCCGGTCGTCTATCTCGCCCTGGACCGGCTGCGGCGCCGGGAGCCGCGCGCCCTGGCGCAGCCGGCCGAGTAGCGCCGGGGCTTGCGGGCGCGCGCGATCCGGCGCCCCCTTCACGCCGCAACCGGGGAGAAGCGCATTGGATCCGATCAGGGCTGCGGCCGGGCTTCTCGCCGCGGCGCGCGACGGGGACGCCCTTCCCGGCCTTCCCCAGGCGCTACGCCCCACCACCCTCGATGCGGCCGAGGCGATCCAGCACGCCACCTTCGCCGCGCTGGGCGAGATGATCGGCGGCTGGAAGCTCGGGCGCCAGCTCGGCCAGGTCTTCTCCGCCCCTATCCCGGCATCCCGCATCCTCGCCGATCCCGGCGAGGCGCCCGTGCCCATGCCCGCCGCGCGCTTCATCGAGCTGGAGGTGGCGCTCCGCTTCCACGGCGAGGTCGCGCCCGCCGCCGCCGCGGCGCTGCGTCCGGAGGACCTGCCCGGCCTCGCCCGGCTGTCCGCCCTGTTCGAGCTGGTGCAGCCGCGCTTCGAGCCCTCGGCGGAGCCGGGCCCGCTGGACCGGATCGCCGAATGCGTCGGCAATCACGGCGCGGCGCTGCGAGAGAGCCCCTTGCCCTGGTCGTTCGAGGAACTGGACGCGCCGCCGCCCGTGCGGCTGATGCAGGACGGGAAGGTGATCGTGGAGCGCGACGGCCCGCATGTCGCCACCCCCGTCCGGCCGCTCTTCGAGGCCTGGATCGCGCGGCTCGGCCGGGAGGGGCGCGGCATCGCGGCGGGGGAGGTCGTCACCTTCGGCAGCCTCACCGGCATGCCGCCGGTCCCGCCGGAGGGCGCGCGCTACCGCGGCGAGATCGGCGGGATGGAGCCGCTCCTTCTCACCATCGCGCCGGCCTGAGCGGAGCTCAACCGGGGTGAGCGGGACTCACCCGCGGTCGCGCATCACCCGGGCCTTGTCGCGCTTCCAGTCGCGCTCGGCGATGGCCTGGCGCTTGTCGGCCTTCGTCTTGCCCTCGGCCAGGCCAAGGGTGAGCTTGGCCACGCCGCGGTCGTTGAAGTGGATGTCGAGCGGCACGAGCGTCGCGCCCTCGCGCGAGATGGCGCCGGTGAGGGTCTCGGCCTGCTTGCGGTGGAGCAGCAGCTTGCGCGGCCGGCGCGGCTCGAACTTCGCCACCACCGATCCGGCCTGCCATTCCGGGATGTAGAGGTTGAAGATCCACATCTCGCCGTCGCGCTCGCCGGCCCAGGCCTCGGTCAGCGTGGCGCGGCCGGCGCGCAGGCTCTTCACCTCCGGCCCGACGAGGACGATGCCGGCCTCGTAGGTGTCGAGGATCTTGTAGTCGAAGCGCGCCTTGCGGTTCTGCGCGGCGATGCCGTGGCTGATCAGGGCCTTCTTGCGGGGCTCGGCCATGGCGTCAGTTCAGCAGCCCCGCGCCGGTCATGGCCGCGCGCACCCGGTCCTTCGATGACGCGGCGATCGGCGCCATGGGCAGGCGGCAGAACTCGCTGCCGCGGCCGAGCAGGCTGGCCGCGTACTTCACCGGGCCAGGCGAGGTCTCGCAGAACATGGCGTCGTGCACGGGCACCAGGCGCTCCTGGATCGCCATCGCGTCCCCCACGCGCCCCTCGGCCCAGGCGTCGTGCATCTCGCGGCAGAGGCGCGGGGCGATGTTGGCCGTTACGCTGATGCAGCCCACCCCGCCGGCGGCGAGGAAGGAGAGCGCCGTGTGGTCCTCGCCCGAGAGCTGGCAGAAGTCGGGCCCGCAGGCGGCGCGGGTGTGGAGCGGGCGCGTCAGGTTGGCCGTCGCGTCCTTCACGCCCACGATGTTCGGGTGCTTCGCCAGCCGCGCCATCGTCTCGACGCTCATGTCGATCACGCTGCGGGGCGGGATGTTGTAGATGATGACGGGGATGTCGGCGGCGTCCGCCACCGCCTTGAAGTGCAGGTACATCCCCTCCTGCGTCGGCTTGTTGTAGTAGGGCGTCACCACCAGCACGCCGTCGGCCCCCGCCTTCTTCGCGTGCTTCGTGAGCGCCACCGCCTCTGCCGTGCTGTTCGACCCCGCGCCCGCGATCACCGGCACGCGCCCGCCCGCGGCCTCGATGCAGAGCTCGACGATGCGCGCGTGCTCCTCATGGGAGAGGGTCGGGCTCTCGCCGGTGGTGCCGACGGGGACGAGGCCCTGCGCGCCCTCCTCCACCTGCCAGGAGACGAAGTCCTGGAAGGCGCGCTCGTCCAGCGCCCCGTCGGGGGTCATGGGCGTGATGAGGGCGACGAGCGAACCCTTGAACATGGGGCGGCGGTTCCTGACAGCGGGGGGCGGATATGGGATGCCGGCGCGCCCTGCGCCAGCGCTTCCGGATTACGCGCCGCGACCTGCCGTCACAAGGGCGCCCGCGATCCGGCCCCTCACTCTGGCCCCCACTTCGGCACGGTGCCCCCGCGCCACGATCGGGCGCGATGATGGGCCGGCCGCTCGCAAACCCGTGTTCCGGCCCTTGCCAGCGCCGTGCCGCGGCGTGACTCTGCACCGCCACCGACCGAGCCCTCCCATGCCCCTGACGGCCCGCTCCCTCCGGCTCGCTACCCGCCTCACCCTGGTGCTGGGCCTGGCCGCGCCCCTGGCCGGGCCGCCTCTCGTCCCCCTCGCCAGCCCGGCCGCCGCCCAGCCCTGGGCGAGCGAGGCCGCTCGCGTCGCCGCCCGCACCGCGCTCGGCCTCGCCGGCTCGGGCCGCCACGCCGAGGCCGGTGCCGCCGCCGCCCAGGCGGACCCGCTGATGGGGAAGGTGGTCCTCTGGCTCCGGCTGCAGGCGCGCGGCGAGGCGGGCGGGGCGGAGCTGGCCGCCTGGATCGCCGCGAACCCCGACTGGCCCCTGCCCAACACCCTGCGCCTCCGGGCGGAGGAGGCCCTGGCCGCGGAGCCCGACGACGCACTCGTCCTCGGCCATTTCGCGCGCAACCCCGCCACCACCCTCGCCGGGGCGCAGCGCCATGCCGACGCCCTCTCGCGCAGCGGGGAGGGCGCGCGGGCGGCCTCCCTTCTCCGCGCCGCCTGGGCCGGGGGCTTCGGGGACGCCGCCGCCGAGCCCGGCTTCGCCGAGCGCAACGCCGCCATCCTGACCGCCGAGGACCGCTGGCGCCGCTTCGACCGCGCCTTCCTCGCCCGGGATCTCGGCGATGCCGCGCGCGCCGCCGCCTGGGTGGACCCTTCCCGCCGCGCGCTGGCCGATGCGCGGCTGGCCGTCGCGGGTGAGCGCGCCGAGCCCGTGACGGGCGGGGACGATCTCGGCATCCTCGCCGCGGGCGCCCGGCTGCTGCGCCGGGGCGAGCGCGACGCGGAGGCGGCCGCGCTCTGGGCCAGGGCGGCCCCGCTGCAGAAGGGCCTCCCGCCCGAGGCCGCGAAGGCGATCTGGGCGGAGCGGCAGGTCCTCGCGCGCAAGCTCATCCGGCTGAACCAGCCGGCGCTGGCCTATCAGGTCGCGGCGCAGCACGGGCAGGAGGAGGGCGAGGGAAAGCTGGAGGCGGAATTCCTGGCGGGCTGGATCGCTCTGCGCCGCCTGGACCAGCCCGACCTCGCCGCGCGCCACTTCTCCCTCCTCGGGGACAACAGCGCGAGCATCATCACCCGCGCCCGCGCCGCCTACTGGCAGGGGCGCGCGGCGGAGCGGACCGATCCGGCGCGCGCGAAGGCGCGCTACGGCGAGGCGGCGCTGCTCGGCACCGCCTTCTACGGCCAGCTCGGCGCCCTCGCCCTGGGGGAGGACGAGGCGCGCCTCGCCGCCCGCATCCGCGGCATCGCCCCACCGCAGCCGACGGAGGAGGCCGCGCGCCTCTTCGCCGGGCGCGAGCTGGTCGCGGCCGCCCTCGCCCTGGCCGACCTCGGCGACCACCGGCGCGCGCGCATGTTCCTCCTCCGCATGGAGGAGCTCTCGCCCGATCCGGCGGACCGCGTGCTCATCGCGCGGCTGGGCAATGCGCTTGGGCGCCCGGACCATGCCGTCTGGATCGCGCGCCGCGCCGGGGCTGATGGGGTGATGCTCCTGCCCGAGGGCTGGCCCACCCCCTACCCCACCCCCTCCGGCGTGCTGGAGCCCGCCCTGGTCAACGCCATCGCGCGGCAGGAGAGCAACTTCGATCCCGAGGCCGTCTCGGGGGCGAATGCGCGGGGGCTGATGCAACTCCTCCCCGCGACGGCCGCGGGGGTTGCGCGGCGGCTCGGCCTCCCTCACCAGCAGGGCTGGCTGACGACGGACCCCGCCCATAACCTGCGCCTGGGGTCGCAATATCTGGCCGACCAGCTCGGGCGCTTCGGGGGCAACCTCGCCCTGGCCGCGGCCGCTTACAACGCCGGGCCGGCGCGGGTGCAGGAATGGCTCGGCACCTATGGGACGCCCGGCGAGGGCGGCATGGACGTGATTGACTGGATCGAGCTGATTCCCTTCTCCGAGACGAGGAACTACGTGCAGCGCGTGGTGGAGAACGTGGTGGTCTACCGCGCGCGGGATGCCGCGACGGCGGGGCAGGCCCATCCCCTGAAGCCCTGGATGGCCGGGCCTTGATGCCCGTCAGCCGCCGCATCGCGGCGCGGGACGGACTGGCGCTGCACGCGCTGGAATGGGCGGGCGACGAGGCGCGCACGCCCCTGCTTCTTCTGCCCGGCATCTGCCGCACCGCCTGGGACTTCGCGCTGCTGGCCGAGCGCCATGCGGGCAAGCGCCGGGTCGTCGCGCTCGACTATATGGGCCATGGCGACAGCGCGCGCGCGCCGGACGTCTCGCGCTACCGGCCGGAGCGCGCGGCGGGGGACGTGCTGGACGCCTGCGCGGCGCTCCACCTGCCGCGCGCCGTGGTGGTCGGCACCTCCTTCGGCGGCATCATGGCGATGGTGCTCTCCATCCTCCGCCCGCGGCTGCTCCGCGCGGCCGTGCTGAACGACATCGGCCCGCGCATCGACCCCCGCGGCCTCGCGCTCGTGGGCGGCTTCGCCGGGCATGATCCGGGCTTTCCCGGCCTCGACGAGGCGGTGGCCTATCTCCGCACCGTCATGCCCCGCCTGCCGCTGCCGGACGAGGAGGCGTGGCACCGCTTCGCCGCCCTCACCTACAAGCCCGGCGCCGACGGGCTGCTGCACCCCCGCTGGGACACGCGCATCCAGCGGGCCATGGAGGCGGGCGGCGGCCCACCCGATCTCGGCCCCGCCTTCCGCGGGCTGCGCCCCATCCCCGCCATGCTCGTCTGGGGCGAGGCGAGCGAGTTCCTGGCGGCGGAGACGGTGCGGGAGATGGTGAGGGAGAAGCCGGACCTGGAGCTCGTCACCCTCCCCGGCGCCGGCCACGCGCCCACGCTGGAGGAGCCCGGGGTGGCCGCGCCGCTGGACCGCTTCCTGGACCGCATTCCTTGATCCATCCCACGGCGATGGCGGTGGCGAGCCTTCTCGGCATCGGGCGGCTGCGCCCGGCGCCCGGCACCTGGGCCTCGGCAGCCGTGCTGCCCCTTGCCCTGCTCGGCCCCTGGTGGTGCCTCGCGCTCGGCCTCCTCTTCTCCCTCCTCGGCATCTGGGCGGTATCGCGGCTGCCGGAGGCGCGGGAGGACCCGGGCTGGGTGGTGGCGGACGAGGCGGCGGGGCAGTGCCTCGCGCTCGCCGCCCTGCCTGCCGGGGCCTCGGCCCTCTGGGTGCTGGCGGGCTTCGCGCTGTTCCGCCTCCTCGATATCCTCAAGCCCGGTCCCGTCGGATGGGCGGACCGGATGGAGGGGAGCCTGGGCGTGATGCTGGACGACATCCTGGCCGGGCTGCTGGCCGGCGCGGCGCTCCTTCTGCTCCAGGCAGTCCTGGGGGCGGCATGACCACCGTTGATGCCGCTGCCCGGCTGCTCGACCTCCTCCGCGCCCGCGGCCTCACCATCGCCACGGCCGAATCCTGCACGGGCGGCCTCGTCTCCGCGGCGCTCACCGCGGTTCCCGGCTGCTCCGACGTCGTCCTCGGCGGGATCGTGACCTATTCCAACGGGATGAAGGCCTCGCTGCTCGGCGTGCCGGAAGAGGTGCTGCGCCGGGTCGGCGCGGTGTCGGAGGACTGCGCGCGGGAGATGGCCACCGGCCTCCTGCGGGCGACGGGCGCGGGGCTCGGCATCTCCGTCACCGGGATCGCCGGGCCGGGTGGAGGGAGCGCGGAGAAGCCCGTGGGGCTCGTCTATATCGGTGTCTCCCGCCCCGGAGGCGAGACAACCGTGCGGCGCAACCTGTTCTCCGGCGACCGGGCGGCGATTCGGGCCGCGACCGTCGATGCCTCGCTCGCCCTGGCGACCGAGGCGCTGCTTACCGGCTGACCCTGGCCGCCTGAACCGAAATCACACAATCGTCCACTTATCTCGCACTCGTTGCATAGTTCTTACTGACAACGCGGAATGGTCGTGTTTCGCTGATCCATCACGCGCCACGCGCGAGCCGCGCTGGATGCTGTTGGAGGATTGCATGATCGAAGGTGACCGGTCCGGCACGCGGTGCGGGGACGTGGCCCGTTCCTGGAGCTGCGCCGCATGATGCCGACCGTCCGGGCCGCCCGGCCGAGCGATGCTCGGGGCCTGGCCACGCTCCTCATGGAGATGCAGGCGCATTACGGCGCCCCCGTGCCCGAGGCGGAGGCGGTGGAAGCCGCCATCCTCCTCTGCTCCCTCCCCGCCGAGGGCTTCAACCCGCGGACGCTCCTCGCCTTCGACGAGGATACCGCCACCGGCTCCTGCGTCCTGAACGTGATGCTTCCGGCCGCCGAGCTGCGGCGCTCCCTGTACATCAGGGATCTCTTCGTCTCCGGCCGGGCCCGCCGCCGGGGAACAGGGCGTGCCCTGGTGCAGGGCGCCGTGCGCCTCGCGCGCGAGGGAGGCTTCTGCGCCCTGGACTGGACGACGGACTCGCTCAACCTGCCGGCGCGCCGCCTCTATGACAGCATGGGCGGCCGCGTCGTCGGGCGGACCTATTACCGCATCGACCGCGGTGCGATGGCCTCGGCCCTTGAGCAGCCCGCCCTCGCCCAGCCCAGCCTCATGGCCGCAGTAGCCGGCGAATAGCGTCCAGCGTCTCCGGGATCATGGAGGCGGAGACGTCGAGATGGGTGCAGGCGCGCAGGCGCCCACCCAGGGCGCTGACGGCGATGCCCTCGGCCCTGAGCGCGGCCTGCAGCGCCTCGGCCCCCACCCCCGCCCCGGCCGGATCGAAGTAGACGAGGTTGGTGTCGGGCTCCTCGACGCCGATCCCCTCGATCTGCCGCAGCCCGGCCGCGAGGGCGCGGGCATTCGCGTGGTCCTCCGCCAGCCGGTCGATGTGGTGGTCCAGCGCGTAGAGGCAGGCCGCGGCGCAGATCCCGGCCTGGCGCATGGAGCCGCCGAGCCGCTGCTTCCAGCGCCAGGCGCGGCCAATGAACTCCTCGGACCCTGCCAGCACCGCGCCGAGCGGCGCGCCCAGGCCCTTGGTGAAATCGAGCCAGACGGTGTCGAAGCCCGCGCACATCTCGGTCGCCGGCACGGCGGCGGCGACGCAGGCATTCATCAGCCGCGCCCCGTCCATATGGGTGGCCCAGCCCTGCTCGCGCGCGATGCCGCAGAGCTCGTTGAGCTGATTCACGGGCCAGACGGCCCCACCACCGATATTCGCGGTCTGCTCGATCTCGAGCAGGGTCTGCGGCGGGGAGTAGCGGCCGCGGCCGCGGATGGCGCCGCGCAGGGTGGCCGCGTCGAACATGCCGCGCTCGCCGCGAAGCGGATGGATCTGCACGCCCGCGATCGCCGCGTGGCTCCCGCCCTCGCTGGAGAGGATATGCGCGCTCTCATGCGCCAGCACCTCGTCGCCCGGGCGGCAATGGGTGTTGATGGCGACGACGTTGCACATCGTGCCGGAGGGCAGGAACATCGCCGCCTCCTTGCCCAGCAGCGCCGCCATGCGGTCGCAGAGGAGATGCACGGTCGGGTCGTCGCCGTGCTGCTCGTCCCCGACCTCGGCCGCCATCATCGCGGCCTTCATCGCCTCGGTCGGGCGGGTCTGGGTGTCGGAGTATAGATTGATGCGGATCGGCGGCGCGCCGGGGGCGGGGCGCTCGGGGGCGTGGACCATGGGGAACCTCTCGCGGCGACTGCCGGTGCTTCTGCCAGCAGCAGCGGCCCGCGGCCAGAGGCGGCCGGCCGGGAGGCTCGGTCAGCCCGGGCCGGGATTCGGCCGCGCGGTGAGCTTCGCGCCCGGCCTGTCCCGCCCGTAAAGCGCCATTGCCCGCCGCTCGAAGGCGCGCACCATCAGCCGCACGGCCTCGTTGAACACGGTGCCGATCACCGCCTGTAGCAGGCGCGAGCGGAACTCGAAGTCCACGAAGAACCTCACCTCCGACCCGCCCGGCACCGCCGTGAAGTTCCAGTGGTTGTTCAGGTAGCGGAAGGGGCCGGTGAGGTACTCGACATGCACGTGCTCCGGCCGCTCCAGCGTCACGCGGCTGCGAAAGGTCTCGCGGAACATCTTGAAGCCGATGGTCAGGTCCGCGATGAGCTCGCCCTCCGTGCGGGAGACCACCTGGGCGCCGACGCACCAGGGCAGGAACTCCGGGTAGCGCCTGACATCGGCCACCAGGTCGAACATCTGCTCCGGCGTGTAGGGGAGACGCTTCGTCTCCGCATGCGTCGGCATTCCCGGGACTTCCTCAGGCAGCCGTTGCGGGGACGCGGCCGAGCGTGGCGTCGCGGGCCGCGCGCAGCTCCGCGAAATCGCGGTCCGCATGGTAGGAGGAGCGGGTGAGCGGCGTGGCCGAGACGAGCAGGAAGCCCTTGGCGCGGGCCATGCGGGCGTAGTCCTCGAACTCCGCGGGCTCGACGAAGCGGTCCACCGCCGCGTGCTTCACCGAGGGCTGGAGGTACTGCCCGATGGTCAGGAAGTCGATCTCGGCCGAGCGCATGTCGTCCATCACCTGAAGCACCTCGCCCCGCGCCTCGCCCAGCCCGACCATCACGCCGGACTTGGTGAAGATGCCGGGGTCCAGCCGCTTCACCTCGTCGAGCAGACGCAGCGAGTGGAAGTAACGCGCGCCGGGCCGGATCGTCGGGTAGAGGCGGGGCACGGTCTCCAGATTGTGGTTGAACACGTCCGGCCGCGCGGCGACCACCACCTCCAGGGCGCCGTCCTTGCGGAGGAAGTCCGGTGTCAGGATCTCAATCGTGGTCTCCGGCGCGGCGGCGCGGATGGCGGCGATGGTGCGCGCGAAGTGCTCGGCGCCGCCGTCCCGGAGATCGTCCCGGTCCACCGAGGTGATGACGACGTGCCGCAGGCCCAGCGCCGCCACGGCGTCGCCCACGCGGCGCGGCTCGTCGGTGTCCAGGCCTTTCGGCATGCCGGTGGTGATGTTGCAGAAGGAGCAGGCGCGCGTGCAGATCTCGCCCATGATCATCATGGTCGCGTGGCGCTGGGACCAGCACTCCCCGATGTTGGGGCAGGCCGCCTCCTCGCAGACGGTGACGAGTTTGTTCTCCCGCATGAGGTTGCGGGTCTCGTGATAGATCGGGTGGGTCGGGGCCTTCACCCGGATCCAGTCCGGCTTGCGCTTGATCGGGTTGTCCGGCCGGTTCGCCTTCTCCGGATGGCGAAGCGGGGCGGCGGCCGTGCTGGGCACGATCCGCGCGATCGCGGCCGGCAGCGCGGGGGAAGCACTGTCCGTCGCGGGCAGGGCCGCCGGGCCGGAGCCCTGCGCGCCGCCGGCGCGGTGATCCACCAGGATGCGGGTGGCCATGCGGTCAGTCCTCGGCCGCGCCCCCGGCCCGGGGGCGGAGGCGCGGCGATGGGGGTGGAAGCGGTCTGGGCCTAGATGTGGATCACCCGGCCGTATGCATCAAGAACGGCCTCGTGCATCGCCTCGGAGACGGTCGGGTGCGGGAAGACCGTGTGCATCAGCTCGGCCTCGGTGGTCTCGAGCGTCCGGGCCACGGTGTAGCCCTGGATCATCTCCGTCACCTCCGGCCCGACCATATGGGCGCCCAGCAGCTCCCCGGTCTTCGCGTCGAACACGGTCTTGATCATCCCCTCCGGCTCGCCGAGCGCGATGGCCTTGCCGTTGCCGATGAAGGGGAAGCGCCCGACGCGCACCTCGTGCCCGGCCTCCTTCGCCTTCGCCTCCGTCAGCCCGACGCTCGCCACCTGCGGGCGGCAATAGGTGCAGCCCGGGATGTTCATGGCATCGAGCGGGTGCGGGTGCATCCCGGCGATGCCCTCGACGCAGATGATCGCCTCGTGGCTGGCCTTGTGGGCGAGCCAGGGAGCGCCGGCCACGTCGCCGATCGCGTAGAGGCCGGGCTCGCCGGTGCGGCACAGCTCGTCGGTGACAATGTGGGTGCGCTCCACCTTCACCTTCGTGCCCTCAAGGCCGAGATCCTCGACATTGCCGACGATGCCGACTGCCGAGATGAGCCGGTCGGCCGTGATCGTCTGCTGCTTCCCGCCCGCCTCGACGCTGACCGTGACGGAGTCGGACGTCTTGGTGATCTGGCCGAGCTTCGCGCCGGTCAGGACATTCATCTTCTGCTTCGTGAACGACTTCTGCACGAAGGCGCTGATCTCCGCGTCCTCCACGGGCAGGATGCGGTCCATCACCTCGATCAGCGTGACCTGGGCGCCCATGTTGAGGAAGAAGCTAGCGAACTCGCTGCCGATCGCGCCCGAGCCGATGACGATGAGCGACTTCGGCATGGTGTCCGGCACCAGCGCCTCGCGGTAGGACCAGACGAGCTTCCCGTCCGGCTCCAGCCCGGGCAGCACGCGCGCGCGGGCGCCGGTGGCGAGGATGATGTTCTTGGCCTGAAGGTCGGCGACCGGCTTGCCGTCCTTCGTGACGGAGAGCCTGCCGGGCCCGGCGAGCTTGGCCGTGCCATCGACCACCGTGACCTTGTTCTTCTTCATCAGCCCCTTCACGCCCGCCGAGAGCTGGCCGGCAACGGCGCGGGAGCGCTTCACCACCTTCTGGAAGTCGAAGCGGATGTTGTCGGCGGCGAAGCCATAGGCATCCAGCGTGTGCAGGAGATGGTTGATCTCGCTCGCCCGCAGCAGCGCCTTGGTCGGGATGCAGCCCCAGTTGAGGCAGATGCCGCCGAGATTCTCGCGCTCGACCAGCGCGACCTTCATCTTCAGCTGCGCGGCGCGAATGGCCGCCACATAGCCGCCGGGCCCGCCGCCCACCACCACGAGATCGTATTGATCGGCCATGCCGGCCTCCCTTCCTTATTCGGCCAAGCGACGGAGCGCGTCGCCGCTCACCCGTCGCCCGCGCCAGTCATCCAGCGCCGCCGCGCCCAGCCCCTCGTAGAAGCGGATCGCGGGCTCGTTCCAGTCCAGCACCTGCCAGTCCAGCCGCGCCCAGCCCCGCTCCAGCGCCAGCCGGGCGAGGTGGCGGAAGAAGGCGCGGCCGATGCCGAGGCCTCGATGACGGGGCTCGACATAGACATCCTCCAGATGGATGCCCGGCCGACCGGTGAAGGTGCTGACATTGTTGTACCACAGCGCGCCACCCACCACGCGCCCCTCGCGCTCGGCGAGGACGGCGTGGAGCAGCGGCGCCGGGCCGAAGAGGAGACGGCCGAAATCCTCCTCCGTCGCCACGGCCGCATGGCCGAGCCGCTCGTACTCCGCGAGTTCCCGCACGATGCGCAGGATCTCCGGCAGATCTGCCGGTTCCGCGTCCCGCAGGGTGAAGGCCGCTCCTGCGATGCCCTGCCCCACCGTCATGCCCGCCTCCCCCCTTCGGCCGCGACGCCCAGCGCCGGCCAGCGGCGCGAGGCGAGCGAGGCGATCGCCAGGGAAGCGGCGGTCGAGAGGCCGAAAATCAGGGCCAGGTTGTAGCGGTCCTGGTTCACCGAGGCGCCCGCATGGACCGCGAGCATGATCCAGGCGGGCGCGGCATAGACGAGCAGCGGGGTGAGCCGCCCCGCCCGCCGCGCGGCGGCGATCCCCAGCGGCAGCAGGAGGATCATCGCGAAGCCCCAATAGCGCCCGACCCAGAGGCCGCGCCAGGCGAGCGAGAGGGTCGATCCCACATAGGCCACCGGCTTCCCGAGCACCTCCTCGCGCAAGAGGACGGGCAGCGCCGCATCCACCCCGCCGGGCGCTTCCAGTGCCGCATGGCGACGGCGCTGGCCGATGTCGTAAAGGCTGCCGGGCCGGTCCCAATCCAGCCGCGCCGCTGCTTCAGGCCCGAAGAGCCGCGCGGTGAGCGCGTCCCCGAAATCCGGAAGCCAGTAGAGGAAGGACAGGCCGAACTCGCGCGGCGTCATCCCGTTATAGGCCATCCGCTCGATCAGTACGGCAGGACCGTAGCCCGCGGTGAGCGCGAAGCGCCCGAGCACCAGCTCGTTCCGGACAGCCCAGGGCAGCAGCGCCGCGGCGAGACCGAGCCCGAAGAGCGCGCCTGTCATCAGGCGCCGCGGCGCGAAGAGAAGCAGTGCCGCAAGGGCGAACGGCGCGAGCACGATATGGCTGGGCCGGGTGAGGATCAGCAGGCCCAGTGCCGCACCGCCCGCCAGCGCCGCCCAGCGCCTTGTCCCCTCGAATGCCACAAGGAAGAGAAGGGTGGCGGCTGAGAAGAGAAAGAGGGCGAGGCTCTCCGTCATCGCGAGGTTTAAGAGCTTGGCATAGCCGAGCGCGGCCGCGAGCCCGAGAGCCGTCGCCAGCACGGCCACGGCAGGACGTCCGGTGACGCGCAGGGCGGCGAGCAGGAGTAGCGCTAGCGCCCCCGCGACGAGCGCGTCATTCACCCAGCCGACCAGCCCGCGATAGGCCGGGCAGCGCGCGGCGGCGTCGTCCGAGGGCAGGTGCCGCACAGCGCAACCCGCCGCCTCCCGCAGCGCGGGATCGAGCCTCATCAGCCCGGCAAGCAGCACGGGGTAGCCGGGGCCGAGGAACATGCCGGGCGGCGGGGGCTCGGTGGAACTGTCCACCCGGTCGAAGAAGCCGTCGGAGAAGGTGCCCCAGCGCACCAGGTCCCAGGCGGTCGCCACGTAGAACTTCTGGTCGAAATGGGCGAGGTCGCGCGGCGGAACCCGCGACCCCGCGGCGAGCAGCGCAGCGAAGCAGACCAGGAAGGCGAGCGCGGCCGCGAGCGCGCCGTGCCGCCCGCGCCCCGCCACTCTCACCACCCCGCGCCGCCCGCCGCGCCCCTCACAGCATGAGGCTCAGCGGGTCCTCGACGATCGACTTGAAGGTGGAAACCCACTCCGCCGCCAGCGCGCCGTCGATCACGCGGTGATCGACCGAGAGCGTCACGGTCATCACCGTGGCCACCGCGAGCTGCCCGTCCTTCACCACCGGCCGCTTCTCGCCCGCCGAGACGGCGAGGATGCCGGCCTGGGGCGGGTTGATGATGGCCGAGAACTGCTTCACCCCGAACATGCCCATGTTCGAGATGGAGAAGCCGCCGCCCTGGAACTCCTCGGGCTTCAGCTTGCCGGACTTCGCGCGGGCGGCGAGGTCCTTCATCTCGTTGGAGATGGTCGCCAGGCCCTTCTGGTCGGCGCGGCGGATAATGGGCGTGATCAGGCCGTCGGGGATGGAAACGGCGATGCTGATATCCACGTCGTCGTAGATGATCGTCGCGTCGTCGGTCCAGGTCGCGTTGGTCTGGGGCAGCTTGCGCAGCGTGGCCGCCGTCGCCTTGATGACGAGGTCGTTCACCGAGAGCTTGTAGGCGTTCGGTCCGTCCTTGGGCGAGCGCGCGTTCAGGTCCGCGCGCAGCTTCATCAGCGCGTCCAGCTCCACGTCGATCGAGACGTAGAAGTGCGGGACGGTCTGCTTGCTCTCCGACAGGCGGCGGGCAATGACCTTGCGCATGGAGGAATGCGGCACGGCCTTGTGCGGCGCCGTGATCACGGGCGCGGCGGGCTTGGGCGCGGGAGCCGGCGCGGCGGGTGCCGGGGCGGGCGCTGCGGCCTGCGGGGCGGGCTGCGCGGCGGCCGGCTTCGGCGCGGCCTGGGCCGCCTCGATGTCCGACTTCACGACGCGCCCGTTCGGGCCGGAGCCCTTCACCGAGGCGAGGTCGATCCCGGCCTGCTCCGCCATGCGGCGCGCGAGCGGGGAGGCGAAGACGCGCCCCCCCTGCCCGGCCGGCGCGGCAGACGGCGCCGGGGCGGGGTTGCCGCCCGTGGGCGCGGGCGGGGTGATCGGCTGCTCGGCCGCGCCCGCGACCTTGCCGCCCGCGGCCTGCACGCCTTCCATCGCAACGCTGCCGGAAGGGGACGGAGCCGGCCCTGCCTCGCCGGCCGTGCCGCCGGCGGCGGAGGTACCGCCGGAGGGGACGGCCTCGCCCTCCTCCACCATCACACCGATGGGCTGGTTGACCTTCACCCCCTCGGTGCCGTCGGGCACGAGGATCTTGCCGAGGATGCCTTCATCCACGGCCTCGAACTCCATCGTCGCCTTGTCGGTCTCGATCTCGGCGATCACGTCGCCGGACTTGACCGTGTCGCCCTCCTTCTTGAGCCAGCGGGCGAGCGTCCCCTCCGTCATCGTCGGAGAGAGGGCGGGCATCAGGATATTGGTGGCCATGTGCCGCGCCCCTTACTTGTAGGTCACTTTGCGCGCCGCCTCGACCACCTGCGCCACCGTCGGCAGCGCCAGCTTCTCGAGATTGGCGGCGTAAGGCATCGGCACGTCGGCGCCGGCCACGCGGGCGGGGGGCGCGTCGAGATAGTCGAAGGCGCCCTCGATCACCTGCATCGCGACCTCGCTGCCGATATTGGCGAAGGCCCAGCCCTCCTCCACCGTCACGAGCCGGTTCGTCTTGCGGACGGAGTCCAGCACGGTGTCGATGTCGAGCGGGCGGATGCTGCGGAGATTGATCACCTCCGCCTCGATCCCCGCCTTGGCCAGCTCCTCCGCCGCCTGCATCGCCAGCCCCACCATGATGGAGTAGGCGACGATGGTGACGTGCGAGCCCTGGCGCTCCACCTTCGCCTTGCCGATGGGGAGGATGAAGTCCTCATCCACCGGGCACTCGAAGGTCTGGCCGTAGAGGATCTCGTTCTCGAGGAAGACGATCGGGTTCGGGTCGCGGATGGCGGCGCGGAGCAGGCCTTTCGCATCCGCCGCGGACCAGGGTGCGATCACCTTCAGCCCGGGGACATGCGCGTACCAGGAGGTGTAGTCCTGGCTGTGCTGCGCCGCCACGCGGGCGGCGGCGCCGTTCGGACCGCGGAAGACGATGGGGCAGCCGAGCTGGCCGCCCGACATATAGAGCGTCTTCGCCGCCGAGTTGATGATGTGGTCGATGGCCTGCATCGAGAAGTTGAAGGTCATGAACTCGACGATCGGCTTCAGCCCGGTCAGCGCCGCGCCGACGGCCATGCCGGTGAAGCCGTACTCCGTGATCGGCATGTCGAGCACGCGCTTCGGGCCGAACTCGTCGAGCAGCCCCTGCGAGATCTTGTAGGCGCCCTGGTACTGGGCGACCTCCTCGCCCATCAGGAACACGTCCTTGTCGGCGCGCATCTCCAGCGCCATCGCGTCGCGCAGCGCCTCGCGCACGGTGGTGGGCTTGGTCGGGCCCCAGTCCTTCTCGGGCTGGGCGGTGGACTTCGCCTCGGCCGCCACCCCCTCGCGCCGCTCGGCGCCGCGAGCGGAGACCTGGCCGTAATCCTCGGCGGTCTTCGCAACCTGGGCGACCTCGCCACCGTGCTGCGTGGCATTCGATTCCGGGCCCTGCGGGGCGGCGGGCTTGCTGCCCTGCTCCGCCACGGGCGTCGCGGTGTTGCCGGCCGGCGCCGCGCTGCCGTCGCCGCCGTCCAGCTCCGCGATGGCGGAGTTCACCTGCACGCCCTCGGTGCCCTCGGGGACGAGGATCTTCGTGATCTTGCCCTCGTCCACGGCCTCCACCTCCATGGTGGCCTTGTCGGTCTCGATCTCGGCGAGCACGTCGCCGGACTTCACCTCGTCGCCTTCCTTCTTCAGCCAGCGGCTGAGCTTGCCCTCGGTCATCGTCGGCGAAAGGGCGGGCATCAGGATCGTCGCGCCCATCTCAGCGGCTCTCCACCAGAACATCGGTCCAGAGTTCGGATTCGTCGGGCTCGGGGCTGGACTGGGCGAACTCCGCCGCGTCCTGCACGATGGCCTTCACCTCGTCGTCCACTGCCTTCAGGTCGGCCTCGCTCGTGCCGCCCTCCAGCAGCAGCTTGCGCACGGTCTCGATGCAGTCGCTCTGCTCGCGCATCTTCTGCACCTCCTCGCGCGTGCGGTACTTCGCGGGGTCGGACATGGAGTGGCCGCGGTAGCGGTAGGTCTGCATCTCCAGTAGGTAGGGCCCCTTGCCCTCGCGGCAGTGGGCCACCGCGCGCTCGCCGGCCGCCTTCACCGCCAGCACGTCCATGCCGTTCACCTGCTCGCCCGGAATGCCCCAGGGCGCGCCGTTCTTCGACAGGTCCTTCGAGGCCGAGGCGCGCTCGACGGAGGTGCCCATGCCGTAGCGGTTGTTCTCGATGATGAAGATGCAGGGCAGCTTCAGCAGCGCGGCGAGGTTGAAGCTCTCATAGACCTGACCCTGGTTCGACGCGCCCTCGCCGAAATAGGCGAGCGCCACCTTGCCGTCCTCGCGGTACCAGTTCGCGAAAGCAAGGCCGATGCCGAGCGAGACCTGCGCGCCCACGATGCCGTGGCCGCCGTAGAAGCCCTTCTCGCGGGAGAACATGTGCATGCTCCCGCCCTTGCCCTTGGAGTAGCCGCCGATGCGGCCGGTCAGCTCCGCCATCACACCGCGGGCCTCCATGCCGGTCGCCAGCATATGGCCGTGGTCACGGTAGGAGGTGATGACCTCGTCGCCGTCCTGCAGCGTCATCTGCATGCCGACGACGACGGCTTCCTGGCCGATATAGAGGTGGCAGAAGCCGCCGATCAGCCCCATGCCGTAGAGTTGGCCCGCCTTCTCCTCGAAGCGGCGGATGAGCAGCATCTCGCGATAGGCCTTGCCCAGGATGTCCTGGTTGTGGCCGGGCTGGGCCGGCGAGTCGTTGCCGCGTCCGTTGCGGCGCTTCGCCGCATTGTCCATCCCAAGCGCCATCGGGGGGTGCTCCTGCGTTCCAGCCGGCCGGGAGGCCGCCCTTTCCGGGCAGATACGGTCGCCGCTCCCGATCAGCAAGCTACAAGACTCACCTAAGTCATTGATGTTGCGGTGCAACAGAACGATTAACCGCTTTCTGGTTAAGCACCTTGGCCGCGAGGAATCCCGCGCTTCGGCAACCGGAGGGCTGTCCGGACCGGCTAAGCCCGACCTCCTGGCCACCGACACGCGGCGATACGAACAAAAGAAAACAGCGCGCCGGAGTTCCGGCGCGCCGCGAATATCCCGAAGAGAACCGGCCCTCAGAAGAGCCGGCGGTTCGGCGGATAAGGCACGATGATCTCGTCCCGCGACACCACGTTCAGCAGCGCGCGGGCGCGTTCCTCCAGCATATCGCGGTCAAGGTGCTCGGCGCGCAGCCCGGCCACCTTGCGCTCCATGCTGTCCCGCTCCGCCTCGGCTTCGGCGAGGACGATGCGCGCAGCGGCGATCTCCGCGTTGCGGGCCTCGCGCGCCAGAATGCCGCGCGTGCCGTGCATTGCGTGATGCGCGAAGTATCCGCACAGCGCGAAGAAAATTACTGGAAGCACCAAGGCCTGCGCCCGGCGCTTCACCCCCTTAAAGAAAGCCAACTGCCCCTCCCCCGAAGAGCTTAGGCCGATCGGAATGATCCCCTGCCCCCGAGTAAAATCGGCGTGCCTCGAAAGCGCAAGCCGTCTCAGAGGGATAGCGCAGAAATAGCTGTGGACGTTGCACCGAAGCCGCGCCGGAATCGCTCCAGCGCGGCGGCCGGTCCTAGCGCCCGCGTGGCAGCACGCTCCGGCCCGCATAGCGCCCGGCCGGGCCGAGGCCCTGCTCGATGCGGATGAGCTGATTGTACTTGGCCAGGCGGTCGGAACGGGAGAGGGAGCCCGTCTTGATCTGCCCGCAGTTCGTGGCCACGGCGAGGTCGGCGATGGTCGCGTCCTCCGATTCGCCGGAGCGGTGCGACATCACGGCTTTGTAGCCGGCGCGGTGCGCGGTCTCGACCGCCTCCAGCGTCTCGGTCAGCGTGCCGATCTGGTTCACCTTCACCAGGATGGCGTTGCCCACCCCGGCTTCGATGCCCTGGCGCAGCCGCTCCGGGTTGGTCACGAACAGGTCGTCGCCCACGAGGTTGACGGTCTTGCCCAGCCGCTCGGTCAGGAGCTTCCACCCCTCCCAGTCGTCCTCGGAGCAGCCGTCTTCGATGGAGACGATGGGGTACTTGCCGCAGAGGCCGGCGAGGTAGTCCACCATCCCCGCCGCATCCAGCTTCTTCCCCTCGCCCTCCATGTCGTAGGTGCCGTTCTTGAAGAACTCGGTGGAGGCGCAGTCGAGGGCGAACATGATGTCCTCGCCCACGCGGTGCCCGGCCGCCTCGCAGGCCTGGGAGATGAAGTCCAGCGCCTCCTCGGCGCTCTTCAGGTTCGGCGCGAAGCCGCCCTCGTCGCCGACATTCGTCGCGTGGCCGGCGTCGTGCAGCTTCTTCTTCAGCGCCTGGAACACCTCGGAGCCGATCCGCACGGCGTCCGACATCGTGCCGGCGGCCACCGGCATGATCATGAATTCCTGGATGTCGATCGGGTTGTCCGCGTGCTGGCCGCCATTAATGATGTTCATCATCGGCACCGGCAGGGTGCGGGCGAAGGTGCCGCCGACATAGCGATAGAGGGGCAGGCCGTAATGCTCGGCCGCCGCCTTCGCATTGGCGAGCGAGACGGCGAGGAGAGCGTTCGCCCCCAGCCGGCCCTTGTTGGGGGTGCCGTCCAGCTCGATCATCGTCTCGTCGATCTTCACCTGATCGGTCGAGTCGAGGCCGGACAGGGCGTCGAAGATCTCGCCCTCGACATTGGCCACCGCCTTGCGGACGCCCTTGCCGCCGTAGCGGGATTTGTCGCCGTCCCGCAGCTCCACGGCCTCATGCGCGCCGGTGGAGGCACCGGAGGGGACGATGGCGCGGCCGAGGGCGCCGCTGTCCAGCACAACCTCCACCTCCACCGTCGGATTGCCGCGGCTGTCCAGGACCTCGCGGGCGATGATGTCGGCGATGGCGCTCATTCGGTGCTCTCTCCCGGCTCCGTCCCCTGAATCGGGACGGAAGTCGGATAGGCCCGGGAGGGTTGGCAGGCAAGGGAGCCCCCCTGCCCGCCCCGCCGCTCAGGCCGCGAGCTTGGCCGCGATCCGCGCCACGTGCTCGCCCTGGAACCGGGCGGCGCCGAGGTCGTCCTCCGTCGGCTTCAGGCTGCCGTCGCCGCCCGCCACGGTGCTCGCGCCATAGGGCGTGCCGCCCTGCACCTTCGTCACGTCCTGCAGGGGCCCGTAGGAGTAGGGCAGACCGACGATCACCATACCGAGGTGGTAGAGCACGTTGTTGGTGGCGAGGATCGTGCTCTCCTGCCCGCCATGGAGGCTGGCGGTGGAGGTGAAGCAGGACCCGACCTTCCCGTTGAAAGCCCCGCGCGCCCAGAGCCCGCCGGTCTGGTCGAGGAAGTTCTTCATCTGCGACGCCATGTTCCCGTAGCGGGTCGGGGTGCCGATGATGATGGCGTCGTAGTCCGGCAGCTCGTTCACCACGGCCACCGGGGCCGCCTGGTCCAGCTTGTAGTGAGAGTTCCGGGCGACTTCCTCGGGCACCAGCTCGGGCACGCGCTTCACATCCGCGGTCACGCCGGGGACGGCGCGGGCGCCCTCGGCCACCGCATGCGCCATCGCTTCGATATGGCCGTAGCTGGAGTAATAGAGGACGAGAACCCTTGCCATCGCCACGCATCCCTTCATCTGCCGCCCGCCGCAGCGGCGGGCCGTGCCCGGCAGTTATGGTCGTGCCGGGCCGGCGGACAACGCGCGGGGGGAATGACGGTTATTCACGGAGCGAGGGTGACAATCCCGTCAGCGGGCCGTCCGTGAGGGGACGGCCCGGACAACGGCCTCAGACCAGCCGCGCCTGGCGCACCGCCGCGCCGATGAAGCCGGCGAAGACGGGGTGCGGCTCGAAGGGCTTGGACTTCAGCTCGGGGTGGTACTGCACGCCGAGGAACCAGGGATGGTCCGGCCGCTCCACGATCTCGGGCAGCACGCCGTCCGGCGACATGCCGGAGAAGCGCAGGCCGGTGGCCTCCAGCCTCTCGCGGTAGTTCACGTTCACCTCGTAGCGGTGGCGGTGGCGCTCCATGATCTCCGCGCGGCCGCCATAGATCTCGCGCACCAGCGAGTCCTCGGCCAACAGGGAGGGGTAGGAGCCGAGGCGCATCGTGCCGCCGAGGTCCCCGCCCTCGGCGCGGCGCTCCACCTGGTTGCCGCGCTTCCACTCCGTCAGCAGGCCGACCACGGGGTCGTCGCAGGGGCCGAACTCGGTGGAGGAGGCGCCGGGCATCCCCGCCTGGTTCCGCGCGGCCTCGACCACGGCCATCTGCATGCCGAAGCAGATGCCGAGGAAGGGAACGCCGCGCTCGCGCGCGAACTGCACCGCGCGGATCTTGCCCTCCGAGCCGCGCTCGCCGAAGCCGCCGGGCACGAGAATGCCGTGCACCCCCTCCAGCCGCTTGGTCGCGCCCTCCCCCTCGAAGATGGAGCTGTCCACCCAGTCCAGCCGCACCTTCACGTTGTGGGCGATGCCGCCATGGGCCAGCGCCTCGCCGAGCGACTTGTAGGCGTCGAGCAGGGACATGTACTTGCCGACGACGGCGATGGTGACCTCGCCCTCCGGCTGCTGGAGCGACTGCACGATCCGCTGCCAGCGGGAGAGGTCCGGCTCGCCATAGACGGACATGTCGAAGTGGCGCAGCACCTCGCGGTCCAGACCCTCGGCATGGTACTGCAACGGCACCGCGTAGATGGACGAGGCGTCGAGCGCCGGGATCACGCTCTCCGGCCGCACGTTGCAGAAATTGGCGATCTTGCGCCGCTCGTTCTCCGGGATCGGCCGGTCACAGCGGCAGAGCAGGATCTGCGGCTGGATGCCGAGGCCCAGCAGCTCCTTGACGCTGTGCTGCGTCGGCTTCGTCTTCAGCTCGCCGGCCGAGGCGATCCAGGGCACAAGCGTCAGGTGCACGAAGAGGGAGTTGCGCGGCCCCAGCTCGTTGGCGAGCTGGCGCATCGCCTCCAGGAAGGGCAGGCTCTCGATGTCGCCCACTGTGCCGCCGACCTCGACGAGAACGAAGTCGTAGTCCTCGACGCCGGAGGTGATGCCCTCCTTGATGGCGTCGGTGATGTGGGGAATCACCTGAACGGTGCCGCCGAGATACTCGCCGCGCCGCTCCTTCGCGATCACGTCGGAGTAGATGCGCCCCGTCGTCCAGGCATCGGCCTGGTTGGCGTGAACTCCGGTGAAGCGCTCGTAATGCCCGAGGTCGAGGTCGGTCTCCGCCCCGTCATCGGTCACGAAGACCTCGCCGTGCTGATACGGGCTCATCGTGCCCGGATCGACGTTGAGATAGGGGTCGAGCTTCCGGAGCCGGACCTTGTGGCCGCGCGCCTGGAGGAGCGCCGCGAGGGATGCGGCGGCAATGCCTTTTCCGAGGGAAGAGACCACGCCGCCGGTGATGAATACGTACCGCGTCATGGGTGGCCCTTATAGCGCGCGTTGAAACGCCGCGGCCAGGGGGCGCGGACGCAGGGAAGCCATGCGCGGCACCCTCCTTGCGGGGCGCCGCGCCCGGGAACGAATCAGTTGGTCGGGACGCTCGGCGCCGGCGGCAGGGCGGGCGCGGCCGGGGTAGCCGGGGCCGTGCCCGGGGCACCGGTCGCGGCCGGGGGCGACTGGTCGAAGATGGAGCGCTGCCGCCCCGTGCCCTGGTTCAGCAGGCCGAGCGCGAGCGCGAGCGCCATGAAGAGCGTGGCCAGCACCGCCGTCGCCCGCGTCAGCAGGTTGGCGGTGCCGCGCCCCGTCATGAAGCTGCCCATGCCCTGGGACGAGCCGATGCCCAGCCCCCCGCCCTCGCTGCGCTGCAGCAGCACCACCCCGATCAGGGCGGCGGCGACGAAGAAATGCAGGACGAGGAGGACGGTGGTCATGGTGGGCGGCTTCTAGACCCGTTCCGTGATGCGAGGAAAGGGATTCAGGCGGGAACGGCCGCGGCGATGGCCAGGAAGTCCTCGGCCTTCAGGCTGGCGCCCCCCACCAGCGCGCCGTCCACGTTCGGCAGAGCCAGGATGGCCGCGGCGTTGGAGGGCTTCACCGAGCCGCCGTAGAGGAGGCGCGTCGTCTCGCCCGCGCCGGGGAAGCGCCCGGCCAGCTCGGCCCGCATCCGCCCGTGCATGGCGGCAATGTCGTCATTCGTCGGCGTGCGGCCGGTGCCGATGGCCCAGACGGGCTCATAGGCCACCACCCCCTTGGCCCCGGCGAAATCGGGCGGCAGGGAACCGGCGAGCTGGGCGGCGACGACCGCCTCCGCCTCCCCCGAGTCCCGCTGCGCCTCGGTTTCGCCGACGCAGACGATGGGGATCAGCCCGGCCGCGATGGCCGCGCGGGCCTTCGCCTGCACCAGGGCGTCGCTCTCCCCGTGGTCCGCCCGGCGCTCGGAATGGCCGAGGATGACGTAGCCGCAGCCGGCATCGGCCAGCATGGCGGCGGAGACGTCGCCCGTATGGGCCCCGTTCGCCTCGGCCGAGCAGTCCTGCCCGCCGATCGCCACCGGCTTCCAGCCCATGGAGGCCGCGGCGACGTGCAGGTGGAGGAAGGTCGGGCAGATCAGCAGGTCCGCGCCCCTCACCCCCTCCAGCCCCGCGCGCACGCCCTCGGCCAGGGCGGCGGCCTCGCGCAGCGTGCCGTTCATCTTCCAGTTGCCGGCGATGAGGGGGCGGACATCGGGGGTCATGCGGTCTCCTGGCGTTACGGCTCGTCTGCAGCGCCTATCGGCGGTGGGGGCGTTTGGCAACCGGGCCGGGGTGCGCTACGGGCTGCGCGTCTTCCGCCTTCCCCACAGGGGCATTGCCATGATCACCGCGTTCCGCCGCCTCGCCGGCACCTGGTTCGCCAAGGGGTTGTTCCTCCTCCTGGTCCTCTCCTTCGCGGTCTGGGGAATCGAGGACGTGGTCCGAAACCTCGGGCGGGACAATGCGGTGGCCCGCGTCGGCGGGGAGGCGATCGAGCTCACGGAGGCGCAGGACGCCGCCCGGCGCGAGACCCAGCGCCTGCAGCGCCAGCTCGGCCCGCGCTTCGAGGCGAACGAGGCGTTCCGCCAGGCGGTCGCCCGCCAGGCCGTGGAGAACCTGATCGCCTCCCGCGCCCAGAGGCAGGAGGCCCGGCGCATGGGCGTCGCGGCCTCGGTCGAGGCGGTGCGCGCCTACACCTTCTCCATTCCTTCCTTCCAGGGTGCGGATGGGCGGTTCAGCCCCTTGATCCTGCAGCAATTCCTCCGACAGAACGACCTGAGCGAGGGCGACTTCACCCGCCTCGTGGTGGCGGATCTGGAGCGGCAGCAGCTCGTCGGGGCCGTGCGCGCCGGGGCGCGGGCGCCGGAGGCCCTGGCCCGCCAGCTCCTCGCCTTCGCCGGGGAGCGCCGCGTGGCGGAGGTGGCCGAGTTCCCCCTTCTCAATGCCCCCGAGCCGCCCGAGCCCACCGAGGCCCAGCTCACCCGCTTCCACGAGAACAACCCGGCGCCGTTCTCCTCGCCCGAGTACCGCGAGGCCGCCCTCGCCCTTCTCTCGGCCGAGACGCTCCTGCCGCGCGTGGCGGTGAGCGACGCCGAGGTCGAGGCCGGGCTGGAGGCGCAGCGCGAGCGGACCGGCACGCCCGAGCGCCGCACGGTGGAGCAGGCGCTGGTGAACTCCAGGGAGGCCGCCGAGGCCATCCGCGCCGCCTGGGCCGGGGGCGCCGATCTCGCCGCCATCCGCGGCCAGGCCGAGGGCGCCGGCGGCACCGCGCTGGAGATGGGTCAGGTGAGCCGCGGCGAGATGCCGGTGGAGAACATCGCCGCCGCCGTCTTCGCCCTGCCCGAGGGCGGTGTGACCGACCCCATCCAGAGCCCCTTCGGCTGGCACGTGATGAAGGTGACGGCCGTGCAGGCCGCCGCCGGCAAGCCGATCGAGGAGCTGCGCGCGGAGACCCGCGACTTCCTCGCCCGCGAGAAAGCCGCCGACCTCACCTTCGAGGAGGCGAACAAGCTGGAGGACGCGCTCGGCGGCGGCGCGACGGTCGAGGAGGCTGCGCAGCGCTTCGGCCTCGCCGCCATCCGCGTGACGGTGGACCGCAATGGCAACGGCCCGGACGGGCGGCGCGTGGAGCTGCCCGGCGGCCCCGTGGCCCGCGCCGGGGTGCTGGAGGCGATCTTCGCGGGCCCCGCCGGGGCCGGCACCCGCGTGGCCGAGGCCGGCAACGGCTTCCTCGCCCTCGACGTGCCCCGCGTCACCCCGGCGGCGCTGAAGCCCTTCGCCGAGGTCGAGGCCGAGGTGCGCCGCGCCTGGACGCTGGACGCCCGCCGCCGGGCCCAGGAGGAGCGGGCCGCCGCCCTGCTCGGCGCTGCCCAGGGAACGGGCCAAGGGGGGAAGGACTTCACCGAGGCCGCGCGCGAGGCCGGGGTGGAGCCGGTTCGCATGGGCCCCTCCCTCCGCGACCCCGGGGCCGCGGCCCCCGGCGGCATTCCCGGCGGGCTGCTCCCCGGCCTCTTCGCCGCCAAGCCGGGCGAGGTGACCATGGCCCAGACCTCCGATGGCTACGCCGTCGCGCGCCTCGTCGAGATCGTGCCCGCCGATGTGGCGGCGGATGCCGAGGGGCAGGCGCGGGTGAAGAACGAGGTGGAGCAGTCGATGCAGGACGACCTGGAGGCCCAGTTCGCCGCCGCCCTGCGCGCCCGCGCGAATGTCACGATCAACCCGTCGGCGATGGAGCAGGTGGCCGCCCGATGAGTGCCAGCGACAGCTACGCCGCCTTCGCCGCCGCCCATGAGGCCGGGCGCGGGCAGGTGATCTTCCGCGAGCGCGTGGCGGATCTCGACACCCCTGTCGGCGCCTTCCTCAAGCTCGCGGAGGGGCGGCCCAACACCTTCCTGCTGGAGAGCGTGGAGGGCGGGCAGAGCCGCGGCCGCTACTCCGCCATCGGCCTCGCGCCCGACCTCGTCTGGCGCTGCCGCGACGGGCGGGCGGAGATCAACCGCCACGCCCTCTCCGCCCCCCACGCCTTCGTGGCGGAGGAGGCGCCTCCGCTGGAGAGCCTGCGCGCCCTCATCGAGGCCTGCCGCATGGAGCTGCCCCAGGGCCTGCCGCCCTGCGCGGCCGGGCTGTTCGGCTATCTCGGCTACGACATGGTCCGCCAGATGGAGCGGCTGCCGGCGAAGAACGCCGACGTGCTGGGCATCCCCGAGGCGCTGCTCACCCGCCCGACCGTGATCGCGGTCTTCGACCATGTGCGGGACATCCTCACCCTCTGCGCCCCCGTCCATGCCGACCGGGGGGAGACGGCGCGCGCGGCCTATGACGCCGCCCAGGCCCGGCTGGACGAGGCGGAGGCGGCGCTCGACCGCCCCGTGCCGCGCCCCGCGCCCCCCGCCGCCCTGCCCGCCCCGGGCAACCCGGGCTCCAACTTCACCAGGGAGGGCTTCATCGAGGCGGTGGAGCGCGGGAAGGATCTCATCGCGGCGGGCGACGCCTTCCAGATCGTGCTCAGCCAGCGCTTCCAGGCGCCCTTCGCCCTGCCGCCCTTCGCCCTCTACCGCGCGCTGCGGCGGTTGAACCCGGCGCCCTTCCTCTTCCACTTCGACTTCGGCGGCTTCGCGGCCGTGGGCGCCAGCCCCGAGATCCTCGTCCGCCTGCGCGACGGCACCGTGACCGTCCGCCCGCTGGCCGGCACGCGCCGCCGGGGCGCGACGCCCGAGGAGGACCTCGCGCTGGAGAGGGAGCTGCTGGCCGATCCGAAGGAGCGGGCGGAGCACCTCATGCTGCTCGACCTCGGCCGCAACGATGTGGGCCGGGTGGCCGAGATCGGCAGCGTGCGCGTGACCGCCCAGTTCGGGATCGAGCGCTACTCCCAGGTCATGCATATCGGCAGCGAGGTGCAGGGGCGCCTGCGCCCGGGCCTCACCGCCCTCGACGCCCTGGTGGCCGGCTTCCCCGCCGGCACGCTGTCGGGTGCGCCCAAGGTGCGGGCGATGGAGATCATCGAGGAGACCGAGCCCTCCCGCCGGGGCGTCTATGCCGGCTGCTTCGGCTATTTCGGCGCCGATGGCGGGATGGACACCTGCATCGGGCTCCGCATGGCGCTGGTGAAGGACGGGGTGATGTCCGTCCAGGCCGGGGCCGGGGTGGTGGCCGACAGCGATCCCGAGGCGGAGTACGAGGAGACGCGCCAGAAGGCCCGCGCCCTGTTCCGCGCCGCCGAGGAGGCCGTGCGCTTCGCGGCCGTGCGGAAGTAGGGCGCCAGCAGACCTCCCGCCGGCGGCGGCACCCGCCCCCCATGCCGGGCGGGGGTGCCGTCCGGCGCCGTCGACCACCCTCTCCCCGCTTGACCCGGCGCCTCCCCTGGGACGAAGTGAGGGCGCCATGATCCTGCTCATCGACAACTACGACAGCTTCACCTTCAACCTCGTCCACTTCCTCGGGGATCTGGGCGCGGAAGCGCAGGTCTGGCGCAACGACGCGCTCTCCGTGGACCAGGCGCTGGAGATGAAGCCGCGCGCCATCGTCCTCTCCCCCGGCCCCTGCACGCCTGATGAGGCGGGGATCTGCCTCGACCTCATCGGCGCGGCCTCGCGCAAGGGCGTGCCGGTCTTCGGCGTCTGCCTCGGGCACCAGGCCATCGGCCAGGCCTTCGGCGGGGCGGTGGTGCGCGCGCCCGAACCCGTCCACGGCAAGGTCCACGACATCCATCACGGCGGGTCCAGCGTCTTCGCCGGCCTGCCCAGCCCGGTGCGCGCCACGCGCTACCACTCCCTCGTCGTCCGGCGGGAGGACCTGCCCGAGGAGCTGGAAGTGACGGCGGAGACGGCCGACGGCCTCATCATGGGCCTCTCCCATCGCGACATGCCGGTCTGGGGCGTGCAGTTCCACCCGGAGAGCATCGCCTCCGACCACGGGCACGACATGCTGGCCAACGTTCTCCGCATGGCCGGGATCAACCTGCCGCCGCGGGGCGAGACCCTCCGGGCCGCCTGAGGTGTCGCTCAAGCCAGTCCTGGCCCGGCTCGCCGCCGGGGAGCGTCTCGCCGAGAGCGAGGCGGAGGCCGCCTTCGGCACCGTGATGGCCGGCGAGGCCACCCCCGCGCAGATCGCGGGGATGCTGATGGCCATGCGCGTGCGCGGCGAGACGGTGGCGGAGATGACGGGCGCCGTGCGCGCCATGCGCGCCCGCATGGTGGCGGTGGAGGCGCCGGAGGGCGCGATCGACCTCGTCGGCACGGGCGGGGACGCGGCGGGCACGGTGAACATCTCCACCGCCGCGGCGCTCGTGGTCGCGGGATGCGGCGTGCCCGTGGCCAAGCACGGGAACCGCGCCCTCTCCTCCCGCGCGGGCGCCTCGGACGTGCTGACCGCGCTCGGCGTGAACACGGACGTGCCCTTCGAGCGCCTGCCCCAGGTCATCCGGGAGGCCGGCATCCTCTTCCTCATGGCGCCCCGTCACCACGCGGCGCTGCGCCACGCCGCCGGCCCGCGCATGGAGCTGGGCACGCGGACCATCTTCAACCTCTTGGGACCGCTGACGAACCCGGCCCGCGTCCGCCGCCAGATGACCGGCGCCTTCGCCCCGCAATGGCTGCGCCCCATGGCCGAGACGCTCGCCCGGATCGGCACCGAGCACGCCTGGCTCGTGCACGGGCAGGGGCTGGACGAGCTGACGATCGCCGGCCCCTCCGATGTCGTGGAGTTGAAGGACGGCGTGATCCGGGAATTCGAGATCACGCCGGAGGAGGCGGGCCTGCCCCGCCACCCCGCCGAATCGCTTCGCGGCGGCGAGCCCGGCGAGAATGCCGAGGCGCTGCTCGGCGTGCTCAGGGGCGAGGCCGGCGGCTACCGGGATTGCGTGCTGCTGAACGCCGCCGCGGCGCTGATCGTGGCGGGACGGGTGACGGATCTCCGGGCGGGAGCGGCGCTGGCCGCCGAATCGGTTGCCTCCGGCGCGGCCATGCGGGCGTTGGAACGGCTGCGCTCAGCCACCGCGGCGTGATCCCGGCGGTGGGAGCTGCCGCTTGACGCGCGCGGCGGAAGAGCGCCAGGAACAGGCCATCATGGACCAGACCCTTCCGCCCGTGGACGCGCCCCTCTCGGACACGCTCCGCAAGATCCTCGACGACAAGCGCGTGGAGGTGCAGGCGCGCATGCAGGAGACCCCGCTCTCCGAGATGGAGCGGCGCGCGCGGGACGGCGGGCGCCCCCGCCCCTTCACCCAGGCGCTCTGCGATGCCGTGGCGGAGATGCGGATCGGGCTGATCGCCGAGGTGAAGCGCGCCTCCCCCTCGGGCGGCCTCATCCGCGAGCCCTTCGACCCCGCCGGTATCGCCCGCGCCTATGAGGCCGCCGGCGCCTGCTGCCTCTCCGTGCTGACCGACGAGCCCTATTTCAAGGGCACCGCCGAGCACCTCCGCCTGGCGCGGGAGGCGACAGGGCTTCCCGTGCTGCGGAAGGACTTCATGATCGATCCCTGGCAGGTCTTCGAGGCCCGGGCCATGGGGGCGGACGCGGTCCTCATCATCATGGCCGCGCTGACCGACGACGAGGCCTCGGCCATCGAGGACGTCGCGCGCGGCCTCGACATGGGCGTGCTGGTCGAGGTGCATGACGAGGAGGAGCTGGAGCGAGCCCTCGGGCTGGAGACGCGGCTGATCGGCGTGAACAACCGCGACCTCCGCACGCTGCGGACCGACATCGCGGTGACCGAGCGCCTCGCCCCCCTCATCCCGGCCGACCGCATCCCCGTCGCCGAGAGCGGCATCCGCACGCCCGAGGACGTGCGCCGCATGGCGAATGCCGGCGCGCGCTGCCTCCTGGTGGGCGAGCACCTGCTGCGCCAGCCCGACCCGGGCGAGGCCGCGCGCCTCTTGGTGCAGGCCGCTTGAGCAGCCCCCTGACCACGGGCGAGGACCGCGCGAGCGATCCTCTGACCACGGGCGAGGACCGCGCGAGCGGTCCTCTGACCCATTTCGACGCGGCCGGCCGGGCGGCCATGGTCGATGTCTCGGCCAAGGCCGAGACGGTGCGGGAGGCGACCGCGCGGGGCCGCATTACCATGCAGCCGGAAACTCTGGCCCTCATCGCCGGGGGCCGCGCAGGCAAGGGCGACGTGCTCGGCGTCGCGCGGCTGGCCGGGATTATGGCGGCCAAGCGCACCGCGGACCTCATCCCCCTCTGCCATCCCCTGCCCCTCTCCTCCGTCTCGATCGAGCTGGAACTGGCGGAGCCCGGCGCGGTGGAGATCGCGGCAACCGTCCGCACCGCCGGGCGGACGGGGGTCGAGATGGAGGCCATGACGGCGGTCACGGTCGCGGCCCTCACCATCTACGACATGGTCAAGGCGGCCGATCGCGGGATGCGGATCGAGGCCGTGCGGCTGACCCGGAAGTCAGGCGGAAAATCCGGCGCTTACGAGGCTTCCTGATGATCCCGGTTGAGGAAGCGCTGGACCGCATCCTGGCGGTTCTCTCCCCCACGGGCGCGGAGAGTGTGGCCTTGCCAGAGGGCTGGGACCGGGTTCTCGCCCGCCCGCTGGAAGCCCGGCTGACCCAGCCTCCCACCGATGTTTCGGCCATGGACGGCTACGCCCTGCGCGCCGCCGATGCCTCGGTCGGGATAGGGCTGCGGGTGATCGGCGCCTCGCCGGCCGGCCATCCCTTCCCGGGCAGCGTGGGGCCGGGCGAGGCGGTGCGGATCTTCACCGGCGGGGCGGTTCCGCCCGGGGCCGACACGATCCTGTTGCAGGAGGACGCGGCCGCCGAGGGCGACCACGTCTCCCCCACCGAAGCCCCCCGCCCCGGGCGCCACATCCGCCGCGCCGGGCTCGACTTCCGGGCGGGCGAGCTGCTCATCCCCGCCGGACGGCGGCTGACGGCACGCGACATCGGCCTCGCCGCGGCGGGGAACCATCCCTGGCTTCACGTCCATCGCCGTCCGCGCATCGGCATCCTCGCCACGGGGGACGAGATCGTTCTTCCCGGCGAGGCCGTGCCGGAGGGGGGCATCGTCTCCTCCAACGCCCACGCACTGGCAGCGCTGGTGCGCGCGGCGGGGGGCGAACCGCTCGTCCTGCCCATCGCGGCCGATGACCGCGACGCCATCGCCGAGGCCGCCGAGGCCGGGCGGCGCCTCGACCTGCTCGTCACCACGGGCGGGGCGAGCGTGGGGGAGCACGACCTCGTCCAGGCCGCGCTCGCGCCCATGGGGCTGAAGCTGGACTTCTGGAAGATCGCAATGAGGCCGGGCAAGCCCCTGATCTTTGGGGATTTGCGCGGAACCCCGCTGCTCGGCCTGCCCGGCAATCCCGTCTCGGCACTCGTCTGCGCCGTGCTCTTCCTCATCCCCGCCCTGCGCCGCCTCTCGGGCCTGCCCGCCGGTCCGGTGGAGACCCGCCCCGCCCTTCTCGGGGCCGACATGGCGGCGAATGACCGGCGCCAGGACTACCTGCGCGCGACCCTGGCGGAGGATGCAGAGGGCGGGCTGGTGGCCACGCCCCTACCCGTCCAGGACAGTTCCATGCTCTCCGCCCTCGCCCATGCCGGGGGATTGCTGGTGCGCCCTCCCCATGCGCCGGCTGCCGTGGCGGGGACGGTGGTTCGGGTTGTGGAGTTTTCCTCCCTCGGCGTGTGAAGCGCGGCATTGACCGACGCGGGAGAACTTTCATAGAACTTCCAGGTCGGTTGCCCGTTTGTTCGTGCACGAGACTGCCCCACCCCCCTGGGAGACGCCCGCACCATGCTCACCCGGAAGCAGCACGAGCTGCTCATCTTCATCGACAGGCACCTGCGGAACACCGGCTTCTCCCCCTCCTTCGAGGAGATGAAGGAGGCGCTGAACCTCAAGTCGAAGTCCGGCATCCACCGCCTGATCACGGCCCTGGAGGAGCGCGGCTTCCTCAAGCGCCGCGCCCACCGCGCCCGCGCGCTGGAGGTGCTGCGCCTGCCGGACAGCCTCGCCACGCGCGGGGCCCAAGCTGCTGCTCAGCCCGCCGCGGCGGCTGCCCAGCCCGCCGCGCCCGCCCCGGCCTTCGCGCCCAATGTCATCCGCGGCAATTTCGCGCAGAACCTGCCCGGCGCCGTCCGCACCGCGAACGATGCTGCCGCCGTCCAGCTCCCGCTCTACGGCCGGATCGCCGCGGGCCTGCCGATCGAGGCACTGCGCGACGGGGGCGAGAGCGTCGAGGTGCCCGCCGCCATGCTCGGCGGGGGCGAGCACTACGCGCTGGAGGTCTCGGGCGATTCGATGGTCGAGGCCGGCATCCTCGACGGCGACACCGTCATCATCCGCCGCGGCGACGTGGCCGATAACGGCGCCATCGTCGTGGCGCTGGTGGATGAGAACGAGGTGACGCTGAAGCGCCTGCGCCGCCGCGGCAACTCGATTGCCCTGGAGGCCGCCAACCCCCGCTACGAGACCCGCATCTTCGGGCCGGACCGGGTGAAGGTTCAGGGCCGCCTCGTCGGCCTCGTTCGCCGCTACCACTGACCCCTCCCTGAGGGGGCCGAGCGGGCCGGGGGGCGCATGCCTTCCGGCCCGTTCGCGTTTCAGCGGTCCCCTTCCGTTTCCGCCAGGGGTTCCTCCTGGGGGCGGGAGCGGGGCAGCGGCACGGGGGGCACCCAGGGGCGGTCGCCCCGCGAGGCGCGGTCCGAGAGGATCACCGCCCCCTCCGGTCCGAGCCAGAGGGCGTGCGAGCCGTCCCGCCAGACGGAGAAGCGGTCGATTCGCGGGGTCTGCCGGCACCCGCCCCGGATCGGCTCGAGGGAGAGCATCACCGCCGCCTTCCCGCAGCCCGCCTCGGCCATCACGGGCGGGGGCGGCGGCGCCTGGCCGCGCCGGGGCCTGCTCGCCTCGCGCGGTGCCCTGAGGAGGATCGCGTCGGCGGCCCCCGGCCGCGGGCGGAGCAGGCAGGCCGAGGCCGTGCAGCGGACGAGGCCGTCCGCCGCCTCCCCTTCGGCCGGGAAGGCCGCTGCCTCATCCTCCCCCCAGCTTCGCAGCCAGGATTCGCGGGTGATCCGGCTCGCCCCCGAGGCGCGCTCGACGAGGACACCCGCGGGGGTGGATAGCGCCAGCAGCCGCCCGTCCGCCGCAACGAGCAGATCGGGCGGGCGGCTCATGGAACCCGAGAATAGCCCCGCCAGCATCAGCGGTACCCCGGCCCAGCGCCAGGGGAGGCGCCAGAGGCAGAGCCAGCACAGGCCGAGGGCGAAAAGGCCGAGCCCCCAGCCCGGGATGGGCGGGGCGGTCATCGCCGCGCCGGGCCAGGCCGCGACGATTCGGCCCGTCAGCAACGTGCCATCTACGCCCCAGCCCATGGCGGCCAGCGCCGGCCCTTCCAGCCCGAGGGGCATGAGGAACAGGGCCAGCATCCCCGCAGGCATCACGAGGAAGGAGGTGAGCGGCACGGCCACGGCATTGGCGACCACGCCGTAGAGCTGAAGGCGCCCGAAATGGTGCAGGCCGAAGGGCGTGGTGGCGGCCCCGGCGATGAGGGAGGTGGCCGTCAGCCCCAGCAGCACCGCGGCGGCGCGCCCAGCCGGGCCGCGGGCACGAAGGGCTTGCCCCGCGCCGCGCAGCGCCTCCGCCGCCGCGATCAGGGCGAGCACCGCGCCGAAGGACATCTGGAAGGAGGGGCCCGTGATCGCCGCCGGATTGGCCAGCAGCACGATTGCCGCCGCAAGGGCCAGGGCGCGCGGCGAGAGGGCGCGTCGGCCGGTGAGCACCGCGAGCGTCGCCAGCGCCGCCATGGCGAAGGAGCGGATCATCGGCACCCCTCCCCCCGTCAGCAGCGTGTAGGCACCGCCCAGTGCGAGGCCGAGCAGGGCCGCGGCCGCCTTCGAGTCCAGCCGGAGCGCGAGCCAGGGGATGGCAGCGATGGCCGCCCGCAGCAGCACGAAGCCGATCCCGGTGACGATGGCGACGTGGAGCCCCGAGACGGAGAGAAGATGCGCCAGCCCCGAATCCCGCAGCGCCCCCAGATCCACCGCGGGAATGCCGGCCTGCGAACCCGTCAGCAGCGCGGCGGCGACCGCGCCCGTGGCCCCGGGCAGGCTCCCCGTCACCCGCGCCTCGATGGCGGCGCGCAGGCCGGGGAAGAACGGCGCCGAGCTGCCAGGAGTGACCGTCGCGGGGGCCAGCGCGAAGCCGGAGCCGCCAAGGCCGGAGAAGAAGGCGGCGCGCTGGAAGTCGAAGCCACCGGGATAGGCGGGTGCCATGGGCGGACGCACCAGGGCGCGCAGGGCAATCCCGTCGCCCGGTGCCGGACGCGCCGGATCGGTTGGGCGCAGGCGGATGCGGAGCTGGCGGGCGAGAGGCGGTCCGCCGTCGAGCCGCGGTTCGTCTAGGGTCACGCGCCGGCCCTCCGGCAGGATGTCCACCGAGGCCACGCGGCCGGCGATGATGGCCGCCGTTCGGGGAAGCTCCGGCAGGGGCGGCGCGAGCCGCGCGTGGAGCAGCGCCGCCGCGAAGCCGAGGGCCAGGGCGCCGGCCAGCGCGAATCCCGCTCCCGCCAGGGGAAGGCGCCCGCGCAGGGCGAGGCTGAGGCAAAGGAGCGGCAAGGGCACTGCCAGCCAGACCGGCGAGGGCTCGGCCGTCAGGCCGAAATAGCCGAGCACCCCGATCCCCATGGCCACGGGCAGCCAGAGCGGCCAGCGGTCCCACTCCGCCGCGACGAGCGCGGCGGCGCGTTCGGCCAGCGAGGGAAGAGGTCCGGCGAGTGGGCCTCGGGCGGCGTGGGCGGACATGGTCTCTCGCCATGTTAGCGCATTCCATCACAGAAGCGTGAGGGTTCAACAGGCCGGGGCGGCGGTGTTACAGGGGCGCATGACCGTCCGCACCCGCTTCGCCCCCTCCCCCACCGGCTACCTGCATATCGGCGGGGCCCGGACCGCGCTCTTCAACTTCCTCTTCGCGCGGCACCACGGGGGGCAGTACCTCCTCCGGATCGAGGATACGGACCGCGCGCGCAGCACGCCCGAGGCGGTGCAGCAGATCATCGAGAGCCTCGACTGGCTCGGCCTCTCGCCGGACGAGCCGCCAGTGATGCAGACCTCGCGCGAGGCGCGGCACGCCGAGGTGGCGAAGGAGCTGCTCGCCAAGGGCGCCGCCTATCTCGCCTACGACACCGCCGAGGAGCTGGTCTCCATGCGCGAGCGCGCCCAGGCCGAGGGGCGCCCTCCCCGCTACGACGGCAACTGGCGCGACCGCGACCCCGCCGAGGCGCCGGCCGGCATCGCCCCCGTGATCCGCATCAAGGCCCCGCGCGAGGGGGAAACCGTGGTGCGGGACCTCGTGCAGGGCGAGGTGCGCGTGGCGAACAGCGAGCTGGACGACATGATCATCCTGCGCTCCGACGGCACCCCGACCTACCTCCACGCGGTGGTGGTGGACGACCACGACATGGACATCACCCATGTCATCCGCGGCGACGACCACCTGACCAACACCTTCCGCCAGTGCACCGTCTACGACGCCATGGGCTGGGAGCGGCCGGCCTTCGCCCATATCCCGCTCATCCACGGCGCGGACGGCGCCAAGCTCTCCAAGCGGCACGGCGCGGTCGGCGCGCTGGAGTTCCGGGACCAGGGCTTCCTGCCGGAGGCCGTGTGCAACTACCTCCTCCGCCTGGGCTGGGGCCATGGGGACGAGGAGTTCGTGCCGCGCGAGCGCGCGATCGAGCTGTTCGACCTCGGCGGCGTCGGCCGCGCGGCCTCGCGCATGGACTACGCGAAGCTGTCCCACCTCAACGGCCAGTACATCCGCGCCGCCGATCCCGCCTCCCTCCTGCCGCGCCTCGCGCCCTGGCTCGGCGCGCTGGATCAGGCGCAGACCGCGCGGGTCGAGGCGCTGATCCCGGACCTCCAGCCCCGCGCCCGCACCCTCGTCGAGATGGCCGAGGGCGCCCGCTTCGCCCTCGCCGAGCGCCCGCTGAAGTACGAGCCCAAGGCCGCGGAGGCCCTCGACCATCCCGATGTGCGGGACCGCCTCGCCCGGCTCGCGGAGCGGCTGGGGGGAACGGCCTGGGACCGCGCGGGGCTGGACGCCGCGCTGCGCGACTTCGCCGCGGCGGAGGGCGTGAAGCTGGGCGTGGTGGCCCAGCCCCTGCGCGCCGCGCTGACCGGCAGCCTACAGTCGCCGCCGATCGACGCGGTCCTCCTCGTGCTCGGGCGGGAGGAGAGCCTCGCCCGCATCGGCGACGCGGCGGAAGGGGTCACCCTGATCGGGGGCTGACCGCCCTCCGCCCGCGCCCGCTCAGGCCGCCCGGACCCGCGCCACGAAGTCGGTGACGGTTCCGTTCAGCCGCTCGGCCTGCTGGGCGAGGTCGGAAGCGGCGGAGAGCACCTCCCCCGCCGCCGCGCCCGTCTCGGCCGAGCCCTGGCTGACGCTGGCGATATTGGCCGTCACCGCCTCGGTGGCGCGCGCCGTCTCCTGCACGGTGCGGGCGATCTCCCCCGTGGCGGCGCCCTGCTCCTCGACGGCCGCCGCGATCGCGACCGCGATCCCGCTGACCTCCTCGATCGTGCGGCCGATGCCGCCGATGGCGACCACGGCCTGATCCGTCGCGGCCTGGATCTCGGCGATCTGGGCGGAGATCTCCTCGGTGGCCTTGGCCGTCTGGGAAGCGAGGGTCTTCACCTCGGAGGCCACCACCGCGAAGCCCCGGCCCGCCTCGCCGGCGCGCGCCGCCTCAATGGTCGCGTTGAGGGCGAGCAGGTTCGTCTGCCCCGCGATGTCGCTGATGAGGCGCACCACGTCCCCGATCCGCGCCGCGCCCTGGGCCAGGGTCTGCACCGTGGCGTCCGTGCGGCGGGCGTCATCCACGGCGCGGCCGGCGACGGTGGTTGCCTGGGAAACTTGGCGGCTGATCTCGCCGATCGAGGCCGTCAGCTGCTCAGCCGCGGAGGCAACGGTCTGGACGCCCGAACTCGCCTGCTCAGCGGCCGAGACCACGCGGCCAGCCTGGCTGCTGGTGCCCTCGGCCGTGGCCGTCATGCCGCGCGCCGTCGCCTCCAGCTCGGTGGAGGCGGAGGAGAGGGTCCGCGCCATCTCCCCTGCCTGTGCCTGGAAGCCGCGCACCAGCCCTTCCATCTCCGCGGCCCGCACCTCGCGCGTCTCCCGCGCGGCCTCCGCCTCGGCGGCGAGGCTCCGGCGGGCGACGGAGTTGGCACGCAGCACCTCGATCGCCTCGGCCATGGCCCCGACCTCGTCCGGGCGGCCGCGATGGGGAACCTCGATGTCCAGCTCGCCGGCCGCGATCCGGCCCACCCCGTCGGTCAGGTCGCGCACGGGCGTCACGAGCCGGCGCAGCAGGAGGTTGATACTGCCGATGGCGACGAGCAGGGCCATCCCGGCGAGCAGCAGGCTGACCAGCAGGCGGGTGCGGGCGGCAGCGGCCGCGGAATCGCCCCTCTCCAGCGCAGCTTCGAGCGCCGCGTCGCGCAGCGGGAGTACCTGGGTCAACGCCTCGACGGTCCAGCGCTGGTACTCCGCGTTGCCGCTGGGCCAGGCCGGCGCGGCACGGGAGAGCAGGCTCGCTGCGGCGGCCTCGACATAGGCACGGTACTGCGGCTCCGCGGCGCGGGTGTAGTCGGCCTCCACCCTCTCCAGGACCTTGAGGAGATCCGGGTCGCCCACCTCCGCGGTCAGCCGGCGCGCGGTTTCCATCGTCATCCCGGCCCGTCCCGTCAGGATCTGGGCATTGGCCACGGCGCTCGCTGTCACCGGCTGCCCGCCCCGCCAGGCGTTGATGGCGAGGCTCCGCGCGCCGAGTTCCGTCCGCAGCGCCGTGATCTGCCGCCCGATCTCGGCAAGGATCGCGATCTCGGGCGCGGCCTCGTTGATGCGCTTCTCGGCGCTCCGCGCGGCGGCGTCCATGCCATCGATGATTTCGCTGCGGGCATTGAGGAGGTCGGACACCAGCCGCGGGTCGCCTTCCCTCCCCCCCTTGGCCACATGTTCCCCCACGCGCCGGCGAAGGGCGTTCAGCATATGCGCCGAGCGGTCGATCGGGCCGGCATCCCGTCCCTCGGCCAGGAGGGCCTGGCGGGCGCCGTCCAGCAGCCCGTCCGTGAGGCGGGCATCGCTGGCCAGCGCAGCGATGTCGCCCGTCCCGGTGCGGGCAGCGGAGCTAAGTACCCCCATCTCCACGCCGATGGCCGCCATGCCCCGCAGGGTGCCGTTCAGCACACGGGTGGAGTAGGTGGCGCGCTCGGCCTTCTCCCAGCCCGTCCAGGCCTGCCAGGAATTCCAGCCCAGGACCCCGAGGCCCGGAATGGCAATCGCGGTGACACCGGCGAGCAACAGGGTACGGATATGCATGGGCTCTCCTCGCAGATGCAGGCACTCTGCCAGGAAAAAATTACGCGCCCCTAAAGGCCCTCCTTATCGAGTTGAGCATTTTCAGTTGGTTGGAAGGATCCGGCACGCGGAAGAGGTCGCTCGCGCTAAGGTGATCAAGCGCCGCGCGGCCACAGCCCCGGTGGCGGCCTCGCCCACGACATGCCCGACGAGCGGGTTGCTCACGATGGCCCGCACGGCGGTGTCGGTCGCCACCTCCGTCGCTGCCACCGTCGCCGCGTCGAAGGCGGCGCGGCGCAGGAGGGACGCGGTGGCGGCGATCCCTGGGCGCATCCCGTGCAGCGCGGCCACCTGCCGCACCAGCCGCAACCCGCGCCAGCCCACGACCAGGGCGTCGAGGGCGGGAGAGGGGCTGATCGCCGTGGCCGCGAAGCCCTGCACGGCCGCGAGGCGCCCGATCAGGCGCGATTCGCCGTCCAGCGAGGCGAGCGGGCCGCTCTCCAGCAGGGCGCGTAGGGCGGGCAGGTCCGGCGCCTCGCGGAGCGCGGGAAGGAAGGGGGCGGCGAGCGGGATCGGCTCCGCCCAGGAGAGGACATGCGCCTTGGCCCCGGTGAAGTCGCCCCGCGCGAAGGCGGCGCGGGCGGCGTCCACCTCGCGTAGCAGCAGGAGGGCCCGGAACTCGCGCAGGATGGCCCAGAAGATCGTCCCGAAGCCGCCGAGGGCGACGAGGAGGGTGAGCCAGCCGAGCCAGGCCGCGCGCGCGAACTGCTCCGCGACGTAGTTGCCGGCCGCGAGGGCGGCGAAGCCCAGGATCAGGGCCGAGAGGCCGATCGCCAGGAGCGACAGGGTCGAGAAGCCCGCCGACGGGATGGATGCGGGCTCGGTGCCGCCCTCCCAGCCGTGGTCGAGGCGCGCGGGGCCGGCCTCTTCCTCGAGGATCACGCGGGGCGGTCGGGGGGCGGTCTCGCTCATGGCCGGGCGCATATGGCCCGCCCCGCCCCGGATTACAGCGCGTCGCCCAGGAGGGTGGAGAGAAGGCCGTCGAGGCCGAGATGCGGCACGCCCGCCCGCCCGCCCGCCTCCAGCGCGGGGGGTCGGAAGACCGGCATCTCGAAATAGGCGGCGTTCCAGAAGCTCTCCGGCGGACGGCGGGCCGGAACGAGGCCCGGGTCCACCGTCGCCCAGCGCCCGTTTTCCAGCAGCACGCCCCGCACGGCCGGGGCCACCCGCCCCTCATGCGCCGCCGTCGCCTCCTGCGTGCAACGGATGGCGGCGACGGGATGGACGGAGACGGAGGCGCCCGCGATCTCCGCCCGCCGGCGCGGCGCGTCCACGAGGTCGGAGAGAAGGGAGGCGAGGCTGTCGCGGCTCACCTCCGGCACGTGGTCCGCCTTCGTCGCGGCGAAGGCCACGCGGGCGATGCCGGCGCCGGTCAGCAGGTCCAGCCAGCCGCGCCCGTAGCGCAGCGTGGCGGAGATGGCGGAGAGCGCCTCGGCCGTGTCCTCGAAGGCCTCGCGCCCGGCATGGAGGGCGCCGAGCACGTCCACCAGCACGACCTGCCGGTCGAAGCGGCGGAAGACGGGATCGAGGAAGCGGTCGCGCTGGTCCCGCAGATAGGCCTCGTGCCGCCGGGCGAGCAGTTCCCCGAGCGGGGATTCGCGCGCCGCGGAGGGCAGCGGGAAGAACCAGAGAAGCGGCGCGTCGCCTGAGGGTCCGGGGTTGAGGAAGCGGCCGGGCTGGAGGAAGCGCAGCCCCAGCCGGTCTCGCGCGTCCAGCAGGAAGGCGCGGTAGAGCGCGTGGCCGCGGCGGGCGAGGGAATCCTCCGCCGGGGCATTGGCCGGCAGGGCGCGGGCGAAGGCGAGGAACTCGGCCGCCGGGGCCGCGCGGATGCCCGTGGAGAGGCGCGCGAGGGTGGCGTCCGACCACTCGGCGAAGTCCTGGGCGAACATGGGGAGGTCGAGCAGCCACTCGCCGGGATAGTCCAGCAGGTCGAGCGTGACCTCGCGGTCGGGCAGCACCTGGCCGTAGATCCCGCGCCGCCGCAGCGTCAGCAGGACGGAGAGGGTGGAGAGGTCCTCCGTCCGCGCGGGCCATTCCGGCGGATCGGCGGCCAGCGCCGCGAGATGGGCCTCCGCGTCGAAGCGCGGTGTCGCCTCCACCCCCGGCGGAACCGTGCGCGCGGCGCGCAACCGGCCCGACGTCGCCTCCAGCGCCGGCAGGGTGCGCCGCCCCGCCCCGGCCGCCACGAGATTGGCGACGAGGGAGGTGAGGAACACCGTCTTCCCCGCCCGCGACAGGCCGGTGACGGCCAGCCTCAACCTTTCCCGCCCGGCCAGGGCGAGGGCCGCCTCCCCGGTGCGGGAGGCGGCATCGGTGATGAGGCGGAAGGGGTCCGGGGTCACGCGCCCGGGCTCAGGCGCGCTGGATCAGCTCGATCTTGTAGCCGTCGGGGTCCTCGACGAAGGCGATGATCGTGGTCCCGAACTTCAGCGGCCCGGCCTCGCGCACCACCTTGCCGCCCTCGGCCTTGATGCGCTCGCAGGCGGCGTAGACATCGGGCACGCCGATGGCGAGGTGTCCGAAGGCGGTGCCGATCTCGTACTTCTCGACCCCGTAGTTGTAGGTCAGCTCGATCTCGCCCTCGCCGGCCGCGTTGCCGCCATAGCCGAGGAAGGCGAGGGTGTACTTGCCGTCGGGCACGTCGTTCCGGCGCAGCTCCCGCATGCCGAACATCTTCGTGTAAAAGGCGATGCTGCGCTCCAGGTCCCCGACCCGGATCATGGTGTGGAGGAACTTGCCCTTCGGGGTATCGCTCATGTCGTGGCTCCTGCTGTCGCCCCGGAAAACTCCCCGGGGCGGATGGCGAGAAGGAACAGCCCGGCCGCATCCGCCCGGGCCACCATCGTCTCGCGGTCCACCAGCAACGCGCCATCCGCCTCGAAGGCTATGCCGGCCAGACCCGCGGAAATCGCACCCTCCACCGTGCGGGGCCCGAGGGCGGGCATGTCCACCTCCCGGTCCTGCCCGGGCTTGACGAGCTTCACCAGCACCCCGCCCGGCCCCTCCCGCCGGAGGTCGCGCACGCGGGCGAGCATGGCGTCCGTGCCCTCGATCGCCTCCACGGCGAGGACGAGGCCCTGCTGCACCACCGCCCCCTGCCCCACATCGGCCCGGCCGAGGGACTGCACCACGGCGACGCCGCGGGCGATGTCGGCCATTGCCGTGCCATCGGGCGCCGCGCGGGTGAGCAGGCCGGGCGGGCACTGGGCCTCCTGCAGGAAGCGCGTCGGGCCGACGGGCTCGAACCCCTCCTCCCGGATGACCTGGCGGACGGCGGAGAGCAGGCTGTCGTCGCCGCCGAAGGCGCGCATGCCGATCCGGGCGATATAGGCGGCGCCCTTCGCATCCGGCCGGAGCGAGAGGATGGAGGGGCGGCGGACATGTCCGACGAGGACGATCTGCCTCGCCCCCGAGGCGCGTATCCAGTCCAGCGCCCCGCCCGCCGCGCCGAGGCGAAAGACCATGAACCTCTCCCCCGCCCAGTCGGCGGGATCGGCGAAGCCCTCCAGCAGCACGGCCACGAAGGGCCGGCCCATGGCGCGGCAGGCGGCGGCCACGCGCAGCGGCATGGCGCCGCCACCGGCGATGATCCCGACGGGCTCCCCGCTCATCGCGCTCAGGCCGCTTCGGCCTCGGCCGCGTCGTCCGCCTGGCGCCCGGCCCGCATGAGGCCACGCCGGCTCGGCGCCTCGATGAAGGAGAGGATCTCCGCCACCTGGGGCTGGCCCCCATGGTCCTGCTGGACGAGCGCCATCCGGTCCTCGAAGGTGCCGCGCCCGAGGAAGAGGCCGCGATAGGCGGCGCGCAGCGCGTTGATCGCCTCCCGCCCGAAGCCGCGGCGTTTGAGGCCGATGAGGTTGAGCCCGATCAGCCGTGCGCGGTTGCCCATGCAGGAGCCGAAGGGGATCACGTCCCGCTCCACCCCGCTCATGCCGCCGATCACCGCCTGCCGGCCGATGCGGACGGACTGGTGGATCGCCGTGCCGCCGCCGACGAAGACGTTGTCGCCGATATGCACGTGCCCGCCGAGCATGACGTTGTTGGCGAGGATGACCCTGTCCTCGAGCTGGCAGTCATGCCCGACATGGGCGACGCACATGATGAGGCACTCGGCGCCGAGGCGGGTGATGCCCTCCCCGCCCACGCTGCCGCGATGCACCGTCGCGTGCTCGCGGATGATGCTGCGGGGACCGATCTCCACCCGCGTGGGCTCGCCCCGGTACTTCAGGTCCTGCGGCGGCAGGCCGACGGAGGCGAAGGGCAGGATCTGCACGCCTTCGGCGAGATGAGTGACGCCGTCGAGCACGGCATGCGCGCCGACCTGCACGCCCTCGCCGATCACCACGTCGGCGCCGACGGTGGCGTAGGGGCCGATGGTGGCCGAGGCGGCGATGGACGCGCCCTCCGCCACGATGGCCGTCGGATGGATGTCGGCCACGCCTAGCTGTCCAGGATCATGGCGGCGTAGGTGGCCTCGGCCACCACGGCGCCGTCCACCTTCGCCTCGGCGGAGAACTTCCACACGTTGCCGCGCTGACGCTCCTTCGTGACATGCACGCGCATCTGGTCGCCCGGCACCACGGGCTTGCGGAACTTCGCGCCCTCCACGGACATGAAGTAGACCAACTTGCCGCGCGATGCCGGCCCGAGCGTCTCGACCACCAGCACGCCCGCGGTCTGGGCCATGCTCTCGATGATCATCACGCCGGGAAAGACGGGATGGCGCGGGAAGTGGCCCTGGAAGACGTGCTCGTTGATCGACACGTTCTTGATGCCCACCGCGCTGACGCCGGGAATGAGGTCCACCACCCGGTCCACCAGCAGGAAGGGGAAACGGTGGGGGATCGCCTCCATGATCCGTGCGATGTCGAGGGTGGAGCGCATCTCGCCCGCACTCTCCGCCGGCGCTCCGGGCGCCTGTTCTGCATTGTCAGCCATGCTCAATCGCTCGTTTTCGCTTCCGCCGCCTTGTTCGCCGCCTTCGACTGGCCCAGCTTCCGCAGGGCGGCGAAGGAGCGCATCGCCTCGCGCACCGGGATGGCGGGGCTGCCCAGCACGTCCGTGCCGGGCTCCACATCCGCCATGACGCCCGCCTGGGCCCCGACGCGCGCCTTGTCGCCGATCGTCAGATGCCCGGTCATTCCCGCCTGGGCCGCGACGACCACGAAGTCGCCGAGCGTGGTCGAGCCGGAGATCCCGGCCTGCGCCACGATGACGCAGCCGCGCCCGGTCCGCACGTTGTGCCCGAGCATGACGAGGTTATCCAGCCGGGTGCCGGGCCCGATCACCGTGTCGTTCCCCGATCCCCGGTCGATGCAGGCATTCGCCCCGACCTCCACGCCGTTGCCCAGCATCACCCGGCCGAGCTGCGGAACCGTGACGTGCTCGCCGCGCGCGCTGGTGGCGAAGCCGAAGCCCTCGCTGCCGATCCGCGCACCGGGGTTGAGCGTCACGCGGTCCCCCGCGACGCAGTGGGTGACGGTGACATGGGAGAGGATGCGGCACTCCGCGCCGAAGACGCAGTTACGCCCGATATGGGCGTGCGGCCCCACGATGCAGCGCGGCCCGAGAACGACGCCGTCCTCGATCACGGCATAGGCGCCGATCTCGCATCCTTCGCCGATGACGGCGCCCTCCCCCACCACCGCGGTCGGGTGCCGCGAGCCGCTCGCGGCCGGCGGCGGGTGCAACAGGGTCGCGATGCGGGCGAAGGCGAGGACGGGCGCGGGGGAGACGAGCGCCACCGTGCCCTCTGGCACGGCATGGGCGTTCTCCGCCGCCAGTACCACCGCCCCGGCGCGGGTCTCGCGCAGGCTGGGCAGCCAGCGGCGCGCGTCGAGGAACGAGACGTCCTCCGGGCCCGCAGCCCCGAGCGTCGCGACGCCGGCGAAGAGACGGTGGCCCTGGCCGTCCGGCACCGGAATCCCGGCCGCCTGCGCGAGCTGCGCGAGCGGGATGGGACCAGCGCCGGGGTGGAAGCGGGGATCCGCCGCCACGGCCTAGCGGCGTTGCTGCGGCTGCTGCGCGGGCGCCGCGGCCGGGCGCTGCGCCGGCGCCTGCCCGCCACCCGCCGCGGCCGGCGCGGGTGCTTGGCCCTCCGGCGGAAGGGTGACGTTGCGCAGCACGCGGTTCACCTGCTGGCTGATCTCGTCCGTCAGGTCGAAGGGGGCGTCGTTGAAGATCACCAGCGGGCGCGGCAGCACGAGGTTCACGTTGCGGCTGGCCGCCACCTGGCGGATCACCACGGCGAGCGCCTGCTCGATCTCCTGCAGCGCGCCCTGGGCCACCTGCTCGATCGTGCGGGAGCGGTCGCGGAAGACGCGCTGGCTGTCGGTGATCCGCTCCTGCAACTCGCGCTCCTTCTGGCGGAGCTGGTCGGGGTTCATCGTGGCGCGCTGGTTGGCGAGGGTCTGCTGCTCCTCGCGCCAGCGCGTCTGCTCGCGCTGCAGGTCGTCGTTCAGCTTCTGCCGCCGCTTCTCGATCTCCTCGCGCACGCTGTTGAAGGCGGTCGAATTCCGCTGGATCTCGGGCACGTCGACGATGCCGATCACGGCGGCCGGCGGCGGCTGGCCCGGGGGCAGCGGGGCGGGGTTCGGCTGCGGCGGGCGCTGGGCCCCCTGAGGCGGCCGCTGCTGCTGGGCCGGCTGCTGCGCCGGGCGCTGCTGCTGCGGCTGGGCCTGCGCCGGGCGGGACTGCCCACCGCCACCGCCACCGCCGGGGGGGATGAAAAAGCCAGGATCGGACTGGGCGAGCGCGGAGCCCACCGGGATCAGGATCGCCGCCAGGGCGGCGAGCGCAGGGCGCGCGGTCATCATGCGAACTCCAGTCATCTCGTCTCTAGAACCGCGTGCCGAAGCCGAAGCGGAAGAACTGCGTCCGGTCGTAGTCCTTCTTCACCACGGCCTGAGCGAAGTCGAGGTTGATCAGGCCGAACGGGCTGCGCCAGGAAACGCCCACGCCCGAGCCGACGCGGGGGGAGGAGTCGTCCACCACGCCCACGCCGGAGGAGGAGCCGCTCAGCCCGCCCACATCGACGAAGGCGCGGCCGGTGATGCCGATCTCGTCCGGGATGGGAAGCGGGAAGCGGAACTCGGTCGTCTGGGTGTAGATGAAGCGGCCACCCAGGCTGTCGCGCGAGGTGGTCGAGAGGTCGCGCGGGCCGGCACCCGCCACCTCGAAGCCGCGGAGGTTCTCGCCGCCGAGGAAGAAGCGGTCGACGATGCGCTCGTTCTTGCCGCCGAAGGGCTCGAGATAGCCGACCGAGCCCTGGATCGCGAGGACGTAGTTCGGATCGCCGAGCAGCCGCTCGAAGGGGATGTAGTAGGCGCCGTCCACGCGGCCGCGGACGTACTGCACGTCGCCGCCGATGCCGGCGAAGTCGGTTCCCAGCCGCAGGAGGTAGCCGTTCCGCGGATCGAGGCGGCTGTCGCGCCGGTCATAGGTGAGGGTCTGGCCGATCTGGGAGAGCAGCGTCTCGCCCTTCTGCTCCTGGATGTAGCGCGAGGCCAGGGGATCGACGTCGTAGATGTTGCGGTTGGAGAGGGTGTAGGCCCAGGACTGCCGCAGGTACTCGTTGAACTCGTAGCCAGCGCGCACGGCGAAGCCGTAGCGGCGCTCGCGATAGCCGGAATAGCTGAGCAGGTCGCGCGTGATGTAGAACAGGTCCGCACCCACCGCGAGGTTGCGGTCGAGGAAGGACGGATCCGTCACGGAGAGGTCGAGCTGGCTGCGGCGCTGGGCGATCACGCCGTTCAGCCGCGCGTCGATGCCTGTCCCGAGCAGGTTGCGCTCGCGCAGGCCGAGATCGGCCAGCGCGCCGGCATCGGTGGAGTAGCCGCCGCCGATCGAGACCTCGCCCGTCGCGCGCTCGCTGACATTGGCGCCGAGCACCACGCGGTCCGGCGCAGAGCCCGGCGTCGTCGAGATGGTCGCGTCGTTGAAGTAGCCGAGGTCGCGGATGCGCTGGCGCGAGCGGCGGACGAGCGCGGCGTTGAAGGCGTCGCCCTCGGCGATGCGGAACTCGCGGCGGATCACCCGGTCCTGCGTGCGGACATTGCCCGTGACGTCGATGCGCTCGACGTAGAGGCGGTTGCCCTCCTTCGCCTCGAAGGTGATGTCGACCGTGCCCGCGGCATTGTTGCGCACGATGCGCGGCGTGACCTCCACGAAGGGGGCGCCGAGCGCGTTCGCGCGGTCGGACATCGCTTCCGAGGCGCGCTCCACGGCTTCCCCGTCGTACCAGTCGCCGGCGGAGAGATCGATCGTCGGGCGGAGCTGGTCCGCCGTGACGTTGCGCAGCGCCGAGGTCGTCTCGATCTTGCCCAGACGGTAGCGGCGGCCCTCGTCGATCGTGTAGGTCACGAAGAAGCCGGAACGGTCGGGCGACAGCTCCGCCGCGCTGCCCGTGACGTTCACGTCGGCATAGCCCTGGCGAAGGTAGTAGCGCCGCAGCAGCTCGCGGTCGAAGTTCAGGCGCTCGGGCTCGTAGGTGTCGCTGCTGCTGAAGGGGCGGTACCAGGCCGCCTCGCGCGTCGCGACGATCTCCTTCAGCCGGCTGTCGGAGACGGAGCGGTTGCCGACGAAGTTGATGCGGCTGATGAGCGCGACCTGCCCCTCGTTGACCTCATAGACGAGGTCCACCCGGTTCTGCTCGAGCTGGATGACCTTCGGCTCGACCGTGGCGGAAAGCCTGCCGCGGCGTGCATAGATCTCCAGCAGCCGGGCGCGGTCCGCCTGGGCCGCCTGGGAGGTGAAGACCGAGCGCGAGCGGAGCTGCACCTCGTTGCGCAGCACGTCGTCGCCGAGCTTGCTGTTCCCCTCGAAGGCGACGCGGTTGACGATCGGGTTCTCCTCGACCTGCACGAGAATCCGGTCGCCCTGCCGGCCGACGCGCACGTCCCGGAACAGCCCGGTCGCGAAGAGCGTGCGGAGGGAGCGGTCGAGCCTCTCCTCCTCGAAGGCGTCGCCGGGCTGGAGCAGCATGTAGGAGCGGATCGTGTCCGCCTCGATGCGCTGGTTGCCCTCCACGTCGATGGCGCGGACCGTGCCGGAAGCGGGTCGCGCGACGGGGCGCGCCGCCGGGCCGGGGCGGCGAGGCTGCGCCTCCGCGACCGTCGCCGTGGTGATGGGCACGAGGGTGGTGGCGGCCAGCAGAAGGGCCCGGGAGAAAGGCGAGGCGTGCAAGGCGTGATCCTGTGCCGGCTGTTCCGGTTCGCGGTGGCGCAACCTAGCCGCAAGCCCCGCCGGTTGCCACCCCCGCGAAGGTTTCCGCCGCAAGCCCCGGAAACGGCGGGCGGCTAGCCGAACAGCCCGTGGACCCAGCGGAACAGGCCGAAGCTGGAAAGGTCGTTCCAGGTCGCGAAGATGAAGAGCGTCGCCAGCACGGCCAGCCCGGCGCGGAAGCCGTACTCCACCGCGCGCGGCGGCAGGGGGCGGCCACGGATCGCCTCCAGCGCGTAGAAGACGAGATGCCCGCCATCCAGCACGGGGATGGGGAAGAGGTTGATCAGCGCCAGGTTCACCGAGAGGATCGCCATGAAGCTGACGAGGCTGGAAAGGCCGAGGCTGGCCACCTGCCCCGAGAGCTGGGCGATGCGGAGCGGCCCGCCGATCTCCTCGGACCCGCGCTGGCCCGTGATCATCTGCCAGATGCCGCCGAGCGTCTGCGCCGTCACCTCGGCCGTGTAGGTGATGCCGCCCCAGACCGCCGAGAGCGGGTCCGTCCGCTCATAGGTGGCCGCGCCGCCGCCGACGCCGAGCATCCCGACGGGCGGCGTCCCCTCCCCCCGGCCCGGCCGCGCCGCCGGGGTAGCGGTGAGGGTCAGCTCCTGCCCCTCCCGCAGCAGCCGGACGCGCACGGGCTGGCCCGCGCGGGGCTGGATATGGGCCTGCACCTGCTCGAAGCGCGTCACGGCCTGGTCGTCGAGGGAGAGGATCCGGTCGCCGGGCAGGATGCCGGCCTGCTGCGCCGCGCCGCCCTCGACCACCGAGGCCACGGTCGTGGTGCCGACCGGCCGGCCGACCGCGATGAAGAGCGCGGAGAAGAGCACGGCGGCGAGGACGAAGTTCGCGATCGGCCCGGCCGCGACGACGATGGCACGGTCCGCGACCGGCTTGTCGTGGAAGCGCGGGCCGCGGGGGTCGTGGCCGGGCGGGGCGTCCACCGAATCGGTAACGTCGCCAGGGCCCTCCTGCCCGTAGAGCTTCACGTAGCCGCCGAGGGGCAGCCAGCCGATCTGCCAGTCCGTGCCCCGCCGGTCGGTCCAGGCGAGGAGCGGGCGGCCGAATCCGATGGAGAACTTCTCCACGAAGATGCCGCGCCAGCGGGCCGCGGCGTAGTGGCCGAGCTCATGGAAGAAGACCAGCACGCCCAGCACCACCACGAAGGCGAGGATGGTGCGGAAGGGATCGGGGAGGAATTCCACGGTGGTCTCTCTTCGCCTCTCTGGGCAGGTCGCTCTGATCTAGGCCGCGAGTCCGAGCCGGCCGGCGATGTGGCCGGCCTCGGTCCGGGCCGCGGCGTCGAGGGCCAGCACCTCCTCCAGCCCCGGCACGGCGGGCGCGCCGAGGCGCTCCATCGTGGCCTCGACCACCCGGGCGATGTCCAGGAAGCCGAGGCGCCGGGCCAGGAAGCGTTCGACCGCCACCTCATTCGCCGCATTCAGGATGGTGGGCACGCCCGCCCCGGCCAGCAAGGCCTCCCGCGCGAGGCGCAGCGCGGGGAAGCGCGCCTCGTCGGGCGCCGAGAACTCCAGCTTGCCGAGGGCGGCGAGGTCGAGGCGCGGCACATCGGCCCGCATGCGGCGCGGCCAGGCCAGCGCATGGGCGATCGGGGTCCGCATGTCCGGGGAGCCGAGCTGGGCGAGGAGCGAGCCGTCGGCGTACTGCACCATGCCGTGGACGGTGGATTGCGGATGGATCAGCACCTCGATCCGCTCGGGCGGGACGGGGAAGAGGCGCGCGGCCTCGATCACCTCCAGCCCCTTGTTGAACATGGTGGCGCTGTCGACGCTGATCTTGGCGCCCATGGACCAGACGGGGTGGCGGAGCGCCTTCTCCGGCGTCGCGGCGCGCATCTCGGCCTCGCTGGCCAGGCGGAACGGGCCGCCCGAGGCCGTGAGGACGATGCGCTCGACCATCGCGGGGTCCCGGGCGTCGAGGGCCTGGAAGATGGCGTTGTGCTCGGAATCCACGGGCAGCAGGGTCGCGCCCGATTCCCTGATCTCCCGCAGCACGATCTCGCCGGCGCAGACCAGCGCCTCCTTGTTGGCGAGGGCCAGCGTTCCGCCGCGCCGAATGGCGGCGAGAGTCGGGCCGAGCCCGGCGGCGCCGACGATGGCGGCCATGGTCCAGTCCGCCGGGCGGGACGCAGCCTCGGTCACCGCCGCCTCCCCCGCCGCCGCCTCGATCCCGGTCCCGGCGAGCGCCTCGCGCAGGGCGGGGAGGCCGGCGGGATCAGCGAGGACGGCGACCCGCGCCCGCAGCCGCCGCGCCGCATCGGCCAGCCCCGCCGCGTCGCGCCCGGCCACGAGCGCCTCCACGGCGAACTCGCCCTTCGGCGCGGCCTCCAGCAACGCGATGGTGCTGCGGCCGATCGAGCCGGTGGCGCCGAGGATGGTGATGCGTCGTGTCATGCAGGGGGAACCGGAAGGGCTGGCGGCCGGGAGGGCATCAGCGCCACAGGGCGCCGCCATAGCCGAGAAGGAGGGCGAGGAGCATGGCGGCGGGCGCGGCGGCGAGCAGCCCGTCCAGCCGGTCCAGCAGCCCGCCATGGCCGGGGATGAGGCTGGAGGTGTCCTTCACCTTGAAGTGCCGCTTGATGGCGGACTCCAGCAGGTCGCCCGCCTGGGTGGCCACGGCCAGCACGGCCGCGGCGGCGGCGGCCCGCCAGGGACTCCCCGGGGCGAGCTGCACGGCGGCGAAGGCGCCGATTCCCATGGCCAGCAGCAGCCCGCCCACCGCCCCGGACCAGGTCTTGGCCGGCGAGACCTGTGACCAGAGGAGCGGCCCGCCGAGGGCGCGGCCAGCGAGATAAGCGCCGATGTCGCTCGCCCAGACCACGAGGAGGAGGAACAGGAGATTGGCCCGCCCCGCCTCATTCTCGTGCCGAAGCTCGATGAGGCAGAGGAAGCCGATACCGATATAGAGCACCCCAAGCGCGAGGCGGAGCGCGGGCTGCCCGGCCCGCTCCCGCCCGCGGAGCCGCTCGGCCCAGGCCCAGGTGAGCAGGAAACCGGCAATCAGGACGAGCCAGGAAGCGACCGGGTGCTCCGTGACCGCGAGCGCGCCCGCCGCGAAGACCGCCACGGGCACCCCCGCCCCCGGCAGCCTCTTCGTGCTGAGGCCGCAGAGATGCACCCATTCCCAGGTGAGGATGGCGGCGCCGAGCGCGAGCAGCAGCGTATAGGCATTCGCGCCGAGCCAGACGCAGAGCAGCGCCGCCGGCCCGAGGACCAGGGCGGAGAGGAATCGCTTGCGCAGGTCCCGCCAGTTCCGGCCCGGCTTCGGCTCAGCGGCGGGAGGAGCAGCCATCAGCCGGTCCGCGCGCCGAAGCGGCGGTCGCGGCGGCGGAACTCGGCGATGGCGTCCCGCAGGTGGTCGGCCCCGTAATCCGGCCAGAGCACGGGCTGGAAGACGAACTCGGCATAGGCGGCCTGCCAGAGCAGGAAATTCGAGATCCGCTGCTCGCCGGAGGTGCGGATGATGAGGTCGGGATCCGGCATCCCCGCCGTCTCCAGACCGGCGGCGAGCGCGGCCTCGTCGATCGCGTCGGGATCGATCTCCCCGGCCGCCGCGCGCCGGGCGAGGTCCCGCGCGGCGCGCGCGATCTCCGCCCGTCCGCCATAGGAGAGCGCGACGTTCAGGTTGATGCGCCGGTTCCCGGCCGTGGCCGCCTCGGCCCGCTCGATCTCGGCCAGCATCCCCGGGCCGAAGGCGGCGCGGTCGCCGATGATGCGCAGGCGCACGCCCTTCTCCACGAGCTGCCCGACTTCGTGGCGGAGATAGTGGCGCATCAGCCCCGTGAGGTCCCGGACCTCGTCGGCCGGACGCCGCCAGTTCTCGCTACTGAACGCGAAAAGGGTGAGCCAGGACACGCCCTGGTCGGCCGCGGCCTCCACCACCCGGCGCGTCGCCTCGGCCCCGGCCTTATGGCCGAGCGCGCGCGGCACGCCGCGGGCCGCGGCCCAGCGTCCGTTGCCGTCCATGATGATCCCGACATGGGCGGGGGCGGGAGGCGTGCTGCCTCCCGTCTTCTGGACTGGCTGTGTCGCGGCGCTCATGGGCTGGCGGCTCAGACGGCCTTGATGTCCTTCTCCTTGTCGGCGAGCGCCACGTCCACCTTCTTCACATACTCGTCCGTCAGCTTCTGCACGTCGTCGGACCAGCGCTTGGCGTCGTCCTTGGAGATCTCGGACTTCGTCTCCCAGCCCTTGATCGTCTCCATCCCGTCGCGGCGCACGCCGCGCACGGAGACCTTCGTCGCCTCGGAATACTTCGCCGCCTGCTTCGCCAGCTCGTTGCGGCGCTCCTGGGTCAGCGGCGGCAGGGGCACGCGGATGACCTGGCCCTCGGCCTGGGGATTGAGGCCGAGGTTGGAGTCACGGATGGCGACCTCGACCTGCTTGGTGATGGAGCGGTCGAAGACCTGTACGGACAGCAGCCCGGGGCCGGCGACGGAGATGTTCGCGACCTGGTTCAGCGGCTGGTTCGTCCCATAAGCCTCGACGCGGATCGGCTCCAGCAGCGCGGGGCTGGCCCGGCCGGTGCGGAGGCCGGAGAACTCCTTGCGCAGCGTCTCCAGCGCGCCGTCCATGCGGCGCACGAGGTCCTTGCGAAGATCGGGGAAGTTGGGCGGGGCGGCCATTTCAGTGCCTCAGCTCTCGTGAACCGTGGTGAACTTGCCCTCACCCTTCATGACGGCGGTGAAGGCGCCCGGCTCGTGGATGTTGAACACGATGATCGGCAGCTTGTTCTCGCGCGCGAGCGAGATGGCGGCGGCATCCATCACGGCGAGGTCGCGCGCCAGCATGTCGAGATAGGTGAGCGTCTCGTAGCGCTTCGCCGAGGGGTCGCGGCGCGGGTCGGCGCTGTAGACGCCGTCCACCTGCGTGCCCTTGAGCAGCGCGTCGCAGCCCATCTCGGCGGCGCGCAGCGCGGCGGCGGTGTCGGTGGTGAAGAAGGGATTGCCCGTGCCGGCGGCGAAGATCACCACCCGCCCCTTCTCCATGTGCCGCTCCGCGCGGCGCCGGATGAAGGGCTCGCACAGGGCGGCCATGGGGATGGCGGACTGCACGCGCACGGGCACGCCCGCCTTCTCCAGCGCGTTCTGCATGGCGAGCGCGTTGATGACGGTGGCCAGCATGCCCATGCCATCGGCCTGGGCGCGATCCATCCCGGCAGCAGCGCCGGAGACGCCGCGGAAGATGTTGCCCCCGCCGATCACGAGGCTGACCTGGATGCCAAGGCGGGTCACGGAGGCGACGTCCTCGGCGATGGCGTTCACCGTCGTGCCGTCCAGGCCGTAGGAGCCGTTGCCCATCAGGGCCTCGCCCGAAACCTTCAACAGGACACGCTTGTAGCGAGGGCTGGTCATCTCTGGCGGCGGTCCCGGGGCGGTTTGGAAGGTAGACCCGCCTGCCGGGCCCGGCAAGGAGCCGGGCCGGCAGGGGCCGTGGCCGTCGGGCGCAAAGGGCGCCCGACGGCGTTCAAGGCCTCGCGATGAGAGGCGGGCCGGGCGGGCGCGGGGCCCGCGGCGGGGATCAGCCCGCGGTGCCGGCGGCGGCGGCCACCTCGGCGGCGAAGTCCGAGGTCTCCTTCTCGATGCCCTCGCCGAGCTGGAAGCGGGCGAAGCCCACCAGCTGCGCCCCGGACTTCTGGACCACGGCCTTCACGCGGCTCTCGCCGTCATGCACCCAGACCTGCTCCAGCAGCACCACTTCCTCGTAGTACTTGCGGATGCGGCCCTCGACCATCTTCTCAATGACCGCGGGGGGCTTGCCGGAGGCCTGGGCCTGCTCGGTCAGCACCGCGCGCTCGCGCTCCAGGGCCGAGGAGTCCACGGCGGAGATGTCCAGCGCCTCCGGGCGGGCGGCGGCGACATGCATGCCGATCTGGCGGCCGAGCGTCAGCACGGCGTCCCCGCCGTCGGCGGCCTCGAGCGCGGCCAGCACGCCGATCTTGCCCAGCCCCGGCTTCACGGCGGAGTGCACATAGGTGGCCACGGCGCCGGAGCCGACGGAGAACACCTTCGCGCGGCGGATGGTCATGTTCTCGCCGATCGTGGCGATCAGGCGGGTGACCTCGTCGGCAACGCTGTGCCCGGCGCCGGGATAGGGGGCAGCCTTGATGGCCTCCACGTCCTCGCCGACCTCGAGGGCAACCTTCGCCACCGCCTCGACCAGACCCTGGAACCCCTCGTTGCGGGCCACGAAGTCGGTTTCGGCGTTCACCTCGACCATGGCGGCCTTCGTGCCGGCGGAGGCGACGCCGATCAGTCCCTCGGCGGCCACGCGGCCGGACTTCTTGGCGGCGGCGGACAGGCCCTTCTTGCGCAGCCAGTCGATCGCGGCCTCCGCGTCGCCGTTGCTCTCCACCAGGGCCTTCTTGACGTCCATCATGCCCGCGCCGGTCTTCTCGCGCAGGTCGCGGACCATGGCTGCCGTGATCTCGGCCATCTCTCGTCTTCCGTCTTCTGGGCGCACCGGGCCCGCAGGGGCGAACCGGCGCCGTGTATGCGACACGCCGGGGCGGCATGACCACCCCGGCGCGTTCATGTCCTTGCGAGCCGCGCGAGAAAGCCCCGCGCGGCCCGCGGGCGATCAGCCGGCGTTGGTGCCGTCGTCGCGGTTGTTCTGCACCATCTGTTCCAGGCTCTCCGTGTCCAGGCCCGCCGTGCGGCTGGACTGGGCGCCGGCGAGAACGGGGCCGTCGGCCACCTCGGCGCCGCCGAGCGTCTCGGGGATGGCGCCGGCGCCGGGGAGCACCTCCTCCTCCGGCAGCGCGTCCACCGGCAGGTCGGCCTGGGCGCCGACATCGACGCCGGAGGCGGACAGCTCGGCCGAGATGCCGTCGAACACGGCGGCCGCCATCATGTCGCAGTAGAGGTTGATGGCGCGGATCGCGTCGTCATTGCCCGGGATCGGGAAGGCCACGCCCGAGGGATCGGCGTTGGAGTCGCAGACGGCGATCACGGGGATGCCGAGCTTGTTGGCCTCCTCGATCGCCAGCTTCTCCTTGATCGTGTCGATCACGAAGATCAGGTCGGGCAGGCCGCCCATCTCGCGGATGCCGCCCAGCGCGCGGTCGAGCTTCTCGCGCTCGCGGGTCAGCATCAGGATCTCCTTCTTGGTGAGGCCCTGGGTGTTGCCGGCGAGCTGCTCGTCCATCTGCTTCAGGCGCTTGATGGAGCCGGTGATCGTCTTCCAGTTGGTGAGCATGCCGCCCAGCCAGCGGTGGTTGACGTAGTACTGGCCGCAGCGCGTCGCCGCCTCGGCCACGTAGTCGGCCGCAGCCTTCTTCGTGCCGACGAAGAGCACGCGGCCGCCGCCGGCCACCACGTTGCGCACGGTGCGCAGCGCGCTGTCGAGCAGGGGAACGGTCTGCTGCAGGTCGAGGATGTGGACCTGGTTGCGGACGCCGAAGATGTAAGGGGCCATCTTCGGGTTCCACCGACGGGTGTGGTGGCCGAAGTGGACGCCGGCCTCGAGCAGGCCGCGCAGGGTAACGTCGGGCATCGCCATGGTGGCGGTTCCTTCCTTCCGATGGGATCCGGTTGGGCCTCCGCGGCGCTGAGCCTCCGAATGGAGGACCGGACCCTGCCGCTTGTCTCGGAAGGGCGCGCCGCGTGCGGATTTGCCGGACATGGGAAGGCACCACAGGGGCGTCCCGCGTCCGGCGCGCGCGATATGGCATGGCGGGCGCGGCGGGGCAAGGGCGCCCCGTCCGGGGCAAACCTGCCCCGCGCCGGGGCGAACCTGCCCGCACCGTGGCAGGCTTGCGCCGCCGCGGCGATCAGGCGGAGAGGGCGGCGTTCAGCCGGTCCAGCACGGCGCGCTCGCTGGGGGAGATGCCGTTGAACAGCCCGACCAGGCCGTTCGCGGATTCGGCCACCCCCGTCGCGCGGTCCATCACCTGCCGGCGCAGCACCGCCCGGGCCTCCGGGCCGAGGGCGTGGACGTAGTCGGTCCAGGCCGGGAGCAGCTCCGGCGGCGGGGGCCGGGACAGCCAGCCGGAGAGAAGCTGCTCGCCCTCGGGACCGAGCCCGGCGCCGCGCGCCGCACCGAGGATCGCCTCGCGCTCGCGCTCGCCGAGGGTGCCGTCGGACCAGGCGACGACGACGAGCGGCACGAGGGAGAGCGCCGCGAAGGTGGCCCCGCGGATGCCGAGGGCGACCAGACGCTCCAGCAGGGCGTCGTCATGCAGGCCCGACACCTCGGCCAGGCGCTCCTTCTCCGTACGGCCGGGGTCCCCCGCCCGGAGACGGCGGATCAGCTCGTCATTGTGGCGGGCGAAGAACGCCTCCTCCAGCGCGCGGCGGCGTTCGTCCAGGAAGTCCCCTCTCATCGTCGCTCCTCCAATGCGGCGCCCCGCGATCGGGGTGCCCTCGCTGAAGGAGGTTGGGCACGGCCGGGCCGGGTTCCAATGGGCCGCAGCCCCTCAGGAGCGGAAGGCCGCCTCGAGCCGTTCCAGCATGGCGACCTCGGCCGGCGAGACCTGGGGATGAAGGCCGAGGAGGCAGCCCGCCACCTCCGCGACGCGACGGGCGCGGCCGAGCACGTGGATCCTGAGGGCCTGCCGCGCCTCCGGGTCCATCGCGGCCGAGCGGTCCCGGATATAGGCGCGCCAGGTCTCGATGAGGGCATGGGCGGGCGGGGCGGCAAGCCATTCCTGGAGAAGGGTGAAGGCGGCCCCGCCCCGCTCCAGCCCCGAATCCGCCGCGGCCTGAAGCACGGCCCCGCCCTCCCTCTCGTCCAGCGAGCCGTCCGCCCAGGCGACGGCCACCAGCGGCATGAGGGAGAGGGCGATCAGCGTGTCCCCCTCGATCCCGGCATCGACGAGCCGGGCGAGCAGGGCGTGGTCCGTGATGCCGGAGGCGGCCGAGAGGGCTTCCGGGCGCAGGTCGTGCAGATCGGGCGGAAGGGGGTGGCTCGGCGGGCCGCCATCGACCCCGGCGAGGAAGCCGTCCTCGAGCGCCCGCCTCGCCTTCTCGGTTTCAGGGAGGATCACGCGGCCTCCACCGCCTCGATGCCGGGGATCACCTTCAGCGCCTGCGCCAGCCGGGGCGAGACGTTCCAGCGGCCGGGCAGGCTCAGCTCCACCTCCTGTCCGGGGCCGGTGCGGGGGATGATGACGACCTCTCCCCTGCCCTTCCCCTCACGTTCTAGAAGGCTGCGGAGCGGGGTCAGCGCCTCCATCGCCGCGATCTCGATCCGCAGCCCGGCGCCGACGGACTGTGCCGCGCGCTCCAGCGGCTCGCAATCGAGGGCGGTGAGGCGCACGGCCTCGCCATCGGCCTTGACCTCGGAGGTGAAGAGGACGGCGTTGCCCTCCACCAGCATCTCCCGGCACTTGCCCAGGATCTCGGAGAAGCAGGTCACCTCCGTGCTGCCGCTCGCGTCCGAGATGCGGACCCAGGCCATGCGACTGCCCGTCTTCGTCGTGCGCTCCTTCGTGCCGATCACCGTGCCGGCGAGCTTCAGCCGCGCCGCCCCGGCCTGGGCGCGCTCGGTCATCCGCGCGATGGGGCAGACATTCAGCTTCCGCAGCACGTCCTTGTACTCGTCCAACGGATGGGCGGAGAGGTGGAATCCGATCGCCTCCGCCTCCTGGGCCAGCCGGTCGAGCTGCGGCCAGTCGGGCATGTCGCGCAGCCGCAGGGGCGGGGTGTCGGCCGAGGAGCCGGGGGCGCCGAAGAGGCCGATCTGGGCGCTGCTCCGGTCCTCCGCGGCCGCCTGGGCGCGGCGGAGGATCGCCTCGGCCCCCTCCGTCACCCGGGCGCGGTTGGGATCGAGGGATTCGAAGGCGCCGGCGCGGGCGAGGTTCTCCACCTGCATCTTGTTCAGCAGCTTCGGGTCCACCCGGTCGGCGAAGTCGGTGAGCGACCGGAAGCGCCCGCCCTCCTTCCGCGCGCGGACGAGGTCCTGCATCGCGGTCAGGCCCACGCGCTTCACCGCGGCGAGCGCGAAGCGGATGTCCTTCACGTCAGCCCCGTCCTCCGTCTTCCGGGGCTCCACCGCGAATTCGGCGTCGCTCCGGTTCACGTCGGGCGGCAGCACCTTGATGCCGAGGCGCGAGGCCTCCTGCAGGTGGGAGGCGAGCTTGTCCGTGTTGGTCATGTCGAGCGACATGATGGCGGCCAGGAACTCGACGGGATGGTTCGCCTTCATCCAGGCCGTCTGGTAGGAGACGAGCGCGTAGGCGGCGGCGTGGGACTTGTTGAAGCCGTACTCCGCGAAGCGCTCCATGAGATCGAAGATCTCGCCCGCCTTGTCCTCCGGGATGCCGTTCTTCGTCGCGCCATCCACGAAGATCTTGCGCTGCGCCTCCATCTCCGAGCGGATCTTCTTGCCCATGGCGCGGCGCAGCAGGTCGGCGCCGCCGAGCGAGTAGCCCGCCAGCTCCTGGCTGATCTGCATCACCTGCTCCTGGTAGACGAGGATCCCGTAGGTCTCCTCCACCAGGCCGCGCATGGCAGGATGCGCGGGCTCCCAGGCCTGGCCGTGCTTGCGCGCGCAATAGGCCGGGATGTTGGCCATCGGCCCCGGGCGGTAGAGCGAGACGGCGGCGATCAGGTCCTCGAACCGGTCGGGGCGCATCATGCGGAGCACGTCCCGCATGCCCTGGCTTTCGAACTGGAACACGCCGGCCGCATCGCCGCGGGCAAGCATCTCGTAGGTCTTCGCGTCGTCCAGCGGAATGGCGGTGAGGTCGACCTCCACCCCCTGCCCTTTCAGGATGTCGAGCGCGCGCTGGAGCACCGTCAGCGTCTTCAGCCCGAGGAAGTCGAACTTCACCAGCGACGCACTCTCCACGTATTTCATGGAGTACTGCGTCACCAGCATCTCGCTGCGCGGATCGCGGTAGAGCGGCACGATCTCGATCAGCGGACGCCGCCCGATCACCACGCCCGCGGCATGGGTGGAGGCGTTGCGGTAGAGGCCTTCGAGCTGGAGCGCCGTCTGCATCAGGCGGTCGACGTTCTCGTCCGTCTCGCGCATCTCCCGCAGGCGCGGCTCGCCGTCCAGCGCCTCCTGGAGGGTGGGCGGCTTGGCGGCGTTGAAGGGGATCAGCTCGGCGATCTTGTTCACCTGGCCGAAGGGCATGCCCATCACGCGGCCGACGTCGCGCACCACCGCCTTCGCCTGGAGGCGGCCGAAGGTGATGATCTGGCCCACCCGGTCCGGCCCGTATTCCTGGCGGACGTAGTTGATCACCTCCTCCCGCCGGTCCTGGCAGAAGTCGATGTCGAAGTCGGGCATCGAGACGCGCTCGGGGTTGAGGAAGCGCTCAAAGAGCAGCCCGAAGCGGAGGGGGTCGAGATCGGTGATGAGCAGCGACCAGGCAGCGACCGACCCCGCGCCCGAACCGCGCCCGGGGCCGACGGGGATGTCATGCGCCTTCGCCCACTGGATGAAGTCGGCCACGATGAGGAAGTAGCCGGAGAAGCCCATCTTCTCGATGACCGAGAGCTCGAACTCCAGCCGCTCCCGGTATTCCGGGCGCTTCTCCTCGGGCGTGCCCTGGGCGTCCAGCCGCGCCTCAAGGCCGCGCTTGGCCATGTCCCGCACCGTCTCGGCCTCGGTCATGCCGGGCTGCACCTTGGGGCAGACCGGCAGCTCCGGCTTCTTCGTCTCGGCCATCACGGCGCAGCGGCGCGCGATGGCGAGGGTGTTGTCGCAGGCCTCGGGAAGGTCGCGGAACAGCTCGCGCATCGCGGCGGGCGGCTTGAACCAGTGCTCGGCCGTCAGCCGGCGGCGGTCGGGCTCGGCCAGGGTGCGCCCCTCGGCGATGCAGAGCAGCGCGTCATGCGCCTCATGCGCGGCGGCGTTGGCGAAGTACACGTCATTGGCCGCCACGATCGGCACGGCGGCGGCATCGGCGATGGCCAGGAGGCCCGGCTCCACCGCGCGGTCGTGATCCGTGCCGTGGCGCGTGAGCTCCACGGCGAGGTTGTCGCCATAAGCCTCCCGCAAGGCGGCGAGCAGCGCCTCCGCCTGGGCGCGCCGCCCCTCCGCCAGCAGCCGGCCGAGCGGGCCGTGCGTGCCGCCGGTCAGGAGAAAGATGCCGGCCCCGTTCTCGCGCAGCTGGTCGAGGTTGATGGCGGGCTTGCCCGAGGGGTCCTCGCCGAGCCAGCCGAGGGAGGAGAGGCGCTGAAGGTTCTCCAGCCCCGGCCTGTCCATGGCCAGCGCCACAACGGGGTCGGGCGGCAGGCGCGCGGCCTCGGGGCGGTCGGCCTCCCGCGCGCGAGCGAGCCAGAGCTGGCAGCCGATGATGGGCTGCACGCCCTCCTTCGTGGCGTACTGACTGAACTCCAGCGCGCCGAACATCGTCGCCGTGTCGGTCAGGGCGAGCGCCGGCATCCCGGCCTTGCGGGCGAGACCGGGGAGCTTGTCGGCCTTGATGGCGCCCTCGGCGAGGGAATAGGCGGAGTGGACGTGGAGATGGACGAAGCTGGCGGACATGTCGGCCAGTATATAGGGATTCGCCCCCGGCCGGGCGAGCGGGTCAGTCGCCCCAGATCACGCCATGGACGAGCGAGGCCGCGTCGCGCGCGCTGATCTCCACTCCCGCCTCCTTGCCCTCGATCGCGCCCCGCAACGCCTCGTCGGTACCGGTCCACGCATCCGCGGGAAACAGGTGGAAGCGGTAGCGCGGGTCGGCCAGGGGAACGAGGTCCACCTCAGGCCGGCGTTTCGGGTGGAAGAAGCCGATCAGCGGGAGATGGATCGTGCTCGCCTCCGAGAGCCAGGCAGCGAGCCAGGAGAAGGTGCTGACGGGCAGCACGAGGTGATGCGCCGAGCGCAGCACGGCGAAATCCGCCATGGCGCCGCGCGAGCGCTCGAACTCCGCCCGCGGGTATCGGGCACGGAGGGCGGTGCTGTAGGGATCGTCCCCGAGCTGGCCGATGAAGACGGGGCGCAGCCCTGTCCCGGCGATGAGCCGGTCGTAATAGGCAATCGGGAGCGGCCGGTAGTCCTTGTGGCGCGGGCCGAGGATTTCGGCCAGGCGAAGGTTGATGACGAGGGCGTCGTCGCCATAAGCCACCTCCGCCACCTCCGCCGGGAACAGCGCGTGCGCGACGTCGAGTGGCGGGAGCAGGTCCATGCGGCAGGCAAGGCAGTTCGTCTCGATCCCGCGCAGAAGACCCTGCCGCACGAGCATCCCGAGGCGCGGCAAATCCGGGCGATGCCCCTGGATGGTGATGGAGGGATGCGGCAGCGGACGCGCCGGAAAAGCGATCCCCCATTCCGGCAGCGCCGAGCCGGTCAGCACCGCGCCGGGCAGCTCGGCGGCGAGGCGGTGGGCGAACAGGCACTCGAACATGCGATTGCCCAGCCCGCCCGTCGCGTTCAGCCGGATCACCGGCGGCAGGTCAGCCGCCGACGACATACCCGTCCCGCAGGGTCACGGTGCGGTCCATGCGCGCGGCCAGCTCCGGGTTGTGAGTGGCGATCAGCGCGGCGAGGCCCCGACCGCGCACGGCCTCCAGCAGCTCGGTGAAGACGAGGTCGGCCGTGCCGACATCGAGGTTGCCGGTCGGCTCGTCCGCCAGCAGCACCTTCGGGCCGTTCGCCAGCGCCCGCGCGATGGCCACGCGCTGCTGCTCGCCGCCGGAAAGGCGGCCCGGCCGGTGATCGCGCCGGTGGTCCAGGCCGAAGGCGGACAGGAGCTCCCTCGCCCGCGCCTCTGCCTCCCGCCGCCCGCGCGAGGCGGCGAGCTGGGGCAGCACCACGTTCTCCTCCGCCGTGAATTCCGGCAGGAGGTGGTGGAACTGGTAGACGAAGCCGATCGTGCCGCGCCTCAGGGCGGTGCGGTCGTCGTCCCCCAGTCTGCCGCTGTCGCGCCCCTCCACCAGCACCTGGCCGGCATCCGGCTTCTCCAGCAGCCCGGCCACGTGCAGCAGCGTGGACTTGCCCGTGCCGGAAGGCGCGACGAGGGCCACGATCTCCCCCGCGCGCAGGTCCAGATCGGCGCCCCGGAGAACGGGCAACTCGCCGGCCTCCGTGCGGTAGCGGCGCTCGACGCCGCGCAGGGCGAGTGACGGCTCAGCCATTGCGAAGGCCCTCCACCGGGTCCAGCCGTGCCGCGCGCCAGGACGGGTAGATCGTCGCCAGGAGCGAAAGGCCGAGGCCCATCCCGACGACCTGCGCCACCTCCACAGGGTCGACCACGGCGGGCAGGCGGGTGAGGAAGTAGATCTCCGCGCTGAACAGCTCCGTGCCGGTCAGGGATTGGAGGAACTGCCGGATGTTCTCGATGTTCAGGCAGAAGACGAGGCCGATGGCGAAGCCGATCAGCGTGCCCGCCACGCCGATGGAAGCGCCGGCGAGGAGGAAGATGCGGAGGATGGCGCCCCGCGTGGCGCCCACCGTCCGGAGCACCGCGATGTCCCTGCCCTTGTCCTTCACCAGCATGATGAGGGACGAGATGATGTTGAAGGCCGCGACGATGATGATGAGGGTGAGGATGAGGAACATCACGTTCCGCTCCACCTGCACCGCGTTGAAGAAGGAGGAGTTGGAGTCCTGCCAGTCCAGCACGCGGACCGGGCGGGCCCCCATCGCCTCGAAGATCGCGCGCGTCGAGTTCCGCACGCGGGAGGGGTCCTGGACGAAGACCTCCACCTGGGTCGCCGCCTCGCGCTGCTGGAAATAGACCTGGGCGGCGCCGAAGGGCAGGAAGACGTAGCTCGAATCGTATTCCTGCATCCCGGCCTCGAACATCGCCACCACCTCATAGGCGCGCAGCCGCGGCACGGTGCCGACGACGGTGGCGCGGCCCTGGGGGGAGACCAGGGTGATCCGGTCGCCGATCCGCAGCCCGAGCCGGCGCGCGAGGCGGGTGCCGATGACGATCGTGTCGTCGCCCGTGAAGCGCGAGAGGTCGCCCGCCCGGATGTTGCCCGCGATCAGCGGGCGCGCGCGCAGGTCCTCCGGCCGGATGCCGCGGGCGAGGCCGCCCGTGGCGCCCCCGTTCTCGCTGGTGAAGAGCACCTGCCCCTCGACGATCGGCGTGGCCGAGACGATGCCGGGAAGCTGCCGGATGCGGGCCGCGATGTCGTCGAAGTCGCGCAGCCCTGAGTTGTCCTGCGAGAAGACGCCGAGATGGCCGTTCAGCCCGAGGATGCGGCCGAGCAACTCCTGCCGGAAGCCGTTCATCACGGACATGACGATGATGAGGGTCGCCACGCCGAGCGCGATGCCCACGAGCGAGAAGATCGCGATCACGGAGACGAAGCGCTCGCCCTTGCGGGCGCGCAGGTAGCGGAACGCGACGGCGCGCTCGAAGGGCGAGAACATCAGGCGCCCGTCGCCCCGAGGCCCGCCCTGATCCGGTCCAGCGCCTCGTCGAGTGGCAGCTCCAGCCGCTCTCCCGTGGCGCGGCGCTTCAGCTCCACCACGCCCTTCGCGGCGCCGCGCGGGCCGATGATGGCCTGCCAGGGATAGCCGATGAGGTCGGCATCGGCGAACTTGGCGCCGGCGCGCTCGGGCCGGTCGTCATACACCGCCTCGCTGCCGAGGGCGGCGTAGAGCTTCTCGCAGAGCGCGTCGGCCGCCGCGTCGCCGGGCTTGAGGTTGAGGATGGCGCAGGCATAGGGCGCGACCGCGTCCGGCCAGATGATGCCGTCCTCGTCATGCCCGGCCTCGATGATGGCGGCGAGCAGGCGGGAGACGCCGATGCCGTAGGAGCCCATCTCGGGCACGACGGGCGTGCCGTCCGGTCCCGCGACCGTCAGCCCCATGGGCTTCGAATACTTCGTGCCGAAGTAGAAGATGTGCCCGACCTCGATCCCGCGCGCCGTCACCTGCGACTCTGCCGGGATAGCCTCCCATGCGGCCTCGTCGTGCTTCTCGTCCGTCGCGGCGTAGCGGCTGGTCCAGAAATCCACCACCGGCGAGGGATCGCCCGTGCCGGTGGGGTCCTGGGCGAGCACGTCGAATTCCAGCAGGTCCTTGTGCAGGTAGACGACGCTCTCCCCGGTGTCGGCGAGGATGATGAACTCGTGGGAGAGGTCGCCGCCGATCGGGCCTGTATCGGCCTGCATCGGGATCGCCTTCAGCCCCATGCGCGCGAAGGTACGGAGATAGGCGCGGAACATCAGCCGGTAGGACTGCCGCGCCCCCTCGGCGTCGAGGTCGAAGGAGTAAGCGTCCTTCATCAGGAACTCGCGGCCGCGCATCACGCCGAAGCGGGGGCGGATCTCATCCCGGAACTTCCACTGGATATGGTAGAGGCTGCGCGGCAGGTCCCGGTAGGACTTCGCGTAGCTCTTGAAGATGTCCGTGACCATTTCCTCGTTGGTCGGGCCGTAGAGCATCTCGCGGTCGTGCCGGTCGGTGATGCGGAGCATCTCCTTGCCGTAGTCGTCGTAGCGCCCGCTCTCGCGCCAGAGCTCGGCGGGCTGGACGGTCGGCATCAGGATCTCCTGCGCCCCCGCGAGGTCCTGCTCCTGCCGCACGATCTCGGACACCTTCCGCAGCACGCGCAGCCCGAGCGGCAGCCAGGCATAGATGCCGGCGCTGGTCTGGCGGATGAGGCCGGCGCGCAGCATCAGCCGGTGCGAGACGATCTGCGCTTCGGCGGGCGTCTCCTTCAAGGTGGGCAGGAAGGCGCGGGACAGGCGCAAGGCGAGAAGCTCCGGATGGCGTGAGGCGCGCAACCTAGAGCGGATCGCGGCGTGGCGGTATCGCCCCCTCGCCTGAATCCGCGGTGAAGGAGGCCGCGGGTCACGGATGGCGGGCAAAAAAAAGGGCCGTCCCGAAGGATGGCCCGAGTTTAGGGAGGAAACGCCAGTCACACGGCGGAAGAGGAAAAGCCCTCTTCCATGTCCCGATGATGCTGCGTTCCCGCCCTGGCCGGAAGTTCTATTGCAGTGCGGTCGGCCAAAAAATGGGCGATCTAAGCACCCAGATGCACCATCGTTGGGCTGTTAAGCTCCCCTTGTTAGCAATTGCCTAATCGTTGGGCTTTGCTAGCCAACCTTCCCGGAAAGACAGCCAATCAGCCCGAACTAACCATTCGATGAACACCCAGACGAGAATCGAAAGGATGGTGGTCAGCAGGACTACTCGCAGCACGCGGACCCGCCGGGGAGCGCCACGCCAGCCACCCGTGGCCTCCGCCTCGGGATCAGGGCTGATCCCGAGCGGGAGGACGGCGAAGAGCACCGTCCACCACACGAGGAAATAGACGACGATCCCCGTGACCCAGCCCATTCCGGTACCCACGCGAGGTCAGACCCGGAGAAGGTGCAGCTCGACCAGGGGCCGCTTGCGCAGCCGGCGGCCGATGGCCTTGCGGAGTGCCGTCCGGGCGGCTTCCCGCAGGGCCGAGTCCTCGCGGCGAAGAGGTGCCGGCAAGTCGTTGACGAGCCGCGCGAGGTCGGCGGCGATCTGCGCCGGCGCCTCCTCCCCCTGCTCGAACAGGCCGGGAGCCGAGATCTGCGGCGTCCCGCGGACCCTGCCGGCATCGTCGACGGCGAGCGAGCCCACGACGACCCCGTTGAACAGCATCCGCCGCCGCGCGCCCAGGACCCCACCTTCCAGGGGAAGCAGGCGCGACCCGTCCACGGCCAGCTTGCCGCTCTGCACGGTTTCGGAGACCTCCACGGGGTCGGGGCCGAGGCGGAGCACGTCGCCGTCCTCGATCAGATGGGGGATGGCGCCGAACTGCCGCGCGAGGGCGGCGTGCTCCTGCAGGTGGCGCCACTCCCCGTGGACCGGCACGGCGTGGCGCGGCTTCACGAGGTCGTAGAGGCGGCGCAGCTCCTCCTTCGCGGGGTGGCCGGACACATGGACCGGGTGCTCCGAATCCGGGGTGATCACCCGGCAGCCCGCCCGGTAGAGCGCGGCTTCCACGTTCATGATGGCCTTCTCGTTCCCGGGGATCATCCGGGAGGAGAAGATCACCGTGTCACCCTCGCCGAGCGAGATCTGGGGATGGGTGTCGGCCGCGATCTTGGCGAGGGCCGAGCGGGGCTCGCCCTGGCTTCCCGTGCAGATCAGCAGCAGCTCGTCATCGGGCAGGTAGCCCGCCTCCTCCTCGTCGAGGAAGGGCGGAAGGTCCTTAAAGTAGCCCGTCTCCCGCGCGGCGGCATCCGCGTTGCGAAGGGAGCGCCCGAAGAGCGCCACGCGCCGGCCCGCCGCCATGGCGGCGTGAGTGATGGACTCCAACCTCGCGATGTTGGTGGCGAAGCAGGCGACGGCGACGCGGCCCTTCAGCGTGGCGATCAGCGCGGTCAGCGCCTCCCGCACATCGGCCTCGCTGCCGGAATGGCCGTCCACCAGGGCGTTGGTGCTGTCGCAAACCATGGCCAGCACCCCCTCCTCGCCAAGGGCGGCGAAACCGGCCTCGTCCGTCGGCTCGCCGATCAGCGGGTTCGGGTCCAGCTTCCAGTCGCCGGTGTGCAGCACGATGCCGTGCCGCGTGCGAATGGCCAGGGCCTGCGCCTCGGGCACGGAATGCGAGACGCGAAGGAACTGGAGGTCGAAGTTCCCCACCTTCACCCGCGAGGAGAGCGGGAGGGTGTGGAGCGTGACCTCATGGAGAAGGCCGGCCTCGCCCAGCTTACGGCGAAGCACCGCACTGGCGAAAGGGCTGGCATAGAGCGGGCAGCGAAGCAGGGGCCAGAGGGAGGCGACGGCGCCGAGATGGTCCTCATGGGCATGGGTGATCACCATCCCGACCAGCCGGTCCCGCCTCTCGGCGAGCCAGGCGGGGTCGGGAACCAGGATCTCGGCCTCGGGCGCGTCGGCACCGCCGAAGCCGATGCCGCAGTCCACCGCGAGCAGTTGCCCGTCCAGGCGATAGACGTTGAGGTTCATGCCGATCTCCCCCGTCCCCCCGAGCGGGAGGAAGGCGAGGTCGTCGGTCGTATCGAAGGTCATTCGTTCTCGTTCTTGAGAGAGTCGGGGAGCGTTGTCTTCCGGAAAATGGGTGCTGGGTTCCGCGCAGCCAACAGCCGCAGCCCATCCAAGGTGATATCGGGATCAGTATGTTGAATGACGGTGGTGCCCTCGGCGAACAAGGGGGCGAGTCCGCCCGTGGCGATCACCTTCAGGGTACTGCCCTGCTCCGCCCGGATGCGCGCCACCAGCCCCTCGATCAGGCCGACATAGCCCCAGTAAATCCCGGACTGCATGGCGGGCACGGTGTCCCGCCCGATCACGGATTGCGGGCGACCGATCCCGATGCGCGGCAGGCGCGCCGCCGCCCGGTGCAGAGCCTCGATGGAGAGATTGATGCCGGGGGCGATCACGCCACCCACATAGGCGCCGCCCTCCCCCACCACGTCGAAGGTGGTCGCCGTCCCGAAGTCGATGACGATTAGCGGGCCGCGATAGTGGTGATGCGCGGCGAGGGAATTCAGGAGCCGGTCGGCCCCGACCTCCTTCGGCCGGTCCACCAGGATGTCGAAGCCCCACTCGACGCTGCCCGCGCGGGCGATCAGGGGCTCGCAGTTGAACCACTCCCGGGCGAGGCGCCGGAGGCTGTAGAGCGCGGCAGGCACGACCGTCCCGATGGCGCATTGGGTAATGGCCGAGGCCGGAAGCCCGTGATGCCCGAAGAGAGCGAGCAGCCACACCGCGTACTCGTCGCTCGTCCGGTCGGCGCGGGTGGCGATGCGCCAGCGGCCGCGCCACTCGGTCCCATCGTGCACGGCGAAGACGACATTGGTGTTGCCGGCATCGATGGCCAGGAGCATCAAACCTTCTCCCTCGAACCCCTCAGGGACAGACCTCCCCGGCGGTGACCGTTTCCATGCCGGTTGCGGTGGACAGACGCAATCCGCCCCAGGGGTCCAGCCCCGCGAAAGTTCCGGTGAGCGGACCGCACGGACCGGACACGCTGAGCGGAGCCCCAGGGGCGTGCCCCCGCTCCATCCAGGCCCGGAGGACCGGTTCGAAGCCCTCCCGCTCGCGTATGGCACGCCAGTGGTCGAGCGAGGCCATCAGGGCTGCGGCGGCGGCCTCGGGCGATGGCGCGGGCGCCGGGAGCGCCGCGGTGGCCCGGTCGGGCAGGGCCGGGGCGTGCGCCAGGTTCACACCGAAGCCCAGGGCCAGCCACTCCAGCGCGCCCGACGGCGCAAGGCTCGCCTCGGAGAGGATGCCAGCACATTTCGCCCCGTTCAGGAGCAGATCGTTCGGCCATTTCAGCGTGAGGCCCGGACCCGCATAGGGCGCGAGCGCGGCGTGGAGCGCCACGGCCGCGAGCAGCCCCCAACCGGGCACCTCGCGTGCCTGGGACGCCGGGCGGAGCAGCACGGAAAGATAGAGGTTCCCAATGGGCGACGCCCAGGACCGCCCCTTCGTGCCCCGCCCCGCCGTCTGCTTGCGGGCCAGGACCGCGAACCGGTCCCCCTCCCCCTCCTCCGCACGGGCGCGGAGGAAGTCGGCGGTGCTGGGGAGCTGGTCATGGACCAGCACCCTCCAGCCCGCCGGGAACGGGATCACCCGGCGAACGCCGCCACGGCCGCGCCGGCAGCGGCGACGACCGGCGCCGGGAACAGGAAGAACAGCAGGTTGAACAGCCCGGCACCGGCCAGGATGACCGAGGCGGAAGCCGAGCGCGGATCGAGCGCGCCGGCCGGGGTGTCGAAGTACATCACCTTGATGATGCGGAGGTAGTAGTAGGCCCCGATCACGCTGGTGAGGACGCCGACCGTCGCCAGCACCCAGTAGCCTTCCTGGACGGCGGCGAGGAAGACGTAGAGCTTCGAGAAGAAGCCCGCGAGGGGTGGGATTCCGGCCATGGAGAAGCAGAAGACCACCATGGCGATGGCCATGGCAGGATCCGTCCGGCCGAGCCCCGCCAGATCCTCCACCCGCTCCAGCGAGCGCCCCTGACGCCGCATCGAGACGAGGACGGCGAAGACGCCGGCATTCATGACGAGGTAGATCGCCATGTAGAGCATGACGCCGCGGAGGCCCGTATCCGTCGCGACGACCAGCCCCATCAGCGCGTAGCCGATATGGCCGATCGAGGAATAGGCCATCAGCCGCTTGATGTTCTGCTGCCGGATCGCGGCCAGCGAGCCGAGGATCATGGACCCCATGGACGCCAGCCAGATCACGCCCTGCCACTGCGCGGCGAGATCGGCGAAGGGATCGGCCAGCACGCGCACGAGGAGCGAGACGGCCGCGACCTTCGGGGCGGAGGCGAAGAAGGCGGTCACCGGCGTGGGCGCACCCTCATAAACATCGGGCGTCCACATGTGGAACGGCACGGCGGAGATCTTGAAGGCGAGCGCCGCGATCACGAAGGTCACGCCGACCAATAGGCCGAGCGATGCACCCTCCTCACCCGAGACGGCGCTGCCGATGGCCGCGAAGTTCGTGGAGCCGGAGAAGCCGTAGGTGAGGCTCGCGCCGTAGAGATAGAGGCCCGAAGCCAGCGCGCCGAGCACGAAGTACTTCAGCCCCGCCTCGGCCGACCGCTCGTTGTCGCGGTCGAAGGACGCGATCACGTAGAGGGAGAGGGAGAGCAGCTCCAGGCCGATATAGAGGGTGATGAGGTCGGACGCCGACACCATCACCATCATGCCGATGGTGCTGAACAGGACGAGGATGGGGAACTCGAAGCGCGCGATCCCCTGCTTCTCGTTCCAGTCCAGCGCCAGCATCAGGCCGGAGGCCGCGCCGAGCAGGATCAGCACCTTGGCGAAGCGGGCGAAGCTGTCGGAAATGAACTGGCCATTGAAGGCCACGCCGTCGGCGGTGGCCATGGAGAGCACCGCCGCCACGAGCAGCACGCCGAGCGTGCCCATCGTAATCGGAAAGGTCATGTCGCGCTTGGGCCCGACACCGACGAGCAGCAGAACGAGCCCCGCGACGGCGAGGAGAATCTCGGGAAGGGCAAGGGTCCAGTTCATCGTCTCACAGCCCTGCCAGGCGCGGCACGGAGAGGGCGGCCTCGTGGCGCTCGATCAGCGCCGCGACCGAAACCTCCCAGACATTGGTGAAGGATGAGGGATAGAGCCCCATCCAGAGGGTGAGCAGGATAAGGGGCGCGAAGATCGCGAGTTCCCGCGGCGAGAGGTCCAGCAGGCCCTTCACCTCGTTCTTGGTGATGCGGGAGAAGATCACGCGGCGGTAGAGCCACAGCATGTAGGCCGCGCCGAGGATCATCCCCATGCCCGCGCCGAGGGCGACCCATCCGCTCGAGCGCCACGCGCCCGTGATGACGAGGAACTCGCCAGGGAAGCCGGCCGTGCCCGGCAGCGCCACGCTGGCCATCGTGAACAGCATGAAGACCAGCGCGAAGGCAGGCATGATCTTGGCAACGCCGCCGTAGCGCGCGATCTCGCGCGAGTGCACGCGATCGTACAGGACACCGACGCAGAGGAAGAGAGCGCCCGAGACGACGCCGTGGGAGAGCATCTGGAAGATCGCCCCGGAGATGCCCTGCTGGTTGAAGGTGAAGAGGCCGATGGTAACGATGCCCATGTGCGCCACGGAGGAGTAGGCGATGAGCTTCTTCATGTCGTCCTGGGCGAAGGCGATAATGCTCGTATAGATCACGGCGACCACGCTCAGGGCGAACATCAGCGGGGCGAAGAAGGCGGACGCCTCTGGGAAGAGCGGGATGGAGAAGCGCAGGAAGCCGTAGCCGCCCATCTTCAGCAGAACGCCCGCCAGGATTACCGAGCCCGCCGTCGGTGCCTCGACATGCGCGTCGGGCAGCCAGGTGTGGACGGGCCACATCGGCACCTTGACGGCGAAGGAGGCGAAGAAGGCGAGGAACATCCAGTACTGCCAGTTGGCGGGCACCGGCACATCCATCAGCCCGGCGATGTCGGTCGTCCCCGCGCGAAACCAGAGCGCGAGGATGGCCAGCAGCATCAGCACGGAGCCGAGGAGGGTGTAGAGGAAGAACTTGAAGGCGGCGTAGACGCGCCGCTGCCCGCCCCAGACCCCGATGATCAGGAACATCGGGATGAGCACGCCCTCGAAGAAGACGTAGAAGATGATGAGGTCGAGCGCGCAGAACATGCCGACCATCATCGTCTCGAGCACGAGGAACGCGATCATGTACTCGCGCACCCGGTGCTGCACGCCCTCCCAGGAAGCGAGGATGCAGATCGGCGTCAGCAGCGTGGAGAGCAGAACGAAGAGGACGGAGATGCCGTCCACCCCCATGTGGTAGTTCACGCCGAAGTCGGGCAGCCAGGCGAGTTGCTCCACGAACTGCGCGTCCGCGACGCGCGGGTCGAAGCGGAACCACAGGATGAGCGACAGGACGAAGACGATCAGGCTCGTCCAGAGCGCCGTCCAGCGTGCGTTCGAGGCGACGGTCGCCTCGTCACCCCGGATGCAGAGGATGGCCACCGCCCCTGCCAGCGGCAGGAAGGTGAGCAGGGAGAGCAGCGGGAAGCCAGCGGCGTTCATCGCGTGAAGCCCAGAAAGATGACGGAGACGAAGACCACGAGGCCCGCGATCATGGTGAAGGCGTAGTTCGCCACGCGGCCCGTCTGGAACCGCGCCACGCCGCGCGCCGCGTCCGAGGTTACGGCCGCGATGCCGTTCGGAAGGCCATCGATGATGGTCGCGTCACCCACCTTCCAGAAGAGCTGGGCGAGCATTCGGAACGGCCGGACGAAGACTGCGTCGTACAGCTCGTCGAAGTACCACTTGTGCAACAGGAACCGATGGATCCCTGGGAAGGTCTGCGCCAGGCGAGCGGGAATCGAAGGGGCGAACATGTAGAAAAGATAGGCGAGCGCGATCCCGGCCACAGCGATCACCGTGGGCGCGAGCGGCACCCACTCCGGCACGCTGTGCGCCGCGTGGAGGACGTGATTGTGCTCCGCCGTGTAGATCGCGCCGTTCCAGAACTCCCCCTCGTGATGGCCAACGAAAAGCTCGTAGAAGGCCGCGCCCGTGAACAGGGCACCGACGGCGAGGACGAGAAGCGGGATCAGCATCACCGCCGGGCTCTCATGCACGTGCTCCATCACGTGGCGATCGGCCCGGGGAGCACCGTGGAAGGTCAGGATCAGCAGGCGCCAGGAGTAGAAAGCGGTGAGGAAGGCCGCGATCAGCCCCATGGCGAAGGCATACATGCCAGTCCCCGTGTGGGCGGCGAAGGCGCTCTCGAGGATCATGTCCTTCGAGTAGTAGCCGGCGAAGAACGGAATGCCGGCCAGGGCGAGGCTGCCGATCCACATCACGGCGTAGGTGATGGGGATCTTCGTCCAGATCCCGCCCATCTTCCGGATGTCCTGCTCGTCCGACATGGCGTGGATCACGGAGCCGGCAGAGAGGAAGAGCAGCGCCTTGAAGAAGGCGTGGGTGAAGAGGTGGAACACCGCCGACTGGTAAGCGCCGACCCCGATCGCGAAGAACATGTAGCCGAGCTGCGAGCAGGTCGAATAGGCGATGATGCGCTTGATGTCGTTCTGAACGCATCCCACCGTCGCGGCGAAGAAAGCCGTCGAGGCGCCGACGATCGTCACCAGGGTGAGCGCGTTGGGAGCGTACTCGAAGATGGGCGACATGCGCGCGAGCAGGAACACGCCGGCCGTGACCATCGTCGCCGCATGGATCAGCGCGGAAACCGGCGTCGGGCCCTCCATGGCGTCCGGCAGCCAGGTGTGCAGCCCGAGCTGGGCAGACTTGCCGCAGGCACCGAGGAAGAGAAGGACCGAGATGACCTCCAGGGCAGGCAGCCCGGCGAAGGTCGCGCCGCGCATCTCCTCGACCCGGGCGAAGATGTCCCCGAAGGTGAGCGCGCCGAAGGTCCAGAAGGTCAGCGCCATGCCGAGCATGAAGAAGAGATCGCCGACGCGGTTCACGATGAAGGCCTTCATCGATGCGCGGTTGGCGCTCTCCCGATCGTACCAGTAGCCGATCAGCAGGTAGCTCGCGAGACCGACCCCTTCCCAGCCGAAGAACAGCTGCACGAGGTTGTCCGCCGTCACCAGCATCAACATCGCGAAGGTGAAGAGGCCGAGATAGGCGAAGAACCGCGGCGGGGTCTCGTCGTGGGACATGTAGCCCACGCTGTAGAGATGGATAAAGGTCGAGATGAAGGTCACCATCCCGACCATCATCGCGCTCAGCGTGTCGTAGCGGAGCGCCCAGTCGACGCTCAGCCCGCCGACATCGATCCATTCGGCAATGGTCACCACGCGGGGAGCGGAGTGCAGCCCCACCTCGACGAAGGCCGAGACGCCGCAGATGGCGGCCAGCACCATGCAGCCGACGGACACCCACATGGAGAGCCGGTCGCCCAGCCAGCGTCCGAAGAAGCCGGCGAGGGTCGCGCCCAGGAGGGGGAAGAAAACGGCACCGACGAACATGGCGCCTTATCCCTTCAGGGTGGACACGTCTTCCACCTCAATGCTGCCGCGGTTGCGGAAGTAGATGACGACGATCGCCAGCCCGATCGCGGCCTCGGCCGCCGCAACGGTCAGGATGAACATGGCGAAGATCTGGCCCGTCAGATCCCCGAGCCGGGCCGAGAAGGCCACGAGGTTCAGGTTCACCGAGAGCAGGATCAGCTCCACCGACATCAGGATGACGATGATGTTCTTCCGGTTGAGGAAGATGCCGAAGACGCCGAGGACGAAGAGGATCGCGCCGACGGTCAGGTAGTGGCCCAGCCCGATGTCCAGCATCAGTGGTGTCCTCCGTGCCCGTGATCGCCATGGTCCTGCGCCACGGCCTTCGGCTTCGGCTGCTCGGGCGGCAGCGGGCGAAGGATGCCGAGCTGCCCGATGGAGGCGCCCACGGGAACGTTCGCCATGTCGAGCTGCGTGCGCCGGGACACCTGGGCATCAATATCCTGGCGACGGCTCCGCGGGCGGTCGCGATGGGTGAGGACGATGGCGCCAATCATCGCGACGAGCAGGATGAGGCCCGCGGCCTGGAAGAGGAAGACATACTCCGTGTAGAGCACGCGGCCGATGGCGGCCGTGTTCTGGACGTCGGCCGGGGTCGGATTGAGGCGCAGGCCTTCCGACTGGCCGCTCGACTGCCAGGCGCCGAGGACGAAGACGAGCTCGAGGAAAAGGATGCCGCCGATCACTGCGCCGATCGGGGCGTAGCGCTGGAAGCCTTGGCGGAGCTGCGCGAAATCAATGTCCAGCATCATCACGACGAAGAGGAACAGCACCGCGACAGCACCGACATAGACGATGACCAGGATCATCGCCAGGAACTCGGCCCCCGCGATCAGGAACAGCGCCGCCGCGTTGAAGAAGCCGAGGATCAGGAACAGCACGCTGTGCACGGGGTTCCGGCTGGTCACCACCATGACGGCGCTGGCGATCAGCACCGCGGCGAAGGCGTAGAAGGCGAGTCCGGCGATCATCGATAGGGTGCATCCGCCTGGAGGCGCGCGGCCAGGATCGGCTCCCAGCGGTCGCCGTTATCGAGGAGCTTCTGCTTGTTGTAGAGCAGCTCCTCGCGCGTCTCGGTCGCGAACTCCAGGTTGGGGCCCTCGACGATCGCATCGACCGGGCAGGCTTCCTCGCAGAGCCCGCAATAGATGCACTTCGTCATGTCGATGTCGTAACGCGTCGTGCGCCGGGACCCGTCCTCGCGTGGCTCGGCCTCGATCGTGATGGCCAGCGCGGGGCAGACCGCCTCGCAGAGCTTGCAGGCAATGCAACGCTCCTCGCCATTCGGATACCGGCGCAGGGCGTGCTCCCCCCGGAAGCGGGGGCTCAGCGGCGAGCGCTCGCTGGGATAGGAGATGGTCGCCTTCTTGCTGAAGAAGGCTTTGAGCGTCAGCCCCATGCCGGAGACGAGCTCCGTAAGCAGGAGACTGCGCGCGAACTTGTCGAGCGTCGCCATCAGGTGCGGACCTTTCCGCGAGTTAGGTTACGGCGGGTCATGCCGGGAGCCAGCCGAAGATCTTCAGCACCGCCGCCGTGAGCACCAGCCAGACGAGGCTGATCGGCAGGAACACCTTCCAGCCGAGCCGCATGAGCTGGTCGTAGCGGTAACGCGGGAAGGTGGCGCGGACCCAAACGAAGGTGAAAAGGCAGAGGCAGATCTTTAGGATGAACCAGACCGGCCCGGGCACCCAGTTCAGCGGCGCCACGTCGAAAGGGGGAAGCCAGCCGCCTAGGAAGAGAATGGTGGTGAGCGAGGACATGAGGATCATGTTCGCGTACTCGCCGAGGAAGAAGAGGGCGAAGGTCATCGCGGAGTATTCCACGAAGAAGCCCGCCACCAGCTCCGACTCGCCCTCGGGCAGGTCGAAGGGCGCCCGGTTCGTTTCCGCCAGCGTGGAGATGAAGAAGATGATGAACATCGGGAAGAGGGGGATGAAGAACCACAGCCCCTTCTGCGCCAGCACGATGTCCGTTAGGTTCAAGGACCCGACGCAGAGAAGCACCGTCACGATCACGAAGCCCATCGAGACTTCGTAGGACACCATCTGCGCCGCCGAGCGAAGCGCGCCGAGGAAGGCGTATTTCGAGTTCGACGCCCAGCCCGCGATAATGATCCCGTAGACGCCGAGCGAGGAGATCGCGAAGAGGTAGAGCACCCCGACATTGATGTCGGCGATGGCCCAGCCCTCGTTCACCGGGATCACGGCCCAGGCGATCATCGCCAGCACGAAGGTGAGCATCGGCGCCATGATGAAGAGGACACGGCTCGCGCCCGTGGGCACGATCGTCTCCTTCATCAGCATCTTCGCGGCATCGGCGAAGGGCTGCAGCAGGCCGAAGGGGCCGACGACGTTCGGACCCTTACGGAGCTGCATGGCCGCCATGATCTTGCGCTCGGCCCAGGTCATGTAGGCCACGCCGATCAGCAGCGGCACGAGGATGGCCAGGGCCTGCGCGACCGTGAGCGCGAGGACGCCGACCGGGGTATTGAGGAAGTCGATCATCACTCGGCCGCCATGGCAGGAGAGGGAGCCTGGGCACGGGCGCACTCGGCCATCACGTCGCTCGCCCGGCCGAACACGTCCGCCTGCCAGTAGTTCGTGATCCCCGGCGCGAAGGCCGCCGAGCCCGTCGCCGCGGCCTCGCCGGCCGGCGCCGCGGAGACGGCCGCGGGCTGGGGCACCTCGTCCACCCGGGAAAAGACCGGGTTCACCTCGGCCAGCCGCGCGCGAATGGCGAAGAGGTCGTCATAGGGCAGCGCGTGGCCGAGCAGCTCGCTGGCCGCCCGGAGGATGCGCCAATCCTCGCGCGCCTCGCCCGGCGGGAAGACGGCGCGGCGGCCGCGCTGCACCCGGCCCTCCGTGCTCACATAGGTGCCGTCCTTTTCCAGATAGGTCGCACCGGGAAGGATGACGTCGGCCCGCCCCGCCGCGCGGTCGCCGTGATGCCCCTGGTAGATCACGAAGGTTCCCGGCGCGATGAGCGAAGCATCAAAGCCGTCCGCGCCCAGGAGCCAGAGCACGTCCACCCCGCCGCCCAGCATGGCGCCGAGGTCCTTGCCCCCCTGCCCCGGCAGGAAGCCGAGGTCGAGGGCCGCGACCTGCCCGCCCTGCGTGTGGAGCAGGTTGAAGCCGTTCCACTCCGCGGTGACGGCGTCGAGCGAGCGCACGAGCGCCCAGGTGGCGGCGAGCACCGCGGCCCCGTCCGGCCGCGCCAGCGCGGCGCGGCTGAGCAGGATGAGCGGGCGCTTGGCGTTGCGGAGCACGTCCCCGAACGCCCCCTCCAGCACGCCGCGAAGGGCGTCCGGCCCGTCACCCAGTTGAGTGGCGGGATAGGTGAGGTTCGCCTCCGCCCCGATCACGCCCACGGGCACGCGGGCCATCGCCCGGCGACGGATGCGCGCGTTCAGCACGGGCGCCTCGACGCGCGGGTTCCCCCCGATCAGGAGGACCGCATCCGCGTGGTCGATGCCGGCGATGGTGCTGTTGAAGAGGTAGAAGGCCCGCTCCGAGCCGTCGAGCGCCGCGCCGTCCTCACGGCAGTCGAGGTTGGCGGAGCCCAGCGCGGCCATCAGGTCCTTCAGCGCGACCATGCTCTCCGCATCGGCCAGCCCGCCCGCGACGGCGCCGATCCGGTCCCCGGACACGCCCTTCAGCCGGGCCGCGATCGCGGCGAAGGCCTCGGGCCAGGAAACCGGGCGCAGCTTGCCGTCCTGCCTCACCCAGGGGCGATCCAGGCGGCGCTTCTTGAGCGCATCGAAGGAGAAGCGGCCGCGATCGGCCATCCACTCCTCATTCACCTCCTCATGCACGCGCGGGAGGATGCGGATCACGTCCGGCCCGCGGCTGTCCACGCGGATGTTCGTGCCCGTCGCGTCGAGCACGTCCACGCTGTCCGTCTTCGCCAGCTCCCACGGACGGTACATGTAGGCGTAGGGGCGGCTGGTCAGGGCGCCGACGGGGCAGATGTCGATCAGGTTGCCCGACAACTCGGTGGAGAGCGCCTTCTCCACATAGGTGGTGATCTCCAGCGCCTCGCCCCGCCCCACCGCGCCCAGCTCCGGCACGCCCGCGATCTCGGTCGCGAAGCGGACGCAGCGCGTGCACTGGATGCAGCGCGTCATGATAGTCTTGATCAGCGGGCCGAGATACTTGTCGGTCACAGAGCGCTTGTGCTCGTGATAGCGGCTGTGGTCGCCGCCATAAGCCATCGCCTGGTCCTGCAGGTCGCACTCGCCGCCCTGGTCGCAGATCGGGCAGTCCAGCGGGTGGTTGATCAGCAGGAACTCCATCACGCCCCGGCGCGCGTTCCGCACCACCGGGCTGTCCGTGATGATCTTCATCCCGTCCATGACGGGGAAGGCGCAGGAGGCGACGGGCTTCGGCGCCTTCTCCACTTCAACGAGGCACATGCGGCAGTTGCCGGCGATCGACAGGCGCTCGTGATAGCAGAAGCGGGGGATTTCCTTCCCCGCCTGCTCCGCCGCCTGGAGGGCCGTGGCGCCCAGCGGCACCTCGACCTCCTCGCCATCCACCGTGACCTTGATGAGCTTCACATCGCTCATGGCTTCACTCCGCCGCCATCGGGAAGACCCGGGCGGCATGCTTCCTCTTATACTCGGCGATCCGCTCCTCCATCATCGGACGGAAGTGGCGGATGAGGCCCTGCACGGGCCAGACGCCGCCATCGGCAAGGGCGCAGATCGTGTGCCCCTCGATGCGCTTCGTCACGTCCTCCAGCAGGTCGATCTCGTCGATCTCGGCGCGGCCCTCGACCATGCGGTCCATCATGCGGCTGACCCAGCCCATGCCCTCGCGGCAGGGCGTGCACTGGCCGCAGCTCTCGTGCTTGTAGAACTTCGAGAGGCGGGCGATGGCGCGGATCAGGTCCGTGGACTTGTCCATCACGATCACCCCCGCCGTGCCGAGGCCCGACTTGTGCTCGCGCAGCGCGTCGAAGTCCATCAGCACGTCGTCGCAGACATGCTTGGGGAGCAGCGGCGTGGAGGAACCGCCGGGGATGACGCAGAGCAGGTTGTCCCAGCCTCCGCGCACGCCGCCGGCATGACGCTCAATGAGCTCCCGCAGCGGGATGCTCATCTCCTCCTCCACGTTGCAGGGCTTATTTACATGGCCCTGGATGCAGAAGATCTTCGTGCCCGAGTTCTTCGCCCGGCCGAAGCCGGAGAACCAGGCCCCGCCCCGCCGCAGGATGGTCGGCACCACCGCGATGGTCTCGACATTGTTCACCGTCGTCGGGCAGCCATAGAGGCCGACCGCCGCCGGGAAGGGCGGCTTCAGGCGCGGCATGCCCTTCTTGCCCTCGAGGGACTCGATGAGCGCCGTCTCCTCGCCGCAGATGTAGGCCCCTGCCCCGCGATGGACGTAGAGGTCGAAGTCATAGCCCGAGCCGGCCGCGTTCTTCCCGAGCAGCCCGGCCTCGTAGGCCTCGTCGATCGCGGCCTGCAGCACGAGATGCTCGTTGTAGTACTCGCCGCGGACATAGATGTAGCCCGCGCTCGCATTCATCGCGACGGCGGCGATGAGGCAGCCCTCGATCAGCGTGTGCGGATCGTGGCGCAGGATGTCGCGATCCTTGCAGGTGCCCGGCTCGGACTCGTCGGAGTTCACGACGAGGTAGGAGGGACGCCCGTCCGGATTGGACTTGGGCATGAAGGACCACTTCAGCCCTGTCGGGAAGCCCGCGCCGCCGCGGCCGCGCAGCCCGGACTGCTTCACCTCCTCGATGATCCAGTCGCGGCCCTTGGCGATGATCGCCCCCGTGCCGTCCCAGTTGCCGCGCTTGCGCGCTGCCTCCAGGCCCCAGTGCTGGGTGCCGTAGAGGTTGGTGAAGATGCGGTCCTTGTCCTGAAGGGCCATGCTCAGTTCCCTCCCCGCTCTTCCAGCATGGGCACGTCGAGCAGCGTCAGCGGCCCGCCCTCCGGCGCGCTCGTCTGGCGCCCGGTGGTGCTGCCCGGCGCCGGACGCTCGCCGCGGCGCAGCGCCTCGATCAGCTCGACCGTGCGGCCGTAGTCGAGGTCCTCGTAGTAGTCGTCGTCCACCTGCAGGATCGGCGCGTTCACGCAGGCGCCCAGGCATTCCACCTCGGTCAGGGTGAAGAGCCCGTCCTCGCTGGTGTCGCCATAGCCCTTTAGCTTGCCGGCATCCTTGCAGGCGCGCAGCACGTCGTCCGACCCGCGCAGCATGCAGGGCGTCGTGCCGCAGACCTGCAGGTGGTAGCGCCCGATCGGCTTCGTGTTGAACATGAAGTAGAAGGTCGCAACCTCGTAGACGCGGATGGGCGCCATGCCGAGGCGCTCGCCCACCTTGTCCATCGCGATGCGCGGAACCCAGGCGCTGCCCGTCTGCCGCCCCATCTGCTTCTGCACGACGTAGAGCAGCGGGATGACGCCGGAGGCCTTCTTCGCCTCGGGATAGCGGGCGAGGATCTTGGCGATCTGCGCCTCGCTCTCGGCATCGAAGTCGAAGCTGTCCGGCTCGGCTTCGCTGTTGCGCCAGTTCGGGTCGAGGTGATCGACAGGTCCTTCGGTCATCGGTCGATCTCCCCGAACACGATATCAAGGCTCCCGATCACGGCCACCGCATCCGCCAGCATGTGCCCCTTGGACAGCGCCTCCATGGCCTGGAGATGCGCGAAGCCGGGCGCACGGATCTTGCAGCGATAGGGGCGGTTGGTCCCGTCCGCCACGAGATAGATGCCGAACTCGCCCTTGGGCGCCTCGACCGCCGTATAGGTAGCGCCCGGCGGCACGTGATAGCCCTCGGTGTAGAGCTTGAAGTGATGGATGAGCGACTCCATCGAGCGCTTCATCTCGCCCCGCCGCGGCGGCGTGATCTTGTTGTCCTGGATCTTCACCGGGCCGGACGGCATCTGGTCCAGGCACTGGTGGATGATCTTCAGGCTCTCCCGCATCTCGGCCATGCGGACGAGGTAGCGGTCGTAGCAGTCGCCGTGGCGGCCGACCGGGATCTCGAACTCCATCCGGTCATAGACGTCGTAGGGCTGCTGCCGGCGCAGGTCCCAGGCCACGCCGGAAGCGCGCAGGCAGGGGCCGGAGAAGCCCCAGTCCATCGCCTGCTCGGCCGTCATGACGCCGATATCGACCGTGCGCTGCTTGAAGATGCGGTTATGCGTCAGCAAGCCATCGAGGTCGTCGATGAACTTGGGGAAGCCGTTCGCCCAGGCCCGGATGCGGTCGGTGAGCCCGGCGGGCATATCCACCTTCACGCCGCCGGGGCGGAAGTAGTTCGCGTGGTAGTGGCTGCCCGAAACCTGCTCGTAGAACTCGAGCAGGATCTCGCGCTGCTCGAAGCCCCAGAGCGGCGGGGTGATGGCACCGCAATCCAGCGCGTATGTGGTGATGTTCAGCAGGTGGTTCGCGATGCGCGTGATCTCGGCGAAGAGCACGCGGATGTACTGCGCGCGCTCCGGCGGCGTGATGCCGAGCAGCCGCTCCGTCCCGAGGGCGAAGACGTGCTCCATGCACATCGGGCTGACATAGTCGAGCCGGTCGAAATAGGGCAGCGCCTGGAGGTAGCTCTTGTACTCGATCAGCTTCTCGGTGCCGCGGTGGAGCAGGCCGATATGCGGATCGGCGCGCTCCACCACCTCGCCCTTCATCTCCAGGATGAGGCGGAGCACGCCGTGCGCGGCCGGGTGCTGCGGACCGAAGTTGAGGGTGTGGCTGTCCACCTCGACCCGCCGGGTCGTCGGTTCGGCGGCCTCGGTGCCCATGGTCGGGGCGTCAGCGGCGTTCAGGGCGCCAGTGGTCAGGCTCATGGCTGCTTCTCCGCTTCCGGCTTTTCCAGAAGCGATGCGGGCGGCGGGGCGATTCTGTTCAAGTGGACCTTCTCATCGCCCGGAAGGGTCGTCATGCCCTCCCAGGGAGAGAGGAAGTCGAAGTTGCGGAAGTCCTGCTGGAGCTTCACGGGCTCGTAGACCACCTCGCGACGCTCCGGATCGTAGCGAACCTCGACATGGCCGGTCAGCGGGAAGTCCTTCCGGAGCGGGTGCCCCTGGAAGCCGTAATCGGTCAGCAGGCGTCGCAGGTCGACATGCCCTTCGAAAACGATGCCGTACATGTCCCAGGCTTCGCGCTCGAACCAGCCCGCGGTCGCCCAGATGGCGGTCACGCTCGGCATCGGCGTATCGGCATCCGTGGACGTGATGACGCGGATGCGATGGTTGTGGGTCAGCGAGAGCAGGTTCCACACCACCTCGAAGCGCTCGGCGCGCTCGGGGAAGTCCACACCGCAGATATCCATGCACTGCTCGAAAGCGAAGCGCGGGTCGGCGCGCAGGACCGCCATGATGGTGCGGACCTGATCGCGGCGGATCCGGATTACCAGCTCCGCGCCGCGCGCCACATGCGCGTCCAGAACGGCGCCGGGTGGCAGGCTCGCGGCGACCTGCTCGCCGAGGGTGGTGAGATCGGCAGAGAGGTCAGCCACGGAGAATCGTCCCGGTCCGGCGAATCTTCTTCTGCAACTGCATGATGCCGTAGACCAGCGCCTCCGCCGTAGGCGGGCAGCCGGGAACATAGACATCCACCGGCACGATCCGGTCGCAGCCGCGCACCACGCTGTAGCTCCAGTGATAGTAGCCGCCGCCATTGGCGCAGCTGCCCATGGAGATGACCCAGCGCGGCTCACTCATCTGGTCGTAAACCCGGCGCAGTGCGGGAGCCATCTTGTTGGTCAGCGTGCCGGCCACGATCATCACGTCCGACTGGCGCGGCGATCCCCGGGGGATCACGCCGAACCGGTCGAGGTCGTAGCGCGCCATATAGGCGTGGATCATCGGCACGGCGCAGCAGGCCAAGCCGAAGGTCATCGGCCAGAGGCTGCCCGTGCGGGCCCAGTTCACCACCTTGTCCAGGTTGGCGACGACGAAGCCCTTCTCCTCCACCTCGCCGCTCACGCTTTGCAGGACCGCATCCTGCTCAGGTCCGGGGGGAAGCGCCTGGTTGTTCCAGGCCAGTTGTTCGGTGCTGACGCCGCTCATCGCATCGTCCTCCGCGCGTGGTCGCGCGTCATGTTCCTGCGGGCCCGGAGGCCCGTCTCGCCGAGGCTTGCCGCCCGGCTCATTCCCAGTCCAGCGCGCCCTTGCGCCACTCGTACACGAACCCGACCGTCAGCAGGCCCAGGAAGCCCATCATCGAGAGGAAGCCGAGCCAGCCGATTCCGCCGAGCGACACCGCCCAGGGAAAGAGGAACGCGACCTCAAGGTCGAAGATGATGAACAGGATCGCGACGAGATAGAATCGCACGTCGAAGCGGTGCCGCGTGTCCTCGAAAGGCTCGAAACCGCACTCATAGGTCGAGAGCTTCTCCGCGTCCGGTTTCTGCCGCGCGGCCAGGACCGAACCGCCCACCATGGCGATGCTGATCGCGGCCGCGATGCCGAGAAAAACCAGGATCGGGAAGTAATTGGCCAGCAGCGGCTGGGTCATCATGCCCCTCGGAGCTTCGGGGCACCCGAGGCCTCACGCGACCGCCGGATGCGTCCATTGGCGCTGCGGCAATGCCGCAGCGCAATGGAGCCTACATATAGGCCCGGCGGGGTCTTCGCCATAGGGGCAGATGCCTATCCTGGCACAATGAATGCGGCTTAATCAATGGTTGCGAGGCGTTCTCAACCCCGCTCCAGGATCTCGCCGAAGCCCTGAAACGCAAAACGCCGCCCCGAGGGACGGCGTCTTGTTTGCGTCGCGTGGCGCGAGTGACGGGGCTCGAACCCGCGACCTCCGGCGTGACAGGCCGGCGCTCTAACCAACTGAGCTACACCCGCTCGCGACGTGAGGGGCGTGTATGGCCTGGCGCCCCTCCTGTCAATACGGTCCGCTCAGAAGACGACGACGGGCAGCACAACCACCCAGAGCGCGGTCTCCGCCTGCTTCATGGCCGGGGCCCGCCGGGAGTCGCGCTCCCCCCTTCTCCGCACGGTCTATCACCGCCAAGTCGCCGCGAGCCTGACGCTCCCCGCTCGCGCTGGCCTACCCGGGCCAGCGCCGCGCCGATGTCCTGCCCCATTTCCTCGAGACCGGTCATGTAGACCCGCCCCAGGGCGCGCTGCGCGCGGACATCGCCGCTTTCCGCGCCGCATCCACTGCAGCGCGGCGTTGGACTGCCGGGGCGTGTCCGGCGTCCCATGAACGAGCGCGGTCGCGAGACGGTACTGGGCGTCCGGTAACCCACGCTTTGCGGCGGCAACGAGGCCCAGGAGCGATTCGCCGTGCTCAGCCGTTCGATGGCGCCTGGGATCGTCGTCGTACACGGTCGCCCGCAAGCCTGTGGGCTTCGCACGGCAGGGCTGGCCAGGCGGGCACGGTGCCGCCCGCGCCGAAAGCACCGACCTCCCTGCCCCGCACAGGCGGCCAGGGCGAACGCGGCCGTGAGGGCCGCGCTCCGGAGATGGCTCCCGGCCCGGTCAGTGGACACTCACGCGTCCGCCGGGGCCCATGCCGCCGCCGCGCCGGTGAGCGGCCCGTTGGCGGTCCCGTGCTGAGGAAATCCCCTGAGCGAAATGACGGCGGCGACGGCGGCGGGAATGGGCGCTGAGGGATTCGAACCCCCGGCATCCTCGGTGTAAACGAGGCGCTCTACCGCTGAGCTAAGCGCCCGCCACGGCCGGACCCTATGCAGTCCACGGCGGCCACGTCAACGGCTGCAAGGCCCGGCGGACGCACGAAAGAAAAAGGCGCCGCCCCGAAGGACGGCGCCCTTGTTTGTCGAACCAGCCGCGTCAGTGCGGCAGGCTAGCCCCGGCCGGATCGCCCGCGGACGGCTTGGAGGGCGCGACCTCCTCCGGCTCGATCCAGTCGATCGGCTCCGGCCGGCGCACCAGGGCCTGCGAGATCACCTCGTCCACATGGGAGACGGGGATGACCTTCAGCGCCTTGGTCACGCTCTCCGGAATATCGGCCAGGTCCTTCTCGTTCTCCTTCGGGATGAAGACGGTCCCGACCCCGGCGCGGAGCGCCGCGAGGAGCTTTTCCTTCAGCCCGCCGATCGGGAGCACCCGGCCGCGCAGCGTGATCTCGCCGGTCATCGCGACGTCCTTGCGGACCGCGATCCCCGTCAGGATCGAGACGATGCTCGTGGCCATGGCGATACCGGCCGACGGCCCGTCCTTCGGAGTCGCCCCCTCGGGAACGTGGACGTGGATGTCCCGCTTCTCGAAGATCGTCGGCTTGATGCCGAAGCTCGTCGCGCGGCTGCGGACATAGGACACCGCCGCCGAGACGCTCTCCTGCATGACGTCGCCGAGCTTGCCGGTGTGCTTCACATGGCCCTTGCCGGGCAGCAGCACCGACTCGATCGTCAGGATCTCGCCGCCCACCTCGGTCCAGGCGAGGCCGGTGACGGCACCCACCATGTCCTCGACCTCGGCCTCGCCATAGCGGAACTTCCGTACGCCGGCATACTTGCCGAGGTTCTCGGCGGTGATCTCCACCGTCCTCGCCTTGCCAGAGACGATCTCGCGCACGGCCTTGCGGGCCAGCCCACCAATCTCGCGCTCCAGGTTACGGACACCCGCCTCGCGCGTGTAGTAGCGCACGAGGTCGCGGACCGCCTCGTCCGTCACACTCCACTCGCCCGGCTTCAGCCCGTTCGCCTCGCTGACCTTGCCGATCAGGTGGCGGCGAGAGATGCCGATCTTCTCATCCTCGGTGTAGCCGGGGATGCGGATGATCTCCATGCGGTCCAGCAGCGGCTGGGGCATCTTCAGCGAGTTGGCGGTCGTGATGAACATCACGTCCGACAGGTCGTAGTCCACCTCGAGATAGTGGTCGTTGAAGGTCCCGTTCTGCTCGGGGTCCAGCACCTCCAGCAGGGCCGAGGACGGGTCCCCGCGCCAGTCGGCGCCAAGCTTGTCGATCTCGTCCAGCAGGAAGAGCGGGTTGGACGTCTTCGCCTTCTTCATGCCCTGGATGACCTTGCCGGGCATGGAGCCGATATAGGTCCGCCGGTGGCCGCGCACCTCCGCCTCGTCCCGCACGCCGCCGAGCGACATGCGCACGAAGTTCCGGTTCACGGCCTTCGCAATCGACTTGCCGAGCGAGGTCTTGCCCACGCCGGGCGGACCGACGAGGCAGAGGATCGGGCCGCGGATCTTCTGGCTGCGCGACTGCACGGCCAGGTACTCGATGATCCGCTCCTTCACCTTCTCCAGGCCGAAGTGGTCGGCATCAAGGACGCGCTGCGCCTCCTCCAGGTCGATCCGCACCTTCGTGCGCTTCTTCCAGGGGATGGTCAGCATCCAGTCGAGGTAGTTGCGGACGACCGTCGCCTCGGCGGACATGGGCGACATGCCGCGAAGCTTCTTCAGCTCGCCCATCGCCTTCTCGCGCGCCTCGGCCGAGAGCTTGGTGGCCTTGATCTTGGCCTCGAGCTCAGCGATCTCGTCCTTGCCCTCCTCGCCCTCGCCCAGCTCCTTCTGGATCGCCTTCATCTGCTCGTTCAGGTAGTACTCGCGCTGGGTCTTCTCCATCTGCCGCTTCACGCGGTTCCGGATGCGCTTCTCCACCTGAAGGACGCCGATCTCGCTCTCCATATGGGCGAAGACCCGCTCCAGCCGCGCGGGAACCCCGACCGTCTCCAGAAGCTCCTGCTTCTCGGCGATCTTGAGGTTCAGGTGCGCGGCGACAGTGTCGGCGAGCTTGGCCGGCTCCTCGATCTGGTTGATCGAAACCAGCACCTCCGGCGCGATCTTCTTGTTGAGCTTGATGTAGCCCTCGAACTGGCTCACGACCGAGCGGCTCAGTGCCTCGACCTCGCGCGGCTCGGGGCTCGCCTCCTCGATCGTCTCGGCGAAGGCCTCGAAATGAGTGCCGGTCTCCTTCCAGCCCACCACGCGCGCGCGGCGGCCACCCTCGACCAGCACCTTCACGGTGCCGTCCGGGAGCTTGAGGAGCTGGAGCACGGTCGAGACCGTGCCGACCTCGAACAGGTCGGAAGCCTCCGGGTCGTCCTGGGCGGCGTTGCGCTGGGCGAGCAGGAGGATCTGCTTGTCCTCCCGCATCACCGACTCGAGCGCCCGCACGGACTTCTCGCGCCCGACGAAAAGCGGGACGATCATATGTGGGAAAACAACGATGTCACGGAGGGGAAGAACGGGCAGAGCCTCGCCCCGAACCAGTGCCGCTTCAGAATCCGCCATGGGGACCTCGCTTGGACAGTCGGCGCGGGAACGCCCCGATCGGGCACGTCCCCGTCACCACGGGTAGAGCCCTAATGTGGTGTCGGGGCGGCTTTCCCACAACGGCGGGAAGGCCGCCCCGACTGTCAGGACCTGCAAGAAATATACCCGCCCCCGATCACCGGGAACGGGCGGTGAGCTGCCCTGGTCAGGCGCTAGTCTGCTCCGCCTGTCGTTCACCGTAGATGAACAAGGGCTGGGCCCGGTTCTCGGCCACCTCCTTATTCACGACCACCTCCTCCACCTCGTCCAGACCGGGAAGGTCGAACATGGTGGAGAGCAGGATGCCCTCCATGATGGACCTCAGCCCGCGGGCGCCGGTCTTGCGCTGGATGGCGCGGGTGGCGACCGACTTCAGCGCGTCCTCGGTGAAGGTGAGCTTCGTCCCCTCCATCTCGAAGAGGCGCTGGTACTGCTTCAGCAGTGCGTTCTTCGGCTTGGTCAGGATCTCGATCAGGGCCTTCTCGTCGAGGTCCTCGAGGGTCGCGATCACCGGCAGGCGGCCGATGAACTCGGGGATCAGGCCGAACTTCAGCAGGTCCTCGGGCTCCACCTCGCGCAGGATGGCACCCTGGCGTCGCTCGTCCGGGCCCTTCACGTCGGCGCCGAAGCCGATTCCCGAACCCTTGCCCTTGGCCGCGATGATCTTCTCGAGCCCGGCAAAGGCGCCGCCCACGATGAAGAGGATGTTGGAGGTGTCCACCTGCAGGAACTCCTGCTGGGGATGCTTCCGGCCGCCCTGGGGCGGGACGGAGGCCACCGTGCCCTCCATGATCTTGAGCAGCGCCTGCTGGACACCCTCGCCGCTCACGTCGCGCGTGATCGAAGGGTTGTCCGACTTGCGGCTGATCTTGTCGACCTCGTCGATGTAGACGATGCCGCGCTGCGCCCGCTCGACATTGTAGTCCGCGGACTGGAGCAGCTTGAGGATGATGTTCTCCACATCCTCGCCGACATAGCCGGCCTCGGTCAGGGTCGTCGCGTCCGCCATGGTGAAGGGGACGTCGAGGATGCGGGCGAGGGTCTGGGCGAGCAGGGTCTTGCCCGAGCCGGTGGGGCCGACGAGCATGATGTTGCTCTTGGCGATCTCCACCTCGCCGGTCTTGGCCCCGTGGGCCAGCCGCTTGTAGTGGTTGTGCACGGCCACCGAGAGCACCTTCTTCGCGTGCTCCTGCCCGATGACGTAGTCATCGAGGACCTTGCAGATCTCCTTGGGCGTCGGAACCCCGTCGCGGGACTTCACGAGGTGCGTCTTGTGCTCCTCGCGGATGATGTCCATGCACAGCTCGACGCATTCGTCGCAGATGAACACCGTCGGGCCGGCGATGAGCTTGCGCACCTCGTGCTGCGACTTGCCGCAGAACGAGCAGTAGAGGGTGTTCTTGGAATCGCCGGACTTGCTCATGTGCGCTCCTCGCTCCGGGCCGGGCCGGATGGCGGCGCGCCCGGGGCGTCAGATCGGCAGGATAGCCACCCACCCCCCTCGGGGGAAGCGTGGGACGAAATTGTGACGGCCGCCCGGCCCCGCCAGTCGGAACAGATCCCGAACATGGTGGGGCGGGCCGCCCCCATCAGCTGCGGGGGCCCTCGACCGCCGGCGCCGCAACCGCCGCCCCAGGGGGCAGCTTCGACACGACCTGGTCGATCAGCCCGAAAGCCTGCGCGTCCTCGGCGGACATGTAGGTGTCACGCTCGAGCTTGCGCTCAATCTCCTCCACCGGTTGGCCGGTGTGGTGGACATAGATCTGGTTCAGGCGCTTGCGGAGATCCAGGATCTCGCGGGCCTGGATCTCGATGTCCGTGGCCTGGCCCTGGGCGCCGCCGGAGGGCTGGTGGACCATGATCCGGCTGTTCGGCAGGGCGAAGCGCTTGCCCTTCTCCCCGGCGGTCAGCAGCAGCGAGCCCATGGAGGCCGCCATGCCGAGGCAGACCGTGGAGACGGGGCTGCGGATGTACTGCATCGTGTCGTACATCGCGAGGCCGGCCGAGACGACGCCGCCCGGGCTGTTGATGTAGAAGGCGATGTCCTTGTTCGGGTTCTCGCTCTCCAGGAAGAGGAGCTGGGCGCAGATCAGCGACGAGACCTGGTCGAAGACCTGGCCCGTCAGGAAGATGATCCGCTCCTTCAGCAGGCGCGAGTAGATATCGTAGGCGCGCTCACCGCGAGCGCTCTGCTCGACCACCATGGGGACGAGGGAGTTGTTGTAGACATCCACCGGGTCACGATCGACGAATACGGAGCGAGTCATCGTTTGTCCTTCCCCGCCGGCGGAAGGGTGCGTCCCCGATGGCACCGCCCGGACGGGAGCCCGGCCATGCCGCGGCGCCCCTCCGGCCCCTTTGCCGGCAATACAACCCCAAGATGGGGCAACCCGCCCCCCCGGGGAAGGGGGGCGGGCGCGTATTTACCCCGGAGACAGAAAGCTCTCAGGGGTGTCAGGCGGCCTGGAGCTCGGACGGCGCAACGGTAGTGTCCGTCACCTTGGCCAGCTCCAGCATGAAGTCCACAACTTTCTCCTCGAAGATCGGGGCGCGGAGGTTCTCCAGCGCCTGCGGGTTCTTCTGGAAGAATTCGAAGACCTGCTTCTCCTGGCCGGGATAGCGGGTGGCCTCCCGGCGCATGGCCTGGAACAGCTCGTCCTGGCCGACCTGGATGTTGTTCGTCCGCCCGATCTCCGAGAGCAGCAGGCCCAGGCGGATTCGCCGTTCGGCGATCTTGCGGTACTCGGCCCGCAGCGTCTCCTCGTCCTTGCCGGCGTCCTCGGGGTCCAGGCGGCCCGCCTTGCGGTCCTCCTCCACCCGCGGCCAGATCTGGCCGAACTCGGCCTCCACCATGCCCTCGGGCACGGGGAAGTCGGCGCGGTCGGCGAGTTGGTCGAGGAGGGCGCGCTTCACCCGCAGGCGGGTGAGGCTGTCATACTCGCTCTGGATGGACTTCTTCAGCTCCTCCCGGAGCTTCTCGGCGCTCTCCAGGCCGAGCGACTTGGCGAACTCGTCGTCGGCCGGGGCGGCGGCGCGGGTCTTGAGCGCCTTGGCCGTGATCTCGAACTCCGCGGGCTTGCCGGCCAGCTCGGCCGAGCCGTAGCCCTCGGGGAAGCTCACGCGGACCTTGCGCGTCTCGCCCGGGCGGATGCCTTCAAGCCCCTCGGTGAAGCCGGGGATGAAGCCCTCGCCGCCCACCTCGATCGGCATGTCGCTGGCGGTGCCGCCCGGGAAGGGCTCGCCCACCGTCGCCTCATCGCCCTCGCCCTCGACGAGGCGGCCGACGAAATCGGCCACGACCATGTCGCCCTTGGCGGCGGGCCGCTCCTCCGTCACGTCCTCGAGCTTGGCGTTGCGCGCGGCCAGCCCGTCCAGCGCCTTCTGCACCTCCTCCTCGGAGGGCTCGGCGCGCGGGCGCTCCAGCTCGATGCCGGAGAAGTCGGGCATCGGGATCTCGGGCAGGACCTCCATCTCGATGTTGAAGGAGAGGTCCTGGCCCTCGCCGAACTCGCCGACGAGCTCGACCTTCGGCTGCAGCGCCGGGCGCAGGCCGCGGTCGGTCAGCAGCTCGCGGGTCGCGGTCTGGACCTGCTCCTCCAGCACCTCGCCCGTCACCGCCGTGCCGTAGCGCTTCTTGACCACCGACATCGGCACCTTGCCCGGCCGGAAGCCCGGGATCCGCAGGTCGCGGCCCAGCGCGGCGAGCCGCTTGTCGCGCGTCGCCTCGATCTCCGCCGCCGGCACCACCACCGAGAAGGACCGCTTCAGCCCCTCGGCCGAGAGTTCCGTCACCTGCATCTGCTCAGTTCCACATCAAGGACATTCAGGACGGCGCCAAGCAGCTTGGTGCGGGCGGAGGGACTTGAACCCCCACGGCTTGCGCCACTGGAACCTAAATCCAGCGTGTCTGCCAATTCCACCACGCCCGCCTCGCGCGGCGCCGAAGGGGGCGCCCTTACCGCAACCGGGCGCCCTTTCCAAGCGCCGGCGAAATCAGCGGGCCCGATCGGCGCGGGAGAGGGCCCCGGGGATCCCCTCCATTACGTCCTCGGCCAGCACGCCCGCCCCCCTCGGCGCCGCCTCGCCCTGAAGCCACACGGCGGCGCAGGCTGCCTCGAAGGGCGGCATTCCCCCGGCCAGCATCGCCCCCGTGATCCCGGCCAGCACGTCCCCCGTGCCCGCCGTGGCGAGGCTGGGCGGGGCGTTGTGGTTCACTGCCGCCCGGCCGTCCGGCGCGGCGATCACCGTGTCCGGCCCCTTCAGCACTGTCACGGCCCCGGTCTGGCAGGCGGCGCGGCGGGCGGCGGCCAGCCGGTCCGGCCCGACCTCGCCGAAGAGCCGCGCGAACTCCCCGGCATGGGGGGTGATGATGGCGGCGCCGCGCAGCCCCTCGGGCGCTCCGGCGAATGCGCCCAGTGCCCCCGCATCGGCCACGACCGAGCGCCCGGCCCGCACCGCGCCGGCCAGGAGGTCCCGCGCGGCGTCGTCGGGCGGCAGGCCGGGGCCGAGGACCCAGGTACCGCGCCGCGCATCCCCCAGCAGCGCCTCCGCAGGGGGGTCGGCGACGATCGCCCCCGGCTCCCCTGCGCGGAAGGCCGCCGCCGCCTCGGCCGAGAGGGCGGCGAGCGTCACCAGCCCCGCCCCGGCCCGCCGCGCGGCCCCCGCCGCCAGCCGCGCGGCCCCTGACATGGCCCCGCCAGCGACCACCACATGGCCGCGCCGGTACTTGTGCCCGGCGGGGTCCTCGGGCGGCAGGTGCCAGAGACCGGGGGCGTTGCGGAAGCTCCGCTCCCCCTCCCCCTCCAGCGCCTCGGCGATCGCCTCCTCCGGCAGGCCAATATCGGCGAGGTGCAGCTCGCCGCAGAGAAGCCGCCCGGGCAGGAGGAGGTGCCCGGGCTTCAGCCGGGCGAAGGTCACGGTGAGCGCGGCCGGCACCGCCTCCCCCAGCGGCTGCCCCGTCGTGCCGTCGAGACCGCTCGGCACGTCCACGGCCAGCACGGGGCCGCCCGCGGCGCGCAGCACCTCCAGCGCCCCGGCCGCGAGCGGGCGGGAGGGGGCGCCGCCGAGCAGCGCATCGATCACCAGCCCCGCCCGCGCCGCCTCCTCCGGGCGGAAGGGCAGCACCGGGCCGCGCCACCGGGCGGCCGCCTCCGCCGCGGGCCCCGCGGCCGGGGGCGCCGCCATGAAGGAGACGGCGACCGGCCACCCCGCCCCCTCCAGCAGCCGCGCCGCGACCAGCCCGTCGCCGCCATTGTTGCCCGGCCCCACCAGGACCAGCGTGCGGCAGGGGCGGAAGCGCGCCATGGCCGCCCGGGCCACCGCCCTTCCCGCGGCCGCCATCAGCCGCGCCACCGGCACGGAGGAGGCCGCGTCCGCCCGCGCCATCGCGGCGGGGGTGAGGAGGTCGAGCGGCCAGTCGGGCCGGAGGGAGCGGCCTCTGCCGCCCGCCCCGTCGGAGAGGCGCGGCGAAGGGAGCGGGGCGTGGCGATGATGGGCTGAGAAAAGGTCGGGCATGCCCGCTGAACGCTATTCCGGCCAGGACTATTCAGGGAGAGCCGTGACGCGGTGCAGCACCGCACGCTGAAACCGGTCTAGGCTCCCCGGCGAATCGGCAAAGGGCGTGTGACATGGCCTTCGTGGTGGCGGTGGCGCAGCGCAAGGGCGGGGCGGGTAAGTCCACCGTCGCGGCCAACCTGGCCGTGGCGCTGGCCGAGAGCGGGGCGCGCACGGCCTTGCTGGACACGGACCCCCAGGCGAGCCTGACGCGCTGGCACTCCCTACGCCCGGCCAGTGCCCGCGGGCTCGACTTCTCCAGCCCCTCCGGCTGGCGCGTGCCCCAGGCGGTGACGCGGCTGCGGGAAGGGCACGACTTCGTCGTGCTGGACACGCCGCCGCATGCCGATACGGACAGCCGAGTGGCGATGCGCTCGGCGGACCTCGTGCTCATCCCCCTCCAGCCCTCAATGCCCGACCTCTGGGCGATGGAGGCGACGCTGGAGGTCGCGGCGGCCGAGCGACGCGCGGTGGCCCTCATGCTCAACCGCGTCCCCGCCCAGGGAAAGGCCGCCCAGGAGGTCGCCCAGGCGCTGCGGGACCGGAAGCTGCCCCTGCTCGACGCCGCCTTCGGCAACCGCACCGCCTTCGCCGCCGCCTTCGCCGAGGGACTCGGCGCCGCCGAATCCGCGCCCCGCAGCCAGGCCGCCACGGAGGCGCGGGCGCTGGCCCAGGCGGTGTTGCGCGAGAGCCGGTAGCGGGCCCTCAGGCCGGCGCGCGCGAGACCTCCATCCGCCAAAGCGCCAGCCCCGCCCCGGCCAGGAGGAGGAACCCCGCGAGGTCCCAGAGATCCGGCACCTCCCCCCAGAGGAGCACGCCGATGGAGGTGGTCCAGAGGATGGCGGAGTACTCGAAGGGCGCGAGGAGCGTGGTATCCGCGGAGCGGTAGGCCGCCGTCATCAGCAGCTGCGCCCCGACGGAGACGAGGCCGACGACCAGCAGCAGCCCCCACTGCCCCGGCGTGGGGTGCACCCAGCCCGGCAGCGCCGCCAGGCCGGAGACGAGCGCGGCCCCGATGGCGAACCACAGCACGATGGTGATGCCCGCCTCCCCCGCCTCGCCCATGCGGCGGATCGAGACCATCGCGTAGGCCCAGCCGAGCGCCCCCGCCAGCACGCTCCCGACCGCCAGGGGATGGAGCGGCCCGCCGCCCCCGGGCTGGACCATCAGCAGCACCCCGGCGAAGCCGACCAGCACCACCCCCAGCCGGGCCCACCCCACCCTCTCCCGCAGGAGGAGGACGGAGAGGCCGGTGAGGAAGAGCGGCATGGTGAAGTTGAGCGCCGTCACTGTCGCCAGCGGCAGGTGGGCGTAGCCGAAGAAGGAGCCGTACATCCCCATCAGGCCGCCCACCATCCGCTCGACGTGGCGGGCGGGATGGCGCGTCCGCAGGGCCGCCCGCAGCCCGCCCGGCGCGGTGAGCGCGGCCAGCACCAGGATGGCCGGCAGGGCGAGGAGGTTGCGGAAGAAGACGAGTTCGGAGAGCGGGACAGCCCCCTGCAGGCCCTTCACCGCGGCGGCCGCGAGGGCGAAGAGGCCGGCCGAGGCGGTGACGCAGCCGATGGCGCGGGCCCTCGCGGCGCGCTGGCCGCGCGTCTCGTCGGGCATGGGCGGGGACTTCATGGGGCGGGGCTTCGCGTGACCTGGCGGCCATTCTCCGGAGAGGCGGGCCGGCCGCAACCCTCGGCGGCCCCTTTTCCCGGGCGGACGGCCATGCCCGGGAACCATGGCTGGGGGCGATACCCAAGCCGCGCGTTCCGCTGTAGCGTCCGGCCCCGCATGAACGAGCAGCGCGGCGCGGCCCGCATCCCTCTCCCCGGGCGCCCGGCCAAGGCCCCGCCCGTCCCGTCCCACCCGCTCTACGAGCCCGAGACCGACGAGGTCGTCTGGAACGGCCGCTACCCCGTCCAGCGGGTGCGCTTCCGCTTTCGCAAGCGGGACGGAAGCCTCTCGGAGCTGCTGACCTGGGAGCTGCTGCGCCGCGGGCAGGGAACGGTGATCCTGCCCTGGGACCCCGTGACGGACCGGATCGCGCTCATCGAGCAGTTCCGCCTTCCCGCCCTCGCCGCCGGGGAGGAACCGCGCGTGACGGAGCTGCCCGCCGGGCTGGTGGACCCCGGCGAGGACCCGCTTGAGACCGCCCGGCGCGAGCTGGAAGAGGAGACGGGCCTCGTCCCCTCCCGCATCGAGGCGATCGGGACCTACATGCTCGCCCAGGGGTCCTGCGACGAGCGCGTCCACTTCCACATCGCCCGCGTATCCCTGGAGGGGGCGCGCGACCGGACGGGCGGCCTCGCCGGCGAGGGGGAGGAAACCGTGGTCCGGGTGGTGGAGGCGGCGGAGGCCTTCGCCATGGTGGCCGCGAACCGCATCCGCAACGCGCCCACCGCCCTCGCCCTGCTCTGGTTCCAGGTGAACCACGCGCGACTGAAAGAGGAATGGACGCCATGACGCGCAGCCGCGCCCTGTTCCGGGAAGACGCCTATACCGCGGAGAACCGCGCGACCGTCCTCGAATCCTCCGAGGCCGGGGTGATCCTCGACGCCAGCGTCTTCTACCCCCGCGCCGGCGGGCAGCCGGGCGACACCGGCACCATCGCCTGGGACGGCGGCGAGATGGCGGTGGCCGACACGGTGAAGTCGCCGGACGGCTCCGCCCTGCACCTCCCCGCCCCCGGCGCCGCCCTACCGCCCGTGGGCGCGCAGGTCGTCGCGCGGCTGGACTGGAACCGGCGCCACCGGCACATGCGGATGCACACCACCCTGCACCTGCTCTGCGCCGCCATGCCCGGCATCTTCGCCACCGGCAACCAGATCGGCGCCGAGAAGTCCCGCCTGGACTTCGACCTGCCCGAGCCGCCCGCGAAGGAGTGGGTGACGGAGCGGCTGAACGAGCTGATCGCCGGGGACCACCCGATCGGCGAGCGCTGGATCAGCGAGGCGGAGCTGGACGCCAATCCCGGCCTCGTCCGCACCCTTTCCGTCCAGCCGCCGCGCGGGGCCGGTCAGATCCGGCTGGTGCGGATCGGCGCCGAGGAGGCGCCGGTGGACCTCCAGCCCTGCGGCGGCACGCATGTGCGCCGCACCGGCGAGATCGGGCGCGTGGAGGTGGTGAAGATGGAAAGCAAGGGCAAGCAGAACCGGCGCATCCACATCGTGCTGGCGGAGGGCTGATCGTGAGCGACACCATGGACGCAATCGTCTCGACGGAATGGCTGGCGGGGGAGTTGGGCAAGCCCGACCTCGTGGTGCTCGACTGCTCGCTGATCCTGCCCGGCGAGCCCGGCAACAAGCGGGAGAACTTCCTCGCCGCCCACATCCCCGGCGCCCGCTTCTTCGACGTGGACCTCCTCGCCGATCCCGACACGGACCTGCCGCACATGGTCCCGACGCCCGCGCGCTTCGCGAAGCTGGCCGGCGCGCTCGGCATCTCCAACGGCAGCCGCGTCGTCTTCTACGACCAGGCGCACGGGCTGCGCGCCGCGGCGCGGGGCTGGTGGCTCATGCGGCTGATGGGGCACGAGGCCGCTTACGTCCTCGATGGCGGGCTGCCCAAGTGGAAGCGGGAGGGACGGCCGGTGGAATCCGGCGAGCCGCCCGCGCCGACCGCCGCCACCTTCGTTCCCGATTTCCGCACGGACCGGCTCCGCGGCATCGGCGACATCAAGCGGATCGTCCGCCAGGGCGGGGGCGAGGCGCTGATCCTCGACGCGCGGTCAGCGGGTCGCTTCGACGGCACGGCGCCGGAACCCCGCGCGGGCCTGCCCAGCGGCCACATGCCGGGGGCGGCGAACATCCCCTTCACCGACCTTCTGGCGCCCGACGGCACGATGCTGCCCCCCGAGGCGCTGCGCGCCCGCTTCGAGCGGGCGGGGGTGGAGGCGGAGCGGCCCACCATCCTCTCCTGCGGCTCGGGCGTGACGGCCTGCGTGCTCGCCCTCGGGCTGGTGCGCGCCGGGCTGCCCGAGGGCTCGGTCTATGACGGTTCCTGGACGGAATGGGCGCTGCGGCCCGAGACGCCCAAGGCCACGGGGAGCGCCGCCTGATGGCCGACCAGGACGACGCGACGCTGGGCTTCGCCACCCGCATGTCCCATCACGGGCGCGCGGGGGCGCGGGTGCACGGCTTCGTCAACCCGCCCGTCCATCGCGGCTCCACCGTGCTCTTCCCGGACTGCGAGTCCCGCAAGGCGGCGGGGAAGCAGCGCTACGAGCAGGTGCTCACCTACGGCACGGCCGGCGGCCCGACCCACCACATGCTCGAGGACATGATCGCCGAGATCGAGGGCGGCACGCGCGCCCTGATCGTCGGCACCGGCCTCGCCGCCGTGATGGTGCCGCTGCTGGCCTACCTGAAGGCGGGCGACCACTGCCTCATGCCCGACAGCGTCTACGGCCCCGCGCGCAACCTGGCCGACGGGCTCATGGCGGGCTTCAGGATCGAGACGACCTATTACGATCCGCTGGTGGACGAGGCGGCGACGCGCGCGCTGATCCGCCCGAACACGAAGGTCGTCTATACCGAGAGCCCGGGCAGCCACACCTTCGAGGTGCAGGACATCCCTGCCATCGCCCGCGCCGCCCATGCCGCGGGCGCCAAGGTGCTGATGGACAACACCTGGGGCTTCCACAACTTCCAGCCCTTCGCCCACGGCGTGGACGTCTCCATCCAGGCGCTGACGAAATATGCGGGCGGGCACTCGGACATCCTTCTCGGCAGCGTCGCGGTGAACACGCCGGAGGACTGGAGCATCGTGAAGGGCGCGGCGAGCCAGCTCGGCCAGTTCGCCAGCCCCGACGACTGCTGGCTCTGCCTGCGCGGGCTGCGCACCCTGCCCGTGCGGCTGAAGGCCCAGGCCGAGAACGGGCTGGAGGTCGCCCGCTGGCTGGAGGGGCGGCCTGAGGTGCTGCGGCTGCTCCACCCCGCCCTGCCCTCCCATCCCCAGCACGCGCTCTACGCCCGCGACTTCGCCGGTGCCTGCAGCCTCTTCGGCGTGGTGCTCCAGCCCCGCTACTCCGATGCGGATGCCGAGGCCGTGGTGGACGCGCTCTCGCTCTTCGGGATCGGCGCGTCCTGGGGAGGCTATGAGAGCCTCGCCCTCCCGACCGCGCCCTCCATCACCCGCACCGCGACCGACCCGCACGACTTCGGCGGGCCGATCATCCGGCTGCATATCGGGCTGGAGGATACGGCGGATCTGATCGCGGACCTGGCCCAGGCGCTGGACCGGCTGCCTCGCTGAGACTGGTGCGTCACTGCAAGGAGCGGTCTACTGACACCGGATCGGGTGTTGGCTTCTTCCGGTCGAGATTGTACAGGGCGCCTGCTCCGCACCGGGGCGCGGGCGGAACAGGTTGCCAGAAGGAGCGCCGGGTAACGATGGACCTGAAGGAGGAAGAAATTCTCGGCGACCGCATCGCCGAGCACTGGTACTACCGGGCCAAGGCGAACGCCATGCTGCGGGTCAGCGGCGATGATTTGCGGCACGTGGCCGATGTCGGCGCGGGCTCGGGCTTCTTCTCGCGTATCCTCCTCTCCCGCGGAGCCGACCGTGCGACCCTGATCGACCCCGGTTATCCTGAGGACCGGGACGAGACGCATGAGGGCAAGCCGCTGCGCTTCCGGCGCCATGGCGATGCCTCGGACGCCTCGCTCGTCCTCATGATGGACGTCCTCGAGCACGTCGAGGACGATGTCGGCCTCGCGCGCGAGTACATCTCATCCGCCCGGCCCGGCACGCGCTTCATCATCACTGTCCCGGCCTTCCAGTGGCTCTGGAGCGGACATGACGAGTTCCTCGAGCACTTTCGTCGCTATGACCTTCGGCAGATCTCCGATGTCCTGACCAGGGCTGGGCTCCGGGTGGATGGCGGCCGCTATCTCTACGGCTTGCTGATGCCGCTCGTCATGGCGAGTCGCCTTCCTCAGCGCCTCCTCGGACGCAAGAGCGAGCCGAAGAGCCAGATGCGGGAATTCGGCCCTGTGATGAACACCGCCTTCGCCGCGGTCTGTGCCGCGGAAGCGGTGCTGCCCTGGAACCGAGCGGCGGGCCTGACAGCGATGGTTTGGGGAACTGTTCCAGAGAACAGGGCGGAACCCGCGTAGAGCTGAAGCACCCGAGTTCGGGGATTCGCGGTTTGCTCGACGGCGAGGCCTCGGACCGCCGCTCGCCGTCCAACGCGAGCAGCAACCTGATGGGCGTCGGATATACAGGGGCACGCGCCCGTCCGGTCCGCCGCTCAAACCGATTACCGCCCCTAGTGACGACACGATGTTCCAAACGCGGTCGCCCCCTGGGCATCAAAGGAAGCGCCTCCGATGACTAGTTCGCGCGAGTGCTGGGGCACGGGGCTCTTGTCCTACGGCTTGGCCGCACTCGCCGGCATCATGATGGCCGCTTGGCTTTTTCCAGCCTCCTTCCTCTTCCCCGACCCCCGGAGCGTGCTAGCGGGTGACGCGATCACCCATGCGATCGGCCAGCGCTACTTCATCGCGGAGCCATGGCACTGGCCGCCTCTCTGGATCCGCAACGTAATGCCCCCGGGCGTGCCGATCGGGTTCATGGATTCCATCCCGCTTCTGGCCGTCCTGCTGAAGCTTGGAAGAGAGCTTCTTTCTCCGGCATTCCACGGCATCGGGCTCTGGTACGGGATCGCCTGGGTCTTGCAGCCGGTCGCCGCGATCTTCTGCATCCGATGCGCTGGCGAGCGCCGTCTGCTACCCTGCCTGGCCTTTGCGGTCATGGCGGTGAGCATACCGGCGTGGTGGGCACGCTACGGGCATGCAGCGCTGACAGGACACTTCGTCCTGCTTTTCGGCCTTGGCCTCTACTTCCGGCTTCTGTCCCCAAAGCCGGTTGGCGCGTGGGTAGGCGCCCTCGTGCTCGTCTTATGCGCCTTGCTCATCCACCCCTACCTGCTCGTCATGAGCTTAGCGTTGATAATTGCGGCGCCGGCCACGCTCGTCTGGCGCGCGATCTTCGATCTCTCCCAGCGGGCACCGTACGGTTCGGCAGGCAAGCAGTGGGAGCGCTGGCGGCCGGGCATCCTGTCCGCCGTGTCGGGGCTGCTGGTGCTCGCCACCGTGGCCGTTGTCAGCCGCGTTCTCGGATACGGTGGAAACTACGGCACCGAGACGTTCATTAGCGACAGCTCCGGCCACAAGGGTTATGGCATTTACAGCCTCAACATCCTCTCTCCCATCTGGCCATTCCTGTCGGGACTGCTGCCGAACCCATCCGACTTCGTCCACATCAGCTCGGCCGCGGGTTTCGAGGGTTACAACTGGTTGGGATTAGGGCTGATCCTCTCGGTTGTTCTCGGCATTCTCCTTCGCCCGAGGGACGTCCCCCGAGCCCTTCATCGTCATGCAGGGCTCGTCGTGGGGCTGGTCATCCTCACCTGCCTCGCAATCACGACGCGCGTGGGTTTCGGCAGCAAGCTCCTCTTTGATCTGGGCCAGCCGCCACAGGCGCTCTTACAGTTTCGTGCCAGCGGAAGGCTGTTCTGGCCCGTTGCCTACACTCTCGCACTCGCTGGTATCCTCATTTTGGCACGTCTCCGGGCAAAGCCTCTATGGATAGCGGCCCTTCTCCTGATTCCGGCGGTACAGTGGGTGGATGCTGGACCACTCCGGGCCCGTCTGCACGAATTGGTGCGCACCGACACCACTCTGGTGCCGGAGGCGGAGGCACTCCGCGGGATACTGCCCAGTGTGCGTGTGGTGACCGTTCTGCCGTCCTACTACTGCAGCGGCGGCGGACCGGATGCGCAGTATGGCGAACTCTTGCTCCAACTACTCGGAGTCGTCTCTGAGCGAACCCTGCCGGTGAACACGGGATATGTCGGCAGGCAGCCGCGCCCCCTCGACTGCCGCGACGACTTCGCCCCTGCGGCAACGCCGCTGCAGCCAGGAGAGGTCCGGATTTTTACCAGACCGGACGGCGACACGGCGGTGGCGCTCGGGCACGGGAGACAGCATGAATGCGCCAGGGTGGGGCGGGTCGTCTTCTGCCGTCCAGCCGGGGAGGACCTACCAATCCTCCCGACGCCGAGCCTCGCAGCGGGGCTTGGCTTCGCGGCCGGTGGGAGCGGTCTGCAGACGCTGATGGATGGATGGTACACGCCTGAGGAGGCCTGGACTTGGTCCAGGGGACAGCGTGCCAGCCTGGTGTTGCGGCAGAGGACGGAGGCGGATGAGCCCCTCCGTTTAGAGTTCCAGCTGGTCGGTTTCGCGCCGCCGAGCCGCGAGGCGCAACGCGTAAGGGTCAGCGCGAATGGCGAGGCGATTGCTGAATGGGAGATACCGCACATGAAGCTGTCCTCCCGTAGCCTGGACGTGCCTGCCGGTCAGGGGCCCGTGCTGCTGGAGTTCAGCTTCGAGACGCCCTCCTCGCCGCGTGAGCATGGCATGAGCACCGATCCTCGCCTCCTCGCCATGGCATTGCGCAGCATGCGGCTGAGGCAACGCTGACGATGAGCGCCGAGTGGATCGTATTTCCGTCCGGCGTCGGTTCCGGCTGTACCGGGAGTTCTGCTTACTCCCCTGCCTCCCCGCCCGCGACATACCGCTCCACCACGTAGAGCGGGCGCCGCTTCACCTCGTTGAAGATGCGGCCGAGATACTCGCCCATGATGCCGAGGGTGATGAGCTGCACCCCGCCCAGGAACAGCACCACCGCCATCAGGCTGGGATAGCCCGGCACCGGATCGCCGTTGATGAGGGTGTTCATCACCACCCGGAGCATGAGGACGATGGCGAGGACGGCCGTGACGAAGCCGAGATAGGTGGCCGCGATGAGCGGCGCGGTGGTGAAGGAGGTGATGCCCTCGATCGAGAGGTTCCAGAGCCGCCAGTAGTTCCACTTCGTCTGCCCCGCGGCGCGCGGGGCGCGGTCGTAATACACGGCGCGCGAGGGAAAGCCGATCCAGGCGAACAGCCCCTTCATGAACCGGTGCTGCTCCCGCAGGCGCAGGAGGGCGTCCAGCGCGCGGCGGCTCATCAGCCGGAAGTCCCCCGTATCGGCGGGGATGTTGATGCGCCCGGACGCGCGGCCGATCACGCGGTAGAAGAGGCTCGCCGTGGCGCGCTTGAGCCAACCCTCCCCCTTGCGGGACCGGCGCGTCGCGTAGACGACATCCACGCCCTCGCGCCAGGTGGCCACGAGTTCGGGAATGACCTCGGGCGGGTCCTGGAGATCGGCATCGATGACGACCACGGCTCCGCTCGCCCGGGCATGGTCCAGCCCGGCGGTCAGCGCGATCTCCTTGCCGAAGTTCCGGCTGAGATTCACGATGGACACCCGGGGATCCGCGTCGCGGAGGGCGAACATCGTCGAGAGCGTCGCGTCCCGCGACCCGTCATTGACGTAGACGATCTCGTAGGAGCTCCCGAGCCCGGCCATCACGGCGGTGAGCCGCGCGTGGAAGGAGGAGAGCACCTCAGCCTCGTTATAGGCCGGGACCACGATGCTCAGCTCCGGGATGATCAGTTCCGGGAGGGGCACCGCCTGGTCGTCAAGGCGTTGATCCGGGGTCATGCGGGACGGATGGTCCATGGGTTGCCGCGCGCCGATACCAGGGATCGGCAAGGGGGCAAATAGCCTACCGCGACCTCACCCCGCCTGCAGGACCTGCCTTGGCCGCTCCTGCCCCTCCGCGCGGGGAACCGCCTCCGCCTCCGCGCGCTCCTGCCGCCGCCCGAGCCAGAAGCTCAGCGCCAGCCAGAGGACCGAGAGCGGCACGGCAAGGATGGAGATCCCCGTCATCGTCAGACCCAGCCCGATCAGCCCGGCATAGGCCCAGCTCGCCACCTGGTCCCCGCCTCGATAGACGACGGTGTCGATGAAGTTCTTTGCCTTGTAGCGGTCCTCCCGCGGCACGGAGGTGAAGAGGACCTCCCGTGCCGGGCGGGCGAGGGCGAAGTTGCTCACGCGGCGCGCGACCTGCACCGCGACGAAGGCGCCCACCGTGGGCGAGGCCGCGAGCGCGGTGAAGCCCGCGATGCTGACCAGGGGCAGGGCGCAGAGGGTGAGCGCGACCCCGATCCAGCCCATCAGCCGCCCCGTCAGGAAGAGCTGGAAGGCCAGCGTCAGCACGTTCACCCAGAAGTCGATGTTCGCGAAGAAGGCCGTGCGGGCCGCGCGGCTGGGAAAGTTCGCCTCCGCGATCGTCGCCTGCTGGAAGTAGAGGAAGGTGTTGGTGACGGCATAGAGGAGGATGAAGAACCCGATGCCCAGGAGGTAGGGCGAGCGGAAGGTGTGCGTCATCCCCGCGAAGATGCCGCCACCCACCGCCTTGTGCGGGTCGTCGCCGTTCGCCGGGCGGCCGAAGGCATCGCTGACGCGCGAGAGCCGCCGGGACGCGAAGACCGCGACCTCGAGCAGCAGGATGGAGGCGAGAAGCAGCGGGTACTGGCCGAGATGCTCGACCAAACCCGAGGTGAGGGCCGAGCCCGCGATGCCGCCGAGCGTGGCCCCGGCCGCGAGGAAGCCGAAGAGGCGCTTGCCCTGCTCCGCGTCGAACACGTCCACGACGAAGGACCAGAAGACGGAGACGACGAAAAGGTTGAAGACGGAGACCCAGATGAAGAAGGCGCGCCCGACCCAGAGCTGGGCTTCCGGCGGCGCCGCGGCGAGCAGCGCCATGAAGCCGAGCAGGTTGAGCATGAAGAAGCGGTAGGAGATGGCGATGAAGCGCTCCCTCGGCCATCGCCGCACCGCGAAGGCGAAGAGCGGGTTGGTCGCGAGCATCGCCAGCAGCGTGCCCGTGAAGAGCCAGGGCAGGTTACGCACCCCGCCGGCCACGCCCATCTCATCCCGAATGGGGCGGAGCACGTAGTAGGCGAGAAAGAGCGCGAAGACGTAGAGCCAGGACCAGGCCAGCGCCCGTCCCTCGCCCGGGCGGAGATCGACCAGCCGTCGCAGGGGGTGGTGCAGCGGCCCGCCCCCTGCCTCAGAGGCCATCGATGAGGGCTTCCATCCGTCGGCGCATCGCGGCATCCGGCATGCGGCCCGTGGCGGCGCGGAGGTTGTCGTCGACGTAGCGGGGCTGGGCCATGCCGGGCACGGCGCAGGTCACGGCCTCGTGCGAGACGAGGTATTTCAGCATGAACTGCGCCCAGCTCGTGCAGTCGATCTCAGCGGCCCAATCCGGTAGGGGCTTGCCCTCGGTGGCGCGGAAGACGCTGCCGCGGCCGAAGGGAAGGTTGATGAACACGGCCATGCCGCGCTCCCTCGCCAGGGGGATGATGCGCTCGGCGGCATTGCGATTGTCCAGCGCGTAGTCGATCTGGATGGCATCCAGCGCCTCGCGCCGCATCATCGCCTCGAAGGCCTCGTACTGCCGGTCGAAGGAGGTGGTCGCGCCGACATAGCGGATGCGCCCGGCGGCCTTCAGCTCGCGCAGCGTGGCGAGCTGGTTCGTGATGTCGCGCAGGTTGTGAACAGCCAGGAGGTCGATGCGGTCGGTCCGCAGGTTGCGGAAGGACCCCTCGATCTGCTCCCGCCCGGCCTCCTTGCTGTCGGCGCCGACCTTCGTGCAGACGAAGAGGTCGCGCCGTATGTCCAGGTCGGCCACCAGCCCGCCCATGATGGCCTCGGCATTGCCGTAGGAGGGCGCGGTGTCCAGCACCGTGCCACCGAGCGCGTGGAAGCGGCGGAAGGTGTCGCGCAGCGGGGCGATGTCGGCCTCGGTCCGCGCCTCCTCGTAGCGGCGGGCGGAGCCGAGGCCGATGACGGGGATCATCTCGCCGGAGGAGGGGATCGGCTTGCGGATGAGCGCGGGAGCCTGCGCCCGGGCGCCGCCCGCCGCGACGGCGGCGAGCCCGCCCCCCAGCCCGGCCAGCACGGTTCGGCGGGTGGCATCCATGCGTCTTCTCCCTCGGTCCTGGTTCCTACCGAATGGGGAGTGTTGCGCGAATGGGAAGGCCCGTGAACCGGAAGTCCCGTGGGCCCTGCCCGGTCCTTACTCGGTGACTGCCCGCGTGGTGCCGGACTGGCGGTTCCAGTGCAGCGTGACGCGGGAGATGGAACAGAGGTTCATCTTGCGCCACTCGCTCTGGTCGCCATCGGCATAGACCACCTTCATGTCCCACTCGCAGGTGGCGGCGCTCGGGCTGAACTGGACATCCACCGAGCGGCCATCGGCGAGCGTGCCCTGGCCCATGATGTCCCGCCCCCAGGAGGAGGAACTCGTCGGCCCGACATAGACCTCGTTGATCTCGTAGCCCGTGCGGTTGACCAGGGTGAAGTCGAGCCGGCTCTGCGCCTCGGCCATGGAAGGCATGGCGAGGGCGAGCCCGAGGGCGGCGAGAAGGTGGCGCTGCATGGAAGTCTCCGTCCGGAGCGGCGACCAACGCCTTCCGGTCCGCCCATGCTCGGGGCGCGGGCTGAAGCCGGGGTAAACGGACCGGCGCGCGGCGAGAGCGGGCCGGCCATTCCGGAAACGGCGCGGGACCGCTCAGGCCGCGGCGGCGCAGGCCTCGCAGGTCCCCTCCACCTCCACCGTGGTCCGCGCCGGGCTGAACCCGGCCGCGCGCGCCGCGGCCGCGACGGCGGCGGCCACGGAGTCGTCCGACAGCTCCGCGGTGCGCCCGCAGTTCCGGCAGATCAGGAACTGGTGGGGGTGCTCGTGGTCGTGGCCCTGCGCCGCCTCGGTGCAGGGGATGAAGGCGTTGAGCCGCTCGATCCGGTGGATCAGCCCCTGGGCGAGCAGGAAGTCCAGCGCACGGTAGACGGTGGGCGGCGCGGCCCCCGGGCGCTCGGCGCGCAGCCGGTCCAGCAGGGCATAGGCGCCGACCGGCTGCCCGGCCTCCAGCACCATCTCCAGCACGCGCCGGCGGAGCGGGGTGAGCTGCGCGCCGCGGCGCAGGCAGGCGCTCTCCGCCTCGCGCAGCACGTCGGTGGGGTCCGCGGGCGGGTGGTGATGGTGCTCGCCGTGGGGCATCCGGTCCTCGAGGGCGGCGCGCGGGACGCCGGCGCCGGCCCGCCCTATATAGGCCCCATGGCCACGCCCCCCAACCACGCCCCTGACCATGTCCCCGGGCGCAGCACCGACCGCCCCGCCGACCTCGCCCCCTGGCACGCCCCCACCCCCGAGGCCCGCGCCCGCTTCCTCGCCGCGCTCCGCCCGGATGCGAACGGGCTCGTCGCGGCCATCGCCCAGGCCGAGGGGACAGGGGAGGTTCTGATGCTCGCCTGGATGAATGCCGAGGCGGTGGAGGAGACCCTGCTGACGGGGCGCGTGACCTATTACAGCCGCTCCCGGCGCAAGCTCTGGCGCAAGGGCGAGACCTCGGGCCAGGTGCAGCACCTCATCGACCTCCGGCTGGACTGCGACGGGGACGCGCTCCTCGTGACCGTGCGGCAGGACGGCGTCGCCTGCCACACCGGCCGGCGCTCCTGCTTCTCCTGGGGGCTGCGGGACGGCGAGGTGGCGCCGCTGGAGCCCGTGCTGGCCGATCCGGCGGGGCTCTACGGCGGGGGCGGTTGACGCCCGGGCGCGGGGGAGGCCTCCTGTCCGCCGCCACCGGAACGCGGGAGTCCCCATGCCGCTCACCATGCCCGAGGAGCTGGTCCTCCTCATGCTCGATGACAGCACCGGCCGGCTGAACGACACCGCCGGCCCCGCCTCGGGCTACGCCATGGCCGGCGCGGTTCTGGCGGAGCTGGCGCTGCGCGGGCGGATCGCCACGGGCCCGGACCGCCTCTCCGTCACCGATCCCTCGCCCACCGGCGACGCGCTGCTGGACCCCGTCCTCGCCCGCATCGCCGGGGATCCCGGCCCCTCGGCCGAGGAGGCGGACATCCCCCATGGCAGCCGCTGGTGGATCGAGACCCTGGCCACCGAGGGCGACGCGTTCCGCGAGGCCGTCCTCGCCCGGCTGGTCGGCCATGGCATCCTGCGGGAGGAGGAGGGCCGGTTCCTCTGGGTCTTCCCCGAGCGCCGCTACCCCGCCATTTCCGGCCGGGAGGAGCGCGAGGTGAAGGCGCGGCTGATGGCGGTGATCTTCGAGGAGGAGGCGCCCGAGCCGCGGGACGCGCTGCTGATCGGCCTCTGCCGCGCCGCCGGCCTGCTGCCCCTCATCCTCGCGCCCGGGACGCTGGAGGCCGCCGAGCCCCGCATCGAGGCCGTCGCGAACACGGAGGAGCTGAGCCGGTCCCTCGGGGACGCGGTGCGCGACATCTTCGTCGAGATGGCGCGCTATACCCCGATCATGTAGCGCCGCTCAGCCGAAGCGGAGCTTCATCGCCAGGATATAGGCCGAGAGCATCATCGTCGCGCCGTTGGCGATGATGAGCCCCTGGCTGCCGATCATCAGCCCGTAGGCCAGCCACAGCATCACGCCGGTGTTGAAGAGCAGCAGCATCGGCATGGAGAGGTCCCGCGCCGAGCGGGTGCGGTGCGTGCGAAGCACCTGCGGCACGAAGGAAACCGTGGTGAGTATCCCCGCCACCACGCCCAGCCACTCGACGCCGTCCATCTCGCCCAGACCCCCCGCCCGCGCTTTCCCTTCCGCGCGGCCGGCCATCCGCCTATGCACCAGCCCATGTCGGAAATCCATCGCCCCGCCGGGGATGCCAGCGCGCCGCTGATCTACCTCGTTTCGGGGGAGGCATCGGGCGACGTGCTCGGCGCGCGACTCGTGTCCCGCCTGCGCGCCATGCGTCCCGGCATCCGCTTCGCCGGGATCGGCGGCGAGCGCCTGGCCGAGCAGGGGGTGGAGAGCCTCTTCCCCATGCGGGAGCTGGCCCTGATGGGGCTGCTGGAGGTGCTGCCGAACCTCCGCTCCCTCGCCCGCCGCATGGACGAGACGGTCGCCGACATCGCCGCCCGGCGCCCCGCCGCCCTCGTGACCATCGACAGCCCCGGCTTCGCCCTGCGCCTGGCGAAGCGGGTGAAGCCCATGGGCATCCCGGTGATCCACTACGTCGCGCCCCAGGTCTGGGCCTGGCGCCAGGGGCGGGTGAAGGAGATGGTCCACCGCCTCGACCGCATCCTCGCCCTGCTGCCCTTCGAGCCGCCCTTTTTCGAGCGCGCGGGCATCCCCGTGACCTTCGTCGGGCATCCCGTGCTGGAGAGCGGCGCGGACCGGGGCGATGCGGCGCGCTTCCGCGCCGCCCATGGAATCCGCCCCGGCGAGCGCGTGGTGCTGGTGATGCCGGGCAGCCGGCGGACGGAGATCGCGCGGCTTCTGCCGATCTTCGGGGAGGCCCTGCGGCTGCTCTCCGCCAGGGTGCCGGGCCTGCGCCCCGTCGTGCCGCTCGCCGGCCCGGTGGAGGAGGCGGTGCGGACCGCGGCCGCCGGCTGGTCCCCCGGCCCCATCCTCCTGCGCGGTGTGGAGGAGAAGCACGACGCCTTCGCCGCCGCCGAGGCCGGGCTGATCAAGTCCGGCACCTCCTCGCTGGAAGTGGCCCTGGCCGGGGTGCCGATGGTGGTGGGCTACCGCGTGAACCCCGTCACGGCCGCCATCGCCCGGCGGCTGATCAAGGTGCGCTACGCGAGCATCGTGAACCTGCTGGCCGATGCGCCAGTGATCCCGGAACTCCTGCAGGGCGACTGCCGGCCCGACCGGCTGGCCGGGGTGCTGGAGCGCCTGCTCGCGGGCGGGCCGGAAGCCGTGGCGCAGCGCGAGGGTTTCGCGCGGGTGAGATCGCTCCTTGCCCCTCCCGGCGGCGGCAGCCCGAGCGAGGCCGCGGCGCGGGCCGTGCTGGAGACCGCCGGGCTGGCCGCGCCATAGAAAAGGGGGCCGCGGCTGCCCGCGACCCCCCTTCCATTGCTCGCTGCCGGATCAGGTGCCGGCGGGGCGCTTCGGCATCGTGCCGCCCGTGGCCGCGGTGCCGGCAGTGCGCTCGTCCTCGACCTCCACCTCGGTGTGGCGGACGGTGTCGGAGACGGTCTGCTGGCGCTGCTCCGCCTCCTTGCGGATGACCAACTCCTCCTTCACCCGGGCCTCCTTCGAGACCACGGCCTCCTCGGCGTGCTCGACCGCCTCGATGGTGCGCTCGCGGAAGGCATCGTCCACGGCGGAGGCGGGCAGGTCCACGGGGCGGCGCTCCACCTGCACGTGCTCGTCGCGCAGCGTCACCGTCTCGCTCACCGGGGTCTCCACGACATAGGAGCGCACGCGCACGCGGCCGCGATCGGTCTCCCGCTTGCCGACGCGAAGCTGCTCCTCGACGATCGGGATGCGCTCCTCATTCGTGCGACCGGCCATGCCCGCGGTGGAATCGCTGGTCATCGAGCTGCCCGCCATCGAGGCGGTCTGGGCCGTGCTGGTCTCGGTCGTGCCGGTCTGGGCCATGCCGCCCGTCATGCCCGCGCCAGCCATGCCGCTGCCCATCTCCCCCATGCCGGTCGACCCGACGGCGGGGACGGAGGTGCCGCCCATGGTGCCCGCGCCGACCGCGGCGGAGCTGTTCATCGGCATGCCCGTGCCGGCGGAGGCATCCGTGCCGGTCGCCTGGTAGCCCGACCAGCCGGAAGAGCGCCACTCGGCCTCGCGGGTGTCCAGGTCCACCGCGCCATGCTCCTCGAACACGTCGAGGGCGTGGTCGACCATCGCGTCGTCCACCTCCGCCGAGACGACATAACCGCCGCGGCGGATGCCCTCGGAATAGGAGTAGCGGTCCTCGTCGGGAATGAAGAGGCTGCCCAGCGAGGCCCAGAAGCCCTGGCCCTCACCGCTGGACGCACCCGCACCGGTGGAAGCGGTGGACTGCCCCTCGGTCGCGCCGTGGATGTGGATGCGGGCGGGATCGATCCCGTCATGGGAGCGGAGATGGGTCGCGACGGCCTGCGCCTCGCTCATCGAATCGAACAGGCCTGTGATGGTACGGGTCATGGCAACTCCTTTTTCCGCCGGGGCGGAACTCTGGTTCTTGAACTTGGGCCCGGTCTCAGGACCCCGTTGCGTCCCGGGCGGGCGGCACCCGCTCCACGGCCGCATGCTGCACCCGGCGCGTCGCCGGCTGCTCGACCTCGATCTCCGCGCTCACCACGCGGAGATGGATCTCCTCCTTGAGAACGAGGCGCTTCTCGACGACGAGGACCTCCTCGACGACGGGGATGATCAGCAGGTCGCCTTCCTGCCGGACGCGCGGGACCTCGGTCACGGTCCGCCCGACCGGCTTTCGCTCCACCTCGGCATGCCGGGTGCGAAGCGTCTCGCGCAGGATCTCCTCCGCCACCTCGGTGGTGAGGGAAACGCGCACGCGCCCGGTTTCCACCAAGCGCTTGTCCACGCGCAGGGTCTCCTCCACGATCGGAATCACCGTCTCGGCGGGGGCCTCGTCCGGCATATCAACCTCTTCGTGGAACGCCCTGAAAACGGCCGTTCCACCCAGGGGTTGCAGATCGTCCGGGGAAGGAGGCGTTACAGCGCGTGGCGCTTGGGCCGGGCCTTCCTGCGCAACTCCGCCAGATCCGCCTCCTCCCGCGCCGCATTTCGCAGCAGGGCCTCCTGGCCCCAGCGGTACTGGGGAGGGCAGGCCGTGCGCACGCCGTAGCGCGCCGCCGCGTGGAGGGTGAAGGCGGGGTCCACCAGATGCGGCCGGGCGAGCGCCACGAGATCGGCCCGGCCCGCCGCCAGGATGGTGTTCACCTGGTCCGCGCTGGTGATGCTGCCGACGCAGATCGTCGCGACCTTCGCCTCGTTGCGGATCATGTCGGACCAGGGAACCTGGAACATGCGCCCGTAATGCGGGGCGCTGCCGGCGACGGTCTGGCCGGTGGAGACGTCCAGCAGGTCGCAGCCCTCCTCGGCGAAGGCGCGGGCAATGGCGAGCGTCTCCTCATCCGTCACGCCGCCCTCGGCCCAGTCGGTCGCCGAGACGCGCACGCTCATCGGCCGGTCGGCCGGCCAGGCGGCGCGGAGGGCCCGGTAGACCTCCAGCGGGTAGCGCAGGCGGTTCTCCAGGCTGCCGCCATACTCGTCCGTGCGGTGGTTGGTCAGCGGCGAGAGGAAGCTCGCCATGAGGTAGCCGTGGGCGCAGTGGAACTCGAGCATGTCGAACCCCGCCCGCGCGCCCCGGCGCGCCGCGGACACGAAGTCGTCCCGCACGCGGTCCATCTCCGCCCGGGTTATCTCGCGCGGGACCTGGCTGTTGGGGAAATAGGGCTGGGCGCTGGCCGAGACGATGGGCCAGGCCCCCTCCTCCAGCGGCTGGTCCATTCCCTCCCACATCAGCCGCGTCGCTCCCTTCTGCCCGGCATGGCCGAGCTGGAGGGCGATGCGGCTCTCCCCATGGGCGTGGACGAAATCGACGATCCGCTTCCAGGCCGCTTCCTGGGCATCGTTCCAGAGCCCCGTGCAGCCCGGGGTGATCCGCGCTTCCGGGGAGACGCAGGTCATCTCGGTGAAGATGAGGCCCGCACCGCCCGTCGCGCGCGCGCCGTAATGCATGAGGTGCCAGTCGTCCGGCATGCCGTCGGTTGCCGAGTACTGGCACATGGGCGAGACGACGACGCGGTTCGGCAGCGTCATCCCGCGCAGGCGGAAAGGCTGGAACATGGGCGGTGCGCCGCGCTGCGCCGGCAAACCTGCCGCGCGCACCTCCTCCTCGAAGAGATCGCGCGATTCCTCCACGAACTCCGGCGCGCGGAGGGCGAGGTTGTCCCAGGTAATCGCCTTGGACCGCGTCATCACGCCGAAGGCGAAGCGCGTCGGCGGCATGTCCCAGAAGCGGTCGAGATGCTCGAACCAGACGAGGGACACGTCGGCCGCGTGCTGCGTCTTCTCGACGTCCTCGCGCCGGCCGGATTCGAAACACATCAGCACGGCCTCGACATCATCGGCGCCTGGGCCGCCCTTCATGAAGGCGGCATGGAGCGCGATCGCGTCCTCCATCGCCAGCTTCGTGCCCGAGCCGATGGAGTAGTGCGCCGTCGCCTTGGCATCGCCGAGCAGCACAACATTGCCCCTGGACCAGCGCTTGCAGCGCAGCATCGGGAACCGCCGCCACATGCTGCGGTTCGTGATGAGCCGGTGCCCCCCCAGCTCCTCGGCGAAGACCTGCTCCATAAAGGCAGCGCTCGCCGCCTCGTCCATCGCGCCGAGGCCCGCGCGCTCGAAGGTGGCGGGATCGGTCTCCAGCACCCAGGTGCTCGCACCTTTCTCGTACTGATAGCAATGGGCGATGAAGATGCCCTCCGGCCGCTCCTTGAAGAAGAAGGTGAAGGCGTCGAAGGGCCGCGTGCTGCCCATCCAGGCGAAGCGGTTCGGGCGCAGGTCCACCTCGGGCGCGAAGTGATCGACATCGCGCTGGCGGACAGGGCTGTTGATGCCGTCGGCGGCCACGATCAGGTCCGCATCGGGAAAGTCCTCGGGCGTCGCCTCACGCCCGAACTCCATCTCCACGCCCAGCTCGCGCGCGCGGTCCTGGAGCAGCATCAGCAGCGTGCGGCGTGAGCATCCGCAGAAGCCGTTGCCGCCGATCCGGTGGGCGGCGCCCGTGCCATCGGCGCGGCTGGTGACGATCTCGATGTCGTCCCAGTAGGCAAAGGCCCGGGTGATCGCCTCGTAGGAGGGGCGGTCGGCGCGCTCGAAGGTCTCCAGGGTCTGGTCGCTGAACACCACGCCGAAGCCGAAGGTGTCGTCCGCGCGGTTGCGCTCCACCACCGTCACCCGCGCCTCCGGGCGGTCGCGCTTCATGAGGATGGCGAAGTAGAGGCCGGCAGGGCCGCCGCCGATCACCGCGATCCGCATGGGGAAGCCTCCTCGCTGGAACCCGGGATAGTTTAGGCTTCAACTTTTCGGGCGTTCAACAGGCTTGCGGCGGCTCGCGGAAACATTTTAGGCTTCAAGGATCGAGGCGGCATCGGATGAGCGGCTTGAGGGATCGGCACGCGATCGTGACGGGAGGCGGGTCGGGCATCGGCCTGGCCATCGCCGCCGCGCTCACCGGGGCGGGCGCCCGCGTCACCGCGATCGGACGCCGCGAGGGTCCGCTCCGCGCCGCGGTGGAGGCAGGACATGCGGCCGGCTTCGAGATCGCCGATGTCACGGCCGAGGGCGCCTTCGCCGCGGCACTCTCCCGCTGCGGCGCACCCGCCATCCTAGTGAACGCCGCCGGCGCGGCGGAGAGCGCGCCCTTCCTGCGGACCGGCGACGATCTCTGGGACCGGATGCTGCGCGTGAACCTGCTCGGCGCCGCCTCCGCCACGCGCGCCGTTCTTCCCGCCATGCTGGCCGAGGGCTGGGGCCGCGTGGTGAACATCGCCTCCACGGCCGCGCTGCGCGGCTATCCCTATGTCACCGCCTACACGGCCGCGAAGCACGGGCTGCTCGGCCTGACCAGGGCCCTCGCGCTGGAGGTGGCGGCCAAGGGCGTCACCGTGAACGCGGTCTGCCCCGGCTTCACCGAGACCGACATCGTCGCCGAGAGCGTTGCTCGGATCATGGAGAAGACCGGCCGCGGCGAGGCCGAGGCGCGGGCCGAGCTGGCCCGGCACAACCCGCAGGGCCGGTTGGTGCAGCCGCATGAGGTCGCCGCCGCCGTGCTCTTCCTCTGCGGGGAGGCGGCAGGCGCTGTGAACGGGCGCGCCCTCGCCATCGACGGGGGCGAGGTGCCGTGAGCCCGCCCGATACCCATGTCGATGCCGAGACCGCGCTCGCCCACGCGCCCGCCGGGCACAAGGACGATCTCCGCCTATGGCTGCGCCTGCTCTCCTGCGCCCGGCTGATCGAGGCCGAGATCCGCCGCCGCCTGCGCCTGAACTTCGACACCACCCTGCCCCGCTTCGACTTCCTCGCCCAGCTCGAGCGCGCGCCGGACGGCCTCACTCCCGGCGAGATCAGCCGGCGCATGATGGTGACCGGCGGCAACGTGACCGGCCTCGCCGCCCGTCTGGAGGAGGAGGGGCTGATCGAGCGCCGCGCCGTGCGGGAGGACCGTCGTGCCGTGACGCTGCGCCTCACGCCCGGCGGGCGGCGCGAGTTCGCGCGGCAGTCGGCGGCGCATGAGGGCTGGGTGGCGGAGCTTCTCGGCGGGCTCTCCGCCACCGACCGCGCCTCCCTGCTCCGCCTGCTCGACCGCACGCGGCGCGGCGTGCGCGCGGCCATCTCGGAGGACGGGGAATGACACTCGGCGGTTTCGAGGCACGGCATGTCGGGCTGAGCGTGGAGGGCGGCGTCGCCACGATCCTCCTCGACCGGCCCGAGCGGAAGAACCCGCTGACCTTCGATTCCTATGCCGAGCTGGTCGCCCTGTTCCGCGCCGCCGCCGGGGATGATGAGACCGGGGCCATCGTCATCTCCGGCACGGGCGGCAACTTCTGCTCGGGCGGCGACGTGCACGAGATCATCGCGCCGCTGCTGGAGCGCGACACGAAGGGGCTGATGCGCTTCACGGCGATGACGGGCGATCTCGTTAAGGCCATGCGCGCCTGCCCGCAGCCGATCGTCGCGGCGGTGGACGGGGTGGCAGCGGGGGCCGGCGCGATCATCGCCATGGCCTCCGACCTCCGCCTCGCGACGCCGCGGGCGAAGGTGGCCTTCCTGTTCAACCGCGTCGGCCTTGCGGGCTGCGACATGGGGGCCTGCGCGATGCTGCCGCGCATCATCGGCCAGGGGCGCGCCTCCGAGCTGCTCTTCACCGGCCGCTCCATGTCCGCGCAGGAAGGGCTGGACTGGGGCTTCTTCTCGCGCACGGTCGAGCCGGAGGCGCTGATGGAGACCGCCGCCGGGCTCGCACGGAGCATCGCGGAGGGGCCGGCCTTCGCCAACGCCATGACGAAGCGGATGCTGGCGATGGAATGGGCCATGTCGATCGAGCAGGCGATCGAGGCGGAGGCGGTCGCCCAGGCGCTCTGCATGACGACGAAGGATTTCCGCCGGGCCTACGAGGCCTACGCGGCCAAGCGTCGCCCGGTTTTCAGGGGCGACTGATGGCCGACCGCGACTTCCTTCTCTGGCCCTTCCTCGAAACCCGGCACAGGGACTGGGCGGAGGAGGTCGAGGCCTGGGCGGCAGCGAATGCCGCGCGCCTCTCGGAGGGCGACACGGACGAGGCCGTGCGAAACCTGACCCGCGCGATGGGCGAGGCAGGGCTGCTCCGCATGGCCGTGCCGGAAAGCGGCAGGCTCGACGTGCGCAGCCTGTGCATCGCGCGGGAAACCCTTGCTCGCCACTCCGGCCTTGCGGATTTCGCCTTCGCCATGGCGGGTCTCGGGACGGGCTCCGTGACGCTCTTCGGCGACCCCGCGCTGCGCGAGGCCTGGCTTCCCGCGGCGCGCGCCGGGACCTCCCTCGCTGCCTTCGCGCTGAGCGAGCCCGAGGCGGGCTCGGATGTCGCGGCCCTCTCCACCACCGCGACGCGCGAGAGCGACGGCCACTGGCGGATCGACGGCAGCAAGACCTGGATCAGCAATGGTGGCATCGCCGCGACCTATGCTGTCTTCGCGCGCACGGGGGAGGCGCCCGGTGCCAGAGGGCTGACGGCCTTTCTCGTGCCCGCCGGCACGCCGGGCCTCACCATCGCCGAGCGGATCGAGGTCTCGGCGCCACACCCGCTCGCGACCCTGCGCTTCGAGGGAGTGCGCGTGCCCGATGCGCACCGGCTCGGCGCGCCGGGCGAGGGCTTCAAGGTGGCCATGGCCACGCTCGACGTCTTCCGCGCCACCGTCGGCGCCGCGGCGCTCGGCTTCGCCCGCCACGCGCTGGACCTGACGGTGGCCCGCGCCTCGGGCCGCCAGCTCTTCGGTGGCCCCCTCTTCGACCAGCAGATGACCCAGGCCGCCATCGCGGAGAGCGCGGTGGATGTGGAGACCTCCGCCCTCCTCGTCTATCGCGCCGCCTGGCTGAAGGATTCGGGCGCGCCCCGCGTCTCGCGGGAGGCGTCCATGGCCAAGCTCCACGCGACGGAGGCCGCGCAGCGCGTGGCCGACCGCTGCGTGCAAATCCACGGGGGTCACGGCGTCGTCCGCGATCACCCGGCGGAGAAACTGTACCGGGAGGTACGCGCGCTGCGCGTCTACGAGGGTGCCAGCGAAGTGCAGCGGATCATCATCGCCCGTGCGGAACGTGCGCGGGCCGAGGAGGCGGCACGATGCAAACCGACACCATGATCGCCGCCTGGTCCGGCGCGACGCCGGACTTCGCGCCGAGCGCCCATCTCGACAGCTTCCCGCGCGACAACCTGCCCCCGCGCGAGCAGTGGCCCGAGCTTCTCTTCGACCTCGACGACTACCGCTATCCCACCCGCCTGAACTGCGCCGTCGAGCTGCTGGACCGCAATGTCGAGAGGGGCCGGGGCGACCATCCCGCCATTATCACGCCGGAGGAGACGCTCACTTACCGGCAACTGCAGGAGCGCGTGAACAGGATCTGCAACGTGCTGACGCGCGAGCTCGGCATGGTGCCGGGCAACCGCGTGATGCTCCGCAGCGCGAACAACGCCTGGATGACGGCGACCTATCTCGCCGTGCTGAAGGCGGGCGGCGTGGTCGTGGCCACCATGCCGCTGCTCCGCGCGAAGGAGCTGGGGCAAATGCTGGAGAAGGCGCGGGTCAGCCACGCCCTGTGCGACGCGAAGCTGCGCGAGGAGATGGACAAGGCCGCCGCGGCGTCGGGGCATCTTCGCCATCTCGCCTTCTGGGGAGACGGCGATCTCGAATCCCGCTGCGCGGCCCAGCCGGCGGAGTTCACCGCCTGCGACACCGCGGCCGACGACGTGTGCCTGATCGGCTTCACCTCGGGCACGACCGGCCTGCCCAAGGGCACGATGCACTTTCACCGGGACATGCTGGCGATCTGCGACGGCTATTCCCGCCACGTCCTGCGCCCGGGGCCGGATGACCGCTTCATCGGCTCGGCGCCTCTGGCCTTCACCTTCGGCCTCGGCGGCCTCGTGCTCTTCCCTTTCCGCGTGGGCGCCACGGGCATCCTGCTGGAGAAGGCCGGGCCGGACGAGCTGCTGTCCGCGATCGAGAAGTACCGTGCCACCATCACCTTCACCGCCCCGACCGCCTATCGCGTGATGGCGGGCAAGGCGGAGGGCTTCGACCTCTCCTCCCTCCGCAAATGCGTCTCGGCCGGGGAAACCCTGCCGCGCGCGATCTTCGACGCGTGGGAGAGGGCGACGGGCATCCGGCTGATGGATGGCATCGGCGGGACGGAGATGCTGCACATCTTCATCGCCGCGCCGGAGGACTCCCTGCGCCCGGGCTGCACCGGCCTTCCCGTGCCCGGCTATCAGGCCCGCGTGGTGAATGCGGACGGGCGGGAGGTGCCGCGCGGCACGCCGGGATGGCTCGCCGTGCGCGGCCCGATCGGCTGCCGCTACCTCGACGATCCCCGGCAGGCCGACTACGTCCGCGGCGGCTGGAACATCACCGGCGACGTCTACATCCAGGACGAGGACGGCTACTTTCGCTACCAGGGCCGGGGCGACGACATGATCGTGGCCGCCGGCTACAACATCGCCGGGCCCGAGGTGGAGGGCGCGCTCCTCACCCACCCCGCGGTGCGCGAGTGCGGCGTCGTCGGCGCGCCGGACGGCAAGGGCGGGATGCTGGTGAAGGCCTATGTCGCGCTGCGGCCCGGTCACGAGCCGGGCGAGGCGCTCGCGAAGGCCTTGCAGGAGCATGTGAAGGCCGAGATCGCGCCCTACAAGTATCCCCGGGTGATCGAGTTCCTCGAAGCCCTGCCGCGCACGGAATCCGGCAAGCTCCAGCGCTTCGCCCTGCGGCGGATGGCCAATCCATGACCCCGGGGCAACCCTTGCCCCCGGGGCAATCCTTGCCCCCGGGCCAGCCCCTGGCCCCGGGCGAATCCTTCGCCCCGGACGGAGCCGAGCGCGGCGGGGCGCCACGCCCCGCGCCCATCCCCGCCTCCGCCCTGCCCGCGGCGGCATACCGCGCCGCGGCGCGCATCCGCTTCGGCCATTGCGACCCCGCGGGGATCGTCTTCTTCGCCAACTGGTTCGTCCTGGCGAACGGGGCGATGGAGGACCTGTTCCGGGAGAGGCTCGGCATCGACTACCACGAGCTGCACGGGGCGCGCGGGATCGGCACGGGCTATGTCCACGCCGCCGCGACCTTCATGCGGCCGGGGCTGATGGGGGACGAGGTGGCGCTCACCCCGCTCATCCGCCGCGTCGGCGGCGCCTCCTACGCCATCGACCTGCACATCCATCGCGGGGAGGAGGAGCTGGCGCGGCTGGACCTCGTCACCGCCACCACCAACCTTGCCGCGCGCCGCAGCGTGCCGGTGCCGCCCGATCTCCGCGCCGCGCTGCTGCGCTACAGGGCCGAGTGCGGCGCCGAAGGAGGCCCCGAATGAGCAGCGGACTCGAGATCCTCCAGCCGCCGGGATGGCCGGCGCCGCGGGGCTACGCCAACGGCGTCGCTGGGCGGGGGCGCGTGGTGCTCGTCGGCGGGCAGATCGGCTGGGACGAGAGCGGCCGCTTCGCCGAGGGCTTCGTCGCCCAGGCCGAGAGGGCGCTGCGCAACATCCTTGCCGTGCTGGCCGAGGCCGGCGGGGGGCCGGAGCATATCGGGCGCCTTACCTGGTACGTGGTGGATATGGCGGAGTACCGGGCCAGCCTGCCCGAACTCGGCCGCGCCTACCGCTCGGTGATGGGCCGCAACTTCCCGGCCATGGCGCTGCTCGGCATCTCGGCGCTCGCCGAGCCGGAGGCGCGGCTGGAGATCGAGGCGACGGCCATCCTGCCGGACTGAGGCGGCCCAGGAAGGACAGGCCGCGGGCCGGGCAGCTCCCGCTCGGCCGCGCAGGAGCAGACAACGTGGCCGTCTGCCAGCCGGTTCGGCACGGTCGGTTCCCCGCAATGCGGGCATTCGCGGATCGGCTCCATCGCGCCCTCTCCAGGCCTCCCCCGGATCTGGGGGCAATCGCGGCCGGGGGAAGGGCGGGCGGGGCCGAAATGCCCGGCCCCGCCTTGAACGGTGCCGCCCCCGGTGCGAATGTCCGGCCCGCCGCGAGGGGGGCTCCCTTCCCGGCCCAGTTTCCGCATGGCGGGGAAGGCCCCGCCCTAGAAGCCCACGAGGATCGGCAATGGCCAAGATCAAGGTGAAGACCCCAGTCGTCGAGATGGACGGGGATGAGATGACCCGGATCATCTGGGGCTTCATCAAGGAGAAGCTGATCCTCCCCTATCTCGACATCGACCTGAAGTACTACGACCTCGGCATCGAGTACCGCGACCAGACGGACGACCAGGTCACGGTGGACGCGGCCAACGCCACCAAGCAGTACGGCGTGGGCGTGAAGTGCGCGACCATCACCCCGGACGAGGCGCGCGTGCGCGAGTTCAACCTCAAGAAGATGTGGAAGTCCCCGAACGGGACGATCCGCAACATTCTCGACGGCACGATCTTCCGCGAGCCCATCATCTGCCAGAACGTGCCGCGCCTGGTGCCGCACTGGTCCAAGCCGATCGTCGTCGGCCGCCACGCCTATGGCGACATCTACCGCTCGGTCGAGATGAAAGTGCCGGGCGCCGGCACGGTGAAGATGACCTTCACCCCCGAGGGCGGCGAGCCGCAGGAGATCGGCGAGTTCGCCATGCCCGCCACCGGCGGCGTCGCGATGATGATCCACAACCTCAACAAGTCGATCGAGGGCTTCGCCCGGGCCTCCTTCAACTACGGCCTGGCCCGCAATTACTCCGTCTATTTCAGCCACAAGAACACGATCCTGAAGGCCTATGACGGCTCCTTCAAGGACATCTTCCGCAAGATCTACGACGAGGAGTTCAAGGCCGAGTACGAGAAGCGCGGCCTGACCTACGAGGACCGGCTGATCGACGACATGGTCGCCTCCGCGCTGAAGTGGGAGGGCGGCTACATCTGGGCCTGCAAGAACTACGACGGCGACGTGCAGTCCGACATCGTGGCCCAGGGCTTCGGCTCGCTCGGCCTGATGACCTCCGTGCTGCTCTCGCCGGACGGCAACACGGTGGAGTCCGAGGCCGCGCACGGCACGGTGACGCGCCACTACCGCGAGCACCAGAAGGGCCGCGAGACCTCGACGAACCCGATCGCCTCCATCTTCGCCTGGACGCGCGGCCTCGCCTATCGCGGCAAGTTCGACAACACGCCCGATGTGGTGGACTTCGCCAACGCGCTGGAGAAGGTCTGCATCGAGACGGTCGAGAGCGGCCACATGACGAAGGACCTCGCCATCCTCATCGGCAAGGACCAGCCCTGGCTCAACACCCAGGCCTTCCTCGCCAAGCTGGACGAGAACCTGCAGAAGGCGCGGGGCTGACCCATCGCGCGCCCCTGCCGCTGCCAGGGCGGTTGCAAGCTTCGGGGGGCGGGCGCCGAGAGGCCCCGCCCCTCTCTTTTATCGCGGACCGATCCCATGCCCGGCTTCCTCACCGCGCTTGATCTCGCGGCCCTTGCCGTCTTCCTTCTCTGCTGGATCGGCTACTCGACCGTGGTGGACCGCGTGCCCTCCATCCGCCGGCGCAGCGTGATCCACGCGATGGACGAGCACCGCCGGCGCTGGCTGCTGGCCTCCATCCCGAAGGAGAACCGGATCGCGGACGTGGCCATCGTCGGCAACCTCATGTCCTCCACCTCCTTTCTCGCCAACACCTGCATCTTCATCATCGGCGGCGCCATGGCGCTGCTCGCCGCGCCCGATGTCGGGCGGCGCGTGCTGAGCGCCGTGCCCTATGTGCAGGCCCCCATGACGGACGGCGCCTGGGAGGCGCGGATCCTGCTCCTCCTGCTCATCTTCGTGCGCGCCTTCTTCGAGCTGACCTGGGCGCTGCGGCAGTTCAACTACGGCTCCATCCTCATCGGCGGCTATGGACAGACGCCCGCCGCAATTCCCGCGGCGGAGGTCGCGGCACAGGTGGTGAACCGCGCCGCGCGCCACTTCAACACGGGGCTGCGGGCCTACTACTTCGGCCTGGCCGTGCTCGCCTGGATGCTCCACCCCGTCGCGCTCGTCCTCGCCTCCCTCTGGGTGGTGAGGGAACTGCACCGGCGGGAGTTCCGTTCGGCCGTGCAGGCGGCGCTCGCAACGGCGGGATAGGGGGGATCGGGATGACGGGGTTGGTGCTCGGATGGCTGCTCCCGCCCGGCGAGAGACGGTCCCTGCTCGCCCTCGTCCCGCCCCGCTATGCGAGGGTGGTCGCGCATCACGTCACGCTGAAGCCCGGCGTGCGCCCCGGGCACCCGCTCCCGCGGGAAGAGGAAGGGGTGGTCGTCGGCGTCGCGGATGACGGTACGGGCGTGCAGGCCCTCGTCGTCTCGATCGGCGGCACGACGGACCGCTTCGATGGATCGACCTTCCATGTCACTTGGTCGCTCGGCCCCGGGCGGAAGCCGGTGGAGAGCAACGCCGTGATCGCCAAGCATGGCTGGATGGCGCTGGACCCGCCGCGCCCGATCCGGCTGGAGCCGGCGATCTTCGGCTCGGGAATGTAGCGCTCAGTCCGCCGGGCCGGTGAAGCCGAGCTTCCTGAGGGCGGCGATGGAGCGCTCGGCGGAGGTGTGGTGGACGAAGACGCCGCCCTTCGCCTCCCAGCCCTCCCAGGCCGAGGCGCGGTCGTCCACCAGCACATGGCCCGGCCCGGACCAGCGCGGCTTCTCCCGGCTCATGCAGGTGATGACGGGCACATGGGCGCCGAGCATCCGGGCCACCCACTGCTTCTTCTGCGCCGGCGCCCAGGAGCCCAGCGGCAGGCCGGTGAGGATGGTGGGGTGGTGCGGCTCGCAGAAACGCCAGAGCGCCTCCGCGTCGTGCATGAAGTCGAGCGTGTCGAAGAAGGCGGGCGCCTTGGCCAGCGCCGCCCACATCCGCTTCAGCGGCAGCTCCTCCGGCCGCTTGCCGGTCACCACCTTCACGCCCCGGTCGAAATCGGCGAGGACGCCGTCCAGGTCGAGGAAGAGGTTCACGCCGCCGCGTGCTGCTCGCGCAGCTTCAGGAACTTCAGCATCGGCCACTCCTCCTCCGCCCGGTTGCGGCGCCAGTCGGAGGTGAAGAAGGCGACCAGCGCCCCGTCATGGTCCTCCGCCGTGTCATGCGGCGCAGACTGGCGGAACTTCTCCATCGCCGCCTTATCGTCCGATACGACCCAGCGCATCATGCCCCAGGGCGTCGCCTCGTAGCGGCTGGGCACGGAGTATTCCGCCTTCAGCCGCTCGGCCAGCACGTCGAGCTGGAGCGCGCCGACCACGCCCACCACCGGCGGCGTGCCGTCCAGCGGGCGGAAGAGCTGCACAACTCCCTCCTCGGCGAGCTGCTCGAGCGCGGTGCGGAGCTTCTTGCCCACCATCGCGTCCTCGATCATCACGCGGCGCAGGATCTCGGGGGCGAAGCTCGGCACGCCCCGGAAGTTGATCTGCTCGCCCTCGGTCAGCGTGTCGCCGATCCGCAGGATGCCGTGGTTGGCGATGCCCACCACGTCGCCCGGCCAGGCCTCCTGCGCCACCTGCCGGTCCTGGGCGAAGAAGAAGAGGGGCGCGTTCACCGGTACCTGCTTGCCCGTGCGGGTCTGGCGCAGCCGCATCCCCTTCTCCAGCCGGCCGGAGCAGATGCGGAGGAAGGCGACGCGGTCCCGGTGGTTCGGGTCCATGTTCGCCTGGATCTTGAAGACGAAGCCCGTCAGCGCCGGCTCCTCCGGCTGCACGCGGCGCGTGTCGGCCGGGCGGGCGCCGGGATGCGGGGCGAAGCGGGCCAGGCCCTCCAGCAGGTGGCCGATGCCGAAGTCCCGCAGCGCCGAGCCGAAATAGACGGGGGTCATCGTGCCCTGGCGGAAGGCCTCGAGATCGAAAGCGGGGAAGGCGCTCGCCAGCTCCGCCCCCTCCCGCAGCACCTCGGCATCGGCGGCAGGGACCAGCTCGTCGATCTTGGAGTCGTCGAGCCCGGAGAGCCGCACGGGCTCGGAGCCCTCGGCCATCAGGTGCAGCGCCGGCTCGAGCATGTCGTAGGTGCCGAGGAAGCCGCGGCCCGAGCCCACGGGCCAGGCGGCCGGGGTGACGTCGAGCGCGAGGGTCTTCTCGATCTCGTCCAGCAGCTCGAAGACGTCCCGGCTCTCGCGGTCCATCTTGTTGATGAAGGTGATGATCGGGATGTCGCGCAGGCGGCAGACCTCGAAGAGCTTGCGCGTCTGCGCCTCGATGCCCTTGGCCGCGTCGATCACCATCACCGCCGCGTCCACGGCGGTGAGCGTGCGGTAGGTGTCCTCCGAGAAGTCCTCGTGGCCCGGCGTGTCCAGGAGGTTGAACACCACACCGTCGCGCTCGAAGGTCATCACGGAGGTGGCCACCGAGATGCCGCGGTCCTGCTCGATCTTCATCCAGTCCGAGCGGGTGCGGCGCCGGTCGCCCTTGGCGCGCACCTGGCCGGCGAGCTGGATGGCGCCGCCGCGCAGCAGCAGCTTCTCCGTCAGCGTCGTCTTGCCGGCGTCGGGGTGGGCGATGATGGCGAAGGCCCGGCGCCGCGAGGCCTCTCGCGCGACATTGCTCAGCGCGCCCGTGGGCACGACGTTGCTCAGCGCGCCCGTGGGCGCGACGTTGCCGGGCGCCGTGCCGGCGGCCGGCAGGGCCTCGATGGGGGTCGTCTGATCCATGGCCGCTATCTGGCGTCCCCGCGCGCCCGGCGCAACAAGGACCTTAGCCGTAGCGGCGCCGCAGCCCGTTCAGCATGACCGTGACCACCGCTCCGAAGAGGATCACCCCCGCCACCGGCCCCGGCGTGCCGTTCGCGAGCGCCCCGACCGCCGCGCTCCCCAGAGCGGCGACGGTGAATTGCAGCGTCCCCATCAGGGCCGAGGCCGTTCCCGCCCTCTGCCCGTGGCGCGCGAGGCTGCCGACGGCCGAATTGGGCATGATGAGGCTGCTGGCCGTCAGCATCAGCACGATAGGGGGAAAGAAGCCCCAGATCCCGCCCCAGCCCGTCCAGCTCACCAGCGCCAGCACCGACGCGCAGCCGAGTAGGGCCAGGGAGGCGGCCGTCAGCACCCTCCCCGCGCCGAAGCGCCCGACCAGCCACGGATTGACCTGCGCGCCCCCGATGAAGCCGGCCGCCGCGCAGCCGAAGAGGATCGCGAAGGAGCCGGGCGACATGCCGAAATGCTCGATGTAGATGGCCGGCGCGCCGCTGATATAGGCGAACATGCAGAACATCACGGCCGCGCCCAGCAGCGCATGGGTGAGGAAAACCGGCTCCGTCAGCACCCGGATGTAGTTCGCGAGAAGCGCCGCGGGGCCGTGCCGCAGCCGCCGCTCCGGCGGCAGCGTATCGGGCAGCAGCCACCAGACGAGCAGTCCCGAGAGCGCGCCATAGGCCGCCATCACCCAGAAGATGGACCGCCAGCCCGCCACCCCGAGCAGCAGCCCGCCGAGCGAAGGCGCCAGGATCGGCGCCGCGCCCATCACGAGGATCAGGCGGGACATGATCCGCGCCGCCTCCAGCCCCGTCACCTTGTCCCGCACGATGGCCCGCGGGATGACCGAGCTGGCCGAGGCGCCGAAGGCCTCCAGGAAGCGGAAGGCGGCCAGCCACCCCATGCTCGGCGCCAGGGCGCAGCCGATCGTGGCCAGGGTGTAGAGCACCGTCCCTACCATCAGCGGCCCGCGGCGCCCGAAGCGGTCGGACAGCCCGCCCTGCGTCACCTGCCCCACGGCAAGGCCGAGGAACCAGGTCGCCAGCGTGACCTGCGCCCCGCCCGTGCCGCTGCCGAACTCGGCCTCCATCATGGGGAAGCCGGGCAGGTACATGTCGGTCGAGATCGGGTTGATCGCCGTCAGGAAGCCGAGCAGCAGGGGAAGCCAGAAGGGCATGGTCTCTTTCGTCGCAGCGCCGGGCCTTGCTGCGCCGCGTCAGGGCGGATGGGAAGCCCCCTTTCGCCGGCACGGCTCCGCCGGGGCTCCCACCATTTCGTGAAATCACTTGCGAACGATTATCATTCCAGGCAACCTTCCGGACGGACCGACCCGGAGACACGACGCATGGCCACTCGCGGCCTTCCCACCTGGCCCTGGCACGACGCGACGCCCGAGGACCTGCCCCCGGCGGAGAGCCTGCTGCTCGATGCCGTCCGCGCCTGGGCGGAGGCGACCCGCGCCGGCGCCGCCGCCCTCCCGGCCATCCGCCTGCCCCTGGTGACGGAAGGAGTCGAGGAAGCCGCCCCCGCGCTGGACGCCTTGCTGCGCGCGCTTGCCTCGCCGTCCGCCCTCGGATGCCGCCTCTGCCACCGGATCACCGCGGCCGAGGGCGCCCTGTTGATGGGACTCGGCCTCGCCCAGCGCGGGACACGGCGGGAGGCGCTGGCCGCCTTCCTCCGCCTCGCCCCGCCGGCGGCGGCCTATGCGGCGCTCGGGCCCGCGCTTGCCCTCGGCATGGTGATGCGCCGGGCAGGGCTGCTGCTCGCCCACCCCCTCCGCGCCACGTCCTGAAGGCCGGCGCCGCGCCCCGTTCCTCCCGGGGCGCGGTGGCCGCCCGCGCCTACCAGCGGCGGGACTGCCCGCAGTCCAGATGGACGAAGCCGTCGCGGCGGTAGAGGCCGACGCCGCCCAGCCCCATGGTCGCCGCCAGCCGGGCCATGCCGTAGGAGTCCCGGCCGGGGATCCGCATGTCCCCCGCCATGCCCGACATGTGCAGCGAGGCGGTCGAGGCCCGGCTCGTCTGCCGGACGACCCCCGCATTCGTCTCGGGAGAGCGGTAGCCGCTGATCACCTCGAAGGGCTCGGTGGCCTCCATGCGGGCGGCGACGGCGTGCATCACGTCGAAGAGGCGCGGGTCCATCGGCGTCACCTCCTCCCGCGACAGGTCGCGGAAGACCCAGTCGAGCTGCCGGAGCGCCTCGGCCACGTGCTGGCCGTCCTGGAAGTAGACGCCGGAGAAGGAGTCGTCGGTGAAGGCGCGGCGCACGCTCAGCCGCCGCGTCCCGCGCGCCGCCTGCGCCTCCACGCGGCCGCCCGCGGTGGAGGCCAGCAGGCCCAGCCCCGTCGCCACGAGCGAGCGACGGCCGAGGCGCCGGTCGGCGCAGCACGGGCATTCCGGCTCATGGGGCCGGTTCCCCGAGAGGACGCGGATCACCGCACCACCCCGCCGGCCGAGGCGATGCGCGGCCCGCGCTCCATCTCGCGCGCATAGGCGGCGTCCAGCCCGTAGATGTCGGGGCGCACCCGCACCCGCGAGCCCTCGACGGTCACGGTGGTGTAGTGCAGCCGAACGGGAAGGCTGCGGCGCAGGGCGATCGTCACCGTCTGCTTGCCCTCATAGGCGCGCTGAATCCGCGCGGCGTCCCATCCCAGGCCATCAAGCGCGACCGTCAGCAACTCGTTGGGCTGTGAGAGGCGGATGCAGCCGGAGGAGAAGGCGCGGTCCGGCCGGGAGAAGAGGCTGCGGTCCGGCGTGTCGTGGAGGTAGATGTCGTCGGAATTGGGCATGATGAACTTGATCCGTCCGAGGGCGTTGCCGTCGCCGGCATCCTGTCGGATGAGATAGGGAAAGCGGTCGGCGCTCACGCTCGACCAGTCCACGGCCGTCGGGCTGACCTCCACCCGCTCCCCGCCCACGACGCTGTAGAGGCGGAAGCCCTTGGCGGCCATGCCCGCCGGGTCGCGGCGGAAGCGGGGCAGGAGATCCTCCCGCGCGTTGCGCTCGGGGACGCCCCAGCTCGGGTTGAACTGGATCGTGGTGAGGCGCGCGCGCATCGTCGGCGTGGCGCGCGCCGGCTTGCCGACGATGACGCCCATCCGCAGCAGCACCCGCTCCCCTTCCTGCACGGTGAGGAGGTAGTCCGGGATGTTCACCTCGATGCGGCGCTCGTCCCCGGGCCTCACCGCGTTGCGGCGCATGTCGAGCGCCGCGCGGATCTGCGCCGCCCGCGCCGAGGCCGGGCGATTGAGGAGGCCCTGGGTGATCGGGCCGACCTTGCCGTCCACCTCCAGCCCGTTCGCGGCTTGCCAGCGGCGCACCGCGGCCTCGAGCGAGGCATCGAAGGTGGCGCCGTCGCCGCCCCGCGTGGCGGCCAGCACGGGATCCTCCGCCCGCAACCGGGCGCGGAGGGCCGGGATGCGGAGCGGGTCCACCGTGCCGGGCTCGAGCATTGCGGCGCCGGCCGGGATCGTCGCCCAGCCGGCCGCTGCCTGGCTGCTGGCGCGGGCCAGCTCGGCGCGCAGGGCCGCGGCGTCCTCGGGCAGGTTCGCGGCGCGATCGATCAGCCGCGCGGGCTCGGGCGCCCCGACCAGCTCGGCCTGCCAGCGCGCGAAATCGGCGGCGACGGGATCGCGCAGGATGTCCCCCCGCCCCGGGGCCTGGCGCAGCCGCCCGAGGACGAGGTCGCCCAGCGCCGCATTGGCCGCGTGATAGACGCCCGCATGGAAGGCGGCGGGGTCCGTGCTGCCCATCGCATCCGGGGGAATGGAATAGGAGGCCGGGTCCAGCCCCTCGGCGCCGAGGCGCCGTAGGCGCGCGGCCAGGCGGAAAACGGAATCCCAGCTCTGCGGTCCCGGCCCGGCAGGAACCGCGGGCGCCGCCTCGGACCCGCCCTCGGACGCCAAGGGCTGGCCATGGCAGATGGCGGGCATCAGGCACGCCATGAGGCCTGAGAGAGCGTCTCTTCGTCGCATGCGCGAAGGCATAGCTCCCGGCGCCGCGCGCTGCAAAGCCGAAAGCAGGGTGCTAGCCCGAGATGACCCAGCCGATCAGCATCACGGCGGCGGAGCCGATCAGGACGGCTTTCGCGAGGGCCCACCACTCGCTCCGGCCGCCCTCCCCTTCCTCCGCGTGGGCGATGGGTCGTGAGGGCGGGAGCCGCGCGCTAGAGAGGCCGAGGGGCGCCCCCTCATCCAGCAGGAACGGGCCTTCATCGAGATGTGCTGCGTCTCGCGTGCGGGGGTGGTTGGCGAGCATTTGATTCCTCGGGGAAAGCGATCCCGAACCTCCCGGGCGGCCATGATGGTCGCCGGGACAGGGCCGGAGATTTCCGGTTCAGAGGGCATAACGTGCGGGGAGGCGGCCTGTTTGCGGGCAGCCCGAACGCGGGACGCGTTGCGGCACCGTTGCCACCACGGTGCCACCAAGGCGCGCTTCCCGCACGGCCCCGCTTGATCCGGCCGTCCAAGGCTTTAACCCTGGCGTCATGCGCGACACCTCTCCCGGCGACGACCACACCGCCAACCCGGCCTGGACCGGAGCCGCCCGTTTCCTGGAAGGGCGCATCCCGCCCGGCCAGACAGTGATCGCCCCCGCGGCATTCGAGGCCACGACCGGTGCCCTCGCGCCGCCCGATCCCGCCGTGCTGCCGGACTGGGCGGTGGTGGAGACTGCCGGGGCCGGCGCCCTTCCCGGCGCCCTGCTGCAGCGGCTCCTCGCCGAGACGACGCCCGTCTACGCGAACGAGGGCTACGTGGTCTTCGCACGGCGCCCCACCTTCGGCCTGGCAAGCCTCCGCAATGCGGCCCCGGTACGCGCGCTGGCCGATGCCGCGGCATCGGGCTCCACCCCGCCCTCGCCGCCCTTCGCGGGACCGGGCGCCGCCGAGGCCAGCGCTCCCGGGAGCGCCTTGCCGCCCGAGGCGGCCATCATGCCCTCCGCGCCCCCGCGCGCGCCCGAGATTCCGAAGGCCACCCTTCCGCCCGAGGCGCTCGCGCTCCGGGTTCCGCCCGCAAGGCAAGCCGATCCGCCCGCCCCTCCCTCGATGCCGCCGGGGATGCCCGAGATGCCGCGCATCCCGGTGCCACCCACCCCCGCGCTTAAGCCGGAACCGCCGCCGAGCAACGCCGCCGCCGCCCCCGCGCGGGGCGCCGCCGGCTGGGGCGGGCTGCCGGCGCGGATCGGTCCTCTGCTGGGGGAGGCCGCCGGGCGGAGGGTCGCGGCGATCGGCCACTCGCAGGACCTCGCAGCGGCCGCCCTTCCCCCTTCCGCCCTCATCTCGGCCGAGGGTCCGCAGCTTCCTCCGGCCTGCTTCGACCTCGCTCTCGTCCTCGCCGCGGCGGAGCCGCCGGCGCGGGAGCTGGCCGAGGCCGCGCGCCTGCTCCGCCAAGGCGGACTCGTCCTCGCCATCGCCGAGAATGCGGACTCCCTGGGCCGGCGCCTCGCCGCAGCGCTCGGACGCGCGCCCACGACGTCCGGCCTCTCCGCCGCGGCGCTGCGCGGGGCGGCGCAGGCAGCCGGGCTCGTGCCGGTGCGGCTGGAGGGACATTCGCTCGACACCTGGCGTGCCCAGTCGGATGCGCCCCCAGCCGGCCTGCTTCCCGATGCGCCCGCCGCGGCGCTGCTGGAGGAGGCGGGCGAGGCGGCCGGGCCCCGGCACGCCGCCTGGCTCCTGCTTCTCGCCCGCAAGAACTGACCCCACCCCCGGCCTCCGCCCGAACCCGCGCGAGGCCGGCGCCAACCCGGCAAGGGAGACCCCACCCATGACCTGGTCCATCGTGGCGCATGACCCCGCGAGCGGGGCCTTCGCCGTCGCCGTCACGACCTGCAGCTTCGCCGTCGGCGCGTCCTGCCCCCATCTCCGCGCGGGGGTGGGGGCGGTCTCCACCCAGTCATTCACCAATCGCTATCTCGGGCCGGCAGTGCTCGACGGCATGGCGCGCGGCTTAGCGCCCGCCGCCGCGATCGAGGGCGCGCTGGCCGGCGACGAAGGGCGCCATGTCCGGCAGATCCACGCCGTGGACCGCTTCGGCCGCAGCGCCGCCTTCACCGGCCAGAACTGCGTGGAATGGGCGGGGGACCGCGCGACGCCGGGCGTCTCCGTCGCAGGGAACATGCTGGCGGGCCCGGCCGTGCTGCACGACACCTTCGCGGCCTTTGCCGTGAGCGCCGACCAGCCCCTGCCGGAACGGCTAGCGCTCGCCCTCCGGGCCGGCGAGGCCGCGGGGGGCGACCGGCGCGGCCGGCAGTCCGCCGCCATGCGCCTCGTCACCACCGAGGACTTCCCCGACCTCGACATCCGGGTGGATGACCACCCCGACCCGCTGGAGGAGATGTCCCGCCTCCTGGCGATCTGGCGGCGGGACCGCGCGCCCTATCTCGACCGCCAGCCCCGCAAGGCCAATCCGTCGGGGGTGCTCGACATGGAGGCGACCGAGGCGGCCTGGAAGGCGGCCGGGCTGGACCTGCGCTTCCGGCGCTGAGCGGGGGTCAGGCCGCGCTGGAGTTCCGCGTCCCCAGCTGCGCCTCGAAGTCGGCCGCCGACATCGGGCGGCCGAACAGGTAGCCCTGCGCCTCGTCGCAGCCCTCGGCCTGCAGGAGGGAGAGCTGGCCCTCGTCCTCGACCCCCTCGGCATTGGTGGTCACGTCCAGCGCGCTGCCGAGCGCGATCACGGCCCGGAGCAGCGCAACGGCCCGGGCGTCATGAACGAGATGGCGCACGAAGGAGCGGTCCACCTTGATCTTGTCGAAGCGGAAGCGCTGCAGCGTGGCGAGGGAGGAGTAGCCCGTCCCGAAGTCATCCATCGCCAGCCGGACGCCGAGCGAGCGAAGGCGCGAGAGGATGCCGAGCGTCTCGGCGCTGTTGGCAAGCATCGCCGCCTCGGTGATCTCCAGCTCCAGGCACCGGGCGGGCAGGCCCGAGCGGGCCAGGGCGCGTTCCACCGTGTCGACGAAGCTCGCCTGGCGGACCTGATGCGCCGAGACGTTCACGGCGAGGCTCAGCCCGCCCCATCGCCGGGCCACATGGCAGGCCTCCTCGAGCACCCAGGCACCGATCGGCACGATCAGGCCGGTCTCCTCCGCCAGGGGGATGAACACGTCGGGGCCGATGACGCCGCGCGTCGGGTGGTGCCAGCGCAGCAGCGCCTCCGCCCCCTTGATCCGGCGCGTGGCGGTCGAGACCTGGGGCTGGAAGAGGATCGTCAGCTCCTGCCGCGCCATGGCGACGCGCAGATCGGCCACCAGGGCGCGGCGGGTCCGCAGCCGGTCGTTCATCGCGGGCTCGAAGATGCGGAGGCAGGAGCCGCCCTCCGCCTTGGCCTGGTAGAGGGCGAGGTCCGCATCCTGCAGCATGGCCTCGGGCTTGCCGTCGAAGCCGCCGGGGGCGAGCACCGCCGCGCCGATGGAAAGGCCGATCGACCGGTACTCCGACCCGATAGGGACCGGGTCCTCCATCGCGGCGAGCAGGCGGTTGGCGAAGCCCTCCAGCTGGGCTGGCTCCTCCAGGCCTGGGGCGACCAGCACGAACTCGTCCCCGCCCGTCCGCGCGAGCGTGTCCGTGGTGCGCAGGCAGGAGCGCAGCCGCGAGGCGACGACGCGCAGGACCTCATCCCCCATGGCATGGCCCAGCGTGTCGTTCACCTCCTTGAAGTGGTCGAGGTCGAGGGCGAGGACCACGAGCCCCGTCCCGTCGCGGCGCGCGGTCGCGAAGGCGAGGTCGAGCCTGTCGCCCAGCAGCGCCCGGTTCGGCAGCCCTGTCAGCGCATCGAAATTGGCGAGCCAGCGCAGCCGCTCGGAGAGGCGGCTGCGCTCCGCCGAGGCGTCCCGGAACAGCGTGCAGGCATCGGTCAGCTCCACCAGCTCGCGCGGCGCGCCCGGCGGCAGGGCGGGGATGGAGACGCTGAGATCTCCCCGGCCCAGCCGCCGCAGCGCATCGGTGAGGGCGGAGAGCATGTTTCCCAGGCGCCCGGCCGCGATCGCGGCCAGGGCAATACCCACCGCCAGCATCGCCGCCAGCGCCGCCACGATGGCCCCGACCGTCCGGTCCAGCGCCTCGGCACCGGCGCCCGCCGGCAGGAGAAGCAGGATGAAGGAGCGCGGCCGGGACGGATCCCGCACCGCCCCGCCCTCCAGGGGCGCGACCCGGGCCTGCCAGACCCTCTCGTCCAGCGAGAGGCTGCCCGTCCCGACGCGGTTGGCGGCCATGGCATCGAGCAGCCAGTTGGGCGCCCAGTCTGCCAGGGGCGATGTTGGCACGGGCAGGGTGCTGACGCCGACCGCCCCCTCCGTCAGCAGCATCAGCGCGCCCTTCTCGCCGAAGGCGAGGGCCTCGGCGAGTTCCTGGCTCATGAAGGCCGAGATGCGGACCTCGGCCCGGGTGCCGTCCGGCAGGTCGAGCGCCGCGACGCTCTCCGCCAGCGGCGGGCCGCCCACCTCGCAGCGCGCGGTGGGGAGGGAGGCGCAGCCATCGGCCAAGCGGTATACCCGGTCCGGGCGCCCGCCGCCGGGCACGCGAAGCTCAATGGCCTGGATCGATGGATCGGCGGCCTGAAGCTCGGCCAGGAGGGGACGGAGGCGGCCTGCCCCGCTCTCAGCGGGTAGGGCGCCCGACAGGGCCTCGTGCCGCGGCAGCAGCAGCGAGAGGGCGTCGAGCCGGCCCCGCAGCTCCGCCATGCGCGTCTCGAAGCGGGTGCCGGCCGCCTGGAGCGCGCGCGCCTCCATGTCGAGCTGCAGGCCGCGCACGAACCAAGCGACAACGGCCGCCATCGCCAGCAGACAGAGGAGCGAGGGCGCGGCCGAGAGGAAGACCATCCGCGACCGCAGCCCGTTGTGCGGCAAGAACCGCCCGATCATCCGCCGATTCCGATCCATTCGGACCGGATGATGCGGCGGGCGGCTTGAGCAAGTGTTAAGCGCGCTCCCTCAGGAAGCGCGCCGCGCCGGCTCCGGTCCCGGGATCTCCACCGCGATGGCCAGCGTGGACATGTCCCCGCCCCGCTCGAGCGAGACGTTCACCCGCTCCGCCTCGATCGCCACGTGCTTGGCGATCAGCTCCACGATCTCCTTCTGGAGCTTGGGCAGGAAGTCCTCGCCCTTGCGGGAGATCCGCTCGTGGGCGAGCACGATCTGCAGGCGCTCCTTTGCGGCGGAGGCGGTCGGCGGGACCTCCTCCTGCTTGCCGCGGAAGAAACTCAGCCAGCTCATGCCGCCCTCCCGCCGAACAGGCGCGAGAAGAAGCCCCTCTTCTCCGCCTCGATGAAGCGCATCGGCCGGTCCTCGCCGAGGAAGCGGGCGACCGCGTCCTTGTAGGCTTGCCCGGCCTGGGACTCGCCGTCCAGGATCACCGGGTTACCGGTGTTGGAGGCCTTGAGGACGCTCTCGCTCTCCGGGATGACGCCGAGCAGGGGGATGCGCAGGATGTCCTGCACGTCCTCCAGCTTCAGCATCTCGCCGCGCTCGACGCGCGCCGGGTCGTAGCGGGTGACGAGAAGGTGCTCCTTGACGGGATCCTTCTTCTCCTCGGCCCGCTTGGACTTGGATTGGAGCACGCCGAGGATCCGGTCGCTGTCGCGGACGGAGGAGACCTCGGGGTTCGTGACCACGACCGCCTGGTCGGCGAAGTAGAGGGCGAGCATGGCGCCCTTCTCGATGCCGGCGGGGCTGTCGCAGAGGATGAAGTCGAAGTCCTTCGACAGCTCCTCGATGATGGTCGCGACGCCCTCCTTGGTCAGGGCGTCCTTGTCCCGGGTCTGGCTGGCCGGGAGGATGGAGAGGGTGTCCACCCGCTTGTCCCGGATCAGCGCCTGGTTGAGCTTCGCCTCGCCGCTGATCACGTTCACGATGTCGAACACCACCCGGCGCTCGACCCCCATGATCAGGTCGAGATTGCGGAGCCCCACATCGAAGTCGATCACCACCGTCTTCTTGCCGGCCTGCGCGAGCCCGGTCGCGAAGGCCGCGGATGACGTCGTTTTGCCGACCCCGCCCTTGCCCGAGGTTACTACCACTACTTGCGCCATGCGCCGCTCTCCAACCCCCTCGATCCCGCAGCCCGCCCGGCGGAAGGATCCTCCTTCGCATGCCGGGCCTCTCCCCTGCAAAGGGGAAGGCCGCCTTACCTCAACCTAAATCCTAGCCCAGCCGGTCGAACCGCATGCTCTCGCCGATGAGGCAGACCTGCACGGGCCGGCCGAGCGGGGCATCGCCCAGCCCGTCCCGCACGGCGTAGTAGCCGGCGATGGAGACGAGCTCGGGCTCGAAGTTCAGCGCGAAGATGCGGGCGTTCAGGTTGTCCGCCCCGCCCGCGATCGCCCGCCCGCGCAGCGTGCCGTAGACATGGACGTTGCCGTCCGCGATCACCTCGGCTCCCGGATTGACCGTGCCGCGCACGACGAGGTCGCCGCCCTGGGCCCAGATGCGCTGCCCTGCCCGCACGGCCTGGTCCACGACGAGCGTCGGCTGCCAGCCGGAGGGCGGGAGCGGCTCGGGGATGGGGACCGGGGCGGGCTGGGCGATCGGCTGGGGGGTCTCGCCGCCCGCCGCGCGGAGCGGCGGCAGCCCCGCCGCCTGGGCGGCCGCGCGCAGTTCCGGCCCGCCGCCCGTGGTGCCGATCGGGGCGATCTGGACGGCGCGGAGCTGGGCCGTCAGGTCGTTGAAATCAGGGGCCGCGACAGGGTCCAGGTCGTCCAGCCCGAGCACGATGGGGGCGTTCCGCAGGAAGCCCGGGGCGCGGCGGAACTGGTCGGCCAGGGCGGGGACGATCACCTCAACCCTGGGGTCGAGCAGTCGCAGCACCAGCAGGTTGAAATTCGCCCCGCGCAGCCGGAACGGCTCCAATCGGGCTTCTGACGCGGGGGAGGACATACGGGCGTGCGGGTTCCTGTGGGCGGGCTGTGGGCTCACATTACAGGGAAGCGAGCGGCAGGCGAAGCCTTGCGCGCGCTTTCCCGTGCGGGGAGGCTGCGGCGCGGCACGCGTGCCACAGCCGGGCGTGGAGAGGGGGAGAACCGATGAGCGAGCGCACACGCCCAGGGCGGGCGGATTTCAGGCATTTCCTCGAGATCCCGACGCGCTGGGGCGACAACGACGCCTATGCCCATGTGAACAACGTCGTCTACTACTCGTTCTTCGACACGGTGGTCTCGCGCTTCCTGCTGGCATCCGGCGCGATCGACCTCAGGACATCCACGGTCATCGGGGTGGTGGTGGAGACGGGCTGCCGCTACCTCGCCCCGATCTCCTTCCCCGACCTCGTCACGGCCGGGCTGCGCGTCTCGCGGGTCGGCAACACCTCCATCCGCTACGAGATCGGGATCTTCCGCAATTCGGAGGAGGAGGCGAGCGCGGAGGGGCACTTTGTCCACGTCTACGTGGACCGGGAGACGCAGACCCGGCCCACCCCCCTGCCCCAGGCGCTCCGCGACGCCGTCTCGCCGCTGCTGGTGGCGCCCTAGGGCCGCTGCTCCGGCACGAAGCGCACCCCCGGCCTCGCCAGCCCGCCCCCGATGCCCACGGGCGTGCCGTCCGCCCGCCAGCAGGCCGCGCCGGTCATCGATCCTCCCGCGCCGAAGGCCACCGCCCCCGTGCCGCCGCCGATCGCCGGCACGCGCAGCACCCGGTGCCCACGGGCGAGAAGGGCCTCCTCGGTCGCGGCGGGGATGCCGGGCTCCAGCTCCAGCAGGTGGCCCTGGCTCCAGACGCGCGGCGCCTCCACCGCCTCCTGCGGGGTCATGCCGTGGTCGACGAGGTTGATGATCGCCTGCATGGCGGAGCCGAAGATCCGCAACCCGCCGGGCAGACCCAGCGCCAGCACCGGCGCGCCGTCCCGCAGCACGATCATCGGCGCCATGGAGGTGAAGACCCGCTTCCCCGGCGCGACGGAGAGGGCGCGGCCGGGATGGGGGTCGAAGTTGTACATGTAGTTGTTCGCGATCATCCCCGTGCCCGGCACGGTGAAGCGCGCGCCGAAGAGGCTGTTGATCGTCTGCGTCGTCGCGATGATCGTGCCCTCCCCGTCCGCGACCGTGACATGCGTGGTGTTGGGCGATTCCAGCAGCCCGGGCCCGGGCGACCAGTCCCGCGCGCGCGCCATGTCGATCTCCCCGCGCCGGAGCGCGGCGTAGTCGCGGGAGGTGAGCCGCGCGACCGGCACGGGCACGAAGGCGGGATCGGCCGTGGCCACGGCGCGGTCGGCGAAGGCCATCTTCAGCACCTCCGCCAGGAGATGCGCGCCGTCCGGCGTGCCTGCGCCGAGGCCGCGGATGTCGAAGCCCTCCAGCACGTTCAGCATCTGCGCGATGTGGACGCCGGCCGATGAGGGCGGCGGCGGCCCGACCACTTCGTGCCCGCGATAGCTCGCGCGGATCGGCTCGCGCTCGATGGGGGAGACGCCGCGCAGGTCGGCGGCGGTGATCAGCCCGCCCGCGGCGCGCATATGCGCGGCCAGCGCGTCGCCGAGCTGCCCGTCATGCAGCGCGTCCGGGCCGTCGGCTGAGATCAGGCGGAGCGTGTCCGCGTAGTCGGCCCGCACCACCCGCTCCCCGGCGCGGAGAGGCCTGCCGTCCGGCAGGAAGGTGGCGGCCAGCCCGTCGTCCCGGGCGAGCTCGGCGGCGTTGTCGCCCACGGCATCGGCGAGATAGGGCGTCGCGCGCCAGCCGCGGGCGGCGCAGCGGATCGCGGGGTCCAGCACATCGGCCAGCCGCATCGTGCCGTAGCGCGCGAGGGTGTGGCACCAGGCCCGGAGCGCGCCCGGCACGGCCATGGCGAGCGGCCCGAGGTGGTTCGCCCGCCCCTCCGTCTCCTGGTAGTCGGGCAGGGTGTCGGAGACCGTGCGGTACATGTCCGGCCGGGCGGAGCCCGGGGCGGTGGCCAGCCCGTCCACCACGAGGTGCCGCCCGTCCGGCAGCCGCAGATGCGCGATCCCGCCGCCGAGGATGCCCACCATCATCGGCTCGACCACGGTGAGGGTGAAGAGGGCGGCGATCGCGGCGTCCACCGCATTGCCCCCGGCGAGCAGCATCTCCGCCCCTGCCCCCGAGGCCAGGGGGTGGTTGGTCACCACCATGCCCTTGCGGGCGGTGATGGGGTGCTTCTCGGTCATGGGGCTTCCTGTCCGGCCTTCCGGCTGCTCATCGGGGGATCGCGCCGTGGCGGGAGGCGAAAGGGGCGGTTCCGTTATCCCGCCCGGCAGCGCGCCAGCGCGTCACGCCGCGTCCTCCGCCACGGCCACCGCCGCGTCCCGCGACCATCCGAGCCGCACGGGCAAGCCGTCCGCGGGCGCCACCGGCGAGCGCCAGGCCGGGAGATGGACGCGCAGCGGGCCGAGATCGGGCGTCTCGACCGTCAGCGTGTAGCCCGTGCCTAGATAGGACCAGGCCGCGATGCGCCCCTCGACCACGTTGTCCTCCGCGGCCTCACCGGACAGCAGCGCGATCTTCTCCGGCCGGAGGGAGAGCAGCGCCCGCCCGCCCGGCGCCGCGCCGCGCGCCAGCACCCGCGTCCCGCCGCGCCGCAGGACGATGCCCTCCGCATCCGTCGCCGCCTCGCCCTCGATGAAGTTCGACTTGCCCAGGAAGTCCGCCACGAAGCGCGTCGCCGGGCGCTCGTACAGCGCCTCCGGCGTGCCGACCTGCACGAGGTCGCCGCGGTTGAGGATGGCGACGCGGTCGGAGAGGCTCAGCGCCTCCTCCTGGTCGTGGGTGACGTTGATGAAGCTGCGGCCGATGCGGCGGTGCAGCGCCTTCAACTCCTCCTGCAGCTCCGCGCGCAGCTTCTTGTCCAGTGCGGAGAGCGGCTCGTCCAGCAACAGCAGCGCGGGATCGAAGACGAGGGCGCGCGCCAGCGCGACGCGCTGCTGCTGCCCGCCCGAGAGCTGGGCGGGCCGGCGGTCGGCGAAGTTCTCGAGCTGCACGAGGTCGAGCGCGGCCCTCACCTTCGCCTCGCGCTCTGCGCGGCCCATGCGGCGCACGCGCAGGGGGAAGGCGATGTTCTCGGCCACGGTCATGTGCGGGAAGAGCGCGTAGCCCTGGAACACCATGCCGAAGTCGCGCCGCTCCGGCGGGAGCGCGGTGATGTCGCGCCCGTCCAGCAGGATGCGCCCCTCGCTCGGCTCGACGAAGCCCGCGATCATCATCAGGATCGTGGTCTTGCCCGAGCCGGAGGGGCCGAGCAGCGTCAGGAACTGCCCGCTCGCCACCTCCAGCGAGGCGCGGCGCACGGCGGCGAACTCGCCGTAGCGCTTCGTCACCCCCTGCAGGGAGAGGGCATGGCCGGCGGCGCTCACGTCGCGTAGTCCGGCTGCTCGCGGTCGAGCTTGCGGCGGAGCGCCTGCCAGGGAAGCCAGCCGCGCAACGGCCCCTCCTCCACCTGATCCCGGGCGCGCCGGACAACCGGCTCGGGCGGGATGACGAGGGGCGCGCCGCTCGCCTGGGCGGCGAGCTGGATGCGGCAGGCCTGCTCGAGATAGTACATCCAGTAGAAGGCCTCGGCGACGGTGCGGCCGGTGGTCAGCAGCCCGTGGTGGCGCAGGATCATGCAGGGCCTGTCGCCCATGTCGCGCACCAGCCGCTCGCGCTCGCCAGGATTGTCCTCGGCCGCCACGCCCTCGTAGTCGTGGATCGCCACGCGCTCGTGGAACTCGGCGCTGATCTGGTTCAGCGGCAGCAGCCCGCCCGCCTGGGCGGCGACGGCCATGCCAGCCAGCGTGTGCGTGTGCATCACGCACTGCGCGCCGGGGCTACCGAGATGCAGCGCGGAATGGATGACGAAGCCCGCCGGGTTCACCGGCCAGGCCGTCGGCTGCGCCGGCTCCCCCGCCGCGTCCACGAGCACGAGGGAGGAGGCGGTGATCTCCTCGAAGAGCAGGCCGTAGGGATTGACGAGGAAGCGGTGCGAGGTGTCCCCCGGCGGGCCCGGCACGCGCACGGAGAGATGGGTGAAGACGAGGTCCGTCATCCCGAAGAGCGCGATCAGGCGGTAGGCGGCGGCGAGGTCGCGCCGCAGCTCGGCCTCGCTCGGCAGGTGGTCCGGGTCCGGGCGGACGGGCGGCGGAGGCAGGGGCATGTCAGTAGCCCCGCTCGGGGTCGTAGAGATTGGGCAGCGGCCGCCCGGCCTCGAAATCCGCGATGGCCCCGGCGACGAAGCGCGCCCGCTCCCGCCGGCGCGCGATGCTGGCGATATGGGGCGTGACCGTGACCTTCGGATGAGTCCAGAGCGCGCTGCCCTCCGGCAGCGGCTCGGTGTCGAAGACGTCGAGCACCGCGCCCGAGAGATGCCCGGCATCGAGCGCCGCGAGCAGGTCCGGCACCACGAGATGCGCCCCGCGCGCGGCGTTCACCACCGCGGCGCCGGGGGGAAGGCGCGAGAGGAGGCGGGCGTCGATGATGCCCATCGTCTCCGGCGTCGAGGGCAGGAGGCAGACGAGCACGTCGCTGCGCGCGAGGAAGGCGTCCAGCTCCGCCTCCCCCGCGAAGCTCTCCACGCCCTCCACCGCCTTGCGGCCGCGGGACCAGCCGACAACGCCGTAGCCGAGCGCGCGCAGCATCGGCACCGCCGCGGCGCCGAGCGTGCCGAGCCCCATGATGCCCACCGTGAGGTCCCGCGCCGTGTTCTCCACGGCGCTCCAGCGCCAGCGCCGCTCCGCCTGCTGCTGCGCGAAGCCGCGCCCGTTGCGGAGGAGGTGGAGGCAGGCCCAGGCGACGTACTCGCCCATGCGCTGCCCGACCTCCTCCCCGCCCATCCGGACGAGCGGCACGTGGCACGGCCAGGAAGGGTCGCGCGTGATGTGGTCCACCCCCGCCCCGATGGAGAAGATGACCCGCAGCCCCGGCAGCCGCGCGAGCCAGCCCGGCGGCGGTTCCCAGGCGAGGACGTAGCGCACCTCCTCCTCCCGCAGCCCCGGCGCGTCGTGCGGGCGCGCGATCAGCCCCGGCGAGAAGCGCGTGAGGTGCTCGCACCACTCCTGCTGCGCGCGCAGCCCCTCGGATTTCACGACAAGCATGGATCAGCCCGCGATGATGTCGGCCACGTCCTCGTTCACTTCAGCGGGCTTGTCACCCCACCCGCCGCCGGGCGTGACCTGCCGCGAGGCCCTGGCCGGGGAACCGGGGCCGGCGCGGCGGCGGCCGGCGGGCAGGAGGGCCGCCGCGCGCGGGGCGACGCGGCGCTCAGGCAAGCTCTGCGGCATCCGTGCTCTCCCTCGTCGCCCTGCACCCCGCCAGGGCGCGGGAGGCGGCCCCCGCCCGGTCCGGCAAGGGACGGGCGATTTTGGTCCTGGCGGGGAGCGGAAGCAATCGGCGGGCTCCGCGTCGGCCGGCGCGTGCGGCATGCTTAACCCTGTTTCAATTCCGCGCCGGCACTCTGCGCGCCATGGACAGCCCGGACCCGACCCCGCCGAAGCAGAGCGCCCCGAGGACGCCGGGCCTCGACTCGCGGGACCGGTTCCTCACTTTCGCCTTCGCCGCGGCCGACATGCTGGTGGAAACCGGCCCGGACGCCACCATCACCTTCGCCGCCGGCGCCTTCCGGCACCATCTCGGCGAGCCGCCGGAGGCCTTCGTCGGCGGCCCGCTGGACAGGCTGATCGCCACGGAGGAACGGGCGGCGCTCGGCATCGCCATGCAGCTGCTCGCCGCGCGCGGCCGCCTGCCGCCCACGGCCATCCGGCTGAACGACACCAGGCGGACCGCCTTCTCCCTGGCCGGCCTCGCCCCGGCCGGCCCCACCGGGCGCTTCTGCCTCACCCTCGGCCCCCTCCCCGCCCCGCCGCGGGAGGCGACCCTCGCCGGGAGCGTCGCCTTCGGCCGGGCGGCCAGCGGCATGCTCGGCGGGTCGTCGAACGCCTCCCTCGCCCTGATCGACCTGCCGGACGAGATCCGCCGGATCCTCAGCAAACATCCCGGCATCCAGGAGGAGCTGGACGCCGCGCTGATGGCCGGGGCCGGCACGGGGCTGGCGGGCCGGCTGGCGGCGGGGCGCTACGGGCTGCTCGTCGGGCGCGATCCCGCGGACCTTCCGGGGCTCGCCGAGCGGATGGAGACGGTGCTGCTCGCCCACGGCCTGCCCGTGGAGGTCTCGACCTGCAGCCTCCCCCTCGCGGCCGAGGGGCTGACGCCGGTGCAGGCCAGCCGCGCCCTGCGCCACGCCCTGTCCAACTTCGCCGCGCGCGGCACGGCCGCCCTGGCCGAGGGCGGGCTGACCGGGGCGCTGAGCCAGATCTCGTCCCAGGCCGGCACCGTCCGCCGCGCAATCTCGGAGAGGCGGTTCGGCCTTCTCTACCAGCCGATCGTGCATCTGAAGGACCGGCGGGTGCATCACTACGAGGCGCTGCTCCGCCCGGAAGGCCAGGATGTGGAGACCGTGGTGCGCTGCGCCGAGACGGTGGGGCTGACGGAGGAGCTGGACCTCGTCGTCACCGACCAGGTGCTCGACGCCCTGCGCTTCAACCCGGGGGTGCGGATCGCGCTGAACATCTCCGGCCTGTCCATGCAGAGCGCCCGCTTCCGCCGCGCGCTGGTCGAGCGGCTGGACGCGCGCGCGAGCCTCACCTCCCGCCTGATGGTGGAGCTGACCGAGTCCGTGGAGGTGGAGGACGAGGCGGAGGCGCGGGCGACGATCGACATGCTGCGCTCGCGCGGCGTCACCCTCTGCATCGACGATTTCGGGGCGGGCGCCGCCGCCTTCCGCTACCTCCGCAACTTCACGGTGGACTGGGTGAAGGTGGACGGCTCCTACGTGCAGAGCGCCGTGCGGACGGAGCGGGACCGGTCCTTCGTGGCCAGCATGGTGGACCTCAGCCTCGCCGTCGGGGCGCGGGTGATCGCCGAGCAGGTGGAGACGGAGGAGCACGCGGCGGTGATGGCGGGGCTGGGGGTGGAGCTCGCCCAGGGCTATCTCTTCGCCCGGCCGGGCAAGCTGCCCGCGCCCGGCACGCAGCGCCGGCTGGCCTGAGCCCCCCGCCCCGCAGGCCCCGTCGGCGCGGCCTAGCGGCCCTCCGGCCGCGTCAGGAGCCCCCTCAGCGCGCCGGGGGCGAGGATGGAGAGGGGGTCGATGCGGATGTCGGGGTCGTCCAGCTTCCCCGTCATCCGGAAGTTCGCGGCGAAGAGCCCGCCGTTGCGCTCGGCAGTGAAGAGCTGGCCGATGCCGGGAATGCGCCCGAGCGCGCTGTTCAGCGCGTAGGACGGCACGATCGTCCCGCGGAGGTCGTAGCGCTCGGCCCGCCGCAGGATCCGCCCCTCGGCGGTGATGCCGAGCGAGGCGGAGACGGCCCGCGCCTCGCGCAGGGTCAGCGCCTCCCGCGTGAGGGTGAAGGGCGCGTTGGCCAGGGTGAAGCGCAGCCCGGGGCCGCGCACGGCCTCGGCGATGCCGTAGATCGAGAGGGCCTGGAGGATCTTCCCGATCGAGGCGGCCTCCCGCACCCCGAAGTCGCGCAGCTCGGCCACGCCGGTCAGCGCCGCCTCCGGCGTGTTGTCCGGCCAGTTGCCGGACATGTGGAAGGCCCCGTCGTCCAGCGGATCGAAGAGGCCGAGGTCCCGCAGGAGCGTGCCGAACCCCGTCGCCTTCACCTCCATGGCCCGACCGGCGCCGCGCGGCACCACCACCGCGTCGAACCCGCCGCCCCGGATGCCGCGGCCGGAGGCGTTCATCTCGCGCAGTACGCCGCGGGCGTCGCTGAACAGGGTGATGCTGGCGGGCCCCATCTCCCGCCCGCCGTCCAGCAGCACGCGGTCGAAGGCGGCGTCGAGGCGGATGGGCGTGGCTCCGCCGGCCTTGTCGTCGGACCCGTTGCCACCCTCGTCCAGCCCGAACTCGCGCAGCAGGGGCCGGATCTCCAGCACGGGGCCGCGAGCGAAGAGGTTCCAGGGCACGCCCGGCCCGCTCGGCGAGACGGCACGGCCGGAGAGGCGGCTCCCACCGATCCGGGCGTCCGGCACCTCCGCGCGCCAGCCCGTGCCGGGGCGGCCGAAGGCGACCTCCCCGCGCATGGCGAGGCTCGGCCCCTCCACCCGCAGGGCCTCAAGCGCCACGAGGTCGTCGCCGCGGAAGCGGACCACGCCCTCGCCCCGGGCGGCGGCGCCCGGCGGCTTGAGGTAGCCGAAGGGGTTGATGGTGATGCGGGCGTCCCGCAGGTCCGCCTTCACCTCCAGCCGCGTCTCGCCCGAGCGGCGGCGCTCCACGGCGAGGGTGTAGTTGAAGGGCCCCCGGAGATAGGGCCCGGCCTCCACCCCGATGCGGGGCAGGCTCGCGGCATCGGCCCGGCCCTCGGCCTTGACGCGCTCGGTCACCTGGCCCGGCGGGCCGTTGGTGAAGTCCAGCTCCGCCTGCACGCGCCCGGGAATGGTGGCCAGGGCCGCCGTACCGGAGAGGCGCATGCCGCGGGGGTCCACGGAAACCTCCAGCTGCCCGCGATCGAGCGTGCGGCCGGCCACCGCATTCTCCACCCGCCCGTTCTCCACCCGGCCCTGCGCGCTGATCCGCAGGTCCTCCGCGGCCAGGTTGCTCACCAGGGGAAGCCCCACGGAGAGCCGCGCATCCACGCTCCCCGCCGCAGGGCCGAGGGTGAGGGGGCGCTTCTCGAAGAGCTTCAGCCGGGGGTGGCGGACGAGGGTGAGCACGTCGCTCAGCGGGCCCGTCACGCGCCCGTCCACCTCCAGCTTCTCGTTCTCCGGCTCGGGGATGCCCAGGTCGGAGATGCGGACCCGCGCCTCGGGCACCGTCAGGGCCGTGCCGGACTGGCGGGTCGCGCGGGCCTTGATGACGAGATCCTTCTCGGAGAACTCGACCATCCCCTCCACCCCCTCCATCGGCGGGATCGGGCGCAGCCAGTGGACGGTCGCGTCCTCGGCCCGCACCGTGCCGGTCGCGCGGGTCAGCCGGCCGGAGGAGAGGTCGGGCTGCGCCTCGCCCTCCAGCACCCAGCTCCCGTCCCGCGCCGTGCCGGAGGTCAGGTTCTCCGCCACCCAGCGGCGCGCGTTGTCGGCGATGCCCGCGGGCCAGTAGCGGGCGATGTCGGGCGCGGCGATGGCACTGATCCCGAGTTCCACCCGCCCGCGCCACAGGTCCTCCCACCGGTCCGCCCGAGCGGCGGCGGTGATGCGCGGGGCGGGGAAGCCCGGCTTGCCGGCGGGAAGGTCGATGGCCAGGCGCTCCACCTCCAGCCGCCGCCCGTCCCCGGCGAGGACGGCGCTCACCCCGTCGAAGGGCAGGCTCTCCGGCCCCAGCCGGATCAGCCCGGGCGCGGCGCGCAGCTCGGCCCGGCCGGCGAAGGTCTCCGTCGCGAACTCGAAGCGGCCGCTGAACCGGGCGTCCACCTGCGAATCGAGGAGCGAGAGCGGGCGTAGGGAGGCCAGCGCGGTGGCCAGGGCGGCGGGGCTGACCGCGTCCAGCTCCATCGAGACCTCCGCGACCGGCGGCTCGCCCTCCGCATGGCCGGCGATGCGAACGGGGATCTCCTGCCCGGCCAGCCGCAGCCCGCCCGAGCCGGACATGGTGGTCGTCCCGTCCTCCGCGCGGAGAAGGGAAAGGGCGACGCGGTGGATGGCCCAGGCGAAGCGCAGCGCGTCGTCCCGCACCTGCACCACGCCGCCCTCGACGCGGATCTCGCGCAGCGCGGTCAGGGGGGAATCCGGCCCGGCCGGGCGCAGCAGCCGGGCCAGCGCCTCGCTCGTCGCCTCGGGGTCGCCCGTGCCCTCCGCCTCCGTGGCGGGGGCGACCGGGCCGGAGGAGACGCCGAGATCGAGGGAGAGCTCCCCCTCCGCGTCCCGGCGGAGCAGCGCGACGGGGTCGCGGAGGGACATGCGCACCGGCGCCACCACGCCGCGCAGCAGCGGCGGCACCGCGATCGACATCTCGACGGAGGTGAGGGAGGCGCGGGTGATTCCCGCCCCGTCCACCGCGCGCAGCCCGTCCAGCCGCAAGAGGATCGGCTCGGGCGCGCCCTCCTTCCACCCGGCCCAGGCCACCCAGGCCTGGCCGAACCCGATCCGCAGCCCCGGCGCCAGCCCGGTCAGGCGCTCGGCCACCGCCTCGTTCACCGCGCGGATGGAGGGAATGGGCATCGGCCCCTGGGCGAGGCGCCAACCCAGCGCCGCCAGCCCCGCCCCGGCAAGCAGGAAAAGGAGCATGGCGAGGCGAAGGAGGAAGGAAACTCCCTGAACCAGGCGACGCCCCACTTGACCGGGCAGGCGCCTCACGCGTTGCCTCTCCCGGCATGTCCGACGCCGAGCCAACCCGCCGCCGCCCGCCCACCCCCTATGATCCGGCCGCCGCGGGGCGGCTGGTCGAGGACTTCACCACCAAGGGCGCGGCCGAGGCCGCCTTCGCCGGCTCGCCCGTAGGCGCCGCGCTGCTGGGCGCGCTGGGCGGCCACAGCCCCTTCCTGGCCGATCTCGCCCTGCGCGAGGCGACGACGCTGTTGCGTCTCTCGGAACGCGGCGCGGATGCCGCCTTTGCCGCGGCGCTGGACCCGCTCGGCCGCGCCGACCCCTCGGCCAGCTCCGCCCAGCTCGGCGCCGCCCTGCGGCAGGCCCGGCGGCAGGCGGCGCTCATCGTCGCGGCGGCGGACCTCACGGGGGAGTGGACGCTCGACGGGGTGACAGGGGCGCTCTCCACCCTCGCCGAATCCTGCATCGACCTTGCCTGCGCCCATCTCCTGCGGGAGGCCTGCGCGCGCGGCGACATCGCCATGCCCAACGCCGCGAAGCGCGACCCGAAGGCCGCGAGCAAGGGCTCGGGCCTCGTCGTCCTCGGCATGGGCAAGCTCGGCGGGCGCGAGCTGAACTATTCCTCCGACGTCGATCTGATGGTCCTCTTCGATCCCACGGCCGCGACGGACCCCGACCGCGCGCAGTCGGTCTTCGTCCGCCTGGCGCGCGACCTCGTGCGGCTGCTCGAGGAACGCACGGCGGAAGGATACGTCTTCCGAACCGATCTGCGCCTCCGCCCCGATCCCGCGGCGACCCCGCTCGCCGTCTCCGTCCCTGCCGCCATCGCCTATTACGAGAGCTTTGGCCAGAACTGGGAGCGGGCGGCGATGGTGAAGGCGCGCCCCGTGGCCGGGGACCGCGTGCTCGGCGAATCCTTCCTGGCGGAGATCCGCCCCTTCGTGTGGCGGCGCCATCTCGACTTCGCGATGATCGCCGACATCCATTCGATCAAGCGCCAGATCCACGCCGTCCACGGGAGCAAGCGCGGCGCGGGGGCCGAGATCGCGGTGGCCGGCCACGACGTGAAGCTCGGCCGGGGAGGCATACGCGAGATCGAGTTCACCGCCCAGGTCGCCCAGCTCATCTGGGGCGGGCGGGACCCCGCGCTGCGGGACCCCACTACCCTCGGCGCCCTCGTCGCCCTCGCCGGGGCCGGGCGGATCGACCGGCGGGCGGCCGCCGATCTGGCCGATGCCTATGTTTTCCTCCGCGACGTCGAGCACCGCGTCCAGATGGTGGCCGACCGGCAGACCCACCGCCTGCCCGAGGACCCGGAGGGGCTGGCCCGCATCGCCTCATTCATGGGCTATCCGGACACCGAATCCTTCGCCGCCGTCCTCACCGCCCATCTCCGGCGCGTGGCGGGCCAGTACTCCCGCCAGTTCGAGGCCGCGCCCCCGCTCAGCCTTTCCGGCGGCGAGGGCTTCGAGGGCGGCAACCTCGTCTTCACCGGGGCGGAGCACGATCCCGCCACGCTGCGGACCCTCTCCGGCCTCGGCTACGCCAATCCCGAGGGGGCCTCCGCCCTCGTGCGCGGCTGGCACGCGGGCAGCCGGCGCGCGACCCGCAGCGAGCGGGCGCGGGAGCTGCTGACGGCGCTGATGCCCGCCCTCATCGCCGCCTTCGCCCGCCAGCGCGACCCGGACGCGGCCCTCGCCCGCTTCGACACGCTGCTGGAGCGCCTGCCCGCGGGGGTTCAGGTGCTCTCCCTCTTCCACCGCAACCCGGCGCTGCTGGACCGCGTGGCCGGGGTGCTCGGCGCCGCGCCCGCCCTGGCCGACCATCTCGCCCGCGACCCCGCCGCGCTGGAGGGGCTGCTCACGGGGGGAAGCGGCACCGCCGCGGCCTCCCTCCCCGCCCTCGTCGGCGCGGCGCGGCACTACGAGGAGGCGCTCGAATCCGTCCGCCGCATCGTGACCGAGGGGCGGTTCGAGATCGATGTCGCGGCGCTGGAGGGCTCGCTGGACGTGGATGCCGCCGGCATCGCCCGGAGCGAGCTGGCGGATGCGGCCATCTCCTGCCTTCTCCCCCAGGTCGCGAAGGACTTCGCCTCCCGCCACGGCAAGGTGCCGGGCGGGGCCATGGCGGTGGTGGCCATGGGCAAGCTCGGGGGGCGGGAGATGCTGCCGGGCTCGGACCTCGACATAGTCCTCATCTACGACCACGCGGAGGACGCGACCGAGAGCGACGGGCCGAAGCCGCTGGCGCCCTCGGCCTATTTCTCCCGCCTCGCCACCCAGTTCGTGGCGGCCCTCACCGCGCCGGGGGCCGAGGGCAAGCCCTATGAGGTGGACATGCGGCTGCGCCCCTCCGGGAACAAAGGCCCCGTGGCCGCCAGCATCGCCGCTTTCGAGCGCTATCACGGCCCCAAGCTCGGGGATGGCGGCCAGGCCTGGACCTGGGAGCGCATGGCCCTCACCCGCGCCCGGCCCGTGGCCGGCCCGCCCGCGCTGCGCCGCCGCATCGCCGAGTGCTGCCGCGAGGCGCTGGCCCTCCATGCCGGCCCCGGGGCGATCGAGGATGCGCGGTCCATGCGCGCCCGCATGCTGCGCGACCTGCCCCCCGACGGGCCCTGGGACGTGAAGGCCATGCCGGGCGGGCTGGTGGAGGTGGAGTTCATCGCCCAGGCCCTGCAATGCGCCCATGCCGCGGAGCACCCCCGGATCCTCGCCCCGGCCACGCGCGACGCCCTGGCCAACCTCGCCCGCGCGGGCCTGCTGGAGGAGGAGGAAGCGGCCTCCCTCATCCGGGCGGAGCGCTTCTGGCGCACGCTGCAATCCCTCCTGCGCCTGACGGTCGGGCGCGGAAGGACGGAGGACCTGCCGCCCGCCGCCGCGGATGCCGTGCTGCACGGGCTCGGCGTCGCAAGCGGCACCCGGGCCGTTGACCTCCCCGCCCTCCGCGCGCAGATGCGCGGGATCGCGGCCGGCGTGCGCTCCTCCTTCGAGCGACGCATCGGGCCGCTGCCGCTGAAGGGGGCCGCATGATTGCCGTGGGGGACAAGGCGCCGGAATTCGACCTGCCGGCGGCGGGGGGCGGCCGCGTCAGCGCCGCGCTCCTGCGCGGCAGGCGCTACGCCCTCTACTTCTATCCCAAGGCCGACACCTCCGGCTGCACCGTCCAGGCCCAGGGCATGCAGGAGAGCCTGGAGGCGCTGCGGAAGGCCGGGATCACCGTCATCGGCGTCTCGCCGGATCCCGTGAAGAAGCTGGACGCCTTCGCGAAGAAGTACGGCCTGACCTTCGCCCTGGCGTCCGACGCCGACCAGTCCCTCGCCACCGCCTATGACGCCTGGGTCGAGAAATCCATGTACGGGCGGAAGTACATGGGCATGGAGCGCAGCACCTTCCTCGTCTCGGCCGAGGGCACGGTCGAGGCGATCTGGCGCAAGGTAAAGCCGGCGGAGCATGCGGGGCTGCTGCTCGGGGCTGCCTAATCGGGGTCGCCTAATCGGGGTGGCCCGAGCCGGGCAGCCTGAGCCGGGTACGACTGGCCTCGGCAACGGCCGCGCGCCCCTGCCCCGCACGCGCCGCGATGGACCCCCGCCGGCGCCGGGTCTAGCGTGAGCGGCAACGGGACGGGAGCGGAGCGTCATGCAGGGCCGGTCACTCGCCATTCTCCTGACGCTCGCCGTCGGCTGCGCCGCCCTGGCCATGGGGCTGCGCCAGTCCTTCGGCCTCTATCTCGCGCCCATGACGGCCGCGATGGGCTGGTCGGCCAGCGGCTTCGCCCTCGCCATCGCCGTGCAGGTCCTCGTCAACGGCTTCAGCCAGCCGCTGGTCGGCCAGCTCGCGGACCGCTTCGGCGGGCGGGTGGTGGTGATCGGCGGCGCGCTGCTCTACGCCGCCGGCATCGCGGGCATGGCGCTCTCCCCCGGGCTGGGCCTCTTCACCTTCTTCGCCGGGCTGGTGATGGGCGTCGCCGTCTCGGCGGCGGGGATGCCCGTGATCGTCGCCTCCCTCACCCGCCAGCTCCCGGAATCCATGCGCGGGCGGGCGGCGGCGCTGGGGACGGCGGGATCCTCCCTCGGGCAGTTCCTCGTCGTGCCGCTCTCTGGCGCGGCCCTCTCGGGCTTCGGCTGGCAGGCTGCGCTGCTCGCCATGGCGGGCGCCGCGCTGCTGATGGTGCCGCTCGCCCTGCCGCTCGCTGGCCGCCCCGCGCCGAAGGCCGCGAGCGCCGAGCCGGAGGAGACGGCGCGCGCCGCCCTCTCCCGCGCGCTGGGCTCGCGCATGTTCTGGTGCCTCTTCTTCGGCTTCTTCGTCTGCGGGCTGCACGTCTCCTTCCTGGCCGTCCACCTGCCGGGCTTTGTCGCGCTCTGCCACCTGCCGCTCCAGGTCGGCGCCTGGGCGATCTCGCTGATCGGCCTGTTCAACGTCATCGGCTCGCTAGGCGCGGGGGAGCTGACCCAGCGCTGGCGCCGGCGGGAGCTGCTGGTGGCGATCTACGCGCTGCGCGCCCTGGTCATGGCCGTGTTCTTCCTCGCCGCCGAGAAGACCACCGGCTCCGTCCTCGTCTTCTCCGCGCTGATGGGGGTGCTCTGGCTCTCCACCGTGCCGCCGACCGTCGCGCTCTGCGCCCGGCTCTTCGGGACGCGCTGGCTCGCCACCATCTTCGGCCTCGTCTTCCTCGGCCACCAGATCGGGGGCTTCCTCGGCGCCTGGCTGCCGGGCCTGATCTTCGACCGCACGGGGAGCTACGACGCCATGTGGCTCATCTCGGTCGCGGCCGGGGTCTTCGCGGCCCTCATCCACCTCCCCGTGCGGGAGCCCGCGCCGCTGCCCAAACCGGCGGCGGCGTAATTCCCCCAGGGCCCGGGGTGGACAGGCGGCGCGTCCTCCCCTTTTCTGCCGCCGGTTCGCGGTCAAGGAGTGGGGTCATGCGGCAGGGCTGGGCGAAGTGGATCTTGGTCGCGGCGCTGGCCGCCCCGCTGGCTGCGGCGGACGCGCAGCAGCCCCAGGCGCAGGCGCAGGCCGCGCCCCATGCCTGGCTCTTCGGCTCCTGGACGGGCGGCATCTTCCCCGCCACCGAGACGGAGGGCGCGGCCTGCGCCGCCCAGCCCACCGTCATCATCACGCGCGACGTCATCATGCGCGTCTCCCTGCTGGAGGTTCCCTACCGCCAGCGCCTGATCGAGACGGTGGCCGGCGGGCCTGATGCCGTGGAGTTCCGCCTCGCCCCCGCCGCCGCCTCCGTCGCCCCGCTCGGCGGCCGGCTGCCGCCGGACAGCGCCTTCGGCTGCGCCAACCCGAACAACCTGCGGGTGGAGCGGCGCGGGCCGAACGAGATCGTCTTCCCCGACTGCGCCGAGTTCCCGAGCCCGCTCAAGCGCTGCACGGCGCGCTGAACCCGCCATGGCGGAGGGGCTGCCAGCCGCCGAGGCGGAGCCGCCCGGCTCCGGGATCGCCGGCCCGGATCTGGGCGCAGGTCTGGGCGCGGATCTGGGCGCGGACCGGGGGGCGGCTCCCGCCGGGGTGACGGCCGGGAACCCGCCCGCGGCGGAGGAGCCGGCCCCGATCCGGCTCACCGCCCACAGCCTCGGCACGCCCCCGCCCCGCCTGCGCCCCTCCCCCGCGCGGCGGGACTGGATGGACGCGACGCCCGCCGGCTTCGCCAACCGCTGCCTGCCGCTCACCATCGCCAACGCCCATGGCTGGGACGTGGTCGGCGAGGGCGCCTTCGAGGCCTGGTGGAACGGCGGCCCCGGGGCCGGCGACATCACCATCCGCACCGAGCGCCCGGGCGGCCCTACCCCCACCAGCCATTTCGGCGCGGGCATCCTCACCTTCCACATCGATCTCCTCTTTCGCACCGATCCCGGGACGAGCCTCTGGGTCTCGGGCCCGGTGAATGCGTGGAAGGACGGCATCGCGCCGCTCACCGGCATCGTGGAGACGGACTGGTCGCCGGCCACCTTCACCATGAACTGGCGCTTCACCCGGCCGAACCATCCCGTCCGCTTCGCGCCGGGCGAGCCGGTCTGCACGATCTTTCCCATCCCGCGGGACCTGATCGCGCGCGTCCGCCCGACCATCCGGCCCATCGCGGCCGAGCCGGAGCTGGAGGCCGCGCACCGGGAGTGGAGCCGCTCCCGCACGGCCTTCAACGCCGGGCTGAAGGAGCCGGGCAGCGAGGCGCGGGCCCAGGGATGGCAGCGCGACTACCATCGCGGCCGGATCGGGGACCGGGCGAGTGAGGCCCACCTCACCCGCCTGCGGCCGCGGGACTTCGAGCCAGGCTGAGCCCCCCCCGGCCGGCGAGGCCGGCACCAAGTATCTATCCGGCGAGGCCGGCACCAAGCACCCGGTGCCCGGCGGGCTAGGCCGGCAGGGTCACCACCGCCGCCAGCCCGCCGCCCTCCCGGTTCCGCAGCACCACGTCCCCGCCATGCGCGCGCAGGATGTTGCGCGCGATGGGCAGGCCGAGGCCGACGCCGCCCGTCTCGCGGTTGCGGCTCGCTTCCAGCCGGCGGAAGGGCTGGAACACCGCCTCCTGGCTCTCGGGCGGGATGCCCGGCCCGTCATCCTCCACGCGCAGGCGGATCCCCCCGCCCGCGGGCGGCTCCAGCACCACCCGCGCGGTGCCGCCGTAGTTCGCGGCATTGGCGACGAGGTTGGCCAGCGCGCGCTTGAGGGCGATCGGGCGGCCCCGCACGGTCAGCCGCTCCGGCCCGGTATAGAAGAAGCTCTCCGCCTCGGCCTCGGGCCGGGCATCGGCCGCCTCGTCGAGCACGGTGCGGCAGAGGGCGGCGAGGTCCAGCGGGACGGAGGGCTCGGCCGCCGCGTCGTCCCGCGCGAAGGCGAGGGTGGCGTTGATCATCGCCTCCATCTCCTCCAGGTCGGCGAGCATCTTCGCGCGCTGCTCGTCGTCGTCCATGAACTCGGCGCGCAGCTTCAGCCGGGTGATGGGGGTGCGGAGGTCGTGGCCGATCGCGGCCAGCATCTGCGTCCGGTCGCCGACGAAGCGGCGGATGCGCGCGGCCATGGTGTTGAAGGCGTGGGCGGCGGTCGCGACCTCGCGCGGGCCGTCCTCGGGCAGGGGCGGCGCGTTCACGTCCCGCCCCAGCGCGTTCGCCGCCTGGGCGAGGTCCCGCACGGGGCGCGTCAGCCGGCGCGTGGCCCAGACGATCAGCAGCGCCGCCGCCACCGTCATCAGCAGGAAGGCGATGAGGAAGGTGGGGGAGTGCCAGGGACGCGGCGGCGGCAGGTGGATGCTGACATTGAGCCAGGCCGTGCCGTCCGGCATCAGCAGCGCGGCGTAGAGCGTGCCGAAGCGCATCCCCGCCTGGATCTCGCGTGGGCGGAGCCGCGGCGGGCCGCCGATCAGCATCTCCGGCCGCACCATGCGCAGCGCGGGCGGCGGCGCGGGGAGCATTCCCACCCGCACCGTCGGCTGCTCGTCCAGCGAGGCCTCCAGCCCCTGCGGCAGCTCGATGTCGCCCAGGATCGAGGCGCGGCGCTCGGGCGTGGCGACGACGAGGGCGCGCCAGAGGCCGAAGATGCGGGCCGAGACCTCGCGCTCGATCGCCGCGCGCTGCAGGTCCACGCGGTCCAGCGCGTGGATGGTCAGCCCCGCCGCCTGCACGGCCATCAGGGCGAGCAGCAGGAAGAGCGCCGTCCGCCCCGCCAGCGTGCCCGGCAGGACGCGGCGCAGAGGAGTCCTCACAGCGGCGCGCGCATCAGGCCGCGCGCTCGACATCGGCGGCGAGGACGTAGCCGCCGCCGCGCACGGTCTTGATGAGGCTCGGGTTGCGCCCGTCATCCTCCAGCTTGCGCCGCAGCCGGGAGACGGCGACGTCGATCGCGCGGTCGAAGGGCCCGGCCTGCCGGCCGCGCAGGAGGTCCATCAGCATGTCGCGGGTGAGCACCCGGTTGGGGCGCTCCACCAGCACGGTCAGCAGCTCGTACTCGCCGCCGGTAAGGGAGACCTCCGCGCCGTCGGGGTTCAGCAGGCGCCGGCGCTGCGGCTCCAGCGTCCAGCCGCCGAAGTGGATGGCGCTGGGCAGAGGGTCGCGGCGGGTGCCCTCGCCATGGGCACGTCGCATCACGGCGCGGATGCGGGCCAGCAGCTCCCGGGGGTTGAAGGGCTTGGCCACGTAGTCGTCGGCCCCGAGTTCCAGCCCGACGATGCGGTCCGTCTCCTCCCCCATGGCGGTGAGCATCACGATCGGCACGTCCGACTGGCCGCGCAGCCAGCGCGCGAAGTCGAGGCCGGACTCGCCGGGCATCATGAGGTCGAGGACGACGATGTGGTAGCGGCCGAGGGGCCAGACCTTCCGCGCCTCCCGCGCCTCCCGCGCCGTGGTCACGCGGAATCCCTGCTTCTCCAGGAAGCGGGCGAGCAACTCGCGGATCTCGCGGTCGTCGTCGACGACCAGGATGTGCGGGGCGGGTTCCATGGCTGTTACATAGCGCGCCCGCGGCCGGTGTCGCCGGTCGGGTTGTTACAATCCATGTCGGGCGCCCTTCCCGTTTCCCACCGTTTCAACGGAGCGGGAGCCGGGCTTGGAGTCGCGGGGCCCATCCCCAGATAGGCGTCAACGGCGGTGCCCTCCCCCCAATCCCCCGGGCATCGTCGCAGGAACGGCGGCGGGGTGACCTGCATCCCCCCTTGTCGCGGCCCCCGCCGCCGTCCACCTCCCCGCGCGATGACCTCACCTCCCGGCTGGGCCGAGCGCGGCCTCGCCGCCCTTCTCCTGTCGGACCCCGCCCTGGGCTCGGTCCCGGAGCGCTGCGGCCCCCTGCCCTGGCGTCGGCGCCCGCCGGGCTTCCCGGGCCTTCTCCGCACCATCTGCGGCCAGCAGATCAGCAACCAGGCAGCGGCCGCCATCTGGGCCCGGCTTCGCGCCCTTCCCGGCGCGCTGGAGCCCGCGGGGCTGCTGGCGCTGGACGATGCGGCGCTCTGCGGGGTGGCCGGGCTCTCGCGCCCGAAGGCGGCGCATGCGCGAAGCCTTGCCGCCGCGGTCCTGGAGGGCCGGCTGCGGCTGGATTTCCTGCCCGGCATGGGGGACGAGGAGGCGATCGCCCATCTCTGCGCCGTGCGCGGGCTCGGGCGGTGGACCGCCGGGGTTCATCTCCTCTTTGCCGAGGACCGGCCGGACATCTTCCCCGCGGGCGACCTCGCGCTCGCCGCCGCCCTGGCCGGGCTGCGGGGCCTGCCCGCACGGCCCACCCCTGCCGCCCTCGCCGCGGCGGCCGAGGAGTGGCGGCCCTTCCGCTCCCTGGCCGCCCGGCTTCTCTGGCATTATTGGCGGCACGCCACAGGGCGGCCGGGTGCCGAGCCGGAGGATGACGGCTAGCTCGCCCTCGGCCCGCCGGGGTGAACAGCCGCCGTCCGCTCCTAGTAGCCCAGCGCGACGGCCACCTCGCCCAGTGCCCAGAAAACGGGGAAAGCGATGACGAAGGCCATCATGGCTTCGCGCAACGCGTCGTTCGGGATGACCGGGCGGGTCGCTGCATGGAGGTATCGCATGCACAGATATGAACAAAACAAGAACGATTGAGCAAGAACGGAGCCTTCACCGTTCCGTGAAAACCTGACCCACCCTCGTCGCACCCTTAGCGTGGGGGTCCATGAAACCCGCCCCCCCTTAAACGCCTTGCGGAAGGAAGGCGTGCCAAGGGGCGGAACGCTCCTCCCACCCGCCCGGCACGCCTCTTGCTGAACCCACTGAGCTGGCCGCATATCCGGACCACGCCATACGGAGGACAGGGTGCCCGCCTTCGACGAGATGAATGAGGGGGGCCGCATCCGCCCCGCCTATGCCGGGATCGCGCGTTACCTCGAGGCCGCCGGCGGGAGTGAGCTGGAGTCGAAGCGCCGCGAGGCGGAGGTGCTGTTCCGTCGCATCGGCGTCACCTTCGCCGTTTACACCCAGGGGGGCGACCCCGAGCGCCTGATCCCCTTCGACGTCATCCCCCGCGTCATCGCCCGCGCGGAGTGGGACGCGCTGCGCCGCGGGCTGGAGCAGCGCGTGCGCGCCCTCAACGCCTTCCTCGCCGACATCTACGGCCCCCGCCGCATCCTCCAAGCCGGACTGATCCCGGCCGAGCTGGTGCTGAAGAACGAGGGCTACCGCGAGATCATGGAGGGCTTCACCCCCCCAGGCGGCGTCTACACCGTCATCTCCGGCATCGATCTCGTGCGCACGGGGCCGGAGGAGTTCTTCGTGCTGGAGGACAACTGCCGCGTTCCCTCCGGCGTCTCCTACATGCTGGAGAACCGGGAGGCGATGATGCGCCTCCTTCCCAATCTCTGCGCCGCGCACCGCATCGCGCCCGTCAGCCACTACCCGGAGGAGTTGCTGGAGACGCTCAAGTCCCTCGCCCCTCCCGCCTGCCAGGGCGAGCCGACGGTGGTGGTGCTGACCCCCGGCCCCTTCAACTCCGCCTATTACGAGCACTCCTTCCTCGCCGACGAGATGGGCGTGGAACTGGTGGAGGGCGCCGATCTCTTCGTGCGCGACGACACGGTGTTCATGCGCACCACCGCCGGCCCGCGCCGCGTGGACGTGATCTACCGCCGCGTGGACGACGAGTTCCTCGATCCCCAGGTCTTCCGCCCGGACTCCATGCTCGGCGTGCCCGGCCTCATGGCCGCCTACCGCGCGGGGCGCGTGACGCTCGCCAACGCCCCCGGCGCGGGCGTCGCCGACGACAAGGCCGTCTATCCCTTCGTGCCCGAGATGATCCGCTTCTACCTCTCCGAGGAGCCGATCCTGCGCAACGTGCCGACCTATATGTGCGAGCGGGAGGAGGACCGCGCCTATGTCCTCGACCACATGGGGGATCTGGTGGTGAAGCTCGCGCGCGGGTCGGGCGGCTACGGCATGCTCGTCGGCCCGCACAGCACGGCCGAGCAGCGCGCCGACTTCGCCGCCCGCATCCGCGAGAAGCCGGGCGACTACATCGCCCAGCCCACCCTTGCCCTCTCCACCGTGCCGACGCTCTGCGAGAGCGGCATGGCGCCGCGCCACGTCGATCTCCGCCCCTTCATCCTCTTCGGCCGCGACCAGGTGCGGATCGTTCCGGGCGGGCTGACGCGCGTGGCCCTGCGGGAGGGATCGCTCGTCGTGAACTCCTCTCAGGGCGGCGGCACGAAGGATACCTGGGTGCTGGAACAGGACCCGCCCCCGATGTCCCAGTCCATAGGGCCGGAAGGAATGGCGCAGAGCATGGGCGGCATGACCCAGAGCCTGGGGAAGGGGGTCTGATGCTCGCTCGCACGGCGGACAGCCTCTTCTGGCTCGGGCGCTACATGGAGCGCGCGGGCAACGTGGCGCGCGCGCTGAACGCGACGTTGCGCATGGCCTCCCTCGCCGCGCCGCGCGGCACGGAGCTGGCCGAGTGGTCAGCGCTGCTGGACGCGACCGGCTCGGCCGAGCATTACGAGCAGCTCTACGGCGACCCCACCCCGGAGCAGGTGGCGCGCTGGCTCACCCTGGACACGCTCAATCTCTCCTCCATCGCCTCCTGCTTCGAGTCCGCGCGGCGCAACGCGCGCGCCGTGCGCACCGCCCTGACCGTGGACATGTGGGAGGCGGTGAACGACACCTGGATCGACCTCCGCAAGCTCGACCCGCACGAGGCCGGCGGCGACAGGCTGATGGGCTTCAACGACTGGGTGCTCTCCCGCGCGGTGCTGTTCAACGGCGCCGCTATGGACACGATGCTGCGTGACGATGCCTGGCGCTTCGTCCGCCTCGGCACGATGCTGGAGCGTGCGGACAACACGGTTCGCCTGCTCGCCGCCCACAGCGCCGCCTTCGGCACGGAGACGGAGAACGCCCCCGAGAACTACGCGCAGTGGCAGGGCCTGCTGCGATCCGTTGCCGCCCTGCGCGCCTACCAGCACCTGTTCCGGGAGAGGCTGCGCCCCCTCCGCGTGGTGGAGCTCCTGCTGATGCGCCCGGAATACCCGCGCTCCGTCAGCGCCTGCTACGAGGAGGTGAACGACATCCTCAGCGTGCTCGCCATGTCGGACGGCGAGGACCGCGTGGCCTGCCGCCGCCTCGCCGCCGCGCTGCGCGGCCGTTGCGTGGAGCACACGCCGGCGCGGCTGATGGATGGCGCCCTGGCCGAGCTGCTCGCGGAGGTGATCTCCGGCAACCAGCGGCTGGGTGATTCCATCGGGCGGTGCTTCCTCATCGGATAGGCACCGCCCTCCCCTGCCGGCGGCCTACTCGGCCGCCATCCGCGCTTCCTGCCGGCGGATGCGCACCGGCACGGACTTCGCCGCCGGCACCTTGCTCCCCTCGGCATAGTGCCAGAGCGGGATGAGCGGGTTGCACTCGGGGTAGTAGCCACCGACTGCGCCCTGCGGGATGTCGTAGGGCACCACCCGCAAGCCGTGGACCTGGCGCAGCACGTTGTCGTCAACCGCGGTCGTGAGCGAGACGGTGTCGCCCTCCTTCAGGCCGAGGCGGGATGCGTCGGCGCGGTTCATCAGCAGCACCTCCCGCGTGCCGCTGATCCCGCGGAAGCGGTCGTCATAGCCGTAGATCGTCGTGTTGAACTGGTCGTTCGAGCGGAGCGTGATGAGCTGAAGGATCTCGGGATCGTCGAGATCCGTGCCGAGGTCGGTGCGGAACCCGGCGGGCACGAGGAAGTTCGCCTTCCCCGTCTCGGTCTGCCACTCCCGCTGCCGCGCGGCGAGCGGCCGGGCGAAGCCGCCTGGCTCGTCCATGCGCCGGTTGAAGTCCTTGAAGATCTCGGGATAGCTCGCCTCGATCGCGTCGCGAATGCGGCCGTAATCACCCATCCACTCGTCCCAGGTCACGCGCGGGTTGGGCGGCAGCGTGGCCTTGGCGATGCCCGCGACGATGGCCGGCTCCGAGAGCAGGTGCGGCGAGGCCGGGGCCACGGTCCCGCGCGAGGCGTGGATATGCGTCATCGTGTCCTCGCAGGTCACGGCCTGCTCGCCGCCCGCCTGCGCATCCACCTCCAGCCGGCCGAGGCAGGGCAGGAGATAGGCGACCTCCCCGTTGATGAGGTGGTTGCGGTTCAGCTTCGTCGCCACCTGCACCGTCAGCCGGATGCCGGGCCAGGCCGCCTCCATGCGCTGCGTCTCCGGCACGGCGCGGAGGAAGTTCCCGCCGAGGCCGAGGAAGGCCTGGACGCGCCCCTCCAGGATCGCCTCGCAGGCCTCCACCGTGTTCATGCCGGTGTCGCGCGGCGGCTCGAAGCCGTACTGTTCGGCCAGCCCGTCCATCGGCACCAGCTCGGGCTTCTCCGTGATGCCGACGGTGCGCTGGCCCTGCACGTTGGAATGGCCGCGCACGGGAAGGATGCCCGCGCCGGGCTTGCCGATATTGCCGCGCAGCAGGAGCAGGTTGACCAGCATGCGGACGTTCTCGACGCCCTTCTTGTGCTGCGTCAGCCCCATCCCGTAGATGCCGATGGCCGAGCGCGCCGCGCCGTAGACGCTCGCCGCATCCATCATCGCCTGCCGCGCCAGGCCGGACCAGCGCTCCAGCTCCGCCCAGTCCTGGGCGCGGCACCAGGCGGCGAAGGAATCGAAGCCGTGGGTGTGCTGCTGGATAAAGGCGTGGTCGAGGATCGGGGCGCGGCCCGCCGCCATCGCCTTGTCGTCGGCCTCGACCAGCGCCTTGCACATGCCGGTGATGGCCGCGATGTCCCCGCCCGCGCGGAGCTGGTGGTACTGGGAGGAGATGCGCGTCTCCTTCAGCGTCAGCATCTCCTGCGGCGATTGCGGGTTGGTGAAGCGCTCCCAGCCGCGCTCCTTCAGCGGGTTGAAGGTGATGATCGGCACGTCGCGCTTCGCCGCCTCCTGCAGGGGGTGCAGCATGCGCGGCGAGTTGGAGCCGACATTCTGCCCGAAGGAGAGGATGCAGGCGGTATCCCGGAAATCCTCGAGCTGCACCGTCCCGACTGGCGCCCCGATGGCCTGGGGCAGCGCGACGGACGTGCTCTCGTGGCACATATTCGAGCTGTCCGGCAGGTTGTTGTGCCCGTAGAGCCGCGCGAAGAGGCCGTAGATGTAGGAGGTCTCGAGCGAGGCGCGGCCGGAGGCGTAGAAGATCGTGCGCCGGGGATCCATGCCGCGCAGTTCCGCCCCGATCTCGCGGAAGGCGTCCTCCCAGGCGACGGGAACCCAGCGGTCCCGCGCGCGGTCGAGGCGCATGGGACGCGTCAGCCGCCCGATCGCCTCGAGGTCGTGGTCGGACCAGGAGAGAAGCTCGGTGAGCGTGTGCGTCTCGAAGAAGTCGTCCGGCAAGCGCTTGCGCGTGATCTCCCAGGCCGTCGCCTTGGCGCCGTTCTCGCAGTACTCGAAGGGCAGCGGCTCGCGCGGCTTCGCCCAGGAGCAGGAGACGCAGGAATAGCCGCCGGGCTTGTTCTGCTTCAGCAGCACCGCATTGCCCGTCGCGATGCGCTCCTCCTGCAGGAGGATGCTCTCGACGGAGCGGAACGAGCCCCAGCCGCCGGCGGGCCCGGAATAGGGCTTCGTGCTCACGGGACGCTTGGCCATGGGGCGGCTCCTCTAGATCGGGATGTCATCCGCCACGCGCGGCTCGTGCATGGGGCAGCCACTGTGGCTCGCGCGGAAGCCGGAGGACATCTCGTAGGCGGGTTTGCGGGCGCGGTTGATGGAGCCCAGCGGACGGTGCGCGGCCAGGCCGTGCCAGGGGCTGAAGGACATGCCGAGATCGACTGCCCGCGACCGCTCCTCGTTCCAGGCCGGCTGCCGGCGGACGGTGATGCGTGCGAGGGCCAGGTAGGGGCTCGCCTCCTCCGGCCAGGGCACGGAAGCGTCCTCGACCGGCATCGCCTCGGGATCGGTGAGGAGCTGCGCCCGGAGTTCCCACTCGCCTCCATGGGCGGCGAAGAAGTCCGTCACCTCCTCGCGCAGCGCCTCGGGACGGCCGGACACCTCCACCTTCCGCCCGGTCAGCGCGCGCAACTCGGGCGAGACGGGGGCGATGCTGTACTTCGCGATGAAGTCGCCGTGGCGATAGGGCGTCTGGCTGTAGAAGGTCTCGCCGAGGATATGCGTGTTAGGGTGGCCGCCGAGCTGCGTGACCGTCGCGCTCTTGCCGCCCACCGCCTCGATCGCCGCCTCCGTGCCGCGCAGCACCGCCGAGACTGCCTTCTTGAAGCCCTGCGGCATGTCGGTCGTCTTCGCCAGCATCTTCGCACTGCCGAGGAAGGCCTTGGCCGTCGCCGCCGCGAAGGCGGGGGCATTGGCCATGACGAAATCCTGCGTCGCCTGTCCCTCCGCGCCGGGAAGCCGCTCGCCCTCCACCCCCACCACCTTCAGGGCGAGGCCGCGGGGGACGGAGACGCTGTCGTCCAGCAGGTCGCCGGGGTTGGTGGAGAAGCGCATCACCACGGGGAAGCGCCCGGGCCTGGCGAACAGCCCCTGCGCAAGGGCAGGCGGCAGGCCGCCGAGCACCTCGATCTCGCCGCGCAGGAAGCCGTGGCTCTTCGCGTGCACGCTGCGGACGGGGTAGCCGTAATCCTTGAAGGTGGTCTCGACGATGCCCCTCATGGTCTCGACCAGCTCCCGCGTGGTCTCCCCCTCGGCAGGCTCCGGGTGTTCCAGGCCGGGCTCGTATCGGAGGGGGTCGGTCGGCATGAGGTCTCCTTTGTTAAGGCCTTCAACGCCGTGTGCAGGGGCATGTTTCCCCGCCGGCCTCCCCCCGTGTGTCGTCATTGCAACAGGTGAAATGTGTAACATCACGGATATGTGAAAACGCGCCGGGGATTCGCTAGGCTTCCCCCATGAGCACATTCCGAGCCCAGGCCATCGCTGGCCGTGTCGTTCTGGTCCATGACATGCCGGACCAGGTCGTCGTCTCCGAATTCGACGCCGTCGAGGCCTCGACGCTGCTGCGGCAGCTCGAGAACGCCCTCGCCCAGGTCGTGCGCGGCCTGGCGGAGCGCGCCTCGCAGCCGCTTCGCCCCGAAGCGGTGGGCTGAGACAGCCGGGCCAGTCCCGCTGCGGGAGAGGGGCGGAAACCGCTTCCTCCCCTCCCGAGGCCTCATGCTAGCCTCCCGACCGCTCAGGCAGGGTCAACACCCGCCGACGGAGGAGACATGCACGGGACAGCGGAGCGGCCCCATGCCGAACGGGTCCACGCGGCCTTGCAGGACGGCGCCGCGGCCCGTTCCGCCATCGCGGCCTCCTGGCGGCGGTCCATCGCCCTCTACGGGCTGGACCCCGAGAACCATCGCCCGCCGAGGAACCTGACCGAGCCGGAGCTGCGCCTGGCCCGCGAGCGGATGGAGCCGCTCATTCGCCTGGCCCAGCCGAGCATGGACCGGCTCTTCCAGGCCGTCGGCGGCATCGGCTGCTGCGTCCTGCTCACCGATCGCAGCAGCATCCCCGTGGAGCGCCGCGGCCATGGCGGGGACGACGCCCAGTTCCGCAAATGGGGCCTCTGGACCGGCACGGTCTGGAGCGAGGAGAGCGAGGGCACCAACGGCATCGGCACCTGCCTCGCTGAGGGCCGGGCGCTGACGATCCACCGGGACCAGCACTTCCACTCCCGCAACGCCGCGCTCAGCTGCACGACCGTGCCGATCTTCGACCATGAGGGCGCGATCGCGGGCGCGCTCGACGTCTCCTCCTGCCGGGCCGACACGACCGAGGCGGTGACGGGGCTGATCGCCGCCGCCGCCGCCGATGCCGCGCGCCGGATCGAGGAGCGGGGATTCCGCCAGGCCTTCCCCCACGCCCGCATCGTGCTGGTCGAGGACCGCGCCGGCGCCGCCCTTCTCGCGATCGATGCGGACGACCTCGTTGTCGGGGCCACGCGCGCGGCGCGGCAGGCGCTCGGCATCACGGCCGAGGCGCTGCGCCGGCCCTTGCCGGCGGCCGACCTTCTCAGCGCCGGCGCGCCCGCCGCAACGGACCTCCTGCAAGCCGAGCGCAGCGCCCTGCAAAGGGCCCTCGCCCGGGCGGGCGGCAATGTCTCCGCCGCGGCCGGAGCGCTGGGAATCAGCCGGGCCACGCTGCACCGCAAGCTCCGCCGCCTCGGCCTGCGCGGCGCGCACTGACGCCTTCCCTGTCGCAGATCTGCGACAAGTCGGTCCGATAGCGGGATGACAGGGCGGGGGCTCCTGCCCCAGCCTGACCGGGATGCGAGGCATCAAGCACGCACGGAGGAAAGCATGACCAAGATCGACGGGCTCCAGGTGGCGGATTCGCCGTTCAAGCGGCGCTACGGCAACTTCATCGGCGGGCAATGGGTGGAGGCGGCGAGCGGGCAGAGCTTCGCCAACACCTCCCCCGTCAACGGCCGCGTCCTCTGCGAGGTCGCGCGCTCCGACGCCACCGACATCGACCGCGCGCTGGACGCCGCGCACGCCGCCCGCGAGGCCTGGGGCCGCACCAGCGCCGCCGAGCGCGCCCGGATGCTGAATGCCATCGCCCAGCGGATGGAGGACAACCTGGACCTCCTCGCCCGGGCCGAGACGCTCGACAACGGCAAGCCTATCCGCGAGACGACGGCCGCCGACCTCCCGCTCGCCATCGATCATTTCCGCTACTTCGCCGGCTGCATCCGCGCGCAGGAGGGCACGCTCAGCGAGATCGACCACGACACCATCGCCTACCACTTCCACGAGCCGCTGGGCGTCGTGGGCCAGATCATTCCCTGGAACTTCCCGCTGCTGATGGCCTGCTGGAAGCTCGCCCCCGCCCTGGCCGCCGGCAACTGCGTTGTGCTGAAGCCGGCCGAGCAGACCCCGGCCTCCATCCTCGTCTGGGCGGAGCTGATCGCCGACATCCTGCCGCCGGGCGTGCTCAACATCGTCAACGGCTTCGGGCTGGAGGCGGGCAAGCCGCTGGCGACCAGCCCGCGCATCGCCAAGATCGCCTTCACCGGCGAGACGACGACGGGCCGGCTGATCATGCAGTATGCCAGCCAGAACCTTATCCCCGTGACGCTGGAGCTCGGCGGCAAGTCGCCGAACATCTTTTTCAAGGACGTCGCCGCCGAGGAGGACGACTTCCTGGACAAGGCGATCGAGGGCTTCGTCATGTTCGCCCTCAACCAGGGCGAGGTCTGCACCTGCCCCTCCCGCGCCCTCATCCATGAGAGCCTCTACGACCGCTTCATGGAGCGCGCGATCAAGCGGGTGGAGGCCATCGTGCAGGGCGACCCGCTCGACCCCGCCACGATGATCGGCGCCCAGGCCTCCAGCGAGCAGTTGGAGAAGATCCTGAGCTACATCGACATCGGCAAGCAGGAGGGCGCCGAGATCCTGACGGGCGGCGAGCGCAAGCTCCTGCCGGGCGAGCTGGCGGGCGGCTACTACATGCAGCCCACCGTCTTCCGCGGAAACAACCGCATGCGGATCTTCCAGGAGGAGATCTTCGGCCCCGTCGTCTCCGTGACCACCTTCAAGGACGACGAGGAGGCGCTGTCCATCGCCAACGACACGCTCTACGGCCTCGGTGCCGGCGTCTGGACGCGGGACATGAACCGCGCCTACCGGTTCGGCCGCGCCATCCAGGCCGGGCGCGTCTGGACGAACTGCTACCACGCCTATCCCGCCCACGCGGCCTTCGGCGGCTACAAGCAGTCCGGCATCGGGCGGGAGAACCACCGGGCGATGCTCGACCACTACCAGCAGACGAAGAACATGCTCGTCAGCTACAGCCCGAAGAAGCTCGGCTTCTTCTGATCCGTCCCGGGGCGGCGCGGGCCATTGGCGCCCTCGCCGCCTCTCCACCACTGAGGAGATCCGGTCGTGGCGGAAGCAGCGAGCCGCGTCAGCGCCACACCCGAGGCCCTCGCCCTGATCGCGGAGATCCAGGCGGAGCACGGCCCCGTGCTCTTCCACCAGTCCGGCGGCTGCTGCGACGGCTCCTCCCCCATGTGCTACCCGCAGTCGGACTTCATCCTCGGCGACCGCGACGTGCTGCTCGGAGAGATCGGCGGCGCGCCCTTCTACATCGGCGCCGCCCAATTCGAGGCGTGGCAGCACACCGAACTGGTCATCGACGTCGTCCCCGGGCGCGGGGGGATGTTCTCCCTCGACAACGGGCGGGAGCGGCGCTTCCACACACGCTCCTGCCTCATCCGCGAGGGCTGAGCGGCCCTCAGGCCGCCAGCGCCTCCCGGATCGCCGCCAGCGCCTCGGCGGACTTGCCGCCCTCGGGGCCGCCGGCCTGCGCCATGTCGGGCCGCCCGCCGCCGCCCTTGCCGCCCACCGCGGCGGAGGCGGCGCGCACGAGGGCGACGGCATCTGCCCTGCCCTTCGCCGCCTCGCCCACCGCGACCACGATGCTCGCCTTGCCCTCGGCCGAGGAGACGAGCGCGACCACATCCGCCGTGCCGCCCTTCAGGATGGCCTCTGCCAGCCCCTTCAGGTCGCGCGCGGGCACCTCGCCGAGGTCGCGCAGCGCGACGCGAAGGCCGGAGACCTCCTCCACCTCGGAAGCCGCGCCGCCCGTCGCGAGCTTGCGGCGGAGGTCGGCCACCTCCCGCTCCAGCTTGCGCCGCTCCTCCACCAGGGCGGCGATGCGGGCGGGGACCTCGTGCGCGGGCACCTTCAGCGCGGCGGCCGCCTCCCGCAGGAGGCGCTCCTCCTCCTCCACCACGGCGAGGGCGGCGGGGCCGGTCACGGCCTCCACGCGGCGCACGCCGGCGGAGACGGCCCCCTCCCCCACGATCTTGAACAGCCCGATATCGCCGGTGCGGCCGACATGCGTGCCGCCGCAGAGCTCCAGGCTATAGACGCCGTGGCGCGAGACCGCCTCGAGGTCGTGGCCCATGCCGACGACGCGGACCTCGTCCCCGTACTTCTCGCCGAACAGCGCCATGGCCCCGGCCTCGACCGCCGCTTCCGGCGTCATCAGCCGGGTGACCACCTCGGCGTTCTCGCGGATGCGGGCGTTCACCTCCCCCTCCACCCAGGCCAGGTCCTCGGGGGACATGGGGGTGGGCTGGGAGACGTCGAAGCGCAGGCGGTCGGGGGCGTTGAGGCTGCCCTTCTGCGCCACATGATCGCCCAGCCGGCGGCGCAGGGCCTCGTGCAGCAGGTGCGTCGCGGAGTGATGGGCGCGGATCGCGCTGCGGCGGTGATGCGCCACCTCGGCCAGCACCGAGGCGCCCACAACCGCCGTGCCGTGCTGGACGATGCCGAGATGGACGTGCAGCCCGAGCTTCTTCTGCGTGTCCCGCACCGCGATCTGCAGGCCGTCGGCCCCGGTGATGAGGCCGGCATCGCCGACCTGCCCGCCGCTCTCGGCGTAGAAGGGCGTCTGGTTCAGCACCACCGCCACCTCCGTCCCCTCGGGGGCGCTGTCCACCTCGGCGCCGTTCGCGACGATGGCGAGGATCGAGGCCTCGGCCCGCTCGGTGTTGTAGCCCTGGAACTCGGTGCCCGTGCCCAGCCGCTCCTTCAGGTCGAACCAGAGCGTCTCCGTCGCGGCATCGCCCGTGCCGGACCAAGCGGCCCGCGCCCGGCGGCGCTGCTCGGCCATGGCGCTCTCGAAGCCCGCCGTGTCCACGGGGCGGCCCTCGGCGCGCAGCGCGTCCTGCGTGAGGTCCAGCGGGAAGCCGAAGGTGTCGTAGAGGCGGAAGGCGACATCGCCCGGCAGCGGCTGCCCCTCGCCGAGCTTGCCCGTCTCCTCCGCCAGCAGGCCGAGGCCGCGCTCCAGCAGGGAGCGGAAGCGCGTCTCCTCCAGCCGCAGCGTCTCGGTGATCAGCGCCTCGGCGCGCACCAGCTCGGGATAGGCGGCGCCCATCTGGCGGATCAGCACGGGAACGAGGCGCGGCAGCAGCGGGTCCCGCGCGCCTATCATGTGCGCGTGGCGCATCGCGCGGCGGAGGATGCGGCGCAGCACGTAGCCCCGCCCCTCATTGGAGGGCAGCACGCCTTCGGCGATGAGGAAGGCGCCGGAGCGGAGATGGTCCGCCACCACCCGGTGGCTCGCCTTGAACGGGCCGTCGGGCTCCTGCCCCGTCGCCTCGGCGCTGGCGAGGATGATCGCGCGGAAGGTGTCCGTGTCGTAGTTGTCGTGGACGCCCTGCATGATCGCGGTGAAGCGCTCCATGCCCATGCCCGTGTCGATGGACGGGCGCGGGAGGGGGCGGCGCGTGCCGGGCGGCCCCTCCTCGTACTGCATGAAGACGAGGTTCCAGATCTCGATGAAGCGGTCCCCGTCCTCGTCCGGGGAGCCGGGCGGGCCGCCGGGGATCTTGTCGCCGTGGTCATAGAAGATCTCGGAGCAGGGGCCGCAGGGGCCGGTGTCGCCCATGCGCCAGAAATTGTCGGAGGTGGCGATCCGGATGATCTTCTCCTCCGGCAGCCCCGCGATCTTCTTCCACAGCGCCGCCGCGTCCTCGTCCTCGTGATAGACGGTGACGAGCAGCTTCTCCTTGGGAAGCGCGAAATCCCTCGTCAGCAGGGTCCAGGCATGGCTGATCGCCTGTTCCTTGAAGTAGTCGCCGAAGGAGAAATTCCCCAGCATCTCGAAGAAGGTGTGGTGGCGCGCGGTGTAGCCGACATTGTCGAGGTCGTTGTGCTTGCCGCCGGCGCGGACGCATTTCTGGGCCGTGGTGGCGCGGCTGTAGGGTCGCTTCTCCGCCCCGGTGAAGACGTTCTTGAACTGCACCATGCCGGAATTGGTGAAGAGCAGCGTCGGGTCGTTGCGCGGCACCAGCGGGCTGCTCTCCACCACGGAATGTCCGTTGCGGGCGAAGTAGTCCAGGAAGGTGGCGCGGACGTCGTTGCTGCTGGTCATGGGGCGGGTTCTGTTCCGATTCCTCGCGCGGGCGCGACCGGGGCGTGTAGCCCGGCCCGGGCGGGGACGTCGAGGGTGGGGGGCGCGGGCATCAGGGCCATGCCAGCCTCACCGTGCGGGGGATACGCCGGCGCCCGAGCGCGGCCCTGGCCAGGGCCTCGATACTCCGGAGATAGGATTTGGCCGCCGCGAGTTGAAGCGCCGTGCGCGGCGCGGGGGGCATGGGGGCCCGGCGGAGGGTTTCGGACAAAAGCGGGTCCGGCAGCAGCCAGGGCGGGCCGTTCAGCGCCGTGCGCAGCCCGAGCTTCCGGATCAGCAGCAGGAGAGGCATCCCGCCCAGGCGCGCGGCCCGGCGCGTGGCGCGGAGGATCGCGTACTCGATCCCGCGCAGGGGATGGTCCGGGCCGCACTCGGCGAGCGCTTCGAGGAGGCGGTGCCAGAGGCCGGCACGCGTCAGGCGCCGGAAGAAGCGGGCCACCGTCTCGGGGCGGCCGTAGGCTTCGGGGAGGAGGCGCCAGGGATCGCCGGGGGTGGAGGCGAGATGGAAGATCGCGTCCATGCGGTGGCGGAGATCGGCGATGCGCCGGCCCTGGGGCGCGCGGGGCAGGACATAGGGGGCGAGGGCGTGCCACTGGAGGTCGGTGAGCGGCGACCAGGGCCGGGGCGGGGTGAGGCGGGAGGTGGTGTGGGACATAGGCGGGCCTCCCCAAACAGTATTCCAACCATAGAGGAATTTAGTCCTTTTGTCAAGGTGCTCCGCTCCGATTTGACGTTCGAATCGGGTTGTCGACTAGGCACTCAACGATCAGCGTCGCAGCTTCAGAAAAGCACTCTTCCGCAATAGGCGAATGTCAATGTCCGAGAGACCTGAAAGTTCGAGCACCCTGGTTGATCGGCAGGTGAGCCAGATCGGCTTTCGATTTCAGGGCGGAATTGCTAGTAGAGGGCAACTCAGCTTTTATGAGGCAGGTCGTTACCGTTATGCTGCTGCGCGCCTCCTCTATACTGCCGAACATTTCCGCAAAACGGGCGAAGTGTTAGAACGACTCAGTGTTTATGTCGAAGCTGACTTCCGCGTAACAGCTCCTATTGATGGTTCTTTTTTAGAAAACGTCTGGCTCTATGCGGCGCCGGCCATAGCAGACGCAAAACAAATTCAATCATTTCTCAAAATCCCCTTCGATAAGCTCTTTCCATACATCTGGTCCAAGCTAATTCCCAGCACTTCGGGAAGTCAGCAGCTGGCAAAAATTGCAGAGACGCAGGCTGATGCTATTCAACAGATGGCCAAAGCGAGCCAGGAAAGAGAGCGAACAGCCCAAGTACAAGCAACACAAGAAACCGAGCGACTTCGCATCATAGCGACTCTTCTTCGAGCCGACACAGGCGGAACTCGCGATAACCGCGCGGAAGCTGAAGAGATCAGTGAAATCTTAGCGAAGCGGGCGAACTCACCCGCTCGTATCTTAACTGACGATGGAACCGGAGATTTCATTGCAGATGAATTAAAAGCCGAGAACAATAGAAACAACCTCTTGGAAGAAGTTCAAGAGGAGATGAATCGTGTTGATCCCGAGGGGGAAGATCGCATTGTTGAAAAGATGCGAAAGCTTGTTCCTGATCTTGCTCAGCCGCTAAAGAGATCGGCAACGAAAATGTCCCTTGAAGTCACAGAAAAAGCCATTCCGATTGCCATCCTTAACAGCAAACGGGTTGCACAAATCTCTCATACTGCAAAAGACGAGCACCCAATACGCCTAAACGGCAACATGATCAAGCTCGACAAAGAGACAGGCTACGGCCGATTTAGGCCAACAGGGGCCAGAACTCCTCTGTCATTTACAATACCAAGGGAAATCTTCAATTTACAGCGTGCCAGCTTCATAGGAGCCTTTACTTCACGCGAGATATCGGTCGAGGCTTTACCGTACCGGGATGGAATTGGAAATATAACAAAACTTATTTTGCTACGCGTTCTGTAGTTAGCCTTACACGAGAACGGCTAGGAACATCGAAATCCATCCAGGCGCCAACCCCAACAGCACTGGTCCAGAAGCCTCCATTTTGTAGTAAAGAGAATATCGGAAAAAGCAAAGTTCTTCATTGCCTCAGCAGGGCGCCGCAACGAAAAAAGGCCGCCCCGGAGGTGCAGCCCTTCATCGTTCGATGCCAGCGAAGGGATAATTCCACCGTGGCGGCGACGAGCGTCGCCCGCCCGTCGTCCCTCCATCACACCGCCCCGTGCGCCTCGACATAGAGCGCGTAGAGGGAGTGGCTGCTCGTCATGTAGAGCCGGTTGTTCTTCGGCCCGCCGAAGGTGAGGTTGGCGCAGCGTTCCGGCAGGCGGATGAAGCCGATCGCCTTGCCCTGGGGGTTGAACACCATCACCCCGTCCAGGTCCTCCGGCTTGCCCCGGAGCCCGTAGACCTGCCGCCCCCCGACCTCGCGAGGCTCGGCTTCCAGCAGCCCGTTGCTGCCCCAGCCGCACCAGAGATTGCCGTCCCGGTCCACCTTGAAGCCGTCCAGCGCGCCCTGGTCGGCGGCGTCGATCAGCTTGGTCCGGTTCCCGACCGTGCCGTCGGCGCTCACGTCGTAGCTCCAGATGCTGCGGTTCGGCGTGCCCCGCCACTCCACGACGTAGAGCTTGCGCTCGTCGGGCGAGAAGGCGAGGCCGTTCGGGTTCATGATGTCGGTGATGACGGCGGTGAGCTTCCCGTCGGTGCCGATGCGGTAGACATTCGTGGTGGCCTGTTCCGGCCGGGCCCGGCTCCCCTCCCACTCGCCGTTGATGCCGAAGAGGGGATCGGTGAACCAGATCGTGTCGTCGGAGCGGACGACGATGTCGTTCGGCGCGTTGAGGCGCTTGCCCTCGAAGCTGTCGGCGAGAACCGTGATGGAGCCGTCCTTCTCCGTGCGGGTCACGCGCCGGGTCACCGAGTGCTCGCAGGTGAGAAGGCGGCCCTGCCGGTCGCGGACATTGCCGTTGGCGTAGTTCGCGGGATGGCGGAAGACGGTGAAGCTGCCGTCCTTCTCGTCATACTTCATGATGCGGTTGTTCGGGATGTCGCTGCACAGGAGGTAGCCGCCCTCGGGGAAATAGGCGGGCCCCTCGGCCCAGCGCATGCCGCTGGCGAGCTGCTCGACCGTGCTGCTGTAGATCCGGTAGCGCGCGAAGCTCGGATCGAGGATCTGGACGGCCGGGTCGGGGTAGCGCTGGTTCGGCACGAAGGGGAAGGACTGCGCCCCCGCCCCGCCTGCGGCCAGCGCAGCACCCGCGGCCATGCCGCCGGCCCTCAGCAGGTCACGTCTCGTCTTCATCCCTGTCCTCCCTTTCCCGCGCTGGTCCGCTCGCACCGATCGCCGAGTCGTCCGTCTTCGCGGCTCAACGCGCCATCGCTAGCATCCCGCCCGGACCGCGCCCAGGGAGGGCCTTGCCCCTGCCCTGCGAGACGAGGAATGGGCCGAAACGAAAAAGGGCCGCACCCGGAGGTGCGGCCCTTCGTCGTTCAGCGCCCGCGCGGGGATCACTCCGCCGCGGCGGCTTCCTCAGCGTCCGGGGCGACCATCATGGCGTTCGCCACCTGGCCGGCCTGCTCGCGGATGCGGCGCTCGATGCTCTCGGCCATGGCCGGGTTGTCGCGCAGGAACTGCTTCGCGTTCTCGCGGCCCTGGCCGATGCGCTGGCTGTCGGCGGAGAACCAGGCGCCGGACTTCTCGACCACGCCGGCCTTCACGCCGAGGTCGATCAGCTCGCCCACCTTCGACACGCCCTCGCCGTACATGATGTCGAACTCGACCTGCCGGAACGGCGGGGCCATCTTGTTCTTCACCACCTTCACGCGCGTCTGGTTGCCCGTGACCTCCTCGCGGTCCTTGATCTGGCCGATGCGCCGGATCTCCATGCGGACGGAGGCGTAGAACTTCAGCGCGTTGCCGCCCGTGGTCGTCTCGGGGTTGCCGAACATGACGCCGATCTTCAACCGGATCTGGTTGAGGAAGATCATCATGCAGTTGGAGCGGCTGATAGAGCCCGTCAGCTTGCGCAGCGCCTGGGACATGAGGCGGGCGTGGAGGCCGACATGGCTGTCGCCCATCTCGCCCTCGAGCTCCGCGCGCGGCACGAGGGCGGCGACGGAGTCGATCACCAGCACGTCGATCGCGCCCGACCGGACGAGGGTGTCAGCGATCTCGAGCGCCTGCTCGCCGGCATCGGGCTGGGAGATGAGGAGGTTGTCCACATCCACGCCGAGCTTGCGGGCATAGCCGGGGTCGAGCGCGTGCTCAGCGTCGATGAAGGCGCAGGTGCCACCCTTCTTCTGCGCCTCGGCCACGCATTGCAGGGCGAGCGTCGTCTTGCCCGAGGATTCCGGGCCATAGATCTCGATGATGCGGCCCTTGGGCAGCCCGCCGATGCCGAGCGCGAGGTCGAGCCCGAGCGAGCCGGTGGAGATGACCTCCACCTCCTCGTTCATCTGCTTGCCACCCATCCGCATGATGGAGCCCTTCCCGAAGGAGCGCTCGATCTGGGAGAGAGCGGCTTCGAGAGCCTTGTTCTTTTCCATTCTGGAAGTAGCCCCTTGGCGTTCGGCGGACGCGTTCCCTGCGTGCCGCCGGCGGATGAGTTGGCGGCCCTGGGGCCGCCTGCCTCACGCGCTTGTTAAACGGCCGGGGGGGCTGCGCACAAGCGCCAAACACCGCCCCGGTCCGTGCTGTTCATATTATGTTCACGGCCGGGGAAATCAAGTTCTTTCCCCCAGGGGGAGGCCGGAAACGAGCTCCACGAGCTGGGCCGGGCGGAAGGGCTTGGCCAGGAAAAGAATGCCGTCCCGGCCGAGATCCTCCCCCAGCGCCGCCTCCGCGTAGCCACTGACGAGGACCACCGGCAGGCCCGGCCGGCGGTCCCGCACGGCGCGGGCGAGGGCGAGGCCGTCGAGTCCCGGCATCGAGATGTCGGAGATGACCGCGCCGGGTTCCAGCCCCTCCTCGATCAGTTCCAGCGCCTCCTCCCCGCCCTCGGCCTGGGTGACGCGGTGGCCCGCGCGCTCCAGCGCGACGGCGGTCAGGCGGCGCAGCGGCGCCTCGTCATCCACCAGCAGGATGTGGCGGCCCGCCTCGTTCCTCGTGGCGACGGGGGCGGCGGCGGGGGCGGGCGCTGGCTCCTCGCCCGCCTTGCCGTCGTGGCGGGGCAGGAAGATGCGGAAGCGCGTGAGGCCGGGGCGGCTCTCCACCTGCAGCGCGCCGCCGGACTGGCGGACGACGCCGTGCACGGTCGCCAGGCCCAGCCCCGTGCCGCCCTGGCCGGCACGGGTGGTGAAGAAGGGCTCGAAGACGTGGCCGATGATCTCGGGCGGGATGCCGGGGCCCGTATCGGTCACCTCCAGCACCGTCCAGCGGCCGGGGGGCAGCGCGTCCGGCAGGCCCGGCTCCTCCCCCAGCGCCACGGCGGTGTCGGTGGCGATCGTCACCCTCCCCTCCCCGCCCATGGCGTCCCGCGCGTTGGCGACGAGGTTGAGCAGTACCTGGTCGAGCTGCACGGGATCGACGCGCACCCGCCGCCCGAGCGCGCCCGGCCGCCATTCCAGCGCGATGCGCGAGCCGAGCAGGCTCCGCAGCATGGGCCGGGCAGCTGCGACCGCCTCGTCGAGGTCGAGGACGCGCGGCTCGAGCTGCTGCCGCCGGGCGAAGGCGAGCAGGCGCCGCACCAGCGCCGCCCCGCGCGCGGCCGCGTCCTGGGCGGGGGCGAGGGCCTCCGCGGCACGCGGCGCGGCGGAGACGGCCGCGTCCATCGCCCCCATGATGATGGCGAGCAGGTTGTTCACGTCATGCGCGATGCCGCCGGCGAGCTGGCCGATGGCGCGCAGCTTCTCGCCCGCCTCCGCCTCCTCCCGCCGCCGCCGCTGCTCCGACAGGTCGGTCACGAGCAGGGCCCGCCGCCCCTCGGGCAGGACGGCGAGGTGCAGCGAGGCCGGAACCGGCGCCCGCCCCTCCGGCGCGGCGAGGCCCGCTTCGAGCCACCCCGGCCCCTCCTCCCCCATCCAGGCGCGTACAGCCTCCCGCGCGGCGGGATCGAAGAGCGAGAGCACGGCCATGCCGGGACGCAGCGGCTGCAACGGGCCGAGCATCGCCCTCAAGGGCTCGTTCGCGCGCAGCACGGCGTCCGAGGAATCGAGCAGGGCCGCGCCCTGGGGAAGGGCATCGAGCAGCGCCGCAAGCCCGGCCTCGACACCGTCCACGCGGCGCGCAGCACCGAATCCCAAGACCTGCCGAATGCCATTCGCCATGGGGCGCAGCCTAGCGTGCCGGCGCGCCACGTCCATCATCCCACCCGGCGAGAGCGCGCGCGCCAGACGAAGGCAATGATCTCGGCCACGGCCTGATAGTGCTCGGCCGGGATCTCCGTATCCACGTCCAGCTTGAACAGGGCACGGGCGAGCGGCGGGTTGGACACCAGCGGCACGCCGGCCTCCCGCGCCTTCTCGCGGATGCGCGCGGCCAGCTCGTCGGCGCCCTTGGCGAGGATGCGCGGCGCGGCCGATGACCCCTCATCATAGCCCAGCGCCACGGCGTAGTGAGTGGGGTTGGTGATGACGACGGCCGCCTTGGGCACCGCGGCCATCATGCGCTGCCGCGCCCGCTGCTGGCGAATGGCCTTCTGCTTGCCCTTCACATGCGGATCGCCCTCCGCATCCTTCGCCTCCTCCTTCATGTCCTGCCGGCTCATGCGCAAGCGGCGGAGGTGGCGGAAGCGGGTGAGGAACACGTCCCCCGCCGCCAGCACGGCGAAGGCCACGAGCGTGGCCGCGACGAGCCGCATCCCCTGGTCCATCGCGACGCCCAGCAGCCCCGCGGCGGGCTGGTGGAGCACGGCCTGCAGCAGCTCCGGCGCGGCACCGGCATGCCAGATGGCCGCCCCGACGAGCGCCATCTTCAGCACCGTCTTGAGGAACTCCACCAACGACTCCGGGCCAAGGATCCGCTTCAGCCCGGCCAGCGGCGAGAGGCGTGAGAATTGCGGCGCCAAGCCTTTCGCGGAGACGAGGCCGCGCGTCTGTAGCAGCGTCGTGCCCGCCGCGCCCAGGGCCGCCGCCCCCAGCACCGGCACCAGCAGGGTCGCCGTCGGCGCCAGCACCTCCAAGGCCTGCGCCGGTGTCATCTCATGCCCGCGCTCCAGGATGCCTCGTAGCGCCCGCAGCAGGTCGCGGCCGAGCGAGGGCAGCGCCATGCCGGCAACGAGAACCGCGAGCAGCAGCGCCGCGAAGGCGGAGGCCTCGCGCGAGTTCGGGACCTGCCCTTCCTGCCGCGCCTGGTCGAGGCGCCGTGCACTCGGGGCCTCGTTCCGGTCCTCGGCCTCCCCGCCGCCCTCCGCCATGGCTCAGCGGAGCCCCGGCAGCACGGACCAGCCCGCCTGCAACGCTTCCTGGAAGTTCTCCAGGATCGAGGGCGCGAGCAGGGCGAGCAGGGCCAACCCGGCCAGGATCTGCCCAGGCGCCGCGACGAAGAAGACCTGAAGCGAGGGCGCGACGCGCGCAACCAGCGCCATGGCGAGGTTGATCGTCACCGCCGCGACCACGAAAGGCCCGGCGAGACGCAGCGCGAGCGCCAGCATGGACGCGCCTGCCGCCGCCATCTCCCCTGCTGCCTCCCCCGCCGCCCAGGGGGAGCCCGGCGGCATCAACGCGTAAGAATCCGCCAGGGCGCGCAACGGCAGAGCGTAGAGCCCGGTGGAAAGGACCAGCACCGCCGCCGCGAGGCTCCCCAGCCGACCCAGGGCCGAAGCCCCGCCACCCAGCGACGGATCGGGAACGAGGATCGCGGCCAGCCCAAGAAGCGTCGCACCGGCCTGCAAGGCAACGGAGAGAGCGAGCGCGAGGATCCGTGCCAGACCACCGATCCAGAGCCCCGTAACCACCTCCAGTGAGATGAGGCGAAGGGTTTCCGGCACCGAATCCGGCGCCCCGGGAAGCCCCGGCGCGAGGACGGGAAGCAGGACCGGCACGAGCCCGAGAGCGAGGGCGAGGCGCACCGGCGCGGGCACGTCCTGCTCGCCCAGCCCAGGCAGGATCATCGCCGCCGCGCCCACCCGCGCCAGGATCAGCACCGCCTGGAAGGCCAGCGCCGGCAGGGCCTCGAGCAGCGCGGCCTCGGTCACGGCAGGCCGCCGAGCGTGATCATCCGGTCGAAGAGGGTCACGGTCCAGTCGCGAAGCACGCCCACCATGAAAGGGCCGAGCAGGAGCAACCCGCCGCCCGTGACGGCGAGCTTGGGAAGGAAGGCGAGCGATGCCTCCTGGATCTGGGTCAGGGCCTGCACGACCGACACCGCGAGACCGACCACCAGCAAGGCCACGAGCAGCGGTGCCGACATCTGCAGGCACACCCAGAGGGCATCCCGGAAAGACTGCGCGATGAGATCGGTTTCCACGCCCCGCGCCTCCGTCAGATCGGCATCCGCATGACGTCCTGGTAGGCCGAGACGACCCGGTCCCGCACCGCGACCGCCGTCTGCAACGCCATCTCGGCGCGGCTCACGGCAAGGACGGTGTCCGTCACGCTGACCTGCCCGAGCATCGCGCCCGTGCTCGCCGCATCGGCCTGGCGTCCCGCCTCGACGGCCCCCTCGATGGCGCGCTTGAGGGCACCCCCGAAGCCCTCTCCGGCCGGCGCCGGCCCGGATGCGGTTCGGTAGGCGGAGGCGGCCGCGGCGGCGCCGATCGGGGCGGGCATCAGCGCAGCGCCTCGATCGTGCGCGTCAGCATCCCGCGCGTGGTCTCGAGCACCGAGAGATTCGCGCTGTAGCTGCGCTGGGCCTCGCGCATGTCCATCACCTCGATGAGACTGTCGACATTCGGCGTCTTCACGTAGCCCTGGGCGTCGGCCGCGGGATGCGCGGGATCGTAGCGGCGCGGAAACTCACCCGGCGCCTGCCCGACCCGCGAGACGCCGACCGTGCGCGCGCCTGTCGCCCGGTCGACGCGATCGGCGAAGCTGACCGTCCGGCGCCGGTAGGGATCGGCGCCGGGACTCTCCCCCGTGCTGTCGCGATTTGCCAGGTTCTCCGCGACCACGCGGAGCCGCGTCGATTGCGCCGCCATCCCGGCGGCGGAGATGCGGAGCGCCTTGTCGAGATCCATCCGACTCTCCTCTTACCTATCCGTTCCGGCCGAGTGCCGTTCGGAACATGCCTGTCCAGCGCTTGTGCAGCCCCATCGCCAGCGCGTGCGCCGAATCCGTGTCGGCCACCTTGATGGCCTGCTCGTCCAGCGACACGGCGTTCCCGTCCGGCGAGACCTCCTCTGCCGGAGCGGGCCGGGCCGCCGGGCCGCTTCCCCCGCTGCCGGTCAGGTGCCGGAGATCGGTCCGCGCGAGGGAGGCGGCGTCCCCGGCCCGGCGCAGATGCTGGGCGAAGGGAGAGAGATCCCGGGCGCGGTAGCCTGGCGTGTCGGCATTGGCGATGTTGCGCGCCAGCACCTCCTGCCGCCGGTCGAGCCAGCGCAGCCGCTCTTCGGCGAGTTGCATCGGGTTGCCTGTGACGGGGCCGGGGCTGGTCATGCCCGGCATCTTCCGCCGGCTTCCCTAATCCTTCCTTTATGCCGCGGCGGGCGCCGTTAACCGTTCGGCAAGAGAGCAGGCGCAAGCTCCGGCCATGAACAGCACGCCGCAAAATGCCGTGCTCACCGCCGTCGATGAACTGCACGGTGTGCTGAGCCTCGCCGAGGCCCTCCTGCTCGCAGGGCGGCAGCTCGACCTCCAGGGATTGGACGCGGAGGTCGCCTCGATCTGCGACGCCGTCAGACACCTCTCGCCCGAGGAGGCGCGGGCGGCCCGCCCTGCGCTCACCACCCTTCTCGCCATGGTCGACGGGCTGCACGCCCGCCTCTCCGGCCGCGCAGCATGAGGAGCCGGACCGATGGGCGAGGGAATGGGCCAGTGGATTTCCGCCGCGGGCGCGCTGGCCGTGGTTCTGGGCCTGCTCTGGATGCTGGCGGGCCTGGCCCGGCGCGGCGGCCTGGCGAGCCCCGGTGCGCGCAGGGTCCGGGTGGTCGAGGCGACGCCGATCGACTCGCGCCGCCGGGCGGTGATCCTGCAGGTGGACGGCCGGGAAGCGCTGCTCGTCACCGGTGGCCCGAACGACAGCTTCATCGGCTGGCTCTGACCGCCGCGGCGCTACTCCTGCTCGCCCCCACCGCCGCCCTGGCCCAGTCCTTGTCGCTCGACTTCGGGAGCACGGGCTCGGGGAGCACCGCGAAGCTGGTGCAGCTCACCGCCCTCATCGGGCTGCTCTCCCTCGCGCCGTCGCTGCTGGTGATGGCCACCGCCTTCGCGCGGATCGTGATCGTGCTCTCGCTCCTGCGCAGCGCGATCGGCGCGCAGGGCATCCCGCCCAACCCGGTGCTGATCGGCCTCGCCCTCTTCCTCACCTTCTTCGTCATGCAGCCGGTGGTCGAGGCCTCCTGGACCCAGGGGCTGCAGCCGATGCTCGCGGGGCAAGTGGCGGAGCTGGACGGGCTGGCAGCCTCGGCCGAGCCCTTCCGCCGCTTCATGGTCGCCAACGCGCGCGACTCCGACCTGGCCCTGTTCCTCGACCTCGCCCGCCTTCCGGCGCCGGCCAGCGCGGATCAGACGCCCTGGCGAGCCCTGGTGCCGGCCTTCATGGTCAGCGAGCTGAAGCGCGGCTTCGAGATCGGCTTCCTGATGTTCCTGCCGTTCCTCGTCATCGACCTCGTCGCGGCATCGCTGCTGATGTCGCTCGGCATGATGATGCTGCCGCCGAGCGTCGTCGCCCTGCCCTTCAAGATCATCTTCTTCGTCATGGTCGATGGGTGGCGCCTGGTCTCGGCGAGCCTCGTGCAGGGCTTCTCCGGCCAGTAGCAAGGGGAGAAGCGGCCGCCGCGCTCCCGTGTCCCCAATCCGTCACCGCGCGCTGCGACGCTGCGCAGCGGGCGACGGCAAAACGGGAACCGGTGAGGCGCGGCGGCCGAACCCGCCTCAGCCCTTACGCGGCAGGTGCTTCGCGATGTAGGGCGGCAGGTGGAAAGCCGCCGCATGGATCTCCGGCGTCCAGTAGCCGGTCTTGCCGAGAACCCCCGCCCGCTCGGCCCGCGCGCGGATCTCATCGACGCCCACCGCGCGCATCGCGGCATCCTTCGCCGCCCAGCCGAGCGTCATGTAGCCGCCGACATAGGTGGGCACCGCGGCGACATAGGCCCAGATATCGGGGAAGACCTTCCCGCGCCGGACGGAGGTCTCGGCCAGCTCCTCGGCCTGCATCGCCGGCACGCCGCACTGGTTCACGATCAGACCGCGATCCGAGAGAAGGCGCGCCGCATTGGCGTAGAACTCGTCGGTGAAGAGAACCTCGCCGACGCCGATGGGATCAGTGCTGTCGACGATCACCACGTCGAAGCTGCCGGCCTCGGCCTTGCGGACGTAGTCGATGCCGTCCGCCACCAGCACCTCGGCGCGAGGGTCGTTCCAGGCATCGCCTGCGATTCCCGGCATGTGCTCCTTGGCAAGACGGATCACCTCGCCGTCGATCTCGACCATCACGGCCTTCTCGACGTTCCGGTGCTCCAGCACGCGGCGGAGGACGCCGCCGTCGCCGGCACCGATGATCAGGACGCGTTTCGCATCGCCATGCGCCAGGAGCGGCACATGGGTCAGCATTTCCTGATAGACGAACTCGTCCATCTCGGTGATCTGCACGACGCCGTCGAGCAGCATGACGTGGCCATGCGTCTCCGACTCGAAAACCATGATGTCCTGGAACTCGGACTTCACCCGGGCCAACTCGCGAACCACGCGGAAGCGCTGGCCCCAGGCGGGATAAAGCGTCTCGTTCACCCAGGAATCGGTGGTCATCTCAATCTCCGGACAGAAGAAGGGGGCGGACCCTAGGGCCCGCCCCCGGTCTCGTCTCGTGACGTCCGTGCGTCAGGCCTGCATGCCGCGGCGGTGCTCGGCGAGCTGGACGCGCTCGGGCAGGAAGCCGCGCTTCAGCACGGGGATCGCCAGATACGGGTCGCACACGCCGCAGACGAAGATGTCGAGGGCGGCATAGGCCTTCTCGGGCCAGGTGTGGATCGACACATGGCTCTCCGCCAGCACCAGCACACCGCTCACCCCGCCATTCGGCTGGAAGTGGTGGAAGTGGCCGTGGAGGATCGTCGCGCCGGTCTCAATCGCGGCCTCGCGCAGCACCTCATCGATATGCGCGGGATCGTCGAGGTTCGTGGCACCCCAAAGATCGATAATCAGGTGAGTCCCGGCGAAGCGGACGCCGTTCTTCTCGACGAAGTAGTCCTTCGCCTCTTCAGTGAACTGGGCTTCGCTCGGGCTTTCATCCGAGACCATCCCCAGCGGAGCAACAAGAAAGTCCATTTGCGGGCCCCCATTCCTCGACCGGCGATGACCAGGGCGATCGGTGATTCGATCAGGTCAACGGCCGCGGCATATGGGGCAAGCGGACCCGGGTCGCAAGAGAAATAGGCGCTTCCAGGCCGAAAAAAACGCGGCTCCCCCCCGCGTACGACGCGTGGCTCATCCGGGATTTGCGGCTGCGGTCCGGAAGGCCTCCAGCCGGTTCGGGAATCCCCGGAAAAGGTCCAGTTCGCGCTGTAGCCTCGGCAGGTCGGAAAGGCCGCGGACAGGATCCGCCGTCAGGGCGGCCAGTGCGTCGGCGATTGGCCCCGAGGCCAGGCGCCCCAGCCAAGCGGCGCGGATGGCACCGAGACGGGCGTTATCACCCCCGAGGGCAGCGAAGGCGGCAGCGCGGAGGATCTCTCGCGGGGTCGCCGGATCGTCGGGGCGAGCGGCGGCCAGGGAGAGGAGCGCGTCGGAAGCGCCTGCCCAGTCCTGCTGCTCGGCGAGCAGGGCAGCGAGCGCGGTCAGGCCGGCGGGCCCGAGGCTGCGGAAGATCGCCGCAGCTTCGTCCCGTGCTCCCATCGCCGCCTTGGCCCGAGCCGTCAGCAGGCCGCGGGCGACCGCCTCGGCCGGGTCGGCCTGCGCCGCCTGGAGCACGGCCAGAGCGCCGGGAGCGTCCCCGGCCGCCAGTCGCAGCCCTGCGAGACGCGTGACCAGACCGGCGCGCTGGCCTGGCGCCGCCTGTTCGAGCGCCTGCTGGGCCAGAGCCGCCCCGCGTTCCGGAAGGTCCATCGCCGCGAGCCGCTCGGCCAGCAGCGCCAGCGCCTCCGCGCCCCGGCCATCCCGCGGCAGGAGGGCGGCATGGGTTTCGGACATAGCGACGGCGACGGTCGGTGACTCTCGAGCCAGGGCCTGAAGAAGCGCCCCCTCCTGGGCCGGGCGGATCTGCGCGGCTTGGTCAGGGAAGATCCCGACCGCCTCCTTCAGCATCTCGAGCGCGCCACGGGAATCGCCCGCGGTCTGGCGGAGAGCCGCGATACGCATCCGCGTGCCCAGTTCCTCTGAGTCCCCGCGCCACGCGAAGAGGCCGGCCTCCAGGGCCGTCGCGCCACCAGCCGGGTCCAGGGCGCCGGTTGCGAGGCGAATTTCGACCGAGCGGCGCAGTGCCTTCGCCCGGGCGAGGCGATCCCGCCCCGCCGCCACGCCCACGTAGAGGTTGAGCGCGTCCGCGGCGCGGCCCTCGGCCTCCGCGAGCCGCGCTCGGGCATAGGCGAGGTCGGATCGGTCCCCAACCGCGCGCAGCAGCCGGTTCGCGGCGGCGAGGTCGCCTGCCTCAAGCAAAGCCTCCGCGGCGACTGGCAGTAGCCGGGCCTTCAGCAACTCGGGATAGCCGACCAGCAACGGAATCGTGGCCGCAAAGCCGGGCGAAGCGGCCGCCGTATCGCCGTTCGCCGCGGCGAGCGCCGCGCGCCAGAGGGTAACCTCGTCATTGCCCGGCAGGTTCGCGGCCGAGAGACCCTGTGCTTCGGAAATCCGGCTCGCCAGCAACGCGGCCGCGCCGTGGGCGACAAGGCTGCGAGGATCGGTCGAGGCACGGGGATCCTCTTGGAATGCGAGGCGGATCATCGCCTGCGCTTCCTGGGGCAGACCTAGCGCGAGCAAGGCTTCCGCGGACTCGCGGCGGAGGGGCAGGCGGGCGAGTGGGGGGGCAGCCGCGATATTCGCCTGCAGGGAACGCAATCTCTCCTGAAGCGCGCTCGTCTCGATTGAGGGCACCTCCATGATCCGCGTCATGCTGCCCGCCTCGGCATTGGGATCTGCAGCCGCCACACCGGAGATGCCGGAGAGGATGAAGCGATCGCCCACACGCCGAAGCGCCGCCGTATCCGCCCGCGCGAGCGCCGCGACGCCGAGCTGCGTCGGCAACAGATCAACCTGGGCGAGGTTCCTGGCCGTCGGCACGCTCTGGCCCGCCTCCCGCACGGTCCCGACGAGGATGGGAAAACCGGTCTCCGGATCGCTGATCGGCACAGGGCGCCCAGGTGCCGCAGCCCTGAGCACCACCCGCCCTTCCCCGGGCTCCGCAAGGATCGACCTCTCGTGGCTCACCTCAGGCAGAGGAGAAAAAAGCCAGCGCTCGCCATCCCGCCGGGCGCGCAGCATCGCTGGCGGGGAGACGGGGAGTCGCAGGATGGTAGCCTCGGGTAGAGTTTCGGACCGCAACCTGCCGAAGACAGGATCGTCCCTCAGCGGGCCGGTGTCGAACACATGCGGCTGGTCGAGTACGACAAGGAGCGTGTCGCCCCGTCGCAGGACTGCAAGACCTGTCTCGGCCGGGAGCGGAAGAACCAGAACGCGCCCCTCCTTCCCGGCGATGCTCCGCAGCGGCAGACCCGCATTAACCGACGGAGCCGGAGCCGGAGCCGGCGCCGGAGCGGCCTCCCGGATGGGAGGGGGCGGGCCATCGGCAACCGGCGCCACCGGCGGAAGAGCAGGCGGGGTGGGGGTGGAAGCCGCGGGCGCGGGAGCCGGGCGCGCGCTGTCCTGCCCCCGCGCCTGGCGCGCCCCCGCGGCTCGGGATGCGGGCTGAGCGCGCGCCTCCGTGGCGGGCGTGGCTCGCGGCGCCGGACCATCGTGAAGGTCCAGAACGAGGTAGGTTCCCAACCGGTAGTGGCGGAGGCGCGCACCGGGGCGGAGGGTCAGGCGCAGCCCGTCCGGCGCCGGCTCCATCGCGAGAAGATTGCGGGGAAGCCGACGCGCCAGGGAAAGATCCGGCTCCAGCCCCGGGGCGAGGCGCAGGATCAGCCCGTCCTGCACCTCTTCCACGGAGTAGGGGGCGCCCGGCGCGGTGAGGTCCAGCACGATCCGCCCGAGGCCGGGATGGTCACCCACCCGGATGGTTGTCCGCTCCGCCAGGGCCTGTGAGCCGAGGAGGAGCGATCCGCAGATCGCGAGGACCGCCGCGCCGCGCATCAGTCGAAGCTCGCCAGCAGCGCGTCGATCTCCGCCTGCGACGAGGCGGCCGAGGTGGGTTGCGGGCCGTTCGCGAGCCGCTCCCCCTCGGTCTGCGCCGGGGCGCTGCGCGCCGGGAGGGCCGTCGAGGGCGCGAAGCGCCCCGTGGTCTCCCGCACGCGCTGCTCGATCTGCTTCAGCGCGTTCACCACCTTGCCGATCCGCTGGCCCGTGATGTCCTGGAAGGCGCAGGCCTCGTAGATGCGGGTGACGCACACGCCCACCGTATCGGCAGCCTCGGCCGGAAGGCTCGGCTGGAGATTCTCGAGCGTCTCGCAGACGTCCAGGATCTCGTTGGCGGCACTCGCCGTGCTCTTCACCACCTCATCCAGCTCGTCGGTCGCGGCGGGGAGATGTGTGGCGTCCACGTTCTCCACGCGCATCGCCGCGATCTCCTGCTTCGCGGCAGCGACCATCCGGCCCAGCGACTCCAGCTCCTGCAGGAGCGCGGCTTCCGTCTTGTTCAGGCCCGACATCACCTGAAGCGCGATCTCGGCGCGGTCTACCTTAGGCATGAGCCATCACCTTCTCGATCTTCTCGCGAAGCGTCTCCGCATTGAAGGGCTTGACGATATAGTTCGAAACGCCCGCGGCCCGCGCGGCGACGACGTTCTCCGTCTTGCTCTCCGCGGTGATCATGATGAAGGGTGTGGACTTCAGCCTCGCATCGGCCCGAACCTCCTTCAGCAAGTCCAGGCCCGTCATCGGCTCCATGTTCCAGTCGGAGATGACCAGCCCGTAATTGCCGGCGCGCAGCTTCGCGAGGGCCTCCTGACCGTCGGTTGCCTCATCGACATTGTTGAAGTCGAGCTGCTTCAACAGGTTCCGGATGATCCGCAGCATCGTCTTGTAGTCGTCGACGATCAGCACGTTGGTGTTCTTGTCCATCGCGGTAACTCTCCTTTCAATCCGTCCGGTTTTCGGTGGCACGGAGCCGGGCCAACTCCGCTGTCAGGCTGCGGGCCCGGTCGGGGCGCATGGCCCCGATCACCGGGGCGGCTTTCGCCTCCCGCATCCGATTCACGATTTGTACGAGCACAGGCATTTCCAAATCGTCGAAAACGGTGGCCGCATCGCGCGGGCGCATCGTTTCGTAAGTCTTGACCAGGCCGCGCCAGCCGGCCTCCTCGCGCTCGCCGCGGCCCCGGTCCAACTCCTCCAGCCGCGCCTTCAGCGCCGCCATCTCCTCGAGGCGCGCGGTGAGCCTGCGCTCGGCAGCGGCCAGCACCGCCTCTCGCGCCGCAAGGGCGGTTTCCCGCGCCTCGATCTCGGTGCGGCGCTCGCGCAGCCGGCCGAGCAGCGCGCGCTCGGCCTGATCCACCGGATCGGGAGGCGCGGGCGCGGGCTGCGGCTGGGGCGCGGACTGGGCGGGAGCGGGCGCCGGCGGCGGGGCGGAGGCAGCCGCGCTCGCAACGATTCCCCCCTCGCCCGGAAGCGCCTGCCAGAGGGCGTGGGCCTTCACCAGCGCCAGCCCCACGCATGCGAACAGAATGGCGGGCAGCAGACGGGGACGGCCGGGCACGGCCTTGCGCGCCTTCTCCATGAAGTTCGTCACCGCGCCATCCTCAGCGCCCGGAGGAGATCGCGCTCCGCCTGGCTACGGGGCGCGGCAGCCTCCTCGGCAACCGGAGCGGCGGCCGCCGCAGCACCGCCAAGGGCGGGCCGCCCCTGCCTCACCAGCAGTTCCAGGCGGTCGGCGAGCGCCTCGCCGCGGTCCAGCATGAAGCGCAGGTCCTCGCGGAGGGACTCGGCAGTCGCGGTCTGCCGCGCTTGGGTTTCGAGGGCGCTGCGCAGCCCTGCGAGCGCGGCCTGGGCTTCCCGCGTCGCCGTCTCGAAGCCGCTCGCCCCATCGGCGAGGGCGGCGCGGTCCTGCCGCAGCGCGGCCAGCCCGCGCTCAAGTCGCAGGGCGAAGGGCAGCGCCGCCAGCAGCAGCAGCAGCAGCACTCCCTGCAGGGTCCATTCCAGCGCGCTCATGCCTCTTCCTCCGCACCTGCCCGCTTCAGTTCATGATCGATTCGCACGGCCAGCCGGTTCTCCCGCCGCCCCAGCGTTGCCTCGAAGAGGGAGACCTCGCCGCAGCGCAGGCGCACGGGGGCGCCAGGGCCGACATTGAGCGTCAGCCGGTCGCCGGCCTTGAGGTTCACCACGGTCGAGAGCGGCAGGGGCTGCTCGTCCAGAACCACGTCCAGCGACACCTCGGTGTGGCGCAGTTCGTCCGCGAGGTGGTTCTCCCAGATAGAGTCGCGGCCGAACTTCTCGCCCATGAACTGCTGCAGCAGCAGCTCGCGCACGGGCTCCAGCGTCGCGTAGGGGAGCAGCAGCTCCACCTTCCCGCCGCGGTCCTCCATCTCCACCCGCAGCTTCACGAGGATGCAGGCGTTGGAGAGGCGCGAGATGGTAGCGAAGCGCGGGTTCACCTCCAGCCGTTCGAACTGGAACTCCACAGGGCAGAGCGGCTCGAAAGCGGCGGAGACGTCGCGCAGGATGACGCCGATCAGGCGCTCGACCAGCGTGCGCTCGATCGTGGTGTAGGGCCGGCCCTCGATCCGCATCGCCGCCGTGCCGCGGCGCCCGCCGAGCAGAACGTCCACCACGGAGTAGATCATGGCGGAGTCGACCACCATCAGCCCGTAATTGTCCCACTGCCGCGCCTTGGTCACGGCCAGCATCGCCGGCAGCGGGATCGAGTTGAGGTAGTCGCCGAAGCGCAGCGAGGTGATGCCGTCGATCGACACCTCGACATTGTCGGAGGTGAAGTTGCGGAGCGTCGTGCTCATCAGCCGCACGAGTCGGTCGAATACGATCTCGAGCATCGGCAGACGCTCGTAGGAGACGAGCCCGCTGCTGATGATCTGCTCGATGCCGGACTTCGTCTCGCCGACCTGCTCCTGGTCGAAGCCGAGGAGGCTGTCGATCTCGGCCTGGTTCAGGACCCGCGTCGAATCCGCGCCGCCGGCGGGCGCCTTGTCCTCCTCCTCGAGCGAGGCGCCCCAGGCAGCGGCGAGATCCTCTTCCTCCGTGCTCACTGGACGATCATCTCGACGAAGAGGACATCGAGGACGCGGGCCGGGCTGGCGGCGAGCGAGGCCCGGTTCCGGAGCTCCTCGCGCAGGCGGTAGGTGCCCTGGCTGCCCCGCAGCTCCTCGGGCCGCATCTCCCGCAGGTAGGTCTGGAAGAGGTCCTGCAGGCGCGGCATGGCGGCCTGGATCGCCGCGGCGTCGCTCTCCCCTGCCAGCTCGAGCTTCGCCTTCAGCCGGATGAAGGTCGCCCGCCGGCCGGGAACGTTCAGGTTGGTCAGGATCTCCGGCATGTCGAAATAGACCGGCGGCTTGGACGGGACCGAGGGCGCGGCCGCGGTGGGGCCCTTCGCCTCGCCGTGTCCGGCCGCCTCGCCATGCGCGGCGGGCGGTGCGTGCTCCTCAGGGCCAGGGGCGGACTTGCCGAAGGGGAGCAGCCCGCTGAACCAGAGCCCCGCGCCGATGGCGGCGAGGAGCACCGGAAGCGCGATGAGGACGAGCTTCTTCTTGCCGCCGCCTTTCGGGGCTTCCGCCGCTTCGTCCGCCGTGGGTGCAGCCGCCTGGGCCATGGGGTCTCGGGTGCTTCCTGCCGTTCCGATGCCCCGGTTCTGGCCGATTCACCGTTAACAAAGCCCTTAACCCCGGCGAAAACGCCGGGTGCCCGGCAGATCCTGCCGCCTCCCGGCAGCGCGGGCCCCGCGCGCCCCGCTGAATCGCTGGCACCGATGTTGCGCAAACCATTCCGCAACCCCGGCGGCGCATCATCGCGCTCCCGGATGGCAAAAGGCGGACGGCGCGGATGGACAACCCCGGCTACATCGCTCTCTCCAGGCTCGTCGCGCAGAACCGCGCGACGGCGGTGCTCGCCCACAACATGGCGAATGCCGAGACCCCGGGCTTCCGCGCCTCCCGCCCCGTCTTCGCGGACCATCTCGAGCGCCAGCGCCAGGCGCGGACGGCCCCGGGGGGCGAGTCCCTCCACTTTGCCCAGGACCGCGCGACCTGGCGGGACGATTCGCCGGGCGCGGTGCAGACCACGGGCAACCCGCTGGACATCGCCATCTCCGGCGAGGGCCTCTTCTCCGTCCAGACCCCGCGCGGCGAGCGCTACACGCGCGCCGGCCGCTTCTCACTCGGCCCGGAGGGGACGGTCGTGGACGCGGAGGGCAACGCGCTCCTCGACACCGGGGGCAACCCGCTGCGCGTGGCGCCCAACGACGTCAGGCTGACGATTCGCGGTGACGGCACGCTGCTGAGCGAGAACGGCGAGATCGGGAAAATCCGGGTCTCCCGCTTCGCCCAGCCGCAGCGGCTCGTGGCCGAGGGAGACCGGCTTCTCGCCGCCGGCGAGGGGCAGGCGCCCGAGGCCATCGAACGCCCCGCCCTCGTCCAGGGCGCGCTGGAGGGCAGCAATGTCCGCCCGGTGGTCGAGCTGACGCGGCTGACGGCGGAGATGCGGGAGTTTCAGTTCATGGCCCAGTTCGCGGAAAAGGAGGGCGAGCGCATCTCCGGGGCCGTCGAGCGCATCCTGCGCAAGCGCGGCTGATGAGCGCCCCCTCCCCTCTCCGCCATTCCCCGACGACAACCCTCCGGCCCGCGCCGGCGAAGGAAGACTGACATGCGCGCACTCTGGACGGCCGGCACGGGCATGATGGCCCAGCAGACGAATGTCGAGGTCATCTCCAACAACATCGCCAATATGAGCACCACGGGATTCAAGCGCCGCCGCGCGGAGTTCCAGGACCTGATGTACCAGAACATGCGGCGCGTCGGCTCGCAGTCCTCCGACACGGGCACGACGCTGCCATCCGGCGCACAGGTGGGCCTCGGCGTGCGCACCGCCGGCGTGTACCGCATCCACGAGCAGGGCAGCCTGCAGCAGACGGAGAACAAGTTCGACGTCGCCATCAAGGGCAACGGCTTCCTCCAGGTCACGCTTCCCTCGGGCGAGACGGCCTATACCCGCGACGGCACGCTCGGCCTCTCTCCCGAGGGCACGATCGTCACCGCCGAGGGCTATCCCGTGCTCCCCGGCATCGCCATCCCGGCCAATGCGACCGATGTGACGATCAACGGCAACGGCGAGGTGCTGGTGAAGCTGGCGGGCCAGCCGGCCGCGCAGAATGTGGGGCAGTTCCAGCTCGCCATCTTCGCCAATGAGGGCGGGCTGGAGGCGATCGGGGACAACCTGCTGATGGCGTCCGCCTCATCGGGTGCCGCGCAGCAGGGGACGCCGGGCGCGCCCGGCTTCGGCAACGTGATGCAGGGCTTCGTCGAGACCTCGAACGTGAACGTGGTGCAGGAGATCACGAGCCTCATCACGGCCCAGCGCGCCTATGAGATGAACAGCAAGGTCATCACCGCGAGCGACGAGATGCTCAACACCGTCGCGCGGCTGCGGTGACGGCGATGGGCCGCCTTCTCCTTCTCCTCGCGCTGCTCGCAGCGATGCTGCCGGCGGTGGCGCGGGCGGATCTCGCGGTGCTGCGCCCGCTCGCGGTGGTGGAGGACTCCGTCATCCGCCTCTCCGACCTCTTCGACGGGGCAGGGCAGAATGCCGGCCGCGTCGTCGGCCCCGCCCCCGCGCCAGGACGGCGCGTGGTGGTGGAGCCCGCGCAGCTCCTCGCCATCGCGCGGGCGAACGGCGTCGCCTGGCGCCCGCTCACCGCGGCGGACACGGTGGTGGTGGAGCGGCTCGGCCGCTCGGTGCCGCGGGAGGAGGTGCTCGACCTCCTGCGCGGCGAGTTCGGCCGGATGGGGCTCGACCCCGAGGCGGAGCTGGAGCTGCCGGGCTTCCAGCCGCCGATGGTGCCGCTGGCCGCCTTCACCCAGCTCGCGCTGGAGCAGCCCTCCTTCGAGGCGGCGACCAACCGCTTCTCCGCGACGCTGGTAGTGATTGCGGAGGGGATGCCGACCATGCGGACGCGTCTGGCCGGACGCGCCGTCGCGACGGCGGCGGTGGTCGTCGCGGCGCGGCGGCTGGCGCTGGGCGAGGTGGTGGGGCCGGGCGACCTGCGCCTCGTCCGCCAGCGCGCGGAGCGGGTGCGGCCGGGTCTCGCGAGCGATCCGGGGCAGGTCGTGGGCAAGGCGCTGCGGCGCCCCGTGGGCGAGGGGCTGGCCTTCGCCCTCGTGGATCTCTCCCTGCCCGCCGTGATCGAGAAGAACGCGACCGTCACCCTCATCATGGAGGCGCCGGGGATGAGCATGACGGCGCAGGGCCGTGCCATGGCCTCCGCCGCGCGGGGGGAGGTGGTGCCCGTGATGAACCTCGCCTCGCGCTCGATCGTCGAGGGCCAGGCCATCGGCCCCGGGCGGGTCCGCGTGGCGTTCGGCAGCGCGCCGGTCAACCGGTGAAAGGAACGACGATGCGTCTCGCCCTTCTCCTTCTTCCCCTTCTCCTCGCCGGCTGCGGCACGGCCGAGAAGCTGTCCCGGATCGGCCACGCGCCGGAGATGGCGCCGATCGCCGATCCGACGCGCGGGCCGGACTATCGCCCGGTATCGATGCCGATGCCGGCGCCGCAGGACGGGCGCCATCTGGCCGCCAACAGCCTCTGGCGCCCGGGGAGCCGCACCTTCCTGCGCGACCAGCGGGCGGCGAGCGTGGGCGACATCATCACCGTCCTCGTCTCGATCAAGGACACGGCGCAGCTCTCGAACACCACGGACCGCAGCCGCGACAATTCCGAGAGCATGGGCATCCCCCGGCTGCTCGGGCTGGATGCCTCCTACGCGCGCTTCCTCCCGAACGGGCTCGATCCCAGCAAGCTCGTCGAGGCGTCGTCGGAGAATTCATCCAAGGGAACGGGGCGCATCCAGCGCAACGAGGCCGTGACCATGCGCGTGGCGGCGACGGTCACGCAGGTCCTGCCGAACGGGAATCTCGTCGTCGGCGGGCGGCAGCAGGTGCGGGTGAACCAGGAGATGCGCGACCTCAGCATCGCCGGCATCATCCGCCCGCAGGACATCGCGAGCGACAACACGGTGCAGCACGACCGGCTGGCGGAGGCGCGCATCGCCTATGGCGGGCGCGGCACGGTCAGCGACGTGCAGGCGCCACGCTACGGGCAGCAGGTGCTCGACGCCATCCTGCCCTTCTGAATCGAAAAAGGGCGGGCCGCCCGAGAGCAGCCCGCCCCTTCCGAGTGGGTGCGCGATTAGGCCTTGTCGGCGGCGTCGCGAACGGTGTCCTTCACGCCGCCGGCGGCGTTCTGCACCTTGCCTTCGGTGCGCTTCGCCGCACCCTCGGCCTCCATCTTCTTGTCGCCGAGCGCGGCGCCCACATTTTCCTTCACGGCGCCGCCGGCCTGCTTCATCGCGCCCTCGACGCGGTCCTTGTCGATCGCCATAGCGTTCTCTCCTCAGTTCTTGCTCTGAGTTAAGAACGCGGCGACGAAGGCGAGGTTGCCCCGGGCGGTGGGTGGCTGTGTCACGCAATGAAACGGGGGCTCGGGAATCGGCATGTGCGGGCGATACTTCCTCGAGCGGGACGCCACCGGCCTCGCCCGCTACTACGGTCTGCCCGCCGGCACGCCGCTGCCCAACTTCGCGCCGAACTGGAACATAGCGCCCACGCAGGACGGCGTCGTGCTGCGCCGCCATCCCGAGAGCGGCGAGCGGCGGATCGACCTGCTGCGCTGGGGCCTCGTGCCGCGCTGGGCGAAGGACGCGCGGGACGGTGCGCGGCTGATCAACGCGCGCGCGGACGGGGTGGCGGAGAAGCCCTCCTTCCGCGATGCCTTCCACAAGCGCCGCTGCATCGTGCCCGCGGACGGCTTCTACGAGTGGCTCTCGCCCAAGGAGGCGGAGGAAAAGACGCGCTCGCGCGACCCGAAGCAGCCCTTCGCCGTCGCGCTGGCGAGCGGCGAGCCGATGAGCTTCGCCGGGCTGTGGGAGGGGTGGAAGGACCCGGAGGGCAACTGGCTCCGCACCTACTCGATCATCACAACCGAGGCGAATCCGAAGCAGGCGCCGCTGCACCACCGCATGCCCGTCATCCTGCCGCGGGAGGCCTGGGGCGCCTGGCTCGGAGAGGAACCGGCCGAGCCCGGGGCGCTGCTCGACCTCCTGCGCCCCTGCCCGCCGGAATGGCTGGCCTGCTGGCCCGTGTCGAAGCGCGCGAACAAGGTGGCGGAGAACGACGCCGCGCTGATCGGGCGCGATCCCTCGGTCCAGGCGCCACCGGGCCTCGACGACCCCTCGCCCTACGCGCGCTGAGCTAGCTGCCGCGATAGGTGGAGTAGGACCAGGGCGAGAGGAGCAGCGGCACGTGGTAGTGCCCTGCCCCCGCCTTCAGCCCGACATTCAGCACCACCGTGCCGAGATAGCCGGCATCGCTCCCGCGCGCGGCGAAGTAGCCGCCCACGTCGAAGCGCAGCTCGTAGCGGCCGGGGAGGAAGGCCTCGGGTGGAAGGAGGGGTGCGTCGGTGCGGCCGTCGGCGTTCGTGACGGCCCGGGCGATCAGCGCGGGCTCGGGCTCCATGCGCCAGAACTCGATCGCCATGCCCTCGGCGGGCACGCCGTTCGCGGTGTCGAGCACGTGGGTAGTGAGGGCGGAGGGCTTCATTCGGCGGCCAGCGCGGGCAGTTCCTGCGGGATCACGCCTGTCAGCTCGTGCTCGGCATAGCTGAGCAGGCTTTCCAGGTGGCGGTCCGCATCCTCCAGCCAGAAGCGGCGGCAGAGCCCGTCCACCAGCCGCGCCGTGCCGTACTTCATCCCGCTGATCGTCGCGCCCGACAGGCCCATGGAGGCGGTGGAGCCGTAGTTGATCATGTGAATATGCGCGAGGAAGGGCGCGGCGCCCGGCGACTTCTCCCGCATGGAGAAGTCGTCCCGCAGATAGGGGCAGGCGCCGAGGGCCGGGAACTCCAGCCCGGGCGGCGGGGTGTAGACGTCCCGCCAGAGAAGGATCCTCTCCGCGAAGGGCGCGAGTTCCGGCCGCAGCGAGAGGTCGAAGGCCGTCCCCGTGCCGACGATCACGTGGTCCGCCCGGTGCTCGCCCCGCGGCGTGGTGACGACGACCTCCCCGCCCTCCTCCCGCACGGCAGTCACGGGGCTGCCCATGTGCAGCTCGAAGCGGGGATCGTCGCAGACGCGGTTCCAGCTCTCCTGCGGCGGCGGCTGGTTGAGGGCGAAGATGTGCTGCATGAAGCGCCAGCGCGTCGCGTCCGGCATGGCGTAGAGCTGGCCGAGGAAGCCCGACTGCTCCATCCAGCGGAAGGGGTTCACCCGCGGCATCCGCTCGCGCCGGACGAGCATGATGGCGTGCGCCGCCCCCTCCTCCAGCGCGGTGGCGAGATTATCGAAGGCCGAGGCGCCGGCGCCGACCACCAGCACCCGCTTGCCCCGGAGCGCGGCAAAATCGACATGGCCGGAGGTGTGGGAGACGCGGCCGGCGGGCAGCCGGTCGAAGGGCGCGGGGATGGACCAGCCGCCCATCCCGTCCATCCCCGTGGCCAGGACGAGCTTGCGGGCGCGCACCACCACCTCCTCCCTCTCGGCGGTCGCGAAGGTGAGGTGCAGCGGCTCGTCCATCGCCGTCTGCCCGATGCGGAGCAGCTTGTGGCCGTGCGCCACGGGAAGGCCGAGCGTCGCCTCCAGCCAGTCCAGGTATTCCTGCCACTCCACGCGCCCGATCTTGTGCAGCGCTTCCCAGGCCGCCTCGCCGTCCCGCGCCGTGAAATAGGCGCGGGGCGTGAGGGCGGGGATGCCGAGATCGGGGCCGGTGACGTGCTTGGGCGTCCGCAGCGTCCGCATCCGGGCGAAGGTGGTCCAGACCCCCGTGCCGCCGCGGGGCGCCGCATCGAAGACGCGGACGCGCTGCACCCTCTCGCGCAGCAGGCCGAAGGCGGTGACCAGCCCCGTCTGCCCCGCGCCGACGATGGCGACGTCCAGCACCCCCTCCCCGCGCGACGGCACCCAGGGATGGCGGGGATAGTCGAGGAGGGCGAGCTGGCGGCGAGCCTCCTCGGCGAGGCGGGCGAGTGCGGTCTGGTCCGGCATGGATGGTCCCGGGCTGGGGCATTGGGCGGTGGCGTCGGCGAGGGATGTAGCACGCGCCGTGCCGGAACGATGCCGTTCGATGCCGTTCGATGCCGGGGGGGGAAATCGGGCGGGCGCGGGTTGATCTCCCGGGCCGGGGCACCGCAAATGCCCGGCGCAGACGCCTCACCGCCCCGGCGCCGGCGCCGCCCCTGGCCCCGCCCCCCCACCCTGGCCCCCAGCCCTGGCCCCGAAAGGAACCCCATGAGCAGCACCGCCCCCAACCTCATCGCCGCCGTCAGCGAGGCGCGGCAGTGGGACCGGCTGATGGAGCTGGCGAAGCTCGGCGCCATCACCGGGGCGGATGGCGAGCCCGGCGTGAACCGCGCCTGCCTGACCCCGCTGGACCGGGAGGCCCGCCGGCTGGTGATCTCCTGGGCGGAGGGCCTCGGCCTCACCGTGTCCGTGGACGAGATCGGCAACCTCTTCCTCCGCCACGAGGGCACGGAGGCGGGGGCGGCCCCCGTGCTGACGGGCAGCCACATGGACACCCAGCCCAATGGCGGGCGCTTCGACGGCATCTGGGGCGTGATCGCGGGGTTGGAGGCCGTGCAGGCCATCCGCGAGGCCGGGATCGCCACCCGCCGCCCGATCGAGGTCGTGGCCTGGACGAATGAGGAGGGCGGCCGCTTCGCCCCGGGCTGCATGGGCAGCATGGCCTATGCCCACTACAAGCCCGCCAATGCCTGGGACGCCGTGGCGGATGCGGAGGGCATCACCTTCGGCCAGGCGCTGGCCGAGCACCGCGCGGCCGAGGCCGGCCTTACTCACCGCCCCCTCGGCGGCAAGCCCTTCGCCTATGTCGAGGCCCATATCGAGCAGGGCCCGCGGCTGGAGGCGGAGGGAGCGGATATCGGCGTCGTCACCGGAATCCAGGGCAGCCGCTGGTTCATCGTGGAGCTGCGCGGCGAGACGGCCCATGCCGGCACCGCCCCGGTCTCGCTGCGCAAGGACGCCGTGCAGGACATGATCCGGGCGATCACCGCGCTGAACGCGCTGATGACGGACCCGACGGACGTGCTGCGCTTCACCGTCGGGCAGATCGAGGTGCTTCCCAACACCTCCAACACGGTCGCCGACCGCGTGCGCTTCACCATCGACTTCCGCCACCCCGACAAGGACGTGCTGCTCGCCAATGGCGACGCGATCGAGCCGACGATCCGCAGCGCGGTGAAGAACTGCGAGGTGACGGTGACCGAGCGCTTCCACGCCCTGCCCGTGGAGTTCGACGCGCTGGTGACCGATGCGGTGGAGGATGCCGCCACCGCCCAGGGCCTCTCCAGCCTCCGCATCCCCAGCGGCGCCTTCCACGACGCCCAGTTCATGGTGCCGCTCTGCCCCTCCGGGATGATCTTCGTGCCCTGCCGCAACGGCGTGAGCCACAATCCCGCGGAGTACTCCACCCCCGGCCAGCTCGCGGCCGGGGCGCGGGTGTTGGCGGCGGTGCTGACGGATCTCGCGAACCGCTAGGGCCAGCAACCGGCCCGGGGGGCCTCCCCCGGGCCGCGCGGCTCAGATGTCCTCGATCCACTCCACGTCGCCGTCGTCCAGGTCGTATGTGGCGGCGACGATCTTCAGCTTGCCCGCCCGCAGCGCCTCCTGCGCGATCGAGCTCTGCGTCTTCAGGCGGTTGGCGACGCGCCGGGCATTCGCGGTCACCGCGTCGTGCAGAACGATCTCTCCGCCCGGCTTCCGCGCCGAAAGCACGGCGGGGATGATGGGCTGCACCATCTCCCCGATCACGCCGGGGAAGCTGGCGTTCTTCTGCACCACATCCACCGCCGCGGCGACAGCGCCGCAGCTCTCATGCCCGAGCACGACGACGAGGGGACAGCCGAGCACGCCCACCCCGTACTCGATGCTGCCCAGCGCCGCCGTGTCCACCGTGTTGCCGGCGTTGCGGACGATGAACAGCTCGCCCAACCCACGGCCGAAGAGCAGCTCGGGCGGCACGCGGCTGTCGGAGCAGCCGACGAGCACGCAGAAGGGCGCCTGGCCGCGGGCCAGCTCCACCCGTCGCTCGCGCCCCTGGGCGGCGCGGTAGGGGGCCTCGGTGCGGAAGGCGTCATTGCCCTCCTTCATCCGGGCCAGCGCCTGGTCGGGGGTGAGGTTCGTGTGGGCAACGGGGTCGGCCGCCAGGGCGGCGCGGCCGGGAAGCACCGCGGCGGCGACGAGCCCGGCCGCCAGGCCGCCGAGCGCGCGGCGGCCGACCGGCGCTCGGCGCCCGAAGGGAGAGGGATGGGCCGATCCGCCGCAGCAGAGGCAGGGGGCGTTTTGCATGACATGTCCTCCTCGCGCCCGGCCCATTGCTGAAAGCCTGTTACGCGGGCCGGCACGCATGAACGGCCTGTAACGAAATCTTGAGGGTACGCAAACAAAAAACCGGCGGCCCCAGGGGGACCGCCGGCCATGGCTTCGCGCAGGGGCCCCGCGCAGGGATCTCGCGCCGGCGCGGCGCCTATTTCGGCGCCAGCACCATGATCATCTGGCGGTTCTCCAGCCGGGGCATGGATTCCACCTTCACGGCCTCCGCCATCTCGTTGCGGATGCGCTCCAGCACCTTCGCGCCGAGGTCCTGGTGGGCCATCTCGCGGCCGCGGAAGCGCAGGGTGACTTTCACCTTGTCGCCTTCCTCGATGAAGCCCTTCATCTGGCGCATCTTCACTTCGTAGTCGTGGTCGTCGATATTCGGACGGACCTTGATTTCCTTGATCTCGACGACCTTCTGGCGCTTGCGCGCCTCGTTGGCCTTCTTCTGCTGCTCATACTTGAACTTGCCGAAGTCGGTGATCTTGCACACCGGCGGCTCGGCGTTCGGGCTGATCTCCAGCAGGTCCATGCCGACTTCGTAAGCCCGCGCGAGGGCGTCGCGCGCGCTCATGACGCCGATCATCTCCCCATCCTGGTCGATCAGGCGAATCTGGGGCGCGCGGATCTCCTCGTTCACCCGCGGTCCGTCGCGGGTCGGGAGGGTATTGGGCATGGGGCCTCGGGCCAGGGTAGTCTCCTATGGTGGTGCAGCAGTGGTGTTATGGTGCGCGGCGGCGGCGTCTGCAACCGTCGTGACGCGAGGTCAAGACGGTTTTCCGATCGGACCGCCCACGCGACGGATCAGGCCGCGGCGTCGGTCGTCGCGGCGCTCCCGCGTCGGTCGGGCGGGGCTGCCTCGGCGGCCAGCCGGGCGATCGCCTCGGCCAGCGGCAGGGTCTCCTGCTCGCGCCCGGGCAGGCGGCGGAGCACGACGTTGCGCTCCTCCGCCTCGCGCCGGCCGACGACCGCGAGGATGGGCACGCGGGCGTCGATGTGCTCGGCGACCTTGCGGTTGATCTTCTCGTTGCGGATGTCCACCGAGGCGGCGAGGCCGGCGGCGCGCATGGCCTCGGCGACCTCCTCGGCATAGGGGGCGGCGTCGTCCACGATGGAGGCGACGACGACCTGGGTCGGGGCGAGCCAGAGGGGGAAGCGCCCCGCATGCTCCTCGATCAGGATGCCGAGGAAGCGCTCGAAGGAGCCGAGGATGGCGCGGTGCAGCATCACCGGGCGGTGCCGGTTGCCGTCCTCGCCGACATACTCGGCATCCAGCCGCTCGGGCAGGACGAAGTCCACCTGCAGCGTGCCGCACTGCCAGTCGCGGCCGATGGCGTCCCGCAGGACGAATTCGAGCTTGGGGCCGTAGAAGGCGCCCTCCCCCGGGTTCAGCTCGTACTCGACGCCGGCGGTGGCGCAGGCCTCGCGCAGCGCGCCCTCGGCCCGGTCCCAGGTCTCGTCCGTGCCGGCGCGCTTGGCCGGGCGGTCGGAGAACTTCACGCGGAAGGATTGGAAGCCGAAGTCGCGGTAGATGGAGGAGAGCAGCTCCACGAAGCGCACGGTCTCCCCGGCGATCTGGTCCTCCGTGCAGAAAATGTGCGCGTCGTCCTGGGTGAAGGCGCGGACGCGCATGATGCCGTGCAGCGCGCCCGAGGGCTCGTAGCGGTGGCAGGCGCCGAACTCGGCCATGCGGAGGGGGAGCTGGCGGTAGGAGCGGATGCCCTGGTTGAAGATCTGCACGTGGCAGGGGCAGTTCATCGGCTTCAGCGCGAGGACGCGGTCCTTCTCGGACTCGTCCTCGACGGTGGCGATGAACATGCTCTCCCGGAACTTCTCCCAGTGGCCGGACTCGATCCAGAGCTTGCGGTCGAGGAGCTGGGGGGTGCGGACCTCGTCATAGCCGGCGGCGTCCAGGCGGCGGCGCATGTAGTCCTCCACCGCGCGGTAGAGGCGCCAGCCCTTGGGGTGCCAGAAGATGGAGCCCGTCGCCTCCTCCTGGAGGTGGAACAGGTCCATCTCCCGGCCGATCTTGCGATGGTCCCGCTTCTCCGCCTCCTCCAGTTGGTGGAGATGGGCGTCCAGCTCCTTCTGATCGCGCCAGGCCGTGCCGTAGATGCGGGAGAGGACGGGGTTGCGGTGGTCGCCGCGCCAGTAGGCGCCGGCCACCTTCTGCAGCTTGAAGGCGGTGCCGACATCGCCCGTGCCGCGCATGTGCGGGCCGCGGCAGAGGTCCAGCCACTCGCCCTGGCGGTAGATGGAGATCGTCTCGCTCTCGGGCAGGTCCTGGATCAGCTCGGCCTTGAAGCGCTCGCCCCGGCCCTCGAAGAAGGCGATCGCCTCATCGCGCGGCCATTCCTCGCGGACGAAGGGGGCGTTGCGGGCGATGATCTCCCGCATCTTCGCCTCGATCGCCGGGAAGTCCTCGGGCGTGAAGGGCTGGTTCCGGTGGAAGTCGTAGTAGAAGCCGTTCTCGATGGCCGGGCCGATCGTGACCTGCGTGCCCGGGAACAGCTCCTGCACGGCTTCCGCCAGGACATGCGCCGCGTCGTGGCGGATCATGCCCAGCGCCTCGGGGTCGCGGCGGGTGATGAAGCGGAGGCGCGCGTCGCCCTCGATGGGCACGGAGAGGTCGCGGAGGACGCCGTCGACCTCCATGGCCAGCGCCGCCTTGGCCAGCCCCGGGCCGATCGACGCGGCCACGGTGGTGCCCGTCACCGGACCGTCATAGGTGCGGACGGAACCGTCGGGCAGCGTGATCGCGGGCATGGGGTGGGCTTGGCCTCGGGCTTGGGAAAACGGGGGCGAGAGGTGGCAGGGGGCTCCGATTAGGTCAAGCGCGCCCTCGGCGGGGCTGGGCCGCTCGGCGAGCCCTGGTGGGAGGGGCGGCGGTGGCCAGGCCGCGCGCCGCCGCCCGGGCGGATGGGGCGTCGGTCCCCTCACGGCGATGTCATCGCTGCCCCGGCGGCAGCCTGCGCATCCTCCCGAACTGGTCACGGAGATGACCAGAAAAGGAGGGAACGCGCGTGAAGAACAGGACATCTCTGCTCGGGGCCGGCCTGCTGCTGGCCTCTGTCGCGTCGTTGGCGCTGGCTCAGCAGCCCCTTCCGGGCCAGGGGGTCCCGGCCAATACGGGCGGGTCCATGCCGGGCGAGACGGCGCCCTCGGTCCGGCCGCCGGCGCCGGGCCCCGTGCAGGGCCAAGGCCGGGCGCAGGGACAGGGACAGGCCCAGGGCGACAATCTCGACCGCCTCCAGCAGTTCCGCACCACCGGCACCTCCCTGCAGATCGAGACGGTGCCCCAGGACGGCCGCCGCGCGGAGGCGCTGCGCCGGAACCTCGAGCGCATCCGCCTGCCCGAGGGCTTCCGGATCGACCTCTACGCCGTCGTGCCGGACGCGCGGCACATGGCCGTCGGCGCGGCCGGCGTGGTCTTCGTGGGCACGCGCAAGACGCGGGTCTGGGCGCTGACGGACCGCGACCGCGACCGGGTCGCCGACGAGGTGAAGGTCTTCGCCCCCTCTATCGGCTTCTCCGTGCCGAACGGCCTGTGCTTCTCGCCGGACGGCATCCTCTACGTCGTCGAGCACAACCGGGTCGTCGCCTTCCCGGCCGCGGAGTTCTTCTACGAGAGCCCCGATGTCGCGGCGGAGGTGGTGGTGCCCCAGGGCGGGCTCGTCCCGGCCGCGGAGGAGAGCTTCAATCACGGCGCCAGGGTTTGCCGCATCGGGCCCGACAACAAGCTCTACATCTCGCTGGGCCAGCCCTTCAACGTGCCGCCCGCCGCCAAGATGGAGCTCTACGACCGGGTCGGCCTCTCCGGCATCGTCCGCATGGACCGCGACGGCAAGAACCGGGAGGTCTATGCGCGCGGGATCCGCAATTCCGTTGGCATCGCCTTCCGGCCCGACTCCAACGAGCTGTGGTTCACCGACAACCAGGTGGACGGCATGGGCGACAACATCCCGCCCGGCGAGATCAACCGCATCACCGCCGCGGGGCAGCACTTCGGCTTTCCCTGGTACGGCGGCGGCACCGTGCGCACGCGGGAATACGCGGACAGACAGCCCCCGGCCAATGCCGTCCCCCCCGTGGTCGAGACGCAGAACCACGCCGCCGACCTCGGCATCACCTTCTATACCGGGCGGATGTTCCCCGAGGAGTATCGCGGCGCCATCTTCAACGCCCAGCACGGTTCCTGGAACCGCACGGAGCCCGTGGGCGCGCGGGTGATGGTGACCCTGCTGAACCCGGACGGCTCGGTGAAGGAGCACAAGCCCTTCGCGGAGGGATGGCTGGACGACGAGACCAACGAGTATCTCGGCCGCCCCGTGGACGTGGCGGTGCTGCGCGACGGCTCGCTGCTCGTCTCGGACGACATGGCGGGCGCCGTCTACCGCATCTCCTACGACCGGGGCAGGCGCTGATGCGGGGGGGAGCGGCGCTGGCGGCGCTGCTGCTGGCGGGGGCGGCCATCGCCCCCGCTCCCACCCTCGCGCAGGGGCAGGAGGGCGACCCGCGCGCGGGGCGGCGGCTGGCGGCCGGCGTCTGCTCGAGCTGCCACGGGCAGAACGGCATCGCCACCCTGCCCGGGGCACCGAACCTGGCCGGCCAGAACGCGGCCTATGTGGCGGCGCAGCTCCGCGCCTATCGCGAGAAGGAGCGGCTGCAGGAGCAGATGAACATCGTGGCCGAGCCGCTGACCGACAAGCAGATCGGGGACCTCGCCGCCTGGTACGCGGCGATCACGATCACGGCGACCGTCCCGGGCCGGTAAAGGCCCTGGAGGCCCGTCCGCCGGGCCTCCGGCCGCCAAGGCGCCCCGGTCAGTCCCGGAACACCACCGTCCGCGCACCGTTCAGCAGCACCCGGTCCTCCAGCTGCCAGAGCAGCGCGCGGGAGAGGACGCGGCGCTCGATGTCGCGGCCCTGGCGGATGAGGTCGTCCGGCGTGTCGTTGTGGGAGATGCGCTCCACGTCCTGCTCGATGATCGGCCCTTCATCCAGGTCCGCCGTCACGAAATGGGCGGTGGCGCCGATCAGCTTCACCCCGCGCGCATGGGCCTGGTGGTAGGGGCGCGCGCCCTTGAAGCCCGGCAGGAAGGAGTGGTGGATGTTGATGCAGCGCCCCGCCAGCTTCGCCGCCAGCCCGTCCGACAGGATCTGCATGTAGCGGGCGAGGATCACCAGCTCGGCCCCGGATTCCCGGATCACCCGCCAGACCTCGGCCTCCTGCTCCAGCTTCGTCTGCCGCGTCACGGGGAGGTGGTGGAAGGGGACATCGCCGAAGTCGAGGTGCTGGTAGGTCTCGCGGGGATGGTTGGAGACGATGCCGGCGAGATCCATCGGCAGCTCGCCCAGCCGCCAGCGGTAGAGGATGTCGGCGAGGCAGTGGTCAAACTTGGAAACGAGGACGACCACCCGCCGGCGCTCGGCGCGGTCCCGCAGCATCCACTGCATGGAGAAGCGCGCGGCCACCGCCTCCAGCCCGGCACGCAGCGCGGGCAGGTCCAGCCGGTCCTCCGGGTGGTTCAGGGTGATGCGCGCGAAGAAGCGGCGGCTCTCCACGTCGTCGTACTGCTGGGCCTCGCGGATGTTGCCGCCGTGCTCGAAGATGCAGGTGGCCACCGCCGCCACGATGCCCGGGCGGTTCGGGCAGGACAGGGTGAGGACGTGCTCGGGCCGGGCGGCGGCGTGGGACATGGCGGACCTGTGGGCTGTCGGGCGCGGGAGACACCCCGCGCGCGGGCAAGCCCTTGCCACCAAGGGCGCCGCACGGCCAGCCCCCCCTGGGAAGCGGCAGGCCGGAGCCGGCGCCGAAGGGTCCGCCCGGGACGGAGGTGTCCGTCCGGGAGGGACCGCCCTAACCCGCCGCCACGTAGTCCCGCAGCGCGGCGGCCTCGCCCACCGCCGCCTCGATCCGCGCCTTCACCAGGTCCCCGATCGAGACCATGCCGCAGAGCTTGCCCTCCGCGAGCACGGGGAGGTGCCGCACGCGCCGGTCCGTCATCATCTCCAGCGCCCGCTCGATCGGCGTCTCGGGGGTGACGGTGTAGAGCACGCGGGTCATCGCCTCCGCGGCCGTCAGCCTGTCCGTCTGCCCGTCCTCCCGCGCGAAGACGCGGACGATGTCGCGCTCGGAGATGATGCCGACGGGCTGGTCGTCCCCCTCGCGCACGAGGGCGGCGCCGATTCGGTGCTGCACGAGGACGCGCGCCACCTCGCCCAGGCCCATGCCGGGGGTGACGCTCACCACCTCCGACCCCTTGTTCCTCAGGATCGCCGAGACCGTCATGGCCCACCTCCTCGCCTTCCGGTTGCACGATGGTGGCAGGCCGGAGGGGGGCGGATACAAGCGGAAACAGCACCCCTCACGGCCCGGTGAAGACCCCGCGCCTCACGCGGCGCCTCAGGCCGCGACCGGGGCCGCCTTCTTCGCCTCCGCGCCCGAGAGCTGGGTGCGGACCAGATCGGCGAAGCGCCCGCCCAGCTCCACCAGCTCCTCGAAGCTCCCGCGCTCGGCGATCCGGCCCTGCTCGAAGACGAGGATCTCGTCGGCGTCGCGGATGGTCGAGAGGCGGTGGGCGATGATGAAGGTGGTGCGCCCCTCCATCAGCACCTTCAGCGCCTTCTGCACCCGCGCCTCGGTCGCGGCGTCGAGCGCGCTCGTCGCCTCGTCCAGGATGAGGATGGGCGGGTCCTTCAGCAGGGCGCGGGCGATGGAGAGGCGCTGCTTCTGCCCGCCCGAGAGGGTGGTACCGCGCTCGCCCACCATCGTGTCGTAGCCCTGGGGCTGGCGGGTGATGAAGTCGTGCGCCTCGGCCATGCGGCAGGCCTGCTCGAGCTGCTCCTGCGTCGCCTCGGGGCGGCCGACGAGGAGGTTCTCCCGGATCGTGCGGTTGAACAGCATGGCGTCCTGGAACACCACGCCGACATTGCGCCGCAGGCTCTCCAGCGAGATATCGCGGATGTCGTGCCCGTCGATGGTGATGCGGCCCTCGATGGGATCCCAGAGCCGCTGGAGCAGGGACATGGCGGTGGACTTGCCCGCGCCCGTCTGGCCGACCAGCGCGACCGTCCGGCCCGGCGCGGCCTCGAAGCTCACGTCGTTCAGGATGCGCCCGCCGCCGGGATAGCCGAAGGCGACCCCCTCGAAGCGCACGGCGCCGCTCACGCGGGGAAGGTCGATCGCGTTCGGGTTTTCCGGCACGGAGCTGCGGGCGTCGAGCACGCTGAACACCTCGCGCAGCCCGGGCACCCGCATCAGCAGGCCCGAGACGAAGCCCACCGCGCTCTCCAGCCGGCCGATGAGCATGGTGGCGAAGCCCATGAAGGAGACGATCTCGCCCACCGTGGCCATGCCCTCCATGTGCAGCCAGGTGCCGAGCATGAAGATGGTGATGACGCTGATCGTGCTCGCCGAGCGCGTGAGGACGGAAACCACCGCCCACCAGTTCAGCACGGGGAACTGGTGGTCCAGCACTTGCCGGATGATGTCCCCGAAGAGCTTCGCCTCGGAGGAGAGGCGGGTGAAGGACTGCACGACGATCACGTTGGACAGCGCGTCCTGCGCGCTGCCGGCAAGCTGGCTCTGGTAGTTCTCGACCCGGTCCTGGGCCTCCTGCGTGCGGCTGACCACGAAAGCCGCGACGGCGCAGAACACGACCACGAGGACCAGCAGCACCAGCGCCAGCCGCCAGTTCATCAGGAAGGTCAGCGGCAGCAGGACGATGACGGTGATGAAGGTGACCAGGTGCTCCCGAAAGAAGGAGAGCCAGATGCCGAAGAGATGGTCCGTCCCCACCAGCATGATCTTCATCAGCCGCCCCGAGGCCGTGTCCCCGTGGAAGGAGAGCGGCATGGCCAGGACGTGCTGGAAATAGCGGTGCATGACGGTCAGCCGGTTCCGGTGCGCCATGCGGTCCGCCAGGAGGGAGACCGCGACATTGGCCGCGATCCCCGTCAGCCCCACCGCCCCCCAGACGACGAGGAGGGCGATGGCCTGTGCCCAGACCTCGCTCTCCGCCCGGCGGTCCGCGCCCGAGAGCACGTCCACCACCCGGCCGAAGAGCACGGGCTCCAGGAACTGGAGCCCCGCCAGCGCGAGGGCGGCGAGGGACAGGCCGATGGCCACCCATTTGTCGGGCGCCAGAACCCCGAGCACGCGCGCATAGGTCTGAAGAAAGCCCATGCTGTTCCGATCCCCCAATTTCCGCGACCTGACCTGCCTGCACCCGCAACGCCTCAATGGCGGGCGAGGATGCAGGAGAGGGCACACCCTTCGCGCGGCCCTTGCAAGGGCAGGTGCAAGGGCGGGTCGCGCGGCCCTTGCGGGCGTGGGGCGCGCGGCCCTTGCAAGGGCGGGGCGGGCGCGGCACGTCTAGCGAAAGGGGCGGCGACTCAGGAAAGGGGCATGGAACCCCGCCCGCCCGCCGGAGGAAGATGCCCATGGCCCGCCGAGTGACCCTCTCCCGCCGCGCCGCCCTCGCCGCGCCCGCGCTCGCCCTGCTGCCCCGGCCCGGATGGGCCCAGGGAGGAGGCCAGGGAGCGGGGGGCTATCCCGCGCGCCCCGTCCGCCTCGTCGTGCCCTTCGCCCCGGCCGGGACCACGGATGTCGCGGCCCGCATCCTGGCCGAGCGGCTCCAGTCGCGGATGGGCCAGCCCTTCACGGTCGAGAACCGCGCCGGCGCGGGCGGCAATATCGGCTCGGACGTCGTCGCGAAGGCCGAGCCCGATGGCTACACGCTGCTGATGCAGACGATCTCCAGCGGGGCGATCAACTACACCCTCTACGGCGACCGCATGCCCTACCGGCCGGAGGACCTGGCCGAGGTCGGGCTGCTGATCCGCGTGCCCAACGTGATCTTCGTCACCAACTCCCTGCCCGTGCGGACGCTGGGCGAGCTGGTGGCCTATGCGCGCGCGAATCCGAACCGGCTGAACATCGGCTCGTCGGGCGCCGGCACCTCCCTCCATGTCACGGGGGAGCTGCTGAAGATGGAGGCGGGCATCTCCATGGCCCATGTGCCCTTTCGCGGCGCCGGGCCGATGATGGCCGAGGTGATGGCGGGCCGGGTGGAGGTGGCGGTGGACAACCTGCCCTCCGCCATCGGTCATATCCGGGACGGGCGCCTGCGGGCGCTGGCCGTCACGACCCGCGAGCGCACCCCTGCCCTGCCCGATGTCCCGACGACCGCCGAGGCCGGCCTGCCCGGGGTGGAGGCCACCGGCTGGTTCGGCATCCAGGCGCCCGCCCGCACGCCGCGCCCGATCGTCGAGCGGCTGGGGGCCGAGATCGACGCGATCGTGAAGGAGCCCGCCACCTGGGCGCGGCTCGCCGATCTCGGCGGCATGAAGCCCGGCCTGACGCCGGATGGCGGCACCAACCCCGCCGCCTTCACCGCCTTCGTCCGCTCCGAGATCGCGCGGTGGGGCGAGGTGGTGCGCAAGTCCGGCGCGAGCGTGGAGTAGAAAAGATGAGTTCCTTCCCCCTCAATCGCCGCTCGGCGCTGCTCGCCCTGCCCGCCCTCGCCGCGCCCGCCGCTGTCAGGGCGCAGGGCGCGCCCTGGCCCAGCCGGCCGATCCGCATGATCGTCCCCTTCCCCGCGGGCGGGGCGACGGACCTGACGGCGCGGGTGGCGGGGGAGCGCATGGCGGCGCTGCTCGGCCAGCCCGTGGTGATCGACAACCGCCCGGGCGCCGGCGGCAACCTCGGCAGCGACGCCGTCGCGAAGGCGGAGCCGGACGGCTACACCCTGCTCACCTGCACGATCGGCACGGCGAGCATCAACCAGTTCCTCTATTCCCGCCTGCCCTATGATCCCACCAGGGACCTGGCGAGCGTCGCCCTCGTCAACGAGGTGGCGAACGGGATCGTGGTCGCGGCCAATTCGCCGCTCCGCACGCTGGGGGACCTGCTGGCGGCGGCGAAGGCGCGGCCGGGCGAGCTGAACTACGGCACCCCCGGCAATGGCACCTCCGGCCATCTCTGCGGGGAGTTCCTGAAGTCCCGCGCCGGGGTGAACCTGACGCACATCCCCTATCGCGGCACCTCCCAGGTCATCCCGGACATCCTGGGCGGGCGGGTGGACGTGGCGGTGGACAACCTGCCGGGCTACCTGCCCCATCTGAAGGAGGGGCGGATGCGCTGCCTCGCCGTGACCTCCGGCCAGCGCTGGTTCTCCCTGCCCGAGGTGCCGACGGTCGCCGAATCCGGGGTGGAGGGCTTCGAGGCCGTGGCCTGGTTCGGCTTCCAGGCCCCCGCGCGCACGCCCCGCCCGGTGATCGAGAAGCTCGCCTCCACGGTGACGGGGCTGCTGGCCGAGCCCGCCGTGGCCGAGAAGCTGCGCGAGATCGGCAGCAACCCCCGCCCCCTCGGCCCCGCCGAGTTCGACCGCTACATCGCCGCCGAGAACGCCAAGTGGAAGGCGGTGGTGCAGGCGGCCGGGGCGAAGCTGGACTGAGGGGGCGTCCCCGGGCGGGAGCCACTGCCTAGGATGTCGCCGGGCCTGGCCGCCCGGCGGCGGCGTCTCCGCTAGAACTCAGCCTCGACCTCCAGCTCGTGGATCGGCGGCTCCGGCTCCTCCTGGGCGGCCGCCACCCACTCGGCCATGGGTGCCCATTCCATCACCCTTTGCGCGTAGGCCGCGCAGCCGCCGATCAGCTTCACGTCATAGGTGAGGAAGCGCGTCACGACCGGGGCGTACATGGCATCCGCCACGCAGGGCCGCTCGCCGAAGAGCCAGGGCCCGCCCCAGCGCCCGAGGCAGCGCTCCCAGATGAAGAGGATCCGGTCGATATCGGCCCGCGGCCCGGACCAGACGCGGAAGCCCGGCCGGTGGGCGCGCAGGTTCATCGGCAGGGAGGCGCGAAGGGCGTGGAAGCCCGAATGCATCTCCCCCGAGATGGAGCGGCAGCGCGCCCGCGCCTCCCGGTCCGCCGGCAGCATCCCGGCCTCCGGGCGGATCTCGTTCAGGTGCTCGGCGATGGCCATGGTGTCCCAGATCCGCAGCCCGTCATGGAACAGGCAGGGGATGCGGATCGAGGAGGCCTGGAGGAGAAGCTCCGCCCGCGCCGCCGGGTCGTCCAGGTCCACGGGCTCCACCACGAAGTCCAGCCCGGCCAGGCGGGCCAGGAGGAAGCCCCGGAGGGACCAGGAGGAGTAGTTGCGGCTGCTGATGACAAGCCTGGCCCGATCCATCGCGTCCTCTTTCCTGCCCGCGCCGGCATCTGTTGCGACCCTGGGGGCGCCGTCGCTTCCCGGATGCCTTGCCAGAACCGTTCCAGCACGGCCTTGCGCTGGCGCAAAGGTTACAACCGGCACAGTTTCCCGCGCGCGGGCGTTCTGCCCGTTGACCCAGCCCCCCCGAGTACCCACTATCGGTTTCGTGATCGAACCGGCAAACCCATCGGGCCGTTCAGAGCTCATGCACCTGCTCCTCGCGTCCCGGACGGCATGATTTACCAGCTCTGGCAGGCGCAGCAGGACGCACAGTTCCCCGCCCGGGCCTTCGCCGAGAGCGCGGGCCGCATCCTCCGCCAGTGGGAACCGATGACGGCCGCGATGCCCTTCGCCGCCCCCTTCTTCCGGCGGATGGGCGCGACCTTCGACCTCATCGCCAATTCCCGCACCACCCATGCCCGCCCCGATTACGGCTTCACCACCGTCAGCGTGGGGAACCGCGAGGTGGAGGTGACGGAGGAGGTGATCCACTCCACCCCCTTCGGCACGTTGCTGCGCTTCGCCAAGGACACGCCCGTCCAGCAGCCGCGCATCCTCGTGGTGGCGCCGATGTCCGGCCACTTCTCCACCCTGCTGCGCGGCACGGTGGAGGTGCTGCTGCCGGACCACGACGTCTACATCACGGACTGGATCAACGCCCGGGACGTCCCGCTCTCGGCCGGCAATTTCGGCTTCGACGACTTCACGGACCACATCATCCAGTTCCTGGAGGTGATGGGGCCGGGGAGCCACGTGCTCGCCGTCTGCCAGCCGGCGCCCGCGACGCTGGCCGCCGTCGCCCTCATGGCCGAGGACCGGAACCGCGCGACCCCCGCCAGCATGACGCTGATGGCCGGGCCCATCGACACGCGGGTGAGCCCGACCGCGGTGAACGAACTGGCCCAGTCCAAGCCGATCGACTGGTTCGAGCGCAACCTCATCGGCACCGTGCCCGCCCGCTACGCCGGCGCCGGGCGCCGCGTCTATCCCGGGGCGGTGCAGCTCCAGGCCTTCATGTCCATGAACATGGACCGGCACATGAAGGCGCACCGCACCCATTTCGACAATCTCGTCGCCGGCAACCTGGAGGCCGCGGAGGCCCATCGCCGCTTCTACGACGAGTATTTCGCGGTGATGGACCTGCCGGCCGATTACTACATCCAGACCGTGCAGCGCATCTTCCAGGACCACGACCTCCCCCGGGGCGAGCTGATGCACCGGGGCCGCCAGGTGCGGCCGGAGGCCATCCGGCGCACCGCGCTGATGACGGTGGAGGGGGAGCGGGACGATATCTGCTCGATCGGCCAGACCATGGCCGCCCTCGACCTCTGCCCGAACATCCCGCTCGCCAACCGCCACCACCACCTCCAGACCGGGGTGGGGCATTACGGCGTGTTCAGCGGGCGCCGCTGGGCGGGCGAGGTCTATCCGAAGGTCCGCGCCATGATCGAGGCGAACAGCTAGGGCCGCGGCCCCCGCTCAGGCGGTGGCGGGCTCCTCGGCCGGCAGGATCTCGTGCCTGTGCCCGGCGGCCTCGATCAGCTCGATGATGATGTTGGCCGGGCTCATGAAGAACTGGATGTTGCGCCCGCCATAGGCGATGGCCGGGGACGGCTCGGCGATCGGGAAGCAGCGGCTCTCGCGCATCCGCTCGCCCTCGGCGGCGAGGTCCTCCACGAGGTAGGCCACGTGGTTCAGCAGCCGGGACTTCGTCTTCAGCGCGAGCGCCACGGGGCTCCCCTCCCCCAGCGGCGCGATCAGCTCGTAGCAGACGCCGGAGCGGTCGTAGCCGAACTGGACGAAGACCTTGTTCACCGGATCCTCCCACTCGCGAGTCCACTCCGTGATCTGCAGCGCCGGGCCGAGCATGGTCCGCCCGTGCCGAAGGGTCTTCACTACCACGCCGATATGGTCGAACTGCATGTCGCGCCCCGGTTGTCCCGCTCGTCTCGCCAGACGTGATTCTTCCCACGATGCGGAAGCTGCTGTCGAGGCGTATGGCCGGGCTGTGAGTGCGTCTCGCGCGAAGGTGCGGTGTGACCTTCCCCTGTTTGAGTGGACACGGGTTACGGCCTACGCGGCCGCGGCGAGTTGTTCTATTTCGGTAGGGGCTTTGTAGCCGATAGCCGAGTGGAGCTGCTGTCGGTTGTAGAAGCCTTCGATGAGGGCGAAGAGAGCAGACCTGGCAGTCTGTCGGGTGTCGAAGGTCCCGTCCTCCATCAGTTCGGTCTTGAGGCTGCCGAAGAAGCTTTCCATGGGGGCGTTGATGCTCCTATAGCGGTCAAGTGGCAGATAGCGTTGGTTGAGCTGGTCCGGGCGAACGGCAGAGATAGCCAAAGATCTCACGGGCCACGAATCGC
>NZ_JACIJD010000004.1 GCF_014199205.1 Muricoccus pecuniae | reverse complement strand
GCCTCGACCTTCGAGACCTCGGTGTCGACGACGCAGACATCCACGCCGAACTCGGCGAAGCAGGCACCGGAGACGAGGCCGACATAGCCCGCGCCGATCATGGCGATGCGCATGAGAACTCCCTGGCCGGTCCGCGCGCCGGGGCCCGCGGCGCGCCCTGCATATCGCGCGGGCCCGCGGCGGTCGATACAGCCGCCGGGGCCGCCGTCGAAGGCGTGATCAGCCGGCGTAGCGCGGCAGGAAGGCTCGCACGGCCTCGGCCAGGTCGGGGCGCTTCAGCGCGAAGGCGATCTGCGCCTCCAGGAAGCCCGCCTTGTCGCCGCAGTCGAATCGCCGGCCCTCGTAGCGCAGCCCGTGGAAGGGCTGGCTGCCGATGAGCTTGGCCATGGCGTCCGTGAGCTGCACCTCGCCGCCGGCCCCCTTCTCCATGAGCGAGAGGAAGTGCACGACTTCCGGCATCAGCACGTAGCGGCCGATGATGGTGAGGTTCGACGGGGCCTTCTCCACCGGCGGCTTCTCGACGAGGCCCTTGATGGAGACGAGCTTGCCCTTGTCCTCCAGCACGTCGAGCACGCCGTACTTGTTGACGCGCTCCATCGGCACTTCCTCGATGGCGACGACGTTGCCGCCGGTTTCCATGTAGGCGTCGGCGAGCTGCTTCGTGCAGGAGACCTCGCACTGCATGAGGTCGTCCGGCAGGAGGATGGCGAAGGGGTCGTTGCCGATGAAGGTGCGCGCGCACCAGATGGCGTGGCCCAGCCCCATCGGCACCTGCTGGCGCACGGTGGTGATGGAGCCCGGCTCCACCGCGCTCGCGCGCAGGTCGGCGAGGATCTGGTCCTTCGCGCGCTCCTTCAGCGTGCGCTCCAGCTCATAGGCGACGTCGAAATGCTCGACGATCGCGGTCTTGCCGCGGCCGGTGATGAAGCAGAACTGCTCGATCCCGGCGTCGCGGGCCTCTTCCACGGCGTACTGGATGAGAGGCTTGTCCACGACCGGCAGCATCTCCTTCGCCAGGGCCTTGGTGGCGGGAAGGAAACGGGTGCCCAGGCCCGCGACGGGCAGGACAGCCTTCTTCAACGGCTTCGGCACGGGAGGCGTATCCCCTTAGTCTGGTTTTCGGCCGCAGATGTGCCACGGCTGGCCGTTTTTGGAAATGCACCCCCCGGTTGCGCCCGCCGGATCAGCCGAGGAGAGCGTCCCGCGCAGCGTTCACGCGCGCCGCCAGCCAGTCCGAGCCGCCGGCATCGGGGTGGGCGGCGCGCATCAGCCGGGCATGGGCGGCGCGGATCTCCTCCTCGCTCGCCCCCTCCTCCAGGCCGAGCACGGCCAGCGCCTCGGCCCGGTCCGGCGCGGGGGAGGCGGGGCCGGCCTCCGCACGCCAGCCCGGATGGGCGCGGTCGAGCCAGGCCTCGATCAGCGGCACGCTCTCCGGGTCCGCCGAGGCGGCCTCGGCCAGGAGGGCGCGCGACTCGGCGGGGGAGAGATCGGCCAGGTCCCGCCCGGCCATGGCCCCGCGCAACACGCGCCCGGAGAGGGTGCCGGAAGCCGGGTCGAGCCGCATGGAGAGCATCGCTGTCTCCACCGTGTCGGCCGGGGCACCGCCCAGCGCGGCGGGCGGCTGGCGTGACTTCCACCAGCGCCAGGCGGCCGGGCCGAAGAGGGCGAGGGCCCAGACCAGCCCGCCCGCGCGGCCGGTGAGGAGCAGCACCACCACGAGAACCAGCCCCGCCGCGGCCAGGATCGCGGCGAGCGCGGTCTTCACCCCGGCCACGCTGGCCGTGCTGAAGGCCCTGAGACCGAGGGCGAGCAGCACGAGGATGAGCGCGCCGGCCGCGAGGGCGATCACCGCGCCGCTCCCGGCGGCGGGAGCTGGGCGAGCAGCGCGCCCGCGCCCGGCAGCCGCGCCAGCGCCTCCCGCCCGCCCGTGGCGAAGGCCGCCGCGCCGCGCAGCAGGGCGGCCAGGGCGCCGGGGCTGCGGTGGTCGAAAGGCGCCCAGGCGCCGCCCGAGGCGCGGGCGATGCCGCGCAGCACCGCGGAGGCGCCGGGATCGTCGCCCTCCTGGAAGACGAAGGCGGGGGTGCCGCGCGCCCCTAGCCGGGCTGCGGCGGCGAGGATGGGGCCGGGCTCCTCCTCCACCGCGTCCCCCACGAAAACGAGGGCGTGGAGCCGGGCGCGGGCCGCCTCCGCCTCGGCATGGCGCAGCAGGCGCAGGATCTGCGTGTGGCCACCGCGGCAGAGAAGCCCTGTCATCTCGGCGGCCAGGGCGCGCGAATCGGCCAGGAAGGGCGTGGCCCGGAACTCGCCGTGCCCGCGGTAGAAGGCGAGGCTGATCGCCAGCCGCCCGGCCGCCTCGGCGAACATCCCAGCCTGGAGATGGCTGGCCTGGTCCCAGGTGGGCTGGCGGCTGGCCGTGGCGTCCACGGCGAAGACGAGCCGCGCGGGGGAGGGGGCGGCGCGCAGGGCGGGCACCGCCGCCGCCTTCTGCAGGAAGGCGGTGACGGCGCTGGAGGTCTGGGCGGGAACCGGCGGCTTGGCCATGCCGGAGATATGGGGCGCCGCCCCTCCGGGCGGAACGGCGCCGCCCCGCTCAGCCGGATTGCGCGGCCGCGATGGCCGAGAGGTTCACGATGCCCCGCGCCGTGGTGCTCGGCACCATGACATGGACGGGCTTGTTCATCCCCAGCAGCATCGGTCCGAGCTGGAGCCCGTCCGCCGCCGCCTTCAGCAGGTTGTAGGCGATGTTGGCCGAATCGAGGTTGGGGAAGACGAGCAGGTTGGCCGAGCCGGTGAGCCGCCCGTCCGTCACCGCGCGGTCGCGGATGGCGGGCTCCAGCGCCGCGTCGGCATGCATCTCGCCGTCCACCTCCAGCGAGGGGTCGCGCTCGCGGATGAGCCGCAGGGCGCGGCGCATCTTGCGGGCGGAGGGGGCGTCGGAGGCGCCGAAGGAGGAGTGGGAGAGCAGCGCCACCCGGGGCGTGACGCCGAAGCCGCGCACCTGCTCGGCGGCGAGCATCGTCATCTCCGCGATCTGCTCCTCGTTCGGGTCCACCAGCAGGTGGGTGTCCACGAAGAACAGCGTGCCGGCGGGCAGGATCACCCCCGTCATGGCATAGACCCGGTTCACGTCCGCGCGCTTGCCCACGATGTCGAAGGCGAGGTGCCACTGCGTCATCCACTCGCCCGTGCCGCCGACGATGGCGGCGTCCACCTGCCCGGCCTCGAGCAGCAGGGTGGCGGCCACCGTGGGGCGGACGCGGATGTAGCGGGCGGCGGCGTCGGGCGGGATGCCGCGCCGCCCGACCTTGCTCTGGTAGAGCGGCAGGAGGGGGGCGAAGGCCTCGGTGTCCACCGAGGGGTCCAGCACGGTCACGCTGCCCTGGAGGTCCATGCGCAGCCCCATGGAGCGCACCCGCTCCTCGATCACGGCGCGGCGGCCGATGATGACGGGCTCGGCGATCCCCTCGTCCAGCACGGTCTGCACGGCGCGCAGCGTGCGCTCGTCCTCGCCCTCGCTGTAGGCGATGCGGCGGCCGGCATTGCGGGCGGCGGCGAAGACCGGGCGCATGAGGTCGCCCGAGCGGAAGACGAATCGCTCCAGCACCTGCCGGTAGGCGTCGAAATCCGCGATCGGACGGGTGGAGACGCCGGAGGCCATGGCGGCGCGCGCCACGGCCGGGGCGATCTCCAGAATGAGCCGAGGATCGAAGGGCTTGGGGATGATGTAGTCCGGCCCGAAGATCGGCGCCTGCCCGCCATAGGCGGCCACCACCACCTCGCTCGCCTCGGCCCGCGCCAGCCGCGCGATGGCCTCCACGCAGGCGACCTTCATCTCCTCGTTGATCGTCGTCGCGCCGGCATCGAGCGCGCCACGGAAGATGAAGGGGAAGCAGAGGACGTTGTTGACCTGGTTCGGGTAGTCCGACCGCCCCGTGGCCACGATCGCGTCCGGCCGCGCGGCGCGCACGGCCTCGGGCAGGATCTCGGGCTCGGGATTGGCGAGCGCCAGGATCAGCGGCCGGGGCGCCATGGCGGGCAGCCACTCCGCCTTCAGCACGCGCGGGGCGGAGAGGCCGAGGAACACGTCGGCCCCGGGCAGGGCCTCGGCCAGCGTGCGGGCCTCGGTGTCGCGGGCGTAGCGGGCCTTGTACGGGTCCATCAGGACCTGCCGGCCCTCATAGACCACGCCCTCGATGTCGCAGACCGTGATGTTCTCGCGCCGGGCGCCCATGGCGACGAGGAGGTCGAGGCAGGCCAGCGCCGCGGCGCCGGCGCCGGAGGTGACGATCCGCGCCTCCCCGATCGGCTTCTCCTGCAGCATCAGCCCGTTCCGCACGGCGGCGGCGACGATGATGGCCGTGCCGTGCTGGTCGTCGTGGAAGACCGGGATCTTCATGCGGGCGCGGAGCGCGCGCTCGATCTCGAAGCACTCGGGGGCCTTGATGTCCTCAAGGTTGATGGCGCCGAAGGAGGGCTCCAGCACCGCCACCGCCTCGACGAAGCGCTCGGGGTCCCGCTCGTCCACCTCGATGTCGATGGAATCGAGGTTGGCGAACTTCTTGAAGAGGACCGCCTTGCCCTCCATCACCGGCTTGGAGGCGAGCGCTCCGATGGAGCCGAGGCCGAGCACCGCGGTCCCGTTGGTGATGACGGCCACCATGTTCCCGCGGGTGGTGTAATCGTAGGCCGTGCTCGGATCGGCCGCGATCTCCATGCAGGCGGCCGCGACGCCCGGCGAGTAGGCGAGGCCGAGGTCGCGCTGGGTGGCCATGCGCTTGGTCGGCTCGATGCTGAGCTTTCCCGGCCTGGGAAGCCGGTGATAGTCCAGGGCGGCTTTGCGGAAGTCCTCGTCCATCCCGGCGTTATGGCCCCCTCGCGGGCGCGGCGCCAGCGGGGAACCGGGCCCTTCACGCCGCGTTCGTCCCCTATCGAGGCGGGAGGGAGGTCATGGTGCCGGGACCATCGGACGATCCGGGCGGCGAGATGCGCCCCGGCGACAAGGCGCCGGCGGGCACGCCGGGGGTGGAGGAGAGTGTCTGCGAGGAGTGCCAGGGCAAGGGCGAGCTGATGGGAAAGCCCTGCCTCGCCTGCAACGGCACGGGAATGGTGAACCGCCCGGTGAGCGACCTTCCCGGCATCGCGGTGGGGGAAGGACCCGATCTCGGCTCCGGCCGGGGGTGATCCGCCAGGTGCTCCGCCTCTGGCGGAGTGCCCTGGGAGAGATGCCCTGGGAAGCCGGCAGCAGGCGCGCTACATGGCGCCGGCAGGCACCGCCGGGGCGGGCCGCTGAATGCCGGATTGAAGAGCCGAATTAAAGAAATGGTGCGGTCAAGAAGATTCGAACTTCCACGGGGTTGCCCCCACCAGCACCTCAAGCTGGCGCGTCTACCATTCCGCCATGACCGCCTGCGGGTTGCGGCCCGAAGGCTGCTCCGCGGCCGGGCGTATAACCGATGAGCGCGGCGGCGGCAACCGGGCATCCCGCACCGGAATGGCTGATTTCTGACGACAGGGTCTCCGTGCCCGATGCCCTGGCCGCCATGGAGGCCCGGGTGGCCGGGATCCGCGCGGGCACGGCAGCGGAGGCCGTGTGGCTGGTGGAGCACCCGCCGAGCTACACCGCCGGCACCTCTGCCCGTATGGACGCCCTGCTGGACCCTCGCTTTCCCACCTATGAGGCCGGGCGCGGGGGGCAGTGGACCTATCACGGCCCGGGCCAACGCACGGCCTATGTGATGCTCGACCTCACCCGCCCGCACGGCACCGTGCCCGCGCGGGACGTGCGCGCCTATGTGCACGGGCTGGAGGAGTGGATGATTCGCGCGCTGGACCGCTTCAACGTGAGGGGCGAGCGGCGGGAGGGCCGCGTTGGCATCTGGGTGGCGGACCGCACGAGGGGGACGGAGGCGAAGATCGGCGCCATCGGCGTGCGCGTCTCCCGCTGGGTGTCCTGGCACGGGATCGCGCTGAACGTGGAGCCCGACCTCCTCCATTTCGGCGGGATCGTTCCCTGCGGCATCAGCGAGCACGGGGTGACGAGCCTGCACGCCCTCGGCCTTCCCGTGACGATGGAGGAGGCGGATTCCGCCCTCATCGCCGCATGGGCGGAGGTGTTCGGGGACTGAGCCCGCCCTTTTCGGCGGGCACGGCCGGCCGCGCGCGAATTATCGGGAAAGAGGGTTGATCGGCGGAAAAGCTACGGCCCGTCACACCCTTGTCGGTGGTATCGCGCGCTCCCCCTCCCTATCCTGTGATGGTCACGCCAACCGCACAGGACGGACCATTGCCCGATCACCACACCCCGCTCATCGCCACCATCGCCCTCGGCCTCCTCCTCGCCTTCATCTTCGGAATGGTCGCGCATCGCCTGCGCGTCTCGCCCCTCGTCGGCTACCTCCTGGCCGGCGTCGCGGTCGGGCCCTTCACGCCCGGCTACGTCGCGGACCAGGAACTGGCCAACCAGCTCGCCGAGATCGGCGTCATCCTGCTGATGTTCGCCGTCGGCCTGCACTTCTCCCTGAAGGACCTGCTGGAGGTGCGCTCGATCGCGCTGCCCGGGGCCATCGGGCAGATCCTGGTGGCCACGCTGATGGGCATGGGGCTGGGCTGGCTGTTCAACTGGGGAATCGGCGGCGGGCTCGTCTTCGGCCTTTCCCTCTCCGTCGCCTCCACCGTCGTGCTCATCCGCGCCCTGCAGGAACGCCGGATCGCGGAGACGGAGCGCGGGCGCATCGCCATCGGCTGGCTGATCGTGGAGGACCTGGTCATGGTTCTCGCCCTCGTCCTGCTGCCGGCCATCGCCCCGGCATTGAAGGGCGGGGAAGGGCTGTCCCTGCCCGATCTGGCGATGACGCTGGCGATCACCCTCGGCAAGGTCGCCGCCTTCGTCGTGCTGATGCTCGTCGCCGGGCGGCGCGTGATCCCCTGGGTGATGCACCACGCCGCCCATACGGGCTCGCGCGAGCTGTTCCGCCTGGCCGTCTACGCCATCGCCCTCGGCGTCGCCTTCGGGGCGGCGGAGCTGTTCGGCGTGTCCTTCGCGCTCGGCGCCTTCTTCGCCGGCATGGTGATGGGCGAGAGCCAGCTCTCCCAGCGCGCGGCAGAGGAGGCGCTGCCGCTGCGCGACGCCTTCGCCGTGCTGTTCTTCGTCTCCGTCGGGATGCTGTTCAACCCGACGATCATCATCACCGCCCCCTTCGCGGTGCTGGCGGTGCTGGCGATCATCGTGGTGGGCAAGTCGGTGGCGGCCTACCTCATCGTCCGCGCCTTCGGGCGGCCCTCGGGCACGGCGCTGACCATTTCGGCCAGCCTCGCCCAGATCGGCGAGTTCTCCTTCATCCTCGCCGGGCTCGGCGGGTCGCTCGGCCTGCTGCCCCAGGAGGGGAGGGACCTGATCCTGGCCGGGGCCATCCTCTCCATCCTCATCAACCCCTTCCTCTTCGCCCTCGTCGAGAAGCGGCGCGCGAGGGTGGCGGCGCGCTCGGTCTCCCCGCCTCACCCGGTGGCCGAGACGCCCATGGCCGAGCTGGCGGAGCCCGACCGGGCCGCGCCGGAACTCGCCCCCACCCCGCCCGCGCCCAGCCCCGCGCCCAGCATCAAGCCCGGGCTGCCTGTCGAGGCGGAGGTGGAGGCGGAGGTCATTCCCGCCATGGAGGACCATGACGTGGTGGTGGGCTATGGCCGCGTCGGCCATCTCGTCGCGCAGCGGCTGCGGGATGCCGGGCGCCCCGTGCTCGTCTTCGAGGATGCGGAGAGCATCGCCGCCGCGGCCCGCGCGGACGGGCTGCCCGCCGTGCTCGGCAATGCCGCGGACCCGCTGGTGCTGGCCCTCGCCAACCTTCCCGGCGCGCGCCGCCTCTTCGTGACGGTGCCCGAGGCCTTCGAGGCCGGGCAGGTGGTGGAGCAGGCCCGCGCCCTGAACCCCGCGCTGGAGATCACCGCCCGCGCCCATTCGGACGCGGCGGTGGAGCATCTGGAGCGGTTGGGCGCGACCTATATCGTCATGAGTGAGCGCGAGGTGGCCCGGCGGATGCTGGAACACGCCGAGGCCTGAGCGGGGGCTGGAACGAAGAAGGGCGCCCCGAGGGGCGCCCTTCCTGTCTCAGCGGCCGCTGTCGCGGAAATCGCCTTCCCGCCAGGACCGGTCCTTCCGGTCCGCACGCGGCGCCTCCGGCCGGCGCTGGCCGCCGAAGCCGTTGCCGCCGCGCCCGGGCTGCCCGCCCGCCGCGGGGCGGCCCCCGGCGTTGCGCCCGCCTTCCCGCTGCGGGGCGCCGCGTCCCTGGCCCTGCGACGGCCCGCGACCCTCGTCGCGGCGGGGCGGCCTGCCCTGCTGCTGGCGGTTCGGCCGGCGCGGCACGGGGCCGGTGGGGATGTCCCCCTCGGCCGGAACCTCCTGGCGCGTCAGCTTCTCCACGGCGCGGAGGAGGGCGACCTCGTCCGGCGCCACCAGCGCCACCGCCTCACCGGAAGCCCCGGCGCGGGCCGTGCGGCCGATGCGGTGGACATAGGTCTCCGGCACCTCCGGCAGGTCGTACTGGATGACGTGGGTCACGCCGTCCACGTCGATGCCGCGGGCGGCGATGTCGGTCGCCACCAGGATCGGGGCGGTGCCGCGCTTGAAGGCCTCCAGGGCGCGCTCGCGCTGGCCCTGGCTCTTGTTGCCGTGGATGGCGCCGGCGGCGAGGCCGTCCTGCTCCAGCTGCTTCACGATGCGGTCCGCACCGTGCTTCGTGCGGCTGAACACGAGCGCCCGGCCCACGCCCTCGCCGCGGAGAAGGTCGGCCAGGATGCCGCGCTTGCCCTCGGCGCGGGTGTGGATCACGCGCTGGTTCACCCGCTCGGCGGTGGTGGCGACGGGGGTCACCTCCACGCGCACGGGGTCGGGCAGCAGCTCCTTGGCCAGCTTGGCGATGTCGTCCGGCATGGTGGCCGAGAAGAACATCGTGTGCTTGTTGCGCGGCAGCATGCCGGCGACGCGGCGGACGGAAGGCCAGAAGCCGCGGTCGAGCATCTGGTCGGCCTCGTCGAGGACGAAGACCTCGATGCCGTCCAGCTTCATGGCGCGCTGGTTCAGCAGGTCCATCAGCCGGCCCGGCGTCGCGATCAGCACGTCCACGCCCTTGGCCATGGCGCGCTTCTGCGGGTTCTCCGGCACGCCGCCGAAGACCAGCGCGGTGCTCGGGCGGATGTGGCGCCCATAGGCCCGGATGCTCTCATGGATCTGCGAGGCCAGCTCGCGGGTCGGGGAGAGGATCAGGACGCGGCAGGTGAAGGGCGCGGCGCGCTTCGGATCGTTCGCCAGCCGGTGCAGCAGGGGCAGCGCGAAGGCCGCCGTCTTGCCGGTGCCGGTCTGGGCGATGCCGAGCACGTCCCGTCCCGCGATGGCGGCCGGGATGGCCTGGGCCTGGATGGGGGTGGGGGTGGTGTAGCCCTCTTCCTCGAGCGCGCGCAAAAGGGGCGCGGCGAGGCCGAGCTCGTTGAACTGTGTCATGGATTCCAATCGGGGCGTGCCCTTTGCGGCACGCCGCTTCGCGGGTGGAGGCGCCCCGCGTGTCCGGTCGCATCCAGGGTATCGGAAGGTTCGACGCCCCGGTCAGGGCCGCGCGCCTCATGCGCGTGGCGGCCGTCTCACGCGGCCGGGGCGTGGCCGCGGCTTGGGGCCGGGCACGACGCGGAAGATGGGCCAAGCGGTGCTGCGGCGCAAGATGTAACGGGGTGCGCTTGACGCAGGGCGGGGTGGCGGCCAGCACGGGGGGATGGGGCGGCAGCAGCTTTTGCATCTTTCGGCGGGGCGGGCGGGATGGCGGGGATGGCTGCTGAGGCTGGCCCTCCTGCTGCTGCTCGCCCCGCCGGCGCTGATCCTGACCTTCCGCTTCACCCCCGTGCCGGCGACGCCGCTGATGGTGATTCGCTCCGTCCAGGGGGAAGGGTGGCAGAGGGACTGGGTGCCGCTCGGCGCGATCGCGCCCGCCCTGGCCGAATCGGTCGTGGCGGCGGAGGACAACCTCTTCTGCCGGCAGGCGCTGGGCTTCGATTTAGGCGCGCTCCGGGGCGAGATCGCGGGTTGGGTGGAGGGGGAGCGCCCGCGCGGCGCCAGCACGGTCACGATGCAGACGGCGAAGAACCTCTTCCTCTGGCCCGGGCGCGACCCCCTGCGGAAGGTGGTCGAGGCCTGGCTCACGCCGCAGGTCGCCCTGCTCCTGCCCAAGCAGCGGGTGATCGAGATCTATCTCAACAGCGTCGAGTTCGGCCCGGGCATCTACGGCGCCGAGGCCGCGGCGCGGGCCTTCTTCGGCAAGCCCGCCGCCGCGCTGACGCGGGGGGAGGCGGCGCGGCTGGCGGCCGTGCTGCCGAGCCCGCTGACTTGGTCGGCCGCCCGGCCTTCCCCCCATGTCCTCGCCCGCGCCGCCACCATCGAGCGGCGCGTAGGGCAGCTCGGCCCCTTGCTGGACTGCCTGCGCTAGCTCTTGCCCAGAGGCTCCAGCCCCGTGCGGGTGAGGACCGGCGCGGCCTCGGGCGAGGCGAGGAAGCGGATGAGGGCGCGGGCCGCCTCGGGCTCGCGCGCGTTCGCGGCGATGCCGGCGCAGAAGATGGTGGGCTGCTGCACCGCCTCCGGGATGGTGCCGATGTAGTCGATGCCCTGGATAGGCAGCAGCTCGCTCACCTGCTGGAAGCCGACCTCGGCGTCGCCGCGCGCGACGACGGTGCCCACCCTCTCGCTCAGGATGCGGCGGCTCTTGGGCATGACCTGATCGTGGATGCCGAGCTTCCGGTACATCTCGTTCTCGATATAGACGCCGCTCGCGCTCGCCGAATAGGCGATGGAGGAGGCGTTCAACAGCGCCTGGCGGAAGGCGTCCATCGAGGAGATGTCGGGCTTCGGCGCGCCCGCGCGCACGCACATGCCGATGAGGGAGCGCGCGATGTCCACCCGGCTGCCGGGCTGGGCGAGCCCGCGGGCGATCAGCGCCTCCAACCCGTCGGCGGCGAGGAGCAGCACGTCTGCCGGCTCCCCGCGGGCGAGGCGCTGGGGAATGGCGTCCGGCGCCGCGCCCATGGAGGCGCCCTGCACCGTGCCGAGCTTGTGGCCTGTGCTCCGCTCGAACTCGGGGATAAGGGCGCGGTAGGCGGCGGTCAGCCCGCCGGAAGCCATCACCTGCACCTCCGCGGCAAGGGCTCGTCGGGGCAGGAAGGGCAGGGCGGCGGCCCCGAGCAGCAGCGCCCGGCGCCCGGTGACCGCTCCGCGCCCGGCGATCGCAGCGCGATCGGCGACCGCAAAGCGATCGGGGTTGAAGGGGTTCATGGCGTGTCCTCTCTTGCGCAGGAGACCGAACGGGCCGCGCGGCCCTATTCGAGTTTGATCCCGGCTTCCTCGACCAGCCGGCCCAGCCGCTCGGCGTCCCGGCGCACCAGGGCCGCGGCATCCGCCGCCGTGCCGCCGCCGACGATGTAGCCGGTTTCGACCAGCTTCTGGTTGATGGCGGGGTCGGACAGCGTGCGGCCGAGCGCCCTCTCCCAGCGCCGCACCACCTCCGCCGGCAGCCCGGCAGGGCCGAGCACCATGTACCAGACGGACATGTCGTAGCCCGGGAAGCCCTGCTCCGCGACGGTCGGCACATCCGGCAGGGCCGCGGCGCGCTGGGGCAGGGTGGTGGCGAGCGCGCGCAGCCGCCCGGCGCGGATCTGGGGGAGGTAGGTGGCCATGGTGTCGATGTTCACGTCCACGTCCCCGGCCAGCAGCGCATTCACGGACTGCCCCGTGCCGCGATAGGGGACATGGGTCATCCGCATCCCGCCCTGGCGGGCCAGCAGCTCGCTCGCCAGGTGCTGCTGGCTGCCGACGCCGGAGGTTCCGTAGTTCAGCCCGCCCGGCTTCTCCTGCGCCAGCGCCTTGAGCCCGGCCACGTCCTTCGCCGGGCTGTCCGCCCGCACCACCATCACCAGGGGCAGGGTGCCGACGAGCATGATCGGGGTGAAGTCGCGAAGCTGGTCATAGGGCGGGGGACGCATCAGCGGCGCGACGGTGCACTGCGTGCTGACCGTCCCGGTGAGAAGGGTGTAGCCGTCCGGCCGGGCGCGCGCGGCGGCGCCGGCGGCGAGGGTGCCACTGGCCCCCGGGCGGTTCTCCACCGTCACGGGCTGTCCCAGCTCCTCCTGCAGCTTCGGGGAGAGCAGCCGCGAGACGATGTCCGTCCCGCCGCCCGGGGCGAAGCCGACGAGCATGGTGATGGGGCGGGAGGGGTACTGATCCTGTGCCCGGGCCGCGAGGGGCAGGGCTGCCGCGCCGAGGCCGGCGAGCACGGAGCGTCGCTGGAACATGTCTTCCTCCCGTTCATTCTTGGGGAGAAAGCTGAACCCGCGCGGCGCCCCGCGTCCAGCCCCGATGCGGCGCTAAAGCGTCGGGCGGCGCCCGAAGCCGGGCTCTTCCGGGCAGTCGGCGAAGCTCTCGTCGATGCGCTCCACCCGCGCCGCGGGCGGGCCGCGCCGCGCGGCCAGGAGCACGGCGCCCACCGCCGCCTCCTCCCCGGCCAGCAGCGCCTCTACCGAGCCGTCCGCGCGGTTGCGGACCCAGCCGCTCAGCCCCGCGGCCGTCGCCTCGCCCAGCAGCCAGTCCCGGTAGCCGACGCCCTGGACCCGGCCCTTGATGCGAAGCAGGCGGGCCTTCACCGGGAGAGTTCCAGCAGCCGCGCCGCGAGGGCCACATCCGCCGCGATCCGCTCGCGGCGGGCGGTCGCCTCGGCATCGGCGCCCCAGAAGGACTCCTGGTAGGTCTCGTCGAGCGTGGCGAGCCGGTGCGCCTCCCCCGCGTCGATCCGCCCGGCCGAGAGGGCGAGGCCGAGGACGAGGCTGCCCATGGCCGGCACGGCGATGCCGAGCGCGGAGAGCCCGAAGGGCGAGTGCGCCGCCACCGCCGCGTGCAGCGCCCGCAGCGAGTCCCCGGGCTGGGCGACATGGACGATGCCCTTGGTCACCAGCAGCGGGGCGTCGTGGTGCAGCGCCGCCCAGTCGAGCAGGGGCTGCCAGTTCTCCGCCTGCAGCGCGGCCAGCCGCCGGTCCTCGGCGCGGTAGCAGAGCAGGTCGCTCTCCCCGTACTCCGCGATGGCGGCGGCGCTCGGGGCGGGGTCGGGCGCGATGCGGTCCACCGCCGTGCCGACGAGGCGGGTGAGCGGCACCTCCTCCATCGTCATCTCCCCGCCCTTGGAGCCGCCCGCCGCAGACCACTCCGCGGCGACGGCCTCGGCCAGGGGGCGGCTGGGCAGGTGCAGGGTGGTGCCGCCGGGCAGGCGCAGCGGCCGGCCATCGAGGAGAATGCCCCAGCCGGCATCCACGGGCTGGGCGGCGGCTTCGTTCCAGAAACGCTTCATGGCGGGGAATTGGGGTTTCAGGGGGTGGGGTGGCAAGCTGCCCGCCATGCAATCGGCGGTGATCTATGCTGCGTCGGCCCTGGCGGAGATCGGGGGCTGCTTCCTCTTCTGGGGATGGCGGCGCCTGGGCTGGCCGGGATGGGTGCTCGCGCCGGCCATGGCCTCCCTCGCGGCCTTCGCCTGGCTGCTCACCCTCGTCGAGTCCTCGGCCGCCGGGCGGGCCTATGCGGCCTATGGCGGCGTCTATGTCGCGGCCTCTCTCGTCTGGCTCGTGGCGGTGGAGGGGCGGGTGCCGGACCGGTGGGACCTCTCCGGCGCCGCCCTCTGCCTCGCGGGGGCGGGGGTGATTCTCTGGGGCGGCGGGGCCGGGCGCTGAGCCCGCCCGGCCTCGCGCTCAGGCGCGGGTGACGTGGACGTCGGGCTTGCGGCCCCCGTTCCAGCGCCCGCCGATCGCGCGCTCGACCTGCGCAGCGAGCTGCAGCAGCAGCCCATCATTCGCCTGCCGCGCCTGGGCCTGGATGCCGAGGGGCAGCCCGCTCTCCTGCTCTCCCAGGGGGAGGGAGATGGCGGGAATGCCGCAGAGATTGGACAGCGGCGTGTAGGCGAAGTTGCGCCAGAGATTGCCAAACCAGTCGAGCACCGAGGGATTATCGGAGATCGTCAGGTACTCCGTCGTCCCGATCCGCGGCGTCGGCAGGGCGGTGATCGGGGTGAGGATGATGTCCCAGCTCTCGAAGAACTCGCCGAAGGCGCGCGAGGTCGTGTTGAACACGGCCTGCATCCGCGCCCGCTCGGTGTAGGAGGTGTTCAGCCCGGCCTCCCAGATGCGGATGTTGACCGGCTCGACGAGATCCTCGGGCGGCCGCTCAAGCCCGCGCTGCGCGATGAGGTTGTTCACCGTCTGCGCGAAGTTGCTGATGTAGCAGGTGGTCTGGGCCGCGAAGGCGGCGCGGAAATCCAGCTGGGGCAGCGCCCATTCGACATGATGGCCGAGGGACTCGAGCAGTCGGCCGGCGCGCTCCAGCTCCTGCACGAAATGCGGGACGGCGCGGTAGTCGCCCCATTCATGCGAGAGCGCGATCCGCAGCGGCCGGGGGTCGCGCCCGATCAGCTCGGCATAGGGCTCGTCGGCCGTCCAGTAGGGCATGAACTCGCCCGGCGCGCCGCCGCGGCAACTGTCCACGAAGGCCGCGGTGTCGCGCACGGTCCGCGTGTGGCAGCCCTGGATGGAGACGAGGCCCGTGAGGTCCGAGGCGTGGGGCGCGATGGAGAAGACGCCGCGCGAGGGCTTCAGCCCGATATTGCCGGTCGCCCCGGCGGGGATGCGGATGGAGCCGCCGCCATCCGTCGCGTGGGAGATCGGCAGCACGCCGGCGGCCACCACCGCCGCGGTGCCGGCGGAGGAGCCGTTGGTGGTGTAGCCCGTATCCCAGGGATTGCGCGTGACATAGACGGCCGGATTCTCGGCCGAGGAGCAGCAGCCGAACTCCGGTGTCGTCGTGCGCCCCATGATGTTCAGCCCGGCCCCGCGGATCCGCCCGGCCAGGTAGCTGTCCGCCGAGGCCCGGTTCCCGCGCATGAGCAGGGAGCCCATCTCCTGCAGCCGGCCCTTCAGCGTCGGGCCGAGATCCTTCATCAGGTAGGGCACGCCCGCGAAGGGGCCCTCGGCATTCAACCCGCCGCTGAGCGGATCGGCCACGAGATCGTCGAACACCTCCACGACGGCGCCGAGGGCGGGGTTGGTCATGGCGATGGCGGCCGCGGCCTGGGCGGCCAGCTCGGCGGGCGTCAGCTCGCCCCCGCGCACCCGCGCGGCCAGCGCCGTCGCGTCGTGCGCGGCCCACTCGTCCCAACCCATGGCAAGTGTCATGTCGCGAGCCCGTTCCGGAATGCGTGGCGAGGGGGCGTCCGCGCCCCTCAGTTCAGCTCGTTCTTGAAGAACCGCCCGTCGCGCATGATCGCGCGCATCGCCGTCCCCCCGTTGGCGAGGACGGAGATGTCCTTCAGCGGGTCGCCCTCCACCACCAGCAGGTCCGCCTTCGCGCCGGGGGCGAGAGTGCCGATCTCGCCCTCCATCATGCAGAGCCTCGCCGCGAGGGTGGTGGCCGAGAACAGGATCTCGTGCACCGGCAGCACACGGGCGCGGATCTCGAACTCCATGGACTGGTACTTGTGCAGCCCGCCCAGCAGGTCCGAGCCGAAGGCCATGGGAAGGCCGGCGCGGCGCATGATGTCGAGGGATTCCAGCCCGGCCTTCCTCACCGTCTCGATCTTGGCGACGGATTCCGGGCCGAGGCCCATCGCCGCGCCCTCCAGCGCCAGCCCCTCATAGGCGACGAGGGTGGGGCAGGCGATGGCGCCGGCCTTCACCGCCATCGCGGCCGTCTCGGGCTGGATGAGGTTGCAGTGCTCCAGCGAGTGGACGCCGCACTCCACGGCGCGGCGGATCGCCTTGTCCGTGTAGAGATGGGCGGAGACATAGGTGCCGGCATTCTCCGCCTCCTCCACCGCCGCGCGGATCTCGTCGCGCGAGAAGCCGAGAGCGTGGATGGGATCGTTGGGCGAGGCGACGCCGCCATTAGCCATGATCTTGATGAAGCGCGCGCCGGACTTGATCTCCTCCCGCGCGGCGCGGCGAACCCCGTCCACCCCATCGACCAGCCGGCCCAGCGCGCCGACCCGCGCGGCGAAGACGCCCTCGCGGTCATCGGCGCGCGGGCGGAAGTCGGAATGCCCGCCCGTCTGGCTTAGCGCCTTGCCGCAGGGAATCACGCGCGGCCCGTCGATCAGCCCCTCATCCACCGCCACCGCGATGCCGGGCTCCGCACCGCCGAGGTCGCGCACGGTGGTGAAGCCGCGCATGAGCATCCCGTGCATCACCCTGACCGCCCGCATCATGGCGAGCGAGTTGGGCTGCGCCGCGTTCTCCGCGACATTCACCATGGAGGCGACGACATGGACATGCGCGTCCACCAGCCCCGGCATGATGGTGCGGCCGCGCAGGTCCACCCGGGAGGCGGAAGCGGAGGCGATGGGCCGGTCCGACACCTCGCGCACGCGGTCTCCCTCGACCAGCACCTCCATCCCGCCGCGCAGCTCCGTCGCGCCGGGCTCAAGGAAGTGGCCGTTGGTGAAGAGGTAGGAGGTCATGCCCTGTCCTTGCTCCGGCGCGTCACCGCGCGTGTTGCCCCTCGCGCGTCAGCGCGCATCTGTCCCGTGCGCGTCACCGCGCACCCTGTCCCCCGCGCGTCACCGCGCATCCCGTTCTGCGTGCGTCACCGCGCATTCCATTCCGCGCACGTCACCGCGCGACCGCGTAGCCCTGCATGCCGCGCGGGTTGGCGGCGGCCTTCACGACGTGGCCTTCCCCGTCCGCCTCGCGCGCGCAGGCGGAGAGGCGGCCCTCGGACCAGTCGTCGCCGAGCGTCACCCCGTGCCCGCGGCGGCGCAGTTCCTCGACAGTCGCGGCGGGGAAGCGGCCCTCCAGCGTCAGCGTGCCGTGCGCGGTCTCGCGCGGCCAGAAGGAGGAGGGCGCGTGGTCCGTGTGGAAGGCGGGCGCGTCGATCGCCTCCTGCAGGTTCATCCCGTGATGCGCGTGGTGCAGGAAGAGCAGCAGCGACCACTGCTCCTGCTGGTCGCCGCCCGGCGTGCCGAAGGCGAGGTAGGGCTTGCCATCGCGATAGGCGAAGCTCGGCGTCAGTGTCGTGCGCGGCCGCACGCCGGGCGCCATGGAGGAGGCGAGCCCCTCCTTCAGCCAGAACATCTGCCCGCGCACGGTGATGCTGAAGCCGAGGCCGGGAACGACGGGGCTCGATTGCAGCCAGCCGCCGGAGGGCGTGGCGGCCACCATGTTCCCCCAGCGGTCCACGACATCGACATGGCAGGTGTCGCCCCGATGCGTGCCGCCGGCGGTGATGAGCGCCTCGCCCGCGCGGTCCGTCGCGCGCGCGTCCTCCCGCGCGACGGTCGGCTCGCCCGTGCCGACCCGCGGTTCCTTCAGCGTGCCGGCGGGGCTGAGCGGCGGCATCACCGGCGCGCGCCCCTCGGGGCTGCCCGGGCGGAACTCGTGGGAGGCCTGCTCCCCGATCAGCGCCCGCCGCGCGGCGGCGTAGTCGGCCGAGAGCAGCGCCTCCAGCGGCACGGGCGCGCTGTCCCCGTACCAGCAGTCGCGGTCGGCGAAGGCGAGCTTGATCGCCTCGGCCACGACATGCACGAAGTCCGGCCCCACCGGGTCCATCCGCGCGAGGTCGAAGCCGGACAGGATGTTGATCGCCTGGAGGAAGGACGGGCCCTGGCTCCAGGCGCCGCATTTGAACACGCGGAAGCGGCCGTGATCGGCATGGATCGGCCGCTCCACCGGCACCTTCCACGCGGCCATGTCCTGCCCCGTCAGCAGGCCGCGGTTGCGGCGGCCCGAGACGTCCCAGACCTCCGCCTCGCGGTAGTAGCGGTCCACCGCTTCCGCGACCGGGCCGCGATACCAGTGGTCGAGCGCGCGGCGGATCTGCCCCTCGCGCCCGCCCGCCGTCTCGGCATCGGCGAGCAGCCGCTCATAGGTTTCGGCCAGGGCGGGGTTGCGGAACAGGCGCTCGCTCTCCGGCACCCGCCCGCCGGGAAGGTAGATCTCGGCCGAGCTCGGCCAGTGCGTCTCGAACAGCTCCCGCACGGAGGCGATGGCGGCGGGGATGCGGGGGACGAGCGGGTGGCCCTCCCGCGCGTAGAAGATGGCGGGCGCCAGCACCTCGCGCAGCGGGGCGGTGCCGTGCTCCAGCAGCAGCGTCATCCAGGCCCCGAAGGCGCCGGGCACGCAGGCCGGCAGGAGGCCGGAGCCGGGGACGAGGTCGAGGCCCAGCCCGCGCAACCGCTCCATCGTCGCGGCGGCGGGGGAGGGGCCCTGGCCGCAGATCACGACCGGCTCCTCCGCTCCTGCGGGGCAGGCGATGATGGGCGCGTCGCCGCCGGGGCCGTTCAGGTGGGGCTCCACCACCTGCAGCACGAAGCCTGCGGCGGCGGCGGCGTCGAAGGCGTTGCCCCCGCGCTCCAGCACCCCCATCCCCGCGGCGGAGGCGAGCCAGTGGGTGGAGGCGACGGCGCCGAAGGTGCCGCGCAGCTCGGGGCGCGTGGTGAAGCCGGGCATGTCAGGCTCTCCCGAAACGGGCGGGGTCGAAGGGACGGAGGTCGGCGCCCGCCTCGCCCCGCGTGAGCAGGCCGGCGACGTGCCGCGCGGTGACGGCGGCGAGGGTGAGGCCGAGATGCTGGTGCCCCGTGGCGACCACCGCGTTCTCCAGCCCCGGCGCCCGGCCGATGGCGGGCAGGTAGTCCGGCAGGCTGGGCCGGTCGCCCGTCCAGCGCGAAGTGGCGTCCGGCACGGGGCCGAAGAGGTCGCGCGCGTGGCGGACGAGGATATCGGCGCGGGACCAGTCCGGCGCGCGGCGCGCGGCGCCCAGCTCCACCGTCCCGGCCAGGCGCGTGCCGTGCTCCATCGGCGTCGCGATGAAGCCCCGCTCGGCGAAGGAGACGGGGCAGGGCAGGGGGAGCGCGCCCGGCGGCAGCATGGCGTGATAGCCGCGCTCGGCCGTCAGCGGCAGGCGCAGGCCGAGCATCGGGCCGAGGCGCGCGCTGGCCAGCCCGGCGGCGAGGACAACCCCCTCCACCGCCCGCTCCCCCGCGGGCGTGACGATGGCGGCGATGCGCCCGCCCTCGCGGCGCAGGCCGGTGACGGGCTGCGGGAGGAGGGTCGCGCCATCGGCCATGACGCGGGCGGCGAGGTCGCGCACCAGGCGCTGCGGTTCCACCGCATGCGCCGTCTCCGGAAAGAACAGCCCGCCGCTGACGGGGGCGGCGAGGCCGGGCAGGCGCTCCGCCACCTCGGCGGAGGAGAGGGCTTCGAGGCGGACGCCGTGCGCCGCCATGATCTCCGCCTCTGCCCGCGCCGCCCGCGCGCCGGCGGGGCTCTCCGCCAAGGTGATGGACCCCTCGTGCCGCAGCAGCGGGGCGAGGTCGGGCGCGTCGAGCAGCGCGCGCCAGTCCGCCACCGCGCCCGCCAGCAGCTCGGCGAGAGCCGCGGTGCCCGCGCGCACCCGCGCCGGATGCGCGGCCATGGCGAGGCGAAGGAACCAGGGCATCATCCCGGGCAGCCCGCGCCAGCGCAGGGTGAGCGGGCCGGAGGGGTTGGCGAGCATCCGCGGCACGCCCGCGATCATCCCCGCCCGGGCGAGGGGCTGCACCTGCTCGATCGCGATGTGCCCCGCATTGCCCGCGGAGCAGAGGGAGCCCGGCGGCTCGGGATCGACCAGCAGCACGGGCCGCCCCGCGCGCTGGAGGGCGCGGGCGCAGGCCGTGCCCACCACCCCCGCGCCGATGACGGCGACGGGCGCCCCCGCCATCAAGCCTTTCATCAGACGAGAAAGCCGGCGCGCAGCGGGTCGCGCTCGTTCACGAAGATCGTGTTGATGCCGTGGGTGCGCGCCCATCCCGCGATGCTCGGGATGATGGCGTCGTGGTTGCCCACGACCGCGCGGCCTTCCACGCGCCCGTCGAAATGCGTGCCGATGATGCTCTCATGGATGAACTCGTCGCCCACCGAGAGCTTCCCCCGCGCGGCGAGCTGGGCCATGCGGGCGGAGGTGCCGGTGCCGCAGGGCGAGCGGTCCACCGCCTTGTCGCCGTAGAACACGGCGTTGCGCGCATGGGCGCGGGGGTCGCGCGCGCGGCCCGTCCACATCACGTGGCTGACGCCGCGGATGGTGGGGTCGTCGGGATGCACGACCTCGACGATCTCGTTCAGCCGGCGCCGCAGCTCCGGGCTGTAGCGCAGGACGTCGTCGGCCGAGAAATCCTCCAGCCCGGCATAGCCCGGCTGCGGCTCCACGATCGCGTAGAAGTTGCCGCCATAGGCGATGTCCACCCGCAGCCGGCCGATGCCCGCCATCTGCACCTCCACCTCCGGCAGCGCGAGGAAGGAGGCGATGTTGCGGATGCGCACGCTGTCCACATGCTCCCCGCGCCGCTCATAGGTGGCGGTGATCCGGCCGGCGGGGGCGTCGAGATGCAGCTCCCCCTCCCTGGCCGGGCGGGCGAGGCCGTTCTCGATCGCCATGGTCACCGTGCCGATCGTGCCGTGGCCGCACATGGGCAGGCAGCCCGAGACCTCGATGAAGAGGATGGCGATGTCGCAATCATCGCGCGTCGGGGGATAGAGGATCGAGCCGGACATCACGGAATGGCCCCGCGGCTCGAACATGAGGGAGCGGCGGACCCAGTCGTGATGGGTGAGGAAGTCCATCCGCTTCTCGCTCATCGTCGCGCCGCGCAGGATGGGCCCGCCGCCGGTGACGAGTCGGACGGGATTGCCGCAGGTATGGCCGTCGATGCAGGAGAAGGTGTGGTTGCCCGGCGGCACCGGCGTCTCGATTCCCTGCATCGGAACTCTCCCCTCTGCGGCAAAGCAGCACGGCTATATAGGACATTTTATCCAATTGACAGCCCGCGCGGCTTGCCTCTTGCATGGCCCTCGCGCGGATCGATCGGGCGGACGGCCTGTTCGAACGGATCTTGGCGGAGAGGTGGATTGGCAGGCATCGCGACAGCAGGGCCGGTGACCGGGGCGGCGCGCTCCTCCGAGAGAGGGGCGGCGCATGCGCGCGTCTCGCTGGCCGGAATGCTCGTCTGGGGGCTGATCGCGCTCGGCGTGCTGGTCATGGCCGTGCCCCTGGCGATGACGGCCTATATCAGCCTCTTCCGCGACGCGGTCGTGATCTTCCCGCCCTCGGGCTACGCGACCTCCTGGTACGCGCGCATCCTCGAATTCCCGCGCTTCGGCGAGGCGCTGGGCACGAGCCTCCGCATCTCGGCGCTGGCCACGCTCGGCAGCCTCGCGGTGGGTATCCCCGCCAGCCTTGCCCTGGTGCGGTACAACTTCGTCGGGCGCGGCGTGCTGAACGTGCTGCTGCTCTCGCCGCTGACGGTGCCGGGGGTGGTGATCGGCCTGTCCATCTACGTGCTGGTCGTGGAGACGGAGATCGCGACGGAAGTGCCGCTGATCGGCTCCGACCTCGTGCTCGTCGTCGCCCATCTCCTCATCACCGTGCCCTGGGTGATCCGCCTCTGCGTGGCCAATCTCGTCGGGCTCGACCGCTCGGTGGAGGAGGCGGCGGCCAATCTCGGCGCGCGGCCGCTGACGGTGCTGTGGCGCGTCACCCTGCCCATGATGCGGCAGGGCATCGTGGCCGCGACGCTCTTCGCCTTCATCGTCTCCTTCGAGAACATCGAGATGACGCTGTTCCTCATCGCGCCGGGGCAGACGACACTGCCGATCTCGGTGCTGCAGTATCTCGAATACCGGGTGGACCCGCTGGTGGCGGCGGTGGTGATGACGCAGACCCTCGTCATCGCCGGGCTGCTGCTGCTGCTCGACCGCTACGTCAAGCTGAGCCGGATCGTGTCATGAGCCAGCCCTATCTCCGCATCCAGGGCCTGACCAAGCGCTTCGGCGCCAGCGCGGCCGTGCGCGACGTGGACCTCGACGTGAAGCAGGGGGAGATGCTCGTTCTGCTCGGCCCCTCCGGCTGCGGCAAGACGACGACGCTGCGCATGGTCGCGGGATTCGTGGAGGCGAGCGAGGGCCGCATCCTGCTCGAAGGGGGGGACCTCACCGGCCTGCCGCCCTACCGGCGCGAGATGGGGATGGTGTTCCAGAGCTACGCGCTCTTCCCGCACATGACGGTGGCCGGCAACGTCACTTTCGGTTTGCGGATGCGAAAGCTGCCGCGCCCCGAGATCGAGGCGCGGCTGGCCGAGACGCTGGAGATGGTGAAGCTGACCGCCATGGCGGAGCGCTATCCCCGCCAGCTCTCGGGCGGCCAGCAGCAGCGCGTGGCGCTGGCCCGGGCGCTGGCCATCCGGCCGAAGGTGCTGCTGCTGGACGAGCCGCTCTCCAACCTCGACGCCAATCTCCGCCAGCAGGTGGCGCGGGAGATCCGCGGCCTCCAGCGCGCGGCGGGGCTGACGGCGCTGATGGTCACCCATGACCAGGACGAGGCCATGATGATGGCCGACCGTCTCGTGCTGATGAACGAGGGCGCCGTGCAGCAGGTGGGCACGCAGGAGGAGCTGTACGAGCGCCCCGCCAACCCCTTCGTCGCGCGCTTCATCGGGCACAGCAACCTCGTTGCCGGCGAGCTCGCCGAGGGTGCGCGCCTCGCGCTGCCCGGTGGCGGCGCGGTCCGGCTGGCCGGGCACTACGCCGCCGGCGGGCCCTGCACCCTCGCCATCCGGCCCGAGCGGGCCCGGCTCTGCGGGCCGGAGGACCCGGCCGCGCGCGTCACCGCCGTGGTGGAGGACGCCACCTATGTCGGCGCGCATGTGGAGGTGCTGCTGGCCCTGCCGGACGGCACCAGGGTGATCCTGCACGACCCCACCGATGGCGGCGCCGCCCGGCGCATGGCCGCGGGGGAGCGGGCGGGGATTGCCTGGGACGCCTCCAGCGAGCGCCTGTTCGATGCATCCGGCGCGCCGCTCGCCGCGCGCGCCGCCGTTCCCGCCTGACACCCAACCATTCAACGAAGGAGCCCAAGATGACCGAACGGCACACCGGCGCCTCGCGCCGCCACATCCTCGGCCTGGGGGCAGCGGCGGCGGCGCTGCCCTTCATGCCCCATGTCGCGCGCGCCCAGGCGGGCGGCCGGTTGGTGGTCAGCACCTGGGGCGGCGACTACGCCAACCTGCTCGGCAGCAACATCGATAAGCCGATCCTCGGGCCGAAGAACATCGAGGTGACGCAGGACGTGGGCACGGAGCCCGCGCGCATCGCCAAGCTGATCGCCCAGCGCCGCCTGCCGCGCGGCAATGTGGACATCATCTGCGCCCAAGCCCCGGCTTCCTACGACCTGAACGAGGCCGGGCTGCTGGAGCCGCTGGACGAGGGCAAGGTGCCCAACATGCGCCACATCCTGCCGGAGCTGCGCACGAACTACGCCCTGCCGCACATCTTCAGCCCGCAGATCTTCATCTACAACACCGAGCGCGTGCAGCAGCCGCCCACCACCTTCAACGACCTGATGGCGGACCGCTTCAAGGGCAAGGTCGGCATCCTCGACAACAGCTTCATCTACGTCGTCATGGCCGCCGCCCTGGCCAAGACGGGCGACGCGATGAACGTGCAGGCCGTGAAGCCGGAGCTGGAGAAGCTGATCCGCGACGGCAACAAGACCTACACCGTCACCGACGCCTTCGCCCCCGCCCTGCGCTCGGGCGAGATCGATGTCGGCCCGGTCTGGCAGGCGCGCACGATCTTCTGGCAGAAGGCGGGGGTCGCGGTGAAGAGCTCCTTCCCCACCGAGGGCAGCGTCGTCTACGTCTCCTCCATGAGCGTGCCGAAGAACGCGCCGAACAAGGCCGCCGCCTTCGCCTATCTCAACGCCATGCTCGAACCCGCGGCGCAGCGCGGCTTCGCCGACAGCATGGGCTACCTTCCCACCAGCAGCGAGGCGACGCTGGAAGGCGAGGTGGCGCAGCGCCTGGCGCTGCCGGAGCCGCGGCCGAAGCTCGTCGCGCCCGACTACGCGAAGCTGGCCGCGGTGCGGGACGAGCTGAACGACTGGTGGCGCCGGCTGCTGGACGGGCGATGAGCCAGGCTCGCGGCCTCACGGCCGGGCTGCTGATCGGCCCGGCCACGATGATCGTGCTGGGGGCGCTCGTCGCGCCCCTGGCGCTCCTCGCGCGCTACAGCCTCAACCGCTACGACCGCACGAACTTCATGATCGAGGCCTTCACGCCCGAGAACTACCTGCGCTTCCTCTACGATCCCTTCTACACCGGCGTGCTCTGGACCACGCTGTGGATCGCCCTGCTGACCACGGCGCTCTGCCTCCTGCTCGGCTTTCCCATCGCCTACCGCCTCGCGCGCTCGCAGAGCCGGTGGAAGTCGGCGGGGGTGCTGCTGGTGATCCTGCCGCTCTTCATCGGCAGCACGGTGCGCGCGCTCGGCTGGATGGGGATGCTCGGGCGCGGCGGGCTGGTGGACAGCGCGGTGGCCGCGGCCTCGCCGGGCTCCAGCTTCCCGCTGCTCTACACGCCCTTCGCTGTGGTGCTGGGCATCCTCTCGATCAACCTGCCCTATATGGTGCTCACCCTGCAGAGCGTGATCGAGGGGATCGACGCGCGGGTGGAGGAGGCGGCGGACAGCCTCGGCGCGGATCCCTCCAGGCGCTTCCTGCACGTCGTGCTGCCGCTTGCCCTGCCGGGGCTGGCGACCGGCTCGGTCCTCGTTTTCATCCTCGCGATGAACGCCTATGCCACGCCGCTGCTGCTGGGCGGGGCGCGCTTCCAGATGATGGCCCCCATGCTGTTCCGCGAGTACGCCGTGAACAACAACTGGCCCTTCGCCGCCGCCATCGCCTTCATCCTGATGGTGACGACGCTGACCCTGACCGCCGCCTCCTCCGCCTTCGTGCAGCGCCGGTACAAGGCGGCGTGAGCGTGCGGCAGGGGGAGGGGCCGGGCGGAGGGCGGAAGCTTCGGCGGCAGACGGTGGTGGAATCCGCCACCGAGGCGCTGCGCCGCCGTATCCTCGCCGGCGAGTTCGGCGCGGGCGAGGCGCTGCGTCAGGACGCGCTGGCCGAGGAGTTCGGCATCAGCCGCATCCCCTTGCGCGAGGCCTTCCGCCAGCTCGCGGCCGAGGGGCTGGTGACGATCCACGCGCATCGCGGCGCCGTGGTCAGCACCCTCTCGCCCGAGGACATCGCCGAGCTGTTCGACCTCCGCGCCCTGCTGGAGCCCGACCTCATCCGCCGCGCCGTGCCGCGCCTCACCCGTGCCGACATCGAGGAGGCGGAGCGGATCCTGGTGGAGTACAGCGCGGCGATCGACCGCGCCGACCTCAACGCCTGGGGCGAGCTGAATACGGAGTACCACCTCGCGCTCTACCGCGCGGCGGGACGGACGCAGACCTTCGCCCTCGTCCGCACCCTGCTCGCGAATACCGACCGCTACACCCGCCTCCAGCTCGCGGTCGCCGGCGGGACGGAGCGGGCGAAGGCGGAGCACGCGGAGCTGCTGGGCATCTGCCGCCGCGGCGCCGCGGAGGAGGCGGCGCGCTTCACGCTGCGCCACGTCATGGACGTGAAGCGCGACCTGCTGCGCCTGCTGCACGCCGCCCCGCCGGATGGGGCGCCAGATGGGGCGCCCGATGGGGCGATGGAGGAGGCGGGGTAGGCGCCTCCCGCCCGGATCAGACCTCGAAGGCCTCGCCCGGCTTCGCCAGCCGCACGCGCCCGGCGCCGTCGCCCATGGCCCGCACGAAGTCATCGGCATCGGGCGCGATGATGGGGAAGGTGCCGAAGTGGCAGGGGATGATCACGGGCACGTCCGGCAAGAAGCGCGTCATCGCCAGCGCCGCGCCGCGCGCGCCCATGGTGAAGCGGTCCCCCACCGGCACGATCGCCACCCCCGGCCGGTACAGCTCCCCGATCAGCGCCATGTCGGAGAACACGTCGGTGTCGCCCATGTGGTAGACCGCGGGATGGGCGGAATCCTTCGGCGTGATCACCACGCCGTTTGGCAGGCCGAGATCCTGGATCACGCCGTTCTCGTCCATCGCCGCCGAGGAATGGAAGGCGATGGTGAAGGACACCGTGAAATCGCCCTGGTCGGTCGTGCCGCCGGTGTTCATCATGTCGGTCTTCTCGACGCCCTTGCGGGAGAAGAACTGACAGACCTCCGCATTGGCCACGAGCTTGGCGCCCGTCGCCTTGCAGATCGCCGCCGTGTCGCCGGTGTGGTCGCCATGGCCGTGGGTGAGGACGACATGCGTCGCCCCGCGCGAGGCCTCCTCCACCGTGCCGGTGAAGGTCGAGTTGCCGGTCAGGAAGGGGTCGATCAGCACCACGGCATTCCCGAATTCCAGCCGGAAGGCCGAATGCCCGAACCAGGTGATCTTCATGCGGTCCTCCTCGCCAAAGGGCTCCCGGTTTAGCCGGGGCGGCAGGGGCGGGCCAGGACCGGGCGCGCACATGCCCGTGGGTGCAGCTCAGCCCAGGGATCAGCCCGGCGCGGTGGCCCGCAGGCGCTCCATCCCGTGGAAGACCGCGATCGTGTCCCGTCGCGCGACAGCGACGAGGTTCATGTCCAGCGCCCGCGCCCGCTCCAGCGCCAGCGCGGTGGGGGCGGAGATGGCTACCAGCGTCCGCGCCCCGATCGCCGCCGCCTTCTCCACCAGCTCGAAGGAGAGGCGGCTGGTGACGATGAGGAACCCGTCCGCCGCCCGCGCGCCGTCGCGCAGCATCGCCCCCGCCAGCTTGTCCAGCGCGTTGTGCCGGCCGACATCCTCGCGCACCGCGAGCAGCGCGCCGTCCGCGCGGGCGAGGGCGGCGGCGTGGACGGCGCGCGTCTCGTCGTTCAGCGGCTGCGCGCCCTCCAGCGCCTCCAGCGCGCGGCGGATGGCGGCGGGGTCGATGGCGGGGGCGGGGCCCTCGGGCCTGGCGGCCTGGGGCATCTGGTCGATCTCCTCGATGCCGCAGAGCCCGCATCCCGTGCGGCCGGAGATGGAGCGGCGCCGCGCCAGATGCGCCGTCAGCACCGAGGGGGCCAGGCGGATGTCCAGCCGCAGCCCGCGCGCCTCCTCGCCGATCTCCACCTCCCGGATGCCCGAGGCGTCGGCGACGATCCCCTCCGTCAGGCTGAAGCCGTAGGCGAAGTCCACGAGGTCGGTCGGCGTCAGCATCATCACGGCGAAGGGCACGGAGGAGTAGACGAGGCTGACCGGCACCTCCTCCGGCACCTGCCGGAACGCCGCGCGCGGCTCGCCGTCCCGCCCGATGACGAGCGCCTCGGCGCGGCGGCTGCTCGGCGGCAGGGACATCGCTGCTCTGTCCTCCCTAGGCATCCCTCCCCGCCACCACGCGGCCGGCGCAGGGATTGCCGCCGAGCCAGTAGCACAGCTCCGCCGGGGCATCGATGCGGAAGAGGGCGAGGTCGCAGCGCATCCCCGGCGCCAGCACGCCGCGGTCCGCGAGGCCGAGCGCCGCCGCCGCGTGGCGCGTCACCCCCAGCAGCGCCTCCTCCACCGTCAGGCGATAGAGGGTGCAGCCCATGTTCAGCATCAGCAGGAGGGAGCGCGCGGGGGAGGAGCCGGGATTCATGTCGGTGGCCAGCGCCATCCGCAGGCCGGCGGCGCGCATCGCGGCGACGTCGGGGTGGCGCGGCTCCCGGATGAAATAGGTGGCGCCGGGCAGCAGCACCGCAACTACCCCCGCCGCCGCCATGGCGGCCAGCCCCCCGGGCGAGGCGTGCTCCAGATGGTCCGCCGAGAGGGCGCCGAGGCGCGCGGCCAGCGCCGCCCCGCCGCCGTCGCTCAACTGGTCCGCGTGCAGCTTCACCGGCAGGCCCCGCGCGCGGGCGGCGAGGAACACCGCCTCCGTCTCGGCGGGGGTGAAGGCGATGCGCTCCATGAAGGCGTCCACCGCGTCCACCAGCCCCTCATCCGCCAGCGGCGCGATCATCCTCGCGGCGAGGGCGGCGTATTCCCCCTGGCGCCCGCGATACTCGGGCGGCACGGCATGGGCGCCGAGGAAGCTGGTGACGACGGTGACGGCGCGCTCCCGCCCGAGGGCGCGGGCCGCGCGCAGCATCCGGCGCTCCGTCTCAAAGTCCAGCCCGTAGCCGGACTTCACCTCCACCGTCGTCACGCCCTCGGCCAGCAGGCTGTCGAGGCGGGGTAGGGCGGCGGCGACCAGCGCGGCCTCGTCCGCCGCGCGCGTGGCGCGCACGGTGGAGAGGATGCCGCCGCCCTCCCGCGCGATCTCCTCGTACGTCGCGCCCGCGAGGCGGCGCTCGAACTCCCCCGCGCGGTTGCCGCCGAAGACGAGATGGGTGTGCGGGTCAATCAGCCCCGGCAGGATCCAGGCGCCACCGCAATCCGTCTCCGGCGCCGCATGGGCAGGGAGATCGGCGCGCGGCCCCACCCAGGCGATTCGCCCGTCCCGGGCCGCCAGCGCCCCGTCCCGCAGGACGCCGAGCCCGTCCCCCATGGTGCAGAGATGGGCGTTCACCCAGACGCGGTCGAAGTCAGGCATCGGGGGCGAGGCCCGCGAAGCGCCCCTCCGCCACCAGCGCGGACACGCCCGCGATGTCGGGCGCCATGAAGCGGTCCGCGTCCCAGGCCGCCGCCACGCCGCGCACGGCCGCGTGCGCGCTCTCCAGCGGCGGGGAGGAGCGGAGCGGCCGGTGGAACTCGATCGCCTGGGCGGCGGCCAGCAGCTCGATCGCCAGGATGTCGCGCAGGTTCGCCACCATCGGCCCCAGCCGCAGCGCGGCGCCGGTGGCCATGCTCACATGGTCCTCCTGGTTGGCGGAGGTCGGCAGGCTGTCCACGCTGCGGGGATGGGCGAGTGACTTCTGCTCGCTCGCCAGCGCCGCCGCCGTCACCTGCGCGATCATGAAGCCCGAGTTCAGCCCGCCCTCGCGCACGAGGAAGGCCGGCAGGCCGGAGAGGGCGGGATCGGTCAGCAGCGCGATCCGCCGCTCCGACAGCGCGCCGACCTCCGCGAGGGCAAGGGCGATGCCGTCGGCGGCGAAGGCCACGGGCTCGGCGTGGAAGTTGCCGCCGGAGAGAACCTCCCCCTCCGCCGTCACCAGCGGGTTGTCCGTCACGGCATTCGCCTCCCGCTCCAGCACGGCGGCGGCGTGGTCCAGCGCGTCGAGGCAGGCGCCCATCACCTGCGGCTGGCAGCGGATGGAATAGGGGTCCTGCACGCGGGGATCGTTCTCCCGGTGGCTCTCCCGGATGGCGCTGCCGGCCATCAGCCCGCGCAGGGCGGCGGCGGCGCGGATCTGGCCGGGCTGGCCGCGCAGCGCGTGGATGCGGGGGTCGAAGGGCGTGTCGGAGCCGCGCACGCCCTCCGTGCTCATCGCGCCCGCGACGAGCGCCGTGGCGAAGAGGTCCCGCGCCGCGAAGAGCGCGTGGAGGGCGATGGCGGTGGAGACCTGCGTGCCGTTCAGCAGCGCAAGCCCCTCCTTCGGCCCGAGCGGGAGCGGCGAGAGGCCGAGATGCGCCAGCGCCTCCGCCCCCGTGACGACGCGCTCCCCGATGGCGGCCTGGCCTTCCCCGATCAGCACCATGGACAAGTGCGCGAGCGGCGCGAGGTCACCCGAGGCGCCCACCGATCCGCGCGCTGGAATGACGGGCAGCACATCGGCCTCCAGCAGCCGCAGCAGCGCCCGCACGGTCTCCTCCCGCACGGCGGAGGCGCCGCGCGCGAGGGACAGCGCCTTCAGCGCGAGCACCAGCCGCACCACGGGCCGGGGCAGGGGCTCGCCCACGCCCGAGGCGTGGCTGCGAATAAGGTTGAGCTGGAGGCGCACCAGCGCGTCTGGCGGGATGCGCGTGCCCGCCAGCTTTCCGAAGCCGGTGTTCACGCCATACATCACCTCGCCCGCGGCGAGGCGCGCGGCGAGGGCCGAATGGCTCGCCCGCACCGCCTCCTGCCAGCCCTCGGGAAGCGGGAGGGCGCCGCCCTCCATCACCGCCCGGAGTTCGGGGAGCGCGGCCATCAGCCGCCCACCATCGGAAGGTCGAGGCCCATCTTCCGTGCCCAGTCCTTCGCGGAGTCATAGCCGGCATCGGCGTGGCGCATCACGCCCGTCGCGGGATCGTTCCACAGCACCCGCCTCAGCCGCCGCGCGGCGTCCGGCGTGCCGTCCGCCACGATCACCATGCCCGCATGCTGCGAGTAGCCCATCCCCACGCCGCCGCCATGGTGCAGCGAGACCCAGGTGGCGCCGGAGGCCGTGTTCAGCAGCGCGTTCAGCAGCGGCCAGTCCGAGACGGCGTCCGAGCCGTCGAGCATCGCCTCCGTCTCGCGGTTCGGCGAGGCGACGGAGCCGGAATCGAGATGGTCCCGCCCGATCACCACGGGGGCGGAGAGCTCCCCCCTCGCCACCATCTCGTTGAAGGCGAGGCCGAGCCGGTGCCGGTCCCCCAGCCCCACCCAGCAGATGCGCGCGGGCAGGCCCTGGAAGGCGATGCGCGCCTGCGCCATGTCCAGCCATCGGTGCAGGTGCGGGTCGTCCGGGATCACCTCCCGCACCTTCGCGTCGGTGCGGCGGATGTCCTCGGGGTCGCCCGACAGCGCCGCCCAGCGGAAGGGGCCGACGCCGCGGCAGAAGAGCGGGCGGATATAGGCCGGCACGAAGCCGGGAAAGCCGAAGGCGTCGGCCAGGCCCTCGTCCTTCGCCATCTGGCGGATGTTGTTGCCGTAGTCCATGACCACGGAGCCCATGCGCTTCATGTCGAGCATCGCCTGCACATGGGCGACCATGCTGCGCTTCGCGGCGGCGGCGACGGCCCTGGGGTCGCTCTCCCGCTTCGCCTGCCACTCCGCCAGCGTCCATCCCGCGGGGAGGTAGCCGTTGGCGGGGTCGTGCGCGCTCGTCTGGTCCGTCACGATGTCCGGCACCACGCCGCGGCGGACGAGCTCGGGGAAGACCTCCGCCGCGTTGCCGAGCAGCCCGACGGAGATCGGCTTCCGCTCGATGCAGGCGGCGCCGATCATGGCGAGCGCCTTGTCCAGGCTGTCCGTGCGGTGATCGAGGTAGCGCGTCTCCAGCCGCTTCTCGATGCGGCTCGGCTGGCACTCCACCGCCAGCACGGAGGCCCCGGCGAAGACGCCCGCGAGCGGCTGCGCGCCGCCCATCCCGCCCAGGCCGCCAGTGAGGATCCAGCGCCCGGAGAGGTCGCCGCCGAAGTGCTGGCGCCCGGCCTCGGCGAAGGTCTCGTAGGTGCCCTGCACGATCCCCTGGGAGCCGATATAGATCCAGGACCCCGCGGTCATCTGGCCGTACATCATCAGCCCCGCGCGATCGAGCTCGTTGAACTTCTCCCAGTTCGCCCAGGCGGGAACGATGTTGGAGTTGGCGATCAGCACGCGCGGCGCGTCCGCATGCGTCTCGAACACGCCGACGGGCTTGCCGGACTGCACCAGCAGGGTCTGCGTGTCGTCCAGCCGCCGCAGCACGTCGACAATGGTCTCGTAGCTGCGCCAGTCCCGCGCCGCGCGCCCGATGCCGCCATAGACGACGAGGGCGCCGGGGTCCTCCGCCACCTCGTCGTCGAGGTTGTTCATCAGCATCCGCAGCGGCGCTTCCGTCACCCAGTGCCTCGCGGAGAGGGTGTTGCCGCGCGGCGCGCGGATGGCCGGCGCGTTGCGGAGGCGGGGGTTGCTGCTCGGGGCGTCCATGGCGGCGTCCTCAGAAGGGGAAGTGCCCGCCCGGCCCGTCCTGCATGCGGTAGCGGCCGGAGAGCTCGAAGCGGCTGGCGGGCTGGGTAAGGCGGGAGAAGGTGGTGGGCTCGCCCCGGCGGAAGGTGCGGCGGCGAATGACGAGGCAGGGATCGCGCGCACCCACCTCCAGCACGCGTGCAACGGGGGAGGGGGGCAGGATGGCGGTGACGGCCTGCTCCATCTCCGTCACCTCGCCGACCTCGCGGAGATAGTCGTAGGTGGTGCGGGCTGAGAAGTCCTGCTCGGCATAGGCGGGCGCGTATCCCGGGCGGATGAAGCGCTCCTCGAGCTGGATGGGCAGGAGGTCGCCCTTATGCAGCACCGCCGAGGCCGGCACGCGCCCCCCGCGCGGCAGGCCGAGCGCGTCCGCCGCCTCGTCCGTCAGCGATGCGGTGCCGAGGGCCAGGACCTCGCAGGACCACTCCATCCCGCGCGCGCGGATCTCCTCCGCGATGCTCTCGATGCTCGCCAGCCCCGTGCGCGGCTTGCCGTCCTCCGTCAGGGGGGCCACGAAGGTGCCGACGCCCGGCACCTTCCGCAGCCGCCCCTCCCGCGCCAGCTCGGCGAAGGCGCGGTTCACCGTGATGCGGGAGACGCCGAGCATCGGCCCCAGCTCGTTCTCGCTGGGGATGCGCGCATGCGTCGCCCACTCGCCCGAGGCGATGCGGGACAGCACGAAGTCCTTCACCGCCTCGTAGCGCGGCTTGGGGGCTGCGGACACGGCGCCTTCAGCCCGCCGCCGCAACCGCCTTGCGGTAGCCGAAGGCCTGGTCGAAGCGGTTGAGGATATGGCGCCCCGCCGTGATCGGCTCGTAGCGCGCCTCCCCCGCCGGCGTGCCGAGCTCGCGGGGGTCGATCACCGCGCCGAAGTCGGGGTCGTGGAAGGTGGCGATAGACATGCGCTCCCGCCCGCTGCGGTTCACCACGCGGTGCGGGGTGGAGGCGAAGCGGTCGTTGCTCCAGCGCCCCAGGAGGTCGCCCACATTCACCACCAGCGTGCCGGGGAGGGGAGGGGCGTCGATCCAGCCGCCGCTCCGTCGCTCGCGCACCTGCAACCCGCCGTTGTCGTCCTGCCAGAGAAGGGTGATGCAGCCGAAATCGGTGTGCGGCGCCACGCCATAGACCTCCTCCTCCGCGCCCACATCCTGGGGCGGGTAGAAGATGGCCTGGGTGCGCTGGAGGGGCTTGGTGTAGCGCGGGGCGAAGAAGCCCTCGTCGAGATCCAGGCCCACCGCCACGGCCCGCAGCAGCCGCCCGCCGAGGGCGAGCATGGCGTCGTAATAGGCGGACATGGCCGGGCGCAGGGAGGGGGCGAAGTCCGGCCACTGGTTCGGCCCGCGCAGCGCCTCGCCGGCGAGCACGGCGGGGTCGTCCTCGGGCAGCTCCAGCCCGATGGAGAAGAACTCCTTGCGGTCCGTGTGCTTCGCGCCCTCCATCAGCGCGCCGCCCATGGCGTGCCAGCCGCGATGCAGCTTGTTGGCGCGCACCCGCTCCTTCGTCTCGGGAGGCAGGTGGAAGAAGTCGCGCGCGGCGCCGACCGCACCCGAGATGACGGCCTCCGGCACGCCGTGGCCGGAGACGTAGAAGAAGCCCGGCCCGGTGCAGGCGTCGCGGATGGCTGCGCCCACCTGCGGCACGGCGCTTGCTGATCCCGTGACCAGTCCGGACACGTCGATCACGGGGAGAGAGGTCATGTCCACCATGCGCTTCGCCTCCAGTCCGGTCCTGTTGGGGGCCTTGATCGACCGGCGCCGGGATGGTTACGGTTATGACCTGTCATGTCAAGTTCGGCATGGCTGGCGGAAGCGTAACGGCACGGTCAACATCGCCCGGAAAGGCGGCCGGATTCCCGGGGCCGCAGGAGAAGCAGGATGAGCATCACCCGACGCGGCCTCGGCGCCGCCACCTTAGGCACGGGCCTCGCCGCGGCCTTCATCCGCCGCGCCGCGGCGAACAACCTGGAGAAGGCGAAGCGCGCGGGCGAGCTGGTTGTCGCCACCGAGATGCACTTCGCCCCCTTCGACTTCACCGAGGGCGGCAGGCAGTCCGGGCTGAACGCCGAGCTCTTCGCCGAGTTCGCGAAGGACATCGGCGTGAAGGTCACCTTCCAGGACCTGCCGTGGCCCGCCGTGCTGCCGGGGCTGGAGGCCGGCCGCTACGACCTCGTCGGCGGCCCCGCCACCATCACCAGGGCGCGCGCCGAGCGCTACCGCTTCTCCGTGCCCGTCGCCGAGGCGACGGTGGCCCTGCTCAAGAGCGCGCGGGACACGAGCATCACCAAGCCGCAGGACATCGCGGGCAGGCAGCTCGGCTGCGCCACGGCCACGGCGCAGCTCGCCCAGTTCCAGGCCTTCGTCGCGACGCTGCCGGGCAGCACGCCGCCGATCCGCGAGTACCAGTCCTTCTCCGAGGCCTATGCCGATCTCGCGGCCGGGCGCGTGGTGGCGGTGGCGAACTCGCTGCCGAACATCGCCTATGTCGCGAAGCAGCGGCCGAACGTCTTCTCCGTGGTGCAGCCGCCTTTCGGCGCTAAGTCCTATTTCGGCTATATCGGCCGCAAGGACGCGGATTCCGCCCCGCTGATGGACGCGCTGGACGCGACCATCGTGAAGATGCGCAACGACGGCCGCCTCGCCGCGCTGCAGACGAAGTGGTTCGGCCAGTCCTTCGAGACGCCCGACACCGTTCCCCCGCCGCAGGTCTAGCCTTTGGACCCGACCTTTATCCAGGAGGCGATGCCCGCGCTGATGCGGGGCGCGGCGGCGACGGTGGCGGTGTCGCTCGCCGCCATCGCGCTCGGCTTCGTCGCAGGGGCTGGGATCGCGGCCGCCGCGACATCGGGGCCGCGCGGGCTGCGCGCCTTCGCGGCGGTCTACATCAGCTTCTTCCGCGGCGTGCCGCTGCTGGTGCAGCTCCTCCTGGCCTATTACGCGCTGCCCTTCCTCGGCATCGACATCCCGGCCATCGCGGCGGCGGTGGGCACGCTCGGCCTGTGCTGCGCGGCCTATATGGCGGAGATCCTGCGCGGGGGGCTGGCCACCGTGCCGCCGGGCGCGGTGGAGGCGGCGCGGCTGCTCGGGCTCACCCGCGCGCAGTCCTTCCTCCGCATCCGCCTGCCCATCGCGGCCCGCGCCATGCGCCCGGCCATCGTGGGGGAGGCGATCATGATCATGAAGGCCTCCTCCCTCGTCTCGCTCGTCGGCATCCTGGAGCTGACGCGCGCCTCCCAGGCGCTGGCATCCTCCACCTTCATGCCGCTCGAATCCTACGCGCTCTGCGGCGCGATCTACCTCGCCATCAACTTCGTGCTGATGGCCATCGGCTGGGAGCGGCGGCGGGCATGAACGTCGTCTCGGAAACCCTCCTGGCCGTCGCGCGCGGATTGCCGCTGACGGTCGGGATCTGGCTGGCCTCCGTCGCCACGGGGCTGGCGGTGGGCGTGCTGGTGGCCTGCCTCCGCCATTTCGGGCCGCGCGTGCTGAACGTGCTGCTGGCCGTGCTGGTGGAGGCCGTGCGCGGCGTGCCCTTCGTGGTGCAGGCCTTCCTCCTCTACTACGGCGGGCCCTTCATCGGTCTGGACCTCACCCCGATCGTCGCGGGATGGCTCGCCCTCTCGGTCTATGCGGCGGCCTATTTCAGCGAGGTGTTCCGCGGCGGCTTCCTCGCCATCCCGCCCGGCCATACGGAGGCGGCGCGGCTGCTCGGCCTTTCCACGAACCAGACCATCGCGCGCATCCTGCTGCCGGAGATGGCGCTCTCCGTCCTGCCGGCGCTCGCCAATCTCGCGGTAATCCTCATCAAGGAGACCGCTATCCTCTCCATCATCACCGTGCCGGAGCTGACCTTCACCGTCTCCGGCGTCGGCAGCGCGAGCTTCGCCTTCGCCCAGACCATGGCGGCGCTGGCGCTGAGCTACTGGCTGCTGGTGGAACTCACCGCCTTCGCCGCGCGAAGGCTGGAGCGCGGGATCGCCCGCGCCACCCTCGGCACCGCGTAAGGGAAACGCCCGATGACCGCACCCTTCCTGCTGGCCGAGGGACTGGAGCGCCGCGTCGGCGACACGCAGATCCTCGACCGCATCGACCTCTCGGTGGAGCGCGGCCAGGTGGTCGGCCTCATCGGCCCCAGCGGCTCGGGCAAGTCCTCCCTCCTCCGCTGCATCGCGGGGCTCGACCCGCTGACGGGCGGGCGCGTGCTGGTGGAGGGGCGGGCGGCGGTGCCGGGGGACGGCACGATCGGCATGGTCTTCCAGCAGTTCAACCTCTGGCCGCACCTGACGGCGGGGGAGAACGTGGCGCTCGCGCTCCGCCTCGTGCGGAAGATGAGCCGCGCGGAGGCGGGGGAGCGCGCGCGGGCCATGCTGGACCGCGTGGGCCTCGCCAAATTCGCCGACCGCCGCCCGGCGCAGCTCTCGGGCGGGCAGCAGCAGCGCGTGGCCATCGCGCGGACGCTGGCCATGGAGCCGCGCCTCATCCTCTTCGACGAGCCCACGGCCAGCCTCGACCCCGAGCTGACGACGGAGGTGCTGGACGTCATCCGCGGGCTGGCGGAGACGGGGATGACGATGCTCGTCGTCTCGCACGAGATGGGCTTCGTCGCCTCCGTCGCCTCCCGCGCCGTCTTCCTCGACCACGGGCGCGTGCTGGTGGACGGGCCGGCGAGGGCGGTGTTCCGGGACGCCGAGGAGCCGCGCCTGCGCCGCTTCCTCTCCACCTATCTCCAGCGCGTCGCCTGGGCGCCGGAGCCGGAAGCGCCGGCCATGCCCGTGCAGGCCGCCGCGCCCGCGGGCTTCCCGCTCATCGACGCCGCCTCGCCCGCCCCGGCCGAGGCGCCCGCGCGCTTCCCCCTGCTCGACGCCGCGGCGAACCCGCCGGGCGAGGGCCTGCCCGTGGCAGGACCGCGCGCCGCCAGATGACGCGGACGAAGGCCGCGGCCGTCGATTTCCGGCCGCTGGCTCCTCCTGAACCATCGCCCGGGAGCCCCGACGGCGACCATCGCCCGCCGGAGCGTCCCGCGACCTTCCCGCAGGAGGAGATCGGACGGGGCGCCGCGGTGCCCGCCGATTCGGCGCGCGGAACGAACCGGGGCGCTCGGCCGTTATGGCCCTTGATGACACAGGAGGTGCCGATGATCGGGCTCGCACGCGGAACCGGCCTGGGATCGCTCCTGCTGCTGGCGGGCTGTGCCGGCGGCGGGCCGGGGCAGGTTGCGGCGCCCACGGCCGCCGCGGACCCGGTCTATGCCTGCCAGATGCGCGGTGCCGCCGCCGAGGACAGGGTCTACGGCCCGTTCGGCACGCTCGACATCAACAGCGCGATCGTGCGCGCCGAGGTCACGCAGGCCTGCCTCCGCCAGGCCCGGCAGGCGGGCTTGCTCCCGTGACAGGGGAGCGGTCCGGGGGCGGGTCCCACCTTTTCGCGGCCGGGCGGCCAGTGGCTCCTTGGCATTCGCGAACCAGGTGACGGAGTGGATGAGATCGGTCATCTGCGGAGCGTTTAGCCCCGCCGCGCCCGCGGCGCGTGTCGGCCCGGCTCGTCGGGCCTCGTCCTGTACGCGCTGCACGGCCCCATGCCCCTTCGTCGGATCGAGAAGCGCGGGATACGGTAGACGCAGCCATCCGCCATAGAGACGACGGTGGCGGAGAATGCCCGGTCCGCCCGCAGCAGGCGCGGCTGGGGCGCGCATCGCCGTCCCGAACGGCGCGCGCTTACGGCAGTGCCTGCATGCGCCGCTCCACCATGCCCCGCCAGGGCGCCCCCTCCGGCGCGGAGGCGAGCAGGGCCGTCCAGGCGGCGCGGGCCACGGCCGGGCGCCCGGCCTGAGCCTCGGCGAGGCCGGAGAGGAAGCGCAGCCCCACATGCTCCGGCGCGCGGGGCAGGGAATCCGAGAGAGAGGCGGCGGCCTCCTCCACCCTCCCGGCCTCCAGCAGCACCTGGGCGCGCTGGGCGGCGATGTCGGGGTCGAAGCCCGCGCGCAGCACCTCGGCATAGGCGGCGGCGGCCTCGGCGTGGCGGCCGCGGTTGCGCTCGGCCTCGGCCAGCAGCAGCCATCCCTGGCGCGCGGCGGGGTTGCCGGCGGGAATGGCGGCGAGCCGCGCGCGGAGCTGGGCGAGCAGCGCCTCGTCCCGCGCCGTCGCGTCCTGCCGCTCGGCGAAGGTGGCCGAGGGCATGCCGGGCAGGCCGTTCAGGAAGTAGATCGCGAAGGCGAGGGCGGGGATGAAGGCCAGCCCGGCGATCAGCGGCCCGCGCCCGCCGAGCCGCGCCAGGGCGGCCTCCGGCACGGCGAGCAGCCGGCGCTGCACCTCGATCAGGGCGGCGGCATGGGCCGCCTCGTCCAGCCGGCCGAGGGCGCGGTCCCGCTCCAACTCGGCGAGCTGGGCGCGGTAGAGGGCGCGGTCGGCGGCGCCGCGGTCGAGGGCGCGGGCGGGGCGCCAGATGACCAGGGCGAGCGGCAGCAGCGCCGCGAGGGCCAGCGCCCCGGCAAGGATCCAGGTCAAATGTCGCGCTCCAGCGCGGCCAGGCGGGCGCGCTCCTCCTCGCTCAGCGGCGCGGGGCCGGGGCGGGCCGCGGTGCGGCGGCGCATCCGCAGGAGGGTGAGGGCGCCGAGGCCCAGCACGATCACGGGCAGCGCCCAGAGCGGGGCGGTGACCAGGTTGAAGGGCGGGCGCAGCAGGACGAAGTCGCCGTAGCGGGCATGGACGTAGTCGCGCACGGAATCGCTGGACTCGCCCGCCGCCACCCGCTCCCGCACGAGGCGGCGGAGGTCGCGGGCGAGGTCGGCCTCGCTGTCCTCGATGGACTGGTTCTGGCAGACCATGCAGCGCAGCTCGCGCCCGATCTCCTGGGCGCGCGCTTCCGCGGCGGGGTCGGGCAGCATCTCGGCGGGGCGGCCCACGGCGAGGGCGCCGCCCGTCAGCAGGCCCATGGCGAGCAACAGGGTGAGGGCGAGCCGTCTCACGCGTGGCGCCTGAGCAGCGGGTCCAGCTCGGCCGAGAGCGTGTCCGGCGTCATCGGCCCGGCCCAGCGCCAGCGGATGATGCCGCCCCCGTCGAGCAGATAGGTCTCGGGCACGCCGTAGAGCCCGTACTCGATCCCGGCCCGCCCATCGGCATCGGCGACGAGGCCGGCGAAGGGATTGCCGTGGCGGGCGAGGAACTTCGCGGCCTCGGCCGGCCGGTCCTTGTAGTTCACCCCGAGGATGCGGACGCCGCGCCTCTGCAGTGCCACGAGTTGCGGGTGCTCCACCACGCAGGGCACGCACCAGGAGGCCCAGAAGTTCACCAGCACGGGCGAGCCGGGGGAGGCGAGGGCGTCCGGCGCGAAGCCGGGCGTGTCCACCCCCTCCACCGCCGGCAGGGTCAGGGCCGGGGCCGGCTTGCCGAGCAGGGCGGAGGGCACGCCGCGGGGGTCGTAGGAACCGTCCTTCATCCCGCGCAGCATCGCCCAGAAGCCCACCCCGCCCGCGGCGGCGAGGCCGAGCGGCGCCCAGAGCAGGGCGCGGCGGGAGGTGCTCGCGCTCATGCCCGCGCCGCCTCCGCCGAGCGGCGGGCCGGGGCGCCGACGCGGGCGCGGCGATCCGAGAGCGAGAGGGCACCGCCCAGCGCCATGAAGGCGCCGCCGAGCCAGATCCAGGGCGCGAGCGGGTTGTGGTGCAGGCGCAGCGTGGCCCGCCCGCCCTCCTCCTCGCCCATCACGGCGTAGAGGTCGGACGCCCAGGTCGTGTGGATGGCGGCCTCCGTCGTGCTCTGGCGGGAGAGGGCGAAGTTGCGCTTCTCCGGCTCCAGCACCGTCACGGGCGCACCGTCCCGGGTGACGGTGACGGTCGCGCGGCGGCTCGTCCAGTTCGGGCCGGTCACGTCGCGCACGCCCTCCAGCCGCCACTCATAGCCGCCGAGCGACACGCTCTCCCCCGGGCTCACGGCCGTGAGGCGCTCGGTCGCCAGTCCCATCCCGGCCATGCCGAGCAGGGTGATGCCGAAGCCCGCATGGGCCACCGCCCCGCCCCAGGCCGCGCGGGGCAGGCCGCGCGCGCGGGCCAGGGCCGCGCGGGGCCGGGAGAAGAGGGCGATGCGCTCCGCCACATCGGCCAGCGCGCCGAGAATGAGCCAGAGCGCCGCGCCGAAGCCGAGGGCCGGCAGCACCGGCTTGCCCTGCACGAGCCAGACGAGGGCGATGGCGCCGAAGGAGATGGCGGCCACCCACCACAGACGCTGCAGCACCGGCCAGGGCTTCGCGCGCTTCCAGGCCATCAGCGGCCCGGCCGCCATGGCGAGGATCAGCGGCAGGGCGAGGGGGAAGACGGTCGCCTGGTAGAAGGGCGGGCCGACCGAGATCTTCGCCCGCAGCATGAGGTCCGCGAACATGGGGTAGAGCGTGCCGGCCAGCACCACCGCCGCGATGGTGCAGAGGAGCAGGTTGTTCAGCACCAGCGCCCCCTCCCGCGAGAGGGGGGCGAAGAGGCCCGTCGGCGCCAGGGAGGGCGCCCGCCAGGCGAAGAGGGCGAAGGCCCCGCCCATGGTGATGACCAGCAGCGCGAGGATGAAGACGCCGCGCTCGGGATCGTTGGCGAAGGCGTGGACGGAGTTCAGCACCCCCGAGCGCACGAGGAAGGTGCCGAGCAGCGACATGGAGAAGGCGAGGATGGCCAGCAGCACCGACCAGGTCTTCAGCGCCTCCCGCTTCTCCACCACAATGGCCGAGTGCAGCAGGGCGCAGCCCGCGAGCCAGGGCAGGAGGGAGGCGTTCTCCACGGGGTCCCAGAACCAGTAGCCGCCCCAGCCCAGCTCGTAATAGGCCCACCAGGAGCCGAGCGCGATGCCGAGCGTCAGGAAGGACCAGGAGGCCAGCGCCCAGGGCCGCACCCAGCGCCCCCAGGCCGCGTCCACCCGCCCCTCGATGAGGGCGGCGATGGCGAAGGCGAAGGTGACGGCCGTGCCGACATAGCCGAGGTAGAGCAGCGGCGGGTGGAAGGCGAGGCCGGGGTCCTGCAGCACGGGGTTGAGGCCCTGCCCGTCCACCGCCGGTGGCCAGACCCGGAGGAAGGGGTTGGAGGTCGCGAGGACGAAGGCGAGGAAGCCCGCCCCGATCATGCCGAGCACCGCGAGCACCCGCGCCCGCAGCCCGCTCGGCAGGTTGCGCCCGAAGCCCGCGACCGCCGCGCCGCAGAGGGCGAGGATCAGCACCCAGAGGACCATCGAGCCCTCGTGGTTCCCCCAGGCGCCGGCGAGCTTGTAGAGCATCGGCTTCGCCGAGTGGCTGTTCTGCACCACGTTGGAGACGGTGGTGTCGTTCACCGCGAAGGAGCGGAGCAGGGCGGCGAAGGCGGCGCCGACGGCCACCAGCACGCCGATGGCCAGCCCCGGTCCGGCCGCCATCAGCCTGGCATCCCGGCGCTGCGCCCCGATCAGCGGCAGCACCGCCTGGGCGAGCGAGAGGGCGAGGGCGAGGGCGAGGGCGAAGTGCCCGAGTTCAGGAATCATCCGCCCGTCCTGGTCGGCTGCGCAGGGGGTTGCCCAGTGGTCTGCCCGCTGGTCTGCCCGCTGGTCTGCCCGCTGGTCTGCATCGTGTTCCAGCCGGAGGCGGGCGGCGCCGCGCCCTGCTCCGGGTTCCAGTGGCCGGAGCGCTGCAGCGCGTCCTTCACCTCGGGCGGCATGTAGGTCTCGTCGTGGCGGGCGAGCACCTCGCTGGCCGCGAAGCCGCCATCGGGGCGCAGCTTGCCCAGCGCCACCACGCCCTGGCCCTCCCGGAAGAGGTCCGGCAGCACGCCGCGATAGGTGACGGCGATCGTGTTCGCGCCGTCCGTCACGCGGAATCGGGCCTCGGCGCCGTCCCTCACCACGCTCCCGGCCTCGACCAGCCCGCCCAGGCGGAAGGCCCGGCCGTCGGGCGGGGCGGCGGCAACGATGTCCGAGGGGGAGCGGAAGAAGACGAGGTTGTCCTGGAAGGCCGTCAGCGCCAGCGCCGCCGCGGCGCCGATGCCGAGGCCGCAGAGCGCCATCACCCAGATCCGCCGCCGCCGTTTCGCGGCCGCGACCCCGAGGCCGCCGCCGCGCCGTATCGTGCTCGCCGCGCCGCTCATCGCGCCCGCTCCAGTTCCTTCAACCGCCGCGCCGCCGCGCGGTGCCGCCAGGCGGCCCCGAGGGCGAGCCCGCCGAAGCCGATCGCCGCCAGCCCCCAGGCCGCGGCCACGCTGATCATATGGGGTGTCATGCCGGCAGCGCCTCCGCCGGCGCGCGGTCCGCCTCCCGCGCGCGGGCGAGTTCGAGCGCCTGCACCCGCCGCTCCATCACCGCCGCCCGCACCCGCGCGAGGACGAGGGTGGCGAAGAGAAGGGAGAAGCCGACCGCGCATGCGATCAGCGGCCCGAGCATGGAGACGTGTAGGGACGGCCCGCCCATCCGCGCGACGCTTGCGGGCTGGTGCAGCGTGTTCCACCAGTCCACCGAGAACTTCACGATCGGCAGGTTCACCACCCCGACGAGGGCGAGGATGGCGCCCATCCGCGCGCCCCGCTCCTCGTCCTCGAAGGCGCGGGTGATGGCAGCATGGCCCATCCAGAGGAAGAAGAGCACGAGCACGGAGGTCATCCGCGCGTCCCAGGCCCACCAGGTGCCCCACATCGGCCGTCCCCAGAGGCTGCCGGTGGCGAGGCAGAGGGCGGTGGCCACGGCCCCCACGGGGGAGATCTCCCGCGCCGCGAGATCGGCCAGCGGGTGCTTCCAGATCAGCGCGACGGCCGAGGCGAGGGCGAGGCCGGCATAGCCGGACATGGCGAGCCAGGCCATGGGGACATGGACGTACATGATCCGCACCGTCTCCCCCTGCTGCCAGTCCGCGGGGGAGAGGAGCAGCGCCCAGGCCGCCGCCGGCAGCAGCACGGCCAGCGACGCCGCCCAGAGCCACGGCATCAGCCGCGACGTCGCCCGGAGGAAGCGTCCGGGATTGGCGAAGCGGTGGAGGAAGGGCGCGGGGGTGGTCAGGGCTGGGGTCCAGAAAGGGCCGGTCGGCGTTGGTCGGGTGCCCCGGTCGCGGGGGGCGGCTGCGGGGGTTTAGCGTGCCCTGGCCCGCGCTGGAATTGATGCATCGCAAGCCCCGTCCGCCATTCGCGCAGATAGGGGCGCCCCGCGCGCTCCCCAAGACCCCGGTGCCCCCCGGACGTCTCCGGGCGCCCCGGGATGCCGGGAGCGGCTCGCGCCGGCCGGGGCAGGGGGGCGGCGCTTGACGGCGGCGGCGCCCGGCTCTTTCCTCCCCCGCGGCTGAAATCCTGTTTCCTGACGGAAAACAAGGATTTGCCGGGGAGAGAAGGGAGCCGGCATGGCCCAGGAAGAGCCCGTGACATCCGTGGTCGAGGAGGGCGTCGCGGTGATCCGCATCGCCAACCCGCCCGTCAACGCCCTCAGCGCGGCCGTTCGCGGCGGGCTGAAGCGGGCGGCGGAGGCGGCGGAGGCCGACCCTTCCGTCCGCGCCGTGGTCGTCACGGCCGAGGGCCGAACCTTCATCGCGGGCGCCGACATCACCGAGTTCGGCAAGCCCCCCGTGCCGCCCACCCTGCCCGAGGCGATCGCCTCGCTCGAATCCCTCGCGAAGCCCGTGGTCGCCGCCATCAACGGCGCGGCGCTGGGCGGCGGGCTGGAGGTGGCGCTGGGCTGCCATGCCCGCGTCGCGGCGCCGGGCGCGAAGCTCGGCCTGCCCGAGGTGAAGCTCGGCCTGCTGCCGGGCGCGGGGGGCACGCAGCGCCTGCCCCGGCTGGTCGGCGCCGCCCCCGCCTTGAAGCTGATGGCCGACGGCAACCCCGTCTCCGCCGAGGCGGCGAAGGCCATAGGGCTGGTGGAGGAGGTCGCCGAGGACGTGGTCGGCGCCGCCCGCGCCCTCGCCCTGCGCCTGGCGGAAACGGGCCGCCCCACCCCGGCGCGGGACCGGGGCGCCCCCGAGGACCGCGAGGCCTTCGAGGAGGCCGCCGCCGGTCTGCTGAAGAACGCCGACAACCCGAGCGTCGCCGCCTGCGTGGAGGCCGTGCGCGCCGCCTTCGACCTGCCCTTCGAGGAGGGCATGGCGGCCGAGCGCGCCCATTTCCTCCGGCTGAGGGACGACCCCCGCAGCAAGGCGCTGCGCCACGTCTTCCTCGCCGAGCGCGCGGCGGCCCGCATCCCCGGCCTGCCCCGGGGGACGCAGCCCCGCCGCGTGGAGCGGGCGGCGGTGATCGGCGGGGGCACGATGGGCGGCGGCATCGCCATGTGCTTCGCCAATGCCGGCATCCCCGTGACGCTGATCGAGACGAGCGAGGAGAACCTCCAGCGCGGGCTGGAGCGCGTGGCCGGGAACTACGCCACCTCCGTCAAGCGCGGCAGCCTGACCGAGGAGGCACGGGCGAAGCGGATGGGGCTGATCGAGGGGAAGGTCGGGCTCGATGCCGCGGCGGGCGCCGACGTGGTCGTCGAGGCCGTCTTCGAGGAGATGGGGCTGAAGAAGGAGATCTTCGGCAAGCTGGAGACGGTCGCCAAGCCCGGCGCGATCCTGGCCACCAACACCTCCTATCTCGACGTGGACGAGATCGCCGCCTCCACCTCCCGCCCCGCCGACGTGCTGGGGATGCACTTCTTCTCCCCCGCCAATGTCATGAAGCTGCTGGAGGTCGTGCGCGGGAAGAGGACGGCGCCCGACGCGCTGGCCACCGCCATGGAACTCGGGCGCAAGCTGGCCAAGGTGCCGGTGGTTTCGGGCGTCTGCTACGGCTTCATCGGCAACCGCATGCTCGCCCGCCGCACCGCCCAGGCCGAGCGCCTGCTGATCGAGGGCGCGCTGCCGGAGGAGGTGGACGCGGCGCTGAACGCCTTCGGCTTCCGCATGGGGCCGTTCGCCATGGGCGACCTCGCCGGGCTCGACATCGGCTGGCGCATCCGCCAGGCCACGGGGAAGAAGGCCCCGGTGGCCGACGCGCTGGTCGAGGCCGGGCGGCTCGGCCAGAAGACGAAGCGCGGCTACTACGACTACTCCGCCGACGGGCGCACCGGCGTGCCGGACCCCGAGGTGGTCGCCATCATCGAGCGCGTCTCGGCCGAGCAGGGCGTCACCCGCCGCCCGATCGGGCGGGAGGAGATCACCGAGCGCCTGCTCTTCCCCATGATCAACGAGGGCGCCCGCATCCTGGAGGAGGGGATCGCGGCGCGGGCGGGGGACATCGATACCGTCTGGCTCAACGGCTATGGCTGGCCGGCGGTGACGGGCGGGCCGATGTTCCACGCGGACAGCCTGGGGCTGCCCCGCATCGTCGGGCGGCTGCGGGAGTTCGCCCGGGCCTCGGGCGACGAGAGCCTGGAGCCCGCGCCCCTGCTGGTGCGCCTCGCCGAGGCCGGGCAGGGCTTCGCCTCCCTGGACGAGAAGGCGGCGTGAGCGGCGCCTTCGACCCCGAGGCGGCTGGCTGGGCGAAGCGCGCGCCTTCCGGCTTCGCCGAGCTGACCGGCCCGCTCTGGGCGCGCCCGGAGGGGGATGGCTGGGCCTATGGCGTGCTGGCCGAGCCGCGCCACACCAACCTCCACGGCATCGTCCATGGCGGGCTGCTGATGACGCTGCTGGACAACACGATGGGCATGACGGTCTGGCACGCGACGGGCCTGCGCCCCTCCGTGACCATGCAGATGAACACCCATTTCCTCGCCGCCGCCCAGCCGGGCGAGTTCCTGGAGGCGCGGGGCGAGGTGATCCGGCTGGCCAAGTCGGTCGTCTTCGTGCGCGGCATGATCACGGTCGGCGATCGCCGCGTCGCCGCCGGGGACGGGGTGTGGAAGGTGCTGGCGGCCAGGCCCGGCACGCCGCGGGAGGCCGGGGCCTGACGGCGCCGGGGCGCGCGGCCCCGGCAACCATCGACACGCGGGCCGCGCCTCAGCGCAGCGGCTGCGCTAGCGCAGCGGCCGCACTCAGCGCAGCGGGGTGCCGCTGTTCTCCGGGTCGGCCTCGATCTCGCGCTCGGCCTCCTCCGCATCCTCGCGGGAGACGATGCCGGGCGTGTGGAGGTCGGGGTCGCCGCCCTCGGCGGCCTCGACATGGCTCTTGATGCTCCGCAGCGCGTTGCCCGCATTCGTCGGGGCGTCGTCCGGGCTCATCTCCTCGGCCGGCGGCTCCGGCTCGTGGTCGCCCTCGGTGAAGGTGAGGGAGAGGTCGGCGACGGCGCCCCGGCCGCTCACCACCATCTCCCCCGCCGGCGCCGTGCTCCAGCGGATCGTCATCGCGTCCTCGTCCGGCTTCAGCCCGGGATCGGGCAGCCCCTCCACCGCGTGGCGCAGATGGGCGAACCAGTGGCGGGCGTTCCCGGGCTCGGACAGCCAGGCGAAGAGGCGCTCGGGGCTGGCGTGGACGGTGATCTTGGCGTGCATGGGTCCCTCCGGGGTGTCGAGGGGCTATCGCCCGGCCGGCGGCCGGGTTGCGCGGCGGGCGTTCAGTATGAAGGCGGGATGAAATCGCGGAAAGGCGCGCCCCGCCGGCCCCTGCTATCCCTTGTGCCATGCAGGGCTGGATTCCCAGCTCCCCGATATCCACTGCGGCGGCCGATTCCCGATGTCCCTTTCCAAGATGTTCAGCGACGTGGCGAGCCGGGTGGCGCACGCGGCCGGGCGGCCGCTCACCTTCGCCGCCTGCGTGGGCGTGGTGCTCGTCTGGGCCGTCTCCGGGCCGCTCTTCAACTTCTCCGACACTTGGCAGCTCGTCATCAACACGGGCACGACCATCGTCACCTTCCTCATGGTGTTCCTCATCCAGAACACCCAAAACCGCGACGGCGCGGCCATCCAGGCGAAGCTGGACGAGCTGATCCGCACCAGCGCGGCGGGCAACGCCTTCATCGGGATCGAGCACCTGACGGAGGAGGAGCTGGACGAGATCCGCGCCACCTGCGAGCAGCGCGCCCGCATGGCCGAGGCGGCCGACGATGCCCAGGCCTATGCCAACCGCCGGGCCGCCGAGGCCGCCGACGCGGCGACGAGCTGATCCCGGTCCCACCCGTTCCCGCGCGTCCCCCTTGACCCCATCCGCCCTGGTGGCGAGGAGCGGGCCATGTCGCGCCCCCGCCTGACCGCCCTGCTGCTCGGCGCCGCCCTCGCGGCCCCGGTCGCCGCCCCCGCCCGCGCCCAGGGGGCGGGCGACGACTGGTCCGCCTGCCGCCGGGCGATCGCCGCGGTGGAGCCGGGATCGGGCATCCCGGAGGGTTTGCTGGGGGCCATCGCCCTCGTGGAATCCGGCCGCGCCGCTCCCTCCGGCCGGCCGGAGCCCTGGCCCTGGAGTTGGAACGCGGGCGGGGAGGGCGGCTCCGCGCCGAGCAAGGCCGCGGCGGTCGCGGCGGTGGCGGCGCTGCTGGCGCGCGGGCAGCGCTCGGTCGATGTCGGCTGCATGCAGGTGAACCTCCTGCACCACCCCGACGCCTTCCCCAGCCTGGAAGCCGCCTTCGACCCCCTGGCCAATGCCCGCTACGCCGCCCGCTTCCTCCTGCGGCTGCGCGGCGCCGCGCCGGACTGGGGGGAGGCGATCGGGCGCTACCATTCCGGCGAGCCCGAGCGGGGCGCCGCCTATAACCGCCGCGTGGCGCTCGCGCGGCTCGGCGCCGTCTGGGGGCGCGGGGGGGCGGTGCCCCTGCCGGCGATGCGGGGCCTGGCCAATCTCTGCGCGCCCGGGCTGCAGCCGGCCCTGCTGGTGGGCGGCGCGGCGGAGGCCCGGCGCTTCATGCGTCCCGGGGTGAGCCGGCCCGTGCCCGTGCCGCGCCAGTCCCGGCCGCGCATGGCCTGCCTCCGGCGCTGAGGGCGCTCAGCGCGCCTCCCGGCCCCGCATCTCGCGCGCGGCGAGGACGAAGGCCCCCGCCAGCACCACCCAGGTCAGCCGCGCCCCGTAGCGGTCATGCGGCCCGCTCAGCGCGCCGGTGGCAAAGGCGTTGGCGAGGATGCCCACCCCGATCCCCAGCGCCAGGCCGAGAAGCGCCCGGTCCCGCCTGGCACGCCAGCCCAGCAGGGCGAGCGCCCCCGCCCCCAGCAGCAGGGCCGGCGCCTGGGGCCAGAGGAGCGGCACCGCCAGTTCCGGCATCGCGCCCCGCCACTGCGCCCCCGCCCGGAGCCGCGCCGCCTCCGCCTCGCTGAAAAGGGCGACGGCACCGAGCACGCCCTCGCCGATATGGCGCCGCTCCAGCGTGTCCCCCACGCGGTTGGCGGCGAGCTGGCGGAAGGTATCCCGCAGCGCGTGCCCGGCCACGGCCAGGGGCTCGCGCGCGACCGTCTCCGCGACGATGGCGCGGGCCTCGCCCGAGAGGGCGCGGCCGCCGAGGAAGCGGGGCTGCCCGGCCTCGTCCCGGTTCACCGGGCTGGCGGGGTCCCAGAGGAAGATGTCGCTCGCCAGCAGGTCCCGCGGGCAGTCGCGGAGGCGGCAGGCCTCGGGGCCGAAGGGGGCGAGCCCTCCCTTGAAGGCGCAGAGCGCCCAGCCGGCCTCGGGGCAGCGCGCCTCGATCGTGCGCAGCGCCGGGCCGTTCGCCACCATCCGGGCGAGGAGGAAGGTGGCGCCATAGGGCGAGAGGGAGGGCCGCCCGTGCCCCGCGAGATTCGTCGCCAGCAGGAGGGCCGCGGCCCCGGCCAGCGGCAGCGCCAGCCACGCCGCCGCGCGCCAGCCCGCGAGCAGGAGGACGAGCACCGCCAGCGCCCCGAGCATCGGCAGGTGCGACAGATGCGCCGCCGTGCCGAGCGCCGCCAGCACCCCCAGCCACAGCGCCTCCCCCCGGGAGAGGGCGGCGCGGCCGAAGCCGAGGAGGAGGGCCGCGAGGGTCACCGCGGGGGTGAGCGCGTCCGGCATGACGAGGGAGACCGTGAAGGGCGCCGCCGTCAGCGCCGCGACGATCGCGCAGAGGAGCAGGTGCCGCCCCGGCGAGGCCCCGCCGCCGAAGGCGCGCAGCAGCAGCCAGAGAAGGTGCGAGAGGATCAGCCCCTGTGCCGCCACCACGGGCCAGAGGGTGACGTGCCAGTGCAGGAGAGAGGCGATGGGGCCGTAGATCCAGGGCTTGTCCCAGATCATCAGCGGGCCGAGCGTCTGGTGCAGGAAGGCGGCGGTGTCGCTGAACACCAGCGGGTAGCCCGAGAGAAGCGCCGGCCAGGCGAGCATCAGCCCGCCCGCCGCCACGGAAAGGGCGGGCCTCAGCCCCATCCCTCTCTGCGCGCCTCGTCCTCCGCCCGTGCCTCCACCCAGCGGTCGGTGCCGGTGGCGAATTCCTCCCGCTTCCAGAAGGGGGCGCCGGTCTTCAGCCAGTCGATCAGGAAGGCGCAGGCCTCCAGCGCCGCCGTGCGGTGGCGGCTGGCGGCGAGCACGAGGACGATGCCCTCCCCGGGCAGGATGCGGCCGTGGCGGTGGATCACGGTGCAGCCCGTGAGCGGCCAGCGCCCCGCCGCCTCCTGCGCGATGCGGGCGATGGAGCGCTCCGTCATGCCGGGATAGTGCTCCAGCACCAGCGCCTCCAGCCCGTCATCGGCGCGGCAGAGGCCGATGAAGCTGGCGATGCCCCCGACATCCACCCGCCCGGCGGAGAGGGCGGCGGTCTCGGCGGCGAGGTCGAAGGGCGCCTCCTGGACGCGGACCGTCGGCGTCACCCGCCCCTCCTCAGCCACCGGTCACCGGGGGGAAGAAGGCCACCTCGTCGCCGGGCTTCACGGGGTGGTCGGGGCCGCAGAACTCCTGGTTCACCGCCGCGCGCACCTGGGCAGGGTCGGCGAAGGCCGAGGCGTGGCCCGGCGATCGGGCGGCGAGCCAGCGCATCAGCGCGCCCACGTCCCGCACCTCGGGCGGGGGGGAGACGCTCTCCTCCCCCGTGCCGGCGCGCTGGCGGAGCCAAGCGAAGTAGAGAACCCTCATCGTCCCGTCCTAGCGCGGCGTCGGCACCACCTGGATGCTGCCATCCGCCCCGAAGAGGGTGGTGGTGCCGCCCTGGCGGATAGCCGTGCCGGTGCCGATGCCGGGCTGGGTGAAGGTCTGCACGTTGTTGTTCCCGCCCGTGATGGTGGCGGGCGCGCCGCCCGGCGTGGGCAGCACCTGCCCCTCCAGCCGGGGCGCGGGCGGGGTGGCCGGCTCGCCCCGCGGCACGCCGGCGCGCGGCAGGGGCGGCGGGTCGAGCGGGGGCAGCGCCTGGGAACTGCCGGTCGCGCGGCGCGTGCCGGGGGCCGGGGCGCGCGGGTTCGGCGCGGCCTCCGGCGGGGCGCCGCGGCCGGGCTGGGTGCTGTTGGGCGGGATCACCTCGGGCGCGCGGCCGCGCTGCTGGGCGCGCTCCAGCCCCTCGGAGCGGGCACGCTCCTGCGGCGGCACGACGGCCGCGTCGGGGTTCTGCAGCGTGGCGCGGGGGGCCTCCTCGCCGGGCCAGACATTGCCGGGCTCGGGCATCAGCGGGGCGTCCTCGGCCGAGGTGCCCATGACCCGGCGCACGGTGAGGCTGTCCGGCGCGCCGATCGCGTCGCGCCGGCCGAAGGGGGCGAGGTCGATGTCGCCGAGGCAGCCGCCGAGCAGGATCGCCAGCGACAGGCTGGCCAGGGGACCCGGGCGAAGGCGGTCCATGGGGATGTCCTTTCCGATCGGCCCGGGGCAGCGCGCCGCCCCGGGCCTTCCTGGTGATTCGCTGAGGCGCAGGATGCGCCCGCGCATGCCGGGCGGCTACCCGGCGCGGTTGCCCTCGCGGGCCGCGCGGGCGCCGTCCTCGGCCGCCGCGTGGCGCATGCCCGCCGTCATGTAGTCCCACCCCGTGACGAGGGTGAGGGCCGCCGCGACCCAGAGCCCGGCCTCGCCGAGCCAGGAGACCGGCAGGAAATCGAGCATGATGGCCGAGGCGCCGCTGTTCCCGGCGACGATGGTGCCGATGGAGCCCATCTGGAAGCCCGTTTTCCACTTCGCCAGCCGCGTCACCGGCAGGCCGATCTTGATCCCCGCCAGGTACTCGCGCAGCCCGGAGACGAGGATCTCGCGCAGCAGGATGACGATGGCGGGCAGCAGGCCGAGCGGCGAGAGCCGGTCCATCCCCGCCAGCAGCATCAGCGCCGCCCCGACGAGCAGCTTGTCCGCGATGGGGTCCAGCATCCGCCCGAAGGCGGTGAAGGACCCGCGTTCCCGCGCGATCTTGCCGTCGAAGTAGTCCGTCAGCGCCGCGGCCGAGAAGACCGCGCAGGCGAGGATGTCGCCCACCGGCGTGCGGAGGAACATCAACCCCACCAGCAGCGGGATCGCCGCGATGCGGGACAGCGTGAGCAGGTTCGGCAGGTCGGTGGGCATCCGAGGCTCCTTGCCGCCTCCCCTAGCCCAGATCGGGCGCGGGGGGAACGCGGGGGCGGATCAACCCTCCACCTCATGGCCCAGCGCGTCGGGGGCGAGGGGGGCCGACCCCTCGTCCTCCGGCGGGTCTTCCGACGAACCCGCCTCGTCCGGCATCTCGGCCAGCACGGTGACGGGCGCGGGACCAACCACCGCTCCCGCCCCCTTCCGCGCCGCGCGGCCGCGGGGCTTCACCGCCTCGACCGGGCCGGTGGTGCCGGGGTGGAAGTGCTCATAGACGCGCCGCGCCACCGCCGGGCCGATGCCGGGGCAGTTCTGCAGGTCCTCCAGCGCCGCGTTTCGCACGCCGCGCGCCGAGCCGAAATGGTTCAGCAGCGCCCGCTTGATGGCGGTGCCGACGCCGGGGATCTCGTCCAGCTCGCTCCTGACCAGGGACTTGGAGCGGCCGGCGCGGTGGGTGGTGATGGCGAAGCGGTGCGCCTCGTCCCGCAGGCGCTGGAGGTAGTAGAGCACGGGGTCTCGGGGCGGGAGCTGGATGGGGTCGTGCCCCGTCCGGTGGAACCACTCGCGCCCGGCATCCCGGTCCGGCCCCTTGGCGACGGCCACCAGCGGGATGTCGTGGATGCCCATCTCCGTCAGGATGTCGCGCGCGGCGTTGAGCTGGCCGAGGCCGCCATCAATGAGGACGAGGTCGGGCCAGGTGCCGCTCTCGCGCTCCGGGTCCTCCTTCAGCGCGCGGCCGAAGCGGCGCTCGAAGACCTCGCGCATCATGGCGAAGTCGTCGCCGCCGCGGGGGCCGCCCGTGGACTTGATCGTGGTGCGCCCGGCGGCGTCGTGGGCGAGGGCGGTCACGTCCTCCCCCGCCAGGGGCTCCACGCCGCTCGCATCCGCGGGCGCCGGGCCGGCATCGGCGCCCTTTCGCCCCTTGCCCGCGCCCGGGGCGGCCCGGGTTCCGCCCCCCTGAATGGAGAACTTGCGGTAGGCGTTCTTGATGAAGCCCGAGGGACCGGCGACGACCATCACGCCGTAGGCATTCGTGCCCTGGATATGGGAGTTGTCGTAGATCTCGATCCGCTCGGGGGTGGAGGCGAGGTCGAAGACCTTCGCCACGCCTTGCAGCAGCTCGCCCTGCGCCGCGCCCTCGGCCAGGCGCCGCTCCAGCGCCTCCCGCGCGTTGGTCTGGGCGTGCTCCACCGCCGAGCGCTTGTCGCCGCGCTTGGGGGTGTGGACCTCCACCTTGCGGTCGGCCCGCAGCGCCAGCGCCTCGGCCACCAGCGCGGCTTCCGGCAGGTCGTGGGAGAGGAGCACGAGGGGCGGGGGCGGCAGGTCGTCGTAGAGCTGGCCGAGGAAGGCCGTCAGCACCTCCGCCGGCTCGGCATCGGCCCGCATGCCCGAGAGGAAGAAGGGCCGGTTGCCGTTGTTGCGGCCGCCGCGGAAGAAGAAGACCTGCACGCAGGCCTGGCCGGCCGCCATGTGCAGCGCCACCACGTCGGCGTCGCCGATCCCCTCCATGTTGATGCGGTCGCGGCCCTGCACATGGGTCAGGCCCCGGATGCGGTCCCGGATGGCCGCCGCGCGCTCGAACTCCAGCCGCTCGGCCGCCTCCTCCATCTCGCGCGCCAGGCGCTTCTGGATGGAGGGGGTCTCGCCGGAGAGGAACTGCGTCGCCTCCCGCACGAGCTCCGCGTAGTCCTCCTTGGAGACGCGGTCCACGCAGGGGGCGGAGCAGCGGCGGATCTGGTGCAGGAGGCAGGGGCGGGAGCGGTTGTCGAAGACCGTGTCCCGGCAGGAGCGCAGGAGGAAGACGCGCTGGAGGGCGGTGAGGGTCTGGTTCACCGCCCAGGCCGAGGCGAAGGGGCCCCAGTAGGAGGCGCCCTTGCGCCGCTCCCCCCGGTGCTTCGTGATCTGCGGGTAAGGATGATCTTCCGTGATCACCAGCCAGGGATACGACTTGTCGTCCCGCAGGACGATGTTGTAGCGCGGCCGCAGCCGCTTGATCAGGTTGGCCTCCAGCAGCAGCGCCTCGGCCTCGGAGGCCGTGGTGATGACCTCCATCTGCCGGGTCTCGAAGACCATGCGCTTCAGCCGGTCCGGCAGCTTATGGACCTGGGTATAGGCGTAGACGCGCTTCTTCAGGCTGCGCGCCTTGCCGACATAGAGCGCGTCCCCCTTGGCATCGAGCATGCGGTAGACGCCCGGAGAGAAGGGCAGGGTGGCGAGGGTGCGCTCGATGACCTCACGCCCTTCCATGGGCGGCACCGGGGTGGTCTGCTCGTTGGAGAAGGCCATCAGGCTTGTTTCCGTTGGGTTTCCAGGGTGCCCCTGAGGGTTGTCCCCGGAAGCTGTGGATAAGCTTGTGGATGGGGAGGCGTCAGGGTCTGCCCGACAGCGGCGGATAAGGGCTTCCGACGGTCCTGCCCAGAAATTGTGCAACAATCTAAGTCATTGTTTTTAGAAATTTTCAACCTGAAATCGGCATTCATGCTCTGTTCACATTGACGCTCCCCACCCCTTTCGCCAGTCGGGCCAGCCTTGCGGCCCGCGCGGGGGACGAGTTGCGTCAATTCGGCGAGAGAGGCTTGACAAAGTCAGCCTTGTGACACTCCCGCGTCATTCCGAACGCGTTCCACGCTGACGCCCACGGCCCCTACTCCCGGCAGGATGTCCGGCTTCTCCACCGTCACGCGAGAGGCCCGCACGCGGGGGTCCTCCAGGCAGGCGAGGGCGATGCGCTCGGCCAGCGTCTCGGCCAGGCGGGTGTGCCCGCCCGTCGCCACGGCCCGCGCGCGGTCGGCCACCACCGCATAGTCCACCACCCGCTCCAGCCGGTCCGCCCCCACGCCGGCGGGGGCGGCGTCGTCCTCCACCAGCAGCTCGATCCCGATGACCACGCGCTGCGGCGCCGCCTCCTCCCGGGGGTAAACGCCGAGCCTTGCCTGCACCGTGAGGTCGCGCACGAAGACCCGGCGCAGCCCGCGCGCGGCGTCCGGGATATAGGATGTCATTCCTTTGTTATTCCTCTGGCCCGCCATGGGCGCGGGTTGGGGACCACTGGAGATGCTGCCCACCGTCGAGGGTGATGATCCCCCCCGTCATCGCCGGCAGCGAGAGGATGGCGAGGACGGCCCGCGCCACCTCCTCCGGGCTCGACCCGTGGCCGAGGGGGGTGCTCTCGCTCTGGGCGCGGAACTGGGCCTCGCTCTGGCGGGTGCTGGCGATGGTGGGGCCGGGGCCGATGCCGTTCACCCGGATCCGCGGCGCCAGCGCCAGCGCCATGGTCTGCGTCAGCGCCCAGAGCGCCGCCTTGCTGACGGTGTAGGAGACGAAATGCGGGGTGAGAGAGAGGACGCGCTGGTCCAGCATGTTCACCACCGCCCCCTCCGCCCCTTCGGGCAGGGCGAGGGCCAGGGCCTGGGTCAGCACGAAGGGCGCGCGGAGATTGGGCTCCAGATGCGCGTCCCAGCTCTCGCGGGTGGCGCTGTCCCACTCGTCCCGGTCGAAGCGGGAGGCGTTGTTCACCAGCACCCCGACCGGGCCGAGCTTGGCCGTGGCGTCGGGGATGAGGGTCTCCACCTCCGCCTCCCGCGAGAGGTCGGCGCGCAGGAGAGCGGCGCGGCGGCCGAGGGCGCGCACCTCGCCGGCCAGCGCCTCCGCCTCCTCGCGGCTGTCGTGGTGGTGGATCGCCAGGTCGAAGCCGGCGCCGGCCAGGGCGAGGCCGATCGCGCGGCCGATGCGCTTCGCGCCGCCCGTGACGAGCGCCGCCCGGGGAATCTGGGATGGGATGGCCATGCACCGGGCAAGATAGGGCAGCGCCCCGCCTCCCGCGAGGGCCGCGCTTGACGGAGCCCCCTCTCCGCCGCCCCCATCCCCTCCGGAGATCAGGGGGAAATGTTGCATGGACGGGATCGCGCAGACGGGCCTCGCGGGGAAGCGGGCCCTCGTCACCGGCCACCGGGGCGGCATCGGCGCCGCCATCGTCGCGGTGCTGGAGGTCTCGGGCGCGGTGGTGGAGGGGCTGGACCGGCCGGAGCACGACCTGCTCGACATCCCCTCCATCGCCCCGGCGGTGACGGCCGCCGCCGAGCGGATGGGCGGGATCGAGCTGCTGGTGAACGGGGCCGGGGACACGATCCTCGGCACGCTCCTCGACACCCCGCTGGATGAGGCGGAGCGCATCATGCGGATCAACCTGCTCGCCCCCTTCGCCGTGATGCAGGCGGCGCTGCCCTATCTCCTGCGGAACGGCGGGGCGGTGGTGAACATCGCCTCCGACCAGGCGATCATCGGCAAGCCCGCCAGCGCGGCCTACGGCGCCTCCAAGGCCGCGCTGGCGGGGCTGACGCGGGGGGCGGCGCTCGACTTCGCCGCGCCGCCGGGCGGGAAAGGGGTGCGCTTCAACACCGTGGCGCCGGGCAGCACGGACACGCCGATGCTGCGCGCCGTGCTCGCCGGCCTCGCCGCGCGGGACCCTTCCCGCCCGGCCTCGGAGGATGCCTACACCGCCGCCGTGCCGCAGCGCCGCTTCGCCGAGCCGCGTGAGATCGCGGCGGCGGTGGCCTTCCTCCTCTCCGACCACGCGAGCTTCGTCACGGGCACCGTCATGCCCGTGGATGGCGGGACGACGGCGGCGTGAGGGCGGTTCTCGTGACCGGCGGCACGCGCGGTATCGGGCTGGCCTGCGCGCGGCTGCTGGCGGGGCAGGGGGTGCCCGTGATCGCCGCCGCCCGCCGCGCGCCGGAGAAGCCCTTGCCGGAGGGGGTGCGCTTCACTGCCTGCGACGTGACGGACCCCGCCTCCGTCCGCGCCCTCTTCGCCGGGATTGAGGCTGAGACTGGGCCGCTGCGGGCGGCGATCCTCGCGGCCGGGGTGGCCGGGGGAGACCCGCCCGCGCCGGACGAGGAGCACTGGCGCCGGATCATGGCCTCCAACCTCGACGGCGCCTGGCGCTGCGCGGAGGCGGCGGCCGCCGTGCTGCCGGACGGCGAGGGGCGCATCGTGCTCCTCTCCTCCGTCCTCGGGCTGCGCGCCGTGCCGGACCAGGTGGCCTATTCGGCGGCCAAGCACGGGGTGATCGGGCTGATGCGGGCGCTCGCCCTGCGGCTGGCCCCGCGCGGCATCACCGTGAACGCGCTCTGCCCGGGCTGGGTGGAGACCGGCATGGCCCGCGCGCGCTGGGCGGAGCTGGGCATGACGGCGTCGGAGGCCGCCGCGGGCACGCCCACCGGGCGCATCACCGGCGCGGGGGAGGTGGCGGAGACGGCCGCCTTCCTGCTCTCCCCCGCCGCGGCGAACATCACGGGGCAGGCAATCGCGATCGATGGCGGCGCTGGACTCTAGTCGTTGACAAGACCGGCGCCGCGGGCCGAGGCTGCGCGCCTCACCCGGGGGGTCCCGACAGGGGGCTGAGATACGGCTGGCATCCAGGCTTCTGGGGGCAGCGCCGTGACCCGATGAACCTGATCCAGTTCATGCTGGCGTAGGGACGGTGCGGCTGCCCTTCACTCCCTGTCCCGGGGAGCTCCACGCCCGCCGTGGGGGCATCCTTCCATCTTTGCAGTTCAGCGCTGGGTTCTCGCGAAGGCGAAGGAGCTCTGGCGCATGTCCGTCGAAACCACCACCGAACGGCCCGCCCCGAAGGGCGTGCCCAGCGTCACCACCGGGCCGCTGCCCGCCTCGGCCAAGGTGTTCAGGCCGGGTGCGCTGCATCCGGGGATCCGCGTGCCCATGCGCGAGATCGCCCTGCACCCGAGCGCGGGCGAGCCGCCGGTCACGGTCTATGATTCCTCCGGCCCCTACACCGATCCCGCGGCCAGGATCGCGATCGAGCGCGGGCTGCCGCGGCTGCGCGAGGGATGGATCGCCGCCCGCGGCGACACGGAAGCCTATGAGGGGCGGCTGCTGAAGCCCGAGGACAACGGCTTCGTCTCGGGCGACCGCCTCACCCCCGCCTTCCCCGTATGGCACGCGCCGCGCCGCGCGGCGGGCGGGCGCGCGGTGACGCAGCTCGCCTATGCGCGCGCCGGCATCGTCACGCCGGAGATGGAGTTCGTCGCCATCCGCGAGAATCTCGGCCGCGCCGAGATCCGCGGGAAGCTGGAGCGCGACGGCGAGAATTTCGGCGCCGCCATCCCCGACTTCGTCACCCCCGAATTCGTGCGGGAGGAGGTGGCGCGCGGCCGCGCCATCATCCCCGCCAACATCAACCACCCGGAGCTGGAGCCGATGGCGATCGGCCGGAACTTCCTGGTGAAGATCAACGCCAATATCGGCAACTCCGCCGTCACCTCCTCCATGGCCGAGGAGGTGGAGAAGATGGTCTGGGCCATCCGCTGGGGCGCGGACACGGTGATGGACCTCTCGACCGGCCGCAACATCCACAACATCCGCGACTGGATCATCCGCAACGCGCCCATCCCCATCGGCACCGTGCCGCTCTACCAGGCGCTGGAGAAGGTCGGCGGCATCGCCGAGGAGCTGAGCTGGGAGGTGTTCCGCGACACGCTCATCGAGCAGGCCGAGCAGGGCGTGGACTACTTCACCATCCATGCGGGCGTGCGCCTCGCCCATGTGCCGCTGAGCGCGAGCCGCGTGACGGGCATCGTCTCCCGCGGCGGCTCCATCATGGCGAAGTGGTGCCTGCACCATCACCGCGAGAGCTTCCTCTACGAGCATTTCGAGGAGATCTGCGACATCCTCCGCGCCTATGACGTCTCCTTCTCCCTCGGCGACGGGCTGCGCCCGGGATCCATCGCGGACGCCAACGACGCCGCGCAGTTCGCGGAGTTGGAGACGCTGGGCGAGCTGACGAAGATCGCCTGGGCGAAGGACTGCCAGGTGATGATCGAGGGCCCGGGCCACGTGCCGATGCACAAGATCAAGGCCAACATGGACAAGCAGCTGGAGGTCTGCGGCGAGGCGCCCTTCTACACTCTCGGGCCGCTGACGACCGACATCGCCCCGGGCTACGACCACATCACCTCCGGCATCGGCGCGGCGATGATCGGATGGTTCGGCACGGCGATGCTCTGCTACGTCACGCCGAAGGAGCATCTCGGCCTGCCCGACCGGAACGACGTGAAGACGGGCGTGATCACCTACAAGATCGCCGCCCACGCCGCCGATCTCGCCAAGGGGCACCCGGCCGCGCGCCTCCGCGACGACGCCCTCTCCCGCGCCCGCTTCGAGTTCCGCTGGGAGGACCAGTTCAACCTCTCGCTCGACCCCGACACGGCGCGCAGCTTCCACGACGAGACCCTGCCGAAGGAGGCGCACAAGACCGCGCATTTCTGCTCCATGTGCGGGCCGAAGTTCTGCTCCATGCGCATCTCCCACGACATCCGGGCGGAGGCGCAGAAGGAGGGGATGGAGGCCATGGCGCGGAAATTCCGCGAAGGCGGCCAGCTCTACGTGCCCCTGGGCGAGGGGGACTGACCCGGCGGGCGGCGGGGAGGGGGGCGCGCTTGCCTTCCCGCCGGCTTCGGCCTGCACTCCCGGGCAGGAAATGCCGGGAGAGTCATCCATGCCGCTGTCGCGCCGTTCCCTCACGCTGGCCCTCGCCGCGGCCCTGCCGGCCGGCGCCGCGCTCGCCCAGCCCGTGCCGGCCGGATGGCCGGACCGGCCGCTGCGCCTCGTCCTGCCCTACACGCCGGGCGGCGGCACGGATGCGGTGGCCCGCGCCCTCGGCGCCCGGCTGGGCGCCGCGCTCGGGCAGCCCGTGGTGGTGGAGAACCGCCCGGGGGCCGGGGGCAATCTCGCGACCGAGACCGTGGCCGGGGCGCGGCCGGACGGGCTGACGCTGCTGATGGGCAACCAGGGCCCGATCTCGGTGAACCCCACCCTCTTCGGGCGGAACCTCAGGACCGATCCGGCCACGGCGCTTGACCCCGTGGCGATGGTGGCCGAGACGCCGCTCGTCCTCGTCGTCGGCCCCGCCACGCGGGCCGCGGACCTCTCTGCGCTGATCGGGGAGTACCGGGCGGCCCGGGGGGCGATGACCTATGCCTCGCCCGGCAACGGCGCGGCGGGGCACCTGGCCATGGCGATGCTGCTCCAGCAGGCCGGGGTGGAGGCGACGCACGTCCCCTTCCGCGGCGCCGCGCCGGGGCTGACGGATGTGGCGGCCGGTCACATCCCGGCGATGATCAGCACGCTGCCCTCGGTGGCCGGGCTGGTGGGTGGCGGCGCGCTCCGCGCCCTGGCCGTGACGGGCGACCGGCGCGTCCCCTCCATGCCGGAGGTGCCGGTCGTGGCCGAGACCCTGCCGGGCTACCGCGTCACGGCCTGGTACGGGATCCTCGTGCCGCACGGTACGCCGGAGCCGGTCCGGGCGCGGCTGGAGGAGGCGATCCTGGCCAGCCTGAGCACCCCAGAGCTGGCCGCCAGCCTGGAGCGGGAAGGGGCCGTGCCCTATCCGATGACGGGAGAGAGGTTCGGCCGCTTCATCGCGGATGAGCGCGCGCGCTGGGCGCCCGTGATCCGCGCGGCCGGGATCACCGCGGACTGATCCCGCCCGCGGAACGGATCGCGACGGCGCCGGCATCCCGCGCGGCGCGGGCGCGTTCTCCCGCCCGACACGGTGGAAGGGAGAAGCCCATGATCGATGCGTCGCAGGTCGGGGAGCACATGGAGATCGTCGGTTCCTGCGGGAACCATGTCGGCACCGTCGACAAGGTCGAGGGCAGCCGCATCAAGCTGACGAAGAACGACAGCACGGACGGCAAGCACCACTACCTCCCGCTCTCGGCGGTGGCCTCGGTGGAGGGCGGCAAGCTCAGAACCTCCATGAACCACATGGACGCCATGAAGCAGTTCCAGGACGCCTGACCGCGCCACCCCGCCCACTCGGCCACGCCGGCTCCCGCCGGTGGGGGCCCCTTTTCCGGCGGACCGTCTTCCCAGGGGAGGGCGGGAAAACAAGGGCTCAATCCTCTCAAAGGCTTGCTGCCCGTTGATGAAACGGCACTTTTAGAACGGCTCCCGAACGGGTGGAGGGGCGTGAAAGCCTTCCCAAAGTTGCGAGGTGCCGCAAAACCGGGTTAGACCCGCCGCCGATGGACGGCACAACGCCCGCACCGGTCACCTCCTCCGCCCCCTCGGCAACCAAGCTGGCGGCGGATGTCTCGCAGGGACCGCTCCCCCTCTACCGCGCCCGCGTGGCGGCGGGAGGGTTGCGCGCGGACCCCGCCCAGGAGCGCGCGGCGGAGACGCTGCAGGATCTCTGGCGCCGGCTGCGCGGCTACGATCCCCGGCCCGAGGCGAAGTCCGAGCCGGGGCTGCTCGCCCGCTTCTTCCGCCGCAAGCCCGTGGACGAGCAGCCGGAGGGCCCGCCGCTCGGCCTCTACCTCGTCGGCGAGGTCGGGCGCGGCAAGTCCATGCTGATGGACCTCTTCTTCGAGACGGCGGACGTGCCGCGCAAGAAGCGCGAGCACTTCCACGCCTTCATGCAGAAGGCCCATCGCCGCATCCACGAGTACCGCCGCGCCCATGGCGATGCGAGCGACCCGATCCCGCCGCTGGCCGACAGCATCGTGGCCGAGGCCGCGCTGCTCTGCTTCGACGAGTTCCAGGTCCACGACATCACGGATGCCATGATCCTCGGCCGGCTGTTCGAGGCGCTCTTCGCGCGCGGCGTGGTGGTGGTCGCCACCTCGAACACGGCGCCGGCCGATCTCTTCAAGGGCAAGCCGGGGCGCGACGCCTTCCTGCCCTTCATCGCGATGATCCAGAAGCGCCTGGAGGTGCTGCACCTCGCCTCGCTTCAGGATTACCGGCGCGACCGCATCCGGGGGCTGCCGACCTGGCACACGCCCGTGGACGGCCGCGCGACCCGCGCGCTGGACGCCGCCTTCCGCGAGCTGTCCGGCGTGCCCCATGGCGAGGCCTGCTCGCTCTCGGTGCTCGGCCGCAAGGTCGAGGTGCCGCAGGCGCACCGGGGGGTGGCCCGCGCCGATTTCGAGGCGCTCTGCGGGGTGTTCCTCGGCGCGGCGGACTTCCTCGCCATCGCCACCCACTTCCACACGCTCGTGCTGGACGGCGTGCCGCGGCTGGGGCCGGAGAACTTCGACCGGGCCCGCCGATTCGTGACGCTCATCGACACGCTCTATGAGCACCGCTGCAAGCTGGTCGCCTCCGCCGAGGCGGAGCCCGACCAGCTCTACGAGAGAGGGGAAGGGGCGGCGATTTTCCAGCGCACCGCCTCCCGCCTCGTCGAGATGCAGAGCCAGGACTACCTGGCCCTGCCGCACCTGACATGACGTAAACCCGGCACGGGATGTGCCTGGCGCTGGCCCGGGGGGGCAGGGCGCCAGGTGGAAGTCCCGGCCGGATCTGGGGGAGATTTGAAATGCTGCGTTCCCTGACCATCGCGCTCGGCGCGGTCGTGGCGCTCGCCGCCGCCCACCCGAACGAGGCCTCGGCGGCCCGCGAGGCCCGATCCTCGGGCAAGGCGGCCCATCCGGCCGCCGCGGCGCGCGCGCCCGTCGCCGTGCTGTCCCGCAGCAGCGCGGCGGCCGCCCCGCGCGCCGCCGGCCGCGCCACCATCCGCACCGCCGCGCGCGGGGCTGAGGAGGCGATGATGGCCCGCGGCAGCCGGGCGCAGGCGCGCGTCGCCGGCCGGCGCCAGGCCGAGCTCTCCACCGCCCGCCCCGGCCTGCGGATGGTGAGCCTGTTCTCCGCCCCCGCCGCCGCGGCGGTGCCCATGGGCGGCGGCAAGAGCGCCAAGGCGCCGCGCGGCGAGGGCCGCATGGGCGTGTGGCACGCCGGGCTGCCCGCGCCCGATGGCGAGCAGATGGACTGCCCCACGGGCACGATGGCCGTGCTCGCCCGTGGCCATGCGGACACCTTCCGCTGCATGCCGATGTGATGTGCCGGTCGCACCTTTCTGGTGCATGAAACGGAGGCGGGGCACCGAAAGGTGTTCCGCCCCTTTCATTTCCGCGACCAGGGGGGCGCCTTGCCGGGGGGGCGATCCCCGGCTAATCCAGCCGCGTCCAATTCGCAGGTGCCGCAAACGGCACCTGCCCGCGTCCCCCCATGCCAAGGACTCCCTCATGGCCCGCAAGAAGATCGCGCTCATCGGCGCCGGCAACATCGGCGGCACGCTCGCCCACCTGATCGGCCTGAAGGAGCTCGGCGACGTCGTGCTCTTCGACGTGTTCGGGGGCGTGGCCGCCGGCAAGGCGCTGGACATCATGCAGTCCAGCCCCGTTGACGACTTTGACAGCCACATGACCGGCGGCTCGGACTACTCCGCCATCGCGGGCGCCGACGTGATCATCGTCACCGCCGGCTTTCCCCGCATGCCGGGCATGAGCCGCGACGACCTGCTGATGAAGAACGCGGGCGTGATGGGCCAGGTGGCCGAGGGCATCAAGCAGTACGCCCCGGACGCCTTCGTGATCTGCATCACCAACCCGCTCGACGTGATGGTCTGGGCGCTGCAGCAGAAGTCCGGCCTGCCCGCGCACAAGGTCGTCGGCATGGCCGGCGTGCTCGACAGCGCGCGCTTCCGCCTCTTCCTGGCGCAGGAGTTCAACGTCTCCGTCGAGGACGTGACGGCCTTCGTGCTCGGCGGCCATGGCGACACGATGGTGCCGCTGACCCGCTACTCCACGGTGGCCGGCATCCCGGTGCCGGACCTCATCAAGATGGGCTGGACGACGCAGGAGAAGATCGACGCGATCGTGAACCGCACCGCCAATGGCGGCGGCGAGATCGTGAAGCTGCTCGAGAAGGGCTCGGCCTTCTACGCCCCGGCGGCGTCGGCCGTGGCGATGGCCGAGAGCTACCTGAAGGACAAGAAGCGCGTCCTGCCCTGCGCCGTGATGCTGAACGGCGAGTACGGGCTGAACGACTTCTATGTCGGCGTGCCCGTCGTGATCGGCGCGGGCGGCGTCGAGAAGATCGTCGAGGTGCAGTTCTCCCCCGAGGAGAAGGCCGCCTTCGACAAGTCCTGCGACGCGGTGAAGAAGCTCGTCGAGGACTTCAAGGCTCTCGGCGTGTGAGAATGCGGGCCGGGGAACCTCCCGGCCCTTTCCTTATCGGACAGGCGGAACCCGCATGAACATCCATGAATACCAGGGCAAGGAGCTGCTGAAGCGCTACGGCGTCGCAGTGCTCGACGGCTATGTGGCCAAGACTCCCGAGGAGGCCGAGGCGGCGGCGAAGAAGCTGCCCGGCCCCGTCGTCGTCGTGAAGTCGCAGATCCATGCCGGCGGCCGCGGCGCCGGCCGCTTCACCGACGACCCGAACGGCAAGGGCGGCGTGCGCGTCGTCAAGCCCGAGGCCGCAAAGGAAGCGGCGGCGGCCATGATCGGCCACACGCTGGTGACGAAGCAGACCGGCCCCGAGGGCAAGGTCGTGAACCAGGTCTATGTGGAGGCCGGCTGCGACATCAAGCGCGAGCTGTACCTCTCCATCCTGCTCGACCGCGAGACCTCCCGCGTCACGATCATGGCGTCCACCGAGGGCGGCATGGAGATCGAGGAGGTGGCCGAGAGCCACCCCGAGAAGATCCTGAAGGTCGCGATCGACCCCGCCTCAGGCCTCTTTCCCTGGGCCGCGCGCAAGCTCGGCTTCGGCCTGGGCCTCGAAGGTAAGCAGGTCGGGACCTTCGTGAAGTTCGTCACCGCCATGTACGAGGCCTATACCGCCCTCGACATGGAGGCCATCGAGATCAACCCGCTGGTCGTGACCGGCGCGGGCGAGATCGTGGCGCTCGATGCCAAGGTGTCCTTCGACGACAACGCGCTGTTCCGCCACAAGGACCTCGAGGCCCTTCGCGATGACAGCGAGATGGACCCGAAGGAGCTGGACGCGGTCAAGAACGACCTGAACTACGTCGCGCTCGACGGCGAGATCGGCTGCATGGTGAACGGCGCGGGCCTGGCGATGGCCACGATGGACATCATCAAGCTCTACGGCTCGTCCCCCGCGAACTTCCTCGACGTCGGCGGCACCGCGACCGCCGAGCGCGTGACCGAGGCCTTCCGGATCATCACCTCTGACAGCAACGTCAAGGCGATCCTCGTCAACATCTTCGGCGGCATCGCCAAGTGCGACATGATCGCGACGGGCGTGGTGCAGGCGGCGAAGAACCTCACCCTCTCCGTGCCGCTGGTGGTGCGGCTCGAGGGCACCAACGTGGAGCTGGGCAAGAAGATCCTGGCCGAGTCCGGCCTCGCGATCATCCCCGCCGACAACCTCGCCGATGCCGCCCAGAAGGTGGTGGACGCCGTGAAGAAGGCTGCCTGATCATGGCCGTTCTCGTCGACAAGCACACCAAGGTCATGACCCAGGGCTTCACGGGAAGCCAGGGCACCTTCCATGCCGAGCAGGGCATCGCCTACGGCACGAACTACGTGGGCGGCGTGACGCCGGGCAAGGGCGGGCAGACCCATATCGGCCTGCCCGTCTTCGACACGGTGGCCGAGTGCGTGGAGAAGACCGGGGCCGACGCCTCCGTCATCTACGTGCCGCCGCCGTTTGCGGCCGACTCCATCCTGGAGGCGATCGCGGCCGAGCTGCCCCTCATCATCTGCATCACCGAGGGCATCCCGGTGCTGGACATGGTGAAGGTCAAGCGCGCGCTGGCCGGCAGCAAGTCCCGTCTCATCGGGCCGAACTGCCCGGGCGTGATCACGCCTGAGGCCTGCAAGATCGGCATCATGCCGGGCCACATCCACAAGCGCGGCTCGGTCGGCATCGTGTCCCGCTCGGGCACGCTGACCTATGAGGCGGTGGCGCAGACGACGGCGGCCGGCCTCGGCCAGTCCACCTGCGTCGGCATCGGCGGCGACCCCGTGAAGGGCACGGACTTCCAGGAAGTGCTGGAGATGTTCCTGGCCGACCCCGAGACGAAGCAGATCGTCATGATCGGCGAGATCGGCGGCCAGTCCGAGATCATCGCGGCCGAGTTCCTGGGCCGCGAGAACAAGCCGGGCTCGGCGAACTACAAGCCGGTGGTCGGCTTCATCGCCGGTGCGACCGCCCCTCCGGGCCGCCGCATGGGCCATGCCGGTGCCGTCATCTCCGGCGGCAAGGACACGGCCGAGGCGAAGATGGACGCCATGCGCTCCGCCGGCATCCACGTGGCCGACAGCCCGGCCGCGCTGGGCTCGACCATGGTGAAGGCCATCGCCGCTTGAGCTGAGGCGGCACCGCCGCCGATTCGGAAGCGCCGCCGGGGGTGACCCCGGCGGCGCTTCTGCTTGGGAGAGGGGGCTCGAAAGTGCGGCGGGACCCTGGATAGGGCAGAGAAGGCCCTATTATCCGAGGAATCCGCAGGCCATCGGACGGCAGGATGCCGCCTGCCGGAACGATAGACGCAGCCTATTAGGGCAGCAAATCTTATCTATTTGGCTTATTTGCTGCGGCGCACTACATCTCCGGCTCGCGACGCGGCGTTGTTCCGCTGCGATTCAGGGCAAAGGAGATCCCGCATGTCCCTCATCAATACCAAGATCAAGCCGTTCAAGGCCCAGGCCTTCAAGCAGGGCAAGTTCATCGAGGTGACCGAGAACGACGTGCTCGGCAGCTGGGCGGTCTTCTTCTTCTATCCCGCCGACTTCACCTTCGTCTGCCCGACCGAGCTGGGCGACGTGGCCGACCACTACGAAGAGCTGCGGAAGATGGACGTCGAGGTCTACTCCGTCTCGACCGACACGCACTTCACCCACAAGGCGTGGCACGACGCCTCCGAGACGATCGGCAAGATCCAGTACACGATGCTGGGCGACCCGACGCACGAGATCAGCCGCAACTTCCAGGTCCTGCGCGAGGGCCAGGGCCTGGCCGATCGCGGCACCTTCATCGTGGACCCCGAGGGCGTGATCCAGGCTCTCGAGATCACCGCCGAGGGGATCGGCCGCAACGCCGAGGACCTGCTCCGCAAGATCAAGGCCGCCCAGTACGTCGCCGCCCATCCGGGCGAGGTCTGCCCGGCCAAGTGGCAGGAGGGCGAGGCCACCCTCGCCCCGTCGCTCGACCTCGTCGGCAAGATCTGAGGCTTCAAGGAGCCGCCCGCCTTCCGGGGTGGGCGGCTCCTCTCTTCCCGTAAAATTCCGAGCCGGAGGCACCCTCGTGCTGGATGCAAACCTGAAGACTCAGCTCAAGGCGTATCTGGAGCGCGTGGTCCGTCCCGTCCAGATCACGGCTTCCGTCAACGACAGCCCGAAGTCCCGGCAGATGCTGGAGCTGCTGCACGACGTGCAGGCCGCCTCCAGCAAGATCTCCGTCGTGGAGAACCACGACGACGGCGAGCGCGCGCCCTCCTTCGCGCTGACCAGCCCGGGCCACGACATCAGCCTGCGCTTCGCGGGCCTGCCCATGGGGCATGAGTTCACCTCGCTCGTCCTCGCGCTGCTGCAGGTCGGCGGCCATCCGCCGAAGCTCGAGCAGGCGATCATCGACCAGGTGCGCGACCTCGACGGCGAGTTCACCTTCGAGACCTATTTCTCCCAGTCCTGCCAGAACTGCCCCGAGGTGGTGCAGGCGCTGAACCTGATGGCGGTGCTGAATCCCAACATCAAGCACGTCGCGATCGACGGCGCGGTGTTCCAGGGCGAGGTCGAGGCGCGGCAGGTGATGTCCGTGCCGACCATCTACCTGAACGGCCAGGTCTTCGGGCAGGGCCGCATGGGCGTCGAGGAGATCGTCGCCAAGCTCGACACCGGCGCCGCGGCGCGCGAGGCGAAGAAGCTCTCCGCCGAGGAGCCCTTCGACGTGCTGATCGTCGGCGGCGGCCCCGCCGGCGCGGCGGCCGCGGTCTATGCCGCGCGCAAGGGCATCCGCACGGGCGTCGCGGCCGAGCGCTTCGGCGGCCAGGTGCTCGACACCATGGGCATCGAGAACTTCATCTCCGTCCCGCACACCGAGGGGCCGAAGCTGGCCCAGGCCCTCGAGACGCATGTGCGCGAGAACGGGGTGAGGATCATGAACCTCCAGCGCGCGGAGGAGCTGAACCTCGACCACGGCATGATCTCCGTCCGCATGGCCGGCGGCGCCACGCTGCGCGCGAGGAGCGTGATCCTCTCCACCGGCGCGCGCTGGCGTTCCATGGGCGTGCCCGGCGAGGATATCTACAAGAACAAGGGCGTGGCCTACTGCCCGCACTGCGACGGCCCGCTCTTCAAGGGCAAGGACGTGGCGGTGATCGGCGGCGGCAATTCCGGCGTCGAGGCGGCGATCGACCTCGCCGGCATCGTGAAGCATGTCACGCTGCTCGAGTTCGACACGAAGCTGCGCGCGGACGAGGTGCTGCAGCGCAAGCTGCGCAGCCTGCCCAACGTGACGATCATCGTCTCCGCCCGCACCACCGAGGTGAAGGGCGACGGGCAGAAGGTGACCGGCCTCACCTACGAGGACCGCGTGACCGGCGAGCACCGTACGCTGCGGCTGGAGGGCATCTTCGTGCAGATCGGCCTGCTGCCGAACACGGAGTGGCTGCGCGGCACGCTCGATCTCTCCCCGCGCGGCGAGATCGTGGTGGACGCCCACGGCCACACCTCGCTGCCCGGCGTCTTCGCGGCGGGCGATTGCACGACCACGCCCTACAAGCAGATCATCATCGCCGCCGGCGAGGGGGCGAAGGCCTCGCTCTCCGCCTTCGACTACCTCATCCGCAGCTCCGCGCCGGCCTCGGCGGAGGAGGCGGTGGTGCAGGCGAAGGCCGCCTGATCCCCGTTGCGCCGCCCGCCCATCCCTGGTCCAAGAGGGGCGGGCGGCCAGGGGAGCGCGCATGAACCTGCGGGAGTTGCAGTATCTTGTCGCGCTGGCGGACCTCCGGAACTTCCGGCGGGCCGCCGATGCCTGTTTCGTCAGCCAGCCCACCCTCTCCACCCAGATCCGCAAGCTGGAGGACGAGCTGGGCGTCGCCCTCTTCGAGCGCAGCCCGCGCAAGGTGATGCTCACCCCCGCCGGCCAGGACGCCGTGGCCCGCGCGCGCCGGATCCTGACGGAGATGGAGGGGATGAAGGAGGCGGCCCGCCGCCTCTCCCGCCCGGAGGCCGGCATCGCGCGGCTCGGCGTGTTTCCCACCCTCGGCCCCTATCTCCTGCCCGAGGTGATGCCGCGCGTGCGCGAGCGCTTCCCCCAGTTGCAGCTTCTCCTGACGGAGGAGAAGAGCGACCAGCTCCTGGCACGGCTGAACGAGGGCAAGCTGGACGCGGCGATCCTCGCCATGCCCGTGAACGATCCCGGCCTGCACTGCGAGCCCCTCTTCGAGGAGCCCTTCCTCCTCGCCGTGCCCAGGCACCATCCGCTGGCCGCCGCCCGGAGCCTGCGGCTGGGCGACCTCTCCCAGCACAACCTCATGCTGCTGGAGGAGGGGCACTGCCTTCGCGACCAGGCGCTGGAGGTCTGCCAGCTCTCCGGCGCGCGGGAGGGGTCCGAGTTCCGTGCCACCAGCCTCGAGACGCTGCGCCAGATGGTGCTTGCCGGGCTCGGGGTGACGCTGATGCCGGCTCTCGCCGCACGGGGCATGGTGCCCTATGCCGACCGGCTGCACCTCCTCCGCTTCGAGGACAGCAGCCCGAGCCGCCAGATCGGCCTGTTCTGGCGCAAGACCTCGGCCATGGCGCCGCTCCTCCTGCAGCTGGCGGAGGTGCTCAGGGGCGTGCCGCCGGAGCTGCTCGACCCCCCGGGCGAGCCGAGGCCGGCCGAGCTGGCCTGAGCGGGGCGGGATAGGTCATCCACGCTGACGCATAGGTGCCTTGCTCCCATGCGATTTCCGTGGCGCTTCCCGTTGCGCTAGAATGGCGCCGTAAGCAACAATATTGCGGGACCGGCGCCATGACCCCCGAAATCAGCCTGACGCGGACCCGGACGCCCCTGCCGCGCCCGGACGACTCCTCGCTCTCCTTCGGCAAGGTCCTGACGGAGCACATGTTCCTCATGGACTATGAGGAGGGCCGGGGCTGGCACGATCCGCGCGTCGTCCCCTACGCGCCCTTCCAGATGGACCCCGCCACCTCCGTCCTGCACTACGGCCAGGCCGTGTTCGACGGGCTGAAGGCCTTCCGCGGGGATGACGGCACGATCCGCATCTTCCGCGCGGAGCGGCACGCGAAGCGGCTGAACAAGTCCTGCGCCGCCCTCTGCATCCCGCAGATGGACGAGGACCTCATCCGCCGCTCCTTCGAGGCGATCGTGGCGGCGGACCACGACTGGGTGCCGCGCGCGCCCGGGACCTCCCTCTACATCCGCCCGACCGTGATCGCGCGGGACGTGATGCTCGGCGTGCATCCGGCCCACCGCTACACCTACTTCGTCATCTGCTCGCCCGTCGGCTCCTACTACAAGGAGGGGGTGAAGCCGGTCCGCATCCTGGCAACGGACACGCATGTGCGCGCGGTGCAGGGCGGCCTGGGCGAGGCGAAGACGGCGGCCAACTACGCCGCTTCCCTCTCCGCCCAGCAGGAGGCCGAGCGCGCGGGCTTCACCCAGGTGCTGTGGCTGGACGGCGTCGAGCGGAAGTGGATCGACGAGGTCGGCACCATGAACATCATGATGAAGATCGGCGACGAGGTGATCACCCCGCCGCTCGCCGGCACCATCCTGGACGGCGTGACGCGCAACTCCATCCTCACCCTCATGCGGGACTGGGGCCTGCGCGTCTCCGAGCGGCGGGTCTCGATCGACGAGGTGATGGCGGCGGGCCGCGACGGCACGTTGGAGGAGATGTGGGGCACGGGCACCGCGGCCGTCGTCTCCCCCGTCGGGCAGCTCGGCTACAAGGGCGATGTCATCACCATCGGGGGTGGCCAGACGGGCGCGCTGACGCAGAAGCTCTACGAAGCGATCGTCGCCATCCAGTACGGGCGCTCCAACGACCCGCATGGCTGGATGAGCGAGGTGAAGGATCCGGTCGAGGCCTGACGGGGGACCCGGCGCGGGCAGGCGGGAGGAACGTTGCAAGGAGCAGGCTGTCCGCGCATGAGTGCGCCATGCACCTGCTCCGAACGCTCGCCGCCCAGGTCCCGCCGATCCGCCGCCTCCGCCAGTCGCGCGACCAGCTCCTGCGGGAGCGCGACGAGGCGCAGGGGCGGCTCGACGAGGCGGGGGAGCGGCTGGAGGCGGCCCAGGCCGAGATCGCCGAGCTGCGGGAGCGCCCCGCCGACAGCCCCTTCTTTCACTACAACGCGGCCTTCGACCCGCAGGAGGTCATGCGCCGCCACGCCGTGCCGGGCCTCGTGCCGCGGCCGGGCTATCTCACCAACTTCCTCGGCGTGCTGATCGACCCGAAGTTCTTCCCCTCCATCCTGCAGGACCGCGCGGGGGAGGTGGAGGGCATCCCCATCCCGGCGAACTGGCATGCCGACATCGCCGAATGGGGCGCGGCGCTGCGGGCGGTGGACCTCGCGCGCGGGCGCTTCACGGTGATGGAGCTGGGCTGCGGCTGGGGCTGCTGGCTGAACAACACGGGCGTCGCCGCCCGCCGCGCCGGGCTCGATGTCCACCTGATCGGCGTGGAGGGGGATGAGGGGCATATCGGCTTCGCCCACGAGGCCTGCACCACCAACGGCTTCCGCGAGGACCAGCGGAGCCTGCATCGCGGCATCGCCGCCGCGAATTCCGGCTTCGCCCTCTTCCCCCGCCAGAAGGAGGCCGGGATGAGCTGGGGGCTGGAGCCCGTCTTCGGCGCGAGCGAGGAGCAGCGTCGGGAAGCCGCCCGCACCGGCGACTACGACGAGTTGCCGATGCTCGCGCTCGGCGACCTCGCCGCCCCGCACGAGCGGATCGACCTGTTGCACGTGGACATTCAGGGAGGGGAGGCCGAGCTCGTCGCCGGCAGCCTCGACCTCCTGCGGGAGAAGGTGGCCTATATTCTCATCGGCACTCACTCTCGGGGGATCGAGGGACGGCTGTTCGACCTGCTCCTGGGCAAGGGGTGGCTGCTGGAGATCGAGCGGCCGGCCATCCTCGATCCACGGAACCCTGCCGCACCCGTGATCGTGGACGGCGTCCAGGGATGGCGGAACATCGCGCTCCTGCCGTGATCGGAGGGTCGATCCGTGGGGCGCCCGCCGCGAGGATGCGCTAGGCTGCCCGCATGACCACCCGATCCACAGGCCTGTGCGGGCGCTTCCTCCTGGTGCTCGGCACGCTGCTCCCGCCCGGCGCCGGCGCCCAGCCCGCGCCGCCCCCGGCCGCCGCCCGGGAGGAACTTCCGCGGGATGCCTCCCAGCGGATCATCGGGCGCGAGGTCACGGGGCCCTCGGGCGAGATCGTGGCCCGGATCGTCAACGTGCTGCTGGACGAGAGCGGCCAGCCCCGCGCGGCCGTGCTGGACTATGGCGGCTTCCTCGGCGTCGGCCGGCGCCGCGTGGCGGTCGCCTGGCGCAGCCTGCGCTTCTCGCCCGACGTCGTGCGGCTGGAGCTGACCCGGGACCAGATGCGCGCCTTCCCCGACTACAAGGAGGGCGAGACGGTCGTGGTGGCCGCGCCGCCCCCCGCGCCGGAGCCCGCCGCACCGCCCGCATCGGAACCCGAGCCCGCCCCGGAGCCCGAGGCCGCAGGGCCCGAACCCGTCGCGCCGGCCGCCGCGGCGCAACCGCCCTCCGCTCCCGGCGCTGAACGGGCACAATAGGGTCCAGGGCATCCATCCGGTGGCAGGGCGCAGCGGGCGCGGGCTCGACTGGCTGAACTTCTTCATGTCGAACGTCCAGACCGGATTCGGGCCCTTCATCGCCGTCTACCTGACGGCGCAGGCCTGGACCGAGCTGGAGATCGGGCTCGCCCTCAGCCTCGGCGCCTTCGTCACCATGGCGATGCAGGTGCCGGCGGGGGCGCTGGTGGACGCGACGGCGAACAAGCGCGCCGCCGCGGCGGCGGCGCTGCTCGCCATCGCGGCCTCGGCGCTGATCCTCGCCCTCTTCCCCGAGACCCTGCCCGTGATGGTCTCGGAATTCCTGCACGGCTTCGCCTCCTGCGTGCTCGCCCCTTCCGTCGCGGCGATCAGCCTCGCCCTCGTCGGACGGGACCGGCTGGGCGAGCGGCTCGGACGGAACGCGCGCTACGCGGCGGTGGGGAGCGGGGTGGCGGCGGGGCTGCTGGGGGCGGCGGGCACCTGGCTCTCCGGCGCCTCGGTCTTCTGGCTCACCGCGGCGCTCTGCGTCCCGAGCCTCCTGGCGCTCGCCGCCATCCGGCCGGCCGACCTGCACCCGCCCGTCCCGAAGTCGCGGGAAGGGGGGGCGCTGCACGGATTGGGAGAGCTGCTGCGGAACCGGGGCGTGCTCGTCTTCGCCCTGTGCTGCGCGCTCTTCACCCTCTCCAACGCCGCCATGCTGCCGCTCGCCGGCACGCAGGTGACGCGGAACGCGGGCGACGAGGCGAACCTCATCATCGCCGCCTGCATCATCGCGCCGCAGCTCCTCATGGCGCTCATCGCCCCTTGGGTGGGGCGGCTGGCCGAGCGGCGGGGGCGGCGGATCGCGCTGCTGATCGGCTTCGGCGCCCTGCCGGTCCGGGGCCTGCTGCTGACCCTCGTGGAGGGGCCGGCCTGGCTCGTGCTAGTGCAGGCGCTGGACGGGATCAGCGCGGCGGGGCTGGGGGTGATGCTTCCCCTGCTGGCCGCGGACCTGACGCGCGGCACCAACCGCTTCAACCTCTGCATGGGGCTGTTCGGCCTGGCCGTGGGGATCGGCGGTACGCTCAGCACCACCATGGCGGGGCTGGCGGCGGAGTGGTTCGGGCCGGGGGTCGCCTTCGCCCTGCTGGCGGGGATCGGGCTGCTCTCCCTCCTCGCCGTGTGGCTGGCCATGCCGGAGACCCGTCCGGAAGGGGAGGGGGCGCCGGACTGACCGGCCGCGCCTCCTCCCCGCCGCGGAATCGTCCCGGACCTGCCGCCGGGCTTGCCCCCGAACTTGCTGACAAGCTTGCCCTGGGGGCCGCCGCCCGCTAAACCCCCGCCCGCGTCGGCACCCCTGGAGGCCGGCGCGTTTCCGCATGCCCGGCGATCAGCCATGGGGGCGGCGGAAGGCAACCCAATTCGCGAAGGAATGACGGCAATGGTCCAGACCATCCGGATCGAGGCCGCGGCGCGCGAGCGGGCCGGTAAGGGGGCGGCGCGCGCGACCCGGCGTGGGGGCTCTGTCCCCGCAGTGATCTACGGGGCGAAGCAGGAGGCGACCCTTCTGTCCCTCGACCCCCGCGACGTGATGAAGGAGCTGCACAAGGGCGGCTGGCAGTCCCACCTATACGAGGTGGCGGTGGCCGGCGGCGCGACCGAGCGCTGCCTGATGCGCGACGTTCAGTTCCACCCCGTCTCCGACCAGCCCATCCATGTGGACTTCCAGCGGCTCGCCGCCGGGCAGAAGATCCGCGTGCGCGTGCCGGTCGTGCTGCTGGGCGAGGACGTGTCCCCCGGCATCAAGGCGGGCGGCGTTCCCAACCTCGTCCGCCGCGACCTCGAGGTGCTGTCGGACCCCGACAACGTGCCCGAGCGCTTCGAGCTGGACGTGTCCGCCGCGGAGATCGGCGACACGCTGCGCTGGTCCAACGTGCGCGACCATGGCGGCACCTCGCCGACCATCGCCCGCGACTTCGTCGTGCTGACGATCGCCCCGCCGGTGGTGGTGGAGGAGGTCGTCATCCAGGCGCCGGCGGCCACCCCGGCCGACGCCAAGGGCAAGGGCGGCAAGGGCGCCGCGCCCGCCAAGAAGAAGTAAGGGCGAGGGGAGGGCAGAGGCCCTTCCCCTTTCCGAGCGTCTGGGGCGCGCCCGCGAGAGCGGCGCGCCCCATTCTTTAGCGGCCATTCGATGAGGGGCGGTGGGGATGCTGCTTTGGGTCGGGCTCGGGAATCCCGGGGCGGAGCACGCGCGGCAGCGGCACAACATCGGCTTCATGGCGGTGGAGCGCATCGCCTCCCGCCACCGCTTCGCCCCCTGGCGCAGCCGCTTCAAGGGCGAGGTGTCCGAGGGCTCGATCGCGGGGCAGCGGATCGTCCTGCTGAAGCCGCAGACCTACATGAACGACAGCGGCAACTCGGTGCAGCCCGCCGCCGCCTTCCACAAGATCCCGGTCTCCGACATCACCGCCTTCCACGACGAGCTGGACCTCGCCCCCGGCAGGACGCGGGTGAAGAAGGGCGGCGGGGCGGCCGGACACAACGGGCTGCGCGACATGCAGCGCGCCCTCTCCAGCCCCGATTTCTGGCGTATCCGCCTCGGCATCGGCCATCCCGGGCACAAGGACCGCGTCCATGGCCACGTCCTCGGCAACTTCGCCAAGGTGGATGCGGAGTGGCTGGACCGGCTGCTGGATGCCCTGGCCGAGGCCGCGCCCCTGCTCGCCGAGGGAAAGCCGGAGGAGTTCAACACCCGGGTGGCGCTGCTCACCCAGGGCTAGCGCCCGCCTGCACCCCGGCGTAAGCCACGCGCCGAATTCCCCAACACGCACGGAACACCCCGCCACCATGGGCTTCAATTGCGGCATCGTGGGCCTGCCCAATGTGGGCAAGTCCACCCTCTTCAACGCGCTGACCCAGACGGCCGCCGCCCAGGCCGCCAACTACCCCTTCTGCACGATCGAGCCGAATGTCGGCCGCGTGGCCGTGCCCGATCCCCGGCTCGACGAGCTGGCGCGGATCGGCAAGTCGATCAAGAAGGTGCCGACGAGCCTCGAATTCGTGGACATCGCCGGGCTCGTCCGCGGCGCCTCGCGCGGGGAGGGGCTGGGCAACCAGTTCCTGGCCAACATCCGGGAGGTGGACGCCATCGTCCACGTCCTCCGCTGCTTCGAGGACGGGGACATCACCCATGTCGAGGGCAGCGTGGACCCCGTGCGGGACGCGGAGACGGTCGAGACCGAGCTGATGCTGGCCGACCTCGACAGCCTGGAGAAGCGCCTGGTCCCCGCCCAGAAGAAGGCGAAGAACGGCGACAAGGAGAGCGCGGCCTTCGTGGCGCTGGCCGAGCCGATCATCGCCGCCCTCTCCGCCGGCAAGCCCGCCCGCACCGCCGTGCCGAAGGGTGAGGAGGCCGCCGCCGCGCGCCTGCAGCTGATGACGACGAAGCCCGTCCTCTATGTCTGCAACGTGGAGGAGGGATCGGCCGCCACCGGCAACGCCCATTCCGCCCGCGTGGAGGAGATGGCGCGGGCCCAGGGCGCGAAGGCGGTGATCGTCTCCGCCGCCATCGAGGACGAGATCAGCCAGATGGCCGAGGGGGACCGGGCGGAGTTCCTCGACAGCCTCGGGCTGCATGACAGCGGCCTCGATCGCATCATCCGCGCCGGCTACGAGCTGCTGGGCCTGATCACCTACTTCACCGTCGGCCCCAAGGAATCGCGGGCCTGGACGATCAACCGCGGCACCAAGGCCCCCCAGGCCGCCGCCGTGATCCACAACGACTTCGAGCGCGGCTTCATCGCCTGCGAGACCATCGCCTATGACGACTTCGTCGCGCTGGGCGGGGAAGGGGGCGCGAAGGAGGCCGGGAAGATGCGGGTGGAGGGCAAGGAATACGTCGTGAAGGACGGCGACGTGTTGCTCTTCCGGTTCAACGTCTGAGCAGTGCCCGTGAAGGGCGCATGAGAAAGGGGCCCGGCGGTCATCCCGCCGGGCCCCTCTCATTTCCCCCTCAAAGGGCGCAGTTTGCGCCCCCGGGCGTAGTTTGCGCCCGGAGCGCTGCCTCAGCGCGCGACGCGGCGGTGCTGGCGCGCCGGGCGGCGGGCGTGGTGGCGGCGGGCGACCTCCTGGGTCACGGACGCCGTCTCACGGGCGGCCTCGACCGTGGTGGTCATGGCGCCCGGCGCCACAGCATGGCCCGTGCTCGCCAGGCTGGCGAAAGCAACGACGAAGAAAGAACCGATCATCCAACGCATTGGCGCCTCATCTCCCCTGATGGCCTGAAGATGATGGCGTAACCAACGCTCACAATCATGTGAAATTCCGGAAAGGTGCCGGTCAGCTCCCCGTAGGGATGCTCTGGTCCATGGCGAGCGCCGGCACGGCGTCCCGGCACCATCCCACCACCCGCGCGGGCACGCCGGCCACCGTCGCGCAGGGCGGCACGTCGGCCAGCACCACGCTTCCCGCGCCCACCTTCGCGCCGCGGCCGACGGTGATGTTCCCCAGCACCTTCGCCCCGGCCGAGAGAAGCACGCCGTCCCGCACCTTCGGATGGCGGTCCCCCGTCTCCTTGCCCGTGCCGCCGAGCGTCACCTCCTGGAGGATGGAGACGTCGTTGCCGATCACGGCGGTCTCCCCGACCACCACCCCCGTCGCGTGGTCGATGAACACGCCGCGCCCGACGGGCACGGCGGGGTGCATGTCCACCCCGAAGACGAGGGAGCAGCGGCTCTGGAGATAGAGGGCGAGGTCGTGCCGCCCGTCGCGCCAGAGCCCGTGCGCGACCCGGTGCCAGGTGAGGGCGTGGAAGCCCTTGTAGTGGAGGAAGGGGGCCAGCCAGCCGCGCGCCGCCGGGTCCCGCCGGCGATTGGCCGAGAGGTCGGCGACGGCCAGCGCCACGAGGTCGGGCCCGGCTGCGCGCACGAGGTCCTCCAGCCGCTCGGCCGGCATCAGCGGCTCGGCCAGCTTGCGGGCGAGGAGCGCGGCCAGCGCCGGCGCCAGCGCCTCGTGCCGGAGGACCGAGAGCTCGAGGAAGCCGCGCAGCACCGGCTCCGCGCCCGCGGCGGTGGCGGCCTCGGCGTGCAGCGCGGCCCACAGCGCCTCGGCGCTCCGCGGGAAGGGCGCGGCCTCGGTGCCCGGCTCCGTCCTCATCCCGTCCATCGTCATGCTCTCCTGCTGGCCGGCGACTGCATCAGATCGGCAGGCGGATCGTCGCGCGCAAGCCGCCCATCCCGCTCTCCCCGAGCACGATCTCCCCCCCATGGGCGCGGGCGATGTCGCGCGCAATGGTGAGGCCGAGGCCGGTGCCGCCGGCCGAGAAGCTCGCGAAGGGACGGAAGGCCCCCTCCCGCGAGGCCTCGGGGATGCCCGGCCCGTCGTCATCCACGGACACCTCCGCCCAGCCCGGGGCGAGCCGCACCCCGATCGCCACCCGCCCCGCATGGCGGCGGGCATTGCCGATCAGGTTGCCGAGGCAGCGGCGCATGGCGTCGGCCCGCAATGGCAAGGTGAGGGAATCCGGCGCCTCCACCGCCACGGCCGGCCCGTCCGCCGCGCTGCGCGAGGCGACCTCCCGCACGAGGGCGACGAGGTCCGTCGGCACGGGCGACTCCAGCACCTCCCCGCGCGCGAAGGCGAGATAGGAGGCGACCATGCGCTCCATCTCCTCCAGGTCCCCGGTCATGGCCGCCGCGTCCTCCTGCGCGTCGGCGGGCAGCATGGCGAGGCCGAGGCGCAGCCGGGTGAGGGGGGTGCGGAGGTCGTGGCTGATGCCGGCCAGCATCTCCGTGCGCTGGGCGACGAAGCGGCGGATATTGGCGCGCATGCCGTTGAAGGCGGCCGCCGCCTGCCGGACCTCGGCCGCCCCCTCGGGCTTGATGGGGCCGGAATCGCGCCCCTTGCCGAAGGCTTCCGCCGCCGCGGCCAGGCGGCGCAGCGCGCGCACCTGGTTCTTCATGAACAGCGCCGCCGCTAGGAAGAGCAGGGAGGCCGCGCCGACGAGCCAGATGACGAAGACGTAGAGCGTGCCGGAGAAGAGGCGCTTCCGTGGCGCCTCCACATGCAGCACGCCGTCGGGCAGGCCGACGCGGATGATCACGCTGCGCGGGTCGCTCTGCCAGTCCGTGTCGAAGGGCAGGCGCACGCGCTCGCGCAGCGCGTTCTCCAGGTCCTCTTCCAGGGGGAGCAGGGGCAGGCTGGCCGGGCGCGCGGCGGGGCGGCCGAGATAGGCGCCCGGCTCGAAGGCGAGGGAGAGCTCCAGCCGCCAGGCGGCCTCGCGGAAGATCCAGCCGCGCTCCTCCTGCACGGGGTAGCGGGAGAGCAGCTCCACCACCATGCCCACATCCCCCGCCACGCCGCCGGCGAGGCGGCGCGAGATGATGTCGAGATGCGTGCCGTAGAAGATCTGCAGCGCGATGCCCTGGGTGACCACCAGGGGGATGAGCACGATGAGCAAGGAGCGGGCGAGCAGCCCGCGCGGCACGAGCGGGCGGAGCACGGCGCCGACCAGGCCGCGCCAGCGGCGCCGGCGGGTCCAGGCGGGCGGGGCGGGGCGGGCCTCGGGCTCATCCCCCCAGGCCGGGTCGGGCCCGAGGGCGGACGGGCCGATATCCGGTGCCATGGTGATCCTCCGCGCCTGGCCGGGGGGTGCGGCGCACCGCTCGTTCCGGGCCGCCCCCCGGCGCGACAGGGAGCGGCAGGAGGAGGGAGGCCCTTCGGCGAAGGTTTAGCCGGGTTGCCCACCCGGTAGGAAGGCTGCGGGCGGCTCAGCCGCCGGGGCGGAGCACGTAGCCCTTGTGCCGCACGGTGTGCAGGAAGCGCGGCTCGCGCGGGTCCGGCTCGATCTTGCGGCGGAGGCGGGTGACGGTCACGTCCACCGCGCGCTCCCCGGCCTCGGGGCTGCCCATGGCGGCGGCGATCTCCTCCCGCGAGAGCACCTCCCCCGCCCGCCGGGCGAGGGCGACGAGCAGCGCCGCCTCGCCCCCGGTCAGCCGCGTCACCCCCTCCGGCCCGCGCAGCTCGCCCCGCTCCGCGTCGAACCAGCGCAGGCCGAGCTGGACGGGGGGCAGGTGGACGACGGCGGGCGGCGCGGCGCGGCGGAGGATGGTGCGGATCCGCAGCGCCAGCTCCCGGGGGTCGAAGGGCTTGGCGAGGTAGTCGTCCGCCCCGTGCTCGAAGCCCGCGATCCGGTCGTCCGGGGCGCCGGCGGCGGTGAGCATCAGCACGGGCACGTCCTGCCCCCCGCGGCGGAGACTCTCGGTCAGGGCCAGCCCCGTCTCCCCCGGCATCATCACGTCGAGCACCATCAGGTCGAACTCCATCGCCCCCAGCGCCTGCCGGGCGGCGGCGGCGTCGGCGGCGGTGGTCACGCGGAAGCCCTGCTCGGCCAGGAAGCGCTGGAGCAGGGCGCGCAGCCGCGCGTCGTCATCGACCACGAGAAGATGCGCGGAGTCGTTCACGGGGTCTTGTCCGGGGTGGCGGGTCGGGTGGGCGAGGCGGGCCGCGCCGGGGCGGGGCGGGAGGCCGCGGGGGGGACGGCGCGGACGGACGGGCGGTCCGCGCCCCCCAGCCGCTCGAGCGAGCGCCGCGCCTCCGGGCCCATCAGCCCGCGCATGACGTGGCGGAAGCCCTCCACCGCCACGGGGCCGGCCTCGCGATAGGCGCGGGTGATCGTCTCCCGCTGGCGCTCGAAGAGCCGCCGCTCCAGCGCCTCGCCCTCGGGGGTGAGGGAGAGGAGGCGCTGGCGCCGGTCCGCGCGCCCGGGGCTCTGCGCGACGAAGCCGCCCTGGACGAGCGGGGTGAGCACGCGGGAGAGCGACTGCTTCGTGATGCCGAGGATGGAGAGGAGTTCCCCCACGGTCAGCCCGGGGCGGCGGCCGAGGAAGTGCAGCACGCGGTGATGCGCCCGCCCCATCCCCATCTCGGCCAGGATGGCGTCCGGCCCTGCGGTGAAGTCGCGGTAGCCGAAGAAGAGGAGGTCCTGGGCGAGGCGCAGCTCCTCCTCCCTGAGGAAGAGAAGGTTCCGCCCCGCCGCGCCCGCCCCGCTTCCCCCGGGGCTGCCCGGGTGGCCGATCGGCCCGCCGCGCGTGTCCGTTGCCTCAGCCATGTGCTCCCGCCGACCTCCCGCTCCGCCCTTGTCGCCCGGGCTGTTTGAGAGGGCATTCTGGCAGGGGTTGGGCAGGGGCAGGAAGGGCGGCGCGCCCTCCTCTCGCCCGTGGTGCGGCGCGAAGGCCCGGTTTCGGGCCGATTGGGCGGCAACCCGCCTTGCGCCGCCCTGACATGCCGGTAAAGACGGATGACAAGAGGCGCGCCAGGAACCAATTGGTGCGCGGGAGCCCCGGCGAGGCCCGGGAGAGAAACAGGATGGAAACGGATACAGGTCCAGAAATTGCGTGCCGGCCCCGCCCGGCGGCATTGCCCTGCCATAGACCTGCCCCGTTCGCGTCCTAACCCCCACCAGACCGTAGCCGAGAAACGGAAGATCATGCCCGGAGTGGACATCCTAGCCAGCGCGATGACGGGGGCGAACGCCACCTTCCTCGCCGATCTCTATGCCCGCTGGGTCCAGGCCCCGGACAGCGTCGATCCCTCCTTCGCCGAGCTTTTCGCCGCACTGAACGACGACGCCCGCGCCGTGCTGCAGGACGCCTCCGGCGCGTCCTGGGCGCCCCGCCCCCGTGGCGGCTTCGCGCCCGAGCCCGAGGCGCCCGCCCCGGCCAAGGGGGGCAAGGGCGGCGCGGCGCCCGCGGCCAAGGCCGCCGACCCCGCGGCGAGCCGCCAGCAGGTGGTCGATTCGCTGCGCGCCCTCATGCTCATCCGCGCCTACCGCGTGCGCGGCCACCTCGAGGCGGATCTCGACCCCCTGGGCCTGCAGAAGAAGAAGGCCCATCCGGAGCTCGACCCCGCGACCTACGGCTTCTCCGCCGCCGATCTCGACCGCCCGATCTTCATCGACAAGGTTCTGGGCCGCGAGACGGCGACGCTGCGCGAGATCCTCTCGATCCTGAAGGCCAGCTACTGCGGCCCGATCGGCGTCGAGTTCATGCATATCCAGGACCCCGAGCAGAAGGCCTTCATCCAGCAGCGCATCGAGGGCGCGCCCTGGACCCGCGCCTTCGGGGCGGAGGACAAGCGCACCATCCTGGACCAGCTGACGGCCGCGGAGGGCTTCGAGGCCTATTGCGCCAGGAAGTTCGTGGGCACCAAGCGCTTCGGGCTCGAGGGCGGTGAATCCACTATCCCCGCGCTGCAGGCGATCATCGCCGAGGGCGCGAAGGCCGGGGTCAACGAGATCGCCATCGGCATGGCGCATCGCGGCCGCCTGTCCACGCTGGTGAACGTGGTGAAGAAGTCCTTCACCCAGGTCTTCGCCGAGTTCAAGGGCGCCGGCCATGCCGAGGACGTCCAGGGCTCGGGCGACGTGAAGTACCACCTGGGCACCTCGACCGACGTGGAGATCGAGGGGCGGCAGGTCCATCTCTCCCTTCAGCCCAACCCCTCCCATCTGGAGGCGGTGGACCCCGTGGTGGTGGGCAAGGTGCGCGCGCGGCAGGACATGGCGGGCGACACCAAGGGCCGCCACTCCGTCATGGGCATCCTGCTCCACGGCGACGCGGCCTTCGCCGGTCAGGGCGTGGTCTATGAGACGATGGCGATGAGCCAGCTCATCGGCTACCGCGTCGGCGGCACCGTGCATGTGGTGACGAACAACCAGATCGGCTTCACCACCACCCCCGCCCACGCCTATTCCGGCCTCTACTGCACCGACATCGCCAAGTCCGTGCAGGCACCGATCCTGCACGTGAACGGGGACGATCCGGAGGCCGTGGTGTTCTGCGCCCGGCTCGCCACCGAGTTCCGGATGAAGTTCTCCTCGGACGTCGTGCTCGACATCGTCTGCTACCGCCGCCACGGCCATAACGAGAGCGACGAGCCGGCCTTCACCCAGCCCCTGATGTATGCCCGCATCAAGGAGATGCCGACGACGCGCACGAAGTACGCGCAGCGACTGGCCGCCGAGGGCTCCGTGCCCGAGGCCGAGGCGAAGGCCTTGCAGGACGCCTTCTTCGCCAGGATGGACGAGGCCTTCCAGGCTTCCCAGACCTTCAAGCCGAACAAGGCCGACTGGCTGGAAGGCCACTGGTCCGGGCTGAAGGCCCCGGGCAATGACGAGCCGGAGGAGCACACGGACACCGCCGTTCAGGCGGAGGTGCTGCGCGAGGTCGGGGCCGCCCTCTCCCGCGTGCCGGAGGGCTTCGGCGCCAATCCGAAGATCCTGCGCCAGCTCGAGGCCAAGCGGCAGGCGATCGAGTCCGGCGAGGGCATCGACTGGGCGACCGGCGAGGCGCTGGCCTTCGGCTCCCTGCTGGTGGAGGGTCATCGCGTCCGCCTCTCCGGCGAGGACGTGCAGCGCGGCACCTTCTCCCAGCGCCACGCCTACCTGATCGACCAGCAGACCCAGGCCGAATACGTCCCGCTGAACAACATCCGCGAGGGGCAGAAGCGCCTGGAAGCCTTCAACTCCCTTCTCTCGGAGTTCGGGGTGCTGGGCTTCGACTACGGCTACTCCCTGGCCGACCCGAACACGCTCGTGCTCTGGGAGGGCCAGTTCGGCGACTTCGCGAACGGCGCACAGGTCATCATCGACCAGTTCATCGCCTCCGCCGAGACGAAGTGGCTGCGCATGTCCGGCCTCGTGATGCTGCTGCCGCACGGCTATGAGGGGCAGGGGCCGGAGCACTCCTCCGCGCGCCTGGAGCGCTATCTCCAGCTCTGCGCGGAGCGGAACATGCGGGTGGGGAACATCACGACACCCGCGAACTACTTCCACGCACTGCGGCGCCAGATGCGGGCGAACTATCGCAAGCCGCTGGTGCTGATGACGCCGAAGTCCCTGCTGCGGCACAAGCTGGCCACCTCCGCCCTCGCCGAGTTCGGCCCGGGCAGCCGCTTCCAGACCGTCCTGCCCGAGACGGACGAGCTGGTGGCGCCGGAGGGGGTGCGCCGCGTCGTGCTCTGCACCGGCAAGGTCTATTACGACCTGCTGCAGGAGCGCCGGGACAAGGGCGTGAAGGATGTGGCGATCATCCGGCTGGAGCAGCTTTACCCCTTCCCGAGCGTCACCCTTCCCAAGGTCCTCGCGCCCTACAGCGCGGCCGAGGTGGTGTGGTGCCAGGAGGAGCCGGAGAACATGGGCGCCTGGCATTTCCTCGACCGCCGGATCGAGGGCGTGCTGGAGAAGCTGGGCGGCAAGGCCCGCCGCCCGAGCTATGTCGGCCGCGCCGCCGCCGCCAGCCCCGCGACGGGGCTTGCCAAGGTGCACGCGCAGCAGCAGGAAGCGCTGGTTCGCCAGGCGCTCGGGTTGTCCTGAGACGGCAGGGCTGTAGGAAAGACAGATGACCGAGATCCTGGTGCCCACGCTGGGCGAGAGCGTTTCCACGGCCACCGTCGCGCGCTGGCTGAAGAAGGTGGGCGAATCGGTGGCCGCCGACGAGCCGCTGGTCGAGCTGGAGACGGACAAGGTGACGGTGGAGGTGAACGCCCCCTCCGCCGGCACCATCGAGAGCATCGCCGCCGATGAGGGCGCCGAGGTGGAGCCGGGCGGTGTGCTCGGCACGCTGGGCGCGGGTACCGGCGCGGGCGCTGTCAAGCCCGCCCCGGCGGCCGCCCCGGCCCCCGCCGCCTCCGGCCCGAAGGTCGAGGAGCCGCGCACCCCGGCCGGCCCGGTGTCCCGCCCCGGCGGTGCCGAGCCCTCCGCCCATGCCCCGCTGCCCGCCGCGGCGAAGATGATGTCCGAGAAGGGCGTCACCGCGGAGCAGATCGGCCAGGGCAGCGCGAAGGACGGCCGGATCGCCAAGGGCGACGTGCTGGAGTTCCTGTCCCGCCCGGCGGCCGCTGCCGCGCCGGCCCCTGCCGCCAAGGCTGCCCCGCGCAGCCTCCAGGCGGGCGAGGAGCGGGTGAAGATGACCCGCCTGCGCCTGACCATCGCGCGGCGCCTGAAGGAGGCGCAGAACACCGCCGCCATGCTCACCACCTTCAACGAGGTGGACATGTCGGCCGCGATGGCGCTGCGCGCCGAGTACAAGGACGCCTTCGAGAAGAAGCACGGCGTGAAGCTCGGCTTCATGTCCTTCTTCGTGAAGGCCTGCGTCGCCGCGCTGCAGGAGTTCCCGGCGGTGAACGCCGAGATCGACGGCGACGAGATCGTCTACAAGAACTTCGTGAACATGGGCATCGCGGTGGGCGGGCCCTCCGGCCTCGTCGTGCCCGTGCTGCGGAACGCGCAGGACCTCTCCTTCGCCGGCGTCGAGAAGGCGATCGGCGATTTCGGCAAGCGCGTGCGCGAGGGCCAGCTGAAGCTCGAGGAGATGGCGGGCGGCAGCTTCACCATCACCAATGGCGGCATCTACGGCTCGCTCATGTCCACCCCGATCCTGAACCCGCCCCAGTCCGGCATCCTCGGGATGCACGCGATCAAGGAGCGGCCGATGGTGGTGGGCGGCAAGATCGAGATCCGCCCGATGATGTACATCGCGCTGAGCTACGACCACCGGATCGTGGACGGGAAGGAGGCGGTGTCCTTCCTCGTGCGCGTGAAGGAGAGCGTGGAGGACGCGCGGCGCCTGCTGCTCGGCCTCTGATGCTTTCCATCTGATGGAATGGTGCGGGCCGGGAGGGGCGACCCTCCCGGCCCGTTTCCGTTCCGGCCCCCCGGCCATGCTAGGTTCCCCCCGGTGAAGCCCTGCATGGCAGGGCTTCACCGGGGAAGGCCCTGCCGTGCAGGGCTTCCCCGGGGGAAGGGGAGGGTGCCGATGCTGACCGGCCGATGCCATTGCGGGGCCATCCGCTACGAGATGCCGGACGAGGTGCTGCACCACGCCCTCTGCCACTGCTCGGACTGCCGACGCCATGCCGGGGCGCCGATGGTGGGCTGGGCCATGGTCCCGGCCGGGGCGCTGAAGGTGGAGGGCGAACCGGTGGTCTACCCCTCCTCCGAGCACGGGCGGCGCCACTTCTGCGGGCGCTGCGGCACGGGGCTGTTCTACGTGAACGAGGCGATGCTGCCGGGGATGGTCGATATCCAGACCGGCACGCTGGACGACCCCGACGCCCTGCCGCCCGGGGCGCAGATCCAGGTGGCCGAGCGGCTGCGCTGGATGCGGCGGCTGGACGAGTTGCCGGAGTTCGAGCGCTATCCCGGATAGGGTGGGCCGGCGGAATGCGGCCCGGTCAACCCTGCCGGGACCGATATCCGCGCCCTGCACCCTTCAAGGAAAGGCCCCGGGCTGCTACCTGCCCCCGGAAGATCATTGCAAGGCCCGTCCACCATGCCCGACTCCTTCGATCTCATCGTCATCGGCTCCGGCCCCGGCGGCTATGTCTGCGCCATCCGGGCCGCGCAGCTCGGCATGAAGGTCGCCTGCGTGGAGAAGCGGGAGACGCTCGGCGGCACCTGCCTCAACATCGGCTGCATCCCCTCCAAGGCGCTGCTCCAGTCCTCCGAGAACTTCGAGGAGATCGCCCACAAGTTCGCCGACCACGGCATCACCGTGGAGGGCATCAAGCTCGACCTCGCCCGGATGCAGGCCCGCAAGGGGGAGGTGGTCTCGGCCAACACCAAGGGCGTCGAGTTCCTCTTCCGCAAGAACAAGGTCACCTGGCTGAAGGGCGCTGGGAAGATCACGGCGCCGGGCAAGGTCGAGGTGGCCGGCACCACCTATGAGACGAAGAACATCGTCATCGCCACGGGCAGCGACAGCATCCCGCTGCGCGGCGTGGAGATCGACGAGAAGACCGTCGTCACCTCCACCGGCGCGCTGGAGCTGGAGAGCGTGCCCAAGCACCTCGTCGTCATCGGCGGCGGCGTGATCGGGCTGGAGCTGGGCAGCGTGTGGCGCCGCCTCGGCGCCGAGGTGACGGTGATCGAGTTCCTCGACCGCATCCTCCCCGGCATGGACACGGAGATCGCCAAGAACTTCGAGCGCGTGCTGACGAAGCAGGGCTTCAAGTTCAAGCTCGGCCACAAGGTCACGGGCGCGACCAGGACCGAGGCGGGCATCTCCCTCTCGGTCGAGCCGGCCAAGGGCGGCGAGGCGCAGACGGTCGAGGCGGATGTCGTGCTCGTCGCCATCGGCCGCCGCCCCTATGTCGAGGGGCTCGGGCTGGAGGCCGTCGGCGTGGCGCTGGACGAGCGCGGCCGGGTGAGGACCGACGAGCACTTCGCGACCAATGTCCCCGGCATCTACGCCATCGGCGACGTGATCGCGGGCGCCATGCTCGCCCACAAGGCCGAGGACGAGGGCGTGGCGGTGGCCGAGATCCTGGCCGGGCAGCACGGCCATGTGAACTACGGCGCCATCCCCGGCATCGTCTACACCTGGCCCGAGGTCGCCGCCGTGGGCGCCACCGAGGACGAGCTGAAGGCGGCGGGCACGGCCTACAAGGTCGGCAAGTTCCCCTTCACCGCCAATGGCCGGGCCCGCGCCATGGGCGACCTGGACGGCTTCGTGAAGATCCTCGCGGACAAGACGACCGACCGCGTGCTCGGCGCCCATATCCTCGGCCCCGATGCCGGGCACCTCATCGCCGAGATGGTCACGGCCATCGAGTTCGGCGCCAGCGCCGAGGACGTGGCCCGCATCTGCCACGCCCACCCGACGCTGAGCGAATCGGTGAAGGAGGCCGCGCTGGCCGTGGACGGGCGCCCCATTCACATCTGATCTGACAAGCCCGCGCGCCCCGGTTGATCCGCGGGGCGCGCGGGCCATCTGGCGGCGGGATGGATCACGCCCGCCCCGCCTTCGTCACGCTCAACCCCCGCCCCGGCCGCAAGGCGCTGGGATGGTTCTTCATGGTGGTGGGCGTGCTCGGCTGCATCCTGCCCTTCCTTCAGGGCTTCATCTTCCTCGCCCTCGGGCTCTTCGTGCTGCGGGACCAGTATCTCTGGGCCGCGAACCGCTGGGCCTGGGTGGAGGGACGCTGGCCGAACGCCGTCTCGCGGATCGAGCGGATGGAGGCCTCCCTCGGCGGCCGGATGCAGGGCTGGGGCCGCGGCATCCGCCGGGCGCTCGGCCGGGGGTAGAAGCCCCCCGATGCGCCCCAGGCCTGCCTGAACGGGGCGCGCGCCGTACTTCATCCCGCCCTGCGGATGACGCCCGAGGCCGTGGCCTGGGACGCCACCGTCCGCGTTGCGGCCGGGGCCGTCGCCCTGCACCTTCATCCCCGCGACGCCGCATTTCGAACGGCAGTCAGCCTGGCACACGGGGGTAGGAGCGGAATTAGCTTGCATCATGCAAGCTTATTGGCTTGCATGATGCAAGCCAACGGAGGGCAGCCATGCCCCGCACCGACTTCTCCCTCATGGGATGCCCGATCGCCCGCTCCATGGAGGTGCTCGGGGAGCGATGGGCCATCCTGGTGATGCGGGAGGCCTTCTACGGCACCACCCGCTTCGACGACTTCGCGCGCCACCTCGGCATCGCCACCAACATCCTGAGCGCGCGCCTCGCCAAGCTGGTGGAGCACGGTCTGCTGGAGCGCGTGCCGGAGGGGGCGCGCCACGCCTACCGGCTAACGGAGAAGGGGCGCGACTTCTTCCCCGCCTTCCTCGCCCTCAAGCGCTGGAGCGACCGCTGGATGGCCCCGGACGGCCCGGTGGTGCGGCTGGTGGACCGGGCGACGGGGGAGGAGGTCGCCATCCCCCCGCCGCTCGGTGCGGACGGCGCCCCGCTCACCCCCGAGGCGGTACGGCTGCTGCCCGGTCCCGGGGCGGGGGAGGCCATGCGCCGCCGGCTCGCCCTGGTGGAGCGCGCCGATGGCTGAGACCCTGGCCGTCGCGCCGCCCCGGCCCTCCGCGGCCCGGATGATCCTCGCCCTGGCCGCGCCCACCGCGCTCAGCGCCGTTCTCCAGGCGGGCGGGCAGGTGGCCGAGACCTGGCTCGCGGCGCGGCAGGGAACGGCGGCGCTGGCGGGGTGGTCGCTGGTGCTGCCCTTCTCCCTGCTGATGCAGCAGATGTCGTCCGGGGCGATGGGGGGCGGCATCGTCTCCGCCATCGCCCGCGCGCTGGGGGCGGGGCGGCGGGAGGAGGCCTCGGCCCTCGTGCTGCACGCCGTGCTGATCGCGCTGCTGGCCGGGGCGGGCTTTGCCATCCTGCTCGCGGGCTTCCCGCACGCGGTCTTCGGGATGATCGGCGGGGCCGAGGCGGCGGCGGCCGCCGCGCCCTATGCCGTGGCTCTCTTCGGCCTCGGGGCCGTGCCGGTCTGGCTGGCCAACACGCTCGCCTCGGTCCTGCGCGGGGCCGGGCGGCACGCGCTGGCGGCGCGGGTGCTGCTGCTGACCTGGGCCGCCTATCCGCCCCTCGCCTGGGCGCTGGCGGAGCCGGCGGGGATGGGGCTGCCGGGCATCGGCCTGGCCCAGGCCCTCGTCTTCATCGCCTCTACCCTTGCCATGGGCTGGGTGGTGATGCGGGGCGGGATGGGGTTCCGGCCGGTGCTGCGGGTCCGGCCCTCCCGCGCGATGTTCTGGCGCATCCTCTCCGTCGGGCTGGTGGCCTCGGCCCTGGCGGGGGTGGCGAACCTGACCACCATCCTCGTCACCGCCCGGATCGCGGCGGAGGGGGCGGCGGCGGTGGCGGCCTATGGCATCTCGGCACGGCTGGAGTTCCTCATGATCCCCATCGCCTTCGGGGTGGGCTCGGCGCTGACGGCGCTCGTCGGCCGCGCGGTCGGGGCGGGGGACTGGGAGGGCGCGCGGCGGATCGCCTGGACGGGCGGGCTGATGGCGCTGGGCGTGACGGGGGCGATCGGCCTCGCCGTGGCGCTGGCGCCCCGGAGCTTCGCGGGCTTCTTCACCTCGGACCCGGCGGTGGTGGCGATGGCGGCGCGGGCGCTCTCCTTCACCGGCCCGGCCTTCGGCGGCTTCGGCCTGGGCATGGCGCTCTACTTCGCTTCCCAGGGCGCGGGGCGGATGGGCTGGCCGGTCGCGGCCGGGGTGTCGCGCATCGCCCTCGCTGTGGGCGGCGGCTGGCTGCTCGGCGACCTCGCCGGCATGGGGCTGGACGGGCACTTCCTGGCGGTGGCGCTCGGCATCACGGCTTACGGCGTGTTCACGGCGGCCGGGGTGCGGCCGGGGGTGTGGCCGGGGCGGTGAGGCGGCCCCTCAGCCCCCCTCCTCCGCCGGGAAGAAGCGCAGCACGCCTGCCAGGCGGGACACGCCGGAAGCGGAAGGGTGGTTCACCCCGTTATTCACCGGGACCTCCCGCAGGTCGAAGGGTCTGATACCAATCGCCCTGGTGAATGACCGCTCAGGGTGGGAAGCGGATGTAGATGCCTCATACCCAAGCGTCCGCTCCACCGCCTGCGAGCGAACACAGAGCCAATCTATTTTCGCACCACTGGCTAAGACGAGGCGGTGCCGCAGTAGGCTGAGACGACGACCAGCGGTACGCTCCATCTAAGGAGGACCAGCCTATTGCACTAAAGCCGCTACCTCGCCGCTTACGCGGGAGGGTAAAAACCTCTGCACTGGAAAACCGGTTGCGAGTAATTGCTATCATCGGTGCCCTAATGGGGGTGGCCTGCACTCCGCTGCCTGATGCAGATGTTGCCATTGAGGTTCAGGTATCAGGAGCGACGGCAGGAAGGGCAATCCTCCTCTCGCATTCAGTCGATTGGATGCATTTCTGTGAGCCGGGGTCTGTCAGGTTTGCGAAGGACAAGTCTGGTTGGGGTCTGATGTTGCGCGTCCCTCCGCGTTCGCCGCAACAAATGACCCTAGCTGAAGGAAGTAGAGTTTCGTTGCACGTCTGGGTCGATGGCCGCCATTGGCGCACACCCTTCGCGCCGGATAATGGCCTCCGCGTTGATACGACATCGAATGGCCGCTCGGGAACGTTCTGGGCCGAGGGGCTTGAGCCTGATCTCGGCGGCCCCGAGCGCATCAGCGCCCAGGGACGCTGGCGTTGCTCAACTCACGCGGTTCCTCCCGTCCCATGAACTCCCGAACGTCGTATTTTGCTGCCCCCAATCCTGTGGTGCGCGACTGCCCCAAGTGAAAACTAGACGCGACCAGACCATATCGCTGTAAAGGGGTAGCTTATCAGCATCCAACAAGGTGCGGGCGCATAGTCCAGGTCCGTTTCGGGTCGGACCCGGTCAGTCGCCAGGGCGGTTGGTATGCTTCCTTCCAGGCAGGCGAGGTTCACGCCGAGCTGGCGGGGGTCCGAGCGGCGCTGGTGGTGCGTGTAGATGCCGCAGACGGAGCAGAAGTGGTGCTTCGCCGCACGCGTGTTGAACCCATAGGTGGCGAGCTTGTCGGCCCCGGCCAGGATGCTCACCCCGTCCAGGGCCGCCGAGACCGCGACCGCGCCGCGCATCCGGCAGATGGAGCAGGTGCAGCGGCGCGCGCTGCGCAGGCCATCCGCCAGCACCACCTCGAAGCACACGGCACCGCAGTGGCAGGAGCCCTTGAGCGGCTCCTCGCCCGGCTTCTCCATGGGTCAGGGCACGGGATGCGTGTCGTCCGCCCGCTGCGGTGGCAGCTTGATCGCGACCGCCCGGAAGCGCCCCGTGGCGGCGCGGGAGCCGGCGTGGTGGGTGCCGCGCGGGATGATGATGAGGTCCCCGGGCTTCACCTGCACCTCCTTGTCGTCCAGCCAGAAGGCGCCGGTGCCGTCGAGGATGAGCTGGATCTCGTCCGCGTCCCGGTGGAAGTGCTTGAAGACGTTGCCGCTCTGGATGTTGATCGTGCCCTGCGGCGTGGCCACGAGGTTGCGCGAGCGCAGGTCGGTGTTGTTGACCAGCGGCCCGATCTCCTCATCCGTCATGGAGATGAGGTTGACGATGCGCGGCGCCAGCGGGGCCGGTCCGGTCTGGGCTCCCGCTTCCGGCACGGCGCGGGCCGCGATCAGCCCGGCGGCGAAGGAGAAGGCGAGCGCGCCGCAGAGGGTGGCTTTCCGCATGAGGGGTTCCCCGGTTCGTTTCCTGTCCGGGCATGATGGGCGCGCGGCGCGCGGGAGGGCAACCGCCTCTGGAGCGGTCTCCGTTCGCCATGGCTCACGGCAACCGCTCCAGCCACTTGCTCGGTCGCATTTTCCGAGCCGCCGGGTGACCTCACCCGGCTTGAAGCTCTAACCGGCGCGGGGATGCGCCTTCTGCCAGGTTTCCAGCAGCCCCGCCGCATCCACTGCCGTGTAGCGCTGGGTGGTGGAGAGGCTGGCATGGCCGAGCAGCTCCTGGATCGCGCGCAGGTCCGCCCCGCCGCCGAGGAGATGGGTGGCGAAGGAGTGGCGCAGCGCGTGGGGGGTGGCGTGCTCCGGCAGGCCCGTCGCGCGGCGGAGGTCGCGGAGGGCACGCTGCGCCACGCCGGGGTCCAGCCGCCCGCCCTTGGCGCCGGTGAACAGCGGCTCGCCCGGCCCGGCATGGCCGCGGTGGCGCAGCCATTCCGCGACCGCCGTCTCCACCGCGGGCAGGACGGGGACGACGCGCTCCTTGCCGCCCTTGCCCATCACCCGCAGCCCCGTGCCGGCGCGGGGCGCGTCCCGCATGTCCAGGGAGAGCGCCTCGGAGATGCGAAGGCCGCAGCCGTAGAGAAGGGTGAACAGCGCCCGGTTCCGCGCTGCCATGGCGGGGCTCTCTTCGAAGCTGTCCGTCGTGGCGGTGAGGGCCTGGGCCTCGGTGAGGGCGCGGGGCACGGGCGGCCTGCGGCGCGGTCCGGTGAGGCCGCCCAGCGGCAGGGGCGGCAGCCCGTGGCGGCGGGCGAGGAAGCGCAGGAAGGTCTTGATCGCCGAGAGCTGCCGGGCGCGGGAGGTGGCCGCGATGCCCTCGCCCGCGCGGTGGGCGAGGAAGGCGCGGAGATCCGCCAGCCGTAGCGCCGCGAGGTCCGGCTCCCCGCCCTGGTGCCGCGAGAGAAAGCCGAGGAGGTCGGCGATGTCGCGCCCATAGGCCTCCACCGTCTCCGGGCTCGCGCGCCGCTCGTTCGCCAGCCAGTCGAGGAAGGCCTCCCGCGCGGCGAAGGGAGCGATCAAGGGACCGCGTCCAGCGCGCGGGCTAGGGCCCCGGCAAGGAGGCGCAGCGGCGCGGTGGCGCCGTGCACCGGCAGCCGCGAGGCCTCCCGCGCGCCGAGGACGAGCAGCCGCGGCACCGGGCCGGGCAGGGGGAGCAGCGCGTCGCGGGCGATGAGCGGATGGGCCTCGCCGTGCAGCAGCGCCGCCTCGGGCAGGTCCGGGGAGGCGTCGCGCAGCACCACCTCCCGCCCGCCGGTCAGCCGCTTCGCCATGCCCCGGGGCAGGCTGCGGCGCTGGGGGGAGGGGGGAGCCTCCTCGGCCAGGGCCACGCTCTCCAGCCCGAGCAGCTCCGGCCATTCCGCGGCGATCGCCGCGAGGGGGTCCGCCGCGCCGATCAGGGCGATGGCGGCCGCGGAGACGCGCAGGCCCAGTTCCTGCGCCCCTCGCGCCTGGTCCGCGACCGTGCCCGTCTCCGCCCGTGCGGCGGCGAGAAGGGCGGCCATGTGGTCGGCCAGCCTCTCCCCGTGGACGCGGACGGGCGGGTGCAGGGCACGGTAGAGGCCGGGGCGCTCGGCCAGGAAGGCCGGGTGGGCGGCGAGGTAGGTGGCGACGCGCGCCGCCTCGGCCTCGCGCTCCTCCTCCGGCTGGGGTTGGGGGCGGGTCATCCGCCCCATTCTGCCAGCAGGCACGGAGAGAGGCGAATCGCGCCTCCCGAACGCGTCAGAGGCCCGGGTCAGAGAATGGACTGGCCCGTCTTCTTCCAGTCCGCCAGGAAGGATTCCAGCCCCTTGTCCGTCAGCGGGTGCTTGTAGAGGGACTTGATGACCGAGGGCGGCAGGGTGGCGACATGGGCGCCGAGCTTGGCCGCCTGGATGAGGTGGATGGGGTGGCGGATGGAGGCGACCAGCACCTCGGTCCGGATCGCGGGGTAGTTGTCGTAGATCTGCACGGTGTCGGCGATCAGCCCCATGCCGTCCTGGCCGATATCGTCCAGCCGTCCGACGAAGGGGGAGATGTAGGTCGCCCCGGCCTTGGCCGCGAGCAGCGCCTGGGCCGCGGAGAAGCACAGGGTCACGTTGACCATCACCCCGTTGTTCACCATATGTTTGCATGCGCGCAGCCCGGCCTCGGTGAGCGGCAGCTTGATCACGACGTTGGGGGCGATCCGCCCGAGATGCTCGCCCTCGCGCATCATGCCGTCGTAATCCGTGGCCGTGACCTCGGCGGAGACGGGGCCGGGGGTGATGTCGCAGATCTCCTTGATCACCTCGGCCATCGGGCGGCCGGACTTGGCGATCAGGGATGGGTTGGTGGTGACGCCGTCGAGCAGCCCGCTCTCGGCCAGGGCGCGGATCTCGGAGACCTCGGCGGTGTCGACGAAGAATTTCATGGTGCTGGTCCTGGGCCTGTCGGGGGCGGAGCGATAGTCATGGAAGAGGCCGAGGCAGGCGCCAAGGGGGCGTCCTTCGATGGCGGGCTTTTCGGGGACGGGCTCGTCTCCGCCCCCGCCGCGACGGCGAAGGGAAAGCGCCGCGGCGCCGCGCCCAAGGGGCCGCCGGCCCGGCGCATCCGCGTGCTGCTGCCGCTCCCCCTCGATACGCCGGGGGGCGGGGCCTATGACTACCGCGTGCCCGTCGGCACCGCCCTGCCGGAGCCCGGCAGCTTCGTCGCCGTGCCGCTCGGCGGGCGGGAGATGCTGGGCGTGGTCTGGGACGGGGAGCCGGACCCGAACCTCCCGGAAGGCAAGCTCCGCGACATCCTGGGCATCCTGCCCGCGCCGCCGATGAAGGAGGCGCTGCGGCGCTTCGTGGAATGGGTGGCGGCCTATACCCTCGCCCCGCCCGGGGCGGTGCTGCGCATGGCCATGTCCGTGCCCTCCGCGCTGGAGCCGCCGGGGCAGCAGGCGGGGTGGAAGCTCTCCGCCGCCGGCGAGCTGGCGCGGGAGGGGGCGCCGGGCTACCGCATGACCCCCCAGCGCCGCCGCGTGCTGGAGGCGATGCAGCCGGGCGAGCCGCGCGCCGGGGCCGACATCGCCGACGAGGCCGGGGTCTCGACCGGGGTGCTGCGCGGCCTGGCCGATGGGGGCCTGATCGAGCCCGCCCTGCTGCCGCGCCCCCGCAGCTTCGCCCGCCCCGATCCCGACCATCCCGGCCCCTCGCTGGCCGAGGAGCAGGAGGCGGCAGCGGCCACGCTCCGTGAGTCCGTGGCGAAGCGCGCCTTCGGCGTCACGCTGCTGGCCGGCGTCACGGGCTCGGGCAAGACCGAGGTGTATCTGGACGCCGTGGCGGAGTGCCTTCGCCAGGGGCGGCAGGCGCTCGTTCTGCTGCCCGAGATCGCCCTCTCCTCCCAGTGGCTGGACCGCTTCAAGGCGCGCTTCGGCTGCGCCCCGGCCATCTGGCACTCCGAGCTCTCCGGCCGCCTCCGCCGGGCCACCTGGCGGGCGGTGGCGGACGGGGAGGCCACCGTGCTGGTCGGCGCCCGCAGCGCCCTCTTCCTGCCCTTCCCGAATCTCGGCCTCATCATCGTGGACGAGGAGCACGAGACCGCCTTCAAGCAGGAGGACGGCGTCATCTACCACGCGCGTGACATGGCCGTGGTGCGCGCCCGCATGGCCGAGGCCACCTGCGTCCTCGTCTCGGCCACCCCTAGCCTGGAGACCCTCACCAATGCCGAGCAGGGCCGCTATTCCGCGGTGAACCTGCCCCGCCGCCACGGCAGCGCGGGGCTGCCGGAGGTGACGGTGCTGGACCTCCGCAAGGTCCCGCCCGAGCGCGGTCGCTTCATCTCGCCCCCGCTGATCCAGGCGATCACCGAGACGCTCGAGCGGGGGGAGCAGGCGATGCTCTTCCTCAACCGCCGTGGCTACGCGCCGATGACGCTGTGCCGGGCCTGCGGCCACCGCATCCGCTGCCCGAACTGCACGGCCTGGCTGGTGGAGCACCGCGCCCAGCGGCGCCTCCAGTGCCACCATTGCGGCCATGCCGAGCCCATCCCGCCCCACTGCCCGGAATGCGGCGCCGAGGGCAGCCTGACCGCCATCGGCCCCGGGGTGGAGCGCGTGCAGGAGGAGGCAGCCGTCCTCTTCCCCGATGCGCGGCGCCTGGTGATGGCGAGCGACACCATTCCCGGCCCCGCCGCCGCGGCCGAGGCCGCGCGCCAGATCGCGGACCGGCAGGTGGACCTGCTGATCGGCACGCAGATCGTCGCCAAGGGCTGGCACTTCGCCCATCTGACCCTGGTGGGGGTGGTGGATGCCGACCTCGGCCTCGCCGGCGGGGACCTGCGCGCGGCGGAGCGGACGGTGCAGCTTCTCCACCAGGTCTCCGGCCGCGCCGGTCGCGCGGAGAGCCCGGGGCGGGTGATGCTGCAGTCCTGGAACCCCGACCATCCCGTCATGCAGGCCCTCGTCTCCGGCGACCTGCCGGCCTTCATGGCCGAGGAGGCCGAGGCGCGGCGCCCCGGCGGCTGGCCGCCCTTCGGGCGCCTCGCGGCGCTGATCGTCTCCTCGGAGGACGAGCGGGCGGCGGACCGCGTGGCGCGGGACCTCGGCCTCGCCGCGCCGGGCGGGGAGGGGGTGCAGGTGCTCGGCCCCGCCCCGGCGCCGCTGTCCATGCTGCGTGGGCGGCACCGGCGGCGCCTGCTGCTGAAGGCGCGGCGGGACGTGGCGGTGCAGCCGCTGCTGCGGGAATGGCTCTCCCGCGTGGAGGTGCCGAATGCCGTGCGGGTCCAGGTGGACGTGGATCCCGTCAGCTTCCTCTAACGCCGGAAACCGCCCCGGTCGGACGACCGGGGCGGCTGCTCAGGCGCCGGGGGGGATCAGATCTGGCCGGGCAGGTCCTCGATCGCGTTGCGGGCCGTGGCCACGCCCTCGCCCTCGACATAGGCCTCGGTCGCGTCGGGCTGGTCCACGAAGCCGGGGATGGCGGAGCGGGTGGCCGGGTCGGCCTCCGGCGCGCCACTCTCCAGGGCACGGTCCAGCTCGTCGCCGCGACCGATCCCGGGCTGGACGCCGCCCGTCCAGCCGCCGGTCTCCCGCAGCGCCTTCACCGCCGGGTCCTCGCTGATCTTCGGGTCGGCCATGGCCTTTCCTCCTTACGGCTTGCCGCCGGCCGTGGTGCCGGGCTGGCCCTGGCCCTGGTCGGTGCTCTCGGCCGTGTCCTCGCCCGAGGGGGTGATGAAGCCGGTCGTCCCGGTCTTGGGGGCGGGGTCGGAGGCGGGGAAGGTGTCCTCCACGCCCTTGTCCACCTTCGCCTCGGTGCCCGCGCCGGGCTTGAGGTCCGAAATCCAGTCGCCGGTCTCGCGGTCCTGCTTCTGGTCGGTAGTATCGCTGCTCATTCGTGCCTCCTCCGGAGATGGGGCTATCTGGGCCGGGGCGTGGCGCGAGGCCGCCGCCGCCGGTCGGAGGTGAAGCGCCGCAGACCGGGGAAGGGTTCCATGGGACGGTGCGCATCCCCATCTTTCGCGGGTGGGTGATCACCTCGCCCGGCCGGGGGCAATGGACGCGCCGCATTGCATCATGGTAAGGGGCCCGCGCCGGCGCCTGGGGTGATTCCCGGGGCGTCTCACGCAGGTCCGTGAACATCCGGTAAAAGCCGGACGCGCGCGGACCGATGGGTCCTCACCAACCCCTCGAACGGGATCGCCAGTGGCCTCCGAAACCGCCGCCAACGACAAGCCTTCCGCCACCCAGGGAGCCCGTGCTTCCGGCGGCGTGGCGCAGCGCTACGCCCTGGCCCTGCTGGAACTCGCCAAGGACCGCCGGTCGGTGGACGCCATTGCGGGGGATGTGGACAGGCTTGCCGCCCTCGCCCGCGACGATGCCGGCTTCCGCGCCTTCATCGCCGACCCCCGCCTGGGCGCGAAGGCCCAGACGGACGGCGCCTTCGCCGTGCTCGACCGCGCCGGGATCGGCGGGGAGGTGAAGAAGCTCGTCGGCGTGCTGATCAACAACCGCCGCCTCGTCGAGCTGCCGCATGTGCTGGCCACCTTCGGCACCCTGCTGGCCGAGCAGCGCGGGCAGCAGACCGCCGAGGTCACCACCGCCCACCCGCTGAGCCCGACCCAGCGCACCCAGATCGCCGCTCGCCTCACCGAGGCCGGCTTTTCCAACGTCCGGCTTGCCGAGACGGTGGACCCGTCCATCCTGGGCGGCCTGATCGTCAAGATCGGGTCCCGCCTCTATGACACTTCCATCAAGTCCAGGCTTCAGCGCCTGAGCTACGCCATGAAGGGGGCCGCCTGACCATGGACATTCGTCCCGCCGAAATTTCCGACATCCTGAAGCAGCAGATCGCTGGCTTCGACACCGAGGCCGACGTGGCCGAGGTCGGCACCGTCCTGACGGTCGGTGACGGCATCGCCCGTTGCTACGGCCTGCAGAACGTCATGGCCGGCGAGATGGTGGAGTTCCCCTCCGCCGGCGTGCGCGGCATGGCGCTGAACCTCGAGACCGACAATGTCGGCATCGTGGTTTTCGGCGATGACAGCCGCATCCGCGAGGGCGACACCGTCTCCCGCACCGGCACCATCGTGGACGTGCCCGTGGGCCGCGGCCTGCTCGGCCGCGTGGTCGATGGCCTCGGCAACCCGATCGACGGCAAGGGCCCGCTGGTGGATGTCACCCGCGCCCGCGTCGAGGTGAAGGCGCCGGGCATCATCCCGCGCAAGTCCGTGCACGAGCCGATGCAGACGGGCATCAAGGCGATCGACAGCCTGATCCCGATCGGCCGCGGCCAGCGCGAGCTGGTCATCGGCGACCGCCAGACGGGCAAGACCGCTGTCATCATCGACACGATCCTGAACCAGAAGACGATCAACGCCGGCACCGACGAGAGCAAGAAGCTCTACTGCATCTACGTCGCCATCGGCCAGAAGCGCTCCACCGTCGCCCAGCTCGTCCGCACCCTCGAGGAGCGCGGCGCGATGGAGTACTCGATCGTGGTCGCCGCGACGGCCTCCGACCCCGCCCCGATGCAGTTCCTTGCCCCGTACACGGGCTGCACCATGGGCGAGTTCTTCCGCGACAACGGCATGCACGCGGTCATCTTCTACGACGACCTCTCCAAGCAGGCCGTCGCCTACCGCCAGATGTCGCTGTTGCTGCGCCGTCCGCCGGGCCGCGAGGCCTATCCGGGCGACGTGTTCTACCTGCACTCCCGCCTGCTGGAGCGCGCGGCCAAGATGGGCGAGGCCGCCGGCCTCGGCTCGCTGACGGCGCTGCCGGTGATCGAGACGCAGGCGGGCGACGTCTCCGCCTACATTCCGACCAACGTGATCTCCATCACGGACGGCCAGATCTTCCTTGAGACCGAGCTGTTCTTCCGCGGCATCCGCCCGGCGGTGAATGTCGGCCTCTCCGTGTCCCGCGTGGGCTCGGCGGCGCAGATCAAGGCGATGAAGCAGGTCGCGGGCAAGATCAAGCTCGAGCTGGCGCAGTACCGCGAGATGGCGGCCTTCGCCCAGTTCGCCTCGGACCTCGACGCCTCCACCCAGGCGCTGCTGGCCCGCGGCGCGCGGCTGACCGAGCTGCTGAAGCAGCCCCAGTACGCGCCGGTGCCGGTCGAGGAGCAGGTGGTGGCGATCTTCGCCGGCACGCGCGGCTATCTCGACAAGGTGCCGACGACTAAGGTCGGCGAGTTCGAGAAGCGCATGCTCGGCGAGCTGAAGGCGGCGAAGCCCGAGATCCTGGAGTCGATCCGCAGCAGCGGGCAGATCACCGGGGATAACGACAAGGCTCTGGCCGCCTTCCTCGACAGCTTCGCCAAGTCCTTCGGCTGAGCCGCGAGGGAACGGAGAAGCCGCCATGGCGAGCCTCAAGGACCTGCGCGGTCGCATCAACAGCGTGAAGTCCACGCGCAAGATCACGCAGGCGATGAAGATGGTCGCCGCCGCCAAGCTCCGCCGCGCCCAGGCGCAGGCGGAGGCGGCGCGGCCCTATGCCCAGCGGATGGAGCGCATGCTCGCCTCCCTCGGCGCGGCGGTGGCGGACAGCCCCGAGGCGCCGAAGATGCTGATCGGCACGGGGCGCGACCAGGTCCACCTCCTGGTGGTGGTGACGGCCGAGCGCGGCCTTTCCGGCGCCTTCAACACGAATGCCGGCCGCTTCGCGCGCGCCCGCATCCGGGCGCTGGAGGCCGAGGGCAAGACGGTCAAGCTGCTGACCGTCGGCCGCAAGGGCGCGAGCTATCTCAAGCGCGAGTTCGCCTCCCGCCTCATCGGCGAGGTCAGCTACCACACGGTCAAGCGCATCGGCTTCGAGCAGGCCGATGAGCTGGCCACCCGCATCACCGCGATGCTGGAGGCCGGCGAGTTCGACGTCTGCACGCTGATCTACAACCGCTTCCAGAGCGTGATCAGCCAGGTGGCGAGCGAGCAGCGCCTGATCCCCGCGCCGCTGCCCGCCAACGACACGGCGGCCGCCCCGGCCACGGGCGGCGCCCCGGCCCTCTACGAGTACGAGCCGGGCGAGGAGGAGCTTCTGGCGGCGCTGCTGCCGAAGAACCTCGCCATCCAGATCTACCGCGCGCTGCTGGAGAACCAGGCCGGCTTCTACGGAAGCCAGATGACGGCCATGGACAACGCCACGCGCAACGCCGGCGACATGATCAACCGGCTGACCCTGAACTATAACCGCACGCGACAGGCCAACATCACCAAGGAGCTGATCGAGATCATCTCCGGTGCGGAAGCGGTCTGAGGAGCAAGCCCCATGAAGAACAACGTCGGCAAGGTCACCCAGGTCCTCGGCGCCGTCGTGGACGTGCAGTTCCCCTCCGAGCTGCCGAACATCCAGAACGCGCTGACCACCCAGGTCGGCGACCGCACCCTCGTGCTCGAGGTCGCGCAGCATCTCGGCGAGCGCACCGTGCGCACCATCGCCATGGACACGACGGACGGCCTCGTCCGCGGGACGGAGGTGGTGGACACGGGCAAGGGCATCGCCGTGCCGGTGGGCGAGGGTACGCTCGGCCGCATCGTGAACGTCATCGGCGAGCCGATCGACGAGCGCGGCCCCGTTCCGCACGACAAGACCTACACGATCCACCGCGAGGCCCCGGCCTTCGAGGAACAGGCCACGGCGGCCGAGATCCTGGTGACGGGCATCAAGGTGGTGGACCTCCTCGCCCCCTACCTCAAGGGCGGCAAGATCGGCCTCTTCGGCGGCGCCGGCGTCGGCAAGACGGTGACGATCCAGGAGCTGATCAACAACATCGCCAAGGGCCATGGCGGCGTGTCCGTCTTCGCCGGCGTGGGCGAGCGCACCCGCGAGGGCAACGACCTCTACCACGAGATGATCGACGCGGGCGTCATCAAGCTCGGCGAGAACGGCGGCACCGAGGGTTCCAAGGTGGCGCTGGTCTATGGCCAGATGAACGAGCCGCCGGGCGCGCGCGCGCGCGTGGCCCTCTCCGGCCTGTCCATGGCGGAGTACTTCCGCGATGAGCAGGGCCAGGACGTGCTCTTCTTCATCGACAACATCTTCCGCTTCACGCAGGCGGGCGCCGAGGTGTCGGCGCTTCTGGGCCGCATCCCCTCCGCGGTGGGCTACCAGCCGACCCTGTCCACGGACATGGGCGCGCTGCAGGAGCGCATCACCTCGACGAAGAAGGGCTCGATCACCTCGGTCCAGGCCATCTACGTGCCCGCCGACGACCTGACCGACCCGGCGCCCGCGACCTCCTTCGCCCACCTTGACGCGACGACGGTGCTCAACCGCTCCATCGCCGAGCTCGGCATCTTCCCGGCCGTGGACCCGCTGGATTCCACCTCCCGCGCGCTCGACCCCCGCGTGGTGGGCGAGGAGCACTACCGCGTGGCCCGCGAGGTGCAGCGCGTCCTGCAGACCTACAAGTCGCTGCAGGACATCATCGCCATCCTGGGCATGGACGAGCTCTCGGAGGAGGACAAGCTGGTCGTGGCGCGCGCGCGCAAGATCCAGCGCTTCCTCTCCCAGCCCTTCCACGTGGCCGAGGTCTTCACCGGCACGCCGGGCGTCTTCTGCAAGCTCGAGGACACGATCCGCTCCTTCGCGGGCATCGTGGCCGGCGAGTACGACCACCTCCCCGAGGCCGCCTTCTACATGGTCGGCACCATCGAGGAGGCCGTGAAGAAGGCCGAGACCCTCAAGGTTTCGGCGTAATCCTCATGGCCACCTTCGACCTCGAGCTGGTCAGCCCGGAGCGCCTGCTCCTCTCGCGCCCCGTCGAGATGGCCGTCATCCCGGCGGTCGAGGGCGACATGGGCGTGCTGCCGAACCACTCCCCGATGATCGTCGCCCTCAAAGGCGGCGTCATCCGGGTGACGGAGGGCGGGCGGGAGACCGAGCGCCTCTTCATCATGGGCGGCTTCGCGGAGATCACCCCGAACCGCGTCACGGTGCTGGCGGATGAGGCGACCCCGGTCGCCACCCTCTCCCGCGCCGCTGCGACCCAGCGCGTGACGGAGGCGGAGGCCGCCCTGGCCGCCGCCGCCAATGACGCGCCGGAGATCCGGGAGAAGGCGGCGGACCGGCTGATGGCCGCCCGCGCCATGCAGGACGCCGCCCAGGCGGCCTGACCCGGCTTCGCCGGGCGGCTTGATTCCGCCTGTCGCCGCCGCGAAATGTGTCATCACCCTGTCATCGCCCGGCGGGGCGGTCCTCCCGGGCCGCCCCGTCGCGCTATGCTGGGCCAGCGAATCGCCCCAACCGGCCGGGAAGCGCATGAAGCACTGGACCCTCGACCAGATCGCCTGGGACAGCTTCGACCCCTCCAAGGTCGATCCCGAGATCGTGCCGCTGGTGAAGGCCGCGGCGCTCGTGGAGAAGAACGGCGTCGACTACGCCGTCTATCTCAACAACGTCTTCGTCGGTGACCCCGACTTCTCCCGGGCGGCCGACAACTGGGCGGTGGAGGAGGTCCAGCACGGCGACGCGCTGGGCAAGTGGGGCGAGATCGCCGATCCCGGCTGGTCCTTCGACGAGGCCTTCAGGCGCTACCGCGAGGGCTACAAGATCGACGTGAAGGCCGACGCCTCCATCCGCGGCTCCCGCACGGGGGAGCTGATCGCCCGCTGCATGGTGGAGACGGGGACCTCCTCCTACTACACCGCGCTCGGCGACAGCACGGAGGAGCCGGTGCTGCGCCAGGTCTGCCGCCTCATCGCCGCCGACGAGTACCGGCACTTCAAGCTTTTCTACGACCACATGAAGCGCTACCTCGCCCGCGAGAAGCTCTCCTTCCCCAAGCGCCTCCGCGTGGCCGCGGGGCGGATCGGCGAGTCCGAGGACGACGAACTGGCCTTCGCCTATCACTGCGGCAACGAGACGCCGGACACGCCCTACAGCCACGACCGCTGCATCACGGGCTATATGGGCCGCGCCATGGGCTTCTACCGCTTCCGCCACATCGAGCGGGGCATGGGCATGATCTTCAAGTCCATCGGGCTGGAGCCGCGCGGCCGCCTCTCCGACATGGCCGCCAAGGGGGCCTGGAAGCTGCTCCAGTGGCGGCGGGAGAAGTACCGCCAGACCTTGATCCGCGTGGCGAACGAGAACGCTCCCGCCCGGGCCGCCGCCTAGCATGGCCGGCTCCCCGTCGCGCCCGGCGGGGGGCACATCCCGCCGGGCCCTTCTCGGCGCGGCGGCACTCTCCGCCGTCGCCGGCCCGGCGCAAGCGCAGCCCGGGAGCCCGGCGCTGAACCCGCCGCCCGGCCTGTGGCAGGTCGCGCGCGACCGCGGCTTCTCCTTCGGCGCCGCCGTCCAGGCGGAGCTGCTGGAGAAGGATCCGCTCTACGCCGCCGCCTATGAGCGCGAGGCCGGCATCCTCGTCCCGGAGTTCGAGGGCAAGTGGTCCAGCCTCCAGCCGAAGGAGGGGGTCTTCGACTTCTCCGGCCTCGACCGGATCGTCGCCTGGGGCCAGGCGCGCGGCCGCACGACGCGCGGCCACGCCCTGGTCTGGCACGACTCCTTCCCCGACTGGGCCGTGGCCGCGGCAGGGGAGGGGCCGGCCCGCGCCCGCGCCGTGATGGCCGCCCATATCGCCCGCGTTCTCTCGACCACGCGCCTGCGCATCCGGGACTGGGACGTGGTGAACGAGCCCGTCGCCGACCCGCCCGGCAGCGACACGCCCCAGGCCGAGGGCGAGCTGCGCGACACGCCTTTCCTCCGCACCCTCGGCCCTGCCTATATCGAGACGGCCTTCCGCCTCGCGCGGGAGCAGGACGCGACCCTTCGCCTCGTGCTGAACGAGTACGGCGTCGAGGAGGACACGCCCTGGGCGGAGGAGAAGCGCCGGCGCCTGCTGACCCTCCTGCGCGACCTCGTCAGGCGGCGGGTGCCGATCGATGCGGTGGGCATCCAGGCGCATCTCCAGATGGACCGGCCCTTCAACCCCGCCGTCTTCACCGCCTTCCTCCGCGCCATCCGGGCGGAGGGGCTGTCCGTGCTGGTGACGGAACTGGACATCCGCGAGGCCGGGGCCGTGCCGGATGACTACGCCGCCCGGGACCGGCTGGTGGCCGAGCGCGCGGCGGGCTTCCTCGGTGCCGCCGTGGAGGGCGGAGTGCGCAGCCTCCTCACCTGGGGGCTGGTCGACCGCTACTCCTGGCTCGTCAGCGAGCCGGCCGTGGGGCGGCGGGACGGCAAGATGCATCGTGGCCTGCCGCTGGACTGGGAGTACAACCGCAAGGAGATGTGGCGGGCCCTGGCCCGCGGCTTCGGCGCCTGACCGGCCGAGCCCCGGCCAGATCGGCCCCGATCAGGCCGGCACGGCGTAGCGGGCGAAGTCCCGCGCCAGCCGCTCGTAGATCGGGCGGCGGAAGGGCACGGCGATGGAGGGCAGGGAGGCCAGCGGTGCCCACTGCCAGGCATCGAATTCCTGGTGCCTGTCCGCGTCCAGCCGGATCTCGCCATCCGCGCCGAGGAAGCGCAGCGCGAACCACATCTGGGTCTGCCCGCGGTACTTGCCGCCCAGCGCCTTGCCGACGAGATGCGCGGGCAGGTCGTAGTCCAGCCATTCCGCCATGCGGCCGAGCACGACCGCGTTGCGCGTCCCGATCTCCTCCTCCAGCTCGCGCAGCACGGCGGCCTCGGGGTCCTCGCCACGGTCCAGCCCGCCCTGGGGGAGCTGCCAGGCGCCGGACGCTGCCTCCCCCGCCGGCTGGTCCGCGCGGCGGGCGATGAGGACCAGTCCCTCGCGGTTGAACAGGCAGGCGCCGACATTCGGGCGCAGGGGCAGTTCGGTCATTGCGGGTTCCGAGGCAGCTCTTCGGGGCGGCGGATGAGGGCGGTGACGGGAACCATCGCCAGCCCCCGCGACTCCAGCCCCGCCGCCCAGGCCGCCACGCGGTCCACCAGCACGGGGGAGACATCCGCGGCAAGGCCGAGCGCTGAGCCGCGCTCCCGCGCGATCCGCTCCAGTTCCCCCAGCCGCCGGTCGATCTCGCCTCGCGTCGCGGGCTCGTCCACCACGAGGTCGACGGCGCGGCCCCAGGCGCGGGCGGGGTTGGGCGCGCCCGGGCGGGGATCGAGGTAGATCAGCCCGCGGTCCCGCAGCACATCCTGCAGGCCGCCGAGCGCCTCGGGCAGCGCCGCGAAGCGCTCCCCGCGCATGGGGCCGAGCGCGCCGATGGCGCCCACCTGGCCGCCGATGCGCGACAGGACCCAGAGCAGGCGCTCGGCATTCTCGGCCACCGGCAGGCTCGTCAGAAGGGCGCGGTCGCCGGGGTCGTTCGTGGGGTAGTTGGCCGGCTCGAGCGGGATGGCGCTCAGCGCCTCCATCCCCCGCGTCCGGGCACGCTCCAGCAGGGGCGCGGGGCGCGTGGCATAGGGCGAGAAGGCGAGCGCCGTCTCGGGCGGCAACCGCCGGATCGCCTCCTCGGAGAGGGAGGCGGAGAGGCCGAGATTGCCCACCACCAGCGCCACGCGCGGCCGCGTTTCCCCGCGCTCGGTCAGGCGGGCGTAGTAGCGCGCCGGGGTGCGGCCCTCCGGCCCCACCCGGGGGATCGGCCCGTAGCGGGTGGGCTCCTGAAGTCCCGGATCGGGCGGCGGGATCGGCCGGTCGGCGGGCGCCTCGGCGCGCAGGGGCGGGGCGGGCAGGGGCGGCGGCTCGGGCGCGCTGGGAGGCGCGGCGGCCACCGGCGGCGGGGAGGCCGGGGCGGGCGGCGCCTCCGCCGGCGGCGCGGCGGGCGTCGTGGGCGCTGCTTCGGCGACGGAGCGCGGGGGCTCCGGGGCAGGCCGGGGCGGGGCTGTCGGCGCGGCGGGAGGGGTGGAAGGCGCTTCTGCCACGGGCGGCGGCGGCACCTCCGGCGGGGCGGCCGGGGCCGGGGGCGCATCCGGGGCTGCCTCTGCCTCCCGCGCGCGGGTGAGGGAGGGTGGGATCCCATCCTCGGGCGGCCCCGCGAGGTGCAGTGCCAGGCCGCCGGCGCCGAGAGCGGCCAGCACGACCAGCCAGAAGACGCCGAGGGCCTTCATAGGTGGCTTCGGCGCCCCCCGATGGTCAGCGGCTGGCGCGGCGCTGCGGCTGGCCCGAGGCCATCCCGCGCAGGAGGTTCAGCGCCTGCTGGAGCTGGTGGTCGGTCTCCGGCTTCGTCGGGTCGAAGGAGGGCGCGCCCTCCGCGGGGAGGCGCTGCACGGCCTGGACCAGCCCGCTGGGCAGGTTCAGCGGCGGCAGCGGCGCGGGCGGGCGGGCGTTCACGCCCTGGGCCGCGGCGCCGCTGTTGTCGTTGCGGAGCGCCCGGCGCAGGTCGGCCTCGCGGTCGCGCTCGCGGTTCTGTTGCGCGTCCTCCCGCTGGGCCAGCACCTCGATGTCGGGCTCGATGCCGGTGGCCTGGATGGAGCGGCCGGAGGGGGTGTAGTAGCGCGCCGTGGTCAGGCGGATGGCGCCGTTGCCCGGCAGGGGCATCACGGTCTGCACCGAGCCCTTCCCGAAGCTCTTCACCCCCATGATGATCGCGCGGCGATGGTCCTGCAGCGCGCCCGCCACGATCTCGGAGGCGGAGGCGGAGCCTGCATTCACCAGCACCACCACGGGCAGCCCGGCGGTGATGTCCCCCGAGCGCGCGTTCCAGCGCTGCGCGTCCTCGGGCCGGCGGGCGCGGGTGGAGACGATCTCGCCCTGCTCGAGGAAGTCGTCCGAGACCTGGATCGCCTGGTCCAGCAGCCCGCCCGGGTTGTTGCGGAGGTCGAGCACGATTCCCTTCAGCCCGTCCCGCGCCTGGGAGCGCAGGTTGGAGAGGGCGCGGCGCAGGCCGACCTCGGTCTGCTCGTTGAAGGAGGTCAGGCGGATATAGGCGACGTCCCCCGCCTCCATCCGGGCGCGCACGACCTGCGGGCGGATGGTCTCGCGGGTGAGGGAGAGCTCGATCGGCGTCGCCGTGCCCTCGCGCCGGATGGTCAGGCGGATGGAGCTGCCGCGCTCGCCCCGCATCTGGTCCACGGCCTCCTGAAGGGTGAGGCCCTGGGTGGAGGCGTTGTTGATATGGGTGATGAGGTCGCCGGGCTTCACCCCGGCCCGCGCCGCGGGGGTCTCGTCGATCGGCGAGATGACCTTCACATAGCCCGCCTCCTGGCTGACCTCGATGCCGAGGCCGCCGAACTCGCCGCGGGTCTGCACCTGCATGTCGCGGAAATTGCGGAGGTTCATGTAGGAGGAGTGGGGGTCGAGCCCCTGGAGCATGCCGTTGATCGCGTTCTCGATCACGTCGCGGTCGTTCACGGGCTCCACGTACTCGGCGCGCACGCGCTCGAACACGTCGCCGAAGAGGTTCAGCAGCCGGTAGGTCTCGGCCCTGGAGCCGTCCTGCGCCCAGGCGGTGACGACGGGCCCGGCGATGGCGCCCGCGGTGAAGGCGGCGGCGACCGAAGCCATCGCCCGCAGGCGGAAGCGCGGCTTGGAAGACCGTCCAGCAGGAACACCCATCCGTCAGACCCCTCTCGCCGTGGCTGGCCACGGTTCCCAGAACATTGCCACCGGACGTCCTGCCCAGCGGTTAACCAGAACTGCCCGCCCGAGGATCAGCCCCGCCCGGTCCAGCCGGCGGGGTCCACGGCCCGGCCGCCGCGCCGCAGCTCAAGGTAAAGCGACGCGCGGCCCCCGCCAGACCCTCCGGCGTTACCAACTGTACCCACCGCTTCCCCGGCCAGGACGCGCTGTCCGGGCTCTGCGTCCAACCGGTCGAGCCCGGCAAGGACAAAATGGTAGCCGCCGCCGCAATCCACAATCAACATTCGGCCATAGGAGCGAAACGGACCGGCGAAGACGACCCTTCCGCCACAGGGGCTGACCACCCTCGCCCCGGCGGGGGCGGACCAGGTCTGGCCGGTGGCGCCGCCATCCCCGAAATCCCGGCGGACCGAGCCGGCCACGGGGGCGCCGCGCGCAGGGCGGGGCTGGCTGGCGGCTTCCCGCGCGCGCTCCCGCGCCGCCTCCGCGCTCTCGCGGGCGGCGGCCGCGTCCCGCTCGGCTTCGCGCTCCGCCTCCCGCGCGGCGCGGGCCGCGGCCTCGCGCTCCGTGCGCTCCCGCAAAAGGGCCTCACGCTGGGTGGCGCTGCGGGCGGCGGCCTCGCGCGCCTCGGCCTCGCGGGCGCGGCCCTCGGCCTCGCGGCGGCGGGCCATGGCCTGGCGCTCCCGCGCTTCCGCCTCCCGGGCGCGCTCGGCGGCCTCGGCGCGCTCGCGGGCCTCCCGGGCCTCGGCCTCGCGCTCCAGCCGCTCCACCGCGCCGCGGAGGTCGCGCGCCCCGGCGGCGGCGAGGGCGGCGCGGCGGGCGGCGGCGGCCTCGCCCTCCCGGGCGGCGGCGCGGCGCTCGCGGGCCTCGGCGAGGGAGGCCTCCACCGCCTCCGCCGCGGCCTGGGCGGCGGCGCGGGCGGCGGCGAGCCGGGTCCGCTCGGCCTCCAGCGCGGCGGCGGCGCGGGTCGCCTTCTCCTGCGCGCTGCGATAGCCGGCGGCTTCCTGCCCGAGGCGCCGGGCGAGCCCGCGCAGGATCAGCGCCCCGCGCAGCGCCTCCTCCGGCGGGGCGGGGACGACGAGCAGCGTCTCGGCCGGCCAGAGGCCGAGGCGGCGCATGGCGGGAATCATCGGGGCCAGGGCCTCGGCGCGGCGGGCGAGGTCGGCCTCGGCCGCGTCCCGCGCGGCGCCGGCGGCCTCCAGCGCGGCCTCCGCCTCGGCCAGCGCGGCCTCGGCGGCGACGGCGCGGCGCCCGGCCTCGGCGCGGCGCTCGGCCAGGGCGCGCTCGGCGGCCTCGGCGGCGCGGGCGTCGCGGGCGCTGGCGGTGGCATCCTCCCGCGCGCGCTCGGCCTCGCGCTCCGCTTCCCCGAGGGCCTGCCTGTCAGGGGTGCGGTCGGGGGCGCGGGGCTGGGCGAGGGCGAGGGCGGGGAGGAGGGCGAGCAGGGCCAGCAGGCGCGGCGCCCCGCCGGCCCGCCCCCGTGCCGGCGGGCGGCGTGCCGCGCCGGGGGTACCGGGGGCGGCGCGCCGGCCGCTCGGGCTCAATCCGCGGCCTGGCCCATCAGGCTCCGCCCCGTCATCGCCGCGGGCTGCGGGAGGCCGAGCAGGGCGAGCATGGTGGGGGCGAGGTCGGCCAGCCGCCCGTCATGCAGCGCCATGTCGGGCGGGCCGCCGAGGAGCAGCACGGGCACGGGGTTCAGCGTGTGGGCCGTGTGCGGGGCGCCGGTGATGGGGTCCCGCATCATCTCGGCATTGCCGTGGTCGGCCGTGACGAGCAGCGCGCCGCCCGCATCCCGGATGGCGGCGACGATGCGGCCGAGCCCGGCATCCACCGCCTCGCAGGCGCGGATGGCGGCCGCGATGATGCCGGTGTGGCCGACCATGTCGGCATTGGCGAAGTTCAGCACGATCATGTCGTACTTCTCGGAGCGGATCGCCGCCTCGGCCTTCGCGGCCAGCTCGGGCGCCGACATCTCGGGCTGGAGGTCATAGGTCGCGACCTTGGGGGAGGGGACCATGATCCGCTCCTCGCCCGGGCTGGGCGTCTCGTCGCCGCCGTTCAGGAAGTAGGTGACATGCGGGTACTTCTCCGTCTCCGCCATGCGGAGCTGGGTGAGGCCCGCGGCCGAGACGGTGGGGCCGAGCAGGTCCGCCATGGATTGCGGCGGGAAGACCGTCTCGAGGAAGGCGTTCAGGTCGCCCGAATACTCGGTCAGGCCCACGGCGCCGCAGAGGGCGGGGTCGCGCGGGCGCTCGAAGCCCCGGAAGTCCGGGTCCACCAGCGCGGCCAGGATCTCCCGCACGCGGTCGGCGCGGAAGTTGAAGCAGAGCACGGCATCGCCGTCCTTCATGCCGTAGTAGCCGGACAGGACGGTGGCGGGGATGAACTCGTCGGTCTTGCCGGCCGCATGGGCCTGGTACACCGCCTCCGCGCCGCTGGCCGCGCCGGGCCAGCCCTGCGCGCCCTCGGCCATCACCATCGCGCGCCAGGCCTGGGAGACGCGCTCCCAGCGATTGTCGCGGTCCATGGCGAAGTAGCGGCCGGTGACGGTGGCCATGCGGGCGCCGGGCGGCAGCGCGGCCTCGAAGGCGGGGAGGGTGGTCGCGGCGTCCTCGGGCGGGGTGTCGCGACCGTCGGTCCAGGCATGGACGGCGACGGGGATGCCCTTCATCGCGAAGATGCGGGCGAGGGCGAGGCCGTGGTCCTGGTGGGAGTGCACGCCGCCGGGCGAGACGAGGCCGCAGAGATGCAGCGTGCCGCCCGTCTCGCGCAGCCGCTCGCCCAGGTTCACCACGGCGGGCAGGCCGGCGAGGGAGCCGTCCTCGATCGCCGCGCCGATGCGGGGAAGGTCCTGCATCACCACCCGCCCGGCGCCGATGTTGAGGTGCCCGACCTCCGAATTGCCCATCTGCCCCACGGGCAGGCCGACATCCGGGCCGCAGGTGCGGAGGAAGGCACGGGGGCAGGAGGCCCAGAGCTCGTCGAAGACGGGCGTGTCGGCGCGGGAGACGGCGTTGTCCGCCCCGTCCTCCCGCCAGCCCCAGCCGTCGAGGATGACGAGCATGACAGGCTTCGGGCGGGGCATGGGAGATCTCTCGGGCATGGCTGCCCGCGGCTTAACGCGACGCGGGCCGCGGGTCCACGCCCCGGAAGTTCACGTGAGGCCCAACGCTACGCGCGGGCCGTGTAGGCGCGGAACACCTCCAGCTCCGTCGCGCAGGACGGCGCGGTGAAGCCGGCATCCGACAGGGCGCCGAGGATGGTCCCGGCCGGGACGCAGGCCTCGATCGTCTCCCAGTAGTACTTCATCAGCTCCCCCGAGCGGTGCCGCGGGGCGGCGATCCAGCAGAGGGCGGGAATGGCGGCGCCCATGTAGAAGCGCTCGATCAGATGGGCGAGCCGGCTCTCCGGGCGCCCGATCTCCAGCAGCAGCACGGTGCCGCCGGGCCTGAGCACGCGGCGGTACTCCGCGAAGGCCGCGCCGAGATCGGCGACATGGCGCAGCGCGTAGCCCATGGAGAGGAAGTCCACGCTCGCATCGGGCAGCGGGATGCGCTCGGCGCGGCCCTGGATGAGGGTGACGCCGGGCAGCGACTTCCGCGCCTCGGCCAGCATCCCCTCGCTCGGGTCCAGCCCGGTGACGAGGGCGGGGTCGCCGGTGATGGTCACGGCCTGCCGCGCGACGAGCCCCGTGCCCACCGCCACGTCCAGCACCCGCATCCCCGGCCGCAGCCCGGCCTCCCGCAGCGCGCGGCGGCGGTAGCCCGGCCCGGTGCCGAGGGAGAAGATGCGGTCGATCCGGTCGTAATGCGGGGCGGTGGCGTCGAAGAGGGCGCGCACGAAGCCCTCCCGCTCCTCGGCCCGGGCGTAGCGATGGGCGAGGACGGGATGGGGGGCCGTGCCGCCCTGGCCGGCCTCGCTCGCGCTGCCCGTCATGTGTAGCCCCTTCCGGCCGGTGAACCGCCGAGGAATCGCAGGGCAGGGGCGCCCGCGCAAGGCTTCAGCGCGGGATGGGCGAGACGCCGAAGATCGCGGGGTGGAAATGCAGCATCGCCGCCCAGGCGACGAGCCCCACCAGCGCGGGCAGGGCCAGCTCCCGCCAGGCGATCCGGTTCCGCCCGGCCGCCACGGCGCCGAAGGGCAGGAGGGAGGTGCGCGAGGCGAAGCCCGCCCAGGCCGAGGGGTCCCGCGCCGCGACCTTGGCGTCGAGCGAGGGCATGCCGAGGGCCGCGGTCAGCAGGAAGGCGCCGAAGAAGACGAGGGAGGCGCTGTCCCCGTTGCCGATGACGTGCACCGCGCCCCAGAGGGCGAAGGCCCAGAGCATGGGGTGGCGCGTGATCCGCAGCACCCCGCGCGGCTCGGCCGAGAGGGCGGCGTTCTGGCCCACCGAGGTCGGGTTCCGCGCCATGAGGCTGCCGGCGAAGAGGATGAAGGAGGGCAGCATCACTGCCACCAGCACCCATCCGATCGCGGGCGGCACGGCCCAGAGCGGCACCGTCCCCGCATTGCGCCAGGCGAGCACCAGCAGGGTGATCGCAATCGCCGAGGCGATGGAGAAGGCGCCGCGGAACCCGCCCTCGCCGAGCCGGCGGACGAGGGCGGCGCGGGCGGAGGTGCCGGCGATGCCGACATGCAGCCCGATCCAGAGGACGGCCGCGAGGAGGAGGGCGGTCATGCCGGGAGACTGCGCCCGACGAGCCGGGGCGGCAACGATTCGGCGCCTTACCCCGGCCGCCAGGCCCGGTGATAGGGGTGGTTCGCCCGGATGCACTGCGCCCGGAACAGCGCCTCGGCCAGCAGGCCGCGCACGAGCATGTGCGGCCAGGTCAGGCGCCCGAGGGAGAGGCGGTGGTCGGCGCGGGCGAGCACCGATTCGTCCAGCCCCTCCGCGCCGCCGATGACGAAGGCGAGCGGCCGCGCGGCCTCGGCCCAGCGGGTGGTGAGGGCGGCCAGGCGCTCGCTGTCCGGCATCTCGCCGCCGAGGTCGAGGGCGATCGCCAGCGCCCCCTCGGGCAGGGCGGCGAGGATGGCCGCCCCCTCCCGCCGCCGGATCTCGGCGGGGGAGCCGCGCGCCTCCGCCAGTTCCCGCAGGGCAAGCGGCGGGCGGAGGCGGGCGTTGTGGTGCTCGAACAGCGCCGCCTCGGGCCCGCCGCGGGCGCGGCCCACGGCGAGCAGGAGGGGCGGGGCCATGCGGGGCTAGAGGGCCGTCCCGGCCCCTTCGCCGGTGTCGTCGAGGTCGTCGTCCTCGTCGATCTCCTCGTCGCCGGGATCGGCGTCGTCATCGCCGCCGAGGTCCATCGGGCTGTCCACGGCATCGCCGGGATCGACGACGTCGTCATCCGTGCCCCCGTCCTCTGTCCCGTCGAGCACGGAGCCGTCCGGCGTGTCGTCGGCCGCGGTGCCGCCGGGGGCGGGCATGCTGCTGTCCTCCGGCGCCGGGCTGTCCGGGCCCCACATGCGCTCCAGCGCGTAGTTCGCCCGCGCCTCCGGCTTGAAGAGGTGGATCACCACATCCCCGGCATCGAGCAGCACCCAGTCGGGCGAGGCCTCCGTCCGCAACCGGCGGATGCCGTGCTCGGCCAGCGCCTCCTCCACATGGCGCGCCATCGCCTCGATCTGCCGCTCGGCGAGGCCGGTGGCGACGATCATGCGGTCCGCGAAGGCGGAGCGGGTGGCAACGTCCAGCACCACCACGTTCTCGGCCTTGTCGTCCTCAAGGCTCGCCACGGCGGCCTGGACGAGCGCGTCCAGCCGGTCGGGGCTCGGGGCGGCGCGGGTCGGCGTGGCCTTGCCGCGCGGCTTCCTCGGGCCGGCGGCGGCGGCGCGCTTGCGCGGGGTGGGGGCGGAATCGACCTCCAACTCCGCGATGCGGGCAGCGTGGGTGTCGGCCACCTCGTCCGTGCGGCGCAGGCGGGCGGCGCGCGGCGCGGGCTCGGCGGCGGGAGAGCGCCTCGCCGTGCGAGGGGCCGCGGCGCGGGGCGCCTCCTCTGCCGGCGCATTGCCGCGCGGGGCGCGGGCCGGGGCGCGGCTGGCGCGGGGTGCCTCATCCTTCGGCGCGGCTGCCCGGCCGGCGCGGGCCGGGGCCGGCCTCGCCGCGGGACGCGCCCGCGCGGGGGCCTCCACCTCGGTGCGGGAGGACCGGCGGGGCGCGGCCTCCTCCCGCGCGGGGGCGGAGCGGGCCGGGGCCGCCTTGCGCGCGGCGGTGCCGCGGCTGGCCGCGGCCGGGCTGCGGGTGGCGGCGCCGCGTGCCGGCGCGGCGGGCTTCGCCCGCGAGGGCGTGTCAGCCTTGGTGCGCGACGGCGCGGCCGGCTTGGCGCGGGAGGCCGGGGTCTTCGCGACGGGCGCCTTGGCGCGCGTCGCCGCCGGCTTCGTGCGGGAAGCGGGCGCGCGGGAGGCCGCAGGAGCCGCCTTGGCGCGAGACGGCGCGGCGGGCTTGGCGCGGGACGGCGCCGGCTTCGCGCGGGAAACGGGGGCGCGGGAGGCGGGCGCAGCCTTGGGCGTCGGCTTGCGCGCGGCGGGTGCCTTCGCCGCCGGCTTCGCGCGGCTGGGCGCTGCCGGCTTCGCCCTGCTGGCGGCAGCGGGCTTCGCGCGGGAGGGCGCGGCGGGCTTGGCGCGGGAGGGCGCGGCAGGCGTCGCCCGCGCGGGCGCGTCAGCCTTGGCCCGCGACGGCGCGGCCGGCTTGGCGCGGGAGGCTGGGGCCTTCGCGGCGGGTGGCTTCGCCCGGCCCGCGTCGGGCTTGGCGGCGCCCGCACGGCCGGCGGGGGCCTTTCGGGCGCCGGTGCCGCGGCGGTTCGGCTCGGCGGGGTCCTTCGGGGTGCGGGCCATGGCTCGCCTCTCCTTTGTCGTGGCGCCTCGCGGCGCGAGGGTTCAGTGCGCGGGGGCCGGCGCGCCCTGTCGGGGCGCCGGAAGGGATGGTGGTGAATGGCCGGGCGCGGCCGCGGTTGCGTTCGCCCGGAGCGCGCGGATCGCGGTGGCGCTGGCGGGGTGCTCGCGCGCCGGGACGAGGCACCAGGCCGCGTGGCCCCGCGGTGCCCCGGCCAGCAGGGCGCTGCAGGGGCGGCGGTAGCGGCGCAGCACGGCGGCGGCCGGCCCGTCCAGCGCGCGGCGGGTGTAGCCTGGGCGGGGCAGCACCGCCATGGGGGTGCCGCGCGCGAGCTTCCGCCAGCGCCGCCAGCGCGGGAGCTGGACCATGTTGTCCGCCCCCATGATCCAGACGAACTCCGCATGCGGGAAGAGCTGGCGCAGCCGGGAGAGGGTGCGCTCCGTCTCCCGCAGGCCGAGCCGGGCCTCCACGTCCACCGCGATCACGCGCCGTCCGTCGGCGATGCGGCGGGCGGATTCCAGACGCTCCCCGAAGGGCGCCATCCCGGCGCGGGGCTTCAGCGGGTTGCCCGGCGAGACGAGGAGCCAGACCTCGTCCAGCCGCAGGGCGTGGCGCGCCATCTCGGCGACGTGCCGGTGGCCGGGATGGGCGGGGTTGAAGGAGCCGCCGAGCAGCCCGATCCGCACGCGCCGCCCATCGCCCCACTTGCCCGGCACGCGATGCGCGGGCGCGGGGGTGTGGGCGGGCGCCTTCTCGCGTCCGGCCGGGGGAACGGGGGGCGGCACGGGGGCCTATCGCCCCCGCCCGGGGGCGGCCGGGCGGATCAGGGCGTGCGCACCGAGACGGTCAGGGGCCGGTCCGCCAGCCCCTCATAGGTGGCGGTGACGGTGCGCCCGGCCTCCGTCGGCAGGGCGGGGGAGAAGCCGCCGAGCGAGATCAGCTCCCCGGCCCGGAGCCGCCGGCCGTCCCGCTTCAGGTCTTCCACCAGCCAGGGAATGACGTTCAGCGGGTGGCCGAGCAGCGCCGTGCCGGGGGCGCGGGACAGCTCCTTCTGGTCGGTGGCGAGGGTGACGGTCATGCTCGCCAGCCGCGCCGCGAAGTCGGACGTGGCCTGGACGGGGATCGCCTCCCCCAGCACGCCGAGCCGCGCGCCGACATTGATGGCCACGAGGTTCGGCCCGTTCATCCCGCCGGGGGCGAGGACGAGGTCCGGCATCTCGATGAAGGGGATCACCTGGTCGAGGTGGCGCAGGATGGCGACATGGTCCGCCCCGGCCTCGTTGATGCCCTCGTCCCTCACGCGCACCAGCAGGTCGCTCTCCACATTCGGCACGGCGGCGAAGGCGGCGGGGATCTCGGCGGGCTTCTCCGCCGTGCCCTGGGCGCGCACGGTGGCGTGGAAGATCGTGCCGCGCACGGGGTTGGGAATGCCGAAGCGCTGCTGGGCCGCGGCATTGGTGAGCCCGACCTTGTAGCCCGCCGCCGGGCCGTGATGCTGGGCGAGGATCGCCACCAGCTTCTCCCGGGCGCAGGGCGCGTCCTCCATGGAGAGGCCGGCATAGGGCTGGGCGGGGGTGCGGCTCAGGATGCTGCTCGCCATGCGCGCGACATCGGCGTCCGATGGGCAGGCAGCCTTTGCCTCCCCGATGCCGAGAGCGAGGGCCGTGACGGCCAGGAGCGTGGCGCGGCGCATCTCTTGTTCCCTTCCCATGGGCCCGGGATTTCCCGTGGCGGGCCGGATCAGGGGCGAATCTGCCCGGTCCCGATCACATGGTAGCGCCAGGTGCAGAGCTGCTCCAAGCCGACGGGGCCGCGCGCGTGCAGCCGGCCGGTGGCGATGCCGATCTCCGCGCCGAACCCGAACTCGCCCCCGTCGCAGAACTGGGTGGAGGCGTTCCAGATGCCGACCGCCGAGCCGAGCCCGTCGAGGAAGCCCTGTGCCGCCGCCTCGTCCCCCGTGATGATCGCCTCCGTGTGCTCGCTGCCGTGGCGGCGGATATGGGCGAGCGCGCTCTCCACCCCGTCCACCACCGCGATGTTGAGCACCGCGTCGAGCCATTCCGTGGAGAAGTCCGCCTCCGTCGCGGGCTTAAGCCCGGGGAGGATCGCGCGCGCGGCCTCGTCGGCGCGGAAGTCGCAGCCGAGCGCGCGGAGGTCATCGACGAGGAGGGGCAGGAGCGAGGGGGCCACGGCGCGGTCGATCAGCAGCGTCTCCGTCGCGCCGCAGACGCCGGTGCGGCGCATCTTCGCGTTGGCCAGCACGCTCCGCGCCATCGCCGGATCGGCAGCGGCGTGGACATAGGTGTGGCAGAGCCCCTCGGCATGGGCGAGCACGGGCACCCTCGCCTCCTCCATCACCCGCGTCACCAGCCCCTTGCCGCCGCGGGGGATGATGAGGTCGATCAGCCCGGCCGCGCCGAGCATGGCGGCGACGAAGGCGCGGTCCGTGTTGGGGGCGGTGCTGACGCAGGCCTCGGGCAGGCCGGCGGCGCGCAGCCCTTCCAGGATGCAGGCATGGATGGCGGCGGCGCTGTTCAGGCTCTCCCGCCCGCCGCGCAGGATCACGGGGCTGCCGGCCTTGAGGCAGAGGGCGGCGGCGTCCGCGCCGACATTCGGGCGGCTCTCGTAGATCATGCCGACCACGCCGATGGGCTGGGCCACGCGGCGGATCACCAGCCCGTTCGGGCGCGTCCACTCCGCCAGTACGCGGCCCACGGGGTCGGGCAGGGCGGCGATCTCCTGCACCCCGCGCGCCATGGCCTCCACCCGGGCGGGGGTGAGGGTGAGGCGGTCCCGATAGGCATCCGTCAGCCCCGTGGCGGCGGCGAGGTCGGCGGCGTTGGCGGCCAGGATCTCCGCCTCCCGCGCCCGCAGCGCGGCGGCGGCGGCGAGCAGCGCGCGGTCCTTCACCTCCCGCGGGGCGCGGGAGAGAACCGTCGCGGCGTCGCGCGCGGCGCGGGCGGCGCCCTCCAGCGCGGCGCGGGCGATGCCGGCGGCATCCTTCGCGGGGTCGTTGATCGCGTTCATGGCGCCATCGGTAGCGCCGCGGGGCCGGGAGGGGAAGCGCCGCGATGCCGCGCGCCACGGCGAATCGCGGCGGGAGCGGCCGCTAGCGCGGCTTCGCCATGCCCCCCATCTTCGCGAAGACCTGGTTGTCCTTGTTCTGCTGCATCAGCATCGTGAAGCTCGGGATCTTCTCGAAGCCCAGGCCCTGGGGCAGGCCCGTCTCGGGATCGGGCTGGATCTTGGCGTAGCTCTCGCCGGAGATCTTCTCCCACTTCCCCGCCGGCTTCTTCACCTCCAGATTCGCCACCGTCGCCTTGAGGACCATCCTCACGATGGCCTCCTTGGGCGCCGACGGCCTGGTCAGGCTCGGGGCGCCCGCCATCATCTGCCAGCCATTGGCCAGCGCCCAGGCGGTCAGCTCGTCCTTGTCCATCGTGGCGGACCCTTCATGCGTTCGGCGCTCAGACGAGCACCATGTCGTCCCGGTGGATGATCACGTCCCGGCCGCGCCAGCCGAGGACCGCCTCGATCTCCGCGCTCCGGCGGCCGGCGATGCGGCGGACGCTGTCGGAATCGTAAGCGGAGAGGCCGCGCGCGAGTTCCCGCCCGTCCGGCGCGCGCACGCTGACGGCATCGCCGCGCTCGAACTCGCCCTCCACCCCCCGGACCCCGGCGGGAAGGAGGGAGCGGCCCTCGGCGAGCGCCCGGGCGGCGCCCTCGTCCACCACCAGCCGGCCGAGCGGGGCGAGGGAGCCCGCGATCCAGCTCTTGCGGGCCGAGCGCCCCTCGGGCGAGGGCAGGAACCAGGTGGTGCGGGCGCCCTCCAGCACGGCGGAGAGCGGGTGGGGCGCCTTGCCCAGCGCGATGGCCATGGCGCAGCCCGCGCCGGTGGCGATGCGGGCCGCGATCAGCTTCGTCCGCATCCCGCCCGAGGAGTAGCCGGGCGGGGGATCGCCGCCCATGGCCATCACCTCCTCCGTCAGCCGCTCGACCACGGGGATGTGGCGGGCCTCGGGGTCGCGGCGGGGATCGGCCGTGTAGAGGCCGTCGATATCCGAGAGCAGGACCAGCGCGTCGGCCTCGATCATCTCGGCGACGCGCGCGGCAAGGCGGTCGTTGTCGCCGAACCGGATCTCGGCGGTGGCGACGGTGTCGTTCTCGTTGATGACGGGGACGCAGCCGAGATGCAGGAGCGTCTTCAGCGTCTCCCGCGCATTGAGGTAGCGGCGGCGGTCCTCGCTGTCCTCCAGGGTCAGCAGCACCTGGGCGGCGGTCATGCCATGGGCGGCGAGCGCCGATTCCCAGGCCCCGGCCAGGCGGATCTGCCCCACGGCGGCGGCCGCCTGCTTCTCCTCCAGCCGCAGCGCGCGGCGGGTGAGGCCGAGGGCGTGGCGGGCCAGGGCGACCGCGCCGGAGGAGACGAGCACCACCTCCGCCCCGCCCGCGCGCAGCCGCGCGGCATCGGCGGCGACGGAGGCGAGCCACTCGGCGCGCGGCGCCGCCGTCCCGGGGTCCACCACCAGGGCGGAGCCGATCTTGACGACGATGCGCTTCGCGCTGGCGAGGGACGGGGTGGCCATGGGCGCCGCGTTATCACGCCGCGCGCGGGGGCGCGACATCGCGGGGAGCCCGAGGGCGCGACATTACGGGGCACCCGGGACCGTGACATCACACCACGCGCCACGGCGCGACGGGCGGGCGGCGCCCCCCCGGCCAGGCGAGGGCGCGGCTTCAGGCCCCGCGTGGCCCGGCAGGGCCAGGTCCGCTGGTGGGCTCCTGCACGGCCTCGTCCTCGGCGGTCTCCATCTTCTCCTCGGCCGGGCGGGTGGTCTTGCGGACCTCCTCCTCCGGGCCGACGCGGTGGCGCTCGTAGCGCAGGCGCCGCTCCTCCTCCGTCTCCTCGTGGTCGCTCATGCCATCGGTCCTCCGGTCTGCGGGGCGGGAACGTGCGCGGGCGGCGCCGGTTCAGCCTCCGCCTTCACGCCGCCTTCTCCTCCACCCGGTCGCGCAGCACCTGCTCGGGCAGGCCGAGGACGAGGAGGAAGGCGGCCGTCATCACCACGGCGCTGAGGGTGAAGCAGCCCGTCAACGCGTGGCGATAGACACCCGCGAGCTGGGCGTGCTGCTCGGGGGAGAGATTGGCGATCGCGTCGGCGCCGCCGCGGGTGAGCCCCTCCACGTCCACCGGCCCGGCCAGCCGGGCGGAGAGGATGGCGCCCGAGGCCGCGACGCCCACCGCGCTGCCGAGCGAGCGAACGAAGGTCATCGCCCCCGTCGCGGCGCCCAGCTCCTTCTGGGCGACCGCGTTCTGCACGGCGGTGGTCAGGTTGGGCATCCCCATCCCCATGCCGAGGCCGAGCGCGCCGAGGGCGAAGAGGAACATCCAGGGGGGCGCCGCCGTCCAGGCGAGGAGGGCGAGGGCGCAGAGGGCCACCGCCTCCAGCAGGAGCCCGGCCATGAGGAAGGCCTTGTTCCGGCCCAGCCGGGCCGCGGCACGGCCGCCGAGGACGGAGCTGAGCACCATGCAGCCGACCTGCGGCAGCATCATCAGCCCCGCATGGGCCGGGTCCATCCCGAGGACGAGCTGGAAGAAGAGGGGGAGGAAGACCGTGGAGCCGAGCATGGCGAAGGTCATCATCCCGCTCACCGCCACGCCGCGGGCGAAGACGGGGTTGCGGAAGAGGCCGAGGCGGATGAGCGGCGCCTCCGTGCGGGTCTCCCGCCAGAGGAAGGCGGCGATGAGGACGACCACCAGCGCCGCCATGCCCGCGGCGGCGGCCGAGGCCCAGGGGAACTGCACCCCGCCCCAGGTGAGCAGGAGCAGGAGCGCGGTGGTGCCGGCCGCCATCAGCGCGGTGCCCACGAGGTCCAGGGGCCGTGGCTTGGCGGCCCGCGGCGTGCGCAGCCCGAAGCCGATGAGAAGGAGGGCCACCGCCCCGAGCGGCAGGTTCACGTAGAAGACCCAGCGCCAGGAGAGGGTGGAGGTGATGATCCCGCCCAGCAGCGGCCCGGCCACGCTGGCCAGGGCGAAGGTGCCGGTGAAGAGGCCCTGGTAGCGAGGCCGGTCGCGGGGGGCGACGACATCCCCGACCGAGGCCTGGGCCAGCACCAGCAGCCCGCCCGCGCCCAGCCCCTGGAGGGCGCGGAAGAGGATCAGCTGCACCATCGAGTCGGCCGTGCCGCAGAGAAGGGAGCCGGCGAGGAACAGGACGATGGAGACGAGGAACAGGCGCCGCCGCCCGTAGGTGTCCGACAGCGTGCCGTAGACCGGGGTGGTGACGGTGGAGGACAGCATGAAGGCCGTGACGACCCAGGAGAGATGGGCCATGCCGCCGAGGTCGCTCACCATCCGGGGCAGGGCGGCGTTGACGATGTTCTGGTCCAGCGCCGCCAGCAGCATGCAGACGAGCGCCCCGGCGAGGACGGTGCGCTTCGGGACGGGCTTCCCGGCGCCCTCGCTGGCGGGAGTGGCCTGATCGCTCGGGGAAGCGATGTCCGGCGCGGCATCCGCCGGGGTGGTCTGCATGCGAAGAAGCGCGTCGGGCATTCGGCCTGGTTCCGGTCGGGGCGGCGCGGCCAGGCGCGGCGCGGAGAGGTAGGACGCGGCGGGGCGCCTTGCGCCCGTGGCCGCGGGAGCGATGATGCCCTTCCTCAACGCGGCCCGTCCTGGATCGTTCAGCCCCCATGAGCTTCCACGCCCTCTACCGCCACGGCTTCGCCCGGCTGGCCGCCTGCACCACCCGCACCACCCTCGCCGACCCCGAGGCGAATGCGACCGCCATCCTCTCCGCCGCCCGGGAGTGCCACGCGCGCGGCGCGGCGGTGGCCGTCTTCCCCGAGCTCGGCCTCTCCGGCTACTCGATCGAGGACCTGCTGCTGCAGGACGTGCTGCTGGACGCCGTGGAGGAGGCGGCGGCGCGCATCGTCTCGGACTCCGCCGCGCTGATGCCGCTGCTGCTCGTCGGCGCGCCGCTGCGCCATGCCGGGCGGGTCTACAACTGCGCGCTCGCCATCCATCGCGGCCGGCTGCTCGGCGTGGTGCCGAAGATCCACCTGCCGAACTACCGCGAGTTCTACGAGCGCCGCTGGTTCGCCTCCGGCGCGGGCACGGAGGGCGGCACGATCCGCGTCGGCGGCATCGAGGCGCCCTTCGGCCCCGACCTCATCTTCGATGCCGAGGACGTGCGCGGCCTCACGGTCCACGCGGAGATCTGCGAGGACCTCTGGGTGCCGGACCCGCCGAGCAATGCGGGCGCGCTGGCCGGCGCGCTGGTGCTCGCCAATCTCTCGGCCAGCAACATCACCGTGGGCAAGGCGGACACGCGGCGGCTGCTCTGCGCCTCGCAATCCGCGCGCTGCCTCGGCGCCTATGTCTACGCCGCCGCCGGGGCGGGAGAGTCCACGACCGACCTCGCCTGGGACGGGCAGGTCTCCATCTTCGAGAACGGCGCGACGCTCGCCGAGAGCGACCGCTTCCCCGCCGGCCAGCAGATGGTGATCGCCGACACCGACCTCGACCTCCTGCGGCAGGAGCGCGCGCGGCAGGGCACCTTCGACGACAACCGCCGCATCCACGCGCGCCCCTTCCGCCGCGTCGCCTTCCGCCTCGATCCCCCGATGGACGACATCGGGCTGGAGCGGCGCGTGGAGCGCTTCCCCTTCGTGCCGGCCGATCCCAAGCGCCTCGACCAGGACTGCTACGAGGCCTACGCGATCCAGGTCTCCGGCCTCGTGCAGCGGCTCGGCGCGATCGGGCATCCGAAGATCGTCATCGGCGTCTCGGGCGGGCTGGATTCGACCCAGGCGCTGATCGTCGCGGCCCGTGCGATGGACCTGATGCAACGGCCGCGCACGGACATCATCGGCTTCACCATGCCGGGCTTCGGCACGAGCGAGGGCACGAAGTCCAGCGCGCACCGCCTCATGGCCGCGCTCGGCATCACCGCGCGCGAACTGGACATCCGCCCGGCGGCCACGCAGATGCTCAGCGATCTCGGCCACCGCTTTGCCGGCGGCGAACCCGTCTACGACGTGACCTTCGAGAACGTGCAGGCCGGGCTCCGCACCGACTATCTCTTCCGCGCGGCGAACAACGAGAACGGCATCGTCCTCGGCACCGGCGACCTCTCGGAACTCGCGCTGGGCTGGTGCACCTATGGCGTGGGCGACCAGATGTCGCACTACAACGTCAATGGCGGCGTGCCCAAGACCCTCATCCAGCACCTCATCCGCTGGGTGGCGGAGGAGGGGATCTTCGCGGCCGAGGTGTCGGACGTGTTGCGGGACGTGCTCTCGACCGAGATCTCGCCCGAGCTGGTACCGGCGGATGCGAGCGGCGCGATCCAGAGCACGGAGGCGAAGATCGGCCCCTACGGACTGCAGGACTTCAATCTCTTTTACATCCTGCGCTACGGCTTCCGGCCCTCCAAGATCGCCTTCCTCGCCCATCACGCCTGGGGCGATGCCGCGCGCGGCGCTTGGCCGCCTCATTTCCCGGAGGCGCGGCGCGCGGCCTACGACCTGCCCACGATCCGCCGCTGGCTGGAGGTCTTCCTCTCCCGCTTTTTCGGCTTCGCCCAGTTCAAGCGCTCCGCCCTTCCCAACGGGCCGAAGGTGGCGGCCGGCGGCTCCCTCTCCCCCCGGGGGGACTGGCGCGCTCCGTCGGACGGAACGGCGACGGCCTGGCTGGCCGAGCTGCGCCGCAACGTGCCGGAGGGTTGATGGCCGGCGGGCCGATTCGCGCGGGGCGGGTGTTGCGCGGATGCCGATTTGGCCCGGTTTCATTGAGTAAAAGCGCCATGCCTATTGTTGGCCCGCTCGCTTCGTGGTGATTTCCCGCCATCACGCGCAACAGACAGGCGGATCACATGGCAAAGGCAGCGGCAACCAAGGCGCCCGCGGCGAAGGCTCCTGCGGCAAAGGGCGAGGCGAAGGCCGCGGCCCCCGCGGTCGTGAGCCTCAAGCAGCTCGCGGCCTCCCTCGCGGAGAGCCACGAGATGCCCAAGAAGCAGGCTGAGACCCTCGTCAACGACTTCGTGCAGTCCCTCGCCGACCACCTGAAGGAAGGCGCGAAGATCCGCATCAACGGCCTCGGCATCCTTGAGGTGAAGTCGCGCCCGGCCCGCACCGGCCGCAACCCCGCGACGGGCGAGCAGATCCAGATCGCCGCCTCCAAGAAGATCGCCTTCCGCCCGGCCAAGGAGCTGAAGGAGGCCGTCTGACGGCCCGGGGCCTAACGGCCTGGGGCGGCGGCTTCCCTGCCGGGAGCCGCCGCCCTTTCTTGATCTCCGCGCGAACGAACCCTTCGCCGCGCCCCCGGAACTCCGGCCCCTTCCTTCCGGGCCTCCGGTCTTGCCCCCGCGCTGCGCCGCGATTATTTGGGTGAGGACCCGGCCGCCACCTATCCGGCACCTGCCACGCGGCCATCACTCTTTCCGAGTTCCGATACCAGCCGCATGACGTCCCCCACCGATCCAGCCGTCACGGCGGAGTCCGATCGCGCGTCCGCGCCCGAATCCGTGCTGTGGCACCACGCCGCCTTCTGCCGCCTCGGCCTGCCGGTCGAGCCGCGGAACGAGGCTTGGCGTCGGGACGGCGCGGGCGCCTCGCTGCGCATCACCCCCGGCACGGCCGGCGAGATGCTGCCTGATGGCCCGGGCCTCCGCCTCATCCTTGCCTTCCTCTGCGACACGGCGCTGCGCGCCGGCGGCCCGACCGTCTCGCTCGGGGCCGATGCCGCCGCTCTCGCCGCGACGATGGGCTTGGCCCCCGGCGCGGCCGCCCCGCTGGCCGAGCAGGTGGAGCGCCTTCTCGCCGCCAAGATCACCGCCTCCGTCGATGACGGGCCGGAGCTCTCGGTGCTCGATGCCCGCAGCCGCCCGCGCGGCGGCGGCTGGCCCGCGAACCTGAAGCTGAACGCGCGCTTCCTCGCCAGCCTGTCCGAGCACCCCGTGCCGCTGGACCGCGCGATCCTGCGCGCCCTTTCCGGCTCGGCCGAGGCGATGGACGCGCATGGCTGGACGCGGGAGGCCCTGGCGCGCGCCGGGGAGGACGCCACCGTCACCGCGCCCTGGCCCGAGCTGATGGCCCGGTTCGGCGAGCCCGACGGGGAGCCCGCCGCCTTCCGCGAGGCGTTCGAATCCGCCCTTCGCCTCGTGTTCGAGGCCGATCTCTCGATCGAACTGGCGGTGGACGACGAGGGCGTGAGCCTGCGCCGCGCCCGCCCGGAGGAGGCCGCGGCGCCCGAGCCCGCGCAGCCCGAGCCCGCCCCGGTTGCAGCCGCACCGGTTGCCCCGCCGCTCGCGGCCGAGCCCGCCCCGGCGCCGCGCCCGCCCGAGCCGGCCCCGCAGGCACCGCCCCGCGCCGAGGAGGCTCGCCCGCACGAGGACCGCTCCCGCGAGGAGCGGCCCCGGGACGACCGCCAGCGTGAGGACCGGCAGCGCGACGACCGCCCTCGCGAGGATCGCCGCGCTCGCCGTGACGAGGACGAACGCCGTCCCCGCAGGGACGAGGAGGAGCGCCGTCCCCGCCGCGATGACGAGGACCGTCGCCCCCGTCGGGAAGATGATGACCGCCGTCCCCGCCGGGACGAGGCAGGGGAGGGCGGGGCCACGGACGCGATCGTGGACGACATGATCCGCCTCCGCTCCCACCTGACCGGCCTGCCCCAGGTGGTCTGGCTCCGGCGCGGGCACGGGGACGAGAACATCCTCGTCGGCGTCACCCCGGGCACGCGGCTGGATACGGAGCGGCTGACGATCCTGATGGTGGAGCCGATCGTCATGCAGGTCAGCGGCGGCCTGGGGCAGAGCGACTTCGAGCGCGTCTCGGCCTGGGTCATGGCCAATCGCGACCTGATCGACGAGTTCTGGGAGGGCGGCATCGCCTCGGCCGAGGAGGTCACCCGCCGCGTCCGCAAGGCGCCCGGCCCGAGCTGGCGTTGAACGCGCCGTTCACGGAACGGGTTGAACGCGCCGTTCACGGAACGGGTCAGCGCGGCGTTCACGAAACGAGGGGCCGCGCCGCGCGCCCCTCACAATTCCGGCCGCCGTCCCGACCTGTGGGGGGATGGCGCCCGTCTTCCTGAACCGCATCGGCACGGCCAACCCGGGCCATGAGGTGCACGGCACCTTCCGCGCCTTCGCGGAAGCCCTGATCCCCGAGGGGCGCGAGCGCCGCCTCTTCTCCCGCATGGCGGACCGCGCCGGCATCGCCCGCCGCTGGAGCGTGCTGCGCCCCGATGGCCGGCCGGGCCTGGTGGATGCGGAAGGGTTCTACGTCCCCGGCGCCTTCCCCCGGACCGGCACCCGCATGGCGCGCTGGGAGGCCGAGGCGCCGGCCCTCGCCTTCGCCGCGCTCGAATCCCTCGGCCCCGTGAGCGGCATCACCCATCTCATCACGGCCTCCTGCACCGGCTTCGCGGCGCCGGGGCTGGACCACGCGATCAGCGACCGCCTCGGGCTGGACGAGACGGTGGCGCGCACGAATATCGGCTTCATGGGCTGCCAGGCCGCGATCGTCGCCCTCCGCGCCGCGCGGGACGCCGTGCGGGCCGATCCCGCCGCCCGCGTGCTGGTGGTCAATCTCGAACTCTGCACCCTCCACCTGCAGGAGCGGCCGGAGGTGGAGCAGCTCCTCTGCTTCCTCCTCTTCGGGGATGGCTGCTCGGCCGCCCTCGTCAGCGCCGATCCCGAGGGGCTGCGGCTGGACGGCTTCCGCTGCGCCCTGCTGCCGGAGGCGCGGGAGCAGATCGCCTGGCGCGTGGGCGACAGCGGCTTCGACATGGTGCTCTCCGGCGAGGTGCCGAAGAGCCTCGCCCGCGCCCTGCCGCCGCGCCTGCCCGCGCTGCTGGAGGGGAAGGAGGCGGCGGCCTACGATCTCTGGGCCGTCCATCCCGGCGGGCGCTCGGTGCTGGACGCGGTGGAGGAATCCTGCCGCCCGCCCGGGGGCGCGCTGGCGGCCTCCCGCGCGGTGCTGGAGGGGCACGGGAACATGTCCTCTCCCACCGTCATGTTCGTGCTGCGCGACATGATCGCGGCGGGGGAGGCGGGGCGGCGGGGCATCGCCATGGCCTTCGGCCCCGGCCTCTCGGCCGAGACCATGCGCTTCGCGACCGTCTGAGGGGGCGGCCGATGCTGCGCGCGCGATCCCTGGCGCCGGAGATCATGGACGACGCGGCGCAGGACTTCGCCGCCTTCTCCTCCGCCCTGCGCGACCTCGAGCGCATCAACCGCATGAGCCTCGCCTACCGCCCCACCCTCCGCTGGCTGGACGCGCTGGCCCGGCGGACGGGGGTGCGGCGGATGAGCGTGCTGGATGTGGGCGCGGGCGGCGGGGACATGCTCGCCCGCGTCGCGGACTGGGGCGCGCGGCGAGGCGTGGCGCTGGAGCTGGCGGCGCTGGACCGCTCGCCCCACGCGGCCGTCCATGCGCGGGCGCGGCATCCCGGCCTGCCCGTGCGCTGGATCACCGCCGACCTCTTCGACCTCGACCCCGCCGAGCGCTTCGACGCCGCTATCTGCGCCCTCTTCGCCCATCACCTGGAGGACGAGCTGCTGGTGCGCTTTCTCCGCTGGATGGAGGCGCGGGCGCGGCTGGGCTGGCTCGTCAGCGACCTGCATCGCCACCCCATCCCCTGGGCAACGGTCTGGGCCGGGGTGCGGCTGCTGCGGATGGACCCGATGGTGGTGCATGACAGCACGGTCTCCATCGCCCGCGGCTTCTCCCGCGCCGATTGGGAGGGGCTGGTCGCGCGGGCGGGGGTGAGGGCGGAGCTGCGCTGGGCCTTTCCCTTCCGCTGGACCCTCTCGGGTGCCCCTCTCCCGGATGCTGGCCGTCCGTGACCGATGTGCTCGTCCTGGGCGGCGGGCCGGCCGGGGCGGCGGCGGCCATCGCCCTCGCGCGCGGCGGGGCGCGGGTGACCCTGGTCGAGCGCGAGGCGGCGGCGCGGGAGAAGGTCTGCGGCGAGTTCCTCGGCCCCGATGCCGCGCGGCTGCTGGAGGGGCTGGGCCTCCCGCTTCCCGGCCTCGGCGCCCTGCCCATCGGTGCCGCGCGCCTCGCCGCCGGGAGGCATGAGGCCGGCTGGGACCTTCCCTTCCAGGCATGGAGCCTGCCCCGCGCCGTGCTGGACGAGGCCCTGCTCGCCGCCGCCTCGGAGGCCGGCGCGCGGGTGCTGCGGGGCCGCGCCGTTTCCGCCGCGGCGCGGGACGGGGAGGGATGGAGCGCCCGCCTCTCCGACGGCGCGGTGCTGCGGGGCGCGGCGCTGGTGCTGGCGACAGGCAAGCACGAGCTGCGCGGCCATGCCCGCCGCGCCCCGGGCGGGATGGTCGGGCTGAAGCTGCCGCTGCGCCTGGCCGCGCCCATGCCGGAGGAGGTGCTGCTGCTCCCCTTCGCCGGGGGCTATGCCGGTTTCCAGCCGCGCGCGGGGGGAGGGGCGAATCTCTGCTGCGCGCTGGACGCCGCCGGGCGGGAGGCGCGGGACCCGGCCGCGCTCCTCGCCCGCGTCTCCGGCGGCTCGGCCCTGGCCGCCCGGCTGCTGCGCGGCGCCGAGCCCCTGGCCACGCGGCCGCTGGCCGTGGCGGGCGTTCCCTACGGCTTCCGCCACCGCGACACGGCCGGGGAGGTGGCTCCCTACCGGATCGGGGACCAGTTCGCGGTGATCCCCTCCCTCGCCGGGGACGGGGTGGCCATGGCCCTGGCCGGCGGCGCGGAGGCGGCGGCGGCGATCCTCTCCGGCCGGCCCGCCACGGCTTTCCACGCGGCGCTGGACCGCCGCCTCGGCCGCCCGATGCGCTGGGCCGGGCTGCTGGCCGGGTTGCTGGAGAGGGCTCCCGGCACGCTGGCCCTGGCCGCCGGCCTCTCTCCCGCCCTGGCCCGCGCCGCCGCCTCCCGCACCCGCCTCCCCGGAATCTGAACCCTCGGGGCGGGCCAGTGGGCAGCCATCGCCACAGCAACGCCACGAGCGCGCGCCATGCCGGGGCCGACAAGATCGGGCTGCCGAACCTTGGCGCTGCATCGCGAAGATTTCGCTGGGCGCTTCACCGCAGCGCGAAAATTTGTTACGCTCACAATATCGAGAGCGAGCATCTTTGATCGGGGGAGGCGAGCATCGGCAAGGGTGGCGGGACGAAGCGCGAGGGAGGGTGGGTCCGCATGTCGGACGTCGCCCGGATGGCGGGCGTCTCGATGATGACGGTGTCGCGGGCCTACCAGGAGTCCGGCCGGGTCTCGGCCGCGGCGCGGGCGCGCATCGCGGCGGCGGCGGCGGAGCTCGGCTACGTGCCGAACCGAGCCGCGGCGCAGCTCTCCTCCCGCCGCAGCCGCGTGATCGCGGCCACCATCGCCTCCCTCTCCGAGGTGCAGTTCGGCAACGCCCTCGAAGGGCTTTCGGGCGCGCTGCGCCGGGCGGGCTACCAGCTCCTAATCGCCGAGTGCGGCCCGAGCGAGGAGGAGGAGCGCCGCGCCGTCGCCACCGTGCTCGGCTACCGGCCGGACGGGCTGGTGGCGATCGGGGTGGAGCACGGGGCGGCCTCGCGCCGGATGATCCGCGGCGCCGGCATCCCCGTGGTGGAAGCCTGGAATCTCGACATTCCCGCGATGGACATGGCCGCCGGCTTCTCCGACCGCCTCGCGGCCCGGCGCATGGTGGAGCACCTGCTCGCCACGGGGCGGCGGCGGATCGGCTATGCCGACTATCCCGGCCCCGCCATGCGCCGCTTCGCCGAGCGCCGCCGCGGCTTCGAGGAGGCCATGCGGGAGGCGGGGCTGGACGCTACGCTCATCCATGAGGAGGGCAGCGGCCCGGCCGGGCTGGCCCAGGGGCGCGCGGCAGTGCGGGCGCTGATGGCACGCGACCCGGGGATGGACGCCCTCTTCTGCGTGACCGACTTCGTCGCAGCCGGCGCCGTGCTCGAGGCCGTGGCCCAGGGCTGGGACGTGCCGGGCCGGCTTGGGGTGAGCGGCTTCGGCGACTTCGACCTCGCCGCCGAGATCCCGCCGGGCATCACGACCATCAGCATCAATCCCCGCGGCATCGGCGGGGCGGCGGCGGAGATGGTGCTGGCGCGGATCGCCGAGACGGCGGGCGCCGCTGCCGGTGCGGTCGTGGGCCAGAAGCGCGACCTCGGCTTCGAACTGGTGCGCCGGGGCAGCGCTTGAGGCCTCAGCGCGCCGCGACGCGCCGGGCCTGGATCACCGTGATGGGCGGCGCCTGGAACACCCGGTCCCGCCCGGACCTCTTCGCCTCGTAGAGGGCCGAATCGGCCGCGCCCAGCAGCATCGGCGCGTCCGGCGCGCTGAAGGCGTGGGGCTGCACCGCCGCCACCCCGATGCTGGCCGTGATATGGCCCGCCGCATTCCCCTCATGCCCGATGCCCAGCGCGGCGATCGCCCCCCTGATCCGCTCGGCCACCTCGCGCGCGCCCGCGGCATCGGTCCGCGGCAGCACCGCCGCGAACTCCTCCCCGCCGTAGCGCGCGGCCAGGTCGCCGGGGCGGCGGATCGTCTCGCCGATCGCCCGCGCCACCTCGCGCAGGGCGTCGTCCCCGGAGAGATGGCCGTAGAGGTCGTTGAAGGCCTTGAAGTGATCGACGTCCAGCAGCAGCACGGCGAGGCAGCTCTCCTCCCGCGCGGCGCGGCGCCACTCGCGGTTCAGCACCTCGTCGAAGCGGCGGCGGTTGGCCAGGCCGGTCAGCCCGTCCGTGGAGGCCAGCTCCGCCAGCCGTGACTCCATGGAACGCCGCTCCGTCACGTCCCGGGAGACGGCGACATAGCCGTGCACCTCGCCGGAGGGGGAGGGTTCGAGGCGGCGGAGGGTCGTCTCCAGCCAGACCACCGAGCCGTCCGGCCGCGAGACCCGGCAGGTCACCTCCCCCTGGCGCCCCGGCTCGCCCGCCACGGCCAGCGCCTCGTGCAGGGCGGGGCGGTCCTCGGGGAGGACGAGCGCCTCCATCGGGCGGCCGATCAGCCCGCGCGGCGGCAGGCCGATCAGGCGGGCAGCGGCGGGGGAGGCGTAGCGGATGAGCCCGTCGGGGCCGAGGCGCGAGACCATGTCGCTCGCATGCTCGGCCAGCAGGCGGAAATGGGCCTCGCTCGCGGCCAGCCCCCCCTCCGCCTCCCGCCGCCGGCGGATCTGGCGGACGAGGCGGTGGCCCATCAGCACCAGCAGCCCCGCGAGAAGGAGGACCACCCCGGCGCGCAGGGCGGCCCGCACCGTCCAAGCGGCCAGGGCCTCCACCGCGCCGCGCCCGACGATGACGCCGATGGGGTAGCGCTCCCCCGTCTCATAGGCACCCAGCCGCTCGATGCCGTCGATGGGGGAGGCGTAGTGGAAGCGGCCGGGGCGCCCCTCGGAAAGGGGGTCGCCGGGGAGGCGGCGGAACATGGGCGCGTCGAGCGCGGCCTCGTCCACCGGGTTGCGCGCGAGCAGCCGCCCGTCGGAGCGCAGCAGCGCGACGGAGCCGTGGCGGCCGAGGTCGAAGCGCGCGAAGCCGCGCGACAAGGCCTCGATCTCCATCGCGGCCACGGCCACGCCACCGAAGCGGCCTGCCCCGTCGCCGATGCGGCGGGAGAGGGTGACGATCCACTCCCCGTCCAGCCGGCTGCGCACCGCCGTGCCGACGAGCATGCCCTCGCCGGCCTCCTCGCGGTGGCGGGCGAAGTAGTCGCGGTCCGCGATGCTCGCGCCGGTGGCGAAGCTGGGGAAGGAGCTGAGCGCCAGCGTGCCGTCCGGCCCGTAGATGGAGAAGTTCCTCAGCTTCGGCTGGATGTCGAGCTGCCGCCGCATGAGCCGGAGCAGGGGGGCGAGGGTCCCCGCCGCCGTGCCCTCCGCCTCCACCTGCTCGACGATGCCCAGCAGCGCCGCATCCGCCATGGCGAAGTCGCTCTCCGCCTCCTGGACGAGGGAGCGCGCGAGGTTGGAGGCCGCGATCCCCGTCTCCTCGATCTGCCGCTCGCGGCCGCTCCACTCGTTCCAGGCCTCGGCGACGACGAGAAGGAGGCTGAGGGAGAGGATGGCCGGGAAGGCCAGGCGGAACCTCCGGCTGGCCGGGCGGGACGGGGCGGCTCCAGTGGGATGGGGCACGGGCCTGTCCTCCAGTCCTGGCGAAGACCTGTGATGGCCTCCGACTCGTTGCGTCCGGCGGTGCCGGGCCCGGCTGCGGAGCATCCGGGTTCACACACGCGTTAAGCGAGGATTAAGGGGGTTGTCTACCCTTAATGGTTGTGGTCGCGCTGCCGCAACCTCGCCGTCCGCCGCGAGATGGAGGGGAACATGCGGCGGCCTTGCGCGTTACCGGCCTGTCGCAGCCGGAAAAGCGGAGGGTCAGGATGGCAAGCGAGAGCAAGGCACAGAGCACGGGCGCACCGGCAGGACGGGCGCCGGACGGGATGCTGGTACTGGGGCTGGTGGCGGTGCTCGTCCTCGGCGGGTTCACGGCCTTCGCGATGATCGCCTCCCTCGGCTAGGGGGAGGTGGTGCCAGGGAAGGCCTTCTTCCCTGGCACCGAGTAGCGGAATGGCTCCCGGGGGCCGTGCGCCCCCCCCGCGAAAATGCGGCCTCAGACCCGCAGCCGCGTCCAGCCGAGGCAGCCGCCCGTGAGGGGCGAGCGCCCGACGAGGAGCGCCCCGCCGCGCAGCAGTTCCCAGGTGGAGCCGTCCTCGCCGAGATCGACGGCGAGAAGGCTCCCGCTCGGGTCGCTCCAGGCCACGCGCCCGCCCGCTGCGATGGCGGCGGCGAAGGCGGCGTCCGGGCTGATGCCCGGGCGGAACAGGACGAGCGCCGTGGTCACGCCCGGCGGCGGCAGGGAGGCCAGCGAGGCCGAGCCGATGCAGAGGGCCGCGAGCGAGGCGGCCACGGCGCCCCCGCCCATCCCGCCCCGGGAGGGCGGCGGGGCGGTCCGGGCCAGCCAGAGTCCTGCTGCCAAGGGCGGCAGGCCCACCACCACGATCCAGCCGATGTCCCAGGCCAGCGGGTTCGGCACGTCCACCCGGATCCGGTGGATGCCGATGATCCAGTGGAAGACGACCACGTCCACCAGCTGCCAGACGGCGAAGCCGAGCAGGGTCGCGGAGAGCACGCCCCGCCCGGCGCCCGACGGCGCCAGCCCGCCTCGCGCCCGCCAGAGCAGCCAAAGGCCTATGGCGGTGATGAGGTAGACGGCGACGTGGAACATCCCGTCCGCCAGGATCTGCGCCTCGATGTTCCGCAGCGCCTCCCCCGGCACGAGGGAGAGGAAGTGGTGCCACTGCAGCACCTGGTGCAGCATGATCCCGTCGAAGAAGCCGCCGAGCGCGAAGCCGAGGACGCCGGCGGCGAGGCCCGGCCGCGTCATCGTGCCATCCTCCCGGTGAGGCCGGGGGCGGTGGAGCGTGAGAGAGGGACGATCTCCCGCGACTGGGCCAGGAATCCCTCCGCCAGATCGCGCAGGAGCCGCGCCGCCTCGACCTCGCCGAGGTCCAGCGCGCGCTGCTGGAGCCCGAGCAGCCCGGCCGCCATCCTGTCCGCGGCCCATCCCGCCAGGGCGGCGCGCGCCGTGTCGGAGGGGGTGGGGAAGAGGAGCTCGCGCGGCGCGATCCAGGGAGTGCCGCCCACCGCCACCATGCCCAGCCCGGAGAGCAGGAGGCCGATCCGGCACCCGCCCGCCTCCGCCTCCCGCCGCAGACCGGCGAAGCCCTGCGAGAGGGCGGGGGACCTCGCGGCCGCCGCCCAGGCACCGGCCGCCTCGGCGAGCACGGCACTGCCCGCATGGGCCGAGAGCAGCCCGGGCCCGAGGGCGAGCGGGCCGAGGATGCGGCGCGTGCCCGGCCCGGCCGGGGCGGGCTCGCGCAGGTGCAGGCCTCCGGAGGGGAGGTCGGGTTCCCGGGCCGTGCGGTCGGTCATGGGAAGCATGGGCCGGGGAACTCCTGGGATGGCAGGACAACGCGCGATTGTTCCCTCGCCGGCCACCGCTCCCTCTAACCTGCGTTAAGGAGCCCAGGGCCGAATGCCGTGCTCGCGGAGCCTTGATCCCGCCCGCCCGGCGCGGCCCGGGATGCTGCGGCGCAACCCGCGCCGTCCTGCCCGGTTCCTCAGCCCGGGATGGAGCCGGTAGTCCCGACCGCTCCCCGCCGGGTGCCCCGGCGCGGACGGCATCCCGCCGCTGCGGTCTGGGCGGTGGTGACGATCGGCGGAACCGGAGCGGCGCGATGGATGGAGTGGGGAAGGAGGGGCGGGCTGGAACGGTCCTCCTGATGTCGGGGGGGCTCGCGCTCGGCGCCTTCGAGGCGGGCGTCTGCGAGGTGCTGGACGAGCAGGGCCCGCCGGGCTGGGTGATCGGCGTGTCCTCGGGCGCGGTGAACGCGGCGATCGTGGCGGGCAACCCGCCGGGCAGGCGGGCGGAGGCGCTGCGGCGCTTCTGGATGTCCGCGGCCGACGAGCCGATGCCCTGGACCTCCTTCCTGCTCGGCCCGCCGCCGGCCGAGGGCGCCTGGCGCCGCACCTACAACGAGATGGCGGCCATCCGCACCCTAACCCTCGGGCGGCCCGGCGTCTTCAGCCCGCGCCTCCTGCAATCCGGCACGGGAGCCGCCCCGGCGCTCTACGACTTGGAGCCGCTGCTCCGCCGCCTGCCGGACTGCGTGGATTTCGACCTGCTGAACGGCCCCGCCGCCCCGCGGCTGACGCTGGTGGCGACCGATGTGGAGAGCGGCGAGCGCGTGGTGTTCGACAGCGCCCGCGGGGCCCGGATCGGGCCCGGCCACGTCCTCGCCTCCTGCGCCCTGCTGCCGGTCTTCGCCCCCGTGGAGGTGGAGGGGCGGCTGCTCGGGGATGGGGGCCTGGCCTCGAACCTGCCGCTCGACCTCCTGCTTGCGGGAGACGAAGCGGGGGAGAGGCTGGCCGTGCTCGTCGATCTCTTCGCGGAGCGGGGCAGCCGGCCGCGCTCCCTCGGCGCCTCGATCGCGCGGGCGGGAGATCTCGCCTTCGGCAACCAGACCCTCAGGATGATCGAGGCCGCGGCGCGGGAATACGGGCTGCGGGACCTGCTCCGCCGCCTTGCCGATGGCCTGCCCGCAGAGAGCCGGGAGGATGCCGCGCTCGCGCCCCTGCTGGCCGAGGCGGAGAGGGAGGGGAGCAAGGGCGCGCTCACACTGCTCCGGCTGGGCTACCGCGCCTCGCTGGACGAGGCCGGGCCGGGCAAGCTCTTCGACTTCTCCCGTGCCACGCTGCAGGACCGCTGGCGCGCGGGGGCCGCCGCCGCCCGGGCGGGGCTGGAGGGGCTCGGCGCTGCCGGGGCGGGGCGGGCGCTCGCCCCCGGCCTCACCCTGCACGAGGTGGAGGGCTAGGGACGGCCCTCAGCGCCGCGCGGGCACGGGCGGCTCGAAGGCCGCGATCGGCGGCAGGTTCCCCTCGAAGCGCTCCACCTCCAGCACGGTGAGCTGGCCTGTGCAGCCCTGGGCGAGGCGGGAGGTGCCGGCGTCGCGCGTCAGCACGTTCGGATTGCCGTGGACGCAGAGGGGCTTGCTCTCCGCCGGATCAGCCGGGTCGTACCAGGCGCCCGTGGGAAGCTGCACCACGCCGGGCCGCACGTCCTCCGTGATGGAGGCGGAGGCGAGGCAGGCGCCGCGGTCGTTGAACAGGCGGAGGATGTCGCCCTCCGCGATGCCGCGCGCCGCCGCATCCACCGGGTTCATGCGCGCGACCTCGCGGCCCCGGCGCTTGGAGGCCGCGCTGTAGCCGCCAAAATCGAGCTGGCTGTGCAGCTTGGTGTGCGGCTGGTTCGCGACGAGCCGGAGGGGGTGGCGCGCGTCCGGCCTCTCCACCGGCTCCAGCCAGGCGGGATGGCCGGGGCAGTCGTCGTAGCCGAAGCCCGCGACGGTTTCGGAGAAGATCTCCACCTTGCCGCTCGGGGTCGGCAGCGGGTGGCCCTCCGGGTCCTCGCGGAAGGCGCGGATGATGCCGCCATCGTCGGGGGCGGAGGGGAGGTGGACCTCCTCGTCCCGCCAGAACTCGTCGAAGGAGGGGGCGGGTAGGCCCTTCTCTTCCAGCGCCGCCCGCGTGCGCTCGTAGAGATGGCGCAGCCACTCCTCCGCCGTGCGCCCCTCGGTGAAGGCCGCCTCGGCGCCGAGGCGGCGGGAGAGGTCGGCGAAGATGGCGTAGTCGTCCCGCGCCTCGCCGAAGGGCTCGGCGAGCTTCTTCATCGCCACCATCAGCGGGTCGGTCGCGGCGGCGCCGATGTCGTCGCGCTCCAGCGTCATGGTGCAGGGGAGGACGATGTCGGCGTGGCGCGCCGTCGCGGTCCAGGCGATCTCGTGGACGACCAGCGTGTCCACCCGCGCGAAGGCCTCGCGCAGCCGGTTCAGGTCCTGGTGGTGGTGGAAGGGATTCCCGCCGGCCCAGTAGACGAGCCGGATGTCCGCGTAGTTCATCCGGCGGCCGTTGTAGTCGAAGGGCGCGCCGGGGTTCAGCAGCATGTCCGCGATGCGCGCGACGGGGATGAAGTTCGCCACCCCGTTCGTGCCCTGCGACAGGGTCGGGATGGGCACGGCGTTCTGCTGCTTGCCGTAATGGGCGAGGCTGCCGAGCGCGTAGTTGTAGCCGCCGCCGGGCAGACCGATCTGGCCGAGCATCGCCGCCAGCACGGCCGCCATCCAGACGGGCTGCTCGCCGTGCTCGGCGCGCTGGAGCGACTGCGCGACGGTGATGAGGGTGCGCCCGCGCGCGATCCGCCGCGCGAGCTCCGCGATCCGCCCGGCCTTGATGCCGCAGATGGCGGCCGCCCATTCCGCGCTCTTGGGCTGCCCGTCCGCCTGCCCCAGGAGGTAGCGCTCGAACTGCGGATAGCCGACGCAGAAGCGGGCGAGGAAATCCGTGTCGTGCAGCCCCTCCGTCGCAAGGGTGTGGGCGAGGCCGAGCATGAGGGCGACATCCGTGCCCGGCACGGGGGCCAGCCACTCCGCGCCCGCCTCCTCCGGCAGGTCGCTGCGGAGCGGGGAGACGAGGATGAAGCGCGTGCCGCGCGCCCGCGCCTGCGCCATGGAGCCGCGCTCGACATGCGCGCTGACCCCGCCGCTCGCCACCGCGCTGTTCTTCAGCGCCATGCCGCCAAAGGCGAGCACGGTATCGGTATGCGCGACCACCTGCTTCCAGGTGACGTGGCGGCGGCAGACCGCGTCGAACGGGCCGAGGATATGCGGCAGGATCACCGCCGAGGCGCCGGCGCTGTAGGAATTGACCGAGCGGACGTAGCCGCCGATCGAGGTGTTCAGGAAGCGGTGCACCTGACTCTGCGCGTGGTGGAAGCGCCCGGCGGAGGACCAGCCGTAGGAGCCGCCGAAGACCGCGCCCGGCCCGTGCTCGTCCCGCACCCGCGCGAGCTCGCGCGCGAGGAGGTCGAGCACCTCATCCCAGCCCATCTCCACGAACTCGTCGCGCCCGCGCCGGCTGTCCGGCCCGGGGCCGCGCTCCAGCCAGCCCCGGCGCACCATGGGGCGCGCGATGCGGGCGCGGTGGCGCAGCGCGTCGGGGAAGTTCTGCAACAGGGGTGAGGGATCGGGGTCGGCGGGATGCGGCGCGACGACAAGCCGCCCGCTCTCCCAATGGCCGCGGAACACGCCCCAGTGGGAGCTGTGGGTGCGCGGGATGGCGTCGTCGCGGGTGTCCGTCATGGTCCGGGCCTCAGTGCCGGGGAAGCGACCGTCGCGACGCCCTTCCCGTTGCTTCAATGAATGAAGTTCGTTTTATTGAATGAACCACAAGCGTAGGAACCGGCCCGGGGCAGGTCAAGCCGGACGGCAGGGAGGCCTTGCGAAGCTCGAAAGGTGCCGCGGCCGGTCGGGAAGGTGTCCAGGGCGTCGCGGATCTTCTGCGCGATCGCCTGCATCCGGGCCGTCCAGTCCTCCACATGCCAGCGGAGAAAGAGGTTGGGACGGGGATCCCAGATAGAGGCGCCTCGGCCCGGGGCCGGCTCCGCCATCGCCTTGAAGAGGCCCTCAATGATGCTGTCGCAAGCGCAGGAGGGGACCGCTTCGATGTTGACGAGGAGAAGCATCCCCTCATCCTCGCGTCATGACGGGAAGACAGGGGGCTAGCGCCGCCGCCTCTCCTTGGCGTCGTCAAGCATCTTCTGGAGATAAGCCGGGAGCTTGATGCCGGTGTCCGTGCGAGGAATCCCGGCCTCGTAGGTGTCGAATTTCTCCATCTCCTCGGGTGTCAGCGCTGGCCAAGGGGAGGAGGGCGTATCGTTCTGCATGGAACTCCTCGGGGGAGGGGACGCGCCTAGCGGTGCACCACTAGGACGGGACCCCCGCCTGGGCGCGGCCGGCTAGCGGGTCGGAGACCTTCTCGCCGAACATCCAGGGATCGGTCCTGTTGGTACCCTGATAGGGCTTCCAGGTCCCGCTACTATGGAGGATGTCGGTCACGCCACCGCCCGAGGCGGGCCGGCGAAATATCGCCCCGTCGTAGTCGTGGTAAGTGTAGCCTTCGCTCTGGGTGTCGGGGGCGCTCTGGGCGGCCGGCGGAAGAGCCTTCTTCAACGGTACTTTGCCTCCAGTCGCAGCTTCCCACGCGGTCCGATAGAGCGCCACCGATTCCTGGCGCGCGTGCTCGTGGCTCTGGGTTTCCTGCTCGGTCCATTCGGTGCGCGGCTTGGCGTCAAGCTTGCGCGTCACCTCGTAGTGGTGATGCCCGTGGTTCTTAGCAACCAGGATGCCTTGAGGTGAATCCGAACCTCGGCGAGCATCCCGCCCGGGAGCTTCACGATCAGGTTGGCGTCGCGGTAACCTTTGGGCGCCGGGTTCGCAAACTTGGTCTTCGGCCGCTGGGCGTGGCCGATCCCGCCATCCCGGAGCTTGTCCAGGACGGTTTTCACCTCATTGAGGCTATCGACGGCGATGGAGGGAGGAGGGCATGGCCGCAGGCGCGCCGGAAGGGGAGCCGCCGCCCAGCGGCGTGCTGGAGCGCGGGCTTCTCGTCCTCTCCTGCTTCACCGAGGAGCGGCCGCGCCTGCACCTGCGGGACTTCGCCGCGATCACCGGGCTGGACAAGGCCACGCTGCTCCGGATGCTCGGCACCCTCGCCGCCCACGGCTATGTCCGGCGCGGGGAGGACGGGCGCTACGCCCCAGGTTCCGCCCCGCTGCGCCTCGCCGCCCTCTACCACGCCACCACCGACTTCCCCGCGCGCATGATGCCGGTTCTCGAAGCCGTGGCGGAGCGCACGGGGGAGAGTGCGGCCTTCTACGCGCGGGAGGGCGAGGACCGCGTCTGCCTTCTCCGCGCCAACGCGCCGCGCGCGCTGCGGCGGCAGGTGGAGACGGGCGAGCGCCTGCCGCTGCGCGCGGGCGGGGCGGCGGCGCACGTCCTGCTCGCCCATACCGGCGGCGAGACGCCCTTCGCCGCGGAGGTGCTGTCGCGCGGCCATCTCAGCACGGCGGCGCAGCGCGACCCCGAACTCGCCTCCGTCGCGCTGCCCGTCTTCGAGGGCGACGGACGCTTCATTGGCGCGCTGGTGGTGAGCGGCCCCGTTAGCCGGCAGACGGAGGCGGGCTTCGCGCGGGCGCGGGAGATCGCGGCGGGGCTGCTGCACGGGCAGGGCTTCTCGGTCAGCCCCCGCCACGCCCCATCATCTTCCCGGGATTCAGGAGATGCGCGGGGTCCAGCGCGTCGCGCAGGCGCCGCATGAGGTCCATCTCCACGGGGTCCTTGTAGCGCAGCAGCTCCCCCGCCTTGAGCAGGCCGATGCCGTGCTCGGCGGAGATGGAGCCGCTGAGGCCGGCGACGATGTCGTGGACCACGGCGTTCATCCGCTCCCACTGGGCGAGGAAGGCGGTCTTCTCCATCCCCTCGGGCTGGGTGAGGTTGTAGTGGATGTTGCCGTCGCCGAGATGGCCGAAGGCGCAGATCCGCACCCCCGGCATCGCCGTCTCCACCGCCTCTCCCGCGCGCCTGAGGAAGTCGGGCACGCGGGAGACGGGGACGGAGATGTCGTGCTTGATGCTGCCCCCCGCCTTCTTCTGCGTCTCGGGGATGCCCTCGCGCAGGCGCCAGAGATTGCCCGCCTGGTCGAGGCTCTCCGCGATCACGGCATCCGCCACCACCCCCGCCTCGAAGGCGGATTCCAGCAGGGATTCCATCGCGGGGCGCAGCGTGCCGTCCCGGTCCGACCCCGCCAGCTCGACCAGGGCGTAGAGCGGGTGCCGCCCGGCGAAGGGCGTCTGCCCGCCCGTGTGGCGCTCCACGATCTCCAGCGCGAAGGAGGAGATCAGCTCGAAGGCCGTCACCGCCTCGCCCGCGCGGCCCCGCGCCATGGAGAGAAGGGTGAGGGCGTCGCTGGGATCGTTCAGCGCGCAGAGCGCGACCTGCCGGTCCGTCAGCCGGGGGAAGAGCTTCAGCACGGCGCGGGTGATGATCCCGAGCGTGCCCTCGCTGCCGATGAACAGGTGCTTCAGCGCGTAGCCCGTATTGTCCTTGTGCAGCGCGCGCAGCCCGTTCCACACGCGGCCATCCGCCAGCACCACCTCCAGCCCGAGGGTGAGTTCGCGCGCGTTGCCGTAGCGCAGCACGTTGATGCCGCCCGCATTGCTCGCGAGGTTGCCGCCGATCTGGCAGCTTCCCTGCGCGCCGAGGGAGAGGGGAAAGAGACGGTCCGCCGCCTCCGCCGCTGACTGTATATCGGCCAGCACGCAGCCCGATTGCACCGTCATGGTGAAGTTAAGGGGGTCCACCTCCTCGATGCGGTTCATCCGGCCGAGGGAGAGCAGCACCTCATGCGCCGCGGAGACGGTGCCGCCGACGAGGCCGGTATTGCCCCCTTGCGGCACGATCGCGACGCCGGCCTCGGTGCAGAGCCGCACGGCGGTCGCCACCTCCTCCGTGCTGCGCGGCCGCAGCACGATCGGTGCCTCGCCCCGGTAGAGGCTGCGCTCCTCGACGAGATAGGCCGTGCGGTCCGCCTCCTCCGTCAGCACCACGCCTTCGGGCAGGGCGGCGCGGAGGCGCGCGGCGAGGTCGGCCGGCACACTGCGGGCAGGGCGCGCGGCGGGATCGATGGCCAGGGGGAAGGGCGCGCCGCTCATGCCGCGTTCTCCAGGGATTGCGCCGGCGGGCGGAAGAGCGCGCCCGCGCGGCGGTCGAGATCCGGGTCGCCCTCGCCGAAGGCGCGGCACCAGGCGATGACGGCCTCCCGCGCCCCGGCATCGGGCAGGGCAGGGGCGGCGATGCCGTGGAAGCGTTCCACCAGCGCGTCCCAGGGCCAGGGCGCCTCTGGATCGCCGCGGCGGAAGCTGCGCTCCTCCACCAGCACGCGGCCGTCCTGCGTGGCGACCGTGATGCGCGCGGGGCGCTCCCGGGGGTAGCGGGCGGAGAAATCGGGCGGCGCCAGCACCTCGACGCGATCCGCGAGGGCCTGCACCGCCCGATCGCCCACGGCACGCCCGTCGAAGCCGGTGAAGGAGAGGTCGCCGCCGGAGAGCAGCAGGGCGACGCAGAAGGCGGTGGAGAACTTCGCCTCCGCGAGATTGGCGGGATGGCGGATGCCGGCGATGTCGAGCAGCGCCTGCGGCGCCTCCACGCGCACCGTGGCGATCTCCTCCACGCGCAGCCCCGAGGCGCGGGCGAGATCGGCCGTCGCATCCAGCAGGCTGTGCATCTGCCCGCAGACGGGCCAGCCCTTGATGGTGGTGGTGAGGATCATCGGCGCCCCGCCCGGCACCAGCCCCGCCGAGGCCTCCGCCTCGATCTTCCAGGCCGCGAGCATCCCGCGCTGCCCCTCCAGCACCCGCGCGGCGCCGGGGATGCCGGCCTCGGCCAGCAGGGCGGCACTCACGCCGTTCCGCACGGCGGTGGCGGGGTGGAAGGCCTTGGCATCCGTCGCGCCGTCGTCGAGGAACTGCCAGAGCCCGGCGGCCTGGGTGCCGGCATGGCCGAGGGTGGAGAGTGTTTGCGCCGCGTCCAGCCGAAGCAGCCGCGCGGCGGCCGCGGCGGCGCCGAAGGTTCCGGCGGTAGCGGTGGTGTGGTTCGTCGCCGAATGCGCCTTGCCGAGATGGGCGCCCATCCGCAGCCCGGCCTCGTAGCCCGCGATAACGGCCGCGCGCATGTCCCCCGCCGTCACCCCCGGCCGCGCCTGGGCCAGCGCCAGCACGGCGGGGAGCACGGTGATGCCGGGATGCATCATCGCGGCGCGGTGGCTGTCGTCGAACTCCCAGAAATGGCTGATCGCGGCGTTGGCCGCGCCGGCCTCCACCGGCCCCCAGCCGCGCGCATCCCCCGCCACCGCGCAGGGGCCCGCCCCGGGCGCGGCGCCCGCAGCGAAGGCCGCGAGATAGACGGGGTGCAGCGGGTGGGCCGTGCCGGCGAGGAGGGCGCCGCCGAAATCGAGCGCGCTGGAGGCGAGGGCACGATCCACCGCCTCACCCCAGGGCGCGGGCGGGAGGGCGGCGTCGAGGGCCGCGATCCACTCGGCCAGGGGGCGCAGGGCGGGCTCGGTCATCCTGTCCTCCTACTGGACGTCGATGCGGACCTTCGTGCTCAGCTCGGTCCAGCCCTTGATCTCCTTGTCCAGGATCTCGGCCAGGGCCTGCCGAGGGCCGGGAACGAAGGTGACGCCGTCCGCGCGGAAGCGCTCGCGCAGGACTTCGTTGGTCAGGGCCTTGTTCAGCGCGGCGTTCAATTGGTCGAGCACGGGCACGGGCGTCGCGGCCGGGGCGAAGACCCCGTTCCAGCTATAGACGTCGAAGCCCGGCAGGGTCTCCGAGATGGCGGGCACATCCGGCAGGACGGCGGCGCGCTCCAGCGAGCTGACGGCGAGGAGCTTCGCGCCCTGGCCGCGCAGGAGGAGGGCGTCCGAGAGCTGGGCGAAGATGCCGTGGACGCGGCCTGCGAGCAGGTCGGTCCCCACCACGCCGCTGCCGCGATAGGGCACGGGGGTGATCTCCGTGCCGAGCCGCAGCCCGAGCAGCTCGCCGGCCAGCCGCGTGGCCGTCATCTGCCCGGTATTGGCCAGGAGGAACTCGCCGCGGCGCGCCTTCGTCCAGGCGGCGAAGCCGGCGAAGTCGTCGGCGGGGAAGGATTTCGTGACAGTCAGCACATAGGGCTGCGTCGCCATCCGCCCGATCGGGGCGAGGAACTGCCGGGGATCGCCGGGCAGGAGCTGCGGCTGGAAGGCGGCGGTGATGGAGGTGCCGGGCGTCGCGATGAAGAGCGTGTGCCCGTCCGGCTCCGCCCTCGCCACCGAGGCGGCAGCGATGGCGCCGGAAGCGCCGGGGCGGTTGTCCACCAGCACGGGCGAGCCGAGCGCGGCCGAGAAGGGCTCGGCCAGGGCGCGGGCGATGATGTCCACCGCGCCGCCGGGGGCGAAGGGCACGGCGAGGATCACGGGGCGGGCGCCGAGCGGCGGCTGCGCCCCGGCACCGCGGGAGGCGAGGAGGGCGGCCCCGCCGGCAGCGGCGGCCAGCAGGCGGCGGCGCGCGAGGGGCGGGCCGGAAGGGGTGGAAGGGGTCATGCCAGCGCTCTCCGTGGAACCGTTCCGCCCCCGCTTAGCGCGGTTTATGCCGGTCCGGGATGGTGATTTACGCTATTCACGCATGTGTCCGGTGTATAAGCGGGCCCGCCCGCCGATTTCCCGCCCGGTCCGCCCTACTCCCCCAGCCAGGCGGCGCTGCGGGCGAGCACGCGGTCGACGCTCGCCCCGGCCTCGCCGAGATAGCCGCTGGGGTCCGTCATCCGGGTGATGTCGGCATCGTTCGAGACGCGGGAGATCTCGGGGTGGCGGCGCATGGCCTCGGCGAAGTCGAGGCGGTTCTCGATCCCGTGCATCGAGGCCTCGTAGATCCACTCGTGCGCGTTCTGCTTCCCGACCTTCTCGCCGAGTTCCAGCATCACGCGCTCGGAGAGGAGGTAGCCGCGCATCCGGTCGAGATTGGCCATCATCGCCGCCTTGTCCACGCGCAGCCCGCGCAGCAGCCCGGCGCACTGGAACAGCAGGGCGCCGGCGATGAGGCAGCACTCCGGCATCGCCTTCCACTCGGTCTTCCAGCTGATGCCGTCCCGCTCGTGCTCGGCGATCATCGCCTCCGACATCATGTTGGCCGAGGCGCGCAGGCCGCGGGCGATGCAGGGCAGGTTCTCGGCGAAGACGGGGTTGCGCTTGTGCGGCATGGTGGAGGAGCCGAGCTTGCCCTCGGTGAAGCCCTCCTCCACCTCGGCGAACTCGTTGCGCTGCATGTTGAACAGCTCGTTGCCGATCTTGCCGATCGTGCCGCCGATGAGGTTCAGGATGCCCGCATACTCGGCGAAGCGGTCCCGCGCCGGGGCCCAGGAGATATCGGGCACGCCGAGGCCGAGGATCCTCATCACCCCTTCCTCGACCTGCCGCGCCTTGGGGCCGAGCGAGGCCTGGGTGCCGACCGCCCCTACCAGCTCGCCGACGAAGAGGCGCGGCTCGCATTCCTTGAGCCGGGCGTGGTGGCGGGAGAGCTCGTCCAGCCAGATGGCGCATTTGTGGCCGAAGGTGATGGGCAGGGCGAGCACGCCATGGGTGCGCCCGGCCATGATCGTGTCCCGGTGCTCCCGGGCCAGCCGCGCCAGCTCGCGCCCGACCGCCTTGATGTCGCGCAGGAACAGGGCGTGGGCGTCGCGGATCTGGAGCACCATGCCGGTGTCGATCACGTCCTGCGTGGTGGCGCCGTAATGCACCCACTGCCCGTTCTCGGCCGAGCAGGCCGCCTGGAGCTGCTTCAGCGCCGGCACTAGCGCGTGCTTCACGCGGCGGGTCTCGGCGGCCATCTTCGGGATGTCGATCGTCTCGGCCTTGCAGTGGGCCACGATGTCGTCCGCGGCTTCCTGCGGGATGATGCCGAGCTCGGCCTGCGCCCGGGCAAGGGCGGCCTCCACCTCCATCCACTTCGCGACGCGGCTGGTCTCCTCGAAGATGGCGCGCGTTTCGTCCGTGCTCCAGTTGTGCTGGAGCGCCTGCATGTCGAAGACCGAGATCGCCATCGCTTCCTCTCCCCCGGCAGCCCCGGCCGTGTCGGGGCGATGAGAGCCGGGATTTCAGCTAGTGAAGTTTCTTTTGGTGGATGAAACAAAGGTGGGGCAAGCCCCGGGGCCGAGTCAATCGGCCCCGGACCGTTCGCTGCCGAACAGGCAGGAAAGGACGTGGGAACTAGGGAGTGCGCCGGGCAGATCCGCGCAGCGCCGGCTTGCCTGTCCTGCAAAAAGAACCAGCTTAATCACCCTTTAGTGTGTTATCGGCAACATGCCCTGGTCGTCCGGTCCCACGGCAAGTTCGGAGGACAGGACGTAACGGAGCCAACATGATACGCGCCTGAGCCTGGGTTCCGCCCCCCGCTCCCGCGAACCGGAAACGTTCATGCTGCACGGCCAACGCCGCCCGAGCCCGCCGCTCCGCTTTCCGGTCCTGCAAGGCCTCGGGGCCCGCTACAGCCTTGCGCTCGCCCTCTTCGCCCTCGCCCTGGTTGCCCGCTTCGCCCTGGACCGCTGGCTGCCGCCGGCGGGCTTTCCCTTCCTTACCTTCTTCCCGGCGGTAATGCTGGCCGCGCTCCTCACCGGCCTCGGCCCGGGGCTGCTCGTGGCGGCGCTGAGCGTCCTGGCGGCGAAGGAGTTCTTCTTCGACCCGCCCGGTCTCATGGCCGGGTACTCCGTCCCCACCATTGTGGCGCTCGTCTTCTTCGGCAGCGTGCTCGTGCTGGACTGCGTCGTGATCCACGTGATGACCCTGTCGCTCCGCCGCATCCGGGAGGAGCGCGGGCAGGTGGCCGAGCTCTCGGCATCGCAGGGGGTGCTGACCCGGGAGCTGGAGGCGCGGGTGGAGGAGCTGCGCCAGCGCGAGGAAGAGCTCCGGGCCGCCCTGGCCGGGGGCGAGCGTACCCGCGCCGAGCTCGCCGCGAGCGAGGCCCGCTTCCGCAGCCTCGCCGAGGCGCTTCCCACCCTGCTCTTCGTCACCAGCGCGGATGGCGCGAACACCTACACGAACCGGCGTTTCCAGGACTATGTCGGCATGTCCGGCGAGGCCCTGCTCGGTAATGGCTGGATCGCGGCCCTCCACCCCGAGGACCGCGGGCGGGCAGCCGGCAACTGGGAGCGTGCCGTCGCCTCCGGCCAGTCCTACGAGGCCGAGTACCGCTTCCGCCGGCACGACAGCGCCTGGCGCTGGTTCCTCGTGCGGGGAGAGCCCGAGCGCGACGGCGACGGCCGCATCCTGCGCTGGACCGGCACATGCACCGATATCGAGGACATGCGCCGCGCCGAGGTCGCGCTGATCGAGGGCGAGGCCCGGCTGCGCTCGGTGGTCGAGACGGCGGCGGACGGCATTCTCGTCGCGGACGAGCAGGGGAAGGTCGTCTCGGCGAATCCCGCCGCGCTGCACATGTTCGGCTACGACGATCCCGGCGACCTTCTCGGCCGCGATCTCGGCGTGCTCATGCCGGACGAGGAGGCCGGGCGCCATGGTGGCTATCTCCGCGGACACGAGAGCGAAGCCGGCAGGGCCGCCCCGGCGCGCGCCATCGCCGTGCCCGGGCGGGAGCTGCTGGCCCGCCGCCGCGACGGGACGGAGTTCCCGATCGAGCTCTCCGTCGCCTCCTTCACCTCGGGCGAGCGCCGCTTCTTCACCGGGGTCGTGCGCGACGTCACGGAGCGGCGCCGCGCGGACGAGCTGCGCGTCACCCTCGCGCGGGAGGTTGACCACCGGGCGAAGAACGCGCTCGCCGTCGCCCTCTCCCTGCTGCGCCTGACCCCGCGCGACGATGCCGGGCGCTTCGCCGCCTCGGTCGAGGGGCGGGTCGCGGCCATGGCGCGCGCCCACTCCCTCCTTGCCACCCATAAGTGGTCGGGCGCCGATCTCCAGACCCTCGCCGAGGGGGAGCTGGCGGCGCATGACGGCCGGGTGGACCTCCAGGGCCCCGCGGTCCGCATCACCTCCGAAGCCGTGCAGCCCGTGGCCATGCTGCTGCACGAGCTGGCCACCAACGCCGCGAAATACGGCGCGCTCAGCCATGAGGGCGGCCGGGTCTCCCTCTCCTGGGGGTTCGACGGGGGGGATGCCAGCCTCCGGCTGCGCTGGAAGGAGAGCGGCGGGCCGGAGATCCCGGGGGCCCCGGCCCGGCGCGGCTTCGGCTCCCGCCTGATCGCCTCGCTGGTGGGCCAGCAGCTCGGCGGCGCGGTGAAGTATGACTGGTTGCCCGACGGCATCCTCTGCGTCATCGACCTCGCGCCCCGCTTCGCCGCCCCCGCCGATGCGGTGAGGGAGGCCGGCGGCGTTCGGGGCAGGGCGCCGGAGCGCCAGGCCTCCCGCCCGGACGAGGAAGCGGCCGCCGAGAGCGAGCCGGCCGCGCCGTCCGTGCCGCGCGTCCTCATCGTGGAGGATGAGGCCCTGCTCTCGATGGAGCTGGAAACGGCCGTGCAGGACCTCGGCTGCGAGGTGGTGGGCCCTGCCCGGACCCTTGCCGAGGCCCTGCGCCTGGCCTCGACCGAGCCGGACCTCGCCGCCGCGGTGCTCGACGTGAATCTCGGGGGCGGGGAGTTCTCCTTCCCCGTGGTGGATGTCCTGCGGACGCGCGGCGTGCCCTATCTCTTCTCCACGGGTTATGGGAGCACGAGCTCGCTCGGCGGGCATGACGGCACCGCCGTGGCCGTGCTCATCAAGCCCTACGCGAAAGAGGCGCTGGCGGACGCCATCGCCGCGGCGCGCTGGCGGGCGGAGGGGAAGAGGGCGGCGGAGGGTTGAGCGGGAGGGGAGGGCGGCGCCCGGCCGCTCAGCCCCGGCGCACGACGTAGTCGCCGGCTTCCAGCGCGGCCACGATCGCCGCGCCCTGGGCGGCGTCCCGCACCTCCACCATCAGCTCCAACTCCGCGGTCTGGACGGAGGGAGCGGCGAAGAGGCGCTGGTGGCTCACCTCGATCACGTTGCCGCCGGCCGCGGCGACGCGGGTGGAGATATCGGCCAGCACGCCCGGGCGGTCCGGGATGTCGAGGTGCAGGCGCAGGATCCGCCCGTCCCGCAACAGGTTCCGCAGCAGGACATTGGCCAGGATACGGGGGTCGATGTTGCCGCCGCAGACCGCGGTGGCCACGCGCCGCCCGGCGAAGAGGTCGGGGCGGGCGAGCACGGCGGCCAGGCCGGCCGCGCCCGCGCCCTCGGCCGTCACCTTCGCGTTCTCGGCGAGCACGGCGATGGCCTGCTCCACCGCGGCCTCGGGCACGACGAGCACCTCGATGCCCATCTCCCGCAACAGGGCGAAGGGCAGCTCACCCACGTCTCGCACGGCGATGCCCTCGGCCACCGTCGGGCCGCCGACGGAGACGGGCTTGCCCGCCAGGCGCTGCGCCATGGCGGGATAGCCCTCGACCTCGACGCCGTAGACCTTCAGCCCCGGCCGCGCCTCGGCGAGGGCGGCGGCGCAGCCGGTGAGCAGCCCGCCCCCGCCGACCGGCAGGATCACGGCGTCCAGCTCCCCCGCATCCTCCAGGATCTCGAGCGCCATGGTGCCCTGGCCGGCGATCACGGCGGGGTCGTCATAGGGATGGACGAAGACCAGCCCGTCCCGCAGGGCCAGTTCGTGGGCATGGGCCGCGGCCTCGGCCAGCGTCTCGCCGTGCAGCACGACATTCGCGCCCCAGCCCTCAGTGCGGACCACCTTGGTCGCCGGGGTGAAGCGGGGCATGACGATGGTGGCGGAGACGCCGAGGAGCGAAGCGTGGCAGGCCACTGCCTGGGCGTGGTTGCCCGCCGACATGGCGATCACCCCCGCTGCCCGCTCCCGCGCGGTGAGGAGGGCGAGGCGGTTGGCCGCCCCGCGCTCCTTGAAGGCGCCGGTGGCCTGGAGGTTGTCGAGCTTCAGCAGCACCTGCGCGCCCGCGATGCGGGCGATGGCCTGCGGCTCCACGAGCGGGGTCCGCAGCACGGCCCCCCGGATGCGCTCGGCCGCCGCCCGCACATCCGCGAGCGTCACCGAGGCCAGGGAGACGCCGAGGGGGGCGGGCGCGAGCGCCGCCGGGGAAGGGGGCAGGATCGCGCGCGCCACGGACACCGTTCCCGCCTCGTTCAGGCGTAGGAGACGGCGGTGATCTCGACGGAGCGGGAGCCGCCTGGGGCCGGCACCTCGACGCTGTCGCCCACCTTGCGCCCGAGCAGCGCCTTGGCGAGCGGGGAGGAGATGGAGATCGAGCCGTTCTTCATATCGGCCTCGTAGGCGCCGATGATGCGGTAGGTCTTCTCGTCCTCGCTCTCCTCGTCGACGATCGTGACGCGCGCCCCGAAGCGGACCTGGTCGCCCGAGAGCTTGGAGACGTCGATCACCTCGACCGAGGGGATGACGGATTCGAGGTCAGCGATGCGGCCCTCGATGAAGGACTGCTTCTCGCGCGCCGCGTGATACTCGGCGTTCTCGGAGAGGTCGCCATGGGCGCGGGCCTCGGCGATGGCGCGGATCACGGCCGGCCGCTCCTCCGCGCGGAGGACGCGGAGTTCCTCCTCGAGGCGGGCGAGCCCTTCGGCGGTCATCGGGAACTTCTGCACGGGCGGTAATCCCCCCTCAGCGGCACATAAACCAGCAAAATCCATCCTCACGCCCCTGCCTGGAGCGTGCCGGACGGCCTGAGATGCAGCCGCCGCGCCCCCGATGAAAGGGGCGCGGCGGGCTGAAACGCTTGGGGCGGGCGCCAGCCAGGCTGGTCCCGCCCCAATCCGGTACGGGCCCGGTAGGACCCATTACGAGAACGAAGGCTGAAAATACGCCTGGAGCGGCGCCACATCAAGGGTTCCCGCCCGCAGCGCCGCGATCGCGTGCACCGCGGCCCGGGCGCCGGCGATGGTGGTGTAGTGCGGCACCCCCTGGGTCAGGGCGCTGCGGCGGATGTCGAAGCTGTCGGAAACCGAGCGGCCGCCGCCCGTGGTGTTGATCACGAGCTGGATGTCGCCGGACTTGATGGCGTCCACGCAGTGCGGCCGCCCCTCCAGCACCTTGTTCACCACGCGCACGGCGAGCCCTGCTTCCCGCAGGCGGGAGGCGGTGCCGCGGGTGGCCAGGATGTCGAAGCCCATCTCCGAGAGGCGCCGGGCGAGCGACACGGCTGCCGCCTTGTCGGAGTCCTTCACCGAGATGAAGGCCGCGCCGCCCTCCGGCAGCTTCACTCCCGCGCCCATCTGGGACTTGAGGAAGGCGCGCTCGAAGGAGAGGTCGAGGCCCATCACCTCGCCGGTGGACTTCATCTCCGGCCCGAGCAGCACGTCCACCCCGGGGAAGCGGTTGAAGGGGAAGACCGCCTCCTTCACCGCGACGTGGCGGTTGATGAGGCTGTCGTCCAGCTTGAACTCCGACAGCTTCGCCCCGGCCATGACGCGGGCGCCGATCTTGGCCACCGGCACGCCCGTCGCCTTCGCCACGAAGGGCACGGTGCGCGACGCCCGCGGGTTCACCTCGAGCACGTAGATCTCGCCGTCCTTCACGGCGTACTGCACGTTCATCAGCCCGCGCACCTTCAGGGCGCGCGCCATTGCCTCGGTCTGCAGCTTCAGCTCGCTGACGATCGAGGGCGGCAGGGAGTAGGGCGGCAAGGAGCAGGCGCTGTCGCCGGAATGGATGCCGGCTTCCTCGATATGTTCCATCACCCCCGCGACATAGACCTCGCCGGCGCTGTCGGCGATGCAGTCCACGTCCACCTCGATGGCGTCCTGCAGGTACTGGTCGATGAGGATCGGGTTCTCCCCCGAGACCTTCACTGCCTCCTTGCCGAAGCGGATGAGCTGCTCGTGGTTGTAGGCGATCTCCATCGCGCGGCCGCCGAGCACGTAGGAGGGGCGGACCACCACGGGGTAGCCGATGCGCTCCACCTCGCGCTCTGCCTCTTCCAGGTTGCGGGCGATGCCGTTCTGCGGCTGCTGCAGGCCGAGGCCCTTCAGCAATTGCTGGAAACGCTCGCGGTCCTCGGCGATGTCGATCGCCTCGGCGCTCGTGCCGAGGATGGGGATCCCCGCCTTGTCCAGCGCCTGGGAGAGCTTGAGTGGCGTCTGCCCGCCATACTGCACGATGCAGCCGAGCAGCGTGCCGCGCTCCTGCTCCTTGCGGATCAGCGCGATCACGTCCTCGCCCGTCAGCGGCTCGAAGTAGAGGCGGTCGGAGGTGTCGTAGTCGGTCGAGACGGTCTCGGGGTTGCAGTTGACCATCACCGTCTCGAGGCCTGCCTCGCGCAGCGCGTAGGCGGCGTGGACGCAGCAGTAGTCGAACTCGATGCCCTGGCCGATGCGGTTCGGGCCGCCGCCGAGGATCACCACCTTCTGGCGGTCGCTCGGATCGCTCTCGCAGACCGGCGCGCCGAAGCCGCCCTCATAGGTGGAGTACATGTAGGGAGTGGAGGAGGCGAACTCGGCCGCGCAGGTGTCGATGCGCTTGTAGACGGGCGTCACGCCCATCCGCCGGCGGCGCGCCTCCACCTCCGGCTCGTGCAGGCCGGCGAGCACCGCGAGACGCTTGTCGGAGAAGCCCATCGCCTTCAGCCGGCGCATGCCGGTGGCATCCGTGGGCAGCCCCTCGCGGATCACGCCGGCCTCGGCCTGCACGATCTTCTCGATCTCGCGCAGGAACCAGGGATCGAACTTGCAGGCGGCGTGGATGGCGTCCACGTCCAGCCCGGCGCGGAAGGCCTGGGCGGCCACCAGCATGCGGTCCGGCGTCGGGGTGGCGAGCGCCGCGAAAAGGGCTTCCGGCGAGCCGTCGCCCGGCACGGCCACGTCGTCCAGGCCCGAGAGCCCCGTCTCCAGCCCGCGCAGGCCCTTCTGCAGCGCCTCGGCGAAGGAGCGGCCGATCGCCATCGTCTCGCCGACCGACTTCATCGCGGTGGTCAGCGTGTTCGGCGTGCCCGGGAACTTCTCGAAGGTGAAGCGCGGGATCTTCACCACGACGTAGTCGATCGTCGGCTCGAAGGCGGCCGGCGTGGTCTTGGTGATGTCGTTCGCCAGCTCGTCCAGCGTGTAGCCGACGGCGAGCTTCGCCGCGACCTTGGCGATGGGGAAGCCCGTGGCCTTGGACGCCAGCGCCGAGGAGCGCGAAACGCGCGGGTTCATCTCGATGACCACCATGCGGCCATCGGCGGGGTTGATGCCGAACTGCACGTTCGACCCGCCGGTATCAACGCCGATCTCGCGCAGGCAGGCGATGCTCGCATCCCGCATGCGCTGGTATTCCTTGTCGGTCAGCGTCAGCGCGGGGGCGATCGTCACGGAATCGCCCGTGTGCACGCCCATGGGGTCCAGGTTCTCGATGGAGCAGACGATGATGCAGTTGTCCGCGCTGTCGCGGACCACCTCCATCTCGAACTCTTTCCAGCCGAGCACGCTCTCCTCGATCAGCACCTCGGTCGTCATCGAGGCGGAGAGGCCGGCGGCCACGATCTGCTCGAACTCCTCGCGGTTGTAGGCGATGCCGCCGCCCGTGCCGCCGAGGGTGAAGGAGGGGCGGATGACGCAGGGGAGCTTCACGGCCTCCAGCGCCGCCCGCGCCTCCTCCATTGTGTGCGCGATCTCCGAGCGCGGGCTCTCGATGCCGATCTTGCTCATGGCGTCGCGGAACTTCAGCCGGTCCTCGGCCTTGTCGATCACCTCGGCCTTGGCGCCGATCAGCTCGCAGCCGTACTTCTCCAGCACCCCCGCCTCGGCGAGCTTCAGCGCCGTGTTCAGCGCGGTCTGCCCGCCCATGGTCGGCAGGATCGCGTCCGGCTTCTCCTTGGCGATGATCTTCTCGACCACCTCCGGCGTGATCGGCTCGATATAGGTCGCGTCCGCCAGCTCGGGGTCGGTCATGATCGTGGCGGGGTTGGAGTTCACCAGGATCACCCGGTAGCCCTCGGCGCGCAGCGCCTTGCAGGCCTGGGCGCCGGAATAATCGAACTCGCAGGCCTGGCCGATGATGATCGGGCCCGCGCCGATGATCATGATGGATTTGATGTCGGTGCGCTTCGGCATGGCTCAGGCCTTCCGGGGCAGGGGAGGGATGGGGGCGGCGGCCGTGCCGCCGGGAGGGTTCGGGATCACCGGGCGCGCCCGAGGAAGGGGCGCCCGAGGAGGAAGAGAAGGGCGTGGATGCCGGCCCAGAGCGCGGCGGCGAGCGCCCGCCCGGTCTCGTGGTCCTCGCCCGCGAAGAACACCACGCCGCCGAGCGCGGCGAAGGAGATGGCGACGCCCCCCATCCAGGCCCTGTCCCGCGGCTGCCCGACCCGGGTCAGTGCCCACCAGGCCAGCAGCGAGAGGGGCAGGGCCAGGATGAGGAGGCGGATCACGTCAGCCCGCCGCCATCATCCCGGTGAAGCGATGGAAGAGGTGGTGGCTGTCGCTCGGCCCCGGCGAGGCCTCGGGGTGGTACTGCACGGAGAAGGCGCGCTTGCTCTCGCAGGCGATGCCCTCGTTGGAGCCGTCGAAGAGGCTGACATGGGTGATCGTCACGCCCGGGGGCAGCGACTTGTCGTCCACCGCGAAGCCGTGGTTCTGGCTCGTGATCTCCACCCGGCCCGTGGCGAGGTCCTTCACCGGCTGGTTCGCGCCGCGATGGCCGCGGTCGAGCTTGTAGGTCTTCGCGCCGAGCGCCAGCGCCAGGAGCTGGTGGCCGAGGCAGATGCCGAAGACCGGCTTGCCGGCCTCCAGCACGCCGCGGATGGCGGGGACCGCGTAGGCCCCCGTCGCCGCCGGGTCGCCGGGGCCGTTGGAGAGGAAGACGCCGTCCGGCTCGTGGCGCAGGATCTCCTCGGCGCTCGCGGTCGCCGGCACCACCGTCACCTCGCAGCCGGCATCGGCCAGGCAGCGCAGGATGTTGCGCTTGGCGCCGTAATCAACGGCGACGACCTTGTGCTTCGGCGCGGCCTGCCTCGCATAGCCCTGGCCCCAGGACCAGAGCGCCTCGTCCCACTTGTAGGGCTGCGTGCAGGAGACCTGCTTCGCCAGGTCCATGCCCTCCAGCCCCGGCCAGCCCGCGGCCTCGGCGCGGAGGGCGGGGAGGTCGAACACCCCGTCGGGGGCGTGGCAGATCACGCCGTTCGGCGCGCCGGCATCGCGGATGAGGACCGTCAGCGCGCGGGTGTCCACGCCGGAGATGCCGGGCAGGCCGTGGCTCTTCAGCCAGTCGTCCAGGTGGCGCGTGGCGCGGTAGTTGGAGGGCTCGGTCAGGTCCGCCTTCACCACCAGCCCGAGCGCGGCAGCGGTGGTCGCCTCCGTGTCCTCGGCATTGGCGCCGACATTGCCGATATGGGGGAAGGTGAAGGTGATGATCTGCCCGGCATAGGAGGGGTCGGTCAGCGTCTCCTGGTAGCCGGTCATGCCCGTGTTGAAGCAGACCTCGCCCACCTTCTTGCCGGCCGCGCCGAAGCCGCGGCCCCAGACCACCTTGCCGTTGCCGAGGACGAGGCAGGCCGTCGCGCCCTCGGGCACGGTGTCGGCATCCGGGCGTGCTGCGGGGGCGGCATTCGGGCCAGGGGTCGTCGCAGCGGTCATCTCGGGCTCCGGGGTCGGGGTGGACGTGTCGGCGTCACTGGAAGGGGGCGTGCGGGGCAGGTCCTCGAGCGGGAGGCCGGTCGCGGCCAGCACCGCCGGCCAGTGCCGGGGTGGAATCATCCGGGCCTGACGCCATTTGCGGATGGCCTCGGTGCCCACGCCGCAATGCGCCGCGGCGGCGCTCGCGCCCCCCATGAGGGCAAGGATCTGCTCGACGGTCCGCATGGGGCGTATATGTGGGAAAGCATTTCCCAATGGAAGTGGAAAGATCGCACTCGCCTGGGAAAACACTTCCCAGTTGCCCCGATGGCACGGCCGGCCGATCCGATCTAAACCCCGCCCCACCCTAACGGAGACATGTCATGAGCCTGCGCGCCCGCTTCACCGAGGAACTGAAAGCCGCCATGCGCGCCGGTGACACGGCCCGCACCTCCACCATCCGCATGATCATGGCCAAGCTGAAGGACGCCGACATCGCTTCCCGCCCGAGCGGGGTGGAGGCGATTCCCGAGGAAGGGATCACCTCCCTTCTCCGCGGCATGGTGAAGTCCCGGCGCGAGAGCGTGGAGATGTACCGCCAGGGCAAGCGCGAGGAGCTGGCCGCGAAGGAGGAGGCGGAGATCGCCGTCATCGAATCCTTCCTGCCCCAGCAGATGGACGACGCCGCCATGGAGGCCGCCGTGCGCGAGGCCGTGGCCGAGACCGGCGCCAGCTCGGTCAAGGAGATGGGCAAGGTCATGGCCGTGCTGAAGGCAAAGCACGCCGCGGTGCTGGACATGGCCAAGGCCGGGCCGATGGTGAAGGCGGCGCTCGGCGGTTGACCCCGCTTCGTTGACCCTGGGGCCCCGGCCCCCGCGATGCTAGAAGGGAGGGGCCGATGCCCCTTCCGCCCAACTTCCTCGACGAGCTGCGCGCCCGGACGCCGCTCCCGCCCCTGATCGGGCGCAAGGTGAAGCTCACCCGCAACGGGCGCCAGTGGAAGGGATGCTGCCCCTTCCACAACGAGAAGACCCCCTCCTTCTACGTCTATGACGACCACTACCACTGCTTCGGCTGCGGCCAGCACGGGGACGCCATCGGCTTCACCATGCAGACCGAGGGCCTGCCCTTCCGCGAGGCGGTGGAGCGCCTGGCCGGGGAAGCCGGGCTGGAGGTACCGAAGGAGTCCCCCCGCCAGGCCGCGCGCGAGGCCCGGGCGAAGGACATCCACGAGGTCCTCGCCGCCGCCGCCGAGGTGATGGCGCGCTGGCTCCGCGCGCCCGAGGGGCGGCAGGGGCTGGACTACCTCAGAGGCCGCGGGCTGACGGAGGCCACCATCTCCCGCTTCGGCCTCGGCTGGTCCGGCGCCGGCCGGGGCGCGCTCGCCGCCGAGCTGAAGCCGCTCGGGATCGAGCCCCGCCAGCTCGCCGAGGCCGGGCTGGTCAAGCCCGCCGAGGGCAGGGAAGGGGTCTACAACGACTTCTTCTACAACCGCGTCACCTTCCCCATCCGGGACCGGCGCGGGCGGGTGGTCTCCTTCGGCGGCCGCATCCTCGGCGACGGGCAGCCGAAATACCTGAACGGGCCGGAGACCGAGGCCTTCTCCAAGCGCCGCACCCTCTACGGCCTGGACATGGCGCGGGAGGCCGTGTTCCGCGGCCGCGCCCGGCTGGTCGTGGCCGAGGGCTACATGGACGTGATCGCCCTCCACCAGGCGGGGTTCGAGGGCGCGGTCGCCCCCCTCGGCACGGCGCTGACGCCCGAGCAGATGGAGGAGATCTGGCGCGTCACCCCCGAGCCCGTGCTCTGCCTCGATGCCGATGCCGCAGGGCTGCGCGCCGCCGCGCGCACGGCCGAGATGGTCATGCCCCTGCTCGGCACCGAGCGGACGCTGCACTTCGCGGCGGTCACCGGGGGCAAGGACCCCGATGATCTGATCCGCGCCAAGGGGCCGGCGGCCTTCCAGGCGGTGCTGGACGCGGCCAGGCCCCTCTCCACCGCCCTCTACGACCTCATGGCCGATAGCCGCCCCCTCGGCACGCCCGAGGGCCGCGCGGCCTTCCGCAACGACCTCGCCGCCGCCGCCGGCCGCATCCCGGACAAGGCCCTGGCCGCCGAGTACCGCCGCGCCCTGCTCGACCGCTTCTTCGAGAGCACCCGCCCGCAGCGCCCCCAGCGCGCGCCCTTCGTGCCCCGCGCCGGCGGCGGTGGCCGCCCGGGCTTCAAGCCGCCGCCGCGCCTTCCCCCGCGCCCGTCCCCGGCCGCCGAGGCCACGCGGATTGAGCAGGCGCGCTGCCTCCTCGCCATCACCCTCGCCCATCCCTGGCTGCTGAACGAGGTGGAGGAGGCCTTCGCCCTGCTGGAGCTGCCCCATGGCCAGCCCTCGGCCCTGCAGGCCGCCATGCTCGCCTGGCACGCGGACCAGGTGCTGGCGGAAGAGGCACAGGGGCTCACGGATGCGTCAATTGTCGATCCAACCTCGCTTGACTCGGCCGATCTGGTTGCCCACTTGGACGCGACCGGCCTCGGCGAGGCCCGGGCATGGGTCATGCGCGCGACCGGACTCCCGCGGGAAGCCGGTTCCGATGCCCAGCCCGGGGAGACCCTGGCGGGCTGGTGGCATTTCTTCGGCTTCCTGCGGGGTGAAGGCGCGCTGGTCGAGGACCTGGAAGCGGCGGGACGCGAGTTGGAAGCGGCGAACGACGCCGCAGCCCAGGCACGCGTCATCCGGCTGAGCCAGGCCCTCTCCGCGCTGCGCCGCGGCGAGACGGGGCTGGAGGAGGGCGCCGGCGGCGCCGCTCCATAGAGTACGAACCTTTCTCTCCGGCGGCGGCCGCACCCGCTGTCCGGAGTTCTCATCCGTGGCGGGAGAGTGGCATGGCGACGAAGGTGGCGAACGGCACGGACACGGCGGAGCACCGCGAAGAGGCGGTGGAGGGCGCGCTGACCGACAGCGTGGTCAACTCCGTCAAGAAGCTCATGGCGAAGGGCAAGGAGCGTGGGTACATCACCTACGACGAGTTCAACGCCGCGCTTCCCCAGGGCCAGGTCACCTCGGAGCAGATCGAGGACACCATGGCCCTCTTCTCCGAGATGGGCATCAACCTCGTCGAGGCCGAGGAAAGCGCCGACGACGACACGGAGAAGAAGGCCCCCGCCAAGGCCGAGGGCGAGGAAGGCGAGGAGAAGGCCGAGGGCGAGGAGGAGGAGTCCGGCGGCAACGTCGACGAGGAGAGCCTCGGCCGCACCGACGACCCCGTCCGCATGTATCTCCGCGAGATGGGCAGCGTCGAGCTGCTCTCGCGCGAGGGCGAGATCGCCATCGCCAAGCGGATCGAGGCCGGCCGCGACATGATGATCGGCGGGCTGTGCGAGAGCCCGCTCACCTTCCGCGCCATCGTCGGCTGGCACGAGTCCGTGGTCAGCGGCAAGCTGCTGCTGCGCGACGTCATCGACCTCGAGGCGACGAACAACGCCGACATGCCGGACGGCCCGCCGCCGGAGGCTGAGGAGTTCGAGGAAGGCGAGGAGGGCGAGGGTGTCGGCCTGTCCCTCTCCGCGCTCGAGGAGAAGCTGAAGCCCGAGGCGCTGGCCGCCTTCGAGGCGATCGAGGCCGCCTACGGCAAGCTCGACAAGATGTCGGCCAAGCGGATGGAGGCCTACACCGCGGGCGGCGAGCTCGCGGCCAAATCCGAGAAGAGCTACGAGAAGCAGCGCCAGGAGCTGGTCGGGCTGGTGCAGAAGGTCCACCTGCACAACAACCGGATCGAGGAGCTGGTCGACCAGATCAAGGGCCTCTACCGCCGCATGGTGGGCCTTGAGGGGCAGGTGCTCCGCCTCGCCGAGAGCCACAAGGTCAAGCGCGCCGAGTTCCTGGAGCAGTGGCAGGGCGCCGAGATGGACCCCGCCTGGTTCGACCGCATCGGCAAGCTGAAAGGCAAGGCCTGGCAGGCCTTCGTGGCAAACGGCCGCGAGGATGTCGAGGCCATCCGCGGCGAGATCGGCAAGGTCGCCGCCCTCACCGGCCTGCCGGTCGGCGAGTACAAGCGCGTCTACGCCACCGTGTCGCGCGGCGAGCGCGACATGACCCAGGCGAAGAAGGAGATGATCGAGGCCAACCTGCGCCTCGTGATCTCCATCGCCAAGAAGTACACGAACCGCGGGCTGCAGTTCCTGGACCTCATCCAGGAGGGCAATATCGGCCTGATGAAGGCCGTGGATAAGTTCGAGTACCGCCGCGGCTACAAGTTCTCCACCTACGCCACCTGGTGGATCCGGCAGGCGATCACCCGCTCGATCGCGGACCAGGCGCGGACCATCCGCATCCCCGTCCACATGATCGAGACGATCAACAAGCTGGTGCGCACCAGCCGGCAGATGCTGCACGAGATCGGCCGCGAGCCGCAGCCGGAGGAGTTGGCCGAGAAGCTCGGTATGCCGCTGGAGAAGGTCCGCAAGGTCCTCAAGATCGCCAAGGAGCCGATCTCCCTCGAGACGCCGATCGGCGACGAGGAGGACAGCCACCTCGGCGACTTCATCGAGGACAAGGCGGCCATCATCCCGCTGGATGCCGCGATTCAGTCCAACCTGCGCGAGGCGACCACGCGGGTCCTGTCCTCCCTCACCCCGCGCGAGGAGCGCGTGCTGCGGATGCGCTTCGGCATCGGCATGAACACGGACCACACGCTGGAAGAGGTCGGGCAGCAGTTCAACGTGACGCGCGAGCGCATCCGCCAGATCGAGGCGAAGGCGCTGCGCAAGCTGAAGCACCCCACCCGGTCCCGGAAGCTCCGCTCCTTCCTCGACAACTAGGGCCTGGACGACCAGCGATGGCGACGACGCCGGTTCAGGTCGAGGTCACCTTCCTCCGCATGGAGCGCCCGCCGGCCGACCCGCCGGCGGCGCTGCCATCCGGGGCGGCGCTGCCGCCCGGGGCCGATGTTGTGCCCGTCACCGGCTGCAGCGTGGGGTTCTACCGCTACCTCTACGACACGGTGGGCCGCGACTACTGCTGGTGGCTCCGCCGCACCCTGCCGGACGCGAAGATCGCGGCCCTTCTCCGCGATCCCGCCATCTCCATCCACGTCCTCTACCGCAACGGCGAGCCGGCCGGGTTCCACGAGCTGGAGCGGCGCTGGGACGGCACGACGAACCTCTCCTATTTCGGCCTCCTGCCGCACGCGATCGGCAAGGGGATGGGCCGCGCCTTCCTGCGCCATGCGATCGACACGGCCTGGGCCGGCAACTGCTCCGTGATGACGGTGAACACCTGCACCGCCGACCATCCCCGGGCGCTGCCGAACTACATCGCCTCGGGCTTCCAGGTCGTGCGCCGCGTGCGCGAGGAATGGCCGGTGCCGACCGATATCGGCCTTCGCCTACCGGACCGCCTGCGGACGGGCTGATCCGGACGGGGTTCAGCGCCCCCCGCGGAGCCGGCGGATCAGGATCGCGGCCCAGGCCGCGAGGGCGACCGCCATGACGGAGAAGCTGGCCACGGCGTAGAGGTCCAGCAGCCCCACGACATGCAGCGCCATGCCGAGCTCCCACCAGGGCGGCGGGCAATCGGTGGTCAGGCCCTGGACATGGTCGAGAAGGCAGCGCCGCTGCCGGGCCCCGGCGAGGGTGCCCGTGAGAAGCACCGCGCCCCAGGAGAGGGGGGGCAGCAGCGTGGCCGCGACGAGCGCGATCCGCGCCGGCCGCAGGGACCGGCGCGGGGGGATGCCGGGGCGCTCTCCCGGCACCTTGTCCCCTTGGTGCGGGCCCTACTTGGCGGCCGCGGCGATGCCCTTGGCGATCAGCTCGGCCGCCTGCTCCTTCGTGCCCCAGCCCGTGATCTTCACCCACTTGCCCGGCTCCAGGTCCTTGTAGCGGGCGAAGAAGTGCTCGATCTGCTGGCGCGTGATCTTCGGCAGGTCGTCGCAGGACTGGATGTCGGAGAAATAGGGGTGGAGCTTGTCGTGCGGCACGCAGACGATCTTCTCGTCCTGTCCCGCCTCATCCTCCATCAGCAGCACGCCGATCGGGCGGCAGCGGATGACGCAGCCCGGCACCACGGCGGCGGGGATGAGCACAAGCGCGTCCGTGGGGTCGCCGTCATCGGCCAGGGTCCCGGGGACGAAGCCGTAGGCCGCCGGATAGGACATGGGGGTGAAGAGGAAGCGGTCCACGACGACCGCGCCGCTGTCCTTGTCCAGCTCGTACTTCACCGAGGAGCCCTCGGGGATCTCGATCACCACGTTGATGTCGTGGGGCGGCGCCTTGCCGGCGGGGATCAGGCTCGGATTCATGCGGCGGCGGTCCTCGGTCTGGCTGGTCGCATCGGCGGGGATGGCGACAGGATCTCGCCCCGGCTCTAGCAGCGCCGCCCGGCCCCCGCAATTCGCCCGCTTGCCCCGCGCCCCGCCCGCCCGCAGCATGCGCGCAAACACGCCAAGGGAGGCGACCTGCCCGTGAATTCGTCCATCCGCCGCCGCGCGCTGCTGGCCGCGACCTTCCTCGCGACTCCGGCCCTCGCGGGGCTCGCCCGCGCCCAGGCGCCGGCCGCCGCGCCGACGCCCGCTCCGGCCCAGGCGCCCGCCCCGGCGGCATCCCCTGCCGCCCCGACCCCCGAGCCCCTGATCGTCCGCAAGCAGATCTTCGAGGCCGGGGAGTACCGCACCCGCGGCGGCGGCACCGTGCCCAATGCCCGGATCGGCTACCAGACCGCGGGCACGCTGAACGCGGCCGGCGACAACGCCGTGCTCATCACCCACTTCTTCTCGGCCAACAGCCACGCCTTCGGCCGCTTCGCGCCGGGCGGCCCGGCGGGCTACTGGGACAATATCGTCGGCCCGGGCAAGGCGATCGACACGAACCGCTTCTTCGTCGTCTCCTCCGACACGCTGGTGAACCTCAACCTCAACGACGCCACCACCACCAGCACGGGCCCGGCCACCCTCGACCCCTCCACGGGCCGCCCCTTCGGGATGAACTTCCCCGTCGTCTCCATGCGGGACTTCATCGAGGTGCAGAAGCGGCTTCTGGACAGCCTTGGAGTGAAGCGCCTGGCCCTCGTCGCCGGTCCCTCCATGGGCGCGCTCCAGGCGATCGAATGGGCCTGCGCCTATCCCGAGATGATCGACCGCGTGATGCCCGCCGTCGGCACGGGAGAGTTCGACGCCTTTCTCATCGGCTGGATGGAGCTGTGGGAATCGCCGATCCGCATGGACCCGAACTGGCGCGGCGGCGACTATTACGGCCAGGGCCGGGAGCCGCCGCTGAAGGGGCTGGCGGAGGCGCTGAAGATCGTCACCCTCCAGGCGCGGGACCGCGGGGCGATGGCGCAGTTCGGCCGCCGCGCCGTGGACGGGCAGGACCCCGCCCGCCGCATCGGGGACAGCTTCGCGGTGGAGCGCTTCCTCGACGAAGCGGCGGCGGCCCGCGCCAGGACGGCGGACGCCAACGCCTTCATCTATCTCACCCGCGCCAACCAGCTCTTCCTGAACGAGTATCCCGACACCGCCACCGCCCTCTCCCGCAGCCAGGCGCGCTGGCTCGTGGTGCCGGCACCGGGGGACCGCGTCTTCCCCATCGCCTATAACCGCGACCTCGCCGAGGCCCTGCGCGCGGCCGGGCGGCCCGTTCAGGTGGTGGATCTGGAAGGCGGGCTCGGCCATCTCGAAGGGGTGGCGAGCATGAACAAGGCCGAGGCCGCAATCCGCGCCTTCCTCGCGCCGTGAGGGTGATCTAAGGAGCGGGCGGGATGGGCCGGTAGCTCAACGGTTAGAGCTGGCCGCTCATAACGGCTTGGTTGCGGGTTCGATTCCTGCCCGGCCCATCCCTATCGCCCGAGAAGTCCGCGCAGCAGGTCGTTGATGGCCGGGCGCCGCCCCTGCTGCGGCTCCGGTGCAGGGGGCGGCGTGCCCACGGCCGGCGCCTCGCCGCGCGCGAGGGCGAGCTGGGCCGCGCAATCCGGCGCCGCCGCGGCACTGCGTCCGCCGAGCAGCCCTTCCACCAGTCCCCCGATCGCGGCCGCGTCCCGGTCGTCCGAGCGCCGGGCGAGGCCGCCCAGCACCCCCGCCGCCGCCGCGGTGGCGGCATTGGGATCGAGCGAGAAGCGCGGGCTGCCGAAACGCCCGGTGATGCCGAGCGGCGTGGTAATGGAGGCATCCCCCACGCGCACCACCGGGCGGAGACGGAAGGCGAGCGTCTCGTCCCCGAGATTCGCCGCCCCGCCGCCACTGGTGCTCGCCACCCCGGTCTGGAGGAGCAGGGCGCGGGACTGCGCCACCCCGCGCTGGAGATCGAAGCGCAGGGCGAGGCAGCGGATCTCCGCCGCGCTCCCCACGCTTCCCTCTGGCAGTACCCCGCGCAGCGCCTGGGTGGCGCCGGCCAGGAGGGAGGGATCGATCTCGCCCCCGGTCATGGCGAGGCCGAGATGCCCGCCCAGGCTGCCCACCAGGGCGCGCAGCCCCGCGCCCTCGCCAGCGAGGTCGAGATCGAGCGCGGCCCGGCCGGAGATGGGCGAGCGCGTGCCGAGAGCGGCCAGCAGGGGGGCGGGATCGATGCCACCCTCGCCACTCCGTAGCCGCAGAGCGAGGCGCGGCAGGGGGCCGCCCACCTCGGCGGCGCCGGCGCCCGTGACCGGCCCGCCCGGCGTCGCGGCCGCGAAGCGCTCCAGCCGCAGGGCCCGCTCGTCCAGTACGGCCCGCAGCGAGACGCCGCGCCACTCCGCACTGCCCAGGCGCAGGGTGGCGACGGTGGCCTCGGCATCCAGGGCGAGGGGGGCGTCGCGGATGGCGGTGAGGTCGAGGGGCTGGTCCGGGATGACCCGCCCGTCCGGCCGGGCAGGCGGAGGAGCAGCGGGCGCTGCGGCCGGCGCGGGCTGGGCCGGCGCGGGTTGGGCCGGTGCGGGCGCCGGGGGGGCGGCGGGGGGCGGGGAAGCCGACAGGGCATCCGCATCCACGCGATCGAATTCTGCCCGCAGGGTCACGCGCGGCAGCGGCTCGGCCCGGCGGAAGGAGAGGCTGGCGCGCCCGGCGGCCTCGCGCGCGGCGAGGGTGAGGCCGGGCAGGTCGGCTCCCTCGGCGAGAAGGCGCAGCGGCCCATCCAGCGCGGCGTCGTGCAGGGCGGGCAGGCCGGGCGTCCCGGCGCGGGCCCCGAGGGAGCGGAGATCGGCCGCGCGGAGGGAGAGCTGCCACTCCGTCCCCTCGATCCGCCGCCCGGGCGCGAGGGCCCCGGCCAGCGAGGCGGCGAGGCCCTCTCCCTCCAGCCGGAGGGTCAGGGGGATCGCCCCCTCGGCGCGCAGCGCGGCGAGGTTCGGCCCCCCGGCGGTGAGGGCCAGCGGCAATTCCCCCAGCCGCAGCGTGCCGGAGAGGGCGACGGGCGCCTCCGGCGAGGGCGCGTCCAACTGGGCCGGGCCGAGGACGAGGCGGCGACCGGCGAGCGGGATTCCAAGCTCCGCCACGGAGGCGTGGAGCGCCGCCAGCCCCGCCGCGCCACCTGTCTCGGCCACGAGGGAGAGGTTGCGCGCCTCCGGCAGGGCCGTGCCGGGGAGGAGCGGGGCGAGGCGGGATGCGGCATCTGCCGTGGCGGCGAGGCGGGCGCGCCAGCCATCGGGACGGAAGGGAAGGGCGAGGGCGCCGCTCGCCTCGGCGTTGAGCCCGGGGGCGGAGAGGCCGGCGCGGAAGGGCCATTCGCCCGTCCCGCCCGCGAGCAGCGCGCCGAGTGGCCCGGTACTGCCGTTCACCGTGGCCGCGATGCCGCGCGCCACGGCCTGCCCCTCGACGAGAATCCCGCGCTCCGAGCCGCGAAGGGTGAGACGGGGAAGCTCCAGCACCTCCTCCCCGCCCGGCCCGCGCCAAGTGAGGCGGCCTCGCTCCAGCACCACCGACTCCACCTCGAAGCCGAAGGGGTGTGAGGGTTCCGCCGCGGGGATGGCAGGGGTGGCGGGAGCGGAGGCCTGCGGCTGCGGACGTGTGAAATCCCAGTTCACCCGTCCCGCGGCATCGGTCTCCAGCAGCAGGTCCGGCTCGATGAGGGCGACGCGCCGCAGCTCCACCTGGCGCGAGAGGAGCGGGACCAGCGCCAGCTCCGCCTCGATCCGCCGGGCGCGCAGCATCTCCGGGCGGGAGAAGCCGGGCGGATTGGCCAGGACCGGGGAGTCGAGCCCGATGGTGGGGACGAGGGCGGGGCGAAGGGTGACGGCGCCCAGGGTGAAGCGGCGCCCCGTCGCAGCCTCCACTGCCGACTCGATCCGGGGGCGGATGGCGTCCGTCCGCAGCGCAGCCCAGAGCGCGCCATAGCCCGCGAGCGGCAGGCCGAGGACGAGGAGCCCGAGCGCAATCAGCCAGGGCCGCCACCGGCGGAGGCGGCCGGGCGGGCGAGGGGGCGGCGCTGCGGGCCGCCCGGGGGAGGCGGGCTGGGGCATGGCGTGGCTCCCGGGGGCGGGGTTCAGCGAGTCCGGCGGGTGGGCGGGGTGCGCGGGCGGTCGAAGCCGAGGAAGGCGAAGCTCTCGTTCATATGGGGCGGAAGCGGCGCCGAGACGGAGAGGGTTCCGCCCTCGGGATGCGGCAGCTCGATGGAGCGGGCATGGAGATGGAGCAGGCCCGACATGCCCTCCAGATGCGCCGCCGCCCCGCCATACTTGCCGTCCCCCAGGATCGGGCATTTCAGCGCGGCGGCGGCGTGGACGCGGAGCTGGTGGGTCCGGCCGGTGAGCGGGTTCATCTCCAGCCAGGAGACGTGCTTGCGGGCGTTGTCCACCACGCGGAAATCGGTGATGGCGTGGGCTCCTTCCTCGCCCTCCTCCGCGGGGGCGGTGCGCTCGCCACGTGGCCCGCCCTGGCGCGCGAGCGGCATGTTGATCCGCCCCGCCAGCGGGTGCGGGCGGCCGACCACCAGGGCCCAGTAGGTCTTCTGCGCGTCCCGCCCGCGGAAGGCCGCCGCCAGCCTCGCCGCCGCCCCGGCGCTGCGCGCCAGGAGCAGCACGCCCGAGGTGTCGCGGTCGAGCCGGTGGACGAGGCGGGGGCGCTCCTCATGGCCGAAGCGCAGGGCGTCGAGCATGCCGTCGAGATGCCGGGCGATCCCCGGGCCGCCCTGCACGGGCAGGCCGTGCGGCTTGTCCAGGGCGATCACCGAGTCGTCGCGGTAGATCACCAGACGCTCCAGCATGGCGGCATCGCGCTCGGAGACGGCGGGGCGGGATGGCTCGGGCGGTGGCGCCTCGGGCATCGGGGGCACGCGCACCTGCTGCCCCGGGGCAAGGCGGGTGCCGGTTTCGGCGCGCTTGCCATCCACCCGGACCTGGCCGGTGCGGAGCATCTTCTGCAACGCGCCCTGGGTAAGGTTCGGGTGATGGCGGCGGAACCAGCGGTCGAGGCGCAGATCGGCCTCATCCTCGGTCACGGTGATCAGGGCGGCGGGCATGAGGGGGAGGTAGCGACGACGGGGGCGCGCGTCGAGTTCCGCCCGGCTTTTATGCGCGCCCCGCCCTCTTTTAGACGGAGAAGTTGAAGGCCACCGAGATGCGCGGCCGCTCCCCGTGATAGTGGCGCACCGCATGGACGAGCCAGGCGGGGAAGATGAGCATCGTGCCCGTCTCGGGCGTGATGTAGTCCGTCAGACCCGCGCTGAGGCAGCCGGGCAGCGCCATGCGGAGCTGCGGGGCGAAGAAACTGGGCAGGATGCCGCGGGGATCGTGGATCTCGAACTCGCCGCCCGACCCGTCCCCGGCATCGACCCAGTAGACGCCGGACCAGAAGGCGCCGGGATGGTGGTGGGGGTGGTTCGCGTCCCCGGCCCGGTTCACGTTCGCCCAGGCGTTGCTGCGCCAGACCGGTCCGCCCGGAAGGGCCTCTCCATCGGCGTTCTTGAGGCCCGTGAAGGCGTTCACCAGCCCCGTGGCGGCGTCCAGCAGGGCGGCGCCGGCCGGGCCGGACCAGGACCAGAAATCGTCGTCGGACTGCCAGCCGCCGTTGTTGTTGCGCTGCACCCCCTCGCACCCCGCGGCGCGGGCGAGGATGGCTTCGCGCAGGGGAGCGTTCAGGGCCGGGGCGCCGTTCACCGGCGCCATCAGCAGCGGGGTCGGGAAGAGGCTGCGCAGCCGGAAGGCCTGGGCACTGAAGGATAGGGGCTCGACCGGGTTGAGGTCGGGCGTGGGAAAGGCATCCATGCGCTGCATCCTGCGGCTCTGGGGGCAGGATGGACCGGGAGTGTTGTCGGATCGTTAACGCGGCGCGGGACCGCGCGGCGGCTACTCCCCCTCGACCGGCCGGGAGTCCCCGTTTTCCGGCGCCTTGCCGCCCTCCGCGGGGGGCTCGCCCGTCCACTCGTCGGTGATGAGGCCCTGCGCCTTGCTCAACTCGTCCAGGCCCTGCGGGGAGGGCGGGCGGGGGATGGCGGAGTCGGAAGCCTCCCCGGGCCCGAAATCGGCCTTGGGGCCCTCCGGCGCTCTGGCAGTCATGGTCGAGCCCTCCTCGCTGTCCCCGATGGAACGCCCGGGGGAGGGTGGCGGTTGGCGCGGGCGGCTCAGCCGAGGTGCCGGCGCAGCGACTCCACCACCGCCTCGCGCGCGGCCCGGGCCTGGGGGAGAAGGCGGGTCCAGGCGATGAAGCCGTGATGGACGCCCTCGATCACCCGGAGCGTGTGCGGCACCCCCGCCTCGGTGAGCCGCGGGGCGAGCTTGAGCGTGTCGTCCAGCAGGGGATCGAGCGCCGCGGCCAGCAGCAGCAGGGGGGGTAGGCCGTGGAGATCGGCCCGCAGCGGCGCGGCGCCGCTGTCCTCGCGCGGGGTGGGGCCGAGATACTGGGACCAGAACCAGTCGAGCTTGGCGGTGGAGAGTCCGTACTCCCCGCCGCCGAAGGCGCGATGGGAGGGCGAGTCGTGCTCGGCCGAGAGCATGCCGTAGATGATGGCGCCGCAGCGCGGCAGCGGCTCGCCCGCGTCGCGCAGGCGCAGAAGGGCGGCGAGGGCGAGGTTGCCGCCCGCCGAGTCCCCGGAGACGGCTAGGCGCGCGCTGTCGATGCCGTAGGAGGCGGCTCCCTCGCGCAGCCAGCGCAGGGCGGCCAGCACCTGCTCCAGCGCCGTGGGATAGGTGTTCTCGGGCGAGAGGGCGTATTCCAGCCCCACCACCGTCACCCCGGCGTCGCGCGCGATCTCGCGCTTCCAGCGGTCCAGCGTGTCGATCGTGCCGAAGGCGAAGCCGCCACCATGGACGTGCAGCAGGGCCGGGCGGGGGGCAGGGCTGTCCGGGTGATAGAGGCGCAGGCGCAGCCCGCCCGCGATCGTCACCTCCTCCACCTCCCGCAGGGGCACGGGGTCGCCGTTGAGGAAGGCCTGGAAGCGGCGCGTGTCCGCCCGGGCCGCATCGAGGGGCTGGGCCGTCGCATCGCCCTGCACGAAGCCGGCCCTCTCCAGCTCGGCGAAGGCGGCGAGAACCTCGGGGGCGAACTCGTTCGGCATGGGCGGCTCCTCTCCCCGGCCACGGCCAGGGTGCGGCAGGGGCGGGGGAAGTTAGGGCGCGCGGCCGCGAGGACAAGGCGCGTGGGTCAGCGATGGCCGCGGCGGCGGGCCCAGAAATCGAGGCGCTTGCCGATGTCGCGCTCGAAGCCGCGCGGCGTCGGCTCGTAGAACTCCGGGCGCCGCTCCCCCGCGAGGTCGTCGGGGAAGAACTCCTGGCCGGCGAAGGCGTCGGGCTCGTCATGGTCGTAGCGGTAGCCGGCGCCGTGGCCGAGATCGGCCAGGATCTTCGTGTGGGCGTTGAGGATATGCAGCGGCGGGCGGAGCGCTGAGGTCCGCTCGGCCAGGGCGAGCGCGCGGGTGAAGGCGAGGTGGGTCGCGTTGGATTTCGGCGCGGTCGCGACATAGACGACCGCCTGGCCCATGAAGAGATGCGCCTCCGGCCAGCCGATCCTGCGGAAGGCGTCCCAGGCGGCGAGGACCTGGGGCAGGGCCTGGGGGTCCGCCATGCCCACGTCCTCCGAGGCCGCGCAGGCGAGGCGGCGGAAGATCGTCGGCGCCGTCTCCTCCCCCATCACCATCATCCGGGCGGCGTAGTAGAGGGCGGCCTGCACGTCCGATCCCCGGAGCGACTTGTGGAAGGCGGAGAGAAGGCCGTTCAGCTCGCTCCCCCGGTCCCCCGTGATGGTGGGGGAGATCTGGCTTGCGTGCTCCGTCCCCGGCCCGTCATCCCGCGCGGGGCGGCGGGAGAGAAGCGCGGGCAGCTCCTCCGGGGCAAGCGGGGGCGTGCCCTCGGGCAGGGCGAGGAGCTGCTCGGCCATGTTGAGGAGGTTGCGGCCGTCGCCGTCGGCCAGGGCGCGGAGGGCGGTCCGGGCCTCCGGGGACAGGGGAAGGGGCTGCCCGGTTTCGGCCTCGGCGCGGGCGAGGAGCAGTTCCAGCGCCGCGTCGTCCAGCCGCCGCAGGGTAAGGACGCGGCAGCGGGAGAGCAGCGCGTTGTTGAGGGCGAAGTTCGGGTTCTCCGTCGTCGCGCCGACGAGCACCACCGTCCCGTCCTCCACCACGGGCAGGAAGCCGTCCTGCTGGGCGCGGTTGAAGCGGTGGATCTCGTCCACGAAGAGAAGCGTCGCCTGCCCCGCCGCGCGGCGGGCGCGGGCCTCGTCGAAGGCGCGCTTGAGGTCGGCGACGCCGCTGAACACGGCGGAGAGGGCGGCGAAGCGCAGCCCCGCGGCCTCGGCCAGCAGCCGGGCGATGGTGGTCTTCCCCACCCCCGGGGGACCCCAGAGGATGAGGGAGGCCAGCGCCCCGCGGTCCAGCATGCGGCGCAGCGCCCCCCCGGGGCCGAGCAGGTGATCCTGCCCGACCACCTCCGGGAGGCTGTGGGGACGAAGGCGGTCGGCGAGGGGACGCGGGGCCCCTGCAGGGGTGGTCTCCCCCGCCGTGGGCTCGGGGGCGCCGAAGAGATCCTGGTCGGCGGGGCGGCGCGGCGGCATGCCGGGAGAATAGGCCAAGGCGCGCCGCGCTTCGATGGGGGCTGGAGCCGATCAGGGGGAACGGCGGCTCCAGGGACAGCCTGCCGGGGTGTGGCCCCTAGCGGCGCGGGCCGCCCAGTCGGGGCTCGGTGCGGCGGCCCGGGCCGCGCGCGTCATCGGGCCAGGTAGGGGGCGGCGGGATGGGGGGCGTCATGCGCGGCGCCCGGTCCTCCCGCACCGGCGGCTCCGGCCGGACGGGGTCCGGCAGCTCGTCGTAGGTCTCGTCCACGGCCGGGGCGCGGCGGCGCAGGCCCGGCTCGGGCAGGCGCAGGGCGAGGCTGCGGATCTCCTGCTGCACGTCGTCGAGCTGGGCCTCGATGGCGTCCAGCCGCGACTTCAGGCCGAAGACGCTGAAGGGCATCATCAGGAAGGCCGCGAGGAAGAGCAGGCCGAGGAGGAGGATGACGAGCCCGCTCCACTCCGGCAGGCCCGGGATCGCCAGCCTGGCGACGAGTTCCGAATCCAGCACGCGCGATAACCCTCCTAGCCGCCCGTCACACTCATATGCCGGCCCACGGAGGGGCGGGCATCGCGGCCGATGACGAAGTCATGCCCCTTCGGCTTGCGTGCGATGGCAGACAGGATCGCGTCCCGCAACCCTGCCTCGCCCAGGGAGGGGTCGCGGAGGGGGGCGCGGAGATCGGCCGCGTCCTCCTGGCCCAGGCACATATAAAGAGTGCCGGTGCAGGTCAGGCGCACGCGGTTGCAGGACTCGCAGAAGTTGTGGCTCATCGGGGTGATGAAGCCGATCCGGCGCCCGGTCTCGGCCACCGTGTCGTAGCGGGCGGGGCCGCCGGTGCGGTGGTCGCTCGGCACCAGGGTCCAGTTCTGCGCGATCCGCTGGCGGACGGTCGACAGCGGAAGGTACTGGTCGGTCCGGTCGCCCGAGACATCGCCCATGGGCATGGTCTCGATCAGCGTCAGCTCGAAGCCGTGCTCCCCGCACCAGGCGATCATGCGGTCGATCTCGTGCTCGTTCACGCCCTTCAGCGCCACGGCGTTGATCTTCACCCCCAACCCGGCCGCCTTGGCCGCGAAGATGCCGTCCAGCGTACTCTCCAGCCGCCCCCAGCGCGTGATCGCCTTGAAGGTCTCGGGGTCCAGCGTGTCCAGGGAGACGTTGATGCGGCGCACGCCGGCCCGGAACAGGTCGTCGGCCATCTTCGTGAGCTGGGTGCCGTTGGTGGTGACGGTCAGCTCCCGCAGCCCGCCCTCGCCGATTCGGCGGCCCAGCCCCCCGAAGAGCTGCATCACCCCGCGCCGCACCAGCGGCTCCCCGCCCGTAAGGCGGATCCGGTCCACGCCGAGGTCGATGAAGGCGCCGCAGAGCCGCTCCAGCTCCTCAAGGGTGAGGAGGTCCTTCTTCGGCAGGAAGGTCATGTCCTCCGACATGCAGTAGACGCAGCGGAGATCGCAACGATCCGTCACCGAGACGCGGAGGTAGGAGATCCGCCGACCGAACGGATCGAGCATGATGGGGGGCGCTCCTGGGAATAAGAGGCAATTTGGGCGAGCCACCCCCCCTCGCGCAAGATGCGGGGGCTATCCCAGCAGCGCGATTCCGCCCGCGGCGACGAGGGCACCGAAGGCGAAGCGCCGGTACCATGCGGGGGGGATGTGGTGGAACAGGCGCGATCCCGCCCGGACGCAGAGCAGGAGCACCGGAAGCAGGGCCGCCGACCGGAGGAGGGCGGGGGCGTCGATCAGCCCGGTTAGCAGTGGCGGCACGATGGATGCTACGCCGATCACCCCGAAGAAGAGGATGAAGTTGGCGCGGTGGCGCCTCGCCTCCTCCGGGCCGGAGAGGAAATAGAGAATGACGGGAGGGCCGGACATGCCTGTGGAGCCCTTGAGCAGCCCGCTGACGGCACCGACGACGAGGTTGAGCCCGAGCGGGCGGGCACCGTGGTAGCGCCAGGGCGAGAGCAGGACCAGGCCGAAGCCGAGCACGAGCGCGCCGATCGCCCGGCGCAGCACCGTGCCATCGGCCGCCAGAAGGACCAGCGACCCCAGGGGCATGGCCAGCACCGCCGCGAGCCCGATGGGGAGGACCATCCGCCGGTCCGCCTCCCCGATCGCGCGCGGCAGGAGCTGGGCGGAGACCAGCAACTCCATCAGCAGGACGACCGGCACCCCCGCCTTCGGGCCCCAGAGGGTGGAGAAGACCGGTGCGAGAAGAACGGCGGTGCCGAAGCCGGAATAGCCGCGCATCAGCCCCGCTATCCCTGTCGCGAGGACGGCGATGAGGAACGGGGCGTTCAGGACCGCTTCGGCGAGGATCTGCAACGGTCAGCTCAAGATCTTGTTTCGTCGATGATGTCGAGGGTCGTGTTGGACGTGTTGATCAGGAGCTTCCCGGCATTCTCGAAGTTCACGGTCACACGGTCTCCGATGACGGACTGCACCTGGCCCATGCCCCACTCCGGCTTCCCGGGGTGGCGGACGAGTTGACCCGGCTCGAAAACCCCCTCCGACATCATCCGGCAGGTTCCTCCTCGCGGCAGGGGCCACGGCTTTCCCGACCCGAACGGCTTTACTAGCCATCAAGTCCCGCGGGGGCACAAGCGGCAGGCCCCCTCCCAAGAGGATCTTCTATGGACGATCTTGCGCTCACGCAGGACCTGTGTGCCCGTATCTGCCACGACATCGGTGGCCCCCTGGGGGCCCTGTCCGGTGCCCTCGACCTTGCCGAGGAGGCGCCGGAAGAGGCGCTCTCCGTGGCGCGGGACGGGGCGGACGCGATGCGGCGGCGCCTGCGCCTCTGGCGCGCCGCGGCCGGAGCCGGAACCGGCCCGCTGGACCGGCAGTCCATGGCGGACCTTCTCGAAGGCGCCCTGGCGAGCGGCCGCGTGACGGCCGACGTGTCAGGCTTGCCCGATATCCCGCTCCGCGCCCCGCTCGCCCAGGCCCTTCTGATCGCGGCGCTCCTGGGCAGCGAGGCGCTGCCACGCGGCGGCGTCGTGCACCTGGCGGGCCAGGAATCGGGCCTCGCGATCTGGCCCGAAGGGCGGAACGCCGCCTGGCCATCGGGGCTGACGGCCGCCCTGGCCGGCGAGCCCGTGGCGGGGCCGCGCGACGTTCTGGGCCCGCTGCTGCTGCATCTGTGCGAAGCGGCGGGGATGGAGGTGTCGCTCGCGATGGGCGGCCCCGCTGCTGCCCCGCTGACCCTGATGCCGCGCCGGAGCGAGCTCGCCCACTCCGCCTGACGGCGCGCGCTTTACGGAATCTTCGTGTCCCGCTGGCAATTTGGCCGGAACGACGGATCACGAGGTTCCGATGGACGACTTGATCGCCGACTTTCTGACTGAGACGGGCGAGGGACTGGCCGGGCTGGATGCCGCACTGCTTCGGCTGGAGCGGCATCCCGACGACCCCCAGACGATCGGCGAGATCTTTCGCCTGATCCACACCATCAAGGGAACCTGCGGGTTCCTCGGCCTCTCGCGGCTGGAGAAGGTGGCCCATGCGGGGGAGAACGTCCTCGGCCGCTACCGTGACGGCTCGCTGGCCGTCACCTCCGCGGGCGTCTCGCTGATCCTGCGCGTGGTGGACCGGGTGCGGGAGATCATGAGCGGCCTGGAGGCGACGGGGTCCGAGCCGGCAGGCGACGACTCGGCCATCATCGCCGAGCTGGACGCGGTCTTCACCGGCCAGGCCCTGGCCGAGGACGCGCCCGAGGCGGCTCCCGAACCCGCCCCGGCTTCCCCGGAGCCCTCCGCGAAGAAGCGGGCAACCGCGAAGCGCAAGCCGTCGCCGCGCCCCAGCGCGGAGGACAGCCCCCCCGAGCCGCCCGTGGTCGCCGCTCTGCCGGCCATCGTGGAGGAGAAGGTTCCTGCCGCGCCGGCGCCGGCTCCCGCCGAGCCTGCCGCCGCGCCGGCCGGCGAGGCCGTGGCTGTGGCCCAGACGCTGCGCGTGAACGTGGACGTGCTGGAGAGCCTGATGACGCTGGTGAGCGAGCTCGTGCTCACGCGCAACCAGCTCCTCCAGCTCTCCCGCGCGCGGGAGGACAGCGCGCTGACCGGGCCGCTGCAGCGGCTCTCCCACATCACCTCCGAGTTGCAGGAGGGGGTGATGAAGACGCGCATGCAGCCGATCGGCAATGCCTGGAAGGGCCTGCCGAGGCTGGTGCGCGACCTCTCCCGCGAGCTGGGCAAGAAGATCGAGCTGGAGATGCGCGGGGCCGAGACGGAGCTCGACCGGCAGGTGCTGGAGATGATCCGCGACCCCCTGACCCATATGGTCCGCAACTCCGGCGACCACGGGCTGGAGAGCACGGCGGAGCGGCGCGAGGCCGGCAAGCCGGATGCCGGGCGCATCACGCTCGACGCCTATCACGAGGGCGGCCACATCATCATCGAGGTGAGCGACGACGGTCGTGGCCTCGCGGTGGACAAGATCCGCGCCAAGGCGCTGGCCCAGGGCCTCGCGACCGAGCAGGAGCTGGCGGGGATGGGGGAGCGCGACATCCAGCGCTTCATCTTCCGCGCCGGCTTCTCGACCGCGGCCGCGGTGACCTCCGTCTCCGGCCGCGGCGTCGGCATGGATGTCGTGCGCACGAATGTGGAGAAGATCGGCGGCACGATCGACCTGCGCTCCCGCGAGGGGCGGGGCACCACCTTCCTCATCAAGATCCCCCTCACGCTCGCCATCGTCTCGGCGCTGATCGTCGAGGCCGGGGGCGAGCGCTTCGCCATCCCGCAGATCGGCGTGGTGGAACTGGTGCGCGCTGGCGACGGGGTGATGCATATCAAGGACGCGCCGGTGCTGCGCCTGCGCGACCGGCTGCTGCCGCTGGTATCCCTGTCCCGCCTCCTGCGGCTGGACGAGACGTCGGAGGCGGGAACCGGCGGCTTCGTCGTCGTCACGCAGGTTGGCCAGAACCTGTTCGGCATCATCGTGGACAAGGTCTTCGACACCGAGGAGATCGTGGTGAAGCCGGTGGCGCCGATCCTGCGCCACGTGACGATGTTCAGCGGCAACACCATCCTGGGCGACGGATCCGTGATCATGATCCTGGACCCCAACGGCATCGCCCGGGCGACCGGCGTCGGCGCCGAGGGCGTTCAGGAGGATCGGCGCGGAACCGCGGTGGCAAGTGCCAGCTCGTCCGAGAAGATGTCCCTGCTCCTGTTCCGGGCCGGCGATGGTGGCCCGCGCGCGGTGCCGCTCGGCCTCGTCGCGAGGCTGGAGGACCTTCCGCAGGAGCGCATCGAGATGTCGCACGGCCAGCCGGTGGTGCAGTACCGCGGCGCCTTGATGCCGCTCGTGCCAATCGGGGATGGGTGGATGCCGCCGGCGCCCGGCGGGCGCCAGGCCGTCCTCGTCTTCAACGACGGCGGCCGCGCGATGGGTCTGATGGTGGACGAGATCCTCGACGTGGTTGAGGAAGCCCTGAACATCGAGAGCGGCCCGGAGAGGCCGGGCTACCTCGGAACCGCCGTGATCTCGGGGCGGGCCACGGAGGTCATCGACTGCGCCTGGTGGCTGCGCCAGGCGGGCGACGACTGGTTCGGCCCGCAGCGCAACGCGACCGGCCAGCGCAAGCGTCTGCTGGTCGTGGAGGACAGCGCCTTCTTCCGCAACATGCTCGTCCCCGCCCTCGGCGCCGCCGGTTTCGAAGTCGTCGCGACGACGACCGGAGCCCAGGCCCTCAAGCTTCGTGAAGCGGGCGAGCTCTTCGACGTCATCGTTTCCGATATCGAGATGCCGGAACTCGATGGCCTCGGGCTGGCCCGCGCCGTACGGGATGGTGGTTCCTGGAATCGCACGCCGATGGTGGCGCTGACTTCGCACTCCGACGAGGAATGGGTCCGGCGGAGCGCCGAGGCCGGCTTTGACCGGCATGTTCCGAAGTTCGACCGCGACGCGCTGCTGGACGCGCTGCGCGGCTGCCTCGTCCCGAACGCGCTGCACTGAGCAGGAGCTGAACATGGAAGCTGCAATCGCTCCCCGCCGTAACACCGCCTCGCATGCCGCGGCGGACACGGCCATCCTTACCCTGACCGTCGCTGGGCAACTCTGCGGAGTGCCGGTCCTCGGGGTGCGTGACATCCTCGGGGCCCAGGCGATCACGCCGATCCCGCTCGCGCCCCCCGAGGTGGCGGGCGGGCTGAACCTGCGCGGTCGTATCGTAACGGCCGTGGACCTGCGGCGCCGGCTGGGGCTGCCGCCGCGGGAGCCGGGCGCGAGCGCCCCGATGAGCGTCGTGGTGGAGGGCGGTGGCGAGCTCTACGCCCTTCTGGCCGATTCTGTCGGCGATGTGCTCGCCCTGCCCGAAGCCGGCCTGGCGCCCAACCCTCCGACGCTGGACCCGCTCTGGCGGGATGTTTGCGCGGGCGTTTACCAGAACGTGCCCGGCAGCGGTCAGGAGGGTGGGGCGGCGCGCCTGCTCATCATGCTGGACGTGGATCGCGTCCTGGACATCGGTTGAGGAGAGAGGCGATGCTCGACTGCCTGGTGGTGGATGACAGCCGCACCGTCCGGCGCGCTGCGCGCCGGATGCTAGAGGCGCGCGGCTTCGAGGTGCGTGAAGCGGAGGATGGCCAGCAGGCCCTGGAGGCCTGCCGCGCGGCGCTGCCGAAGCTTGTGCTGCTGGACTGGAACATGCCCGTGATGGACGGGATCACCTTCCTGCGTCATGCGCGGGAGGAGTTCGGGCCGGATGAGCCGCGGATCATGCTGTGCACGACGGAGAGCGACTTCTCCCGAATCGTGACCGCGCTCGAGAGCGGCGCGCAGGAATACATCATGAAGCCCTTCGACGATGCGATTCTCGCGGGCAAGCTCGAAGTGCTGGGGCTGCTGCCCGACGAGGCTGCGTGAGCGGCCGGCTACCCGCGCCAGTGCCGGATGGGCTGCATCCTGGCGGGCGCCGGGTCCGCGTCATGGTCTGCGACGACAGCGCGACCGTGCGCGGGATTCTCGGCCGGCTGCTGGGCGCTGATCCGGCCATCGAGGTGGTCTCGCGCGTGGGGGATGGCCGTCAGGCCCTCGATGCCCTTCCGACCGCACGGCCCGACGTGGTCCTGCTCGACCTCGAGATGCCGGTGATGGACGGCATGACGGCGCTGCCCTTACTGCTGCGCGCTGAGCCACGGCCCATCGTGATCGTGGCCAGTGCGCTGACCCAGCGAGGCGCAGCGGCGGCGATGGCGGCGCTGCGCGCCGGCGCGTCCGACTACATCCCCAAGCCCGGTGCGGCTGGCGGCGGGGCGATGGATCCCAACTTCCGTTCGGAGCTGCTGGAGAAGGTGAAGGGCTGGGCGCGCATGCGCCGCAAGCCTGCCGCACCTGCCTCACCGACGCAGGTGATGCCTCGCGTCGTGCCCGCAGCGGCGCCGCGCAACGCCGGCGCGCCCGCCTTGCTTGCGGTGGGATCGTCGACAGGTGGGCCGCAAGCTCTCGCCAGTTTCCTGCGCGCTCTGGTGCCCACTCCTCCGGTACCGGTCGTGATCGTGCAGCATATGCCGGCGGGCTTCACGGCCATGCTTGCGGACCATCTCGACCGTGTTGGCCCCTTGCGGGTGGCTGAGGCGAAGGATGGAGACCTGTTGCGGGCCGGGCATGCCTATCTGGCGCCTGGAGATCGGCATCTGCTTGTCGAGCGGGGCACCTCGGGCCTCGTAGCCCGGCTGAGGGATGACCCGCCCGAGAATTTCTGTCGTCCGGCAGTGGATCCGATGCTTCGCAGCGCCCAGCGTGCCTGTGACGGGCGTGTGCTGGCCGTCATCCTGACCGGGATGGGGCAGGATGGATTGGTGGGTTGCCGCGGGCTGGTCGCAGCGGGCGGCACGGTGCTCGCGCAGGATGAAGCATCATCCGTGGTTTGGGGAATGCCGGGCGCCGTGGCGCGCGCCGGTCTCGCGCGGGAGTTGCTGCCGCCGGACCGCTTGGCGGCGCGCGCGGCGGCGATCACGGCGGAGGCCGGCCACTCGGAATCGAAGAGGATAGCGTTGTGAGCGGAGCAGCTTTCGATACGATCGCAGCGCTTGTCCGTAGCCGGGCCGGCATCGTGCTGGGCGCCGATAAGGCATACATGCTCGACACGCGGCTAGGCGGGCTGATGCGTGCGGAGGGTTTTGGAAATCTCGACTCCCTGGCCGCCAAGCTGCGGTCGCCTGGGACGGAGCGACTGGCCGCCGCGGTGACGGAGGCGCTCACGACGAACGAGTCCTTCTTCTTCCGCGACGGCAAGCCTTTCGACCACCTCCGGCGCGTGCTGCCCCGGCTCATCTCCGCGCGAGGAGCGGGAGCCAAGCTGCGGGTGCTCTCCGCCGCGTGCTCGACAGGGCAGGAGGCGTACTCCGTCGCCATGGTGGCCGAGTCGCTGGGTTTGCTCTCGCGAATCGAGGTCGTCGGGACGGATCTGAGCGTTGAGGTCGTCCGACGCGCGCGGGAGGGGGTCTATTCCCAGTTCGAGGTGCAGCGTGGCCTGCCCGTGCAGATGCTGGTGAAGCACTTCAAGCAGGAAGGGGGGCAGTGGCGTATTTCTGAAGCGATGCGTGCCGTAGCCCGATTCGAGACGGGGAACCTGCTCGCCGACCTGCGACATCTCGGCCGCTTCGACGTCGTCTTCTGCCGCAACGTGCTGATCTACTTCGATGCGCCGACCAAGACCCGCGTCCTCTCGGCTCTGGCGGAGCGGCTGGCACCGGACGGTGTTCTCTACCTCGGGGGAGCGGAAACCGTGCTTGGCCTGACGGACCGGTTCACGGTCATCGAGGGTGAGCGAGGGGTCTATGCCCCCGTCGGCAGTCCGAAACAGGCGCTCGCCGTGTAGGCCCAACCCGGGCGGGTCAGGAGAGTGACCAAACTCCTGGCCTGCTTGGCCCGGACAGCACTGAGGCCCGGGTGGTCTCCTCTGGGAAGGAGATCACCCGGGCCTCCGGGCAGGCTGGGCGGCACAAGGCCGCCCACAGCTTGCGTCAGGCCGCGGCGCGGCTCGTTTGCGGGGCAGCGGCGAGAAAGCCGGCCGGATTACGGACGGAGTTGGAAGGATCGCGCAGCACGTAGCCGCGACCCCAGACCGTGCCGATCAGCTCGTCGCATCCGGCCTGGGCGAGCTTCTTGCGGAGCTTGCAGATGAAGACGTCGATGATCTTCACCTCGGGCTCGTCCATGCCGCCGTAGAGATGGTTCAGGAAGGCCTCCTTGGTCATCACCATGCCCTTGCGGAGGGTGAGGAGCTCGAGGATCGCGTACTCCTTGCCCGTGAGGTGGACGGCCCGGCCATCCACGCTCGCCTCGCGGGCGCCGAGGTCGAGGGTGAGATTGCCCACTGAGACGCTCGGCTGGGAGAAGCCCTTGGTGCGGCGGACGATCGCCTGGATCCGGGCGATCAGCTCCTGGCTGTCGAAGGGCTTGACGATGAAGTCGTCGGCACCGAGGCCCAGGCCCTTCACCTTGGCGGCGGGGCGGGACAGGCCGGAGAGGATCAGCACCGGCGTCGCCTGCCGCGCGGCACGGAGGCGGCGAACCACCTCGTAGCCTTCCATATCCGGCAGCATGAGGTCGAGGATGACGATGTCGTAGTCGTAGAGGCGGGCCAGTTCGAGGGCCTCCTCTCCGGTATCGGCAGCATCCACGATCATGCCCTGGGTCTTGAGCATGAGGGTAACGCCGCGGGCAGTGGTGAGGTCGTCTTCGACCAGCAGGACACGCATCTTGTGTTCTCCACTCGTTCTTCGAGCATTAGGACAACTTTTGCGCGAGCAGTGAAGGGGTATTTTACCTTCTTGTCGTATAAAGATGCGAGACGGAGTACAAAAAATGATACTGGACATGAGCCGGTTGTCTTCACTCCAAGTGGGTAGCGCGCGATTCGCGCCCGGAATAAGGCCTGTTTCTGCCCATGGGCGGGTTCGATCGGTTCGCGGTCTCTCTCTCGAGATCGCTGGTCTACATCCACTACCACCAATCGGGGGTTGTATCGAAGTCCTTGGTCCGTCTCGCGAAAAGATACACGCGGAAGTTGTGTCGGTCAGCGATGGGACGGCAACAGCCGTAGGCCGGCGAGAGCTAGACGGCATCTCGGTTGGTGCCCGCGTTGAGGATGCGGGGCCTGTCGTGCTGCGCCCCTGCGATGCCTGGCTCGGGCGTGTGCTGGACCCCACGGGCCGCCCGATGGACGGGGGTGGGCCTCTTTCGCAGGGGGGGATGCCTCGTCCGTTGCGGGCTCCGCCACCGGAAGCGGGCACGCGCGCCAGGCTTGGCCCCCGGATCGATCTGGGCGTCCGGGCTATGGACGCCTTCGCAACATGCCGGCGCGGTCAGCGACTCGGCCTCTTCGCCGCCTCCGGAGTCGGTAAGTCCAGCCTCATGTCCATGCTGGCCCGTCACGCGGACTGCGACGTGGCGGTGATCGGGCTGGTCGGGGAGCGCGGGCGCGAGCTGCGCGAGTTCATCGAGGACGACCTGGGGCCGGCGGGCCTCGGGCGGAGCGTGGTCATCTGCGCCACCTCGGACGCGGCGCCCCTGATGCGCCGGGACGCGGCGCTGGCGGCAATGGCTGTGGCGGAGCACTTCCGCGACGAGGGCAAGCGCGTCCTGCTCATGATGGACAGCGTGACGCGCTTCGCCATGGCCCTGCGCGAGATCGGCCTCTCGGCCGGCGAGCCGCCCGCGACCAAGGGCTTCCCGCCGAGCGTCTTCGCCGAGCTGCCTCGGCTGCTGGAGCGGGCGGGGCCGGGCCCGGAGGGTTGTGCCGGGTCGATCACAGGCCTTTTCACCGTCCTGGTGGAGGGAGATGACCACGACGAGCCCGTGGCCGACGCCGTGCGCGGAATCCTCGACGGCCATGTCGTGCTGGATCGCCGGATCGGAGAGGGCGGGCGCTATCCGGCCGTCGACGTTCTTCGCAGCCTCTCCCGCACCGTGCCAGGCTGCCTGGAGCCGCCGGAGAGGACGGTCCTGGAGCGGGCAAGGCGAATCCTGTCGCTGCACCGGGACATGGCCGACATGGTGCGGCTGGGCGCCTATCGCGCCGGAAGCGACCCTGCCGTGGACGAGGCGGTGCGGCTCGCCCCCCTGATCGAGGACGTGCTGCGCCAAGGCAAGGACGAGAAGGGAAGCGTGGCGGGCGCTTTCGCGGCCCTGGCCGCCGCCATGGCGGCGCCGGCATGAGCCGCAAGGGACGTGACCCGCTGGCCGTGCTCGCGCGCCTCCGCAATGCGGAGGTGATGGAGGCGAGGCGGCGTCTCATGGAGAGCGCGATCGCCCGAGAGGAAGCTGCCGCCCGTGAAGCGGCCGCCGAGCGGGCCTTGCAGGAGGAAGCGATGAGCGGGCATCCGGCTTTCGCCGCTTGGCTGCCGCGCGGCCTGGCGGCCCGCGATGCGACGGCCGCGGAGCACCGTCTAGCCGAGGCCCGGTCCGCCGAGGCCGCGAGCGCCCTGGGGGTGGCCCGTGCGGCGGAGCGGGCCGTGGAGAAGCTGGCCGAGCTCCGCGCGGCCGAAGCGGAGCGCGCGAGGCGCCGCGCGGAGCAGCGGGCCCTCGACGAGGCCGGGGCGCGGGGATTCTCTCCCCGCTAGCCCTGCCAGACCTCGTCGCCTGCCTCGTGCCCGCCGGGCGGGACCGGCGCTGCCCTCATCGCGGCCTCCAGCAGGGCTGGAGCCTGATCGATGGCGGCGAACAGCTCGGCATAGTCCTTGATCACGAAGTAGACGGGCTGGACATCGTCGATCCGGTAGGTGCTCCGCAGGACGCGGGCCATGTCGAAGCGCAGCCGCCGCGGCGCGTCGGAGAGGGCGTGCAGCGTTTCCGTGCGGGATGAGAGGATGCCCGCGCCATAGGCGCGCAGCCCGTCGCGCTCGGCGATCAGTCCGAACTCCACCATGAACCAGTAGAAACGCGCGAGCGGAGCGAGCTGCCCGCGCTTCTCCGCACGCAGCCCAAGATGCCCGTAGGCTTCGAGGAACTCTGCATAGTCGGGCTGGGTGAGCAGCGGCACATGGCCGAGGAAATCGTGGAAGATGTCCGGCTCCACGATGTAGTCCAGCTCCTCCGGCCTGCGGATCCAGTGCGTCACCGGGAAGCGGCGCGTGGCCAGCAGGGCGAAGAACTGCGCGTCCGGCAGCAGGCCGGGGCAGGGGACGAGTTGCCAGCCGGTCGCGGCCCGCAAGATCGCGGAGGCGCCTTCGAGTGTCGGAACGGCCTCGTCGCAGCGGAGGCGGTCCAGCCCTTCCAGCCAGGCGGAGGCGGCGCGCCCGGGGAAGATGGTGCGCTGGCGGGCGACGAGGCTGCGCCAGGTGGCGTGGTCGGCCTCCGATCTCGGGGCGAGCACCGCTTCCGGAAGGGTGCCGTCGGGCTGGGCGCGGTCGTAATCCCCGCGCAGCCCAAGGGGCAGCGTAGCCGTGCCGATGATGCCGTCCTCGGGCCGGGTCGTGCCATCCATGGGTGGTGCCTCCCTAATCTCGTTGTCCCCGAGCCTAGGAGGGAAGAGGGAGAGAAAAGCGGTAAATCTGCCGGAATCGAGGGCTATCCTGAGCGAAGAACACCAGGAAAGCCGACCGCCATGGCGAAAACCGCTCCACCCCTCGACTCGATCGATCGCCGGATCCTGCGTGCCCTGCAACGGGATGGAAGGCTGCCCGTGGTCGCGCTGGCCGAGCAGATCGGCCTCTCGCCCACGCCCTGTCAGCGGCGGGTGCGGCGCCTTGAAGAGACGGGCGTGATCGCGCGCTACGCCGCCGTTCTGGAACCCGCGCGCGTGGGACTGCCCTTGCAGGCCTTCGTTCTCGTCGCCTTGTCGAGTCATGCGGAGGAGGTGGTCGAGGGATTTCAGAAGGCCCTCTCGGCCCGGCCGGAGGTGTTGGCGGCCTATGCGATGAGCGGCGAGATGGACTACCTGCTGCACGTGCTTGCCACCGATTTTGAGGCCTATGCCGACTTCGCCATGCGCGCGCTGTTGCGGATGCCCGGCGTGAAGGAAACGAAGTCCTCCTTCGTGCTGACCGCGTTGAAGCCGCCCGGCGAGATCCCTGTCTGACCCAGTGGAATCTGCGCCGTTTAGGCTCGTGGTAACGTGTCCGTGTTTATCCTGCAGGTCTTGAGAAAACCCAGGATGCCGGGCCTGCACGATGCGCGATAATGGACCGATCACGACGAACGAGGTTCCGCTGCCGGAAGGCACGCTCCTCGTATCCCAAACCGACACGGGCGGGCGGATCGTTTTCGCTAACGACGCCTTCGTGCAGGTCAGCGGCTTCACGCGCGAGGAGCTGATCGGCGCTCCGCACAACCTCGTGCGGCACCCACACATGCCGAAGGCCGCCTTCCGCGACCTCTGGGATACGGTCCGTGCAGGGCAGCCCTGGGAAGGGCTGGTGAAGAACCGCGCGAAGAACGGTGACTTCTACTGGGTCCGCGCGAATGTCACGCCCGTCGTCGAGAACGGCATCGTGCAGGGCTATATCTCCATCCGCACGCGGCCCGAGCGGGAGGACGTCGCCGCGGCCGAGGCCGCTTATGCCGCGCTGCGGGAAGGGCGTGCGGGCGGGCTGCAGGTCCAGGGCGGCGCCATCCTGCGGCGCGGTCCGCTGGCGCTGTGGCGCCGGGTGATGCACGGCATCGCGAGCGGCACGGCGGTCGACCTCGCTGTCATCTTCGGCGCGGTTTCGGCGAGCATCGTCGCGGGCACGATGGGCGTGGATGCCTTCACCCGTGCCGTGGCGCTGGGCTGCATCGGCGGTGCCGTCGCGCTGCGGGCCGCGCTGGCCATGCGCCGGATGCAGCGCGCCGTTTCCCGCATCGAGGCGCAGTTCGGCGCGCTCGCCCGCGGCGACCTGCAGCACAGCATCGACGACGTGCCCGTCTACGAGCTGCGCGCGATCAGCCGCCTGCTGCGCAGTCTCAGGGCGAAGCTTGCCTATGCCGAGGAAGTCCGGGCGCAGCGTGCGCGCGACGAGCTGCAGGAGCGCGTCAAGGCGCTGCAGGAGATGGCCGATAAGGTGGAGCGCGCGGCGAACCAGACGGCTGAGGAAGTCACGACCGCTACCTCCAGCATGGCGCGCTACGCGAACGGCATGGCTGATGCGGTGGGCTCCGTGAGCGAGCGCGCCGACACCGCCGCCCGTGCCGCGACCGAGGCCCTGGGTAGCTCCCAGACCGTCGCCGCGGCGGCGGAGGAGCTGGCGGCCTCGATCGGCGAGATCAACCGCCGCATCACCCATGCGGGCGAGGTCACGCGCGGCGCGGTCGAGGAGAGCGAGGCCGCGACGAGGACCATCTCGCAGCTTCGGACGGAGGTGGCGCAGATCGGACAGATCGCCTCCCTCATCACCGAGATCGCGAGTCAGACCCATCTGCTCGCCCTCAACGCCACCATCGAGGCGGCGCGGGCCGGGGAGGCCGGCCGCAGCTTCGCCGTCGTCGCGGGAGAAGTGAAGAACCTCGCCAGCCAGACGGCGCGGGCGACGGAGGAGATCAGCAACCAGATCTCGCAGATCCAGAACGCCACGACCGAGACGGTGGACGTGGTCGGGCGTATCGGTGGCCGGGTGAGCGAGATGGGCGAGGTCTCCGTCGCGATCGCGGCCGCCATGGAGCAGCAGAGCGCGGCCACGCAGGAGATCAGCCGCTCTGTGGCCCATGCCGCGACGGCGGTGGAATCCGTGACGGAGATGATGGCCGGCGTCGTCTCGATTGCCGGCGAGGCGAACGAGCGCGCGAGCCAGCTCCAGGCCGATGCCGGCGGGCTGGCCAGCAACACGGACCGTTCGCGCCGGTTCCTCATCCAGTCCATCCGCAACTCGGTCGCCGAGGCGGAACGGCGCACGAGCCAGCGTGTCTCGCTGGACCTGCCCTGTGAGCTCGTTCTGGATGGGAAGATGCATGCTGCCCGCCTCGTGGACATCTCGGAAGGCGGTGCGCAGGTGCGGACCGAGGCGAACGCCGCCGAGGGAGCGGCAGGCGAGCTGCGGGTGCCGGCACTCGGGCTGGCGGGCGAGGCGGTTGTGGTCGGTCAGCGCCCCGGTGATGCGCTGGGCCTGGCTTTCCGCTCGCCCATCAAGCTGCCGGCGGACCTGGCCGCGCGCTTCGCCGCCGCGGCCTGACGCGGGCCCGCTGGAAGGGGGGCTCTGGTCCGGAAGACGCGTCGGGCGCGGCGCCTCCCAGCCTGTTGCCGAGTGGACCCGTGCCGGGCCGCGGCCTAGCCTTCGCGCAACAGGAACGGAGGAAGCGGTGGCCCGGATCGGATTCGTGGGACTCGGCAACATGGGCGCGCCGATGGCGCGGAACCTGGTCAGGGCCGGGCACGAGGTGTCCGTCTATGATCTCTCGGCCGGGGCGATGGCGCGGGCGGAGGGTGCGCGGCCGGCGACCTCGGGAGCCGAGGCGGCGGGCGGGGCGGAGTTCGTCCTCACCATGCTTCCGGCCGGGCAGCACGTGCGGGAGGCTTGGCTCGGCACCGGCGGGTTGGCCGCGGCCTCGGCGCCGGAGACGGTGCTGATCGACTGCTCCACCATCGATGTCGGCACGGCGCGGGAGGTGGCCGCCGCCGCTGGCCGTCCCTTCCTGGACGCTCCCGTTTCGGGCGGGGTGATGGGTGCCGAGGCGGCGACGCTGACCTTCATGGTGGGCGGGCCGGGGGATGCCTTCGCCCGTGCGGAGCCCCTGCTGCAAGCCATGGGCAGGACCGTGGTGCATTGCGGCGAGGCCGGGGCAGGGCAGGCGGCCAAGGCCTGCAACAACATGCTCCTGGCCATCAGCATGATCGGCACCTGCGAGGCCTTCGTCCTGGCCGAGAAGCTCGGCCTGTCGCACGAGGCGCTGTTCGAGGTGGCCTCGAAATCCTCCGGCCAGTGCTGGTCGCTGACTACCTACTGCCCCGTCCCCGGGCCCGTGCCGGCCAGCCCGGCGAACCGGGACTACCGGCCGGGCTTCGCGGCGGCGCTGATGGTCAAGGATGTCGGGCTGGCGCAGCAGGCGGCGGCGGAAACCGGCGCTTCCACCCCCATGGGCGCGCGGGCGCTGGAGCTCTACCGCGAGTTCGTGGAGCAGGGCGGGGGCGGCACCGACTTCTCCGGCATCATCCGCATGCTGCGGGGAAGGTGATCACCGCCAGCGGCGGTGCATCCACAACCATTGCCCCGGGTACTCGCGAACCCAGGCGGCGATGACGTCGTTCACCACCTGGGTCGCGGCGGTCACGTCGACCAGCCCCTCGGCGTCGCGCGGCAGGGTGATCGGGTCGGTCAGCTCCAATTGGAAGCGGCCGCCCGGCAGGCGGATGGCGCGGGCGCCGCGCACGGGGCAGTCGAAGCGGCGGGCGAGATTGGCCAGCAGCGGGTTCGCCTGGGCGGGGCGGCCGAGGAAGTCGATGGTCGGCCCGCGCCCGAAGCGCTGGTCCACCACCATCCCCACCACCGCGCCGCGCTGCAGCGCCTTGGCGAGCTTGGTCGGGGCGGTGATTCCGGCGGGGATCAACTCGCCCATCATCCCCTCGCGCAGCTTCAGGATGTGCTCGGCGATCGGGCGGCTGTTGGGGGTGCGGTAGAGCACCGCGGCTTCCATCCCGAGCTGCGCGGCGGCGACCGCCGGAAGCTCCCAGTTCGCGAGATGCGCCGCGAAGACGAGGCAGGGGCCGCCGGTGCGGCGCAACTCCTCGAAGCGGGCATGGGTCGCGTCGTCGGACTGGATGCGGCTGGCGGGGTCGCGGGCCTCGGTCAGGTCCCAGATCCTGCCGAGATGGCCGTACTCGAAGGCGACGCGGCCGAGATTGTCCCAGGCCTCATCCGCGATCCGCCGGTGCCAGTCGGCATCCCTCTCCGGGAAGGCGGCCGCAATGTTCTCCATCGCGATCCGGTGCGCGGGGGTGAGGGGGCCGAGGCGACGGGCCAGCGCTGCGCCGAAGCGCGGGCCGAGAGTGGGGCCCAGCGCGCGCGGGATGGCGAAGCCGAGGGAGGTGAGGGCGGACAGCGCGGCGTCCGCGGGCCCGCCACGGGGCATGCTAGATCGTCACCACGATCTTGCCGAAGACGCGGCGGCTCTCCAGCCGGTCCAGCCCTTCGGCGAAGTTCTCCAGCGGGATCACGCGGTCCAGCACGGGCGTCATGCCGCCGGCCATCTTCGCCAACCCGTCCGCCACGTTGCGCATGGAGGCGCCGAAGCTGCCGAAGATGCGGAGCTGGCGCTGGAAGATCATCATCAGGTTCGTCTCGGCCGAGACGCCGGAGGTGGAGCCGCAGGTGACGAGCCGCCCTCCCATCCGCAGCGCGAGCAGCGAGCCCGCCCAGGTGCTGGCGCCGACATGCTCGAACACCACATCCACCCCCACCTTGTCCGTCAGGCGGCGGGCGATGGAGGCGAAGTTCTTCTCTTTGTAGTTCACGACGTGGTCGGCGCCGAGCGCGCGGGCCTTCTCGCACTTCTCGTCGTCGCCCGCCGTCGCGATCACGGTGCAGCCGAGCGCCTTCGCCTCCTTGATCGCCACCGTGCCGATGCCGGAACCGGCGGCGTGGACGAGGATCGTCTCGCCGGGCTGGAGCCTGGCGTTGTCGAACAGCATGTGCTCGACGGTGGAGAAGGTGATGGCGGCGCAGGCGGCGTCGTTGTCGCTCACCCCGTCGGGCACGCGCACGAGCAGCCGGGCCTGCTGGTTCACGTATTCCGCCGCGAAGCCGTCGAGGTGGAAGCCCTTCACCCCCGCGACGTTCTCGCAGAGATTGTCCCGGCCCTCGACGCAGGCGCGGCAGTGGCCGCAGGTCTGCGCGCCATAGGGGGCGACGCGGTCTCCCGGCTTCCAGCCCTCCACGCCCTCGCCGACCTCGACCACCTCGCCCACGGCTTCCGCGCCGACGCAGATGGGCAGCTTGCGCTGGGTGAAGGCCATGCCGCGCCAGCCCCAGACGTCAATGTGGTTCAGCGCGACGCCGCGCATCCGCAGACGCACCTCGCCCGGGGCGGGGGGCGGGGGCTCGGGGATCTCCTCCAGCCGGAGGTCACGGTCGCCGTGGAGGCGGAGGGCGCGCATCAGGCCGGCTCTCCCGAGAGGACGAGGCACACGTTCTGCCCGCCGAAGCCGAAGGAGTTGGACAGCACGTGCCTCACCGCCGCATCGCGCGCGACATTGGGCACGACGTCGAGCGTGATGCTCGGGTCCGGCTCGTCGTGGTTGATGGTGGGCGGCAGGCGCCCGTCACGGATGGTGAGCAGGGAGAACACCGCCTCCAGCGCGCCGGCGGCGGAGAGGGTGTGGCCGATCATGCTCTTGTTGGAGGAGATGGGCGGCGCGTCCTCGCCGAAGACGGCGCGCATGCCGAAGGTCTCCATCTTGTCGTTCTCCGGCGTGCCGGTGCCGTGGGCGTTGACATAGGAGATGTCGGCGGGCTCCAGCCCGGCATCGGCCAGGGCGTTCCGCATCGCGCCGACGATGGCGCGGCCGTCGGGGTTGGAGCGGGTGCGGTGGAAGTTGTCCGCGCGCTCGCCTGCGCCTGCGACGAGGCCGAGGATCGTCGCCCCGCGCGCCCGGGCCGTCTCGTAGTTCTCCAGCACCAGCGCGGCGGCGCCCTCGGACATGACGAAGCCGGCGCGGTTCTTCTCGAAGGGGCGGGAAGCCTTGGTGGGGTCGTCGTCCCTGGTGGAGAGAGCGGAGAGAAGGGAGAAGCGGATCAGGGACTCGGCATGGACGGAGCCGTCGGCGCCGAGGGCGATGCAGGCGTCGCACTCGCCGCGCTGGATGGCCTCCGCGCCGAGCTGGATGGCGGTCGCGCCAGTGGCGCAGGCGGTGGTGACGGAGATCGGCGCGCCCCGCGTGCCGAAGCGCGCGGCCAGGCGCTCGCCCACGCCGCCATAGAGATAGGTCTCGTAGATATCCGCGCGCCTCTCCGCCTGCTTCGTCATGCCGGCGTAGGAGGGGTCATGCGCGCGGCGGGCGAGGTCGAACCGGACGGGCCACTCGATCTCCACCGGCGGCATGCCGAGGAAGAGCGGGCCGGGGAAGTTGCCCGCGGCGCCGATCGCGGCCTCGGCGATCGCCTCCTCCATCACCATGGCCGCCATGCGCTCCACCCGCACGGGGCTGGTGAAGCCCTCGCCGCCGGGCAGGTCCACCGTGCCGGCGATGGCCGTCTTCAGGTGGTCGGTCGGGAAGCGGGTGATGCGGCGGATGCCGGACTGCCCGGCCAGGAGGCGGGACCAGTTGTCGGCCACGCCGAAGCCGAGGGAAGTGACGGCGCCGATGCCCGTCACCGCGACGAGGGGGCGGCCGAGATGGTCGCGCATGGAGTTCACTCCGCGCCTGTCAGAGTGGGCCGGGAGAGGAGGGCGAGGGCCTCGCCGCGCCACTGGCCGAAGCCGGTGACGAGGACGCGCCGGAGGTCGGGCGCCTCCCCCGCATCGGCAGGGTCCATCGGCGCGAAGAGGGCGCCGCGGGAGAGGGCGAGGGCGGCCAGCGCCACATGGGCGGGGAAGGCGCCCTCCACCCCGTGGCCGATGAGGCTGGCGGGGTGGCGGACGGGGGCGTTGAGGTCGCGCAGGAAGGCCTGCTCCTCCCCCCAGATGCCGCGCACGCCGGTAGCACCGGAGATGACGGCGTCCACCCCCTCGGGCGCGACGGCGGCGAGGAGGCTCTTGGCCGCGGCGGTCGCGTCGCCCGCGACGGTGCGGCGGGCGGCGGTGCTGGCCACCGCGTCCAGTTGCGCGAGGATGCGGGCGCCGCGGGCGCGGGCATGCTCCTCGGTCTCCAGCACGAGGAAGCCGGCCATGCCGCCGAGCGTCATGCCGTCGCGCTCGGAGAGCGGCCTGTACGGGCCTTGGTGGAGGCCCTCGCCGCCGCGGTAGAGCAGCAGCAGGTCCCAGCGCTGGGCCGTCATCGCGCCGCCGACGAGGGCGATCTCGCCCCGGCCTTCCGCGAGGCGGGCATGGGCGATGCGCACGGCATCGGCGGCCGCGCTCTCCTCGCCCATGAAGGTGCGGGAGGAGCCGGTGACGCCGTGGACGATGGAGATGTTGCCCGCCAGCAGGTTGGAGAGCTGGGCGAGGAAGAGGGTCGGGCGCAGGCCCGTGGCCAGCATCTCGTTCAGCCGGGCGCCGTCGCCGGATTCCGCCAACTCGGCATTCACCTGCTCGTCCAGCGCCAGGTCGCGCTCGCCGCCGCCGGCGGCGACGATGAGGTGCATGTCCTCGACCAGCCCGCGCGCATCCGCGTCGTCGATGGCCAGGCCCGCGGCATAGGTCCCCAGGCGCTGCCAGGGCTCCATCTGCCGCTGGTCGCCCTTCTTCGGGATCTGTTTGTCCAGCGCGAGGGCGGGGAGGGGGTGGACCGGCCAGGGGGCGTAGGTGGTCTCGTCCACCACGGGCTGCGTGCCGGCGGAGAGCGCATCCCAATGCGCATCCGCGCCCTCACCCAGCGCGGTGACGAGGCCGATGCCTGTGATGACGACTGACTTGCGGTTCATGCCGCGTGGCCGGGCAGGCCGATCCGGGCGGCGCTGGCGCGCATGGCGGCCTCCAGGTCGGGATTGGGGAAGGGCATGGAGCGGAGAAGGATTTCCGCGTCCGCGATGCGCCGGCCCTCGCTCGTCACGCGCGCCTCCGTCACGGTGTAGCCGGAGCCGTCATGCGTGACGCGGGAGGTGACGTCGAGCGGCGCGTTCGGGCCGACGAAATGGCGGAACTTCGCCTCCTTCACCGACATGAGGAAGGGCATCCGGGCGAAGCCGTTGCGCCCAAGGATGAGCCAGCCGCTCGCCTGCGCCATGGTCTCCACCAGCAGCACGCCGGGGACCAGGGGATGGCCGGGGAAGTGCCCCTCGAAGACCGGCGAGGCCTCGGGCACGCGGCTCTCGACCGCGATCGCGTCCCCCTCCAGGGACACGACCCGGTCGATCATCTGGAAGTATTCGAGGCGCATCGGGCGCCTCAGGCGCCCTTGGCGGCGACCAGCTCGTCGATGCGCGCGGCCAGGTTCTTCATGACGAAGTAGTGCTCCGCGGGCTTCTCGCCGGCATTCACCTCCTGCGTCCACTTCTCCACCGGCACCTTGATCCCGAAGGCCTTGTCGATGGCGAAGACGATGTCGAGGAAGTCGAGGCTGTCGATCCCCAGGTCCTCGGTAACGTGGCTGTCCGGGGTGATGCTGTCGCGCGCGACCTCGCTGTTCTCGGCGATGATGTCGGCCACGCGGTCGAAGGTAGCGGTCGTCTCGGCAGCCATCTGGCGGCTCCTGGTCAGGCGTCGCCCGGCCGGGCCTGAGGGGGCCGGGCCGGGGCGGGGTCGCGGAAGAACGGCGCGGGTGATGGACCGGAATGGGGGGCGAAGTCCAGGGGCGGCGGCCGGGGGACGCGGAGCAACCACCGCGCCCCTCAGCCGATCATCGCCCGGATCCGCTGCGCCAGGGCGTCGGTGGAGAAGGGCTTGGTCACCAGCTCCATGCCGGGCTCCAGGAAGCCGCGGATCGCGGCGTTCTCGGCATAGCCGGTCATGAAGAGCACGCGCAGCCCGGGGCGGCCGGCCCGGGCGGCATCGGCGAGCTGGCGGCCGTTCAGCCCGGGGAGGCCGACATCGGTGACGAGGAGGTCCACCCTCTCCCGCGTCTCCAGGATGCGAAGGCCCGAGGGGCCGTCCGATGCCTGGATGGCGCGGTAGCCGAGTTCCGAGAGCACCTCCACCACGAGGTCGCGCACCGCCGGCTCGTCCTCGACGACCAGCACCACCTCGCCCTCCTCGGTGGCGCGCAGCGGCGCCCCGGCGGCGCGGGGCGCCTCCGCCGGGGGCGCGGCCTCCTCCGCCGCCTCTCCCTCGCCCTCGAAGCGGGGCAGGAGCAGCGTCACCGTCGTGCCCTCGCCGGGGGCGGAGCGGATGCGGACCGTGCCCTCGGACTGGCGGGCGAAGCCGTAGATCATGGAGAGGCCGAGGCCCGTGCCCTGGCCGATGGGCTTGGTGGTGAAGAAGGGCTCGAAGGCGCGCTCGATCACGTCGGGCGTCATGCCGGTGCCGGTGTCGGAGACGGAGATCGAGACGTAGGGTCCTGGCCGGACCTCGCGCAGGCGCGCGGCCGGGCCGGGGCCGATGCGGAGATTGGTCGTCTCCACCGTGAGGGTGCCGCCGTCCGGCATCGCGTCCCGCGCGTTGATCGAGAGGTTGAGCAGGGCGCTCTCGAGCTGGTGGGGGTCGCAGAGCGTGTGCCAGAGGTCGCCCGCCGCGCCGATCTCGAGCCGGATGCTCTCCCCGATCGTCCGGCGCAGCAGCTCCTCCATCGAGCCGACGAGCGCGTTGGCGTCCACCGGCACGGGGGCGAGGGGCTGGCGGCGGGAGAAGGCGAGGAGCCGGTGGGTGAGGGCGGCCGCGCGGTTGGCCGAAGCGAGGGCGGCGGCCACGTAGCGCTCCACCTCCGCGATCCGCCCGGCGGCGATCCGGCGCCGCATGAGGTCCAGGCTGCCGATCACCCCGGTCAGCAGGTTGTTGAAGTCGTGGGCGATGCCGCCGGTGAGCTGGCCAACCGCCTCCATCTTCTGTGCCTGGCGCAGCGCGGCCTCGGTGGCGTGCAGCGCCTCCGCCCCCTCCTTCTCCGCCTGGATGTCGCGGCCGACGGCGTGGATGAAGTGCTCGTCGGGCACCGCGGTCCAGGAGAGCCAGCGGTAGCCCCCGTCCCGGTGGCGGTAGCGGTTCTCGAAGCGGAGCGTGGTAATGCCCTCGGCGAGGCGCCCGACCTCGGCAAGGGTGGAGCCGACATCCTCGGGATGGACGAGGTCGAGGAAGTCGCGGCCGATCAGATCTTCCGGCTCCCAGCCGAGGAGGGTGGTCCAGGCCGGGTTCACCGCGTGGATCTGCGCCTCGAAATCCGCGACCAGCATGATGTCGGTGGAGAGGCGCCACATGCGGTCGAGGTCGCGCGTGCGCTCGGCCACCCGCGCCTCCAGGTCCGCGCGGGAGCGGGCGAGGGTCTCGCGGGCCTCGACGATCTCCTGGATGTCGGTGCAGACGCCGGTCCAGCGGCGGATGGCGCCGTCCTCCCCGCGGGTGGGCAGGGCGCGGGCGAGCCACCAGCGCCAGGCGCCGTCCGCGCGGCGCAGGCGGAACTCGGCCTCGTAGGGCGTGCCCGAGGCCACGGATTCCAGCCAGCGGGTGCCGGCGGAGGGGCGGTCCTCAGGATGGACATAGGCCGACCAGCCGCCGCCATCGGGGCGGCCGGGGATGGTGCCCGCGTATTCGTGCCAGCGCGGGCTGGCGTAATCCACCGACCCCCCGGGCGTCGCGGTCCAGAGAAAGCCCGGCACGGCGCTCGCCACCTCGCGCAGCCGCGCCTCGCTCTCGGCCAGCTCGCGCTCGGCCTCCCGCTGGGCCGTGCGGTCGCGCAGGACCTTGACGAAGCCCATGGCGGCCCCGGCCTCGTCGAGCAGCGGGGTCAGCTCGCCCATGGCCCAGAAGCGCTCGCCGCCCCGGCGGTTGTGCCAGCGCTCGTCCGGGGACTTGCCGCGCCTCAGCGCCTCCCGCATCTCCACGGACGGGCGGCCGCCGGCGCGGTCCTCCGGGGTGAAGATGCGCGCGGCGGGCTGGCCGAGCATCTCCTCCTCTTCCCAGCCGAGGATGCGGGACGCGCCCTCGTTCCAGCCGGTGACCCGGCCCTCGAGATCCGTCACGATGATCGCGTAGTCCGTGACGCTGTCGAGCACCTGGTGCGCCCGGGCCTCGCTGTCGCGCAGCGCGCGGTCCGCCAGCACGCGCCGGGTCGTCTCCGTGCAGGGGCAGAAGATCCCGTCCACCCTCCCGCCCTCGCCGCGGATCGGGGTGTAGGAGAAGGAGAAGTGCGTCTCCTCGGGGTAGCCGTTGCGCTCCATCACCAGGGTGATGTCGTCCATGTGGACGGGGGTGCCGGACAGGGCCCGGGCGACGAGCGGGGCCAGCTCCGCCTCGATGTCCCACCACACTTCCAGGAAGGGCCGGCCGAGGGCGGCGGGGTGCTTCGCGCCGAGGATCCCGGCATAGGCGTCGTTGTAGATGAGGGTCTGGGCGCCCCCCCAGATGACGAACATCGGCTGGTTCGCCCCCAGCATCACGCCGACGAGCGCCTTCAGCGCCTCGGGCCAGCCCTCCGGCGGGCCGAGCGGGGTCCTCTGCCAGTCATGGGCGCGGATGAGGGCGCCGAGCTGGCCGCCCCCGGAGAGAAAGCTGAGCATGGTGACGCAGGTCACGCCGGGCAGCGCGAGGCCGGCTGCTCGCCCGCGGCGGGGCGGCGGACAGCCCGCGGGGAGTGGCGCCATTGCGTCATGCGGAAGGCTTTGCCGCCTGGGGGCGCGGGTGGGAAGGCTGCCGGCTTCAATTCGGCTTGATCCTGGGCTGGGCAGCGAGAGGGATGACCCCTGGAGATGGGTCATCCGTGGTGCGGGTGGCCGGTTTCGAACCGGCACTCTGTCGCCAGAAGCGGATTTTGAGTCCGCCGCGTCTACCGTTCCGCCACACCCGCGAAGCCGTGGCCGGGCCCCTGGATGCCATGCCGGGGCGGGTCTCGTCCAGAAGGGGTCAGCCGGCCTCGAGCATGCTCCGGATGCGCGTGCCCAGCGCGTCCAGCGCGAAGGGCTTGGTCATCATGTCCATCCCCGTGCCGAGAAAGCCGCTGCGCAGCGTCGCCGTCTCGGCATAGCCGGTGATGAACAGCACGCGCAGGCCCGGGCGGGCCGCGCGCGCGATCTCGGCGAGCTGGCGGCCGTTCAGCCCGGGAAGGCCGACATCGGAGATCATGAGATCGATCCGCTCGTCCGACTGGAGCACGGGGATCGCGGCGCCCGCATGCGCGGCCTCCAGGTAGCGGTAGCCCAGCTCGTCCAGCACCTCCGTCACGAGCAGGCGCACCGTGGGATCGTCCTCCACCAGCAGCACCGTCTCCCCCCGGCCCCGTGGCGCGGCGGCATGGGTGGCGCCCTCGCGCTCCGCCAGCGGGGCGCCGGCGCGGGGCAGGAGAAGGGTGAAGGCGGTGCCCTGGCCCGGCGTGCTCTCCACCCGCACATGGCCGCGCGACTGCTTGGCGAAGCCGTAGATCATGGAGAGGCCGAGGCCCGTGCCCTGGCCGATGGGCTTGGTCGTGAAGAAGGGCTCGAAGGCGCGGGCGAGGACGTCGGGCGGCATGCCCAGCCCCGTATCCGCCACGCGGATGGCGACGTAGTCCCCCGCCGCCATCCCTTCCTCGCCCGGCTCGGGCAGGGCCTGGACCTCGCGGCCGGTCTCGATGGTCAGCAACCCGCCATCGGGCATCGCGTCCCGCGCGTTGATGGCGAGGTTGAGGATCGCGTTCTCCAGCTGGTTCGCATCCGTCAGGGCGGGCCAGGGATCCGGGTCCAGCCGGATCCGCAGCCCGATCTGCTCGCCCAGCGTGCGGCGGAGCAGCTCCTCCATCCCGGCAACGAGGGCGTTCGCGTCGAGCTGCCGCGTGTCGAGCGACTGGCGGCGCGCGAAGGCGAGGAGGCGGTGGGTGAGCGAGGCGGCCCGGGCGGCGGCGCCCGAGGCCGCCTCCATGTAGCGCCCGACCTCGCCGCTGCGCCCCGCCTCGATCCGGCGGCGCATGATGTCGATCGAGCCGATGATGCCCGTCAGCAGGTTGTTGAAGTCGTGCGCGATCCCGCCGGTGAGCTGGCCCAGCGCCTCCATCTTCTGGGATTGGCGCAGCGCCTCCTCGGCGGCGGCCAGCGCGCGCTTGGCCTCGCGCTCGGCGGTGATGTCGCGCCCGGTGGCGTAGATGAGCCCGGACTCGTCGGGCGCGGCGGCCCAGGCGATCCAGCGCGCGCCGCCATCGGCGTGGCGCAGGCGGTTCTCAAAGCCGGACAGCGCGCCGGCGGCGGCGCGGCGCAGGGCATCGCGCATCGCCTCCCGCTCCTCCGGCGGGACAAGGGCCTCCATGGGCCTGCCCGCCAGGCGCGCGGGGTCGAGGCCGAGCACCCCCGCCCAGGCCGGATTCGCCGCGCGCAGCACCCCGTCCGGGCCGATCACCGCCAGCAGGTCCTGCGAGGCGCGCCAGAGCCGGTCGAGCTGCCCCGTGCGCTCCGCCACGCGGCGCTCCAGCTCGGCGTTCAGCTCGCGCAACTCGGACTCCGCGCGACGGGCCTCGGTGACGTCCACGCCCTCGACGAAGATGCCGTCCACCGTGCCGTCGGCGATGGGCTGGAAGACGAAGTCGAGGACGCGCTCCTCCGCGGGCTCGCCGGGCGCGCGCTCCAGCAGGACAGAGGCGGCGCGGGCGACATAGGGCTCGCCCGTGGCACGCACGTGGTCGAGGAGGTGGAGGAAGCCCTGCTCCGCGATGCCGGGCAGGACCTCGGCCAGCGGCAGCCCCGCGACATCGGCGCGGCCGATGAGGTCGAGATAGCTGCGGTTGGCGAAGTCGAAGCGGTAGTCCGGGCCGCTGAGGACGGCCATGAAGCTCGGCGAGCGCTCGAAGAGCTGGCGCAGCCGGTCCAGCTCCGAGAGGCGCGCGCGCTCGGCCATCACCTGGCCCGTAATCTCCTGGCAGGCGCAGAAGACGCCGCCCACCGTCCCGTCCTCGCGCCGCAGCGGGGCGTAAAAGAAGGAGAAGTGCGTCTCCTCGGGATAGCCGTGGCGGAGCATGGTGAGCTGGATGTGGTCCATGCTCGTGCCCTGCCCGTCGTAGCAGCGGTCGATCAGCGGCCCGACCTGGTCGAGGATCTCGTGCCAGACCTCGTCGAAGCGCCGGCCGAGGGCCGCGGGGTGTTTCGCCCCGAGGATGCCGGCATAGCCGTCGTTGTAAAGGATGATCCGCTCGGGGCCCCAGGTGGCGAACATCGGCTGGTTGGCCGCGAGCATCACCCCGACGATCGTCTTGAGCGGCGACGGCCAGCGGCGGGGGTCGCCGAGCGGCGTTGCATCCCAGTCAAGGGTGCGGATCCGCTCTCCCATCTCGCCGCCACCCGCGAGAAACCGTAGTGCCATGCCTCTCCCGCGCCCGCTGCCCGAAGCGGGCCTGCACGAGTATAGGGGGTGGCGGCGAGGTTGAAAGCCGCTACCCCTCCCCGGGCGGGCCGGGGGCCTCCGTCTCCGCCGTGTGGAAGGCGGCGGGGGAGGTCACCTCCAGCATCTCCAGGTCGGCCGAGTGCGCGACCTCCCTGTGCCGGACGCCGGGGGGCTGGACCACACTGTCCCCGGTCTCCAGCAGCACCTCGCCGATGTCCTCGTACTCGAAGCGCACCCAGCCCCGGAGGACGAGGACGAGCTGGAAGCCGAGGTCGTGGGTGTGCCAGCGCGGCATCGCCCCCTCACCGGGCACGGCGCGGATGATGTGGGCCGCATGGCCGCCCCCCGTTGCCTCTCGCACGCCGAGGTCGCGATAGGCGAAGAAGCCCCTGAGCCCGGCGTCGTAGGACGCCCCTGCCGCCTTGCTGACCGTCGTGCGCATGGATCTCCCCCTTGCCGGGCGGCGGCGCGCGGCCGCCGCCCCTGAGAGGCCATCATGCACCCCGCCGGGTCAGGCGAGCACTACCTTGCGATAGAGCCGCCAGGTCGCATGGCCGAGCACGGGCAGCACGAGCGCCAGCCCCACGAAGAGCGGCAGGCTGCCGAGGAAGAGCAGCCCCGCCACGATCATCCCCCAGAGCGCCATCGGGAAGGGGTTCATCGCCACCGCCCGCAGGGAGCTGCGGATCGCCGTCATCGGCCCGACGGGGCGGTCCAGCAGCAGCGGGAAGGAGATGACGGAGACGGCGAGCACGAGCACGGCGAAGAGCAGCCCGGCGATGTTGCCCAGCAGCATCAGCCGCCGGCCCTCCTCCGTGTGGAAGACCTGCCGCGTGAACTCCTCCACCGAGGCCGGGCGTGCGCCGCCGAAGATGCCGTCGAAGATCGCTTGCGCCGTGAAGAGCCAGGCGACGAAGATCGCCAGCAGCATCACGCCGAGGATGACGATGGCGCCGAGATTGGGCGAGCGCAGCACGCCGAAGGCGTCCGTCCAGCGCGCGGGCAGCCCGGCCTCCCGCCGCCGGCTCAGCTCGTAGATGCCGAGCGCCGCGACCGGCCCGACGAGGGCGAAGCCCGAGATCAGCGGCCACATCATCGGCATCAGCTCCCCGTCCGAGGCGACCTGGGCGGCGACGAGGCCGATCACGGGGTAGATGAGGGCGAGGAAGACGAGCTGCGTCGGATGGGCGAGGAAATCGCCCCATCCCTCGCGCAGCGCGCTCAGGACATCGTCCGCGTCGATCCGTCGGATTCTTGGCTCCCGCGCCGCTTCCGCCCGCGGGGCGATGCGGTCCAGGGTGGTTGCGCCGGCGCCTCTTGCTGCCGCCATCACACGTCCTCCCGGGCGCCGCTTCCTGCGGCTGCCCTTGTTTCTGTTCGGAAGGCCCGGGGACCATCGCGGAAGAGGAGGAACGCGCCGCGCGGTGCCGGGTCGTCCATCCACGGAGTTGGTGCCGCCGGGCGGAAGGACAAGCCCAGGGTGGCTGGCGGCGGGCTTGCGGCGCGAGGAGGGGAGGGGCAGCTTGCGGCGCCATGAGGCTCCCCCTCCACGCCCTCCTGATCGCCCTTCTCGCCGCGGCGGCGCCGCTGGTCGCGCTGGGGTCGGAGCTGTTCCTCGGCATGGCCCCCTGCGCCCTCTGCCTCTGGCAGCGCCCGCCCTACTGGGCGGCGGCCGCCATCGCCGTGCTGGCGGCGGTGCTGCGCTCGCGCGCGCTGCTGGCGGTGGCGGGGCTGGCCGTGCTCGCCTCGGGCGCGGTCGCGGGGCTGCATGTCGGGGTGGAGCAGGGATGGTGGCCGAGCCCGCTGCCCTCCTGCGCCGCCCCCTCGGTGGCCGGGGCGGCGGGCGGCGCCGCGAGCGTGGACGACCTCATGCGGAGCCTCGCCCCGGTGCCCTCCAAGCCCTGCGACGCGCCCGCCTTCCTCATTCCCGGCCTGCCCGTCTCGATGGCGGCGATGAACCTGGCCTACGCGCTTGCGCTGGGCGGGCTGGCGCTTACCTGGGCCCGTAGAGAGACGGAGGACGCATGAGCACGACCGAGGGGCGCAGCACGCTGGAAGGTCGCCTGCCCGGCGATCCCACGCCACGCGAGTACGTGGAGCGCACGATCCGCGTGGACCATGCCGGGGAGTACGGGGCCAAGCGCATCTACGAGGGGCAGCTCGCGGTCCTCGGGCGCACGAAGTACCGGCCCATCCTGGAGCACATGAAGGAGCAGGAGCAGGTCCATCTCGACACCTTCTCCCGCCTGATCGCCGAGCGCCGGGTGCGGCCGACCGCCCTGCTGCCGATCTGGCACGTGGCCGGCTTCGCCCTCGGCGCGGCCACCGCGCTGATCGGGCATCGCGGCGCCATGGCCTGCACCGTCGCGGTGGAGGAGGCGATCGACGAGCACTACGCCGCCCAGTACGAGACGCTCGGCGAGGACGAGAAGCCGCTGCGCGACGAGATCGAGCGCTTCCGCCTGGAGGAGCTGGAGCACCGCGACATCGGGCTGGAGAACGAGGCGGAGCTGGCGCCGGCCTACAAGCTGCTCGCCGCCGTCATCAAGGCAGGCTGCAAGGTGGCGATCAAGGTGAGCGAGCGGGTCTGACCCGCCCGCCCAACGCCTTCCCCCCTACGTCCTCCATGTCGGGCCGGAGCCGGGCAGGCGCGGCCGGCGCGGCGTGGGCGGCGGGGGGGCGGGCGGCGCCGCCACGGGGGGCGGGGGCAGGGGCGCCTCCACCGCGGCCGGCACCGGCTCGGGCGGGTTCCCGGCCAGCGCCCCGATCACCCGCATCGTGACGCCCAGCAGCGGGTCCCGCAGGCCGCGGCGCAGGTCCGCCGCCTCCGGCGCCAGCATCATCGCGAGGAAGACCCGCCGCTCCAGCAGCGTGGCGCAGGCGAGCTGGCGGCGGGGGATCTCCCCGCGGAGCTGCGCGTCGAGGCAGCGGGCCACGGGCCCCGCCTCCGCCGCGCGGACGGCGAAGTGGCGGAGCGCCACGTTCTCCCGGCGGGAGGCTGCGTCCACCGCGACCGCGCGGGCCACCACCTCCATCGCCACTCCCAGCTCCGCTTCCTCTCCGCCCACCCGCGCAGGCGGCGCGAGCGCATGGATCGAGAGGGCCGACCCGTTCGGATGGACGTAGCGGGCGAGAGGGGTGCCCGGCGTCCCCTCCGGCGGAAGCCGGCGGAAGCCGTCGATCTCCTGGGGCAGGCGCCCCGCCACGCTTTCCGGCACCGGCTCGGGAAGGGTGCGTCCGCCGCAGGAGGCGAGGAGGAGCGCGAGAAGAGGCAGGACAGCCCGGCAGTGCATCCCGCCCTTCTAGCCCGGCGAGGCGCGGCGGCATAGGAAGTCCCGGGGCGGCAGGCGTGGCGGAAGGGCGGCGCGGGACAACCGGCTCGCCCCGAGAGGTGTTACCCCCGGCAATGCAGCGGCTGACCGACGGCGTGATGAATCAGGAGATGCCCGGGACCCCGGGTGAGAGGGGAGCGGCCGGGGGCCGGGAGCGGACCGTCCGCACGCGCCTCATCCTCATCGCCCTCTCGGTCGCCCTTCCGGCGGCCCTCGCGCTCGGCCTTGCCGCCCTGGAGGGCTGGCGCACCGCGCGCGAGCGGACGGATTCGATGCTGCGGGCCCGGGCCGAGGCGCTGGCGAACGGCGTGGCGCGCGAGCTCACCCTCGCCCGCGCGATGCTGGAGGCCCTGGCCACCTCCCCCGCCCTGGCCGGCGGCGACCTGGAGGCCTTCCACGGCCAGGCCGCCCGGGTGAGGAGGGGCCCGGACACGCGGATCTCGCTCAGCGGCCCTGACGGCCAGGTGCTCCTCCACTCGCGCCTTCCCTGGGGTGCGGCGCTGAGCCCGCGCGGGGATCGCGAGGTGGTCCGCCAACTCTTCGCGACCGGAGAGCCCCAGGTTTCCGATACCTATTCCGGGCCGGTAAGCGGCGATCCCCTCGTCGCGGTGGACGTGCCGGTGCGCGGCGCCGACGGGGTGGTGCTCTACGACCTCAGCATCGGCCTGTTCGCCGCCTCCTTCAGCCAGGTGATCGCCGAGCAGCGCCTGCCCGCGACCTGGCGCGCGACCGTCCTGGACGGGAAGGGCGTGCTCGTCGCGAGGAGCCACGGCACGGAGAGGTTCGCCGGCCGCATGGCCGCGCCTCGTTCGCTGGAGGCGATCCGGGCGGGGATCAACCCCTTCGAGACGACGGCGCAGGAGGGGGTGGCGGTGCGCGGCGCCCATGCGCCGGTGCCGGGCACGCGCTGGACCGCGGTGGTGGTGGTGCCGCAGGAGGAGCTCGCGCGGCCCCTGCGCGCGGGCCTCATCACCGCCGCCGCGACGGGGGGCGGGCTGCTCCTGCTCGGCCTCTTCCTCGCGCTCTGGCAGGGGCGCCGGCTGACGGCGGCCTTCTCGGCCCTCGCCGCGGGGGCCGACGCGCTCGGGCGCGGCGAGGTCCCCGCCCGCCCTCCGCGGGGCGTGGCGGAGGCGAGCCGCGTGGGGGCGGCCCTCGTCCGCGCCGCCGGGGCGCTGGCGGAGCGCGAGGCCGAGCGGGCCGATGCCGACCGCCGGCAGGCGATCCTGATCAACGAGCTGAACCACCGCGTGAAGAACACGCTCGCGACCGTCCAGGCCATCGCCGCCCAGACCCTTCGGCGGGAGCAGGGGGAGAGGGCGCAGGCCTTCACCGATCTCACCACCGCCTCCGCGCGCTCGCCCGTGCCCATGACCTCCTCGTGGCCGGCACCTGGGGCGACACGCCGCTGCCCCAGGTGGTCCGCGCCGCCCTCGCGCCCTGGACGGAGGCGGGCCGCATCCGCATCGCCTGCCACTGCGGGGAGGTCTTCCCCACCCTCCGGCCCGTCCAGGCGCAGGCGCTCGTCCTCGCCCTCCACGAACTCGCCACCAATGCGGCGAAGTACGGCGCCATCTCCAGCCCCGAGGGGATGGTGACGGTGGCCTGCGCGGCCGATCGGGGCGGGGCCCGGGTGGAGTGGGCGGAGAGCGGCGGGCCTCGGCTCGAGCCCGGGGTGCAGCCGCGCCGCGGCTTCGGCACGCGCCTGCTCGAGCGCGCACTGCCGCGGGAGCTCGGCGCCGGATCGCAGGTGTCGCTCCGCTTCGAGCCCGGGGGACTGCGGGCCGTGATCACGATCGGATCGGCGCCGCGGGAGCCGGCGGAGCCCGCCGGGGGCTGACCCCCGCTCCTCGGCAGCCCGCCGCGGAGGCATGACATCCTTGTTACAGGCCTGTGACCGAGAAAGGAAATTAGTAAGTACTGGGGTCTGAACGATCGTCTTGCTACGGGGAGGAAGGATTGCTCCTGACAACGGGCCCGGAAGCCCTTCCACGGCAACATAGCCGGCTCCTCGGTGCCACGGAGGCCAGGAGCGGAAGTTTCCCCTGGGTCCGTCCGATGGTCGGCGTCGCCTTCGTCCTGGTCCTCATCCAGGAGGCCGTCTCCCTCAGGCTCGGCACCATCGCGCCGCACGACTATTTCAGCCCCACGGTGCAGGCGCCCACGGCGCTCGGCGCCTTCGTGCTCACCTTCATCCTCGTCTCGCCCTCCGCCCGGGTCCGCATCCTCATCCTCGGCCTGGGGATCGAGGGGGCGCGGATCCTGTTGCAGGTCGCCACGGGGCGGCCGCTGCTCAACCTCGTGCTCTTTCCCGGCTTCGGCCTGGGCGTCGCGAGCTGGGGCTACCTTGCCTGGGAGGTGCTGGCCACGCGCGGCGCTGAGCGGCAGCGCAACATCGACCTGCTCGCCGCCGCCCTCGCCTTCCCGCTCGGGAACCTGCTGATGTGGCCGAGCGTCTTCGGCAGCATCCCCTTCCTGCCCGTGCTGTTCGACGGCGTGCTGCTCCGCCTCGACGCCACCCTCGGCTTCCAGCCGGCCGCAGCCGTCGGGGCGCTGTTCCGGGAGGTGCCGCCGCTCTTCGCGCTGCACCTCTTCGTCTATGTCCAGCTTCCCCTGGCGATGTGCGTCATCGCCGGGCTCGAGGCGCGGTCGGGGCGGCGGCTGGGGATCGGCCTCATCCCCGTCTCCCTCGCGGCGGCGGGGATCGGCTACGCCTTCTACCTCGCCGTGCCGGCGGTCGGGCCTCGGCCGGTCTTCGGCGATGGCTTTGCCGAGGCGATGCGGGGCCTTGCGGTGATGCCGGCCGAGCCCGTGGTGAACACCACCCACCCCCGCAACGTCATGCCCTCGATGCACGTCACCTGGGCGCTGCTGATCCTTCTCGCCGCCCGGCTGCACGGGAGGCGGGTGCTGATCGGGGCCGCCCTCTTCGCGCTCGGCACCGCGCTGGCGACGCTCGGCCTGGGGGAGCACTACTTCGTCGATCTCGTCGTCGCGCTGCCGCTGGTGCTGCTCATGCGCGGCCTCGGCGCGAACGGCCTTGCCATGGCGCGCGGGGAGCGCTGGGGCGCGGTCGCCCTCGGCGTGGCCCTGCTCGCCGGCTGGGCGCTGATCGGGCGCGGGGTGATCGACCCGACGACCCGGGCCGGGCTAGCGCCGATGCTGATGGCCGCCACGGCCTTTGCCTGCATCGCGGCGGAGAGGACCCTCTTCCGCGCCGAGCGGGGCCTGCGGGCGGCTCCTGCCCTGCCGATCCGCGTGCCCGTGGGGAGGCTGGGCTAGGGAGGGGTCACGCCGGCCCCGTTACCGGCTATCCACCCCCACGCCATGCTGATCGTCTTCAATCCCACTGCCGGCTCGCGCCGCCAGCGGCGCCTGGACCGCGCGCTCGCCGCCCTGCGCGGGCGGGGCCTCCGGCCCGAGGTCGCGCTCACGGCCCGCCCGGGCCATGCCGAGGAGATCGCGCGGGAGGCCGCGCGGGCGGGGGCGGGCACCGTGGTCGCCGCGGGTGGCGACGGCACGATCGCCGAGGTGGCGAGCGGGCTCGCCGGCGGCGAGGCGGTGCTCGGCATCCTGCCGCTCGGCACGGCGAACGTGCTCGCCTGGGAACTCGGGATTCCCCTCCCGCCCGAGGGTGCGGCCGCGGTGCTGGCGGAGGGGCGCATCGCCGCCCTTCGCCCGGGCATCGCGCGCTTCGGGGATGGGCGGACGCGGCTCTTCCTCCAGATGCTCGGCGCTGGCTTCGACGCCGAGGTCGTCGCGCGCCTCGACCTCGGCCTCAAGCGCCGGATCGGCCGGGGGGCCTATGTCTGGCAGACCGCGCGGGAGCTCTCCCGCTACGCCTTCCCCCCCGTGACCGTGCGGATCGGCGGGGAGGCGGTGACAGCGGCCGGGGTGGTCGTCACCAAGGGGCGCTTCTATGCCGGGCGCTACATGCTCGCCCCGGGCGCGCTGCCGGGGGAGGCGGGCTTCCACGTCGTGACCTTCCGCCGGCCGGGCGCGCTGGCCACCGCCCTCTACGGCGCGGCGCTTCCGCTCGACCTCCTGCCCCGACTGCCCGGGGTGGAGGCGCGGCGCGCGGCGGCGCTGCGGATCGAGGGAGGCTCCGTCCCGGTGCAGACCGATGGCGACCCGGCCGGCACCCTGCCGGTCGAGATCGAGGACGCCCCCGCGCCGCTCCGCATCCTTCTTCCGCGCTGAGGCACCGGGGCCTCAGCTCTCCAGCTCGGAATCCCAGTAGAGGTAGTCGCGCCAGCTCTCGTGCAGGTGGTTCGGCGGGAAGGCGCGGCCGTTCTCCTGCAGCTCCCAGCTCGTCGGCTGGCGCGGGCGGTTGCGGGGATGCATCCCGATCTCCCGTGGCAGCTTCGAGCCCTTCCGTAGGTTGCAGGGCCCGCAGGCGGCGACGACGTTCTCCCAGGTCGTGCGCCCGCCGCGGCTGCGGGGGATGACGTGGTCGAAGGTGAGATCCGGCGCCGGGCGCTCCAGCCCGCAGTACTGGCAGGCGAAGCGGTCCCGCAGGAAGACGTTGAAGCGGGTGAAGGCCGGGCGGCGCGCGGCGGGGATGTACTCCTTCAGCGCGATCACGCTCGGCAGGCGCATCGTCAGGCTCGTGGAGTGGACCTCCGTCTCGTACTCGTTCAGCACGGAGACCCGGTCGAGGAAGACCGCCTTCACCGCGTCCTGCCAGGACCAGATGGAGAGCGGGAAATAGGAGAGCGGGCGGAAGTCCGCGTTCAGCACGAGGGCGGGGAAGGACCGGCCGCCCAGGGGCATGCCGAAGCCGGGAAGATCGCCGCAACCCCCGCCGAGCCCTGACCCGCCGTGTATTCCGCTCGCGTGTAATCCGTCTGGCACGCGCCTCTCCTTGCCGGAGGCGCGGCACCACCATCCCTGGGGCTCGGCCGGGCGGTCGGGCCCCAGCTCACGCGGCGCCGCCCCGAACGGGGGGAGGATGGCAGCCGCTCGCGGGGGGCGCAACTCGCGCCTCCCCCTGCTTCATGGGAACGTCACGCAACGCCCGCCGCGCTCAGATCCCCGGCAGCCCCGCCGCGGCGCGCTGGAGGGAGATGGCGCCGGCGGAAAGCCCCGCATCGTCAATGCCGTGGCCGAGGCGGGGAGAGTACACGGCCTCCACCGGCACCCCGGCGTCGCGGAGCTGCCGCTCCGCCGCGCGGCTGCCGGCCACGGGCACCACCTCGTCCGCCTCGCCATGGACGAGCAGCACGGGCGGGCGGCCGCGCAGCTCCGCGCCGAGGGACTCGGGGCCGAGGAGAAGGCCGGAATAGGCAAGGATGGCGGCCGGCGGGGTCGCCCGGCGCAGGCCGCAGAACAGGGCGGTCATGGCCCCCTGGCTGAAGCCCATCAGCATCACATGGGTCTCGGGGATGCCGGCCGCCGCGCATTCGCGCGTGATGGCCGCATCCAGCACGGGGGCGACGGCGCGCACCCCGGCCTCCAGCCGCGCGGGGCTGCGGTCGCTCAGGTCGAACCACTGCCTCCCGAAGGGCGCGCCCTGATAGGGGGTGGGGGCGTGGGGGGAGATGAAGAGCGCCTCCGGCACGGCCTGGCCCCAGCGGGGGGCGAGGTCGATCAGGTCGTTCCCGTCGGCGCCGACGCCGTGGAGGAGGAAGACGATCTGCCTCACCCGGCCCTTCGAGGCGGGGCCCCAGCGGGGCCCGTCCAGCTCTGCCATGACGCTTTCCTTCGGTGTCCCGCCCGGCTAACCCGGGCGCCGCGATGGCAGCAAGCCCCAAGGCCTACCCGGCCGCCACAGATACCACCACACGTTTCGCGCCCAGCCCCACCGGCCTCCTCCATCTCGGCCACGCGCATTCCGCCCTCATCGCCTGGCGCGCGGCGCGGGAGGCGGGCGGGCGCTTCCTCATCCGGATCGAGGACATCGACCGCACGCGCTGCCGGCCGGAATTCACCGAGGCCGTGCTGGAGGACCTCGCCTGGCTCGGGCTGGAGCCGGACGGCCCCGTGCGCGTCCAGTCCCGCCACTTCGGGGAGTACCGCGCGGTGCTGGAGAACCTCCTCGCCCGCGGCCTCCTCTATCCCTGCTTCTGCACCCGGGCCGAGATCGCGCGGGAGGTGGCGGCGATCGGCGCCGCGCCGCACGGGCCGGAAGGGGTGCTCTATCCCGGCACCTGCCGCCGCCTCTCCACGGCGGAGCGGGAGGCGCGCATCGCCTCGGGCGAGGTCTACGCCCTGCGGCTGGACATGGCGGCGGCGCTGGCGGAGGCGGGCGGGCCGCTCCTTTTCGAGGAGGTGGGCGAGGGCCCTCTGCGCTGCGATCCCGCCCGCTTCGGGGACGCGGTGCTCGCGCGCAAGGACACCCCCGCCTCCTACCATCTCTGCGTCACCCATGACGACGCGCTCGGGGGCGTGACGCTGGTGACGCGGGGGGAGGATCTGAAGCCCGCGACCGAGCTGCACCGGCTGATCCAGGCGCTGATGGGCTGGCCCGCCCCCGCCTATCGCCACCACCGCCTGCTGCTCGGCCCCGACGGCAGGCGGCTGGCCAAGCGGGACGGGGCGCCCGCGCTGCGGGAGCTGCGCGCGGCCGGGCGGAGCGCGGCCGAGGTGATCGCCATGGCCGGGGGCTGATTGGGGGGGCGCCCGGCGCCCTCAGCGCCCGGCCCGGACCCCGCGGAGGGGAAGGGCGATGTCGCAGACCAGCCCCGTCCTGGCCCAGTCCAGCGCCACGGTGCCGCCGAGCTGCTGGCGCATGGTGCCGTCCAGCACCCGCGAGCCGAAGCCGCGCCCCTCGGGCGGGGCTGCGAGGGGCGGGCCGCCCGTCTCGGCCCAGCGCAGGCTCAGCGTGCCGTCCCGGAGCGTCCAGTCGATCCGCACCTGCCCGCCCGGCACGGAGAGGGCGCCGTGCTTCGTCGCATTCGTCGCCAACTCGTGCACCGCCATGGCGAGGGGCTGGGCGGCGCTCGCGGGCAGCATGACCGGCTCGCCCTCCAGCTGGGCCCGCCGGCCGTCGCCCCCGAGGAAGGGGCCCACCTCGCCCGAGAGAAGGGCGCGAAGGTCGGCGCCCGCCCAGCGGTCCTCGGCCAGGAGGGTCTGGGCGCGCGCCATGGCCGCCACGCGGCCCTCGATGGCCTGGCGGTAGGAGGGGAGGTCGGCGGCCCGCGTCAGCCGCAGCGCCGCCTGCACCACCGAGAGCGCGTTCTTCGCCCGGTGGTCCACCTCCCGCATCAGCAGGAGCCGCCGCTCCTCGGAGGCCTTTCGCTCGGTGATGTCCTGGGCGACGCCCGCGATGCGGCTGGGGGCGCCGGTGGCGGGGTCGTGCTCGACCACGGCGCCGAAGGAGCTGACCCAGGCCCATTCGCCATTCGGGCGCCGGACCCGGAACTCCGCCTCGAAGCGCGCCGCCTCGCCCCGGGCGGCGGCGCTGAACTTCGCCTTCGCCTCCGGCCGGTCCTCGGGGTGGATGGCGTCCAGCCAGGACCTGAACTCGAACTCCCTGTCGGACGGCACGGCGGGCAGCACGCGGGTGAGGGGCCCCGCGCGGGTACCAGCGCCGCGGAGGATGTCGTACTCCCAGGTGCTGAGCCGCGCGGCCTCGATCGCCAGGCGCAGCCTCGCATTGCTCGCGCGCAGCGCGGCCTCGGCGGCCTTCTGCTCCGTGATGTCGAAATGCGCGCCATAGGTCACGTCCCGCCCGGCCAGGCGCATGCCTTGCACGCGCACGAGCACGTCGCGGAGCTCGCCGCTCCGGGTGCGGTGGCGGGCCTCGAAGCCCTGGAGGCCGGGGCGGATCGTGCCCGCGCGGGCCCGCGCCCGGATGGCGTCGCTGTCGGCGAGGGTGTCGAGGTCCCGGATCGTGAGCCGCGCGAACTCCTCCCGCGAGTAGCCATAGGCCTCGCAGGCATGGGCATTGACGTCCAGCACTTGGTGCGTCGTGGGGTCGATGATGATGAGGGCGAAGGGGGCGAGGTCGAAGAGGGTGCGGTAGCGCTCCTCGCTCTCGCGCAGCGCGGCCTCGGCGCGGGCGCGGCCGACCGCGTCCCAGGTCCGGTCGGCCACCTCGCGCACCAGCCCGGCCTCCTCGGCCGTCCAGCGACGGGGCCTGGATTCGTGGGCGTAGAGGGTGGCGGTCAGCCGGCCGGCCTTGACCAGCGGCGCCACGACCAGGGCGCGGGCGCCGATGCTCTCCCAGGCCACCTGGCTCGCCCTGCCCTGCGTGCGCGGATCGGTCCTGAAATCCTCGATCACCACGGTCCGCCCGGCGCGCAGCTCCGCGACCAGGGTGGGGCCGAAGGCGGCCAGCGGGCGGGGGGTGTCGGCGAGGCCGGCCACCGAGCCGTCCGTCCAGTCGCGCTCGACGCGCACGGTCCCGCCTGCCAGGTCGATCTCGCCATAGCCCGCGCGGGAGATGCCGAGCGCGCGGCCGAGCATGCCGGCGGCGGCGGCCATGGCCTCCACGGGATCCGAGAGATCGCGCAGCAGCGCGTCGAGGTCCTGGCGGAAGGTCTCGCGCGTGTCGGCGCCGCCGCGCTCCTGCGCCTCCAGCAGCCGCAGCGCCGCGCAGAGCGCCTCGTCGGCGTCCCGGTAGCGGCCGGAGGCGAGGCGGGCTTGGAGGAGCGCCTCGGCCTCCGCCGCCCGCTCTGGGTCACGCAATCGCATGGCTGCCAAGGCCATCCCCGGCCGTTCCATGTCAACCATCACAGGTAAATGATAGGTCCGGAAGGGAAACTTTCAGAGATTTGCCTCGCCCCGCAGCACCGGCACGCAGCCGCCCCCGACCGTGGCGCGGATGCCGTCCGCGCCCCGCCGGGCGGTGGTGCGGAGAAGGCTCGGGCGGCCCATTTCGGTGCCCTGGGAGATGTCCAGCCGCGCCTCGGACGCGTCGGTCAGGGAGAGAAGAAGGGCGGCGAGGGGGGTGGCTGCGCTGCCCGTCGCCGCGTCCTCCACCGTGCCGCCGAGCGGGGCGAACATGCGCGCGCGGACCCGGCCCGGCCCGTCATGGGCGTAGAGATAGAGGCTGGCGCGGCCCCCGAGGCCGGGATGGGCATCCGCCATTCGCCGGAAGGCGGCGGTGTCGGGCAGGGCGCGGGAGAGGGCCTCGGGCGCGGCCTCGGCGATGATGAAGGGGTTGCCGGTGCCCGCATGGACCGGCTGATGGGCCCCCGCGCGGATCTCCGCGGGGTCGAGCCCGGCCAGGGCGGCGATCGCGGCGGGGTCGAAGCGCTCGCCGGTCGTCAGGGGCTGCGGGGCGGCGATGGTGGCGCCGGTGACCCCTCCCTTCGCGTCGCGCTCCACCCCCACCTCCACCAGCCCCGCGATCTCCTCGAAGAGAAGCCGGTCCGCGCCGGAGGAGCCTCCCAGCACGAAGCCCGTGCCGACATTCGGGTGGCCGGCGAAGGGCATCTCGTACTTGCGGGTGAAGATCCGCACGCGGGCGGTGTGGGCGGGGTCCTCGGGCGGCAGGACGAAGGTGGTCTCGCTCAGGTTGAACTCGGCGGCGAGGGCCTGCATCTCGGCGTCCGACAGGCCGCGCGCGTCGGGGAAGACGGCGAGCGGGTTGCCGCCGAAGCGGCGGTCCGTGAACACGTCCACGGTGACGAAGGGGTAGCGGCGCATCGGTCCTCCCGGCGCTCCTGGTGGTGGTTCAACCGCCGGCATCGCCCCTTTGCGCGGCCCGGGAAGCCCGGTCCCTGCGCGGCGCGGCGGCCATCGGCGGCGGGGCGTGTGCCGGGCCTAGCGGGCGGGCGGGGCGACCTCCGCATCGCCCTGGCCGCTCGCCGCCAGGGCGCGGGCGACGAAGCCGGAGGCCTTCATCTCCTCCACGAAGGCGCGGAGCCAGGGAAGGGCGACGTCCCGGCCCGCGGGGATGCCGATGGCCTGCTCGATCACCATGAAGCGCCCGGGGATCACGCGCATCCCGGGATTGGCGGCGGCATAGGCGACCAGCGGCTGCTTCACCCCGGCCGCGGCCTCCAGCCCTTCGCGCAGGAACAGCTCGACCGCTTCCGGGGAGCTGGGCGCGCGCCGGAGCTCCGCGCTCTTCAGGGCGCGGGTGAGATAGAGGTCGTAGGCGCTGCCGCGGCCGACCGCGACGCGCGTCCCCGGCCGGTCCACCTCCTCGACCGAGCGCAGGGGGGAGGCCTCCCGCACCATGTAGGTGCCCTCGATCACCACATAAGGCGCGGTGAAGAGGATGCCGGCGGCGCGGACGGGGTCGATGGCGAGGAAGCACAGGTCCCAGGCTCCCTGCTTCCCCGCATCGGTCACCTTCCCCGCGCTGTCATAGGTGACGAACTCCAGCGGCACGCCGAGGCGCCGCCCCAGCTCCGCCGCGAGCTCGGCCGAGACGCCGCGCGGCGCCCCCGTCGCCGGGTCGGGCTGGGCAAGGACGGGGTTGCCGAAGTTGATGGCCACCCGCAGCGTCCCGCTCGGGGCGAGGCTGCGGACGACCTCGGCCGGCGGGGCCTCCGCCCGCGCGGCGCCGTGGGCCATCAGGGCGAGCCCGGCGAGGCCGAGGACTGCGTGGCGGCGATGAGGCATGCTGCCCCTCCTCTGGCCGGGCCGGCGCTCAACCCGCGGATTGGGGCTGGATGCCCGCCTTGCGCGCGGCGTCGCCCCACTTCTCCAGCTCCGCCTGCACGAAGCGCCGCGTCTCCTCCGGGGTGGAGCGCACGACCTCGGCGCCGAGGGTCGCGTGTCGGGCGACGACGTCGGGGAGCATCACCGCCGCGCCGCAATCGGCCGAGAGCTTGGCCAGCACGGGGGCGGGGATGTTGGCGGGGCCCATCACCATGCCCCAGGTCGAGGCCTCGAAGCCGGGCATGAAGGCCTCGCCCACCGTCGGCACGTCGGGCAGCTGCGGCGCGCGGGCGGCGCCGGTGGTGGCGATCGCCTTGAAGTTGCCGGACTGGATATGGGCCAGCGCCGCCGGCACCGTGTCGAACATGATGTCCACCCGCCCGGCCATGATGTCCGGATGCGCCTGGGTGGAGCCGCGATAGGGCACGTAGGTCAGCTCGATCCCCGCGCGCTGGGCGAAGAGGATCGGCGCCAGGCGCACCACCCCGCCCGTGCCGGCGAAGGTGACGGGGGCCGCGCGGGAGTCCTTCGCCCGCGCCACCAGCTCGGCCGGGGTGGAGGGAGCGAAGTTCTTGCCGGCGACGATCACCAGCGGCGTGCGCGTGGTGAGGGTGACGAAGGAGAAGTCCCTCATCGTGTCGTAGGGCAGGCGGTAATAGGCCGCGTTCACGGGGTGCCCGACGGAAACGAGGGCGAGGGTGTGGCCGTCCGGCGTGGACTTCGCCACCACCTCCGTCCCGATGATGCCGTCCGCCCCCGCACGGTTCTCCACCGGCACGGGTTGGCCCCACTGGGCGGCAAGGGGTTCCGCGATCAGCCGCGCGGTGATGTCGGAGACGCCGCCCGGCGTGTAGGGCACGACGATCCGCACGGCGCGGCTGGGGAAGTTGCCCTGGGCGAGGGAGGGGCGCGCGAGAAGAAGCGCGGGCGCGGCCAGGGCGGCCTTCCCTGCGATGCGGCGGGTGATGGTCATGAGCGGTCCTCCTCCGGCGCCGATTCCCGGCTGTCCGCGGGGGAGGTTGCGCGCCCGCCCCCGCGCACGCAACGGGGGAGCGCGTTGCCCTACCAGGGCGTGAAGTCCATCCCCTCCGTCACGCGGCGGCAGGTGGCGGCCATCAGCCGGGCGCAGTTCTCCAGGTCCGACAGGCTCAGCACCTCGCAGGGCGTGTGCATGTAGCGCAGCGGGATGCCGAGCAGCCCCGTGGCGGTGGCGGCGCCGGTGATCTGCATGGCGCTCGCATCCGTCGGCGTGCCGCTGGGAGCCACGCGGATCTGGAGGGGGATGCCGTCCTCCGCCGCCGCCCGGCGGACGAGGTCGAAGAGGACGGGGTTGGCGTTCGCGCCGCGCAGGAGGCTCGGCCCGGCACCGAGGTCGAGCGCGCCGAACTCGGCCGCGCTCACGCCGGGATAGTCGATGGCGTGCTCCATATCCACGGCCAGCCCCAGCAGTGGCTTGATCTCGGCCGTCGAGGTCTGCGCGCCGCGGGAGCCGATCTCCTCCTGCACCGTGCCGAGGGCGTAGACACCGACGCCGGGAGCGAGGCCGCCCTCCTCCCGCAGCAGGCGCAGCGCCTCGGAGACGATGAAGAGACCCGCGCGGTTGTCCAGCCCGCGCCCGACCACGCGGTCCCCCATCAGCTGCTGGAAGGAGAACTGGAAGGTCGCCACGTCGCCGAGGGAGACGACGCTCTCCGCCTCCTTGCGGGAGGAGGCGCCGATGTCGATCCACAGCTCGCTGATGCCCGGCTTCTTCTTCGCCTCCTCCGGGCCGAGGAGGTGGATCGCCTTGCGCCCGATGGCGCCGGCCACGCGCTCCCGCCCGTGGACCCAGACCACCTGCCCGACCGGCACGATGCTGTCATGCCCGCCGATGGGCATGAAGTGGAGCAGCCCTTCCTCGCTGATGTGGTGGATGATGAAGCCGATCTCGTCCATGTGCCCGGCGAGCATGATCCGCACCCGCGCGTCCGGGTTGATGATGGCGATGACGTTGCCGTGGACGTCCGTGGTCACCTTGTCGGCATGATCCCCGGCGCGCCTGCGGTACAGCTCCGCCACCGGGCGCTCGAAGCCGCTGGGCGAAGGCGCGTCCAGCAGGGATTTCAGGAAGTCGAGCGAGGCTTGCTGCATGAGCGGGCATCTTTCCCTGGCGTTCCGGCACGGGTCATGCCGGGGCCACCGCGCCCGCGCCTTCAACAGGGTGAATCCGGCGGGGCCGGCGGTGCCGGGCCTTAACGGGGCAGCGCGCCGCGGGACTGCACGGCCGGGCGCATCAGGCGAGCAGGGCGTCGATCGCCGCGGCCATGCGGAGGTCGCGCTCGCTCAGCCCGCCGGCATCATGGGTGGTGAGGGTGATCTCCACGCGGTTCCATACATTGGACCATTCGGGGTGATGGTCCCCCGCCTCGGCCAGCAGGGCCACGCGGGTCATGAAGGCGAAGGCCTCGGAGAAGTCGCGGAAGCGGAACTCGCGGCGGATGGCGTCGCGCCCGGGAACGGGGGACCAGGCCGGGAGGAGCGAGGGGAGGACGTCCCGCCGGCCGGGGGAGAGGGGGTCTGCCATGCTTTTCTCCTGACGCTCTTGACCTCCGGCGCCCGCATACCCCCTTTCGCGGGATGATGAGCACCGAGAAGCGCTGGGGCGCGCCGCCCACCGCCGAGGACCTGGCCGAGCTGGCCGAGACCGCCTTCGCGGCCATTCCCGCCCCGCTGCGCGAGGCCGTGCGCGGCGCCGCCATCCTGGTGGAGGAGATGCCGGATGACGAGACCCTGGCCGAGCTGGGGCTGGAGCATCCCTGGGAACTCACGGGCCTCTACCGCGGCGTGCCGCTGACCGAGCGCTCCGTCACCGCCCCGCCCGCCGAGCCGGACATGATCTTCCTCTACCGCGAGCCGATCCTGGTGGAGTGGGTGGAGAGCGGGGAGGACCTGTTCCGCCTCGTCCGCAACGTGCTGATCCACGAGATCGCCCATCACTTCGGCTATTCCGAGGAGGGGATCGCCCGGCTGGAGGGCGAGGGGTAGCGCGGGGCTTTCAACCCGCGCGGGGACGCGGCGTTGGGCTGGGGAAGAGGAGTGCCCCATGGCCCATTCGCAGCGCTGGCCCGACACGCTCTGGATCGTCCGCCACGGCGAGAGCGCCGGGAACGTGGCGCGCGACGAGGCGCACCGGAACAACGCCGCCCGCATCGCGCTGGAGGGGCGGGACGTGGACGTGCCGCTGAGCGCGCTCGGGCGGGAGCAGTCCCGCTCCCTCGGCCTGTGGTTCGCCTCCCTGCCGCAGGAGGCGCGGCCGGAAGTGGTGCTCTGCTCCCCCTACAGGCGCGCGCAGCAGACGGCGGCGCTGGTGCATGAGAGCGGCGGGCTGCCGGTGGCGCCCGAGGACTTCGTGATCGACGAGCGCCTGCGGGAGAAGGAGTTCGGCGTGCTGGACGGGCTGACCACCCTCGGCATCCGCGACGTGCAGCCCGACCAGGCCGAGTTCCGCCGCATCCTCGGCAAGTTCTACCACCGCCCGCCCGGGGGCGAATCCTGGTGCGACGTGATCCTGCGCCTGCGCTCCGCGCTGGACACGATCAGCCTCCACCACGAGGGGCGCCGCGTGCTGATCGTGGCACATCAGGTCGTCGTGCTCTGCCTGCGCTACCTCCTGGAGAACATGACGGAGGAGGCGATCCTGGCGATCGACCGGGAGGGCGACGTGCCGAATTGCGGGATCACGGAGTACCGCTTCGACCCGAAGATCGGCGCCTCCGGGGCGCTGCGCCTGCACCGCTACAACTTCGTCGCCCCGCTGGAGCGCGAGGGCACGCCGGTCACGGCCGAGCCGGATGCGAAGGCGGTCGCGCCGTGAGGCGCGCGAGGGGAACCAGAGCATGAGCACGATCGATCCCGCCTGGCTGCGCGCCCACCCACTGCCCGTCCCGGCGGCGGATCACGACAAATCGCAGCGCGGCACGGTGCAGGTGGTCGGCGGCTGCGCCGAGCTGCCGGGGGCGGTGATGCTGGCCGGGGAGGCGGCGCTGCGGGCCGGGGCGGGGAAGCTCCGCATGGCCACCGTCCGCTCCGCGGCGGTCGGGCTCGGCGTGGCCGTCCCGGAGGCGCTGGTCATGGCGCTGGAGGAGACGGCGGAGGGCCACATCGCCCCCGGCGCCGCCGACGCCATCCTGCCGCGGCTCGGCGCCTGCGCCGCGCTGCTGATCGGGCCGGGCCTGCCTTCGGACGGGGCGGAGGAGCTGGTGGCCGCCCTGCTCGGCGGGGTGGAGCCGGGAACCGGCGTGGTGCTGGATGCCGGCGCGCTGGACGACCTGGCCGCCCATCCCGAGGCGATCCGCCGCCATGCCGGCCACAGCGTCGTCACCCCCCATGCCGGGGAGATGGCCGGGCTGCTCGGCATATCGAAGGAGGAGGTCACGGCCGATCCCCTGGCCGCGGCGCGCCGGGCGGCGGAGGCGCTGGGCACCGTGGTCGCGATGAAGGGGGCCGAGACCTGGGTCGTCGGGCCGGGCGGCGAGGCGCTGTCCTGCACCCACGGCCATGTCGGCCTCGCCACCTCCGGCTCCGGGGACACGCTGGCCGGCATCATCGCGGGGCTGCTGGCACGCGGGGCGACGGCGGTGCAGGCGACCGCCTGGGGTGTGTGGCTGCACGCCGAGGCCGGGCATCGGCTGGCCCGGCGCGTGGGCCCGCTCGGCTTCCTCGCGCGGGAATTGCTGGCGGAGGTGCCGTCGATCATGGCTGATCTCTCGGCCGGCGCGGGCCGGGGCTGAGGCCACGGGCGCGGGAGGGTCAGTCCTCCAGCGCCCGCGCCACCTCGCGCCGCAGCGCGGGAATGACCTCCGCGTCGAACCAGGGGTGCTTCTTCGCCCAGACGAGGGTGCGCCAGGAGGGGTGGGGCAGGGGGAAATGCCCGGGCAGGCTCTCGGCGAAGCGCGCCACCCGCTCCCCCAGGGGCAGGCGGGAGCCGAGGACGAAGCGGATGGCGTGCGCCCCCACCAGCAGCCGCAGCCGGAGCCCGGAGAAGAGCGGCAGCACCCGCGGATGCCAGAGCGGCGCGCATTCCGGCCGGGGCGGGCAGTCGCCGCCGCCCGGCAGGCGGCCGGGATAGCACATCCCCATGGGCAGGATGGCGACCTGCGTCGGGTCGTAGAAGCGGTCCTTGTCCAGGCCGAGCCAGTCCCGCAGCCGCTCGCCCGAGGCGTCCTCGAAGGGAATGCCGGAGAGATGCGCCTTCGTCCCCGGCGCCTGGCTGGTGATGAGGATGCGCGTGTCCCGGTGCAGCTGGTGGATCGGGCGGGGGCCGAGGGGGAGGTGCGGCGCGCAGAGCGTGCAGGCGCTGGCCGCCGCCGCGGCCCTCTCCATGGTGGCGCCGGGCGGCAGGCCGGGGTCGCGCGCGGGGCTGTCCGGGGGCGCGGCCGGCGGCGCGGGGGGAAGGCGGGGGCGGATCAGCCCCACCTGGCCAGGGTCTCCCGCACGAAGGCGGGGACGAGTTGGGTCGCCGGGCCGTGCCGGGCCTCGTCGAAGAGGTGGCTGCCCTCGCTCGGCTCCAGGTTCAACTCCAGCGTGTCCGCGCGGTGCCGCACCTCCCGCACGAAGCCCGCGGCGGGATAGACGGCGCCGGAGGTGCCGATGGAGACGAAGAGGTCGCATTCTGCCAGCGCCGCCTCGATCCGCTCCATCCCGATCGGCATCTCCCCGAACCAGACGACATGCGGGCGCAGCGTGCCGGTGCCGCCGCATTCCGGGCAGGCCGATTCCGGGGTGAGGTCGCCGGGCGCGGGGCTGATGGCGGCGCAGCGCAGGCAGCGGGCCTTGGCCAGCTCCCCGTGCATGTGGAGCAGGCGGCGGGACCCCGCGCGGTCGTGCAGGTCGTCCACATTCTGAGTGACGAGGAGGAAGCGGCCCTCCGGCCAGCTGGCATCCAGCTCCGCCAGGGCGTCATGCGCCGCGTTCGGCCGGATGGCGGGGTCGCGCAACTGCGCCCGGCGGGCGTTGTAGAAGCCCTGCACGAGGGCGGGGTTCCGGGCGAAGGCCTCGGGGGTCGCCACCTCCTCGATCCGGTGGCGGGCCCAGATGCCGTCGGGGTCGCGGAAGGTGTGAAGGCCGGATTCGCGGGAGATCCCGGCGCCGGTCAGGATGACGATCTTCGGAGGTGCCATGTCCCGCCCGAGATCGGCACGGTGCCCGCTTCAGGCAAGCTCGTACTCCACCTCCGGCACGTAGACCGGGTTCTCCTTCCCCAGGCGGGAGGAGAAGAGGGTGAAGTGCTCCATCATGACAGGCGGGGCACGGAAGAGGTTGTGGGACTGGACGAAGTTGACGAGCTTCTCCGCCGGCGCCTTGTCCGTGCGGGCGAGGGTCACGTGCGGCGCGAAGCGGCGGCGCTCGGCATCCAGCCCCACGCGCTGCAGCGCCGTCTCGATCTTCTGCTGGAGATGGGTCAGCCCCTCTGTCTTCTCCACCCCGACCCACAGGGACCCGATCTTCCCGCCCTTCTCGAAGGTGCCGACGCCGCGCAGGCACAGCTCGAAGGGGCGGCAGCGGATGGCCGAGAGAGCCTCGTCCACCTCGTCCGCGCGCCAGTTCTCCACCTCGCCGATGAAGCGGAGGGTGAGGTGGTAGTTCTCGGGGGGCACCCAGCGGGCCCCCTGGATGCCGCCCGCGAGCATGGAGAGCTGCGTGCGGAGGCTTTCCGGCAGGGCGAGCGCGACGAAGAGGCGAACCATGGTTCCTAGGCGGGCCTCACCTTGCTGAGCAGTGTCTCGACGGCGGGCATCATGCGACGCACCATTTCGTCAACGCCCTGGGGATTGGGATGGATGCGGTCCGGCTGGTTCAGCGCGGCCTCGCCCGCCACGCCCTCCAGCAGGAAGGGGTAGAAGACGACCTCCGGGTTGTCCCGGGCGATGTCCCCGAACACCTTGGCGAATTCCCGCCCGTAATCGGCGCCGAGATTGGGCGGGGCCAGCATGCCCGCGAGAAGGGTGGGGATGCCGCGCGCCTTGAGTGCGGCCAGGATGGCCCGGAGATTCGCCTCGCTGTTGCGCGGCTCGACCCCGCGCAGCCCGTCATTGCCGCCGAGCGCCACGATCACCGCGTCCGGCCGCTCGGCGAGGGACCATTCCAGCCGGGCGCGGCCGCCCGCCGTGGTGTCGCCGGAGACGCCGGCATCGATCACCGTCACGGCCCGGCCCCCGGCCCGCAGCGCCTCTTCCAGCCGCGCCGGCAGGCCCTGCTCGCGGGAGAGGCCGTAGGCCGCGGTGATGCTGTCCCCCAGCATCAGCAGCCGCACCGGCGCCTGGGCGGAGGCCCGGAAGGCTGGGGCCGTTCCGGCCAGACCCCCGGCGAGACACAGAACGAAACCGGCCGCGCCCCTACCCAGGAGGTTCCGGCGCCCCAATCTCGCCCCCATGCCGGACTCCTTGCCCCAGACCCCGCCCGCCGCGACCCCAACCCCCGGAGGGGCCGCCGCGGAGGCGCTTCCCGGCTCGCCCCTGATCGAGGCGCGCTCTCTGGCCTTCAGGGTGGTGGGGGCAGGGGGTGAGGTCAACATCCTCCGGGGCGTGGACCTCTCCGTGGCCCCGGGCGAGGCGGTGGGCATCGTCGGCCCCTCCGGCTCGGGCAAGACCTCCCTGCTGATGCTGCTGGCCGGGCTGGAGCGCCCGACCGGCGGCACCCTCCGCGTGGCCGGGCACGACATGGCCGGGCTGGACGAGGACGCGCTGGCGCGGTTCCGGCGCGAATCCCTCGGCATCGTGTTCCAGGCCTTCCACCTCGTCCCGACCATGACAGCGCTGGAGAACGTGGCCATCCCGCTCGAATTCGCCGGGCGGAACGACGCGTTCGACCGCGCCGAGGTGGCGCTGCGCTCCGTCGGCCTCGGCCACCGCCTCTCTCACTATCCCGGGCAGCTCTCGGGCGGGGAGCAGCAGCGCGTGGCGCTCGCCCGCGCCTTCGTGGCCGAGCCCGCCCTGCTGCTGGCCGACGAGCCCACCGGCAATCTCGACCGCGCGACGGGGGAGATGGTGATGGACCTCCTCTTCAGCATGCGGGACCGCTTCGCCACCACCCTCGTGCTCATCACCCACGACCCCTCCCTCGCGGCCCGCTGCGAGCGGCAGGTGCGGGTGGAGGACGGGCAGATCGTCTCCGACACGCGCGGCGACCGGGCATGAGCGACGGCATCAGCGACTGGCGCCTCGGCTGGCGCCTTGCCCGGCGGGAGCTGCGGGGCGGGGTGCGGGGCCTGCGGATCGTCCTCGCCTGCCTCGCGCTCGGCGTCGCCTCCATCGCGGCGGTCGGCACGCTGCGCGCCGCCGTGGAGGCGGGGCTGGCGGCGGATGGGGCGCGGCTTCTCGGCGGCGACGTCGCCGTGGCCAATTCCCGGCCCTTCCCGCCGGAGGCCAGGGCCTGGATGGAGGCGCGCGGCGCGCGGGTCTCCGAGGTCGTGACCATGCGGGCCATGGCCGTCGCCCCCTCGGGCGACCGGACGCTGGTGGAGCTGAAGGCGGTCGATTCCGCCTATCCCCTGCTCGGGGAACTCGCGATCGACCCGCCGGGACCGATGGGACAAGGGGCTGGCGGCAACCCGCCCGTGGTCCTCGACCCCCTGGTGGTGGAGCGCCTCGGCCTCTCCCCCGGCGCGGAGGTGCGGATCGGGGAGGCGCGCTTCGCCCTGCGCGGCGGGCTGGTCTCCGAGCCGGACAAGGTGGCGGGGCCGGCCGTGCTCGGCCCGCGCGCCATCATTCCCCTCCCGGCGCTGGACGCCGCCGGGCTGATCCAGCCGGGCAGCCTCGTCACCTATGAAATCCGCGCCGCCCTGCCGGCGGGCGCCGACGCGCCGGGCTTCGTCGCGGCGCTCCGCACCCAGCCCTTCGCCGACAATGGCTGGCGCCTGCGCGACGCCTCCCAGGGGCAGCCGGGGGTGAACCGCTTCCTCGACCAGGCCGCCTCCTTCCTCGTCCTCGCCGGGCTGACCGCGCTGCTCGTCGGCGGCATCGGGGTGGCGACGGGGGTGCGCTCCTGGCTGGAGCAGCGGGCGCGCACCATCGCGACCCTCCGCTGCCTCGGCGCCCCGGCCGGGGCGATCTTCGCGACCTATCTCCTCCAGGTCCTCGGCCTCGCCCTGCTCGGTATCGCGATCGGGCTGGTGGCGGGCTACGCGCTGACCTGGGCCGGGGCTACGGCGCTGGCGGACGCGCTGCCCGTGCCGCCGCGCCTCGGCCTCTACCCCCTCCCGCTCCTCCTCGCCGCGACCTACGGGCTGCTGACGGCGCTCGCCTTCGCCCTCTGGCCTCTCGGCCGGGCGCGGGACATCCCGGGGGCCGCGCTGTTCCGGGAAGGCGTGCAGCCCACCGCCGGGGCTCGGCCGCGGATCGGGCTGCTGCTGGCCAATGCGGCGGCCGTCGCGCTGCTCATTGGCCTCGTCGTCGCCACGGCGGAGCGGCCGCTCTTCGCCCTTTCCTTCTGCGCGGCGGCGCTCGGCACGCTCGCCCTGTTCCGGCTGGCGGCGGCGGCGCTCCAGGCCGTGGCGCGCCGCATCCCCGTGCGGCGGCGGCCCTCGGTCCGGCTGGGGCTGGCCAACCTGCACCGCCCGGGGGCGCCGACGGCGCTGATGCTCGTCTCGCTGGGCATCGGGCTGAGCACGCTGGCCGCCATCGCGCTGATCCAGGGCAACCTGCGCCAGCAGATCACCGAGAGCCTGCCAGACGCCGCCCCCTCCTTCTACTTCATCGACATCCAGTCCGATCAGGCTGGGGAGTTCGACCGCGTGGCCGGGGCGGTGCCGGGGGTGACAGAGGTGCGGCGCGTGCCCTCCCTCCGCGCTCGGATCTCGGCGGTGAACGGGGTGCCGGCCGATCAGGTCCAGGCCACGGAGGAGACGCGCTGGGCGCTGCGCGGCGACCGCGGCCTGACCTATTCCGCCACCCCGCCCGAGGGCACCCGGATCGTGCGGGGCCAGTGGTGGGCGCCGGACTACCGGGGCGAGCCGCTGGTCTCGCTCGACGAGAGGCTGGCTCGGGGCTGGAATGCCGGGCCGGGCTCGACCATCACCGTCAACGTCCTCGGGCGCGACATCCCGCTGCGGGTGACCTCCACGCGGGACATCGAGTGGCGCGGCCTCGGGCTGAACTTCACCATGATCGCCTCCCCCGGCCTGCTGGAGGCGGCGCCGCACACCCACATCGCCACCGTGCGCGGCGATCCCGCGCGGGACGCCACCCTGCTCCGCACCGTGACCGACGCCTTCCCCAACGTCACCGGCATCCGCGTGCGCGACGCGCTGGACGCGCTGGCGGCGCTGCTGCGGCGGCTGGGCACGGCGCTCTCCTCCACCGCGGCGGTCACGCTTCTCTCCGGCCTGCTCGTGCTCGCCGGGGCGGTCGCGGCGGGGCAGAGGCGGCGGATCCGGGACGCGGTGGTGCTGAAGACCCTCGGCGCCACCCGCTCCCAGATCAGGCGGGCCTGGCTGGTGGAGTTCGGCCTGCTCGGGCTCGTGGCGGGGCTGGTGGCCGCGGCGGTGGGCACGGCGGCCTCCTGGGGCGTGACCCGATTTGTCATGCGCGCCGACTGGACCTTCCTGCCCGGCACCCTGGCCGGCACCATCGCCCTCTGCGTGGTGCTGACGCTCGCCATGGGCTATGCGGGCACTGCGCTCGCGCTGCGGGCCAAGGCGGCGCCGCTGCTGCGGAACGAGTGAGGCGCGGCAGACCTCCGGGCAGGTTGCCGCTTGATTTGGATTACAGGAAGTCCATATATCTCCTCGACAGGAGGCGGCGGGTGCCGCCTCCAGGAGGAGTTCTGAAACCCATGGCCTTCGGTCCCGACAACCGGTTCCAGGGCGGCCCGTCCGCCTGGACGCAGCCGACGGGCCGCGCCGCCACCGATGCCGCGACGCTCGATGCCGGCCTGCGCGCCTACATGCTGCGCGTTTACAACTGGATGGCCTCCGGCCTCGCGCTCACGGCCATCACCGCCTACGTCATCGCGAACACCGGCCTGGCCGAGATGTTCTTCCAGGTGGTGCGCACGCCGCGTGGCCTGGCGACCCAGCCGACCATTCTCGGCTTCGCCGCCATCTTCGCCCCGCTGGCCTTCGTGATGGTGCTGTCCTTCGGCATCAACAAGCTGTCCAAGGGCGCGACCCAGGCGCTGTTCTGGGCCTTCTGCGTGGCGATGGGCGCCAGCATGGCGAACATCTTCGCCGTCTATGTCGGCACCTCGATCGCCAGCACCTTCTTCGTCACCGCCGGCATGTTCGCGGCCGTCAGCATCTACGGCTACACCACGAATGCCGACCTGACTCGGATGGGCGGGTTTCTGATGATGGGCCTGTTCGGCATCCTGATTGCCGGCCTGGTCAACATCTTCCTGCAGAGCTCGGCGCTGCACTTCGCGATCAGCGTGATCGGCGTTGTGGTCTTCACCGGCCTCACCGCCTTCGACACGCAGCGGATCAAGAACGACTACATCGAGTACGCCTATGCGGAGGGTTCCGACGAGGCGGCCAAGCGTTCGGTCTTCGACGCGCTGGGCCTCTACCTCAACTTCGTGAACCTCTTCCAGCTGCTGCTGCAGTTCATGGGCGTCCGTCAGCAGTCCGAATAAGGACCGGCGACACGCGGTAGCGACGGCCCCGGGGAGCGATCCCCGGGGTCTTTTTTTGTGCCCGTGCCGCGCCTGGGAGGGCGGCATGAAAAAGCCCGGCTCCCCTCGCGGGGGCCGGGCTCTGGCGCCGGTGGGGCGCGGGTTACTTCTCTTTCTCGACCGTCTTGAGGGTGTCGAGCAGCTTCTGCGTCGCGGCCGCCTTATCCGTGCGGTCCAGCGCCGCGACCTCGGCGGCGAGCCGGTCCATCGCCAGCTCGTAGATCTGCCGCTCGGAGAAGGACTGGTCGGGCTGGCCGGCGTTGCGGTGCAGGTCGCGCACCACCTCGGCGATGGCGATGGGGTCGCCGGAGTTGATCTTCTGCTCGTATTCCTGCGCGCGGCGGGACCACATCGTGCGCTTGATGCGCGCGCGGCCGCGCAGCGTGTCCATCGCCTCGCCCATTACCTTGTCGGAGGCGAGCTTGCGGAGCCCCGAGGAGGCCGCCTTGGCCATCGGGACCTTCAGCGTCATCCGGTTCTCCTCGAAGGTGACGACGATCACCTTAAGGCTCTGCCCGGCGACCGGAACCTCCTCGATCCCCTGCACCTGGCCGACGCCGTGGGTGGGGTAGACGACGAAGTCCCCTGTCCTGAAGTCCTTCCCGGCATTGCCGAGGGGCTTGGGCGGCGGGGCCGGGCGGATCGGGGCCTGGATGACGGGATCGGGTGCGGCTTCTGCGGGCATGCTGGGGGCGGGCGCCTGCTCCTCGGCCATGCCGCCGGGGCGCGCGGCGCGCGGCTCCTCGGATTCAGGCCGGCCGGCGGGCGCCGACTTGGCGGGGGTGGAGGCGCGGGCGGCGGCGGCCTTCGGCGCCGCGGGCTTCGCCGCATCGGCGGCCGGCCTGGCGGCCTCGGTCTTGCGCGGCGCGGCCATGGGCTTGGCCACGGCCGCCTTCGCGGTCGCGTCCGTCTTGCTGCTGCCCTTGCTCTCGGCGGGTGCCTTCATCATGCTCTCCGCGATCCTTGTGGCGCCACCGCCGGCCCGGGGTCGGACGGGCTCGGCGCAGCGGACCCCGCCAGAGCGGGAGTCCCTGCCATCAGGCGCACCGATCCTTGCCCCGCACCCTCATGGGCGGCGGGAGGGGTGATGCCGTCGTTGCGCGATCCTACCACAAAGGGCCGACTCCGTCACCTCGGCCCGCCCGCGGCCATCCCACGCAGCGTTTCCACCGGGGGCAACGCGGCGCGCGCCCTCCGGTTTGACGGAACGGGGAGGATCAGCCGCCGTTAGGGGCGGGGTCGAACAGCTCCTTCTTGCCGGGCTTGCCGTCCCAGTCCTTCGCGTCGGCCGGCGGCTCGCCCTTGCGGGACATGTTCGGCCACTGGGTGGAGTAGGTGCGGTTCAGCTCGGCCCATTCCGTCGCGCGGTCGTCGCTGTCGGGGAGGATAGCCTCGGCCGGGCATTCGGGCTCGCAGACGCCGCAGTCGATGCACTCGTCCGGATGGATGACCAGCATGTTGGCCCCGGCGTAGAAGCAGTCCACCGGACACACCTCGACGCAGTCCATGTACTTGCAGCGAATGCAGTTCTCGGTGACGACGTAGGTCACGTTCACGCCCCTTTACGGCCCGCGGGGCGATAGCGGCCCCGAGCCCCGGCAGATGGACCGATGCGGCCCGGCATGCAAGCCGGGCTTTCTGCAAGCTGGGCCGCGCCAGCGGGATGGCTGGCGCCCGGTGCCGGCTCAACCCGCGCCGAGATCCTCGTAGAGGCCGCGCGCCTCGGCCGGCGGGCCGCGCCGGGCGGCGAGGGACTGGACGCGCCAGACCTTCACCACGCCCCGCTCCGGCCCGCCGAGGGCGAGGGTGAGCACGTCCCCCGGGCGCAGCCGGGCATGGGGCTTGTCCACGGGCTGCCGGTTCAGCCGCACGGCGCCGCTCTCCACCAGCGCCGCGCAGGCCGAGCGGGTCTTGGACAGCCGCGCGCACCAGAGCCACTTGTCCAGCCGCTGCCAGTCGCGATCCTCGGCTTCCGCCATCGCGAGCTGTCAGGACTTCCCGAGCTTCAGCTTCGCCAGCACGGCGAAGGGGCTGTCGGGGTCCGGCCCCTTGCCGCGGGAGGGCTCGAAGACCGGGCGGGGCTGGGCAGGGCCCTCGTCCCGCCGGTCGCGGCGGGGGCCGTTGCCGTAGCCGCCCCGTGGTCCATCGGCGCGCTGGCCGTTGCGGGGACCGCGATCGTCCCGGTTGCCCTGGCGCTCGCCTCCGCCGCCCTGGCGATTGCCCTGGCGCTCGCCGCCCCGATCACCGCCGCCGCGGTTCTGCCGCTCGTCGCGGCGGGGGCCGCGTGGGCCGCGGGCCTCGCGCTGCGTCTCCGGCGCCGCCTCTGCCGGGATGGCGGCACCCTCGGCGGGCGCGGCCTCGGCGCCCTCCGGCGCTGGCGCGGCCTCGGCGGGAGCCCCCTCAGCGGGCTGCGCTCCCGGGGCGGGCTGCGCTCCCGGCGCGCCGTCGCGGCGGGGGCGGCGGTCGCCCCGGCCGCCCTCGCGGCGCTCGCCGCGCCCCTCGCGACGCTCCCCCTGGTTCGCTTCGCGGCGGTCGCCGCCGCGGGCGCGGTGATGGTCCTCGCGCCGGGCGGCGACGAGCTGGGGCGCGGGCGGGCCGAACATCTCCTCCGCCAGCGGCTCGGGCGAGACGAGGCGGAAGCCGAGGGCGTTCAGCACGGAGGGCAGCGTGTCGGCCTTGGCGCCGAGCCGGCTGGCCACGTCCACCGGCAGGGCGGCCGGCGCCCGGCGGGTGAGGTGGCCCAGCTCGCCCGCGATTCGCTCGGCGACGTCGAGCCGCACCAGGGCCGGGCCTGCCTGGACCCATCCCATGGTGGCGCCGAAGCCGCGCGGCCAGTCCCGCGGGGGGGTGATGGAGACGAGCCCGCCGCCGGGGAGGTCCGGCACCGCCGAATTCGCCTTCAGCGCCCAGAGCTGGGCGCGCAGCGCCATCGGGCGGGGCTTGAGCATCTCCGGGATGTAGAGGGCGAAGCGGCCGGCGCGGACGCCGATGGCCTTCAGCTTCGCACGCAGCTCCGGCGTCACCTCCCGCTCCGTGCCGCCGGGCAGGAGGCCGAGGAACTCGCGGAGGCGGAAGAGGTGGCCGCGCAGCTCCGCATCCTCGGCGGCCTTCGCCTCCGCCTCGATCAGGGGCGCGAAGTCGCGGGCGACGAGGGCGTCGAACCAGGTGGCGAGCTTGGCCCGGATGCGCTCGCGGTCGGCGCCGTCGATGAACTCGGAATCGATGGGCTCGATCACCGGCTTCTCCGGCGTGTTGCCGGGCTTGAGCTTGGCGACCTCGGCGGGCTCGGCCTCGCCATCCGCCTTCCAGGTGATGCGCTGGAACTTGGTGAGGGCGAAGGCGTCGTCGGGCGCGGCCTCCAGGGCGGCGACGCGGCGGGGCATCTCCTCGCGAAGCGCGCGGCGGGCGGCGCGCAGCATCACGCGGCGCTCCTCCTCGTCCTCGGCATCGGCGGCCGTCTCGAAGACGAAGCCCTTCACATGGCCGACGGGGTGTCCCTCCACCACGACCTCCCCGTTCCGCGCCACGGCCGAGAGGAGGTTCTCCTCCCCCTCGTCGAGCTTGCGGATGAGGTGGGCCGCGCGGCGGTCCACGAAGCGGGCGGTCAGGCGTTCGTGCAGCGCGTCGGAGACGTGGTCTTCGGCGGCGCGGGCGGCCTCCTGCATGGCGGTTGCGTCCTTCAGCCAGTCGGAGCGGGCGGCGACATAGGTCCAGGTGCGGATGCCGGCAAGCCGGGCCATCAGCGTGTCGAGATCGCCTTCGGTGTTGTCGAGGTAGCGGATCTGGGAGGCGACCCAGTCCGTCGGCAGGGTGCCATCTTCCACGAGATGCCGGAAGACGCGCGCGCAGAAACGGGTGTGGCTCTCATCGGCCAGCTTGCGGAAATCGGGGATCTGGCAGGCTTCCCAGAGCAGGCGCACCCGGGCGCGGCCCTGGGCGAACTTCCGGATCTCCTGATCGCGCGAGAGGTGCTCGAGGGTGATGTGGTCGGTCGCGTCGTTGCCGCGGGCCAGCCCCTGGAAGGGCGGGGGGCGGGAGAGGCTGTCGAGCAGCCCGTCCAGGCTCGAGAGGTCGAGGTCGCTGTTGCGCCAGGCCAGCGTCGTCAGCGGCTCGAAGTGGTGGCCCTCGATCTTCTGCACGAAGTCGTCGGCGAGCGGCGGGCACTCGGCGGTCACGCCGAAGGTGCCGTCCCGCATGCCGCGCCCGGCGCGACCGGCGATCTGGGCGGCCTCCTGGGGGGTGAGGAGGCGCGGGCGGTGGCCGTCGAACTTCTGCAGCCCGGCGAAGGCGACATGGTCCACGTCCATGTTCAGCCCCATGCCGATGGCGTCCGTCGCCACGAGGAAATCCACCTCGCGGTTCTGGTACATCTCCACCTGGGCGTTGCGGGTGCGGGGCGAGAGGCGGCCCATCACCACGGCGCAGCCGCCCCGCCGGCGGCGGATGGCCTCGGCGATGGCATAGACCTCGCCGGCGGAGAAGGCGACGACGGCGCTGCGCGGGGGCAGGCGCGTCAGGCGCGCGGGGCCGGCATAGGTGAGCTGGGAGAGGCGCGGGCGGCTCTCGACCTCGGCCTGGGGGACCAGGCGCTGGAGCAGGGGCCGGATCGTCTCGGCGCCGAGGAACATGGTCTCCACCATGCCGCGGGCGTTCAGCAGCCGGTCGGTGAAGACGTGGCCGCGATCGGCGTCGGCGCAGAGCTGGATCTCGTCCACCGCCACGAACTCGACCCGCCGGTCGAGCGGCATGGCCTCCACCGTGCAGGCGAACCACTTGGCCCCGGGCGGGAGGATCTTCTCCTCCCCCGTGATGAGGGCGACGTTGCGCTCGCCCTTCACGGCCACCATGCGGTCGTAGTTCTCGCGGGCCAGGAGGCGCAGCGGGAAGCCGATGATGCCACTGGAATGGGCCAGCAGGCGGGTGATGGCCAGATGGGTCTTGCCGGTGTTGGTGGGGCCGAGAACGGCCTTCACGCGGGAGGCGAACATCTGGCGGTCAGAGATGGGGCTCATCTGGTGGAACGTGTGGCGCCCCCGGCCGGGCTTGGCAAGCGCGGAGGCGGAGCGGAGTTTGGGGCCGCCCATGACCGTCCCGCCGAACGACCCTTCCCTCGCCCCGCCGGAAGCCCTCGCGGCGGCTCCGGGGGCGGGCCCCATCCCCGCCGCGCCGGCCCCTGATCCCGCCGCCTCCGCATCCCCCGCGCCCATCTCCATGGGCCCCTTCGCCTCTCTCCTGGCCGCGAGCTTCCTCGGCGTCGGCGTGACCATGCCCTTCCTGCCGCCCTTCCTGGCAGGGAAGGGGCTGGGGCCGGAGGGGGTGGCGCAGATCCTCTTCGCCGGCTCGCTCATCCGCTTCATCGTCAGCCCGGCCCTGGGCAGGCTGGCGGACCGGCTGGGGGACGGGCGGCGGGTGCTGATCCCCTGCGCGGCGCTGGCCGCCCTCGCCGCGCCGCTCTTCCTGCCGGCGGAAGGCTTCCTCGCCATCCTCGCGGTGCAGCTCCTCTTCGCCGCCGCCATGGCGCCCCTCGGCCCGCTAGGGGAGGCGATGACGCTGGCGGCCACGCGCCGGGCGGGGGCGGATTACGGGCGGGTCCGGTCGGCGGGATCGGTTGCCTTCATCCTCGGTGCGGTCGGGGCGGGCGGGATGGCGGCCTGGGCGGGATACGCGGCGGTGCCCTGGCTGCTCGCCCTCTCCTATCTCGCGGCGGTGGCGGCCGCCTGGTCCCTGCCCCGGCGGGGGGCGGGGGAGGGCGGGGCCGCGGCGGGGCGGGGCGGGCCGCGCGGGATCTTCGCCCTGCACCTCCTGCGGCGGCCGGGCTTCGGGCGGCTGGTGGCGATCACCGCGCTGACCCAGGGCTCGCACGCGGCCTATTACGGCTTCTCCTCCATCCACTGGGCGCAGGCGGGGCATTCGGCAGAGACGATCGGGCTGCTCTGGTCCCTCGGCGTGCTCTCGGAAGTGGCGCTCTTCTTCTGGGCCCGGCCCCTGCTCGGGCGGCTCTCGCCGAGGGGGCTGATGCTCCTGGCGGCGGGGGCGGGGGTGCTGCGCTGGGGGGCGCTGGGGCTGACGACCGACGCCCTCCTGCTCCTGCCGCTCCAGGTCATGCACGCGCTGACCTTCGGGGCGCAGTACATGGGGGCCATGCGCTGGCTCTCGGCCAACCCGCCCCCCGGGGAGGCGCTGGCGGCGCAGAGCCTGCACGCGGCCCTCGGCAACACGGGGGCGCAGGCCGTCTCCATGCTGGTGGCGGGCTGGCTCTACGCCCGCTTCGGCGGCGGCGCCTTCATGGCCATGGCGGCGCTCTGCGCCCTGGCCGTGCCCGTGGCCCTGGGCTGGCGGGCGGGGCGCCACGGAGGCTGAGCGGGGAGGCTGAGCGGGGTGGCTAAGCGGGGCCGAGGGGATGGCGGTGCCCCGCCGGGGCAGGCATTGTGATGGACAAAAAATTAGGTCGGAAAGAAGGAGACAAGGCCGGGCATGACCATCGCCGGGACGCATGACGCGACGCTGATCGTCCTCTCGATCCTGATCGCGATGGCCGCGTCCTACACCGCCCTGGACCTGGCGAGCCGCCTTCGCGCCTCCACCGGGTGGGCGCGCCTTGCCTGGCTGGCCACGGCCGCCCTGGCCATGGGGGGCGGGATCTGGGCCATGCACTTCGTGGCCATGCTCGCCTTCAGCATGCCGGGGATGGAGGTGGGCTATGATCCCTGGCTCACCCTTCTCTCCCTCGCCCTGGCCATCGGCGCGACGGGCCTGAGCTTCCTCGTCATCGGCCGGCCCGCCCCCGGCCCGGTCCTGCTGATCGGGGGCGGGCTGGTCATGGGGCTGGGCATCGCCGCCATGCACTACACCGGCATGGCGGCGATGAAGATGCCGGCCGACCTGCGCTACGGCCCCTTCTGGGTGGCGGTTTCCGTGCTGATCGCGATCGGCGCCTCGATCGTCGCGCTCTGGCTCACCAGCCGGACGAGCCGGACCGTCCTGCGCCTGCTCGCCGCCGTGGTGATGGGCTTCGCCATCGCCGGGATGCACTATGCCGGGATGCAGGGCGCGGTCTTCACCCTGCAGCCCGGGATGGACGGGGCGCATGGCTGGACGAGCCTGAACCAGCTCACCATCGCCCTCGCCGTCTCGGCCGCCACCTTCCTCATTCTTTTCCTCGCCCTCGTCGCCGCGATGTTCGACCGGCGCTTCGCGAGCCTCTCCGAGCGCGAGGCCCTGGCCATCAGGCGGAGCGGGGAGCGGTTCCGCGCCCTCTACCAGCAGACGCCGCTCCCCCTGCACGCGCTGGACTCCGCCGGGCGGATCGAGGACGTGACCGAGGCCTGGATGGAGCTCACCGGCTATCGCCGGGAGGAGGTGGTGGGGCGCCCCCTGGTGAACTTCCTCACCGAGGAATCCGCCCGGCGGAAGCTGCGCGAGGACTGGCCCGCCCTGCTGCGGCAGGGCGAGGTGCGGGGGCTGGAGTACCGGGTGGTGACGCGGACGGGCGAGTTCCGGGACGTGATGGCCTCCGCGCGCCTCCTGCAAGACCCCGATGGCGGCATCCGCGTGCTCGGTGGCCTGACCGACGTGACGGAGCGCAAGCGGGCCGAGGAGGCCCTGCGCCAGTCCCAGAAGATCGAGGCGATCGGCCAGCTCACCGGCGGGGTGGCGCACGACTTCAACAATCTCCTGGCCGTGGTGATGGGCAACCTGGAGCTGTTGCGGAAGCGCCTCCCGCCCGGCGACGCCAAGGCCGCCTCCCTCGTCGAGAACGCGCTGCAGGGCGCCCGGCGCGGCGCGGGGCTGACGCAGCGCCTCCTCGCCTTCGCCCGCAAGCAGGACCTCCGGCCCAGCGCCGTGGAGGTGGCCGAGCTCGTCCGCGGCATGGCGGAGCTGCTGCAGCGCTCGCTCGGCCCGATGGTGCGGGTGGAGACCCGCTTCGCGCCGGGCCTCCCGCGCGCGATGGTGGACGCGAACCAGCTGGAACTGGCCTTGCTCAACCTGGCGGTGAACGCGCGGGACGCCATGCCCGGGGGCGGCACCCTCCGCATCTCGGCGGAGGAGCGGGCGGTGCTCCCCGGGGCGGAGGAGGGGGAGGGGCTGCGCCCCGGGCGCTACCTTCTCCTCAGCGTCGCCGATACCGGCACCGGCATGGACGCGGCCACCCTCGCCCGAGCGACGGAGCCCTTCTTCACCACCAAGGGCGTGGGCAAGGGCACGGGGCTCGGCCTGCCCATGGTGCAGGGGCTGGCTGCGCAGTCCGGCGGCCGGATGGCGCTGCGGAGCAGCCCGGGGGAGGGAACCACGGTCGAGCTCTGGCTGCCCGCCGCCGCGGCGGGTGCCGGGGAGGAAGCGGCGGAGGCCGGGGCGGCGCCCCTTCCGCCCGGCACCGCCCCGCGGGTGATCCTGGTGGTGGACGACGATCCCCTCGTGCTCGCCAACACCGCGGCGATGCTGGAGGATAGTGGCCACACCGTGCTCCAGGCGGCCTCGGGCGGAGAAGCGCTGGCCTCGCTCGGCGCAGGGCTGCGGGTGGACCTGCTGGTCACGGACCAGGCCATGCCGGGGATGACGGGGACGCAGCTCGCGGAGGCCGTGCGGGCCCGGATGCCCGGCCTGCCCATCCTGCTGGTCACCGGCTATGCCGACCTGCCGGAAGGCGCGGGGGAGGGGGTGAGCCGGCTGAACAAGCCCTTCACCCAGGCCGCCCTCGCCGCCGCCGTGGCCGTGGCAACGGATGGCCCGCCGGCGCTCTCCCTGTCCGAGGCGCAGGGCGCCGATGGGGGCTCCCCAGGCGGCTGAGGTCGCCCGGCAGGGTCAGCGCGCGGCCGGTTGCCACTCCAGCACCCGCCCGGGCATCCCGTCGCCCGGCGCGATCTGCAGCACGGCGGCGAGATGCGCCTCCACCGCGCCGCTGCGCCCCGTAGACTCGATGCGCCAGATCATCCGCCGCCCGGCCTCGCCCTGCGCGGGGGAGGGCGTCCTCAGTCCGCCGGACCGAGAAGGAAGGGGCGGCATCGCGCGGGCCTCCAGGGCCAGGGCGGTGGCGGCCATGGCGGGGGCCGCCTCCGCCGCCGGGCGGGCGCGGCCGGTGTGGACGGTCGCGGCGCCGCGGACCGCCTCGGCCAGGGCAGGGGTGCCGCCGGGCAGGGAGGCCAGCTCGCCCACGGCGCGGAGCCCGGCGCGATGCGCCTCCTCCGCGCGCCGGTCCACCAGGGCGCGGGCCAGGGCCCCGGCCGGGCGCTCCTCCATCCCCGCCGTGCGGAACAGGGCGGCGAGCAGCGGCTCCCCCGCCGCGTTGAGGTCGATCCGCCCGTCCTCGTCGGCGGCGCGGACGAGCGCCTCGCTCCGCCCGATGGGGAAGGCGAACTCGGCCCGCGGCGGGCGGGAGGCGAGGGGCTCGGCCGCGAGGCGGTGGGCGGCCGCCCAGATCCCCCCCTCCGCCGCCGCCCGGGCCGCGGCGAGGTCCGCCTCCACCCGCGCCGCCCCCGCGCCCGCCGCGGCGAGGCGCATCGCCACCGTGCCCGCCACGCCCAGGAGCAGCGCGATCCAGAGCGCGAAGACGAGCGCCGATCCCCGTTTCCTGGCGAGCCGGCCCCTAGCGAACCGGCCCCTAGCGAACCGGCGCGGCATTGATGCGCTGGGGCGGAAGCTCGACGCGCGGCGCCATGTTGGTCATCCGGCTGCGCAGCTCCTCCGTCGCGCGGCGGAGATCCTCGGTGCTCTGCACCACGCGCGGCGTGAGCAGCACCAGCAGCTCCGTCCGCCGGCGCGAGCGGCTTCTCACCCCCGTCAGCTCGCGCAGGACGGGGATGTTGATGAGGAAGGGCAGCCCCGAGCGCGTGCCGCTGTCGGCCTCCCGGATCAGCCCGCCCAGCGCGACCGTCTGGCCGGAGGCGACGGAGACGACGGTGCGGAGCCGGCGCTGCTGGATGGTGGGGCTGTCGATGCCGCTCGTCGTGGTCTGCACGGCGTCCGACACGTCCTGGTCCACGTCGAGCAGCACGCCGCCCGCGGAGTTCACCCGCGGCGTCACGTCGAGCGACACGCCGGTGTCGCGGAGCGAGACGGAGTTGACGATGCGGGTGTCGAGCAGTCCGCCGCCCGAGGCCTGCTGCGTGACCACGGGCACGGAATCGCCCACGCGCAACCGCGCCGTCTGGTTGGACAGCACCATCACCTGGGGCGAGGAGATCACGCGCACGTCGGTGAGGCTGGCCAGCGCGGTCAGCACCACGCTCGCATCCGCGCCGCCGGAATAGAGAAGGTTGAAGCCCGGGAAGGCCCCGGCGATCGCGCCCGTCTCCGTGGGGGAGAGGCGGAACTCGAAGCGGCCCGTGCGGAAGAACCAGGACAGGCCGTATTCCAGGTCCTGGTTCAGCGTCACCTCGGCGATGACGGCATCGACCGCCACCTGCGTCGGCGGGCGGTCCAGCATCAGCACGGCGCGCTCCACCAGGCGCCAGTCGCTCTGGCTGGCATAGACGATGAGGGCGTTCTGCGCCTCGTCCGCCACGATGCGCACGGGCGCGGCCGGCAGACCGCCGCCGGCCCCACCGATGTCGCCGCCCGCGGCGCCGCCACCGATCGGCGGCAGGCCGGGCACGGGCGGGGCGCCGCCGGGCATTCCCCCGGCGCCGGTGCGCGACACCCCCGGCGGCAGCGGGTTGCCGCCCGAGGCCGCGCCGTTCGCGAGCCCCTGGGAGGCGAGGGTGCCGGCCCCGCTCAGCGGCGCCTCGCCGATCGGCGAGGCGGCCCCGTTCGTCATCTGCACGCCCGCCTGCCCCGGCGCGAGCAGGGAGCCCGCCTCCGTCCCGCGCCCGCCGCCCTGGAGGAGCTGGCGCAGCGTGGTGGCCAGCTCGCCCGCGCGGACATACTGCACGCGATGCACGAAGAGCTGCGGCGAGCCGCCCATGCCCGCGGAATCGAGGTTGCGGACCCAGCGCCGCACGCGCTCGAGCTGCTGCGGCTGGGAGGCGACAACGAGCACGGCGTTCATGCGCGCCACGGGCACCACGCGCAGCGATTCCCGCGCATTGCCCTCGCCCCCGAAGATCGAGCCGATCTCCTGCGCCACCGTGGCGGCGGGCGCGGAATCGAGCGGCAGCAGGGCGACGGACTGGTTCCTGATCCAGCCGACATCGAAGCTCTGCGCCGTCTCCAGCAGGCTGGCGAGCTGCGGCCCCGTGCCGGCGAGGAGGAGGATGTTGCGCGCCTCGTCCGCCACCACCGAGCCGCCGCGCGGCGCCAGCGGCTGGAGCACGCGCTGGAGGTCGGCCGCCCGCGCGTGGGAGAGCGGCACGGCGACGATGCCGAAGCCCGGCTCCCGCGCCGCCCCGGCCTGCCGCATGCTGACGGGCGGCCCCGCCTGGAGCGCGCCCTCCAGCGGCACGACGCGGTAGCCGCCCGCATTCCTCAGCAGCGCCGCCCCATTCGCCTCCAGCGCGGATTCCAGGAGGGAGAGCGCAGCGGATTCCGGCACCGGCCGCTGCGTCTGGAGCGTTACCGTGCCGCTGACCCGGGGATCCACGGTGTAGCTGGCGCGCAGCAGGTCCCCCAGTACGGCCTGCACCACCTGGGGCAGCTCGGCCTCGACGAAGTTGAGGGTGACGGTGCCGCCGCCGGACGGGCTCGCGCCGCGCGGCGCGGCGATTCCCGCCGGCCCGCGCGGGGGCGTCGCCACGTCCACCACCGCCCCGCGACCGCGCCCCGCCGTGGCGGCCGGTTCCGGCGGGGGGGAGAGGGGGGTGGGGCCGACCACGCCGGTCGAGGGAGGTGCCGGGCGCCCGGTGGAGGCCTCGATCCGCCGCATGGCCTCGTCGAAGGCCGCGGGCCCCCGGAGTTCGGGTTCCGCGCAGGCGCCGATCGTCAGCGCGAGGGCGAGGGGGGGGAGTGATTTCTTCACGGGCTGCCCAGTGCGGCGGAGTTCGCGCCGAGGATGGCGTTCAGGGTGGTGAGCACGATGCCGGCGACGAGGCCGCCGAGGAGGAGCGTCACGCCGGGGACGAGAAGGGCAAGGAGGCGCTCGGTCGCGCGCTCGGCCTCCTCCTCGTGGATGACGGCCACCTCCTCCAGCATCTCGCGCAGCCGCCCACCCTCCTCGCCGATGCCGATCAGCGTGGTGGCGAGGCGGGGAAGGACGGCTTCCCGGGCGAGGGCGGCGGCGAAGGTGGAGCCGGCCGAGAGCCCGGCCCGCGCGCGCTCCAGCCCCGCCGCGACGGCGGCGTTGCCGGCCGCGGCGCCCGCGTGCTGCAGCGCCTCGGCCAGCGGCACGCCCGCGCCGAGCAGCGTGCCGAGAAGCCGGGTGAAGCGCGCCGTGGCCGAGCGCCAGAGGAGCGGCCCGACCAGGGGAAGGCGGAGGAGCCGCGCGTCGCGCCAGAGCCGGGCCTCCGGGGCCTGCATGGCCCGCCAGGCGACCAGCCCCGCCGAGAGCAGCCCCGCCGCCCCGATCGCCCCCCATTCCCTGAGCCAGGCCGCGGCGTCGAGCATCAGGCGGGTGGAGGCCGGGAGCTTCCCCCCGGCCGCGGAGAAGAGCGGCTCGAGCGCCGGCAGCACCACGCCCACCAGCACCATCACCACGCCGAGGGCGAGGACGAGCACCACGGCGGGGTAGGTGAGGCCGGCGCGGATGCGCTCCGCCACGCGCTCCAGCCGCAGGGTCTCGGCAGCGAGGCGGTCCAGCACCGCGGGGAGGCGGCCCGTGCCCTCGGCGGTGGTGATGGCGGCGGCGTACCAGCCGGGGAAGGCGCCGGGCCGCGCGGCGACCGCGGCCGAGAGGGGCGTGCCGCCGCGCACGGTCTCGTGCAGCCCGCGCAGCAGCCGCCGCGGGCCCGAGGAGGTCTCGGACCCTGCCAGCGCGTCGAGCGCGACATCGAGCTGCAGCCCCGCCGAGAGCAGGAGGCTCAAGCCCCGCGCCAGCCGCGCCATCTCGCGCGGGCGCAGGCGGATGCCGCCGGCCGCGACGGGGGCGGCGATGAGGGAGGCCTCGCCCGCCGGGCGGATCTCCATGGGAAGATGCCCGCCCTCCTGGATGCGCCGCGCGGCGCCCCGCTGGTCCTCGGCCTCGACGCGGCCGCGCAGCGTGCGCCCGTCGGCGGCGATGGCGACGTAGTCGAACTGGCGGGTCGCGCCCATGCTCAGCTCCCGCCCGCCACGCGCAGCACTTCCTCGACGGTCGTGACGCCGGCGAGCGCCTTGCGGAGCCCGGCCTCGCGCAGCCCGCTCATGCCCTCCCGCTCGGCCGCCTCGCCGATCGTGCCGGCATCGGCGCGGCGCAGGATGAGGTCGCGCAGCCCCGGCCCGAGATTCATCACCTGCAGGATGGTGGTGCGCCCGCGATAGCCGCTGCCGCCGCAGGCCGCGCAGCCGCGGGGATGCCAGAGGCGGATCGGGCCCTCTCCCTCATGGAGCCGGTCGAGGCCGAGGCGCTGGACGAGCGGCGCCGGCGCCTCCCGCGCCTCCCGGCATTCCGGGCAGAGCGTGCGGACGAGGCGCTGGGCCAGCACGCCGCGCAGCACGGAGGCGATGAGGTATTCCGGCACGCCGAGATCCATCAGCCGCGTCACCGCGGAGGGCGCGTCGTTCGTGTGCAGCGTGGCAAGGACGAGATGCCCCGTCAGCGCCGCCTGCACGGCCACCTCCGCCGTCTCGGGATCGCGGATCTCGCCGACCAGCATCACGTCGGGGTCGTGGCGCAGCATGGCGCGCAGCGCGTTGGGGAAGGTGAGGCCGATCTGCGGGCGCACCTGCACCTGGCTCACGCCCTCCAGCCGGTACTCCACGGGGTCCTCGATGGTGCAGACCTTCAGCGTCTCGCGGTCCACGGAATTGAGCGCGGCGTAGAGGGTGGTGGTCTTGCCGCTGCCCGTGGGACCGGTGACGAGCACCATGCGGCTGGTCTGTCCCAGCAGCTCGCGCAGCGCCGCGATCTCGGCGGGGGAGAAGCCGAGCGCCTCGAAGTCGAGGGAGACGGCGCCGCGGTCGAGGATGCGGAGCACCACGCCCTCGCCGTCCAGCGCGGGGATGACGGACACCCGGAGATCCACGTCCCGCCCGCGCACGGCAAGGCGCATGCGCCCGTCCTGCGGCAGGCGGCGCTCGGCGACATCGAGCCGCGCCATGATCTTCAGGCGGGAGACGACGCCGGCGCCGAGGGCGCGCGGTACCGTGCCCGCATCCTTCAGCATGCCGTCCACCCGCAGCCGCGTGCGCAGCCCGGCCTCGCTGGGCTCCAGGTGGATGTCGGAGGCGCCGCCCTCCACGGCCTGGAGGATAAGGGTGTTCACGTGGCGGATGACCGGCGCCTCGCTCGCCTGATCCCGCAGCCGATCCGCATCCTCCGGTGCACCGAGGAGGGATTCGACCGGCACGGCCTCCGCGGGCGCGGCGCTCTCCTCGGCGCGGGCGAGCGCGGCCTCGATCGCGGCGGGCGCGGCGACGGCCACCGCGACGGGGCCGCCCGTGGCCAGCGCCGCCGCCTGGACCGCGAAGCCGTCCAGCGGGTCGGCGAGCGCGAGAAGGAGCTGACCCTGCTCCTGCCGCACGGGATAGGCGCGGGCACGGCGGAGGAAGCGAAGGGGCAGACGGTCCAGCAGCGGGGGCGGGGAGGGCAGGTCGTCCCGGCCGAGGAGGGGCAGGGAGAGCGCCTCGGCCGCCGCGGCGGCGAGGGCATCCTCCCCGATCAGGCCGAGGGTCAGCAGGGCGGGGATCAGGGCCTCGTTGGCCGCGCGGCGTGCCTCCTCCGCCCGGGCCAGCGCCGGGGCGGCAACGAGGCCGCGGTCCAGGAGGTGCTGCGCGAGGCGCCTCTCCGCGCCCGCCGCGCCGTCCTCTACGGGAAGGTCCATGACGGCACGCCTCCCATGGCGATCCAGGTGATCCAGGCGGCGGCGGCGAGCGCCGGCACGAAGGGGAGGGAGGCGTCCGGGGCGAGCCGGCCCTCCCGCAGGGCGGTGAGCAGCAGCGCGAGGGCCGCCGCCCCCGCGACGAGCGGGCCGAGACCACCGGGCCCGACCCAGGCCCCGGCCGCGCCCAGCACCCAGGCATCGCCCCGCCCCAGCCCCTCCCGCCCGCGCAGGCGCCGGAACCCGGCCTCGACGGCGCGGAAGAGAAGGTAGCCGGCGGCCGCCCCGGCGAGCGCGGCATGGAGGGATGCCGGCACCATCAGCGCGGCGCGCAGGAAACCGGCGGCGGCGAGCGGCAGGACGAGCGCCGCGTGCACGACACCGTGGCGGAGGTCGATCCAGGCGAGGGCGAGCAGACCCGTGCCGAACAGGGCGGCGCCCGGCCATTCCGCCGGGGGCAGGAGGGGGGCGAGCGAGGCCAGGGCGATGCCACAGAGCGCCGGTTGGGCCGGGAGGGAGAAGCCGTCAGCCTTCATGCGAACCGGCAGGTGTCCGCGGCGAGGGTGTCCATGAGCCCGGCCAAGTCCAGTTTGCGATTTCCGGGACATATCCCGTGAAGAGAAACAATAACGGAAACGTTATTCACGACAACCGGAGATTCCGTTCCTCACGGGTCCGGCATCTCGTGGGATCCCGGCTGTGTCCCAAATGCCCCGGCCCGGTTGCGTGTCGGTCGCGAGTACGTTCACCTCCGTGAAACGCGCATCGGTCAAGGATTCTCATCTCTTCGTGAGAGCCGGGCGTGGCTGGTGCCCAAAAGGCTCCCAGACCCCCTGCCAGTGCCTCTGGGCCACCTCTCAAGGCCAATGAAAACAGTGGTCTATCACGATCGCGAGTGTCTCTAAAGATGGACACATGCTCCGGTTGTGGGACGGGGTTGGTTCTTGAAACGTCTTTCTGCACCGCGGTAATTCCAGATTCGACACGATGAATCGTGGGCGGAGTCAGGACTTGCGGCGCCAAGGGAATACTTTGGGCGGCCCTGGTTTCAACTTCGAGTTGCGGATCTCGGAAGATGAATCGCGCGGCAGCTCTGCCGCTGACCCTGTGGAACGGAGCCGAAACGATGAGGGTGTCGGGGACTGGAACCGTCGAGCGGGATACGGGGCAGGATGCGGGGAAAAGGTGGCGGCTGGGCCCCTGGCCGGCCAGCTTCGGGCTCGCGCTCGCCGGCCTCTCCGTCATGGCAGGTGCCGCCGGCGCGCAGACGAGCTGCACGACGGGCAATACCGTCACCGCCGACGTCGTCGCGATCGACCAGGCCGTGCAGTTCAACCGCTACGGCTCCCACCACCCGGCCTATATGATTTACGCGCTGCGCGACGACGTCGTCTCGAAGAGCGGCGGCACGAGCCTCAGCCCGGGCAACGTCATGCTGCGCCCGGGAAAGCGCCCGCGCCCGCTGGTGCTGCGCGTGAATGCCGGCGACTGCCTCACCATCAACTTCCAGAACCTGCTGAACGCCACGCCCGTCCAGGACCCGAAGGTTTCCGTCGACCAGCCGGCCACGCGGCAGGCGGGGCTGCACGTCGCCGGGTTGAACTACGCCACGGGCGCCGCGGATGACGGCGGCTTCGTCGGCGCCAACGCCACCAGCCTCGCCAATCCCGGCGGCACGCGCACCTACCGCCTCATCGCCTCGCGCGAGGGCGTGTTCAGCTTCTACAACCCCGCCGTCATGGTGGGTGGCGAGAGCAACATCGGCTCCTTCGCCTTCGGCATGTTCGGCGCCGTCGCGGTGCAGCCCAAGGGCGCGGAGTGGTACCGCAGCCAGGTGAGCCGCGCCGACCTCGACCTCGCGACGCGCAAGGACGCGAACGGCCGCCCCGCCAACCTGATCGTGGACGGCGTTGACACCGGCTATCCCGACATCGACTACCTCGCGCGCTATCCCGCGAACCATCCCGTGCCCGGCCTGCGCAACCGCCCGATCCTGGCGATGCGGGACGGCAACAAGCTCGTGCACGGCGACATCAACGCGATCATCACCGGCCCCTCCCGCGGGCGCTTCCCCGAGGGCACCTTCACCGCCAACCCCGTGCTGGAGCCGAACCGCACGGTGCCGCAGGCGGCCTCCGCCGATGGCGGCACGCCGGAGACGCGCGACCGGCGAGACCCGTACCGCGAGTTCGTCATCCAGTTCCACGACGAGATCAAGGCGATCCAGGCCTTCGCCGAGTTCGAGGACGAGGAGCTGGGCCATACGCTGCACAGCGTGCGCGACGGCTTCGGCGTGAACTACGGCGTCACCGGCGCGGGCGCGCAGGTCCTGGCGAACCGCCTCGGCGTGGGCCCCACCGCCCAGTGCGCGGAGTGCAAGTACGAGGAGTTCTTCCTGACCTCCTGGGCGGGCGGCGACCCCGCGCTGCTGGTGGACGTGCCCGCGAACGCGCAGCTCGACGACAGCGGCCGGGCGCGCGACCCGAACGCGCCGCGCTCGCAGCGCGCCCTCTATCCCGAAGACCCCTCGAACGTCTTCAGCAGCTACCTGAACGACCGCGTGATCATGAGGAACACGCATGTCGGCAAGGAGCAGCACATCTTCCACCTGCACGCGCACCAGTGGCTGTACAATCCCGACCAGCCCAACTCCTCCTATCTCGACAGCCAGCTGATCGCGCCCGGCTCGGGCTATACCTACGAGATCGCCTTCAACGGCTCGGGCAACCGCAACCAGGCGGTCGGCGACAGCATCTTCCACTGCCATCTCTACCCGCACTTCGCGCAGGGCATGTGGGGCATGTGGCGCGTCCACGACACCTTCGAGCGCGGCACGGAGCTGGACTCCCGCGGCGTCGCGCTGCCGACCGCGCGCGCCCTGCCGGACGGCGAGATCATGGCCGGCACCGCCATTCCCGCCATCGTGCCCATCCCCGGCATGGCGCTCGCGCCCCTGCCGGCGCCGGTGCGGATCGCGAACGGGCAGGCGGTGTTCGACGCCGCGCCCGCCAGCGCGGAGGAGGCCACGGCCGCGGCCAATCCGGGTTACCCCTTCTTCGTCGCGGGCCAGGCCGGCCACCGCCCGCCGCAGCCGCCGCTCGACATGGCGCATGACGGCGGCCTCCGCCGGCACGTCGTGGTCGGCGGCGAGGCGACCGCGCAGCTCGACCGCTGGGACCTGGACAAGGTGAGCGACAAGCTGGAGATCCGCTGGCTCGACAGCGCGGGCGAGCCGGTGGAGCGCGCCGCCATGGCCTTCCACGCCCAGCGCGCCCATCCGAGCTACGCGCTGACGGGCGGCAGCGGCGTGCGCGCCACGCGGCGCAACTTCATCACCAACGGGCGCCCGCCCGTCGCCGGCGCGCCCTATGCCGATCCCTGCATGCTCGATGACGGGCGTCCCGCGCCCGGCGCCGCCAATCCGCGCCGCTACAAGGTGGCGGCGACGCAGGTGGACCTCGTGATGAACCGCGTGGGCTGGCACTTCCGCCAGGGGCGCATCCTCGCCCTGTGGGAGGACGTGATGCCCACCCTCAACCGCCAGCGCGCGCCCGAGCCGCTGGTGATGCGCGCCACGTCAGGCGAGTGCATCGAGGTTCACCACACGAACCTGCTGCCGAGCGTGAACGAGCTCGACGACTTCCAGGTCCGCACCCCGACCGACATCGTCGGCCAGCACATCCACCTCGTGAAGTTCGACGTGACGAGCGCCGACGGTTCTGGCAACGGCTGGAACTACGAGGACGGCACGCTGGCGCCGGCCGAGGTGCGGGAGCGCATCCACGCCATCCGCGCTAATTACGGCTGCGAGACGGCGGCGGGCGCGAGCAACCCGAACAACTGCCCCGAGGCGAAGCCGCATCCCTTCGCGGCCTTCCAGCGCCCGGAATGGCTGGGCGCGCAGACCACGATCCAGCGCTGGTACGCCGATCCCGTGGTGAACCAGTCGGGGCAGGACAACACGCTCCGCACCGTCTTCACCCACGACCACTTCGGCCCCTCCACCCACCAGCAGAACGGGCTCTACGCCGCGCTCGTGGTGGCGCCGGCGGGCACGAACTGGACGCATCCCGAGACGGGCGCCGCCCTCAACCCCCGCAGCGGCGGGCGCGAGGATGGCGGCCCGACGAGTTGGATGGCCGATGTGCGCACGGCCAACCCCGCGAACTCCTATCGCGAGTTCGTCCTCCAGGTGGCGGACTTCGCCAACGCCTATGAGGCGGGCGGCGGCAACACGGGCCCGGATCCGGCCCGTGCCATCAACCCGCCGGCACGGGCGCGCATCGGCCTGCCCTACCTCATGGGCAAGGAGCAGGTCTGCCCCGGCGGCGGCCCCGCGCCCTGCCCGGAGGCGGTCTCCGCGGCCGATACCGGCACCTTCGTGGTGAACTACCGGAACGAGCCGCTCGCGCTGCGCCTCTACAACCCGAACACCCGGGCGCAGGCGGCGGGCAAGGCGGGCGATCCCTCCTACGCCTTCCGCTCCGACGTGACGCGGGCGATGACGCAGTTCAACAGCCAGCCCAACACCTATCCCGCGCTCACCCGCGGGCTGGCGGCGGGCGATCCCTGGACGCCGATGCTGCGCGCCTATCGCCGGGACCGCGTGCAGGTCCGCATGATGGTCGGCGCGCATGAGGAGGCGCACACGGTACAGTTCAGCGGGCTCCGCTGGCTGTTCAACCAGCACGACCCGAACTCGGGCTGGCGCGCCTCCAACATGCAGGCGATCTCGGAGCACTTCGAGTTCGACATGCCGGTCGTCGCGCCCGAGGGCGACCTCGGTCCGCACACGGACCATCTCTACAGCGTCTCCGCCAGCGCCGACGGCTTCTGGAACGGCGCCTGGGGCCTGATGCGGGCCTATGAATACGCCCGCTCCGACCTGCGGCCCCTGCCGAACAACACGCCGCCCGCCCCCGTGACCCAGACCATCTCCACGGGGGAGACGGTGCAGCTCGGCACCACGGCGACGGTGCGGAACCTGACGCGCTTCAACGGCGTCTGCCCCGTCGATGCCCCCGTCAGGCGCTACGCCGTCTCGGCAGTGGCGGCGAGCCAGGCGATCGCGCCGACGGGGATCATCTACAACCCCCGCGCCGGCAACTTCGCCGCCCAGCGCGGGCCGATTACGGACCCGACCGGGGCGCTCTACGTGCTCGACAGCGACCTGAATGCCGGGAAGCTGCGGCCCGAGGCGCCGGTGGAGCCGCTGGTGCTGCGCGCCAATGCCGGCGACTGCATCGAGGTGACGCTGACCAACCGCCTGCCGGCCAACTGGGCGGACCAGGTGGTGTCCGCCGCGAACCAGGGCTTCAACGCCCTGCCGATGCTGATCGAGCGCTTCAACGCCAATCAGGTGAAGCCCTCGATGGAGGTCGGGCTCAACCCGCAGCTCCTGGCGGTGGATGTGACGCGGCATGACGGCCAGAACATCGGCCTGAACCTCGTCCCGCCGCGGGCGGTGCGGCCGGTGCGGCAGACCGTCGCGGTGGGCCAGAGCACGACCTACCGCTGGTACGCCGGCCTGGTGAACATGGACGCCACCAACAACCTGACGGCGGTGCCGGTCGAGTTCGGCGCGATCAACCTCCTGCCCTCCGACCGGCTGCGGCACAGCGGCAAGGGGCTGGTGGCGGGGATGGTCATCCTGCCCCAGGGCTCGACCTGGGTGACGGATGCGAACACCCGCACCGCCGCCACCGTGACCATGCCCGACGGGCGGCAGTTCCGCGACTTCGCCCTGATGTTCCAGAACGACCTGAACCTGCGGGCGAGCAACAAGCCCGTCTGCCCCGTCGGCGCCGGCGAGGCGGCGGTGGATACGGGCACGCCGCAGAGCGTGACGACCACGGGCTGCAAGGGCCTCGACGATCCCGAGGACTCCGGCAATGCCGGCCTGAACTACCGCGCGGAGCCGATGTGGCTGCGCGTGGGCCACGCCCCCGGCGAGAACTTCGAGCTGACCCGCCGGCTGAACTTCAGCAACGCCCTCTCCAACAGCCGCGTCGGCGGGGTGGATCCGGCCACGCCGGTCTTCACCGCCCGGGCGGGGCAGGAGATGCGCTTCCGCCTGCTGATGGCCGGCGGCCACCCCCGGCCGGGCGTCTTCACCCTGCACGGGCATAACTGGTCGCTGACGCCCTACGCGTCCGGGGTCACGGCCGCCGGGGTGGTGCCCTCGCAGCGGATCGAGGGGGTGCGCGGCAAGCCGGGCTACGCCCCCTCCATGGGGACGGGCGCGCGGGACGCGATCGGGCCGGGGATGCACCACAACGTGGTGGTGGAGGCGGCCGGCGGCCCGGCGAAGGCCGCGGGCGACTACCTCTTCCGCACCCAGTCGCCTGACGTCTTCGACAGCGGCGTCTGGGGCATCCTGCGGGTGACGCCGTGAGCCGCCGCCTGAAGGGAGGGGGGGCGGTGCCGGCCCTCCTCGCCCTGCTGGCGGGGGGCACGGGGGCGGCGGCCCAGCCCGCCGCCATCACCGCCACCCACGCCATGGCCGGGCTGGAGGCGCGGCTGGAGATCCGGCCGATGGGCGGGGAGGCGATCCGCCCGGGGGAGCCGGTGACGGTCTCCCTCAGCTTCACGGCCGAGGATGGAGGCCCCGCGCGCGGCCTGAAGCCCGCCGCCTGGGCTGAACGCAATACCGGCCGCCCGCTCGCCTGCCGGGACCGCGTGCGCGGCTTGTTGGAGAACCGGATGGGCCGCCGGGCGGAGCTGGACCTGAACGCCTGGCAGGTCGCCTACGCGAACGACCAGGGCGCGATCCAGGTGATCGACCCCGTGGGCGGCAACACCCGCACGCGCTCCCTCGCGGTGGTGAACCTGCTCGGCCGTCCCGGCGGCTGGGCGGCGGACGAGCCGCGCGACGCCCTCTTCGTCGCCGTGCCCGAGACGGGCGAGGTGGTCGAGATCGACACCCGCCGCTGGCGGGAGCGCCGCCGGCTGGCCGTGGGCGGCCGCCCGGCGCGCATCGCCCTCGACCCCGCGGGGCTGCGTCTCTGGGTCGGGCAGGACGGGGCGGAAGGCGCGACGGCGGAACTCGCCGTGCTGGACCGCGGGAGCGGCGAGGTGCTCGCCCGCATCCCCGCCGGCGCCGGGCCGCACGTGCCCGTGGCGCTCGGCAACGGCCGCGCGGCCGTCGCCTCGGCGGAGGGCGTCGCCCTGCTCGCCGAGGGCGGGGCGGAGGCGCTGCCGCATCTCGGCGGCGGCTTCACCGACGCGGCCTACTCCCCCCTGGCCGAGGTGACGCTGCTGCTCGATCCCCGGGAGGGGCGGGTGATCGCCCTCACGGGCGAGGGCCGCGTGGCCGGTCTGTGGGAGGTGGCGCCGGGCGCGGCGGGGCTGTTCCTCGACCCCCACGGGCGGTTGCTGATGGTGCCGGAGCCGGGCGAGGGGCGGGTGACCGTCATCGACCTCGCGCGCGGCGCCGTGGCGCATCGCGTGGCGCTCGGCGGCGCGCCGCTCAGCGTCGGCTTCAGCCGCACCCAGGCCTATGTGCAGTCGGGGGAGGGCTCGACCGTCTCCCTCATCGCGCTCGGCAGCCTCGTCGAGGCAGGCACCCCGGCGGTGACGACCATCGCGGCGGGCGAGAGCGGGCTCACCCCCGGCGAGGCCTTCGGCGCCATGGTGGCCGAGGCGCCGGGCGGCGCGGCCATGCTGATCGCCGCGCCCGGCGAGCGCGTGCTGCACTTCTACATGGAGGGCATGGCGGCCCCCGCGGGCGTGCTGCGCCTGCCCCAGGGCCGGCCGCTCGCCGTGATGGCGCTGGACCGCGCGCTGCGCGAGGTGGCGCCGGGCCGGCACGAGACGCAGGCGGTCTTCCCCGCGGGCGGGCGCTACGTCCTGCCCGTGATGGTGCAGGGCGGCGGCTTCCTCCACTGCTTCGAGATCGATTTCGGTGGGGGGGAGGCGCTGCCCCTGGCCCGCCGGCTGAAGCTGGAGGCCGAGGGGCCGGAGGCGCGGGTGATGCGCCCGGGGCAGCCGGCGCCGCTCCGCCTCCGCCTGCGCGGCCCGGCCGAGGAGGGCGCCTGGCGCGAGGCGGGCGATCTCTCAGCCCGCGTCGTGCAACTCGCCGGGCACTGGCAGGTCTCCCTGCCGCTCCGCCCCCTCGGCGACGGGCTCTACGAGGCCGAGGCGGTGGCACCGCCCGAGGCCGGGCTCGTGAACGTCTATGTCGAGTCCCCCTCCCTCGGGCTCGATCCGGCGACCCTCCCCTACATCCCCTTCCGCGCGGTGGAACCATGAGCCCCCCCTTCTTCCGCCCCGGGCGCCGGGCGCTCGCCGGGCTGCTGCTGGCTTCCCTGGCGCCGGGCGCCGCGGGCGCGCATGACGGCCACGCCCATCCCCGCCCGCAGGAGCCGGGGCGCGCCGCCGATGCCGCGCTGCGCCTGCGCCAGCCCCTGCCCGACGCGCGGGTGCTGGACGCCCAGCGCCGCCGTCGCCGCCTCGTCTCCGAGGTGCTGGCCGGGCGGGTGGTGGCCATCGACTTCGTGCTGACGGACTGCGGCACCTTCTGCGCCGCCATCTCCGCTTCCATGGCCGGGGCGCAGGAGCTTCTCGGCCCGCGCCTGTCGCGCGAGGCCGGGCTGCTGAGCGTGGCGCTCGATCCCCTCGGCGGCACGCCGGAGAGCCTCAGCGCCTATGCCGAGCGCTTCGGCGCGGGGCCGGGCTGGAACTTCGTGAACCTTCCTCAGGCGCAGCTCGACGAGGTGCTGCGCCGCCTCGGCGGGCCCGAGGCGGGGGGCGACCACACGCCGATGGTGGTGGTGCTCGACCCCGTGAGGGGGGAGATGCGCCGGCTACTCGGCATTCCCTCGCCGGAGGCGATCGCCTCGGCGGTCGAGGCCGCCCTCGCGGCGCGGAGGGCCTGAGGCGATGGCCACCCCCGCTTCCCGCCGCGGCCTGCTGCTGGCCGCCCCGGCCCTCCTCCTCGGCCTCCGCGCCGCGCCCGCCGCCGCGCTCGAATGCGACGGTCGGGAGCGGGACTACTTCGGCAACGCGACCCTCACGGACCAGGAGGGGCGGCAGGTCCGGTTCTACGACGACGTGCTGCGCGGCCGCACCGTGCTGATCGGCTGGATCTTCACGAGCTGCCCCGATGCCTGTCCGCTGCTCGCCGCGCGGAGCCTGGAGATCGCGGACGCCGCCGCCGCGGCGGGGGCGCCGCCGCGCATCCTGCACCTCACCACCGATCCCCGCCGCGACACGCCGGCGCGGCTGAAGTCCTGGGCCGCGCGCTTCGGGCGCTACGAGGACTGGGTGCTGCTCACCGGCACCCCGGCGGGGCTGCGCGACGTGGCCCGCCGCCTCGGCCAGACGGTGGACGAGGAGCGGCCGGACCGGCACACGACGCTGATGCTGGCGGGCAATGTCGGCGCCCGCCGCTGGGCGAAGCTGCGGCCCGACCTCCAGCCCGCCGCGGCCGGCGCGCAGCTCGCCGACCTCGCCGGGGCGCCGCGGCTGGTGGATGCCGCGACATGCGCGGGCTGACCGCGCTCCTCTTGCTGATGCTGCCCCTCGCCGGGCCGGTGCAGGCCGGCCTCGTCGAGGAAGGGGAGGCGCTGTTCAACCGCGGCGCCCGCCCGGGGGCCGCGGCCCCGAAGGTGAGGACGGCCGGCGGCCAGGTCCTGCCCGCCACGGCGATGCCCTGCGCCGGCTGCCACGGGCGGGACGGCCTGGGCGGCACGGCCGAGGCGGGGCTGCGGCCGCCGGCGGTCCTGTGGTCCGCCCTGTCGCGCCCCGGCGCGGGACGGCCGCCCTATGACGACGCCCTGCTGATGCGCGCCGTGGTGCAGGGCACCGCCGCCGGCGGGCGCGGGCTGGACCCCGTGATGCCGCGCTACGGCCTCTCGGTGGAGGATGGGCGGGCGCTCTCGGCCTATCTGCGCGCGCTGGACGGAATGTCGGCGCCGGGGGTGGAGGAGGGGCTCGTCCGCATCGGGTTGCTGCTGCCCGCAGGGCCCGGTGGCGAGGCCTTCGCCCGCGCCTTCGAGGGTGCCATCGCCGCGGCCGCGCCCGAGGGCGTCTTCGGCCGGCGCGTGACCGTCCTCCCCGCCTCCATCCCCGATCCGGGCGCCTTGGCCGAGGAGGTGGCGCGGCTGGCCGGGGCAGGGCTGCTCGCCCTCGTCTCCGCCCTGCCGGTCGGCCCCGGCGAGGAGGTGGCGGCCCTCGCGGCGCGGGAGGGGGTTCCGCTCCTCTCGGTCCGCGCGGGGGCGGGCGCGGCGGGCCGGGCCTTCGCCCTCCTGCCCGGGCCGGTGGAGGAGGGGGCCGCGCTGCTCCGCCTCGTGCCGGATGCCGGGCGCGCGCTGATCGTGGCGGGGGAGGGCGCGTCGGAGCGCCTGCTCGCCGAGCGCATCGCCGAGCGCTTCGGCGAAATTGACGATGCGGCGCCGGAGGTGGTGCCCCTCCCGGCCCTCGCGGCCCGTGCCGCGGAGGCCTCCGCCGTGCTGCTGGTCGCGGGGCCGGAAGCGGTGGGGCGGGCGGCCTCCGCCATGCGGGGGACCGGGGTGCCCTTGATGATCCCGGGCGCGCTGGGCGGCGGGGCCGCGCCGCGAGCGGCGGCGGCGACCGGGCGCCAGGTCCTGGTGGGCTTCGGCACGCCGCCCGGCGGGGGCGATGGGGCGGCGCGCCAGCGCTTCGCCGCGAGCCCCGCCGCCGCGGCCGGGCTGACCGGACGGCTGGGCCATGCGGCGGGCGAAGTGATGGTGGAGGCGCTGCGCCGCGCCGGGCGCCGCCTGACGCGCGAAGGGCTCTCGGCGGCGCTCGACGCGCCCGAGCCCTTCGAGACGGGCTCGCTGCCGCGGCTGCGCCCTGCCGGCGGCGGCCGGGCGGCGACCGGGGGGATCTTGCTGGGCTGGGTGGACGAGCGGGGGGCGATCCTCCCCGCCTCCGAACCGGCGGCGATGAGGTGACGACATGACGGTGCGGCGGCGCGGGTTGCGGACCGGAAAGCCCTGGCGGGCGAGGGAGCGGGGCTTCACCCTGGTGGAACTGCTGGTGGTGCTGGTGATCCTCGGCCTGCTCGCCGCCGTCGCGGCGCCCCAGGCCATGCGCTATCTCGGCGGCGCGAAGCACGATGCGGCGAAGCTGCAGATCCAGGGGCTGATGACGGCGGTGGACCTCTACCGCCTCGATGTCGGCCGCTACCCCTCGCGCGAGGAAGGGCTGGGCGCGCTGATGCAGGCGCCGGTGGGAGCCCCGCGCTGGAACGGGCCCTATCTCCGCAAGGCCGACCAGCTCATGGACCCCTGGGGGCGTCCCTACCGCTACCGCGCCCCGGGCGAGCACGGCCCCTACGACCTCTTCACCCTCGGCGCGGACGACCGTCCCGGCGGGGCCGGGGAGGATACCGACGTGACGAGCTGGTAGCCGCCATGCGCGCCCCGGGCTTCACCCTGATCGAGGTGCTGGTGGTTCTCGTGATCATCGCCCTCGCCGCGATGGCGGTGCCGAGCCTCCTCGGGGCCGGGCGCGGGGCGCTGGTGCGGGCCGGGGCCGAGGATGCCGTGGCGATGCTGCGCGAGGCCCGCACCGAGGCGCGCCGCACCGGGCGCGACGCGCGGGTGGTGTTCGACACCGCGCTGGGCAGCTTCCGCCGCGCCGATGGCGCCCGCACTGCGCGCCTGCCCGAGGGCGCCCTCCTCGTGGTGGAGGCGGTGGCGTCGGAGATGGATGCGGAGGGGCGGGTGGCGATCCGCTTCGATGGCGAGGGGGGATCGACGGGCGGCCGGGTCCGGGTGGTGGCGGGGGCCCTCTCGGCGGGCGCCGAGGTGGATTGGATGATGGGCCATGTGCGCGCGCTTCCCTGACCCCCGCGCCGAGGGCTTCACCCTCGTGGAGGCGCTGGTCGCGCTGCTCGCCATCGGCGGCGCCGTGGCGACGGTCCTGCCCACGCTCGGCACGGCGATGCGGGCGAGGGCGGAGCGCGAGGGCCAGGTGGCGGCCGCGCTCATGGCCCAGTCCCTGCTCGACGCCCACGCCCCGCCCGGCGCCGCGCGGGAAGGGCGGCATTCCGGACGCGCGCCCGAAGGGGCCTGGAGCGTGGAGGTGGGGCCGGGCGAGCCAGGAGCCGCCGGCACCGCCCTGCGCCCCGTGCGGGTCACGGTGGGGGGCGTGGTGCTGGAGACGCTCCGGCCCGGTCCGGCGGGGACCCCGCCATGACCTCCCGGCCCGGCATGACGCTGGTGGAGACGCTCGTCGGGCTGGTGGTGCTCGGCCTCGTCGCCGCGCTGGGCCTCTCGGCCCTGGGCATCGTCGGGCGGGCGGGGGCCGCGGTGGTGGCGGACCACTCGGCGGTGGCGGCCGCGCAGGACCTGCTGCGGCTGCGGCTGCTCGGGGCGATGCCGCTCGTCGGCCCCGGGCCGGCAGGCCGCCCGGCCGTGCTCTTCGAGGGCGGGGCGGAGAGGCTGGCCTTCGTGACGGAACTGCCCGCCCGCTTCGGCCTCGGGGGGCCGGCGCTGGTGGAGCTGCGGCGGGACGAGGAGGGGGTGCGCCTGTTCTGGCGCGGGTTGGGGGAGGTGGGAAGCGGGGAGGGGGCGGCGGGCCGCCTCCTGCTCGGCGGCGTGGCGGGGCTCCGGCTCCGCTACTTCGGGGCGCCCCGCGCCTCGGAGGAAGCCGCCTGGCGGGAGGTGTGGAGCGATGCCGCGCGGCTTCCCCTCGCGGTGGAGATCGGACTCGCATTCCCGGCGGAGGACGCGCGGCGCTGGCCACCCCTGGTGGTGGCGCCGCGCCTCGCTGGTCTGAGGGAGGAAAGGGTGGAATGACGGCCGTCGCGACGCTCCTCTCGGTTGGGAACGGAGGCTCGGGCTTCCTGCGATGGTGGCGGGAGGAGCTGTCGGGGATGCTGCCCCGCTCGCTCCGCCCGGGCGGGCCGGGCCTGGTCCTCGATCTCCGGGAGGGGCGGCCCGTCCTCGCCCGCTCGGGGCGGCGCGGCCTTCGCCCCCTGGCCTCCTTCCCCCCGGCCGAGGGCGGGGAGGGCCGGCGCGCCCGCCGCCTCCTGGCCACGGCCGAGAGGGTGGCGGTGGTCGTCCCCTCCTCCTGGATCCTGCGCCGCGTGGTGCAGCTTCCCGCCGCGGCCGAGGCGCGGCTGGAGGCGGTGCTGGGCTTCGAGGTCGAGCAGCACGTTCCCTTTCCCGCCGACGAGGTCCTCATGGCCTCGCGGATCCTCCGCCGCCTGCCCGAGGTGCAGCGGATCGAGGTGGAGGTGGCGGTGCTGCCGCGCGGCCTCGTCTCGCCACTCGCCGCCGGGCTGCGCGCCCTGGCCGGGACGGCGGGGCTGGTCGCGATGCCCGATCCGCGCGCCGATTGGCCCCGCATCCCGCTGAACCCTCTCGCGCCGCCGGGTCGCCGCTGGCGCCGGCACCTGGAGACCGCGCTGCTCGGCCTCTGCCTCCTCTCCAGCCTGGAGATGGCGCGGGCGGGGCTCCAGGAGCACGAGCGGGCCGTCGCCGCCGTGGAGGCGCGCGCCGCGGCGGCCCGGCGCGTGGCCGAGAGGGTGCTCGCGCTGGAGGCCGACACGGCGGGGCTCCGCGCGCGCCTCGCCGCCGCCGCGCAGCTCCGCGGCGGCCGGCCCGCCAGCGTGGCCATCGTGGAGGAGCTGGCGGGGATTCTCCCCGACGATGTCTGGCTCTCCGAGCTGCGGCTGACGGGGGACCAGCTCACCGTCTCCGGCTTCGCCACGCGCTCCGACGCGCTGCTGGAGACGCTCGACGCCTCCGCCATCTTCAGCGAGGTCCGCTTCGCCGCCCCCGTGACGCGGGCGCAGCGGGAGGCGGCGGACCGGTTCCGGATCGGCCTGCGCGTCGTCCCGCCCGCCGAGGCGCCGAAGCCCCAGCAGAGGGAGCCGGCGGGATGACCCGTCTCTCCCGCCCCGTCCGGCGGCTGCTCGCCCTCGGGCTGCTGGCCCTGCTTCCCCTCCTTGCCTGGCGCGTGGCGCTGCTGCCCTGGCTGGAGGCGAAGGCGGATCTCTCCGCGCGCGCCGAGAGGGCGCTCACCCTCGCCGCCCGCTCCATGGCGGTCGCGTCCCGCGAGCCCGTCCTGCTGGCCGAGGCGGAGGCGCTGCGCCAGGCCCTCTCGGGCGTGACGGACCTGCCGGCGGGCGGCAGCTACGCCCTGGCCGGTTCCGAGCTGCAGCGGCGGGTGCGGGAGGCGGCGGGCCGGCACCGCGGCACGGTGACGAGCATCGAGACCCTGCCGGAGGGCCGTGGGGAGACGGGCCGCGGCCGGGTTGGCGTGCGCGCCCGGCTGCAGGCCGACCCGGAAGGGGTGCAGAACCTCCTGGCCGAGCTGGAGACGGGGCGGATGCTCCTCCAGGTCCACTCCCTCACCCTCACGGCCTCGGCCGCGGCGCCCGGGCGGCCGCTGGACGTGCAGATCGAGCTGCTCGGGATCCGCCCGGAGGAGGCGCCGCGATGAGCGCCCGGCTCCTCCTGCTCGGCGGCGCCTGCGCCTCCCTCGTCTTCCTCGCGACGCGCGATCCCGTGGTGGTGGTGCCCTGGCCGTCGGCCGTCGCGCATCCGGGGGCGCTGTCCCCCGTGCCTGTCCAGCCACCTCCCGAGCCGCCCGCCGGGCCGTGGTCGGAGCAGAGGGAGAGGCCGCTCTTCGTCGCGGGGCGCCGCCCGCCCGCGCGGGAGAGGGCGCCCGCCCCGGCCGCCGCGCCCGAGGCGGAGGCCCCGCCGCCCGTCGCCGCCTCCGGCGTGATCCTGCGCCCGGACAGCGCGGTGGCGCTGCTGCGTCTCTCCGACGGGCGCTCCCGCCGCGCGGCGCTGGGGGATGACGTGGAGGGCTGGCGCGTGATCCGCATCTCCGCCGAGTCGGTGGAGCTGACGCGCGCCGGCCGGAGCGTGACTCTCGGCGCGCGCCTTCCCTCGGCCGAGGGGCTGCTCCGCCCCGACATGGCGGGAACCACGGCGAGCCTGGTGCTCGCCTCGCCCTGACCGCCCCTCCGCGACGGTGTTGCCGCCGCGACGCGCCGGGCGTGGTTCCGCCGGGGCAGGGCAGGGAGGGCGCGCCGGTCACCCATGGGTGGGGTATGATCGCCCGTTCCCAGGGGATTCGTGGCACATGGGGCGTCGGGTCACTCGCTTCGTCCTGCTCGCCTCCCTTGCCTGCGCCGCGGCGGCCCTGCCCCGGCGTGGCGAGGCGCAGGCCGGCGGTGACTGGTCCGCCTGCCGGCAGGCGATCGCCGAGGCGGAGCCCTCGTCCGGCCTCCCGCCCGGCCTGCTGGGCGCGATCGCGCTGGTCGAGAGCGGCGCGCGGGACCCGGCGACCGGCCGCGCGTCCCCCTGGCCCTGGTCCTACAACGCCGAGGGCGCGGGACGCGCGGCGCCGGGCCGGGCGGAAGCGATCGCCGAGGTGTCGGCTCTTCTTGCCCGCGGCGTGCGCTCGGTCGATGTCGGCTGCATGCAGGTGAACCTGCTGCACCATCCCCGTGCCTTCGCCAGCCTCGCCGAGGGATTCGATCCCCGCGCGAACCTCGCCTATGCCATCCGCTTCCTGAGGGAATTGTACGCCCGCACGGGGGATTGGGGGGAGGCGGTGGCGCGCTACCACTCGGGCGAGGCGGAGCGCGGGCAGGCCTATCGCCGGCGCGTGGCGCTGGCGCAGGTGGCGTCGGGCGGTGCCTCTGCCGCCTGGCCGCCGGTGCCGGACCGGGTTGCCGCCATCCTGCGCAGCGCGGCGCTGGCCGGGCTGGACCGGGAAGAGGCGCGGCGCCTGGAGCGGCACTTCGCCTTCCAGGCCGATCTCTCCTCCGTCCGCGGTCTGATCGCCAGGGATCCCGAGGCAGCCCTCCGCGCCCTCGCCGACCCCCAGCGCTATCGCGGGTTGTCGGGGGAGGACCGTGCCGCGCTGGCCGGGATGGCCGCGCGGGAGGCCGAGGTGGCCCGTTTTCGGCGCG